>DASYJX010000042.1:0-2592 GCA_035996065.1 Steroidobacteraceae bacterium | reverse complement strand
GTGCGAATTCATGATCTGCTGGCCAAACGCGACATCGTGCAGCTCGACAGCCCGGTCAGCGGCGGCGTCGGCGGCGCCGAGAAAGGCACGCTCGCCGTCATGGTGTCGGGTCCTCGCGCCGACTTCGAGGCGGTGAAGCCTGCGCTCGAGGTGATCGGCAAGGTGTTCTTCATCGGCGAGAAGCCCGGCTCGGCCCAGACCATGAAGCTTGCCAACAATCTTCTGTCGGCGACCGCCATGGTCGCCACTTCCGAGGCCGTCGTCATGGGCGTCAAATCTGGCCTCGATCCCGCGGTCATGATCGATGTGATCAATTCGGGATCGGGAATGAACACCGCGAGCCGCGACAAATTTCCGCGCTCGGTCCTGCCGCGCAGTTTCGATTTCGGCTTCGCCACCGGATTGATGGTCAAGGACGTGCGGCTCTGCCTCGAAGAGGCGAAATCGCTGGGGCTGTCGATGGAAGTCGCCGAAGCGGTCGGGCGTTTGTGGGAAGTGGTGATCCGCGACATGGGCGCGGAGTCCGATTTCACTTCGGCGATCCAGCCGATCGAAAAAGCGGCGG
This sequence comes from Steroidobacteraceae bacterium, assembly GCA_035996065.1. Taxonomy (GTDB): domain Bacteria; phylum Pseudomonadota; class Gammaproteobacteria; order Steroidobacterales; family Steroidobacteraceae; genus Bog-1198. Next base: position 2,027 of record DASYJX010000042.1, on the reverse strand, counting down.
GCGTGGTGGTGGGAGGAAAAACCGGCGCTGCAAAGGGATGAGGGCGAAGAGCATCCCTACCGGCTGGTCGCCTGAGCTCATCGCCGGGAAAATCCTGCAAATCGCGCGTTCAGCACCCGTGGTTAACGCGGGAAAGCGGATCCCTGACCGGGAACAAGCGGTAATGTTCAGCGTTATCCTCATGTTAGTATGGAGGAGAGGAACCATGCCGTTATTGTTGTTGTGGGCTGTACCGGCCGTCATCGTTGTTGGCGGCGCCGGTTACTGGCTTGTTCACATGCACTAAGTGACAAGGCCGCGGAAGGCCCGGTGCGGATTTATTCCGCCCCGGGTCTTTTGCATTTCTGACGGCCGCATCTCGTCTAGGCGCGCCCTGCGGCGGGCAAACGGCAACGAATGCAGGTCAGGCCGCCTTCGCGCAGAAATTCGAATGTGCCGCCGAGCGCGCGAACCCGTTCACGCATGCCGGTCAAACCGCGGCCAAACAGGTGATCCTGCGGCGGGCCGACGCCGTCGTCCGAAACCTCCAGCAACAATTCGCCGGCTTCGATCGCGCCTCTGACATTCATCGCATGCGCGTTGGCGTGTCGAAGCACGTTGGTCACCCCCTCCTGAATCACGCGATAGGCCGTTTGCGAAAGCAAGCCGTCGAGTTCGCCCAGGCGCGGATCGATTTCTGCGGTCAGCTCGATTTGCGGCGCCTGACTGCCGGCATTGCGAAGCAGGGTCTCGATGCTTTTGATCAACCCGAGTTCATGGATGTGAAGAGGCCGCAGCCGCTCCAGAATGCGCCGGTTGGCCTGCTGTAATGCCTCGACCGATTGAACGACGCCCCGGGCAGACGGATGGAGCCCCACCCGCTCGTCCGGAACGGCTTCGAGCAGGGCGACCGTGTTGGCGCGGATTCCGAACAGCAGCGGACCAAGTTCATCATGGAGTTCACGCGCGAGTTCTCGCCGATCGTCATCCTGCAGCGATACGATCTTGCGCAACAGGCCGCCGTTGTCCCGGCTCAACTGGCCCAGCGTTCGCGCGAGTTCGTTGGCTTCCTCGCAGCTTCTGCGGATTTCCGGCGGACCCGCGGGCACGACCAGCTTGCCATAATTTCCTTTCCGGATCCGGGTGAGGCCTTCGGCAAGCTCGCGCAACGGCCGGAGCGCAGCGCCCGCGATGAAGTAGGCGATGATTGCAGTCAACAGCGCCAACGCGACGCCTGATATCGCGATCGCGAGAAATCCAATCCATTTTTCGTAGATGTCGGCCGAGATGTCGGGCGCGAACACGATGTCCCCGACCCGGCTGCCGTCGATCAGGACCGGATAGGCCGCACCAATCTCGGGCGCGGCGAGAAGGCCGGCGAACCATGCGGGCACCCTTCCCACGGACGACGACGGCTGAACCGTTGAACTTGCCGAAGCCGCAGCTCCGTCCTGCCGGAACTGGATCGCGCCTTCGCTTCCAAGCGAGCGGCTGAACGCATCGAGCGTTTGCCGCGGATTGGCTGATGTCCCCAGCGCGGCGTTGATCGCGAGGGCGACCTGTTCGGCGGACCGCGCTGCCGGCTCGATCTCCTCGATCAACTGCGTGGTTGCGAAGAACCGCAGCAGCACCGCTCCCAATATCAGCGCGGCAACAAACATCGCGGCCAACGGGAACAACAGGCGGGCTCGAAGCGATAGATGTTTCCACATAGGGTATTTTACTCCCACACGACCGCTATCCGCTTTTCAAATGCCCGCGATCACCTATGTAACGGGAAAGGTCGGCAAACGATGCAGGACACTGATAAAACCTCGACGAAGGTATTGATCATCGACGATCACCCGGTGGTGCTGTCGGGGTGCAGGTCGCTGTTCGCGAGCGACAGCTCGGTGCAGATCGATGAGGCGAGCGACGGCAAATCGGGTCATCGCGCCTATTTGCACAAGAGGCCCGACGTGACCGTGATCGATATCAATCTGCCTGATGTTTCCGGCTTCGAGGTGATGCGCAGGATCCGCAAGGACGACCCCCGCGCCAAGATCATC
>DASYJX010000041.1:0-51686 GCA_035996065.1 Steroidobacteraceae bacterium | reverse complement strand
TTACGCAATCACTTTAGCGACGACGCCGGCACCGACGGTTTTGCCGCCCTCGCGGATGGCAAATCGCAAGCCCTGTTCCATCGCGATCGGGGCAATCAGCTCCACCACGATCTTGATGTTGTCCCCGGGCATCACCATCTCCGTGCCCTCCGGCAGCTCCACCGCCCCCGTCACGTCCGTGGTGCGAAAATAAAACTGCGGCCGATATCCCTTGAAGAACGGCGTGTGCCGCCCCCCTTCCTCCTTCGTCAGCACGTACACCTCGGCCTCAAACTTCGTGTGCGGATTGATGCTCCCGGGCTTGCACAACACTTGACCGCGCTCCACTTCCTCGCGCTTCGTGCCCCTCAGCAGCACCCCCACGTTGTCCCCCGCCTGACCCTCATCCAAGAGCTTGCGAAACATCTCCACCCCGGTGCACGTCGTCTTGGTCGTCGGGCGTATCCCCACAATCTCAACCTCGTCGTTCACCTTCACAATCCCCCTCTCTATGCGCCCCGTCACCACCGTGCCGCGGCCCGCAATCGAAAATACATCCTCCACCGGCATCAAAAATGCCCCCTCCACCGCCCTCTTCGGCACCGGAATGTACTCATCGAGCGACTTCACCAACTTGATCACCGAAGGCACCCCAATCTCGCTCTCATCCCCCTCCAGCGCCTTCAATGCAGAGCCCGTGATGATCGGCGTCTTGTCCCCGGGAAACTTGTACAGCGTCAGCAAATCCCGCACCTCAAGCTCCACCAGCTCCAATAACTCCGCATCGTCCACCATGTCCGCTTTGTTCAAATACACCACGATGTACGGCACCCCAACCTGGCGCGCCAGCAAAATGTGCTCCCGCGTCTGGGGCATCGGGCCGTCCGCCGCCGAAACTACCAAAATCGCACCGTCCATCTGCGCCGCCCCGGTGATCATGTTCTTCACGTAATCGGCATGCCCGGGACAGTCCACGTGCGCGTAGTGGCGCGCCTCGCTCTGGTACTCCACGTGCGCCGTCGCTATCGTGATCCCGCGCGCCCGCTCCTCCGGTGCCTTGTCTATCTGGTCGTAGGCCTTGAACTCCCCCCCAAACTTCTCCGCCATCACCTTCGTCAACGCCGCCGTCAACGTCGTCTTGCCATGGTCCACATGTCCTATCGTCCCCACGTTTACGTGCGGCTTCGTTCGCTCAAACTTCCCCTTCGACACGGCTTTCTCTCCAATAAATGAATTGATGTAACTACGAAGCTTTCTTCATGACTGCATCGGCGACATTGCTCGGCACTTCCATGTACTTCGCAAACTCCATCGTGTAGTTCGCCCTGCCCTGGCTCATCGAGCGCATCGCGGTCGAATATTGAAACATTTCGGCCAGCGGGACGTCCGCCGTAACGACCTTGCCGGACGGAGAATCTTCCATGCCGACGATCTGGCCCCGGCGGCGGTTCAGATCGCCGACTATATCGCCGTAGTAATCTTCCGGAGTCACCACTTCGACCTTCATGATCGGCTCGAGCAGCACCGGCCTGGCCTTGCGGAAGCCTTCCTTGAAACCCATCGAGCCGGCGATCTTAAAAGCCATTTCGTTCGAATCGACATCGTGGTACGAGCCGTCGAAAATCGTGACCTTCACGTCGACTATCGGATAGCCCGCGATGACCCCGGTTTGCACGGCTTCCTGGATGCCCTTATCCACGGCCGGAATGAACTCGCGCGGCACGGCGCCGCCGACAATGCCGTTGACGAACTCGTAACCCTTTCCGGCCGGCTGGGGCTCGATCTTCAGCCACACATGTCCGTATTGCCCTCGGCCGCCCGACTGGCGCACAAACTTCCCTTCGGACTCCACGGTGGCGCGAATCGTTTCTCGATAGGCCACTTGCGGCTTGCCCACGTTGGCTTCGACCTTGAACTCGCGCTTCATGCGGTCGACGATGATCTCCAGGTGAAGTTCACCCATGCCTGAAATGATGGTCTGACCGGACTCCTGATCCGTATGCACGCGAAAGGAAGGGTCCTCCTTTGCCAGGCGCTGCAGGGCGAGACCCATTTTTTCCTGGTCGACCTTGGTCTTGGGCTCCACGGCCACTGAAATCACGGGCTCCGGAAACTCCATCTTTTCCAGGATGATGACTTTTTGCGGATCCGAGAGCGTGTCGCCCGTGGTGACATCCTTCAAGCCCACCGCAGCCGCGATATCGCCGGCCCGAACCTCCTTGATCTCGGAGCGTTCGCTGGCATGCATCTGCAACAGACGTCCGATGCGCTCGGTGCGATTGCGATTCGGTACGAACACCTGGTCGCCCGAGTTCAGCGTGCCCGAATACACGCGGAAGAATGTGAGATTGCCGACGAACGGATCGTTCAGAATCTTGAACGCAAGCGCGGAAAACGGCTCGCTGTCGTCGGCCTTGCGGGTCAGGGGCTCGCCACGCTCGCCCTGGCCCCTGACGGGCGGCACGTCCGCGGGGGAGGGCATGTATTCGACGATCGCGTCGAGCACGGCCTGCACGCCCTTGTTCTTGAAGGCCGATCCGCAGGTCACCAGGCACACCTCGTTCTTGAGCGCGCGCGCGCGCAAACCCTGCTTGATTTCGGTGTCCGATAGTTCACCGGTTTCAAGATACTTGTTGAGCAGCGCCTCGTCGCCCTCGGCGGCGGCCTCGATCATCTTGGCGCGCCACTCTTCGCATTCCTTGAGCATGCCGGCCGGAATCTCGCGGTACTCGAACTTCATACCCTGGGTTTCGTCGTCCCACCAGATCGACTTCATTTTGACGAGATCGACCACGCCGACGAAGCCATCTTCAGCGCCGATCGGTAGTTGAATCGGTACCGGGTTGCCGCGCAGGCGGCTGTGGATCTGTTCGACGCAGCGCAGGAAATTCGCCCCGGCGCGATCCATTTTGTTGACGAACGCGATGCGCGGCACACCGTACTTGTTCATTTGCCGCCAGACGGTTTCCGACTGCGGCTGTACACCCGACACGGCGCAATAAACGGCCACTGCGGAATCGAGCACACGCAGGCTACGCTCGACTTCGATGGTGAAATCGACATGTCCCGGGGTATCGATGATGTTGATGCGGAATTCCGGGAAGCTCTTGTCCATTCCCTTCCAAAAACAGGTGGTCGCCGCGGCCGTAATGGTGATGCCGCGCTCCTGCTCTTGTTCCATGTAGTCCATCACGGCGGCCCCGTCATGGACCTCGCCGATCTTGTGCGACACGCCGGTGTAAAACAGAATACGCTCGGTCGCGGTGGTCTTCCCCGCGTCGATATGAGCGGAAATACCGATGTTTCGGTATCGCTCGATGGGCGTAGTGCGTGCCATATTTACCATGCGCTTCGCGCAACTGTTGACGGGGTCGATGCAACCCCGTCCTAGAACTTTATATAAGGCCGAGCGGGCGTAATTCCAGCCGGCAATCGGCCAACCCCGACCTACCAGCGATAGTGCGCGAACGCCTTGTTGGCCTCGGCCATGCGGTGAGTATCTTCGCGTTTGCGGACCGCGGCGCCGCGATTCTCGGCGGCCTCCATCAGTTCGGCGGCGAGGCGATGCGCCATGGACTTCTCGCTGCGCGCCGTGGCGGCTTCGATGACCCAGCGCATCGCGAGCGTTTGGCGGCGATTCGCACGCACCTCGACGGGCACTTGATACGTAGCGCCGCCTACCCGGCGGGACTTGACCTCGACCACCGGCTTGACATTGTCAAGCGCCTGCTGCAACACGGCAATCGCGTCGCCGCCGGCGCGGCCGCTCTTATCGCCTATGCGGTCAATGGCGCCGTACACGATCTTCTCGGCGGCCGATTTCTTGCCTCGCTCCATCACCATATTGATGAACTTGGCCAACATATCGTTGCCGAATTTAGGGTCCGGAAGAATGGTGCGATGGGGGGCTGCTGCTCTGCGGGACATGGGAAACCTTTATTTCTTGGGACGTTTGGCGCCGTACTTGGAACGGCCTTGCCGGCGATCGCTGACGCCGGCGCAATCGAGGGCCCCGCGAACGGTGTGATAGCGCACTCCGGGCAGATCCTTGACGCGGCCGCCGCGGATCAACACCACAGAGTGTTCTTGCAAATTGTGGCCTTCACCGCCGATGTAGCTCGACACTTCATATCCGTTGGTCAGGCGCACGCGGCATACCTTGCGCAAGGCGGAATTCGGCTTTTTCGGCGTGGTTGTGTACACCCGCGTGCAAACGCCCCGCTTCTGCGGCGAGGACGCCAGCGCCGGAACTTTGGACTTCCAGGCAGGCTCATTCCGGCCGGTGCGAATCAATTGGGTCGTCGTCGCCATAAATACCTTTTGGGCCGCCCATCGATGGAAGAGCGGTCCCGATGCATAAACCTAAAATGAACGGGCGTGAATGCCCCGAACCTGTGTGCGGAGACAAAGGCCGGCGATTGTAGGAACCGGCCGCGCGGGTGTCAAGGAGATTGCTGCTACGCAGCACCACGGAGGTACGGCAGCGTACCCTATACTTTGACGCACCAGGGAGACTTTGAATGATCACGGTTTTCACGACCGATCATCTGCTGCGCAACCCGCGCACTGAATTGTATGGCGGCGAATTGGTTCGCCCGCATGAGTCGCCGGAGCGCGCGCAAATGGTTTTGGAACGTATCCGCTCGCAGCGTCTTGGAGCGGTCATCGCTCCCGCGGGCTTCGGTATCGCCCCGTTGCTGCGCGTTCATGACCATGAGTACCTGGATTTTTTGAAGCAAGCCTGGAGCCAATGGGTTGCCGCGGGCAATCGCGGCGAAGCCATTCCCGATTGCTGGCCGGCCAGACGCATGAGCCAACGCCGCCCGAACAGCATCACGGGAAAGCTAGGGTACTACGCCATGGCCGGCGAAACGTCGATCTGCGAGGGTACGTGGGAGGCGGCAAGCGCTGCCGCCGATGTCGCCCTCACCGCTGCCTCGCAGATCGAAGCAGGCGCGCGCACGGCCTTCGGACTGTGCAGGCCTCCCGGACATCACGCCGCACGCGACCTGTATGGGGGTTACTGCTTTTTGAATAACGCGGCAATAGCGGCGCAGCGCCTTCGAGACGCGGGCGCGGCGCGCGTTGCAATCCTCGACGTCGATTTTCACCACGGCAATGGGACGCAGGATATTTTTTATGATCGCGCCGACGTGCTGTACGTCTCGTTGCATGGCGACCCCGCCGATGCGTTTCCATATTTTTCCGGTTACGCCGACGAAACAGGAACCGGAGCCGGCGCCGGCTTTACCTTGAATCTTCCGTTGCCGCCGGGCACCGAATTCGCCGTCTGGCAGGAAGCGCTGCGCGCTGCGCTGCTGCGCATCGGGAATTTTCGTGCGGATGCATTGATCGTGTCGCTGGGCGTGGATACCTTCGCGGAAGATCCCATCAGTTTTTTTCGCCTGAAAACCGTGGATTTTCGTACCTACGGCCGGATGATCGGCGCGTGCGCCATACCGACGCTTTTTGTTCTCGAGGGCGGTTATGCGGTCGGGGACATCGGAATCAATGTGGTGAACGTGCTGAGCGGTTTCGAGGAGGCGCAGGCTGCATGACCGTGGACCCTTATGGGTTCGCGCTAGGTTCGGACCGCCCGCGGCTCCGGCCTGAGTTTTCCTCGATGAACCACGCCGGCGCAGGGATTTGCACCCAAGCCATAACACAGTTCCGCCGGCCGCTCGATACGCCATAGCGCCAAATCCGCGCGCTTGCCGATTTCGAGCGTTCCGATTTCATCGAGCGCGCCCAAGGCCATTGCGGCGTGCCGCGTTGCGCCGCTCAGCGCTTCCTCGGGAGTCAAACCGAACAACGTGCAGGCCATGTTGAGCGCGAGCAATAGGGACGTGCAGGGCGAGCTTCCCGGATTGCAGTCGGTCGCAATCGCCAGCGCCACCCCCGACTCGCGCAACAACGCGACCGGCGGAGACTTCTTCTGCCGCAGCGTGAAATACGCCGTCGGCAACAGCACGGCGACGGTGCCTGCGGCGGCGAGCGAGCGTGCGCCGGCGGCGCTCAGATACTCAAGATGGTCGGCGGACAGAGCGCCCCACTTCGCGGCCAATTCCGCCGCACCCATGTCGCTCAACTGGCCCGCGTGCACGTGAGCGGGTAATCCCATTTGCTTCGCGGCCCGCAACAGGCGCTCTGCTTCTGTCACGGAAAATGCGATGTTCTCGCAGAACGCGTCAACCGCGTCGACCAGGCCTGCCGCGGCCAGAGACTCCAGCCATGGGCCGCTGACCTGGTCGACGAAGCCCTGACGATCCGCCGCGAATTCGTGCGGCAGCGCGTGCAAGCCGAGAAAAGTCTTGGTGATCGAGACCGGCAAGTCCGCGCCCAGATCCCGCGCTACCTCGAGCAAGCGGCGCTCCGCGCCCAGTTCGAGTCCGTAGCCGGACTTCACTTCGATGGTGGTGACGCCCTCCGCCATCAAGCGTTTGGCGCGAACGACGGCCGATTCCTGCAGCTCCTCGTGGGTCGCGGCGCGGGTTGCCTTCACGGTCGACTGGATACCGCCGCCGGCGCGCGCAATTTCTTCGTAAGAAACCCCGCAAAGCCGCTGTTCGAACTCCTCGACTCGATTGCCGCCGTACACCAAGTGCGTATGGCAATCGATAAGTCCCGGCGTGATCCAAAGACCCCGGGCGCCGTGGACGGGAACGCACAGCTCTGCCGCCTTGCGCGCCCCTTCGGCGGCAGGGCCGATCCACGCGATGCGCTCGCCTTTTACCGCCAGCGCGGCGTTTTTGATGTTGCCATAGGCTCCCGCACCCGCGACCATGGTGGCAAGGTCTGCCCCGATCCAAACCTGGTCCCATTCTCTCTCTGACGCTTTTCGCACTTAAGATCGCCCGCTGACGGATGCCGCACGTATGATACGGCAAGAAAGGTTCCCTATACAGGTATAGTCAACATGCTCTTCCATTTGCAAGACGTGTATTTATCGCAAGGCTGGGCGCGCGGCGTTTCCGTCGCGGTATCCGACGCAGGTTTCGTCACCGGGATCGAAGCGGCGCCCGCCGCTGCGGCGCAATCGGTTCGGGCAGCGGAGCGTATCGACGGAATCGTGGTTCCCGGCATGCCCAATGCACATAGTCACGCCTTCCAGCGGGCCATGGCAGGGAATACCGAATATCGGCTGTCGGCGCGAGACAGTTTTTGGACGTGGCGCCGCGCCATGTACGCGCTTGCGAATCGCATCGAGCCTGACGACCTGCAGATCTTGGCGACACAATTGTTCGTCGAAATGCTCAAAACCGGCTACACCTCAGTCGCGGAATTTCACTATCTGCACCGCCAAAAGGGCGGCGGTTCCTATTCCGGTGCGAACGCTCTGTGGGATGCGATCGGCAACGCGGCGTCGATCGCCGGCATCGGCCTCACGTTTCTGCCCACTTTGTACCAGACCAGTGATTTCGGGGGCCACGCGCTGAAGCCCGAGCAGGCACGATTCGCTTCGGACACGGATGAATTTTTGCGTGCGATCGAAGACCGCATCGGCGCCGAGCGGCGCGGCGGCGTTCCCGGGCGGAGCCGGACGCAGCGCACCGGAGCGGCATTTCACAGCTTGCGCGCGGTCCCGCTTGCGAACCTGCGCGAAGCCGCATTGCGGCTGAACGAAATCGACGCGGAGATGCCCGTGCATATCCACGTGGCGGAGCAGTTGCTCGAAGTCAAAGCGTGCGCACGCGAGACCGGACGGCGTCCCATCGAGTTGCTGCTGGACACGGGATTGATTACCGACCATTGGTGCCTGGTCCATGCCACGCACGCAACGATCGAAGAACTCCAGGGAATCGCAAGCGCTGCGGCGACCGTGTGCGTGTCCATCAGCACCGAGGCTAATCTCGGAGATGGCTCCTTCGATGCGGCGCGCTTCCTCGCAGCGGGTGGTCGTCTTTGCGTGGGCTCCGACAGCCAGTCCACGGTGAGCCCGGCCGAGGAATTACGCTGGCTCGAATACCAGCAGCGCCTGCGCAAGAAACGGCGCGGGGTGCTCGCCACGAGCGCCGAAGCGCACGTGGGAACTCGCCTTTGGCGTGACGCCGCGCAGCATGGCGCGCAGGCCATCGGCCAACCGGCGGGAGTGATCGAAGTAGGACGCCGGGCCGACTGGCTGGTGTTGGATGCCGCGCATCCTTCGATGGCAGGCGCTGCGCCTGACACTGCGCTGGATCATCTCGTGTTTGCCGGCGGGGACGCCGCCATCCGTGATGTCATGGTCGCGGGCCGCTGGGTGATCAAAGACAGGCATCACGCCGTCGAAGACGAATTGCGGCCGCGCTTCGCCGGCTTGATGCAGAGGCTGGCCCGACCGGCGTAAAAGTGGTTGACTGTACCTGTCTATACAGCTTAGTCTTCGACCATGGCAAGAACCAACGCGTCGCTCCAGCCGCTGTATTTGCAGGTGAAGCGGCATATCCTCGATAACATCGGTTCCGGCAAGTGGGGCGCTTCGACCCGCGTGCCTTCCGAAAACGACATCGTCAAATCCTTTGGCGTATCGCGCATGACCGCTAATCGGGCGTTGCGGGAACTGCGCGATGAAGGTGTTTTGGTGCGCATCGCCGGGGTCGGCAGCTTCGTCGCCGACCAGCACGCCCACGCACATCCTCTGGAAATCCACAGCATCGCCGAGGAGATCCGCCGCAGGGGCCATGTGCATCGCGCCGAGGTCGTCGCACTCGAGCGCGTGCGGGCCGTCGCGGAACTAGCCGAGGATTTCGGAATTGCGCCGCGCAGCGAATTGTACCGCTCGGTCATCGTGCACTTCGAGAACGACCGCCCGATCCAGCTCGAAGACCGCTACGTGCAGCCCAAGCTCGCCCCCGATTATCTGAAAGTGGATTTCAATCAAACCACTCCCACCGACTATCTGGTGAAAGTAGCTCCGCTGCAGGAAGCCGAACACCTGTTGCGGGCCGTGATGCCGGATGAACGCACGCGCAAGCTCTTGGCCATGAAGCGCGAAGAGCCTTGCCTGTTGATGATTCGACGCACGTGGACCGCCGGACAGATCGCCTCGGTGGCCCGTCTCTACTACCCCGGTTCCCGATATGAACTGTCGGGGCGTTTTCGCCCCTAAGGATGCAACCATGCTCGCCCCATTGAAACCCCGAATCATCCGCGCGGCGCGCGGCAACGCCTTGAGCGCGCGGACCTGGATGACAGAAGCGCCGCTGCGCATGTTGATGAATAACCTGGACCCTGAAGTCGCGGAAAATCCCGCCGAACTCGTGGTGTACGGAGGCATAGGGCGCGCCGCACGCGATTGGAATTGCTACGACCGCATCGTCGAGACGCTGAAGACGCTGACCGAAGAGCAAACTCTGCTGGTGCAGTCCGGCAAGCCGGTCGGCGTGTTTCCGACGCATGCGGACGCGCCGCGGGTGCTGATTGCCAATTCCAATCTGGTGCCGCACTGGGCCACCTGGGATCATTTCAATGAACTTGATCGCAAAGGTCTCGCCATGTACGGGCAGATGACCGCCGGCTCGTGGGTCTACATCGGCAGCCAAGGCATCGTGCAAGGCACATACGAGACTTTCGCAGAAATGGGCCGGCGCCACTTCCAGGGCCAGGTGAGCGGCAAGTGGATCCTGACCGCCGGTCTCGGCGGCATGGGCGGCGCGCAGCCCCTCGCAGCCACCATGGCGGGTTTCAACATGCTGGCAGTCGAATGCCGCCAAAGCCGCATCGCCAAACGCCTGGAAACCGGCTACGTGGACGCGCAGGCCAAATCCATAGAAGAGGCGCTTGCTCTGTTCGAGAGCGCCGGGACAAAGGGCAAGCCGATTTCGGTCGCGCTGCTGGGGAACATCGTCGACGTGCTGCACACATTGCTCGAACGCGGCATCCGGCCGGATGCCGTGACCGATCAAACATCCGCGCACGACCCGGTCAACGGTTACCTGCCGCAGGGATGGACGGTCGAGCAATGGGACGAGAGGCGTGCGAGCGATCCTGCCGGCACGACCGCTGCCGCCACGCGCTCCATGGCCAAGCATGTCGAATACTTGCTGCGGTTCAAGCACATGGGCCTGCCGGTCTTCGACTACGGCAATAACATTCGCCAGGTCGCCCTCGATGCGGGCGTCGCCCAGGCGTTCGATGTTCCGGGTTTCGTGCCCGAATACATCCGCCCGCTCTTCTGCCGCGGTATAGGACCGTTCCGCTGGGTTGCGCTGTCGGGCGACCCCGAGGACATCTACAAGACCGACGCGAAAGTCAAAGAGCTGATTCCGGACGATCAGCATCTGCATCACTGGCTCGACATGGCGCGCGCGCAAATCCACTTCCAAGGATTGCCGGCGCGCATCTGCTGGGTCGGCTTGGGTCAGCGTCACCGCTTGGGCTTGGCCTTCAACGAGATGGTCCGCAGCGGCGAGCTCTCCGCGCCCATCGTCATCGGCCGCGACCACTTGGACTCCGGTTCCGTGGCGAGCCCGAACCGGGAGACCGAGGCGATGAAGGACGGCTCCGATGCGGTCTCGGATTGGCCCTTGCTGAACGCGCTTCTGAACACTGCAAGCGGCGCCACCTGGGTCTCGATCCACCACGGCGGCGGGGTCGGGATGGGCTATTCGCAGCACGCCGGCGTCGTCATCGTCTGCGACGGCAGCTCGGCGGCGGCCAAGCGCATCCGGCGCGTCCTCTGGAATGATCCGGGTACGGGAGTGATGCGACATGCCGACGCCGGCTATGGCGAGGCCATCGCGTGCGCCCGCGAGCAGGGCTTGAACTTACCGATGATCGACTAGTGGCGAAAGTCTTGGATGTGCGCGCCGGCGAGCTGACGCTTGCGACGCTGCGGCGAGTACACGAGCATCCCGTCGCTCTGCGCTTGTCGGGGCACGATCGCGGCCGAATTGCGGTTGCGAGTTCCTTGGTGGACAAGATCATCGCGGCCGGCGACGCGGCGTACGGCATCAACACGGGGTTTGGGTTGTTGGCCCAGACTCGCATCCCTACCGGCCAGCTCGAGCTCTTGCAGCAGAACCTCCTCCTATCGCACGCAGCGGGCGTCGGCGATGCACTGCCCGACTCGGTCGTGCGGCTGATCCTTGTCCTCAAGATCAACGCCCTCGCGCGCGGGTATTCCGGCATCACCATGGCCGTGATCGACGCCTTGCTCGCGCTGCTGGAGCATGAAGTCTACCCCGTGGTTCCCGCGCAGGGCTCGGTGGGCGCCTCGGGAGATTTGGCGCCGCTGGCACACTTGAGCATGGTATTGCTCGGTATCGGTCAGGTGCGCGTCCGCGGCGCGGTGCTGCCCGCAGCCGAGGGCTTGGGTTTGGCCGGGCTCACGCCCCTGAAGCTGCGCGCCAAAGAGGGCCTCGCACTGATCAACGGCACCCAGGTGTCCACCGCGCTGGCGTTGGCCGGATTGTTCGGCGCCGAAGACGTATTTGCCGCCGCCGTCGTCGCCGGCGCCATGTCGGTTGACGCCCTCAAGGGCAGCGATTCGCCGTTCGATGAGCGCATACAGGAAGTTCGTGGCCAGCCCGGGCAAATCGCGGTGGCGCGCGAATACCGGGACTTGCTTGCCGACAGTGCCATTCGCGCCTCGCACCTCGACTGCACGCGCGTGCAGGACCCTTATTCCTTCCGCTGTCAGCCGCAGGTGATGGGTGCCTGCTTGGATCTGATTCGCAATGTCAGTACGACTCTCGGATTGGAAGCCAATGCCGTCACCGACAATCCGCTGCTGTTCGTCGAAGCGGGCGACGTGCTGTCCGGCGGAAATTTCCATGCCGAACCCGTGGCATTCGCGGCCGACACGCTCGCCCTCGCGCTGGCGGAGATCGGCAACCTGTCCGAGCGGCGGACGGCCGTATTGGTCGATCCCAAGATGAGCGGCCTACCCGCCTTCTTGGTGGAGAACAGCGGCGTGAACTCCGGTTTCATGATCGCGCAAGTCACCGCTGCGGCACTCGTATCCGAGAACAAGACCATTGCCACTCCCTGCAGCATCGATTCGATACCGACATCCGCGAACCAGGAGGACCACGTGAGCATGGCGACCCATGCCGCCCGCCGTATCGGCCGCATGGTCGACAATGCGGCCGCGGTCATCGGCATTGAACTGCTGGCAGCGGCGCAGGGCATCGATTTCCACCGCCCTGCCCGTTCCAGCCCGAGCCTCGAGCAGGTTCACGCCGATGTCCGGGGCGATGTGCCGTTCTATGCGGTCGATCGCTATTTCGCGCCGGACATCCAAACCGCACAGCAGTGGGTGAAATCCGGGCGCTTCTCGCCGCTCGTGCAACGAATTTTGCCGTCCCGGGCCGGCGGCTGACGGCCCCCTCGTTCCTGGCCTTCTCCTCGCGCATCAGGGATCTGTCGACACCATGAAATTGCTCCTCGGCCTCGCGATTTGTCTTTCCGTAATGCCCTGCACAGGCCGCGCCGGCGAGCTGAATCTCGCGACGCTAAGCTGCGCTAAATACGAAAACGAGGTGCTGCCGGCCGCTGCTTCGAATCCCAGCGCGGACACCATCGACACGGTCATGTGGCTGTTCGGCTATTCCGTCGCGGCCTCAGGCGCGCATGTCCTGTACTCCGATGCGCTCGCGCCTTTCGGATTCGCGCTCGACAACGAGTGCAAGAGCAACCCGGCGGAGAGCATGTTGGACGCGCTGAGGATCGTCAAACCCGAATCCAAGAATCCGATGAACCTCGCGAACGTGGAGTGCGCCTCGTTCGCGGCGCGGCACGTGGAGTTCGCCCGCACGGATGTCGAGAGTGCGAAGACCATCATGATGTGGTTGTTCGGATTCGCCGTGGCGACATCCGGCAGCCATCTCTTCGATGCGGATGCCCTGCACGCCTTTGAAGCCGCATTGTTGGGCGATTGCGCCAAGCATCCCAACGCCACCGTGCTGGAGACCCTCAAGGCGGTCAAGATATCCAGAACCGACCGGTAACCAATCCCCGCCCCAGCCGGTAGTACCGGCAACGCTTTTCAGGTAATCCCTCAGCCAAAACTGTGCGCTCCGTGCGGCAGGCGAACCTGCACGCGCCTGATCATCCACCGCTTGCGTCGCGTTGAGGTAAAGAGACCATGCAATGTTTGGCGGTTCGCGCGTTTTGCGCATACGTCGCATTTCTGACGTGCCTCGCCGGTTGTGCCAACTCCGACGGGTCTGCCGGAACAAGCGCTTCGGTCAAGGTAACGCCGTCGATATCAGGCAGCGTCGCCGCCGTCGTCGGCTCCAGCCGATCGGTCGGCGTCACGTTCACGACGGACGACGGCAACCCCGCGATTGCATTGTCAATGAGCACGGACCTGAGCCGGTTGCCGGCCGGTTGGAGTGCCGCATCGGCGAGCTTCTCGTGCAGCAGAGTCAGTACCGGCAACGGCTGTCGGCTCGCCCTGAGTTATGCGCCGACATCCGTCGGCAGCGGCACTCTGACGCTCGATTACAGCTATTTGGACAATTCGCGTGCCGCGAAGAGCGGCGTCGTCAGCATTCCCTATGCGTCTACCGAGCACGACAACGTTGTCGCGACGATCTCGCCGTCCGGTCAGGTCGCGGGGATCACCGGAGGCACTCAGACGGTAGGGATCACATTCACGACGGACGACGGCAATCCGGCATCGGGACTGGCGCTCAGCACGAACTTGGCAACGCTCCCGCCCGGATGGAGCGCGACAGCATCGAGCTTTGCCTGCAGCACGGTGAGGACGGGTAACGGCTGCCGTCTCGCCCTGACCTACGCACCCAGCGTTGCCGGTGGCGGCACGCTGTCGTTGGACTATGGCTACAACGATAATTCCGGTGCAGCGAAGATCGGCTCCGTCGGTGTCCCTTATACCTCGACCACGCACGACAACGTGCTCGCCGGAGTCTCGCCCATCGGCACCGTCAACGTCACCGTCGGAGGGACTCGAGCGGTCACCGTGACATTCACCACGGATGACGGCAGCGCGGCTTCGGCGTTGTCCCTGACGAGTGACCTGACCGCGCTGCCGATCGGCTGGACCGGTGCGTCCGCAACCTTTGCGTGCGCGACGGTGAAAGCGGGCGCCGCTTGCGAGCTGCCGTTGACTTTCGCACCTGCGAGCGCGGGCAGCGGCATACTTGATTTGAACTACAGCTATGTAGACAACGCCGGCACGCCGCAGACCGGCAGCGCGAGCATCCCCTACGCCGGAACTTTGCCGCAGCACATCTACATCGCCGATTACGGCGCGAATACCGTGCTCGTCTGCCTCATCGCGAGCGACGGCAGCCTGGGTGCTTGCCAATCGACAGGCAGCGGGTTCAACACGCCGGAGGACATCAAGATCGCCGGCAACCTGCTGTATGTGGTGAATTACCTGTCGCAATCCGTGAGCGTATGCTCCATCAACCTCGATGCGACGCTGTCAGGCTGCGTGGCGACGGGAAGCGGTTTCACTTATCCGGTCTCCATGGCCATCAACGCGGCCGGCACTTATGCCTATGTGTCCTCGTACTCGCAGACGCCGAGCGTCTGTGCGATCGATACGAGCGGCCTCCTGACCAGCTGCGCGCCGACCGCCGGCAGCGTGCCTCAGTCTTGGAGCATCGCGCTCTCGACGGACGGCGCGCACGCGTATCTCTCCAGTCCTTGGTATGGCGGCATCGATATCTGCGCGATCGCCTCCGACGGCACGCTCGGTTCGTGCACGTTCACCGGCAGCAGCGCCGAGCCCTTCGGCATTGCCGTCAACGGCACCATTCTGTACCAGGCGAATTACGGTGCGTCCTCGGTCGCGGCTTGTCCGCTCAACAATGACGGCTCCATCGGCAGCTGCACGACCGCGGGCAGCGGTTTCGCTTCCCCGATCGGCCTCACGTTGAATGACAACCTAGCCTACGTGAGCAATTACTTTTCGAATTCCATCAGCGTGTGCCCGGTGAACGCCGACGCTACGTTCGGAGCTTGCACGACATCGACGGATCCCGGTTTCAACTACATATGGGGAATGGCCATTCATTGATTGAAATCAGTGCGCAAGGCCCTCGATCCAGGTCCTCTGCACTTTGAGCTCATGGTCCAGCAGCACGAGATTTGCGCGGTAGCCCGGCGCGATGCGCCCGAGTTCGTGACCAAGACCGAGAAACTCGGCGGGATATTCGCTCGCCATGCGCGCGGCCTCGGCGATGTCGAGCCCCAGCAATGAGACCGCGTTGCGCACCGCCGCCGACATGTCGAGCGCGGTGCCCGCGAGAGTCCCATTCTCGTCGCGGCAAATTCCGTCGACCACGCGAATCGTCTTGCCCTGCAGGACGAACGTGGGTTCGTTGGATCCCACGGCCGGCATCGCATCCGTGACCAACATGAATCGATCGTGGCGCTTACATCGCAGCGCGAGCTTCAGCATGACCGGATCGACATGGTGGCCGTCGACGATGATCCCGCACCAGGTACTTTCATCGTATAGCGCGGCACCGACGATCCCGGGGCGGCGCGGCTCGAGACGCGCCATCGCGTTGAACAAATGCGTGAATCCCCGCAGTCCATGGTCGATGGCTGCGGTGGTCTCGGCGTAGCTGGCATCGCTGTGGCCGGCAGACACCAGGATGCCGGCGGCCGTGAGCTTGGCGATTACTTGCGGCGTGGTCATCTCGGGCGCCAACGTCACCACTGTTCGCCCGGCCTTGAGGCCGCTCAGCAGCGCGACCAGGTTGGTATCCAGCAGCCGCAGGTGCTTGGAGTCGTGCACACCGCGACGCTTCCAGTTGAGAATCGGTCCTTCGATATGAATGCCCAGGACGCCGGGCATGCCGGCATCGAGCGCGGACTGAACGGCGCCGATGGCGCGGCCGATCGTGTCAAGGTCATCGCTTATCAGCGTGGGCAACAATCCGGTCGTGCCGAAACGGCGATGCGCCGCGCCGATTGCGCGGATCGATTCGGGACTCGGGTCGTCGTTGAACAGCACGCCGCCGCCGCCGTTGACTTGCACGTCGATGAAGCCGGGCAGCAGAAGTTGTCCCTCCAGATCGACGATGTGGGCCTCGGCACAGCGCGGATCGTTAGGTTCCACCAACGCTTCGATGCGCGCCCCGGCGAGCAGCAGCGTCTGCCCGCTGACTAGCTCCGAGCCCGCCAGAAGCCGGCCATTGACGAGTGCGGTGCGCATTACACGGTTTCCGTGACTTTGCGCAAATGCGCCGGGCGATCCGGGTCGAATCCGCGCTTTACGGCGAGCGTCGCGATCAGCCGGTAGGCGCTTTGCACCAGCAGGATCGGACTCATCTCGGCCGTCGCCTGAATGGCGGGCAGCACGATGGCGCCCGCGGCTCGCGCCTCGGCCGCCGCAGCGCCGCTTTCCCGAGCGCCCGCCATCATGACCGGCACACCGCGGCGGGCGAGTTCGAGGCCCAAGGCCTCGATTCCCGCTTGCGTGCCGTCGCGCTGCGCAAACAAAAGCGCCGGGAATCCCACGCCCAACAGCGCATAGGGACCATGGCGCACTTCGGCGCTGCTGAAGGCTTCGGCGTGCAACCCGCAGGTTTCCTTGCACTTCAATGCGGTTTCCTGGGCGGCTCCGAGGCCCAATCCACGTCCCACCACGTAGAGGTTGGCGGCCGATTCGAGCGGCGGTAACGCGGCCGACCAATCGAGTGCCCAGCTTTGATCCATCAGTCCCGGCAATGCGTCGAGCTCCGACTCGAGCGCCCCGTCCTGTGTCCATGCCGCGACCATTCGCATCAGCGCGGCAAGCGTCGCGAGGTAGGACTTGGTGGCGGCGACGCTGGTCTCGACGCCCGCGCGCAACTCGATGGCGAAATCCGCGGCGGCGATCAGCGGTGCGCCGGGACTATTGCAGAAGACCAAAATCGTGGCGCCCGCCGCCTTGGCGGCGGCGACCGACGCGAGTAAATCGGGACTGCGCCCGGACTGCGAAAGCGCGATGAACAAGCATCCGCGAAGGTCTTGCGATACGCCGTAAATCGAGCTGATCGAAGGAGCGGCGGATGCAGTTACGACACCGGTGCGAGTCTCGATCAAGTACTTGGCGTACGTGGCGGCATGATCCGAACTGCCGCGCGCGCAGGTGATCACGGTGCGCGGTGCGAGGCGGCGCAACTCTGCGCCGATCGCGGCGATTGCGGCGGCATCGTGCTGGAGCTGTGCCCTCACCGCGTCCGAGGCGCGGGCAGCCTCTTGAAACATGTGGGTGTCCTTGACAAGGCCCGCGCGTGCCGCACTCATGTGGACGCGCTCAACTCGGCGACGAAATCATAGGTATCCCCGCGGTAAAACGATTGCGAAAACTCGATTGCGCGTCCATCAGGCAACGACCCGAGCCGCTCGACGAGCAGGCCGGCATCCCCGGCCTTTGCCTTGAGCAGTTCCGCCTGATCGCCGGTCAGCAACACGGCGCGCAGACGCTGCAAAGCGCGCACCGGGCGTTGCCCGGCGCGCTCCAGCGCTTCGTAAAGGGAGGCATCGACCGCCTCGAGCGAGGGCAATGCAGTCGCCACAATGGTCGCGTATTCCAGCGCCATGGGGGCATCGTCGGCATAACGAATCCGATTGAAGCGAAATACCGGCGTGCCGGGACTCAAGCGCAGCGCGAGCGCCTCTTCGGGCGTCACAGTGCCCGCCGCCCGCTTCAGCCACACGCTGCGAGACGTGCGTCCGCGCGCGCGCATGTCCTCGGAGAACGAGGTCAATAGGGCGAAATTCTTGTCGACGCGCGCGGAAACGAAATTCCCGGCGCCCTGCCGCCGCACCAACAGACCGTCGGCAACTAGGCCGTCGAGCGCTTTTCGCACCGTAATACGCGAGACGGCGAAATCTGCAGCGAGGTCTCGTTCCGAAGGGAGCGCGTCGTCCGGTGCCAGGAGCCGGCTGTCGATGGCCTTGCGGAGCACCCTCTGCAGCTCCTGATACAGCGGCAAGTTGCCGCGGCCGTCAAGCGGACCAACTGCTTTGGCGAGTGATGTCATGGGGGGCGATCGCGCTTCCGGTATTTCATCAGTCATCTGAACAATACCAAACAAATACCATTTTTAGAACCCCAACCCGTAGCTTTACCTGGAATCCATTAGTTTTATTGTCTATTTATAAATATATTGTGTGTTTATTACACGGCACTAGCAGATTTCGCACATTGGTATTATATTGGTCCTTAACTGGTGTGGAGACGCGACGAAGACCGCCAGACGCCGAAGGCAGCGGCTGAATGCCGCCTCGGTCGCAACAATAATTCCACCTCGACAATAATGCATCGGCTGTGAGAAACGTCCTACGACGGCCGATGGCTCCAATCTGTTGTTTCGCCCGGCCCCTGCCAAAACAATTGAGGCGCGTTGACACCCGTCTTGAGTGTAGGGAGACTAGAATGAATGCCGGTGGGATGCCTCTGAACGAATTGTTCGACGGAGTAGACGACTTGATCAAGCGGGTCGCCGACACGGAAAACCCCGAAATTCGCAAGATTCGGGCCAAAGTGCACGCCTCCATGGTGGTCGCCAGGAGCGCGTTCAGCGACGATGGGGCCCCATCGCGGACCTACCGTGGCGTCGACGAGGGCGACGGTGAGGCTCCGGGCGAATCCCCCGAGGATGATGCTCTCGGCGTTGTCCTATTGGTTGGAGTGGGATTGGGCGTCATCATGTCCATGCAGCAGTGATTACGCCGGCTCAGAAGTGTCCTACGTGCAAACCATCCCTCAGCCGGATGTCGGGGAGGCGCCGCCGTGATGGACTGCTGGCATGGGCACGATCGGATGCAGCGTGTGTGTGGGGGTATTGGGGCTTTGCGGACTCGGCTCGATGAACGCCGCACTCGCCGCTCCCCCGTCGAATCACCATATGGCATCCCACCCGGCGCACCTCGCCTTGGATCTGCGTCCGTCGATCACGACGCTCACAGCCACCTCGCTCACCGCCTCAGAAAGGCCCGCGGCGGTTTTCCCGTCCTCGTTGCATCGCCAGGCCTTGGGTGCGGAGCGGCAGATCGAGCTTCCCGCCCTCGGTACCGAGGGAGCACAAGTTCGGACACAGAGCCGCGTGGAGGAATTTGCACGTCGCGTGCACCGGGAGGGATTGCCGGTCGCTCGCCTCTGGGAAAACAAATCGGCGCTGGTCAGCCTGGGATTGAATAAGAAGGGCAAGCCGGGACTTTGGCTGATCCAGAAGGTCCATTGATCGGGCCGACGATCATGCCGTCGCCGTTTCGTATCCTGTACGTCGAGGACAATTCCATCGTGCGCGAGGTGACGTCAGAACTATTGATGCAGGACCAACGCGATATCGTGGCGGTGGGCACGGCTGAAGAGGCCCTGCAAGAATTCAGGGAGCATCCCTTCGACCTCGTCATCACCGACATCAGTTTACCGGCGATGTCGGGCTTGGATTTGGCTCGGAAAATACTCGACATCGAGCCGAAAGCGCCGATTATCGTTGCATCGGGCTATGTTCTGGACTTGAGCGTGAAGACATGGGGCCCCAACGTCCGCGCGATAGTCAAACCCTTTGACGCCTCCCAGATCGACGCGCTCATTGCAGAGGTGCGGGCGGCCGACGCCGCCGACGGTTAGTGCTGGCGGCGCAGCGACAGCAGCAGCAACGTTCCTGCCAGCACGAAGTAGGCGATGGAAAATTGGGCCGCGACGCTTCGGGCCACGCCCTCGAGTTGCCAGACAACGTATGCGCTTCCGTCGGCCCGCACCGAGTGAATGATCCCGAAACAGCAGAGCACCCCACCGACCCCCAGGTAGGCGGCGGCGGCCCGCAGACGTTTTTCGGTCATCTCGACGACGAAGGCGGCCCAGAGGGTGGCGGTAATGATAAAACCATTGCCGAGCGCAACGATGACCGCCAAGGCGGGCAAGCCGCCCTCAGACATGCTCAGCAATTGCGTGAAGCGCTCCGGCGCAATGAATTTCGGATCACTCAACTCGATTGTCAACAGACGCGCAATCGATGGGAAAAAACAAAACGCCACCGCCGGAGCGTGCCGCACGGGCACTGCGCTGAACGCCTGCGCCGTCATATTCAAAGACAAAAACACCAGCACGGGCGCCAACACGGCCAAGGGAATCAATTCGATCAAGTTGGCCAGAAACCCGAGCATCCCGCCCGCACCGATGAAGATACCCGTGAGCCAGGTGTACCCGGCGCGCGCGCCCATGTGCTTATAGGCTGGGTGGCCGATATAGGGAGTCGTCTGCGCGACGCCGCCCGCTACTCCCGCCAACAGCGTCGCTCCGGCCTCGGCCAGTAAGATGCTTCGCACGTCATAATCATCGCCGGCGACTCGCGCACTTTCGGTGTTGTTGACGCCTCCGACCACGGTCAACAAAGCGAAGGGCACGATCAACGGCAGGTACGCAGCGAGCCCGGCGAACCCGTGCAGGATCCCGGCATCGAAATGCGGCAAGGCCAGGCGCAGTGTCGGCATCGCCGGTGCGGCGACGGGCATGCCGGCGACGCCCCAATGGCCGAATCCGTAATAGGCGGCGGTCCCGATGACCACCGCGAACAGCACGCCGGGCAAGCCGCCGGGAACTGCGCGATTCGCGACCAGCGCATAGAGCACGAGCCCCAAGGTCAGAAATCCCACGATCGGCACCTGCAGCAGTTCGACCATGGGAAAAAAACCGATCAACATCAGCGCGATCCCGGCCAAAGAACCGAGCAGTCCCGCCTGCGGCACCAGGCGCCGTACTGCCCTGCCGCTGAACGCCATGACAAATTTCAGCAATCCCATGGTGACGGTGGCAGCCATGCCGAGATACCACGTCTCGAGACCGGCCTCGGTCGGGTTCTGTCCGGAAGCTCGGAATCTCAAGAAAGCCGGCCCCAATACCAACAGCGCCATGCCGATCGTTGATGGCGTATCCAAGCCAAACGGCATGGCAGTGACATCATTGCGGCCGGTGCGCCGCGCCAGGCGCATCGCTAGCCAGCTATAGACCCAGTCTCCGGCCAAGACCCCCAACGCGGTGCCGGGAAACATTCGTCCGAATACAATGGAGGCAGGAACTCCGTAGCCGCCGATCAGAACCGCGGCGAGCAGCGCCAGCACGGACAGATTATCGACCACCAACCCCAAAAAGCCATTCACGTCGCCCGGGACGAGCGTCAGGTAGGATCCTTTGGCGGGCCTAAGTGCCAAGGTTCAGGAGTGCCGCGTTGCCGCCCGTTGCAGTGGTATTGACCGTGAGTGTCCGTTCGTTCGCGAAGCGCGCGAGGTAGTGCGGGCCGCCGGCCTTGGGACCGGTCCCGGACAGTCCGGTGCCGCCGAACGGCTGCATCCCCACCACGGCGCCGATCATATTGCGGTTGACGTAGGTATTGCCGATCGAAGTGTGTTCGAACACCTGGCGCCAGAAGGACTCCAAGCGGGTCTGCACGCCCAAGGTCAAGCCGTAATTGCTGGCACGGATCGCGCGCAGTACCTCGACGACATCGGCGGATCGATACCGCACGACATGCAGGATGGGGCCGAATTCCTCTCGCGTGAGCTGCGCTGCGCTGTTCAGTTCGATGAGGTGAGGCGCGAAGAAACTGCCGTTCGTCTGAGACTCGCCGAGGCGGCAGGCTTTGATGATGCGCGCCTCCTTGCGCATTCGTTCGACATGCTGTGCCAGGCCGTCGGCCGCCGCCGCGGTGATCACAGGTCCCAGATCGGTCTTGAGATCGGACGGATCTCCGATTACTAGTTCGTCCATCGCTCCGGCGATCATTTCCATCACCTGGTCGGCTATGTCGTCCTGCAAAAACAACAGCCGCAGCGCGGAGCAGCGTTGTCCGGCGCTCATGAACGCGGAACTCACGACGTCATCGACCACTTGTTCGGGCAGAGCCGTGGAGTCGACGATCATCGCATTCAAGCCTCCGGTCTCTGCGATCAAGGGCACGATCGCGCCGCCGCGCGCCGCCAGGCTGCGATTGATCGTAAGCGCCGTCGCGGTCGAACCCGTCATCGCCACACCGGCCAGCGAGGGGTGCGCGAATGCGACCTCGCCGAACAGGCGCCCGCGCGCGGGCACGAGATGGACGGCCTGCGGGGGCACTCCAGCCTCGTGCAGCAACTTCACGAAGCGCGCGGCAATCAGCGGCGTAGGTTCCGCCGGTTTCGCAACGACGGTATTTCCGGCCGCGAGCGCGGCCGTAACCTGGCCCGCAAAAATTGCCAGGGGGAAATTCCACGGGCTGATGCAGGCGAAAACACCGCGTCCATGCAGCGACAATTCGTTCAATTCGCCCGTGGGTCCGGGAAGGCGCAGGGGCGCCGAAAATTGGGCGCGGGCTTGAACCGCATAGTACCGGCAGAAATCGACGGCCTCGCGGACCTCCGCAATTGCATCGGATATCGTCTTGCCCGCCTCTCGCACCAGAAGGTCATGAAAATCAGCGCGGCCCGCCTCGAGAAGGTCCGAGGCCTTCTCGAGGCGGTCTGCGCGGGCATCCCCTCCTGCAAGATTCCACGCCGGTTGAGCCGCCGCGCTTGCATCGAAAGCCGTCACGATTTCGGCCGGGGTGGCGTCGCGCGTGCTACCCACCTGGTCGCGCCGATCGGCCGGATTCGTGACCGGATGCGCGTTTCCCTGCGGCAAGATCCCGTTGATGATGGGTCCGGCAACCGGCTTGGCTTGACGGCGAGCCGATATGTCCTTGCGGAGCGTCTCGACGTCGGGGGGATTGCCTAAGTCGATTCCGCGCGAGTTGCGGCGATCGGGATACAGTGCGATAGGGGGAGGCAATCGCGGATGCGAATAGGACTCCAAACGCTCGATCTCCGATATGGGATCACGAACGATCTCGGCCACGGGAACCTGTTCATCCATGAATCGATTGACGAACGAGGTATTGGCTCCGTTCTCCAAGAGGCGCCGCACGAGGTACGCGAGCAGGTCCTTGTGCTCGCCCACGGGCGCGTAAACGCGCACCCGCGGGAAGTTCGTGATTTGCCGCGCGGCCTCGGCATATAAAAGTCGGCCCATGCCATGCAGCCGTTGAAATTCAAAGTTCGCGCCGGCCGGCGCAAGCTCCAGCACCGATGCGATGCTGTGGGCATTATGCGTCGCGAACTGGGGATAAATCACATCCGCGTGGCTGAACAGGCGGCCCACGCAGGCCAAATACGATACGTCCGTGGTGACCTTGCGCGTGTAGACCGGATAGCCGTCGAGCCCCCGCTCTTGTGCCCGCTTGATTTCCGTATCCCAGTACGCGCCTTTCACCAAACGCGCCGTCATGCGCCGGCCGCAAGTCCGTGCGGTTGCCGCCGTCCAGTCGATGACGTCCAGGGCACGCTTGCCGTACGCCTGGACGGCGAGGCCCAATCCATGCCAATGCCGCGTGGCCGGATCCTGGGCCAGCGCTTCAATGACATCCAATGACAGATCCAGCCGATCCGCTTCCTCAGCGTCGATGGTGAGCTGAATTCCAAGGCCGGCCGCCCGCCGTGCCAGCGCTGTCGCCAAAGGGACCAAGCGTTGCATGACCCGATCACGCTGCAGCAACGAGTAGCGAGGCTCCAGGGCCGAGAGCTTGATGGAAATACTGGACGCCTCTTGAGCGGGCCGTCCGGCGGCGGCGGCGCCGATGACGTCAACGGCATGCTCATACGATGCGAGATAGCGCCGCGCGTCCTGCAGCGTCCTCGCGCCTTCGCCCAACATATCGAACGAGCACAGCGCGACATCCGGTTCGCGCGCGCTGCGCGCAAGTGCCTCTTCGATGCTGCGCCCGACCACGAATTCGCCGCCGATGATCCGCATCGCGCGGCGTACCGCCAAACGCACCAAAGGTTCGCCCGCCTTGCGCGTGAGCTTTCGCATCCAGCCCGCGGTATCCGTCTTGATCGTCGGATCGAGTTCGAGGATACCGCCGGTGAGCATCAGCCCCCATGTCGAGGCATTGACGAAAAGCGATTCCGACTTACCCGAGTGCGCCGACCAATCGCCTGTCGCCAGTTTTTCCGCTATGAGCCGATCGGCCGTCGCGTCGTCGGGAATGCGCAGCAACGCTTCGGCAATGCACATGAGCGCAATGCCTTCTTGATTCGACAGTCCGAATTCTTGCAGGAAGGCATCCAGAAACGGCCTCTCGTCCCGCCGGGCGCGCGCGCCTTCGACGAGTGCCATCGCCGTTGCCACGGCGCGGTGGCGCGCACCGCCGGTGAGTTCCAGGGCGTGCAGCAGCCCCATCACCGCCCGATCCTCCGGCCATTCTCCGTGTTCTCTCAGCGACTGGCGCCCGGCTTGCGACGTGGAAGGTTGCGAAGCTTCGTTCAAATTGGCAGCCATGACGAATCCTTGCGGAGAAAATGCGCGTTGAGTCTCGGTCAAGTATCGACAAGAGCGCTTGGGAATGCCAGAGGTTTGCGCATCAGCGTGCTCTTGCCGAACAGCGATTCGACCAGATCAACGGCCAGCACCGCTGTCTTGTTGCGCACGTCCAGGGCGGGGTTCAGTTCCATGATATCCACGGAAGCGACGCGTCCCGTGTCGGCGATCATCTCCATGCATAGTTGCGCTTCGCGGTAAGACAGGCCGCCGGCCACCGTGGTGCCGACGCCGGGTGCTATTTCCGGGTCGAGGCAGTCAACATCGAAGCTGACATGCAGGTGGGTGTTCGCATCCATGTCCTGCAATGCGAGTTCCATGACTCTCCTGACTCCCATCTCGTCGATGAAGCGCATGTCGAACACTTCTAGGTCCTGCTCGTGCACGAAGCGTCTCTCGCCGGCGTCCACGCTGCGAATCCCAATCTGACGGATCCATTGGGGGCGGATTGCCGGCGTCAGGCCGCCGATCTGCAGCAGTTCGCGCGGACCGAATCCACACAGGCACGACACCGGCATGCCGTGCAAACTGCCGCTCGGCGAGAGTTCGCGCGTGTTGAAATCGGCGTGCGCATCCAACCACAGCACGCGCAGGGGTCGATGCGTATCACGACAATGGCGTGCCACGGCCGAAATCGAGCCGATGCTCAAGGAATGATCGCCGCCGAGGAGAATAGGCAGTCGGTTTTCGCTCAGCTCGCGATACACCGCATCGTGCACCTCATGATTCCACGCGGTAACTTGCGCGAGATTGCGGTAGCCGTTCGCCTTGATGAGCCCGGGATTCGGCGGCCCGCTGACATTGCCGCAATCCACCACGTCGAGGCCGCGCAGCGTCAGCGCGGCATGAATGCCGGCGACGCGCAGTGCTTCGGGCCCCATGGAGGCACCGCGATCGCTGGCGCCGATATCCGTGGGTGCGCCGATGAGGCTGGCGGTGCGCTCCGCGAACGTCATCACGCGACCCTGCGGCGACGCTGGCGCGCCGGCTGATCCGCCAATCCCGAGAACAAGTCCTTCGGATCGTCGATGTCGGGTATGAGATCGATTTGCTGTGATCCGTCTGGGTGCTCGGTATTCAGACGCTTGAGATAACGCAGAGCTGAGAAGTCATTGAGCGCGAAACCGACGGAATCGAACAAGGTCACTTCGCCATCGCTCGTACGCCCCGGCTGTTTTCCGCGCAGCACGTCCGCCAACTCGGCTACCTTGGTCGCATCGTCGAGTTGTTGAATTTCACCCTCGATACGCGCTTGCGGCTCGAATTCGACGACGATGCGCACCTCCTTCGTGCGAAGAATATCCGCGTGCAATTCAGTCTTGCCGGGACAATCGCCGCCGACGGCGTTGAGGTGCATACCCGGTTCGAGCATGTCCGGCGTCAGGATGGTCGCGTTTCTCTTGTCGGCGGTCGCCGTGGTCACGATATCCGCGCCGCGCACGGCTTCGGCCGTGGTGGCGCAACGGACGACCTCGAGATCGGCGAGGCGCAACGCGGCCAGATTACGCATCAGCTTTGCCGTGGCCTGCAAATCGGTGTCATAAAGCCGCAGCGCTCGCACGCCCAACATGCGGTGAAACGCGAGCGCTTGGAATTCGCTCTGTGCGCCGTTGCCGATCAATGCCATCACGCGGCCCGCAGGGCGCGCCATCCGCGATGCTGCAAGGGCGGATATGGCCGCGGTGCGCAGCGCAGTGACGAAGGTCATCTCCGACAGAAGCAAGGGGTAGCCGGTGGCAACGTCCGCAAGCACGCCGAATGCCGTGACCGTGAGCAGGCTACGCGCCGTATTCTTGGGATGACCATTGACGTATTTGAAGGAGTACAGCCGCCCGTCGCTGGTCGGCATGAGTTCGATGACACCCCCAGTGGAGTGAATGGCATGTCGCGACGACTTGTTGAAGTCATCCCAGCGCCGGTAGTCGGCTGCGATCTCACCGGCCAATTCTTCGATGAAACGGCCCGTTCCCACCCGCGTTATCAGATCGCGAAGCCGCGCGGTTCCAATGTAATCCACCATGAAGCTTTCCCCCAGGACCAGCCAATTCTCAGTTTCGAGGGGTTTGGAGCTAAATAAAAGCCAGAATACTGACCAAAAAGCGAAGGAAACTGGCAATATCGTCAGTATCTATTGACGTTTTGTATTATTGGCGTTTTGAGGGGGCGTGGTCCGCCATGGACTCGACCGATCGTCAGCTGGTTTCATTGCTACGCGATAACGCGCGGCTGTCCGTGGCTGCCTTGGCGAAGACACTGCGCGTCGCGCGCGGCACCGTGCAAAACCGCCTCGCGCGGATGGAGAAGGACGGCACCATTGTGGGCTACACCGTCAAGCTCAAGCCGCAGGATGAGGATCAACGGATACGCGCTTTGATGACCGTGGCTGTCGAAGGCAACCGAACGGACGAAGTGCTGAGAGCGCTTCGGGGCGACCCCGCGGTGTGCGCTCTGCACACGACGAACGGGCGTTGGGACATCGTGGCAGAGCTCAGAACGGATAGCCTCGAGGCGGTCGATCGGGTGTTGAGCCGGATTCGGCTCATTGATGGAATCTCCAACACGGAAACGAGCCTGCTACTCTCCACTCACAAATTCTAGCGTCGCCACGAACACCAATGCGGATGCGTGAGGCTCGAGTGTGCCGACTTGGCCGCTGCAGCTGCTCAGTACCGCAAGATCCCAAGGATCGAGCGTCCCGGTGTTCCCCGCATCGATCGCTAACGTGACGCGGCGGTCGATGGCGAATACCAACATCGTTTCATTGCACGACGCGTTGAACGCCACCGGCTCGATGACGCGCTCCACCCGCACGGTTACCCGCATCGCCTTGGATACCATCAGATTCAAGTCCGCGCAGGGACCGTTCGTCAGTTCGCAATAGGCTGCGAGGCCGCCGTCGAACTCGACCAGATCACCCACCTTGCCCAGAGTCTTTCGGATTCCATCGGCAAAGCGCAGCTCGATTCCCGCGCCCTGCAGCAGCACCATCTTGCGGTTGTAAGCGGCAAAATCCGAGAACGGACCCGAGGCGTCGATATGCGCCACGCTGACCCGCCAACTAAACGGATCGCCGCTCGCCGGCACTCGTATCGCTTCGTACGTGACGCCGCCGCCATTCTTCCAAGGAGCGGGTGTGAAGGAAGATTTGCGGATGATCTGCAGCGTGGTAATTTCCACCGTTGAACCGTTAAGGCTTCCGCTCCACGACTTTTTTGGCAAGCTCGGCGAGTTCGGCAAGATCCATTTCCTCAGAGGGAACCTCAAACACATCATCAGCCGGCGCGGGCGATGCGGGGGCCGGCCTCGACTGAGCGGATTTGGGCGCGGCGGGCTGCGGTGGCATGCGCGCGGCCAATGATGCTGCCTTTACGCCCGGCCTGAAGCTGGTCGCGCTTTGCGCCAAACGCGCCTCCGCCGAAGTGCCGGGCGTCGTCGCCTGAGGGGGGCGCACCCAATCAGTGACTTGTTCCATCCAGCGCTCATAGCGATCGAAAGTCCACATTCCCTCATCGCCGCCCGATTGCAGTACGTTTGCGATCTGGCTGAAATTTCCCGCGCGAATAGTTCCCTTGGCGCCGGAACTCGGAAG
The DNA here is from genome assembly GCA_035996065.1 of Steroidobacteraceae bacterium. Taxonomy (GTDB): domain Bacteria; phylum Pseudomonadota; class Gammaproteobacteria; order Steroidobacterales; family Steroidobacteraceae; genus Bog-1198. The sequence continues at coordinate 23,832 of DASYJX010000041.1, read as the reverse complement.
CAGGATTTCGCAGTGCGGTACCAACAACCGATGTGCGCTCAGGAAGTCCAGACGCTGACAGCTGAGTCCGACGAGGCAGTCGGCGAGCTGTGCACGAATGCTTGCCTGAATGTCCGAAGGAAACGACATGCACAGTCGGCTCAGCGCCTCGGCGCAAGTCGCGGAATGCATCGTAGCGAGGACCAGATGTCCGGTTTCCGCGGCATTCAACGTCAATCTCATGACCTCCGGTGTCCGCATCTCGCTGACGACGAGGACATCAGGATTCTCCCGCAGCGCATCGATGATGCCCTGCTCGAAGCTCGGTGAATGGGTTGGGATCTCTCGTTGCCGAATGAACGAACGGCGATTCGTGTAGAGATATTCGAGGGGACTCTCGAGCGTGATTATATTTCGCGAGCGCGACGCGTTGATCTCTTCTATCAGAGCGGCAAGTGTCGTCGATTTTCCGGAACCGGTCGGTCCGGAAATGATGACCAAACCGGTCTTCGCGTCGACGAGCTTTCGGAAATCCGGGTGCAGATTACAACCCTGAAGATCCTTGATCGAAGGTGTGAGCAGACGGATCGCGGCGGCAATGCCGCGGACTGTTTGGAAGAAATTGACTCGGCATCGCACGCCGCCGATTGCCATCGAGATGTCGGCTGATCCATGCTGCGTGAACTGCGTCCAACCCGCGACCCCCAGCAAATGGTGGGCCGCTTGCGCCAAAAGGTCGCCCGGAATGAGGCCGCCCACCGTCTGCAGATCGCCCCGGATTCGTGCGACCAAGGGAGTTCCAGCTTCGAGGTGCAAATCGCTGGCTCCGAGCGACCATGCGTGTTCAATCCATTCGTCGACGATCATGGGAACCTCCGACCGGTTATTTCGCCTGAGGTTTCATGCGAAAAGCATCATAAATCAGGCCCCGCGCTTCGGCTCCGTCCCACTGCCTCGCCCCGTAGACTTTCTGCAGCACCCGGCCATCGGCATCGACGAGTACGGTCAAGGGAAGCCGCGACGCTCCCAGCATGCTTTCCATTTGCAGGTCGGTGTCGATGAACTGGCTGATCGTCGCGTTGGCATGTTTCAAAAAGCCTTTGGCCTGATCGGCATAGTCATCCGTCGATATGCCGATAATCATGAAATCTTGCTTTCCATCGAGCCACGCGAGACGCTCCAAAGATGCCATTTCCTCCCTGCAGGGACCGCACCAACTTGCCCACACGTTGATGACCAGCGGCTTGCCGCGAAATGCACTCAGTTGCCGGCTCGGGCCGTTCAGCCCGTGCAGCGTCGCATCCCGCAGATTCCCGCCGACCGGCACCTCCGCGGATGCGCCGGCGAATACCGCTGAATCCACGACCGCGAGAAGAAGCAAGAAAGCGAACAGGCGCCGTCCCATAGGCCTCCATTTAGCCACACAGGCTAGCATCCCGGTGGGGTTGAGCAAGGTCTGTGGCGTCGGCGCCTAGCCTATCTCTGCCACAACGTCACCAGGACATACACCAGCGCAATCACGGTTAAACCGACGTGTCCGAGGCGCGATTGTACGAGCAAATCGTTGGACGCGGGTTCGGGGGGCAGGGCAAGGCGAAGAATTGCGAAGAGAAAAAGCATTGCGGATCGGACCTTGCGGTTGCAAAAGTAAAAGATAATCGCGCATCGCCCGCCAAAAGCGTGATCTGATTCGCAAAAAGCGTGATCTGATTCGCATCTTTTGGAATTCGGAGGGCGCGTCCGCGCTGGACCCCCGGTGAGCGAGCACGAACCGGCTAGTCAAAAAGCGGAAGCGCCTCCATTTCTTCGCGCGGCACGGCTTCCACGGGCAACCCCGCCCGCGCCCAAGCACGCAAGCCACCTCGTATCACCGAGACGTGTACGTCCTGTCCATGGAGCATTGTTTGCAGTTCCCGCGCCACGCGTGCACTCGTCGCTTGGCGGACACACGTACAGTACACAAAAATTTTTCGTTCGTTCGGCAAAGCTGCGTTGGGCTGATGCAGCGCGTTGGGATCGAGCCTTCGAGACCCCTGGATGCGCGTCGCCTTGACATCGAAGTACCCGTGGCTACGAACGTCGTAAACGTATGCTCCAGCCTTCATCTCGCGCGCCGCATCGGTGGGGTTTGCAAGTGCGACGGCGGTCAGCGAGTGTCCCCTTATCCACAACCATGCCATGATCATCAGGTAAACGGAGATCAGCGCGATCAGGCCCCAACCCAATATCCGTCCGACGGCATGATAGCCCCGGGTGACCGCATCCAGCGCGCCGCTGAAAGCAAAGCCAACCCCAAAGTACGAACCGATGTAAATCACGGCGCCCGCCAGGTCCAAACGGAGAAACGTCGGCAAGCGCATGTTCATGCTTCCGGCTAGCGGCGGTGCCATCGTATTGATGCCCGGAATGAACTTCGCGATGACGAGCAGCTTTCTACCGCGGCGGTAGAAAGAGTCGGCCGATCGTAAAATGCATGTTTCAGGGTTCAGTGAAACGCGGCAAAGGATTCCGAGCAGCCACCAGCCGGTGTGGCGGCCGAGCAGAAACATGAGCGTGTCGCCGGCGAGCATCGCCAGCAGTGCAGAGCTGAGCGCATACGGGACTTGCAGATCACCGCGCGCGGCCGCGCCGCCGGCAATCAGCAAACCTAGAGCAGCCGGCACGGGAAATCCGACCGTCTCCAGAAATACTATGGCGATCAGAATCGAGTAGCCGTGTTGAGCGAGGCTGTGTTCCAAGATTTCAGGGCGACAACCGTGGGCGGGCGGTGCTCGCTATTCTCCCCGTACCCGCTCCCTAGGTAAAGTTTGGAGCGGGCGGCTTCTATCGGAGCGGCACGATTACATTTGACATTTTTCGTCGGGGAAGTACGAACCGGCGGCACATTGCAAATTTCGAACCCGCCCATGCACTTTTCGTTTGTCCGATGTCGTCTAATCGTCGTGTAAAGCTATCAGAGAGGCTTATTACGATGGGGATCAGCATCAAGGCAAAGGCGGCGGGTATCGATGTTGCGCTTCACGCCTCCGATACGGGTTGCGGGAACCCGTGCCATCCGGGTCACGCGTGCAGTTCCTGCGAGGATTTCTGGCAAACCATGCAGGCGACCGGGCGATTCAAAGCCTACGTCCCGCCTACCTTTGCCGGGAGTGCGCCGGTGCGCAAGGCAAATATTGCCGATACCAAGGTGGATTTCGCCGATCTGACCTTCAGAATGAAGGGCTCCAATAGCTGATCATTGGAGTCAACGGCGGGGATCTTTGCGACCCACGGGGTTATCAGCGTCTACTGGCGGGTTCCTATCTCGCCTAGCTTGCGGCCGACCAGAACATCGGCGGCGGAACGGTTACGATGTGTCCCCGTCGATTGCGACTATGAGCCGCCTCATCCTGCGCGCTTTGCGCGCCTGCGGTGAGCTTTCGCGGCCGATGCGGCAACATCGCCGCCCACCGGCCCGCGGTTTAATGCGACAGTGCCCGGTATGTGCTGTTTGCCCCAACGCACAAACGCGAGCAACACCTCGCCCAGCGCGCTGCCCTTCGGGGTAAGCGTGTAGGCGTAGCGCACCGGACGCTTCTGGTAGGGAGTGCTGGTGACGATGCCGGCACTTTCCAGGCGTTTGAGCCGATCGGCCAGGATGTTGGTCGGAATGCCCTCCGGAGAATGAGCGAGCTCGCCGTACGTGCGTTTGCCGTGCAGCAGGTCGCGCACCACGAGCAGCGACCACTTGTCACCCAAAATTTCGAGCGAGTTGGCGACCGCACAGAGGGAGCGCGCGAACGGCGTTGCGGTCTTCATTGGGTCCAGATCTCCAGGGCTTGAGAGCGAGTGACTTGCAGAGTGCAAGTCATTGTGCTACGTTCCCTAGATACTTGCAAAATGCAAGTCACCAAAAGGAGCGTCTTATGACGACGATAGTTCTTCCCCAGTCGGCCGATTCTCAACCCGGCGGGCGAGGCGGCTTTCGCCTCGCCGTCGCGTCCGCACTAACCGTCTGGCTCTTGCTCGTCCTGTCATTCGGTGCCGCCGGCGCATTCGTCGGACCTCCCGGAACACCTCCCTTGCCCATTGCGATCGGAGTTGCAGCGCCCCTGGTGCTCTTTTTCGCGTCGCTGCGGCTCTCGCAATCCTTCCGCGAGTTCGTGCTCTCGCTCGATCTTCGGCTCATTGTGGGGATGCAGGCCTGGCGTTGGGCGGGGCTCGGGTTCCTTTCCCTCTATGCGCACAACGTGCTCCCGGCTGTGTTCGCCCTACCCGCTGGCCTCGGAGACATGGCCATCGGGGTCACGGCCCCGTGGATCATTCTCGCCCTGGTTCGTCAGCCTGGCTTCGCCGCTAGTGGCACATTCATCCGTTGGAATGTCCTTGGGATATTGGACCTCATCATCGCCGTCGGCATCGGAACCGTGAGTGCCTTCTTCGCGACGGGCGCCCCCGGAGAGATCAGCACCGCTCCGATGGCGACACTGCCGCTGCTGCTGATCCCGGCATTCCTCGTGCCGTTATTCCTCATGCTGCACACAGCGGCGCTGATGCAGAGCCGGCAACTTATCCGCAGCCAAGCATAGGGGCGTGGAACATGTCGCGCTGCCCTTGAGGGGCAGGGCGCCGGCGTCCATTTTGGCGACAGCAAACACTCGAGGTTGATCGTGTTGGGCCGCGTTGAACTTTATCTGCTTATCTGTTACAAGACGTAACATGTTACCGGCCGTAACGCCATGAAACGCTCTCTGCCCCCGCTCGGGGACCTCGAGCACGAGATCCTCACCCTTCTTTGGAAGCACGGTGAATTGACCGCCTTCGCGGCTCGCCAGCAGTTGGCGCGAAAGCTCAAAGATCCCACCATCCGAACGGTGCTCCGCCGCTTGGAAGAGAAGGGCTACGTTACACACACCGTAGTGAGCGGGACATTCATCTATCGGCCCAAAGTGTCTGCCGAAACAACGGCGGCCAGCGCCGTCCAGAACATTGTGGAGCGTTTTTGCGGTGGCTCGATCGAGCGCGCATTGGTTGGTCTAATAGAAACCGGCCTGGTCGATTCCAACCAGCTCGCTTTGATCATCGGCAAGCTCAAGCGAAAGTCGCAGTGATCGGATTTGGCGACTATCTATGGATGCATCCGATCCCGATGTGTTACCTAGTGAAACCGGAGGCATGGACCGACAGCTCGAACCCAAGCGCTGGTCGTTTGCCCGTTGGCCTCTTGCTGCACGAATTGGGCTTGCGGCAACGGCCGCAGTTCTTGTTGTCTTGATCGCCCTGAGACTCATCGCCGGATCAGGTACGCGAACTCTGCGTGTGCCTATCGAGCAGCTCACGGTCGCCCGGGTAGAACAGGGCGTCTTCCACGACCTGACTCCGCTTCGCGCGAACGTTGTGCCGCGTGAGACCGTCTACATTGATGCCAGTGATGGCGGACGGGTTGAGCGCGTACTCGTTCAAGCCGGAGATGTCGTGCAAGAGAGCCAGCCACTGGTGGAGCTCTCGAACACCAATCTCGCGCTGCAGGTCATTCAACAGGAATCGCAGCTCAATCAAGCGATCTCACAGCTCCAGCAAAATGAGATTGCGCTCGAACAGGACAGGCTTTCCAATGACCGGGCGCTCGCCGACATCGACTTCCACTTGGTGCGCTTGGGACGATCAACCAAACGTCGAGAGACCCTTGTCGCGCAAGGCGCGGAGGCGTTGGAACAGCGCGATGTCGTCAAGGACGAATTCGCGTACTACGCGAGATTGCGGCCAATTCAGGCGGAGAGTGGGCAGAGGCAGTCGGATCTTCGGGATCGTTTGCTCCCCGATATCCACCGTCAGCTCAAGATACTCCGAGGCAATCTCGTTGTCGTTCACGACAAGCTCGATAGCCTTGTGATCCGTGCCCCGGTCGCTGGAAAAGTCACCTCCATCGACTTGAAAGTCGGCGAAAACCCGAGCCCCGGACAGCGTCTAGCCGAAGTGACCCCGGATGCCGGCATGAAGCTCACGGCCGATGTGGACGAATTTTACCTGTCGCGCGTCCGCATCGGTCAAACCGCGACCGTCGATCTAAACGATGCCCCGATCACGCTCGCGGTACAGCGCGTTTCTCCCCAAGTCCACAACGGGCACTTCACAATCGAATTGGGCTTCGCCGGGGCCGGTCCCGCCAACCTTGTGGCCGGCGCCACGGCGCAAGGACGCTTACAGCTGGGCGATGACCGGCCAGCGAGAGTACTACCGGCAGGGGCGTTTCTAGAACGGACAGGCGGTGAGTGGGCCTTTGTCGTCGATCCCGATGGCCGAACCGCTGAGCGCCGGCAAATCAAGGTCGGCCGACGGAGTAGCGAACAGTTGGAAATCCTCTCCGGCCTTCGCGCAGGCGAAACGGTTATCACGTCGGATTACTCCGGGCTCGACCGGGTCGATCGTCTCGTCCTGACACATTAGGGGATGCCATGCTGAAGCTCGAACATATCTGCAAGACCTATCGCACCACGGAAGTGGAGACAGCTGCCCTTGATGACGTAACCCTTAACGTCGACCCAGGGGAATTTTTGGCCATGATGGGGCCGTCGGGTTGTGGCAAATCGACGCTTCTCAACATTCTTGGCCTTATCGATAGCCCGACCGCCGGCGCGTACTGGTTCCTGGGTGAAGACATTTCCCGATGCAGTGAGGAGGAACTCACGGTCCACCGCCGCGGCGGCGTTGGCTTCGTTTTTCAGAGCTTCAATCTCATCGATGACCTGAATGTCGTCGAAAATGTCGAAGTGGCGCTGCTTTATCTCGGCGTACGGAGTGCCGACCGTCGCCGCCGCGCCAACGACGCACTCGATCGAGTAGACCTTGCACACCGAGCTCGGCATATGCCGAAGCAGCTCTCCGGCGGTCAACAACAACGCGTCGCCGTAGCACGGGCTCTCGTCTCAGAGCCGAAACTCATCCTCGCGGATGAGCCAACGGGCAACCTTGACAGCGCCAATGGTGAAGCGGTGATGGATTTGCTCAGCGGAGTCAACAAATCCGGCACCACCGTTGTCATGGTGACCCACTCCGAGGAGCATGCCCGGCGCGCGCACCGAGTGATGCACATGCTGGATGGTCGATTCGTGAGCGCGGCAGAAGCGTAAACAGCCCATGCTGCGAAGCTATCTAGCGGCGGCGCTGAGGAATCTGCTTCGCAGCCGTGCCTATGCGGCCATTAATCTCCTTGGTCTCGCGTTAGGCTTTGCCGCTGCCATGCTCATTGCCCTGTACGTGCGCGATGAATATAGCTACGACCGCTTCTTTCCCGATCATGCCCGCATCTTCAAGGTCGACGAGACACTCACATTCCCTGGTCGCCCGCCGCTCTTCGCGAGCCAGACAACCTCTGACATGGCCCAGACGCTGGCACTGGACTTTCCAGCCATCGATATGACGGCTCGACTGGTATCGGCCTCGGTTATCCTGCGGCGGCGGAATATCAAGGAGCCGGTGTCGCCTGCCTATTGGGCGGACCCGAGCTTTTTTCGCCTATTCCCGCTGAAGGCAATAGACGGCGCACTCGTCGATGCTCTCACTCGACCCGATGGCATCGTACTCACGCGTAAGGTCGCGCAGCGTTTCTTTGGTCGCGTCAATGTTGTTGGTGAGTCGATCGAACTCAACGGCGAGCAGGCTTTACACGTTACCGCCGTGATCGAGGATTTGCCTTCCAATACGCATCTGACCGGAGACGTGTTTCTGCCGGGCATCTCGAGCTCATCGGAGCTGTCCCATCTGGACGCGGTGAAGTGGGAATCGGGCAATATCAAGAGTTTCAGCGTGTACACCTACGTACGCCTCCGGCCCGGCGCTCGGGTCGACGGTATCAATGCCGCCATGCCGAGCTTTATCAGCCGGCATCTTCAACATGAGGTGGAGGGGGTGTCCCTCTCGAAAGCGTTGACGCTGTCACTATCGCCAGTAACGGCAGCTCACCTAAGGCAGCGACAGGTGGACGCGATGAAGCCCCAAGGGGATCCGCGGATGCTGCAGATTTTGATGGGGATCGCCGCACTCATTGTAATCGTGGCCGGCGGTAACTTCGTCAGCATGATGAGCGCGCGAGCCGTGCAGCGAGCGGTTGAAGTCGGCGTGCGAAAGGCTGTCGGCGCAACGCGGCGACAGATCTTCATTCAGTTCATCGGCGAGAGCCTATTGTATGCGGGCTTCGCAGTAGCGGTCGCGGTAATCGCCGTGGAACTGATTATGCCGGGATTCAATGGGTTTCTGCAGCGAGAGATTCGATTCACCGGCTTCAGTGATCCGATGTTCGCCGCTGGCATTGGCATTGTTGCGTTGTTCAGTAGCTTCGCGGCGGGAGCATATCCATCTTTGGTGCTGGCTCGCTTTCGGCCCGCCAACGTGCTTAAGGGACTTTCGGTCATCCGCAGTGGGTCGGGCCTGGCCCGTCAGGCAATGGTCATCTTCCAGTTTGCGACAATGGTAGCCATGATTATCGTGACCTTGACCGTTTGGAACCAGGCACGATTCGCAATTGATGATCGGTTGCATCTTCCGAACGATGAAATATATCTGGGCAAAGGGGGATGTCCGGATGTCGTCGCCGTAGCAGTTCAGCAGCTGCCCGGCGTACGCGCCGCGAGTTGTGCATCGGCAGTAGCGCTAGCGCAGTCACACTGGGGAGCGACCGTGCTCTCGGATAAGGGCGATCCAATCTCCGTCGAATCTGCAATGATCGATTATCACTATTTCGACCTATTTGGCATCAAGCCAATTGCAGGGCGGCTCCTGACGCGAGGACGCGGCGATGACGACGCCCTACACGCGGGCAACGATGTCCCCGAGAACCCGTCCGTCGTCATTAATGAATCCGCCGCTCGCGCCCTGGGTTTTAACGCTCCGGAGGCCGCCGTCGGCCAGTCGCGACGGTGGACGCGACCGCAGATCGTAAACGGGGCTCCACGAATGTCGGGTGGAGCGACATCTCAGATCGTGGGCGTGGTCCCAGATTTTTCCATCGGATCGGTCAGAGATGTCATCGAGCCTACGATGTATTACGTCGATCCGACGCTGTCTGGGTTCTCTCTTGCTGTAAGGTTCAAAGGAGAGTCCATTCCAGAAACGCTAAAAACAATCAAAGAGATCTGGTCGAGGCTGGGGCAATCAGAGCCTTTCGAAGGCATGTTCTTGAGTCAGTACGTGGAAAGCCTCTATTCCGATATTGCGCGACAGAGCACGTTGTTCTCAGCGTTTTCAACGGTTGCCATCGCGATTGCCGCCCTCGGGTTGCTGGGACTCACCGTATTCACCGTGGAGCGGCGAACCAAGGAAATGGGTTTGCGCAAGGTCTTCGGGGCGAGTCGCCTGGATATTTTGCGATTTCTCGCTTGGCAGTTCGCACGTCCGGTGCTGTGGGCCAACCTTCTTGCGTGGCCATGCGCGTATTTTCTCTTGCGACGCTGGCTCGATGGTTTCGCGTACCACGTCGAGCAACGTGTGCTTTTCTTCATATCCGCAGGAGCCATTGCGCTGGTCATTGCCCTAGCCACGGTATCTGGGCACGCATTGGTGGTGGCGCGCGCAAAACCCGTCGAAGCGCTGCGGTATGAGTGAGTGCCCGGAAAGCGGATCGTCACAAACGCAGGGCGTGCGACTCGCCAGCGATGCACACTTTATTGCCTGGTTACGGCGCCAACTGAGCGACTTCGACCCCAATCATGAATCGCCGCTTGGAGTTGAGCCTCCCGCGGTGACATGGCCCGTGAGCACACTTGATCTAAACGGCTGATCCAGAATCCGCTATATCCTCGATAGCAGAATTCCCCACCTTCTTATTAACTAATGCACGGGCCGCGCGAGGCGCGCTTCTCGAATAGGAATGAAGAGGGACGTGCGCGGTGACGTTTATGCCATCACGGCGGTCCCCGTCCGGTGCGAGTCATCCCGATCCATGGGTTGTCGTCGAACACCGTCGTCAAGGCACTGTCCGGAAAAGTCTTGGCGTAGAACCTGACAGCTTCCTGCGCTGCTCCGTCATACCAAAGACAAATCACGTTTTCGACCAACATCTGTCTCCATTCATTCGCCCGTCGAGCGAATTTACGATGTGGTTTTGGCTCCGCCGCCGCGTCGCTTCATCGCAACGTGGATGAGCGATGGTTGCTGCATCGCCATATCATTCATGATGAGTATTCGAAATTTGAACAGTGCTATTCTCTCCGTTAGCGGGACAATGATCCAAACCATGAGGGAACCGAAATGAACAACTCCGTTGCGGTATCTGTGCTTCTCGGAGCAGCTTTGTTGAGCAACGCTGGCACTACACTAGGTGATGACAACAACAACGGCAGTACTAAAAATAATGCATGCAGCTCCCTTCCGTCGCATTCGGCACTGCGAAGTGCGTTATTGAGCGCGCGAGAGACAGCGAACGGTGGGTTTAACCTTGATATGTGGGGCACGATAGTCGACCGTGACGGCATCGTCTGTGCGGTCGCGTTTACGGGCGCAAATCGTGGCTCACAGTGGCCAGGAAGTCGTGTGATCTCAGCCCAGAAGGCGAATACCGCCAACGCATTCAGCTTGCCGGGTCTGGCGTTGTCGACGGCCAATCTCTATTCGGCAGTTCAACCCGGGGGAAGCTTGTATGGTCTCCAAGCCAGCAATCCGGTCGATACGCGCGTTGCCTACGGCGGCGATGCATCGGATTTCGGCACGAGCAGCGACCCGATGATCGGCAAACGCATTGGCGGTGTGAACGTGTTCGGTGGAGGTCTTGCCCTCTATGCTGGCAATGGTACCCTGCTCGGAGCGATCGGAGTCAGCGGCGACTCGTCGTGCGCGGACCATAATATTGCCTGGAAGACGCGGAACGCCCTCAAGCTTGACTTCGTACCCGGGGGCGTTAGCGGCGATGCCAGCCGGCCCGACAATATCGTGTACGACATCACGCCTCAATCAGGCCAAATGCCAGGGATTAGTGCAAGCGGATGGGGCCACCCGGCATGCAGTGTGGCGGCCACCACCATCTCGAAGAGTCTGCCCGTCATTGAATAGTAGTCGAGATCTCCAAACTAGCTTGCGCGGATATGCCAATGGCACCGAGGCTCGGCACTGCCTTACCCGGTATTTTTCCTGCTTGCGCGAGAACTTGGACAACGCCATGCGCGACGAGGTGTATCGGCCATCGCTGCATGATCGCAAAGGCTCATGCCGCATCGATTCTTCGGTAGTGACCGGCAGCAGTTGGCTGCCTGCTGCCGGTGGCGGCGTGATGCAGCAGCGAGCGCGCGCTATCGGACCCTCAGCGGTCCCTCGCCACAGTCCGCTTTACTACCGCAGTATTTGCAGTGCTGCTTTGATTGTCAGGGAATAGGCAGCACGGTCGCCGATGCCCAAGTGACATGCTCGAAGTGCTTGGAGTCAAAATTGATTTATCCAGTACCGCGGGATTCGGCGGCACCAGTACGAAGACCGAGGTCGAGTTGTCACGGCCCAATTCGTAACCTTATAGCCTGTATCTGATTAAGACTTGGCTGTACGACTGACCGTGATACTCGATTGGGGCATCCAAGGCCAGGAGAAACCAATTGTCTCCCCAGTCTTGCAGCGCGATACGTCGGGCCATAGTCCCCGATAACCCTTCAATCGGCGCGGCATTGGCGATCGCGGCATTTGCGAAATCGGAGAGACGAATGCGCATCAATATTCCCTATCGACCCGAAGAAGGCATTCGCGTATGTCTGCTTTAGGGCCACCCATCAAACGGGTCGAGACTTAACCCGCGCGAATTTTTCCTTCCACTGCAAGAAGGGCTTCTCCAGAAAATAGTATGAGCCAGCAGCGGTCGCGATGGTAACGATCAAGGCGGCCACGGCTCGGCTCAAGCGAGCAAAAGGTTCATGTGCTAGCGGTACACCCAAGCTCGCGATAAACATCCAATGGAAGACATAAAGTCCGTAACTAATACGACCCAAATATGTGAATGTCCTGACCAGCAGCGTACCAGGTGTCATCTGTATGCCAAGCGTGCTAAGTATCAAGGCGATGCAAGCTACAGTGACTGCGGGAAACGTTATCAAGGATTTCGTTCCAGAGAAATCTTCATAGTGACCAACCGCCGTCAGCATTGCAAAGGCAAAACATAGCAGGATGATCCGGACCCCCGGGGAGAGCGCGATGCTCTTTCGCTGCGTATATACAGCGAGCAGCGCGCCACACGCGAATGGATCAAGCCGGGCGAGACTGTTGCACCAGATCTGCGGATGTATTGCTCCATGTACGATCAAGTAAATCCTTGTGATGCTCGAGACTACCAGAAGAGCTAACGCTACTATCACCATGTGATCGACCCATCGACGCAAGACAAGCGGCCAGCTCAGATAAAACTGCTCCTCAATTGAGACTGACCACAGCGGAGCCGATACACTATGTGGATAGCCCCAAACGACACATGCCCAATTCCCCGCCAACAACGCAAACGCCAGAATGTATTTCAACGACATGCTTTCATCCGGCACGATGTATCGCATGGCTGGCGCTATGATGAGGAGAAACACGAAATATAAAGGCCAGATGCGCAACATCCGCCGGACATAGAACGATGTCACGTCGATTGCGCCGTATGCCTCCTTCTCGCGAAGCAAGAGTGTGGTAATGAGAAAGGAACTCAACGTGAAGAAAAGATCGACACCGAACGCACCCCCGGCAGACATGCTAATAATCAAATCGGCGACTCTTAATGGGATATGCGCTTCAGTGAAGAACGCGACGTCGCCCGGAACGACGTGACTGAAAAAAACCATGAAAAACGCGAAGAATCGCAGAACATCAAGTTCGGGGCGGTAATACCGTTGTGGCTTTTCCGAGGCGTGCAGCCGACGTAATGGTTCGTCTTCCGGTGACGTACCCAATGGCATTGCTAATTGGTTCACGATTTCCGTCGCCGAATGGGAGCTTGATATCCGTTTCGCGATTCGCTACGTGGCTAGGTTATAGCACGGCCCGGATCTCGTCACGACCCTCTGCTGCCCGGTCATCAGAGTCCGCTTCAAGTATTAGAACCGCGATTCGCCGACATCCTTCCATAGATATAGCAGCGAAGAGATCGACAGCGCCATCGACAGCAGGGCTACCGCTGCCCCCTTAAATCCGGCCAGAGCACGAACAGGCCAAAGACCACGAGCGCGCAGATGACAAGTGGAAGAGCTGCGGCAAAACGCCACCGACCTCGCACAGCTACAACGAAGGCGCTGGTGATTAAAATCCCAAGAAGGACCCAGCGCAGGTGCCACATCAAGGGCGCGTGGTAGTAGCGACTGCCGGCGTTGCCGCCGAGAGCAACGGCACCTGACAACTCCTGCCAGGCGGCGCGGACGCTGACCAAGCTGGCTACTACAAAGAGGATTACGGCCGCAGCGCGTCGCATTGGTTCGACAACCGATGAAGTTGAGCGGCGTGGGGTTGCGCCGACGTCCAACGAAACTGATTTATCCAGATCATCGACCCTCTCCTTGGCCAAACGGCGTCATCGCCCCGCTGCTTGCCCTTGCATCGACGCATCGCTTAGTCGCCGACACTTCGATTGACCCAGCGACTACTGCCGGATTGCGCTGTGCTTCCGGTGTCGACCCCAAGCGGCCTGATGCGACCGGCCGCTATCGGGGAGCGCAACAGCAAGTGACTGATGGCAAAGCCGATGGCATGCCGAAAGGAAGGAGAGACACAGCCTGGGGCCTGCTCCTGTGGTGTGCCCATTGCGAATTCCGCACGGTCCCTCCGTTTTGTGCCCGGCATCGTCTTCACGTCGCGCGAGTGTCCGCACCGGCGGGGGCCAGTAGCTTATAAAGCCATAGTACCGGCAGGAGACACGTGACCAAGGATGCCGCGGTGGTCTCGATTAGATGGATTATGAGGTAGGACATCAATTTGTCCGTCGGTGTAGCAGCAGCCGTGCTTATCCATCCAGACTGCGCCTCTACTTGGCTGACTACGAAGAACATACCCCAGCAAATCAAGTATCCCAGAAACATAAACGCGAATGGATGCCGCAATCGATGTCTCCTGGCAATTGCAATGATCCCGGTTAATACGATAGGCCAGACTAGGATCAAAACGTGCGCGACACGTAACGCAGCCCGATGGTCAGCGACCGTCAGAGTCACATGTATGTTCCGGCAAGCGAGGGGAGTTCTGTTGAGGACATTTAAGTCTCGGCCTGCAGATCTGGATTGTCCACCGCTGAGGGCCCAATCATCAGTTTGCAAAGCCATACTAGCGGAAAAATGCTAAGAGGAATTGCGACCGCTACGCACTCGATCCCTCGGTTCATAACAACAGCCAGCAGCTTATCGGTCGGCGTGGCTGCAGCCGTGTGGAGCCAACCTCCCAAGGTGTCCGTTTGTCCAATCAAATAGGAAATGCCGACACATACCAAATAGCCCAGGCAAAAAAAGGCGAACGGCTGTCGCAAACGACGTCTAAACGCAATGGCCACGATGCCTATCAATGCAATTGGCCAACTGAGCATAATCGCGTAAACAATATTGAGCTCGGCACCTGTACCAAACGTCACAGTCACGATGTTGCTCCGATAGAATGCCGTCCGTGGTCGCTGTTAGCTTACCGCAGGTGACAAACGTCTGCTTCGTGTCAGCTATTTCTATAGGGTGAAGGATCGGATTTGGGCCGTCTGCCGCCCCATGGAGACAGCACTGACAGTCCATAGACGGGTCGCGACCCCCCGGCAGCCACTGGGCAATGTCCGCTTTGAGGGGTGTTAACTAAGCACCGCTCGGTTGAAAGTATTTTCGCACTGCTTTACTTGTGTACAGATATGCAGCAATAGCAGCAACTGGAATCAAATTTGCAATATCCAACCAAAGAGGCGCTGTGACATTGGATCCCGTGAGTTTCGTTATCAATGTGCCGGACAGGAAAGTCAAAGTCATGCCCACGAGCAGAACTGGTCGAGCATATTGGGAGCGTCGCACGAGCATTAGGACTGCGATGGTCATTATGACGGCGAGCACGGAAACGACGACGCCCGCCCCGCGTGCCCACCAGACCGAGTTGGGCATTGGTCGGCCATTCATGTTTACAGATCCGTTTGGAATGAGCGTACCGAAAAAGAATATCAGCGGCACAAGACTAACGGCAGTTAGCCATTTTAAGATATTGGGCATCGCTTTAAGATTCTGAAACACCGTTCACCTTCACGTTAATTTGAAAGACGGAAGCCGACCCCAAGCTGCCAGCGACGGGCGTCCGCAAATGGGAGCCGAAAAGACCGATTTATCCTGCGAGAAGTGAACGCCTCACGTCTAGTTGCAGACCGTTTCAGCTTTGGAAATATCAAACACCACTTTTTTAGTGGTCGCCGGAATCGTAGCGCCTACAAAGGGCGCTGTGGAGATTGTTGTCCCCGCGCAGTTGCGTCCGGGAGACGTCTCCTCAATGGATACTCGAATGTTGACGCTATCGTCCCAGATGCGTTGGATTGCGATCGAATAGCCACTCATAGGCTTGGTGCCAGCGCCCGCAACGATCAGCGTGACTTGCTTGAAATCGAACTCTGGGGCTTCATCTGTCCGCGGCGTTGGGCCGTGAACGAATCGTTCCGAGCCAACTCGCAGTTGTTTCCAGAACTGCACCCATTGCTCGCGGGTAGTAATTGCTTGATATGTCGGCTCCGCCGGCCCCGATACGCGGTCCACAAGACGGTGAACGGAATTGAAGAGTCGGCATTGGCACATTGGAGACATAGCGCGAAACCGATGCCAGACCATAACGAAGCTTTGTTGTAGTTCTTCCGCATCGAGCACTCCTTGCGTCTCGGCCCGCATTCATCCAGTACGGAATTAGCTTACCTCAGGCAAGAAATGGCTGCTCTCTGACAACCATTGCAACCCGACCGACGGAAAGTGGCCGGACGAGCCCGTCGCGCCTTATGGGGAAACACTGGTCCCGCTAAGGGAGGAGATCCCGGCAAAGTCTTCGGGACTGCCGTAATAGAAATCTGAGACCTCGCTTTCAGCAGCGTGATTCCGCTCAACATGTAGTGAGCGTCAGAATGCCAGTCCTTCAGCAAAGGGTATGCCCAAAGAAGAAGCAAATCCTGATTGTGCGGGATGCTACCGATACGCATCAGTCCCATATCAATCGTGCCTTCCATTGACTCGCCTGACGCGAGGGTTACTGGCGCGTGCGGGGCGGAAATGCGCGCAGTGACGGCGAGCGCAGAGTCAGGATTTTGTCGTATCACCTTACCGTCTGCGGGTACAGCATTTACAGAAAAAGCGTCCGCATTGTTCCACGGCAAACTCTCTTGATCCACATCAATTTCTTCCGCAGACATGTTACGGAGGATGCAGTGCATCGTCACTTGCTCGCCGTTGTTTTCGGGATGAATTTCCAGCTTCAAATCAAGAGAAGTCGGCTGCCATGCTTCTGCTAAGCCGCGCGCCAACGATTCGAGACGGGGTTGTCCCCCTCGCTCATTGCAGGCACAAACGACAATCGAGAGTGCGAAAAGGACGATAGCTTTGCGCATTGCCTGAAGTGCCTCCTGGCCCTGGTATGGAGAGATTAGCTCAAGCTATGAACGGCCGCTTTGCCCCGACATTTCGGTACACTCTCTCGCAGGAAGTGGCCGCCTGCTGCCCGATCGCGATCAATGTGGGGCGTCGGGTAGAATTTCCGGTATCGACCCTGAACCATCATTGGCGCCCGTCCGCTTCCGAGCGCTTAATTCACGGAAGACACGTCGGGTCCAAATCTTCGAGAAACGTTCACTCAACTGACGTCGTCCATGACATCAGGCTTTGAGCTTGCCAACCAAGGTGGACCAAAAATCAGCCGCAAAACGATACCAAATGTGAAACCTGCAATCGAATAGAGGACGATGTTTACAAGGATCGCTATCGCTGCCATTCCATAAAAAAAGCTATCAATAATGCCGCTGGCTGCTCCAAGCATGTAACTTGACGGAAAGACGTACAAGACCCAGTGCCGCCAGAATCCGTGAGCGCTCAGACGGTCTATAGTCAGGACGATCACGGGAATGGAAAATCCCGCCGTCGCAAACAGTATTACGATTGGTTTAAGGCGAATCAGCATGTACCACCGTATTGAATGCCCCAGCCTATTTTCCGTCAGTCGCCTCTCGACCCGCAGCCGTCTGTGGTCAAGGTCGGCTTTGTAGCACCCTACACCGCGACCGCTAGAACCGATTACGAGGCTGGCTACGTACGAAAGCGACGAACTCGCCCACCATAGCCTCGGGTGTATCGCAATCCCATTTCTCGCGGATGAAACGCTGCGAAATGCCTTGCGCTCCCAATTCGTCCGCGTAGAGATAAAGCGTAAAGTAAGTTTCTGGAATCTTACCAGTCAAGTAGCGTCCTGCGGTGCCGGCCGCCTCGACAAGACTGAGCGGACCAAGGGCTTGCTCCAGAGAGGCTAACGCTAAGCGCTGGAAATTTGTTAGCCCGTCGTCTCCGTAAACATCAGCACCACTCCACGCTTGATGCCACGCAGCCTTCCTAGCACGATGCCTTGACAGCCAGGATCTAAATGCGGCGAGCATGCCGCCACCGTGTAGGGCGGATGCAAGTCATGCTCGCTCCCGCAATCCATGAACACCCGACTCTGCCTCAAGGGATCGACGAACGGAGACGTACAACGATTCGAGCGCGGCGCCGCTCTTATCCTTCCCAAGTAGGCGAGACATTAGGCCACCCTCGGCAAATGCGAAAACCATCCATGCGTTCGGCGTTTCCCCACTGGAGCACGCGACATGAAGGGAGTACGGCTCGCTTCTTACCGGAATAACCCAGCCAAAATCTTCGGCAATACCCTCGCCAGCAGCGACGCCCGCGACACGTAGCCGCTTGGCGAGCCATTGTGCGAGAGCCTTCCCAAAAACCCCGGGATTAGTAGCCTCATCCTCTCCCGGCACCGGCGCGAAGGCAGACGACTCAAACTCGAGAATCGGGCTCTTCTTCATTGCTCGAAGATAACTCACGAGTGGGCGACTGTCTGCTTCACGGCAACGACTTTCGCAGTCCGAGCGTCCGGAGTTGGCCGACTGCCGCCTCACACCGCTCGCGGGACCGGTATCGACCCTTTTCTGCCGGCCGCGAACGGCTGCTTCACGACAGCAAAAGCGAGCGCTTGCTTCCTCATCCATCGTTACTTGGTTTTTCCGCGATTCCCATCAACCAAAGGCTGTCTTTTAAGTAGTTATAGCCCCCAATGAAAACTACTGCGGACGCGAAGACGTACAACACCGGTAATGCCGAACTCGTTCCATATAGGTGATGTACGGCCAGGTCGTACATTCCGACGAAGGGCAAAACGATTCCAATCGAAACCAAGATTGTGCCGAGTATGCCCTGCGGAATGCCGAGCACAACACCTAATATTCTTATCGATTTGTGCGAGGGCATTTCCCGTCGGATCGTTCGACTCGCGTCTATACCAAGCAAGACTGTCGATGGAAACACAACCAACAAGATAAGTCCGATCGCGATGCCCCGGAGATCTAGATTCAAGTGCCAGAAACAGAATGGGATTAATGCGGCGAAAATCATAACCGCCATCATAAGTTTCAGCAGCGACCATCTAACTGCATTCACGACTGGACCACGCTCTTACGAAGGCCGAAGCGGGCCTTTACCGCGTATCTGATTCCCGGGATTCCGAATGCGACAAGAAAAAGTATCGAGCTTAGCAATGAAGGGGCACCAGGGCCTCTTGAAAGGTAGTGACCAGATTGTACTTGTGAGTAGAGGAACCACGCCGAGAGTAGGAACAGCGCGCTGCCTATGATGCTGCCGCAAAACTGGCGCACGCGCCCGGAAGTTAGACACGCGATGCAGATCAGCACGCAGAGAGCACCGAAAGCGTAAAAATATTGCTTTATCTGTCGGTGGCGCCGTCAGGAACATTACGGCGCCAAAAAGTGCCGAAAATGAGGCCAGAATGATGCGAGCGGTGACGCTGAGACCACCCTGAGTGATTTGCTTTGCCGCGATCCTGTGCAGATTGCCCATGCGTATTCCTTGCTGTCGCCCCAAGCATAGCGCCGCTTTGAATGCCCGGTTTGCAGTTACCAGAATGATGTGATGAGGGTCCGGTTTTGGCCGGCTGCGGACGTTGAGATTCTCCTGCCCAATATCGATCGTACAATGCTCGGCGCAACCGGCAACCAAGTTTGAGGAAGTGAATCGCGATTGGTGCGAGGCAGAGGCACCGGCTCTTAATAGCGGATCGTGGTCAGGTCCAATATTTGATGTAATGATGTATCGCAAACAAGGACGCGAAGATATGTATCGGCGAATCAAATAATTGCAGAGCCCTCTGGCCTGTGCCTTGTCGGGGCCGGGCGGAGCCCTTGGCTGACGCAGCCGGACCCACCGACTCGTAATTGGACCCGTTGTGTCGGTCAACACCGACTGCTTCGCGGGCGGACTAATCAGACACTTTTGCTTTCCTCCAATTTACGCGGTCTTACCCGTTTCAACAGTTTCAGCCAGAGTATGGATGCCCGGTCTTAACACACGAATCGCGAGCATCAGCACGCCGAACCCAATGACGGCGAGGCTCACGTCGGTCAACAGCATGGCAAGAGTTCCGGCGCGGTCGTGCACGGACCCCTCGATCAGCGTTGGATAGGCGAAAGCCAGGTTCGTCAGCGACCACATGCCCGCAGCTTTCGTCGACGCCGCGCCCTTGCCGATCGCCTTCATGACGATAGCAAGGAGGGTCGCATACGAAGCGGTTGCGAGGGCTCGATAACAGAGTTCCGCGGCCATGAAGTAGGTGGCAGCGCGCGGCGAAAATGCGAAACCCATCATGACAACTATCATCGACCAACCGAGCAGGAGGTAGGCATTCCACGGCCCGATGCGAGTGGAAAGCCATCCCCCAAAGATTGCACCCGCCATGTTGATTGCCGCTCCGAGAGTGCCGAATAAGGCGAGTTGGTCCGGACTCACGTCCCATTCGGCGCAATCGCGCCGATGAGGCCTGACTCCGTCCCCGCTCCGAATGGGGTCACGCAGAGCACTGCGATAAGCGCGCCGTTGCGTGTGCGAAGAAATGACCAAAGATCCTTGAGCGCGCCGAGTAGTTTCGCCGGAAACGCGCGCAGAGGCGCCGATTGCCCCGGCAAGGCAAGCAGGATCGCGGTCCCGAAAAGCGCAGCCGTACCTGTGCTCAGGGTCGCGGCAGCGCTCCGGTTGGCCAAATGCGTTAGCAACCAGAGCGTCCCCGCGCCGCCAACCGCCTTGGCAAATGCGCCGCCAGCGGTATAGAAGCCGCTCGCGGAGCCGAGTCTGGCAGGAAGCACGTCGTACGCCATGATGCCCTTGACAGCGACCGCTGCGATCGCGGCACCCGAAGAAGAGGCGAACGCAAGGACCGTCATGATCGGCACCGCCGCGGCGTTCCATGGCGCGACCAGCAACGCAGCTAGGCAGCTAGGCAGCTAGGCAGCTGCACATAATAATCGAGCCAGCGGCGAACCAGAGCCGTCGGGTCAGGCAAGCGTCAACCATCGGCGCCCATATAAACTCGAACGTGAATGCGAGTGAGGTTGCCGCAATGATTCCAGCCGACTGATGCAGGGGCACTCCGGCCTTCGCCAGGCTGCTGCCCACGGCGAGGCCTACGACGCCCACGGGCCACGCCGTGCATGCATGCAGAAAAAAGAATGCAGACGGAGGACACGTCGCAGCACGTCCGGCAGGTTTCGTAGTCGCCATCACCCCGCCTATGTTTCTCCCAATTGGAGCGTCAGCTAACCTCAAGGAAGTGTCGATTTTCAGGACTACATGAGCCTACCGCAACGTATGAATGTCCGCTTCAACGCATTCGCTTGGTACCATCACTCACAGGTACAGTCGAACTCGGCAATTTCAAAATTAATCTGTGTGATTCCCAACGACCCGACAGCGATCGCGGTTGGCCGGTCCCGACCCAATCCCGCCAGTGGTGAACGGCAGGTGTAGGGGAACCCAAACAGGTATTCGGAGGTATTTAACCCGAGGATGGCCAGCGCAGAAACAGTTTTTCGCCAGGAAATTGCGACGGTGGCCAGCGTGGTCGTGCTGTCTGCCGACATTCAGTCGACGCTGACGTCGCTCCGCCGGTAGACCAGCGGGTGGTCCGAGCTATAGGCGGTCGAAAAAATTTAAGACCTCCTGTTGGAAACGTCGATGATCCTTCTCAAGAATCAAAGCGTGCCCTCCGTGGGGTAAGAGCACGAATCGCTTGTCCCGCGTCTTGAGCTGCGAGAAGAACGGCAAGAGGTCCTCCTCCTTAGCGAAGTAGTCATACTCACCAAAAATGATCATCGTTGGGACTGTAATCCGAAGCGGATCCAGGATGGGAAGATTCGCGTTGTCGACGAATGCATTCGGCGACTGAGGATCTGTCTGCAGCGCCTCTCTGGCATAGAGCGCAACGACGTCCTCTTCGAACTGCGGATGAAGGGCTAACTCACCTTCCACGAAATCACTACGAGCGGCCATCTCGGTGTTAATTCGGTACTGCCCTAGAGGCTCTCCTCCATTTTCGATCCTCTTGCGGACTCGGTCGCGATAATCGGCGGTCCCCTTCCATTGCGGCGCGTAAAGAATCAGCTTTCCCACTCGCTCCGGATGCTGCATGGCATACAGCCCAACTCTCTGGGTGCCGGCGGACCACCCGAGCAGGTCGACCTTGCTCACCCCTCGAAGCTTTGTGATGAATTCTACTGCCGCGTCGATATCAGCGGCGGCAGACTGGACACCCGACCAATCCTTGTCTGTCTTGTCGGAATGACCATAGCCGTGAATATCAATGGCCCAGACGTCGTAGCCATTCGTAGCGAGCAAGTCCATCAGAGAGTAGTCGCGAACCTGAAGGTCGAAATCAGGACGCCCCGACCACGTGCCACCATGCACAAGAAGTGCCACTTTTCCGCTAATTGCGAAGGAGTCTTCCAACCCTGCTTTGTGCTTTTCCCACAGATAAATTCGAAGACCATCCCTTAACGCGTAATGTGCTTTCCCAGAAATGAGGTTGGTAGCGGCGGTATACTCCCGCGAAGCGACCCCAGGAGTATTGCTGGAACGTGCACCCGCCCAAGGGAGTAGAACCAGAGCCAGCGCTAGGGCGGCGGGTCTTGATGTGCTCAACATCGCTCTGTTCCTTCTTCCGAAAGGCAATTTTTCGAGACGCCGCATCCTGAAGCGACGTCTACAGAATTTCCATAGCCGTGAATCCGCACGGCACCAGGCGACTTTCTACACGAATTTCCGCTTTAACCGGAGATTATCAGTAAGAATATCTGGTGATGACAATGGCATCAGAACTGAACGGGCGCTCTCAGAACGCAGGTTCGTACCGTCGAATGCCCACTCATGGCCAGCAGTTGCCCGACGTGACAAAGTCGGCGGCGATTTGGCGCTGTCGACCCAGCTGTGCGTGGCAAACGTCCGCTTTGCGACAACACGGCCGCTCAATCGCCCTCACTGGTACTGCCGGGTCACTGAATGTTCTCTGTTTATGGACTCATACGGTTTTAAGGGAAGCCAACCGCGATGGCATCGTTCGGTCACGAGGGGAAACAGCCGCCTCAGAAGCAGGCGGCTCTTGTCCTGAGCCGGAGGGCTATGTCTTTTTGATTGCAGATCCGTGTGCGGCAACGACTTGCCAGGCGCCGCTCGGCATCTTCACCCAGGTGTCGGTCTCGCGCGTATGGGTGTCAAACGCTTTCCCCTTGCTCGTATACTTCTGGCGTAAAGCGTAAATGGCAATAGCCGTGTCGCCAAACACCGCAATTTTCAGATCGTCGATGTCGGAACTGCTGTATTTACTGGATTTTTCCTCTGCCAGAAATGCAGTGCGATCCAGGACATGCCCTGTAGATTCCGTGACCGTGATTTTATCAGCGAGGAGAGGCGCAATCCGATCGGGGGTGTTCGCCGTCTCCGCTTGCGCCCACTGCATCTCCAAGGCGGTAATGGCCTTCTCAATATCGCCGGATGAGCCTTCGGCCCTTGAGACCGTCACATGGCTGAATGCAAGAAATCCCACGACACACCAAGCAAAAGAAATCTTCATTGTGATACTCCCTATCGTTATATTGATGACATTCCGGCGAGATAGATGCGCCTTTACGCGCCCGTAAATGTTAGCGTAGATTCAAACCGTTGGCGTTAGCATGCATTATTCAATTTCCAAGACGGTACTCCGGATATTCGGAGTCAGAGGGGTTTGTCCAGGAAAGCCAACCAGGCTGAATATTCGGCGCGGATGCACCGCATTGCTCGAATACATCGACAGACACCTCGATCAGGAACTCGATTTGCGTGCTTTGGCCACCGTGGCCATTCTCCGTCTTCCATTTCCACCGGGTTTTGTTCTCATGGACTGGCGAGACGCTGGGTGACGATGATCAACGGCCGTAAGTGGCCGGCTGCTGCCCGAGACTGATGGGAAAGCGACCGAACGCTATCGGACCCTAAGCCGCCGGCGATGAACGGCGGCGCGCATTCCCCTCAACCTGCTCGGTCAGAGTCGACTCGTTCGCCTTTGCACGCAGTAATATGGGAGGGTTCCAACCGCCGGCCGACGACCGTATCAGGGCCATACTCGAGAGACTGACGCTTCGAACAAGGCCTGTATACCCACATGAGCCCACTCTGTGCCGATTACAGCGGCGGTTATTGGAATTTCTACGACTTGAGCAACGGCGGGTGCGTATTTCACGCCATGCCGGCCAGGGATTTCACATGATGGCAGGCCACGATTTCACCCCATGCCGGGCCACCGTTTCACGGCAAGTCGGGCCGGCATTTCACGCATGCCGGGCCGGGGTTTCATGGCCGGGCTGAAGGG
>DASYJX010000040.1:0-1682 GCA_035996065.1 Steroidobacteraceae bacterium | reverse complement strand
GCGGCGCCGGGATGCCGGAATTGCGCGCCGCGATGGTGCGCCTGCTCGGGGAGCGCGGCTGATGATGCGGGCGCGCCTGTTCCGCATTCTCATCATCCTGGCTGCGGTGATGGGCGCCGACGGGGTCATCCTGGCGGCGGCTTCCGCCCATCAGGCCGACGCGACGCGGCTGGCGGCGGCATCCTCGATGCTGTTGTTTCACGCCACCGCCGTGCTTGGGGTGGTGGCATTGGCCGAGCGCGGCGTCATTCACGCGCGGATCGGGATCACCGCGGGACTAGGCTTTGTCGTCGCGGCCGCGCTGTTCGCCGGCGACCTGAGCTTGCGGCAATATGCCGGACACGGCCTGTTCCCGATGGCCGCGCCCTCAGGCGGCACGCTCCTGATCGTGAGCTGGCTGGCGCTCGCGCTCGCGGCGGCGTGGCCGCGGCGCGGCTGAGACCTGACATCCCGCCTCCTTCTCGCCTTCTTTGGTGCCCACCGAAAACTGTTTACGAAAAAGCGTCAAATCGAAGGTATCCTGGGGAGAGCGTCAAGAATTGAAATGCGGTCGCGCTCCGAAGCTTCGCAGGGAGAAGTGCATGTCGGCAAGCACAGAGCGATCGGAAACGCTTCTCGATCAGCCACTCGGCAGAATAGCTCTGCAAGGGCATTACAGTCTCGCATACTGGTTTGACCCGCAGGGGAAGCCACGCACCTTCGCATGCCGAACCATCAGCGTCTCGCCATTCCAAATGACGCTCGCCGTCACGGTCGGCGGCAAAGTCGGAGACAGCATTGCAGCCTTTTTCCCGGATCTGGGCAAACTGGACGGCCGCATCACGGATACCTTCGCCGGCGGCTTCATGTTTGAGCCAAACTTGACCGAGCCTGAGCGCGAGAAAATGGCCAGCAAGCTCATTTGGCTGGAAAACAAACTGCGAAATCCCGCCGTTCGCGATGCCAGGAGACACGAGCGCTTCGTTCCGGCAAGCCCGCATTCGACCCTGACGTTCGCGGATGGAAGCACCCGGAGCTGCTTCATTATCGATATGTCGGTGACGGGCGTGGCAGTGTCGGCAGAGGTGCAGCCGCCGATCGGGACTGCGCTGGCCGTTGGAGCTTGTGCGGGCCGTGTTGTGAGATTGCTGCCGGAGGGCTTTGCCATCCAATTCGCCGAGATCCTGCGTCGGCAGGATCTCAATCGGCTCATGATGCGGAGCGAACCGGCATCCCGCCCCGGCTATGGAAGCCCCGGTGCCGCTTCTCCCTCCTTAACCTGAGCCGGCGCCAACGATACGGCGGCCCGGGGTACTTTTCTCTGTCGCGCTTCATCAGGCAAACATAGACCCCTCGGCCGCCACTTGATGGCAGCGCTGGGCCGGATGGACCAGCAATCAAAACTTCGCGGTGCGTCGGTCGCCGCTCGTCATTCCGCCAGGCGGGCAGCGTCGAGCCTGCCAAGAAGCGCACTGATTTCGTTGGGCGGCAACGGCTTGCTATACAAGTACCCCTGCACCTCCGTACAACCTTCGTGAGTCAGGCACTTCCGCTGGTCCTCTGTTTCGACGCCCTCAGCCGTCGTCGTTATCCCGAAACTTGAACCCAGACCCACAATGGCGCGCACGATTGCAAGGCTCCTGTCGTCCGCAAGCAGATCTTTGACGAAGGACCGATCGATTTTGAGCTTGTCGAACTTGAAG
>DASYJX010000039.1:0-1991 GCA_035996065.1 Steroidobacteraceae bacterium | reverse complement strand
GCCCGGAAAATCCGGCTCGAGCTTGCCGCCGACTACCTCGTGATGGCAGCATGGCTGGCGTATCTCAAATCGCGGCTGCTGCTGCCGGAGCCGCCCACAGCCGAAGGCCCGAGCGCGGAGGAAATGGCGACCGCGCTGGCCAACCGGCTGCGCCGGCTGGAGGCGATCCGCGAAGCGGCGAACCGGCTGATGAACCGCCCGCAATTGCAGCGCGATATCTTTCCGCGCGGGAATCCGGAAACCATCGCCGAGATCCGCCATCCCAAATTCACGGCGACGCTGTTCGACCTGCTCACCGCCTATGCCGTGCAGCGTCAGCAGCGGGTGCTGGCGTCAGTACATCTTGCGAAGCGCACGGTGTGGTCGCTGAGCGAGGCGCGCGCCTCGCTGGAGCGGCTGGTCGGAATGGCCGAGGACTGGAGCTGCCTCGACGAATATCTGCTGGCTTACATCGTCGATCCCTCGCAAAGAGCCACCGTCTTTGCGTCCAGTTTCGCTGCGGCGCTGGAATTGGTCAGGGAAGGCGAGGTCGACCTGCACCAGAAAGAGGCGTTCGCGCCCCTGTATTTTCGAAAGCGTCCGCCGCAAGTCCCCGACGCGATGAGCGCGCCGGATCTGTCGGCCGAGTAAGTGGAAGAAGCCGAGTACGTGGAAGAAGGAGACCGTGCCATGGCAAGCCTGGCGGAAAAACGCAAAGCGGATGCCGAGGAAGGTTCGATCGACCCGCAAGCGCGGCCCGAGGAATTGCGGCTCCTGGAAGCGCTGCTGTTCGCCTCGAGTGAGCCGCTCGATCAGGCTACGCTGGCAAAGCGGATGCCCGAAGGCGTCGACATCAAGGTTGCGCTGGCGCAGCTGCAGGCGGATTACGCCACGCGCGGCGTCAATCTGGTTCGCGTCGCCAACAAATGGACCTTCCGCACGGCGGGTGATCTGTCCTGGCTGATGACGCGGGAGACGACCGAGACGCGGCGGCTGTCGCGCGCGGCGATCGAGATGCTCGCGATCATTGCCTATCATCAGCCGGTCACACGGGCCGAGATCGAGGAAATCCGCGGGGTGATCACCTCCAAGGGGACGCTGGATGTCTTGCTCGAGACTGGGTGGATTCGGCCCCGCGGCCGCCGCAAGACGCCGGGGCGTCCGCTGACCTTCGGAACCACGGAAGGCTTCCTGTCGCAGTTCAGTCTCGAGGCGCTCACCGACCTGCCGGGACTTGAGGAACTGAGGGGGACCGGGCTCCTGGACTCGCGGCTGCCCTCCGGCTTCAGCGTTCCGACGCCGTCGGACGATCCGGCCTTGCGGGATGATGAGGACCCGCTCGAGATCGGCGATCTGGACCTGGCGCTGGCGCCTGCCGTCGAGCCCGAAAACGGCGAGGGGGGCTAAATTCTCCGATAGCTGCGACACCTTGCTCGCACCGGTCAACGGTAGCGGATTAACACGGATTTGACGCGGCTTAAGTCCTTGTTTTTGACACCTCCTGCGCCTACGTTCGCCTAAAGATCAGGCCGGGTCGCCGGCCGTTCGTGTGTGTTGGAGGGTTGCAGGATGGGTTCGCTTAGCATTTGGCACTGGATCGTCGTGATCGCAGTCGTCCTGCTATTGTTCGGCCGCGGCAAGATTTCGGATCTGATGGGCGACGTCGCGCAGGGCATCAAGGCCTTCAAGAAGGGCATGCAGGACGACGACAAGACTGCCGACAAGCCTGCCGAGCCGGTCAAGACCCTCGATCACAGCGCAACGCCGTCAACGGCGGCGCGGTCGGACGTCGGCAGCAAGGTCGTCTGAACCTTTCGAATCTTGCGGCAGGCCGGCGGCAGCGCATTGCGGATCGCGGCAAGATCGGTTGAGGGAGACGCGGGCGGCCCCGGATCCTGGTTGCAAGGGGTGGGGTGAGATCGCCTCGCGTGAGCGGATTTTTTCATGTTCGACATCGGGTGGAGTGAATTCGTCGTCATCGCGGTTGTCGCGCTGATCGCCATCGGCCCGAA
>DASYJX010000038.1:0-1720 GCA_035996065.1 Steroidobacteraceae bacterium | reverse complement strand
ACGTTTTTGCTCCGATGATTGGCGACAATTGACCCCGAGCCAAGAGACTGATGGTGCCCCAATGGTAATATCACAGTCTAAGTGGGAGAAGATTATCTCTGCAAGGGCTCACCCCGCCTCCATAGGCCCTGTAGGGCACCTAGAGCGGGATGAAGTTAGTTTGATTCGATTGGGGATTTTCAAATCAGGGCGGCTCTGATTCAACATGCTGGCTGGGAAGGAGGCCAGCATGGATGGGAAGGGGAAAGCCTTATTCAATGGATCTTCGCGAGCGGGTGGTTGCGGCAGTCGATAAGGGTGGCCTGTCCTGCCATAAGGCGGCGGCGCAATTTGGGGTGGGCGTCAACACGGCCATTCTCTGGGTGCGGCGCTTCCGAGAGACCGGCAGCTTTGCGCCGGGCCAGATGGGCGGGCACAAGCCGAAGGCGATTTCGGGGAAGCATCGTGATTGGTTGCTGGAACGCGCCAAGGTAACGGACTTCACCTTGCGCGGGTTGGTCGCCGAACTCGCCGAACGCGGGCTGAAGGTCGATTACCGGTCGGTGTGGGAGTTCGTCCACACCGAGAATCTCAGCTTCAAAAAAAAGCGTCGTCGCCAGCGAACGCGACCGTCCTGACGTCGCCCGCCGGCGCGCGCAATGGACGAAGTATCAGGGCCAGATCGAAGCGGGGCGCCTGGTGTTTATCGACGAGACCTGGACCAAGACCAATATGGCAACCTTGCGGGGCTGGGCGCCGCGCGGCACCAGGCTGACAGCCAAGGTCCCGCACGGCCACTGGAAGACCACGACCTTCCTGGCCGCGTTGCGCTGCGACCGGATCGAGGCGCCCTGGGTTCTCGATGGCCCGATCGACGGCGAGAGCTTCACAACCTACGTCGAGAAGGTTCTGCTCCCCACCTTGAAGCCTGGCGACATTGTCATCATGGACAACCTCGGTAGCCACAAAGGCAAAGCCGTGCGGGAACTCATCCGCTCAGTGGGCGCCAAGCTCTTCTTTCTGCCGAAATATTCGCCCGATCTAAACCCGATCGAGCAGGTCTTCGCCAAGCTCAAGCATCTGCTGCGCAAAGCCGCCGCGCGAACCGTCGAGGCGGTCTGGGCAGCCATCGGTCAGCTGCTCTCAGCCTTCACGCCGACGGAATGCGCCAACTACTTCGAAAACGCAGGATACGCCTCAACCTAAATTCATTCCGCTCTAGTCGTCATTCCCGGGGCGTGAGCGAAGCGAAACGAACCCGGAATTTTCGATGTTATGCGGCACAAGATTCCGGGTTCGCGCTGGCGCGCCCCCCGGAATGACGCTCTTGGTGATACGGACGTTACCGCGAAACATGCGCCGACACCGCAAGCCAGCGGCCGTTCTGCCTTGCCCAGCAATCGGTGTAGCGTCCTGAAGCCTGTTGACCGTCCGGCATGGTGTAGCGGGTAGCCGCATGAATGATCGCGAAATCGCCCATCAGGCGAATCGTGACGTCATGCGCCTCGAGATTCCTGATCGTCACCGGCACCGCGGTCTGCTTGAGGAATCCGGCGCGATCGACCAGTGAGCCATCTGGATTGCTGCAGTAAAATTCCGCCGCCAGGATCTCGTCGAAACGCTTCACGTCCGAGTGCTGCACCGAATTGATGTAGTCGGTGTTCAGCGCCGCGAGGATATCGTGGTCGGATTGCGGCTTCTCCTGCGCTGCTGCGGCCGGCATGGGCGTGCTCCTTCGAGG
>DASYJX010000037.1:0-121682 GCA_035996065.1 Steroidobacteraceae bacterium | reverse complement strand
GGACGAGAGCGTCCGGCGGCACGACCAGCCGGATGCTAAGGATCGTTCCGAAATTCTAGTGCGATCCTCAAGAGCATCCCTCATGTCAAAGCGCGATTCCATGTTGCCGTTCACGACGATGTTTCTCCTTATGGGTTCGTTGCTCGGGCTCGGCGTCTCATCGCAAGCCGCTCAACAACCGGAGCGGGTCGTCGCAATCAAACCGCCGGCGGTGCCATTGCCGGCCGAGACCGAATCAAGCGGCGTCACGAAGTTTTCTTTCATCGTGTATGGGGACACCCGCGGCCGTCGAGACGGCGTCGCGATTCAATACGAACACTCCCTCGTAGTCGATTCCATGCTCACTCAAATCAAACGTCTGGCCGGCACGCAATATCCGGTCCGCTTCGTGCTTCAGTCAGGCGATGCCGTCACCAACGGAACCGACGCGCATCAATGGAATGTAAGCTTCGTTCCGCTCATCAATCGCCTGACGGCCGAAGGCGGCGTGCCGTACTTTCTGGTGCCCGGAAATCATGAAACGACGCTGAGGCCGGAGGGCTTGCAGAATTATCTGGATGCCGTGTCGGCGCTCATTCCCCGCGAGGGATCGGCGCGTCGCTTGACAGGCTACACAACCTACTCGTTTGGGTATGGGAATACGTTCGTGCTGGCCCTCGACGCCAATATTGCCGCGGACGAAACGCAGTATCAGTGGATCAAGAGCCAGCTCGAAGGGCTTGATCGCGGCCGCTACATCAACGTCGTCGTCTTTTGCCACCAAGCCCCATTCTCATCGGGTCCACATGGTGGCTCGAGCATAGAACCGCAGACCATCATCCTGCGAGAGCGCTACATGCCGCTGTTCAACTCTCATCACGTGCGCGCCGTATTCTCCGGCCACGAGCACCTGTTCGAGCACTGGGTCGAGCATTATACCGACGCGGCAGGCCCCCAGCGCATGGACCTCGTCGTTTCGGGCGGCGGCGGCGCGCCGCTATACGCTTATATGGGCGAACCCAATGTTCGGGATTATATGAAATCGAATGATGCGAACAAAGTTACACTGGAGCATCTTGTCAAGCCGGGCAGCGAGGACGCGCCAAACCCATATCATTTTGTCATCGTTCACGTAGACGGCGATCATCTCGATATGCAAGTGGTCGGCGTGGATTGGGGCAGGAACTTCGCGCCCTACCGAAGCAACAAGGTTGTGCTGCAGGATGCTCCAAACGCCGAGAACTAAAACGCGATATCGGGCATTCGATGGGGAGGCCGCCCCTCGGCCTCCCCCTTGTTACAATGCACCTATTTGAAATTGTCCTATTCCAGCGCTCCTTGCGGCGAGCCCGGCAGAGGATTGTCAAGATAAGGAAATGGCACTCAGATAAACGTCATCTGGGTTTATCTTGCCGCTCACGCGCACATGAGCTTCATCGGGTCCTGCCGCACGAACGCCGTCGGTATAGGGCGCGCCGTGGTTGGGATCCTTGGTTTCGCTGCCGCAATTGCCCGCCACACCGCACGCCGCGCCTTCTGCAACCCGCAATGTGATATCCACGACATCATCATACGGCCGCCGGCCATTCGGGAAGCCCGCCGAATCACCGCCGAGAATGCCCAAATCGTTTTGCTTGGCTGGCGCTGTTGGCGCTATCGAGGTATTGAGCCGCATCATCTCCGATGGATTAACACGCATCGGCTGATTAAGACCTTTGATGCCCGTTAAGAATACGGCGACCAAGTCGTTGCGAGGCGTACCTGGCTCCTTGGCCGCATCGCCGAACAGAACGTGCAGCAGCACCGGCAAGGATGGATTCGTCACGTAGTTCAAAAACTGCGCATCTTGGGAAGGCATGCTCTCGTTGAATTTGTCTTTATCGGGAAGTCCGATGACGACTTCATTCACCAACGGCATTCCTAAACGCGATACCTGATGGCCTTCGTCCAGCGAAGCGGTGGTCCAGCCACCGATAACGGGATCTTTGCCTCGCGTCAGACAGCTGATCGGCACTTCCAGCGCAATGGAGGTGACATTCTTGAGGGATAGATCGTTCTTCTTTCCATCACGCGGGCCGATGGGATTCATATTGACCAAATCAAAGATTTCCCCGACGTTGATGAAAAATCCTTCCTTGCGTTGTCCGACGAATACCCGTCCCGGCGTCGCGCATCCCGGAATTTCGATGTTGTAAATAAAATGCGACGCGTAGTCGGGATAGTTGGGGATGGACTTGTGCCCGATATTGTCGGTGGGTCTATAGAACGTCGTGCTCTCGGCTGTTTCGTTTTCAATAGGCTGCGAATTGGCGGTGTTGCCGTCACGGACCAGCTTGAGCGTATAGCTCTGCACAACATTCAGGTTCTTGCCTGTCACATCGACCGGCCCGATATTGATCACCGGCACCGCGGTCTTTTTGTCGCCCGCCGGAACCGCCAGATTCTTGGCCGTATTCTTGAAGCGGAACTCGAACGTCAAATCAGGTCGGCCACTGCCATCATTGTCGACGTTAATGGCATAAACCGCCTTTTCATCCATGTTGTAAA
Organism: Steroidobacteraceae bacterium; assembly: GCA_035996065.1. Lineage (GTDB taxonomy): Bacteria > Pseudomonadota > Gammaproteobacteria > Steroidobacterales > Steroidobacteraceae > Bog-1198. The sequence continues at coordinate 119,156 of DASYJX010000037.1, read as the reverse complement.
AGTTAGGACCGCCTTGTGGGTCTTGAAACGGGATGTAATTGGCCAAGAACGTGACGAAGTCGCTGCGCCCCGGCTCATAACTTCGAAACATGTAAAAGTCCGTGCCATCGACGCGCGGAGACCCCGCAATCGCCGGCGCCTCCCGATGACTAGAAGCAACGGCAAGCAATGGTAAACACGCGGACCCGAGGAAGGCGAGTCCGCTCAACGAGCGTGAGTTCATGAAAATTCCCCTGTATTAATCTGCCGGCGGAAAATAGAAAATGAGTCACATTGACGTTCGTTGGACGAAGTGTCTTTGGATGCATGTTCATAAAATTAAATATTGAAGAATTTACATGGCTCGCGATGCGAGAACGGTTCAGCGTCGGCGGGTTCGTAACCGTTGCATCCATCGGCCGGCGAACTACGAATAAGCGGACAGAGATAAGACGGGGGACGGGCGCATGGGTTTTCCGACAACAGATCGCCGGTTAGGGCCTTCTGGAGTGGGAGGGGCGCTCTTCCTCATTGCATTAATGGCGCATGCCGCGGACACGGCCGACGCTCCAGCTATACCGCTGGATGCCATCACCGTGGTGGCGACGGGCGCCAGCAACATGACAGCCGCCTCCGCCGGAGATATCAGCCGAGCTGAAATGGAGAGTCAGCCGCTGCTGCGGCCCGCCGCGATACTGGAAAACATCCCAGGGCTTGTTGTTACGCAACACTCGGGGGAGGGGAAAGCCAATCAATATTTCCTCCGCGCCTTCAATTTGGACCATGGCACGGATCTCTCGCTCGAAGTCGATGACATGCCCGTCAATATGCCGACACATGCGCACGGACAAGGCTATTCGGACTTCAACTTCGTCATCCCCGAACTAGCCGGAGATCTGCAGTATAAGAAAGGTCCTTACTACGCTGATGAGGGCGACTTCGCCACCGCCGGAACCGCGCGGGTCAGCCTCCTAAACGCGGTACCCACCAGCGCGACGATCGGCTTCGGTGAGGATGGCTACCGACGCGGACTCCTGATGGCTTCGACGGCCTTTGTTGGCGGCACGTTGATCGGTGCCGGCGAGGCATATCACAACGACGGACCATTCGATGTTCCCGATGACTACAACCGCTTGAATGGTGTGGTTCGGTACTTCCGCGGTAACGATCGTGACTATTTTACCGTCACGGCGATGACCTATGCGGGGAAGTGGAATTCCACCGATCAAGTGCCGCAGCGTGCCGTGAGCGAAGGAGTCATTGATCGGTTTGGAAGCCTCAATGGGACGGACGGGGGCGTTTCCAATCGCTCAAGTTTGTCGTTGACCCGAGTCAAACGCACCGAACAGGACCAGGTGCAAGTCTCCGCTTATGTAATCCGTTACATCCTCGATCTGTGGTCGACATTCACCTACTTCCTCAAAGATCCGATGAACGGAGACCAGGTGCTGCAGCACGACGATCGCGTCGTCTATGGGTTCAAAGCGTCAAAATCCTGGTTTATGACGCTCTTTGGCGCATCGACAACCCATGTTGTCGGCGTACAGGCGCGCGTGGACGACGTCAAGGATGTAGGAATATTTCCGACGTTCGAGCGTCAGACCATGGGAACGCGCCAAAACGCCGGCGTGCTCGAATCGAATGGCGCATTCTACGCGGAAAGCAGCACTCAATGGTCGGATCACCTCCGGACAACGATCGGGCTGCGGGGAGATCAATTCGATTTCGACGTGAAAGATAAAATGCTCAACGCCGATGGCAGCTGCAACATCAAGAGCGATCCTCTGGGCTGCGTGAGCGGCGGTAAACGAGCGTCAATCTTCAGTCCGAAGATGGGAGTTGTCTTAGGCCCCTGGGCCAAAACCACATACTTCATCGATATTGGCGACGGATACCACAGCAATGATGCGCGTGGAGTGACACGAAGTGGCGAGAACCCGGCAGTCGGTCCGGTCACCGCATTGACCCGCGCGATGAGCGGCGAAGCGGGCGTCGCGACGACAATCGTTCCAAACTTGGAGAGCAGACTCGATGTATTCGAATTGAAGCTGAACTCGGAACTGGTCTTCAGTGGCGATGCAGGAGCGACTTTCCCAAGCGGTGCGACGACCCGCACCGGCATCGAGTGGGGCAATACCTATCAGATCAACCACTGGCTTTCGGCGAAGCTCAACACGGCTTTTACGCGGGCTCGCTTCGATCACGACGCGCCCCGGAATGATTTAGGGTGCAGCGATGCGTCGCCGAGCAACCCGTGCACCCGAGCAATTGGGATCGTCGGCCGCTATATTCCGAACAGCCCTACCAACGTGACCGATGCGGTACTGACGGCGCAACGCGAGTCCGAGTGGTTTGGATCACTGCACGCCCGCCATTTTGGCGAGTCGCCGCTGGTGGAAAATAACAGTGCGAAGTCCCCTGCCTATACGACGGTCGATGCGCAAATTGGGTTTCGGGCATCGAAGTGGCTCGTCGCAATCGACATCTTCAACATCGCGAATGTGAAATGGAACGACATCAAGTACTACTACGTGTCGCGTCTCAAGAATGAGCCGTCTCCCATTCCGGATCATATGGTGCACCCCGGGGTGCCGCGTTCAGTGCGGGCTCGTTTCGAGTATCAATTCTAGCGGGAACATCGCCGCTAGTGAACGCGACGGGGTTTATACGAAAATGTTTGTCCGGCGATGGTCGCGGCATACATAAGACCATGTTTCGCAATCGTGAATACCGCCATTCCACTCTTATAACCGGTTCCTACCGTCGTCGCGTTGTGAACCGTACCGCTCACATTAGCCCCGGATCCGGTCGTGCCCGCGAAGGCGCCGGCGGAAGCCGTGATCGCGGTGACGCTGGCGTCCGCGGTGAATTGGAAACCGCCACTCTCAAATTTGAGCAGCGCGCTTCTGTCCTTGAAAAAAATGATTTGACTGAATGTCTTGCCACCGGCTTGCAGTCCCGCGCTCACTTGCGTCATCCAAGTGCTGCCGACGAGGTGGTGATGCACGTAGACTCGACCTTTGCCCAATGCCCCGCCCACCACTATTACGTGTTCAAACACGGTTGGAAAGACTGCATACCCGTAGCAATGACGGAAGTAGCCTGCGCTCTCGCCCGAATGCTTAAAGACGGCGATGGTCTTTGCATATTTGTCCGCCGCCTCCGCGGCTCCTCCGGCCGTGAAAAGAGAGGTAGTGATACTTAATAACGCCCATATTGTTCTCATCGCCTTCCTCCGAATCCAAATCTTCAGTCACGGCGCCGCTACAACACGATATCCCTTTAAGGGCTGTCTGTCCGTCCGATTCCCATGCGTCAGATAAATCCGTCAGGCGCATGCCAAAAGGCTTTCATGACGACGCGGTGTTCTCCTCAGCCTGAACACTTGATCCCTACTCTTTGCGGGGACTCGGGAACCACTAGACTCAAGGTATGGCTCTACGGTGCAGCATACTTGGGATCGCCGGCTATCTGATGGTCGCTTGCTCGGGCCAGCAAGTACAGGAGAAGCTGCAGCCCAGCGCGCGTGCCCTGCAGCCCACCGTGAGTGCGTTCGAGTGCGGCAGTGAGCGCGTGAAGTCCACCATCGCGTCCTGTAGGGCGGAGGGGGGTCATTATGGCCGTTGCGCGATAGTTGCCTCGCGCGCCGGGGTATCGGACGCGACGGCGTGCTACAGCTACGCCTCCAAGATTCACCGACGTCGCGAGCAATTGGTCGGACAAGAGGATCAATTGGATGCGGAAATGCGCTATCTGCAAGATGTGAATGGCGACACGGAAGGCTTGAACGCAGAACTCAGCGGCAAAATAGGAGAAGCGACTGCGAGGACCGACGCGGGGGTCGAGTCGCTCGCTCAGGGCGAGATGACTCAGTCGGAGCTGGCGCAGCTGCGCGCAATTCTCGACAACGAAGTGTCCTTTGCACAACACCAGCTCGACGCGGCTTCGAGCGAGCTGCAAGCGGCGGAGCAATATCGCTCGCGGCAACCGGCGCCTACCAGGGCGGCGCTGGATGCTGAAATCGACCGGCTTCAGGCGTTGCTCAACGAGGCGCGGCGCCAGACCACCGCGTTGATCGCTCAACGCGGGCGGATCTGAAGACTCGGATGAATGACGGTATCGCACCCATAATGCGCGTCCCCCTGCCTTCGATCCCACTGCTGATACTGCTGCTGAGCGGCTGTTTTTTCGACCAATTGCAGCGGTCGGAGGAAGGCGACATTCTGCGCGTAGAACAAAAGCAGGCAACCCTTCAGGCCGAACAGGACAGGGCGGCGACGCTGAAGCAACAAGAGGAGCACCTAGCCGCCGAATTGAGCGAGCGCCAATTCTCGCTGAACGAATTGAACGATCGCGTGCAGAGCATTAATGCGGCAAACGGGCGCTCCATCGCCGACAACGATGCGAAGCGACTCCAATACGACTTGATAGGGCAGCTGCACGAAACCAATAAGCAGCTCGCATTGCTTCAGCAAGCCGCGCCCGGCTCGATTGAAGAACGGCGTGAGCGCATTGCCTATTTGCGGAGCCGGCTCAAGGCGCAGCTCGATGTTCTATTGCGCTAGCGCCGTAGCATGATACGAATAAACATAGGTATCGCCGGTTGGAGCAACCCGCCCGCGCGACGAACCCAGCGGGACGCCGCCCAATCGCACCTTATGTATTATGCGGAACATTTTTCCTGCGTGGAGATCAATTCCTCATTCTACCGCTCACATGGAATAGCAACCTATGAGAGATGGCGCGACGCGACGCACCGGCAGTTTAAGTTCTCCGTTAAAATGCCGCGTGCCATTACGCATGAGAGCGGTCTGCGCGGTGCGGCTCGAGAAGTTGCCCGCTTTTACAATGAGATCGAGGGTCTTCAGCCGAAGCTCGGGGCCGTCCTCCTTCAGCTACCGTCAAGTTGCGAATTCAATGCGAGGGTGGTGCGCGCGTTCTTCAAGGCATTGCCCCGGTTGCCGGCAACAGAAGTGGTCTGCGAGCCACGGCATCCAAGTTGGTTCTCCCCTGCGGCGGATGCGGAATTGTGCCGCAGTGAAGTGTCGCGCGTCGCCGCTGACCCACCCCGGGCTGACAACGCAAGCCTACCGGGCGGAGACGGGAGGACCGCCTACTTCCGCTGGCACGGTTCCCCCCATATGTACCGTTCATCCTACTCGGACGCAAAACTAAGCCTGCTCGCCGCGACGGTGCAAAAAGTTGCCGCGAGCGAGGTGTGGTGTGTGTTCGATAACACAGCGCGCTACGCTGCATGGGACGATGCGCTTAGACTCCGAGGCGCGTTAAAGTGCTCTGGGATTCGCGCTACCTGCGCGCGGATTCCGGCAAGCGGTTTGCGAACCACGCGGCATAGGGTGTGTCGTTGATCCGGCGTCGATTGTAGTCAGGCGAGCCATCGTCCCACCAGACTTCCCCACGTTCCCCAAGAGCACGCTTGGCGGCGTCCACCCGCTGCCTCGCAGCGATCCGCGCCTGCGGCTCCGTCGCCTGGCGAACGGCCCGACGCGCGCTCATGAGCTCGCGCACCAGACGCTCATGCTTCTCCGGATCCAGGAACGGGTTGCTCAATCGCCAGAGGCGGCCGCGGATGACCATATAGCGACGATCGGGCGTGCAGCAATCATCGGGTGTCCTTATCGCGCTCATGAGCCAGCTTATATAGCGCCGGACGAGGGCGCCGGTATCGCGCGAAAGCTCATTCAAGCGCCAGCTTTATCCGACATGAAAGGTGCGTCCCACCCCGCGCCGGCCGCGCTATCGCAGGCCGGCGAGGATTGCGCAATCGCTAATGCTGTACCACTCCATCGATCACCGCCGGCGCAGCGGTGACCGTGGGTTTGCTGCCCAGATATTCCGCATCGGCAGCGTTCGTTGGGTCATGAGTCCCACCGCTGGGAAGGGTGACGGGCGATAACGTCATCGAGGCGCACGCGGTTGCGGAGCTCGTCCCTAAGTTCTTGAGGCGGATTTCCGCGTTTAAGGCTTTGACGATCAGAGGCGTTGAAGGCCTCGCGAGCGTCATGGTGGCTCCGTCGGGAATCGCGAAGAGGGGCACGTAACGCGACTGCGGCGTGCTGCAATCCACCGCGGCATTGGTGGTGGGGTCGACGCAGCTTCCCGGTATGCCATATAGATTCCCAAAGCCGTTGAATTGCAGAAGGATCGGCAGGCCGGCATAACTGCCGAACGAGGGATCCGCGGGGACGGTATAGGAGATGCTCTGCGGCGCATCGAATGCGACGATCGCTTGTTGATCTGTGAGCCACAAGGATTGTTGCCACTGCTGCGTGCCGGTCACCCAGTTATAGTAGACGCTGGGATTGGCGGGTTCGCATACGGTTTGCGCGGGCATTCCGACGGGACAATCGGCCGCGGTCAGCGGTGCATCGAACAGCCGACCGGTGTTGATGCCGCTTTGAGCGTATTGAGAGCCCGAGGGGTAATTGCTCGATTGCTCCAACACGATAGGAACCGCAGTGCCCCCGGAAGCATCTTCGAGTCCGCCGGCGCCAAAAGTATAGCTGACCGTGTTCGCACTCGGCGCGCTGAACCACTGCTGAGCGGTGCCGTTTCCATACGGTGTCGTCTGTGCATTTCCCGCGGCGAATGCCGCGAGCGATACCGCGGTCGGACACTGATTCAAGCAGTAGAGCTGCAGGGGCGTGCTGCCCGGAATGACGGTTGACTGCGCATAATAGTGCACGGCATCGGTCGGCAAGTGTGCCGAACCTGTTGGCGGAATGTTGATATTCCCGCCGTACGAATTCGCGTAGCCGGAGATGGGCGTATTCGCGAACGCCGCGGAATTGATCAAGGCGACCGGCGAGATATTGGACTGCACGCAACCGTTGTTGCTGCATTGCTGCGTGCCGGTCACGGTGAAGCTTTGATTCGCTGAGCTCCACTGAATCACCCAGTTTTGATAACCCGTGACGGCTGGGTTTCCGGTGGTGAGTCCGGTCAAATCGGCGCCGACGTAAACCGGAATGCCATTCAGCGAATTGAGCGTGGTGGCCTGTTGGCTCCATTTCGTGAGTTTGCCGCCAACCTTTGAAAGGTTATAAGCCGTGGTGTTGCCGGGACGCTGATCGGAAACCGCCAATCCTGGAATCGGCTGCGCATCGACAATGCTGTTGAGGTCCAAACCGTCGAAGTTGATGCCCCAGTAATTGGCGAAGCCATAATAGGTGCTCCCGGAGCGGGTAGCGAGGACTGGAAATCCAGGATGGGCGAGGTCGACGCGTGAGCCGTCGACGGCATTGTAAGTGCCGTATTGCCAAACCGATACCTGCGCATTGGCTTTGGACCGATCGAAGCATTCGTCGGTCGTACCATCGCTTCGGCGGAAATAGTTCGCGTTATAAGCAAAGTTGTAGGAGGTACCGCCGAGACTTGCAATGGTACCGGAGCCGGAATTGGTGGTCGCGGCGGACAGCGCCATCGCCGTGTTGCTTGAATTCGGGCCCGTTTCGAATTGGCTGATCGATGTGGCTTGGGAATCGATGAACCCATTGAATGCCGTTGCGCCATTCTTCTTGCCCAGATAATCCATGCGAAACAGGCCGTACGGCTGGGAAGCGGTCGGCGACTGGGTGGCGCTGATGTACGCATACACGTCGGTCGTGCCCTGGCCTTCGGCCATTGATAACCACACCTTGCCGATCATGGGACTCGAGTTCGACGTGCGCGTCACATCGACGATCGCATTTGCGTAGTTCGTGGCTCCCGCTGCGCCGCTACTGCTCGCCTTGCTATCGCACTTGTTCATATCCACCAACGCGATATACGGACCGACATTAACCATGGCGCCGGCATCCATCGAGCTGATGACGCAGAGAACCATGTTGAGGCTCGCAATCCCGTCCGAAGTCATGTCCTGCACGTACTCGCTTTGGAGGTCGGTCAGGTACGGCGCGGTGGAGGGCATTCCTGCATGGGCGAGGTTCCCGACGATGCTTGATGTCAAGGCCAGGGCGAGGGCGGCCGCGGCAGCGGCGCGAGAAGGTTTGGTGGTCATGGTAGCGATGCTCAATTGGCGGTGACGACGGAGACGGACTTCGGCGTATCGATGCCGGTGACGGCGGCTGCCGGCGGCGGTGCGGTTGCCGTTGCCGCGTTAGATCCGCTGGTGCACCCAGGAAGCGAAGCCGTGGCGATTAGAGTCAGAAGGATGCATACGGAGAATTTCATGTAATTAGTTCCTTTTATCGTTGTCGCGGCGCCGCCTTTGCGCGCCGTATAATTGGAGCGGCATGCCGTTGCCTGCCAATGCAAGCGGCCGGATTGCGCAATTGTTGAATGCTGATGGTGAGATTCGTGACGGGCGTCACTGGCCGCTTAGGGGAGCGAGCGGCGGCGGGAAGCGGCTTAAGGGAAAGGATTACACGAAAGGGAGCCCCGGTTCCCCCGCAGATCCTGCAGACATGTGTAGGCGCCAGGCTTAAGCTAAGCCTCTATGCGCGGGCGGCTCTAAATGCGCAAATCAAATCCACGACTTTGGATTGCACCCGTTGGGCTATTCCTGGCGCTCTCTGCGGCACATGCTGACCCCGGCTTCGACGTCAACCCGGAAAACAATCTGCTCGCGCGCTCGCTAGGCGATAGGGCCACGCAGTTCGAGCTGGGCGCGATGGAGGTTCAAGGCAGCCATGAGCGATTTCGCATTTCGAATGCGAATGGGCGCATCAAGGTCGAAGGTACTACGCCGAGCGCTCTGCTCTTCGGCGTGAATTGGTACCTGAAATACGTCGCGCACGTGCAGATCTCAACCAATGGAACGCGGCTCGGCCCATCGCGAAAGTGGCCCTTGCCGGCCGCCGCCATCGAACGGGAGACGCCCTATGCCTACCGTTATGCGCTCAACCAGAACATCGACGGGTATAGTGCGCCATATTGGAGTTGGGCACGCTGGGAGCATGAGATCGATATCCTGGCGCTGTCCGGGATCAACGCGATGATCGTTGAGCGCGGCATGGATACCGTGCTTTATAGAATGTTTCGCGACGTCGGATATTCGGACCGCGAGATCCGCAGCTGGATCACACAGCCTGCGCATCAGAATTGGCAATTGATGGGGAACTTATGCTGCTTCAATGGCCCGATCAGCAGAGAGCTGATGCAGAGACGCGCAACGTCGGCGAGGCAAATCATTGCGCGCCTGCGCAGCCTTGGAATCACGCCGGTGCTGCCGGGCTTTTACGGCATAGTGCCCGCCGATTTTCAGAAGAAATTCCCCGGCGCCCATGTGATCGCGCAAGGCGAGTGGGCGGGATTCCCGCGGCCCGGGTGGCTCGACCCGCGAGATCCCATGTATGACAAGCTGGCCGCCGCTTTTTATCGCCACCAGCATGCGCTGTTCGGCGACAGCAGCGTCTACGACATGGAGGTGTTCCAGGAGGGTGGCGATTCCGGTGATGTGCCCGTGCCGGAGGCCGCACGCGATGTGCAGAATGCGCTGGCGGCGGCGCGCCCAGGGGCCGGCTGGATGATGCTCGCCTGGCAGGGGAATCCGCGTCAGGACCTGTTGAGCGGCGTCGATCGCCGGCACCTGCTCATCATCGACATCGATCACGACCGGGTGCCGCGCGATGATCGCCTTAAGGACTTTCGCGGCGCGCCTTTCCTATTCGGCGGCATCTGGCAATTCGGCGGCCGCACGACATTGGGCGCGAACGTGCAGAATATCACCAAGCGGCTGCAGCAGCTTGGAAGTACGAACAGCAACATGGTCGGCACCGCCGTCTTTACGGAGGGCATGGACACCAATCCATTTGCGTTCGATCTGTTCACGGAGATGGCCTGGCGAAACGAGCCAGTCGATACCGACGAATGGACCGCCGCCTATGTGCAGCGCCGATACGGTGCCGCCGATCCGCACGCGCTGGCAGCGTGGAGAGTTCTGCTTAACACCGCATACGGCATCCGCGTCGATGAGGTCAAGTTCAATAGCGAACGCGACGCCGCACAGGAATCCCTGTTCGATGCGCAGCCCAGCCTCACGGCAAACCGCGCGTCTAATTGGTCGCCGGAAGCAATGCGTTACGACGCCGAAGAATTCACGCGAGTTCTGCCGGAGCTATTGCAGGTCGCGCCGGAACTGCGCACGAGCGAGACCTATGAGTACGATCTCGTGGACATCGCACGGCAGACGCTGGCGAATGAGAGCCGGGTGCTATTGCCTCTGATCAAGGCGGCGTTCGACGCTAAGGACCGTCCCCGGTTCCGCCGCCTAACCAAGCGCTGGCTGCGTCTGATGGATCTGCAAGACCAACTGCTCGCCTCCAGCCGTTTCTTTCTGGTCGGGACCTGGCTTGGCTTTGTTCCGCCGTGGGCGTCGACGCCCGAGGAAGCGGTGCGGCTCAACTATGACGCGCGCTCCTTACTCACGACCTGGGGCGACCGAAAAGCCAGCGAAGGCGCCAATCTGCATGACTACGGGAATAAAGATTGGGCTGGACTTACACGCGACTATTACCGAGTCCGGTGGCAGACTTACTTCGCGTCGCTCGATGCCGAACTCAGCACGGGGGTCCACGGCAAGCGGATCGACTGGTTCGAACTCGGCGATGCCTGGAACCGCGATTCACATTCTTATCCCAGCCGGCCGCGTGGCGATGCCTACCTCATCGCCACACGCATTTGCGAGCTGAATCTCGAGGGGCACCGGCCGTAGGCGCTGCCATGAAAGACATATTCGATATTTTTACCGAACCCGCAAATTGGGCGGCGATCGTTGCGCTCATTGCGATGGAAATCGTGCTTGGTATCGACAACCTAATGTTTGTTTCTATCGTGACCAACAAAGTGCCCGAGCAAAACCGCGCGAGGGCGCGGCGGATCGGCATTGGCTTGGCGTTGGGCTTGCGCCTCGTATTGCTTAGTTTGATCGCCTTTATCGTGACGTTGACCCGACCATTGTTCATGGCGTTCAACCACGGATTCTCTTGGCGTGATCTCATCTTGATAAGTGGCGGCCTATTTCTCGTATGGAAGGCGACCACGGAAATCCATCACCATGTGGATAGCAGTCCCGCCCTGGATATGTTCAATTCTCTAAAAGGCGGCTCGAGTTTCAGCGCTGCTATCATGCAGATCATTGCGCTCGATCTTGTCTTTTCCATTGATTCGATCGTGACGGCGGTCGGAATGACGAACTCCGTGCCGATTATGTTTTTGGCGGTGATTGTGGCCGTTTCACTGATGCTGACGGCCGCCGGACCGCTTTCGAGGTTTATGGAGAAAAATCCGACGGTACTTTTGCTGGCGCTTTCCTTCCTCATGATGATCGGAATGGCATTGATCGCCGACGGGTTTGGTATCCATATCCCCAAAGGCTACATTTACGCAGCGATGGGCTTCTCGGTATTCGTCGAGGGTCTCAACATTCGCGCTCGCCGTACTCAGCGGCGACGCGCCGCAAGGCACTGACCGCTTTCGGACCATAGGCCGTACGAGAAGGGAGTTGAAACGTGACCGGACACGGAACACGCCCTTGGGCATTTGCCTATCTATGTTTGTCGCGCAGCTATATGATTGCGCAGTTTCCCAGGGAGCGTCCCGATGATTCGAAGAACCGGCATGTTGCTCATCAGCGTCGCCTCCCTAGTACTCATGTGCGTTTCCGTCGCGCAAGAACCCGTTTCGGCGCGGCCGAAGGTCAGGGCCATCACGGCGTTCGTGCGCCTGAGTGACCCCTTCGAGCCGCAGATCAGCGATGCATTGAAAGTACTCAAAGACGCACAGTCCGAGTTCGAACAGCGCGGCTACGAGGTCGAAACGGTGCGCATCGTTACGCAGCCGCTCGCTGAGCTCGTACGCGGCAAGACCGATGAGCAGGCCCTTGCCTATCTTAAACGCTTCGATGAACTCTCCGTCCGGGAGAAATTCTTGCCCAACGTGGGACCGGCGATGCTCAAGGACTCGGACGACCCAAAGACCATGCACCTGCTTGCACGAGTACTTTCTACTCTGCCGGATATCAACGCGAGTTCAATTCTCGCGGACGACGACGGCATTCATTGGAAGACGGTGCGCGAAACCGCAGCGCTTGTGCGCTATGTCACCGACCACAGCCCTCACAGTCAGGGGAATTTCAATTTCACGGCGACCGCCATGCTCAAGCCCCTCGGGCCTTTTTATCCCGGCACGTACCATACGGGTAGTGGTCGGCAGTTTTCTATCGGATTCGAGTCTGCCAACGTCGTGCAGGCCGTATTTGCCCGCACGCATGGCAATTTCGATGAATCGGTCGCCGCGCTCACGCGTGAGTTGACCGTGCATGCCAAGGTTGCCGAGGCGATCGGCAGCAAAGTCGCCTCCGCGAGCGGCTGGACGTTCACGGGAGTAGATCCGACTCCGGCCCCACTCGGAGATGTCTCGATCGGTGCCGCCATGGAGGCCTATACCGGCGCAAAATTCGGTTCGAGCGGCACGCTCACCGCGGCGCTTATCATCACGACGGCAGTCAAGGCGGTGCCGGTCAGGCAAATCGGTTACTCGGGCCTGATGGTGCCCGTGATGGAGGACAAACTTCTTGCGCAGCGTTGGACCGAAGGCACCATCAGCACCGACTCGTTGCTCGCGTATTCCGCAGTGTGCGGCACGGGTTTGGATACCGTGCCGTATCCTGGTGACATCAGCGAAGCGCAGCTCGAGCGCATTTTCGGCGACGTCGCCTCGCTCGCATTCAAATGGCATAAGCCGCTAGCTGCGCGGTTGTTGCCGGTGAAGGACAAAAAATCCGGCGAAATGACCGAGTTCGCCAGTAAGTACCTGTTCAATACGCAGCTTCACGCGCTACCGTAGCGCTTGGCGCGCGCGGAGCGTGCGAAATGATCTAGTCTTGAGGTATCAAGGAATTATAGGCGCGCGTACCGGTCGGCGACAGAATGATCTTTGGCGTGCCGAGCAACTTGAAAAGAGGGGATTCGCGCGATTGATGGGCGCGAATCGCAATCATCACGTCGCGTGCTTGGGCGGCCGGCACCATGGTCGACTCCAGACCGCGCTGATCGTAAATCGTGGTGCAGACTTGGTCAACGCAATCCTGCACCGCCAGATAATATGCGTAGTCGGTTAAGGTGAAGCGCGCGGAGTCGTTGTAAAGGCGAGCGCGAATCGAGGCGATGGTGCCGGCTTCCGAGTCTCCAGACGGGCGTATTTGATCGAACCGGATTTCAGACACGCCGATCCGGTCCTTGGCGTCCGGTTCTTCCCGATCCAATTTCTCGACATGGGATTGCTCGAAGTCGACGCGTTTTGCTTGCTGAGCCGGTATGCCCGGCAAGGCGGCAGGCAATATCTCATTATTACCAACGAGTACGATGACCGCGACAACCGTCACGACGGCAATTCCCAGGACAACCAGGCCATACTGTCGATACTTTCGTGAGACGATAGCGACTGCAAGAGAGGCCAGAATCAACATCCAGAGCATTGCCTCGAATTTCATTTAAAAATCCCAAATGGTCGTTGATGATCGACAGCGTGCAAGTACCCCGCGAACTCGCGCATATGTTATCAAGATATGGCAACGCTGGGTCTGACTGTATCGGAAGGTATTACGCATCGGCATCGGGTATCGTAAGCGTTCAACTTCATAGGAAATGCCTTCAAATGCTGCTTCGATCATGCTCGATTGCGATTTCTCTTTTCCTGCTGCCGGTTTTTGGAATGGCGGCAGTCTCTCCGACCGACTATGCTGCCCGGGTTGCGCGAGTCCTCGACCGGACACCCTTGGTCGATGGGCACAATGATCTGCCGTGGGAGATCCACGAGCGCTTCAAGAGCAAGCTCTCGGGGATTGACTTGAGGACTAGCAGCGCCAATGTTCTTTCCAGCGACGCCATAGCGCTGATGACCGATATCCCGCGATTGCGGCGCGGCCGGGTAGGCGCGCAGTTCTGGTCGGTGTGGATACCGTCCGAAACGCAGGGTTCGGCGGCCGTTCAGCTCACTTTAGAGCAGATCGATATCGTTCATCAAATGACGGCGCGCTATCCTAATGATTTCGAGATGGCGTCTACCGCCGCCGACATTCGCCGTATACACCGCGCGGGGCGAATCGCATCCTTGATTGGTATCGAGGGAGGGCATCAAATCAATAATTCCCTCGCGGTTCTGCGGCAGATGTACGTTCTCGGAGCTCGCTATATGACGCTCACCCACACGGTGAATAATGACTGGGCGGATTCGGCCACCGACAGCCCGAAGCACCACGGCCTCACCCCGTTCGGACAAGAGGTCGTGCGCGAGATGAACCGCCTTGGCATGATTGTGGACTTGAGCCATGTATCACCGGAGACGATGCGCGCAGCCCTTGAAATATCCGAGGCGCCGGTGATGTTCTCACATTCGTCGGCCCGTGCTTTGGACGATCATCCTCGTAATGTGCCCGACGATGTCTTGCAGCTGGTCGCCCGCACCGGTGGCGTTGTGATGGTCAATTTCTATCCCGGCTATGTTTCTCAGGCTCGTAATCAATGGGATGCCGATTATGCGGCGGAGCAAGCTCGTGCCAGCGCCCCTCCATACAGCGGCCTTTACATCGGTCAGCCTGAGAGAGCAAAGCAGGCACTGGATAGCTGGAAGACGTCACATCCGGCGCCTGAAGTGAGACTGTCGGAGGTCGCCGATCATATAGATCACATTCGGCAAGTCGCCGGGATCGACCATGTGGGCATCGGATCCGATTTCGACGGTGTGGAGGCGACCCCGAAAGGTCTGGAAGGGGTCGATAAGTTTCCGGACTTACTGGTTGAGTTACTGCGCCGAGGATGGACGGATGATCAATTGGCGAAAGTTGCCGGCGAAAACGTATTACGGGTTCTCGGGCAAGCAGAAATCGTTAGCGCGCGTCTTCGATCCGCTCGTAACGCGTCGGAGGTGACGATCGCGGTCCACTGATGGAGCGTGAGAATCGAGGCCTCTACATCGCGGACGCGCAAGTGTCCGGACCGCTTCGCCGAGCGGCGACCGTAGTGCAGATCCGGTCGCCGTTCTCCGACGTTCACGATGTGCGACACATCGACGGTGTGGCGAGAGGAGGGTAGAAGTGATTGTGAAGGCTTGGTCATTCCTCTTAGGGGCACACCAATGGGTTACATCAAACGCATTCGATGCATCAATTCGGACGTTCGCGCCGTGCTTTTTCTGTGCGCCCTAATAGCAGCCGTTTCGACGAGTGTCGCCTAGCCGACCGATGATTGGATTCGTCGGTGGGCGAGGTTGCGTCGGCTCAGGCCCCGGGTAGGGCGCAGTATCTGTCGCGCGCGGCTCATTTCTCCTGACTCGCGTAGACCGCGATGCAGCCTCCGCTGCAATCTGTACTGTCCTTACGCGCTTCGATCGGCACGTATATCCGTCCCGATACGGGATCCGCCGCGACCGAGTGAGCACGGGGTCCGCTCGATAGGTTGGCGATCCAGCGGTCGGTGAGAGCATCGATGACGCCGAGTACCGGTCCGCCCGGGTTCTTGGCAGCCGCCAGATAGTAATGCCCGGACTTCTCGTCGTACCAGACCTCATCCGACCCTCCGACCTTGTCGATAACCGCGATCGTCTTTCCTGTTTGCGCGTTCATGACGAGCGACTGCGCGGGGAAGCCCGCTTGAACCGCGTCGTCGCTGCAGCCGATCAATAAATGGGCGTGCGGGCCGACCGCTAGACCTGCCGGCATGCATTTCACGACCGGCAGCATCTTCTCTAGCGTAAGCGTGTGCGGATCTATCACCGCGACCGCGCCGTTGGCATCGACGCCGTCGATGACGGGAATCGTCAAGTAGATCTTGCCCGTGACCGGGTCCCAAGCGGGCTGTTCCGCGCCGTCCGAGGCATGATCGAGCACGATTTTGCCGACAACCTTGTGCGTCTTGGCGGAGATGAACGTGACGAACGGCGGCTTATCGGCGTTGTTGACGACGGCGACCAGTTCGTCGCGAGGATCGTAGGCCATCTCGTCGACGCGGTTCTGACCTCCCGTGGAAATCGTCTCAGTGATCGATTGCGACTTGACGTCAACGATCTTGACGGTGCTGTCGCCATCGCCTGCCCAGAATTGGTCGTTGCCGACCGCAAGCACCCCGTCGGGACCGGAGGCGGCCGAGCCGGCGGCTTTGCTGAAGCCCTTAAAACCCGTAACGCGGCCGAGGAACTTGCCCGTCGCAGCATTGATCAGATCCACACCCTTGTTGGAGCGATCGGCCAAGGCGTAGACGCCGTCACTGTTCACGACTCCGATGTCGAAGCTGGCAAGCGGCTCCCCCGGGACTTGGATCGTATCCACGCGCCGGACGCTCGTGGCGGCGGTATCGGCGGCGCCCGAGCCTGTCCCAAGAAGCAAACTTGCGATCGCGGAGGCCAGCAAGGAAAGACTTGAAACGCGTTTACACACCAGAGGTATCCTCCTAATTAAGATCGATCCGCACAATGGCAGTTAATGCTGACCAAGTCCTGACGAAGTCTACAGGGACCGGTGCTTGGTGGGACCAGCGGCTTAAGTTATCGTGATTGCAGGAGGGTTGCATGCGAGTGCTCTTGGTCGAGGATCATCGGACGATGCGTGAGTTGATCGTGGATCACCTCAGAGAGCGCGGCTTCGCGGTCGATGCGGTCGGCCGTGGAGAAGAAGCGTTGGCCGCAGCCGCCATTGCACCCTTCGATGCAGTCATTCTCGATCTCGGATTGCCGGATCTCGAGGGTATGAAGGTCTTGACGCTATTGCGCTGCTCGCGCCCGCAGCTTCCGGCAATCCTGCTGACTGCGCGCGACAGCGTCGATGACCGGCTGCGTGGTCTCAACGCGGGCGCCGACGACTACATCGTCAAACCATTTAATCTTCTGGAATTGGAGGCTCGTCTGCGCGCGGTTCTGCGCCGCAGCGGTAATCGCCAAGGCTTGACCTATTGCCTCGGGGAGATCGTCTTCGACACGGTGACTCGGGAGGCCAGTGCGGGCGGCCGGCGCATCGATCTAACGCGCCGCGAAGCGGCACTGCTCGAGGAGCTTCTCCGCGTCCCGGGACAGGTGATCACCAAAGATCTGTTGGAGGATCGTCTCTATGCGCTCGATGATTCGGGCAGCACAAACGCTCTCGAAGCCGCGGTATCGCGGCTGCGCCGCAAGCTGGCTGCCGCGGGCGCGGCGCTGCAGATAGAGACGAAATGGGGGATCGGGTATCGTCTGGTCGAGGCACTGCCGATTGCGCCGTACCCATAGTCTGCGCGTTCGGCTGCTCGGCGGCATGCTGGCCGTGTTTACGCTCGGGCTCGCGGCATCGCTGATGTCCTATCGCTATGAGGTGAACAATATCGTCAAGGACGTGCGCGGGCGCACCCTGGAGGCGCAGGCGCGCGAGTTGCTCGCGGCGCTGCATGTCGGAGGCGACGGGCGGATCGAGCTTGCGCTGTCGGAAAACTGGCAGCATGTCTATGCCGATCCTTCCGAACAATTTTCCTACACGATCTTCGACCGCACGCGTCGGCCGATTGCCCGCTCATCGAACCTTGCGGCGCCGCTGCCATACCTTGCGGTTGCGGGTTCAAGTCCGTTGGGGCCGGTAGACTTCATCGGCGCCGGCTCCAAACGCGTCGGGATTCTGGCGGCGCGGAGCCCCGAGGGCTATGGGATCGTCGTTGCCCGCGGCGACTCAGACCCTGACATATTGATCGACAGTCTGTTCGAGGAGGGTAGCGAGAACCTTCTGCTGTTTGCGCCGCTCGCAATCTTGGCGCTGTGGCTAATCTGGACCATCAGCGGCTGGAGCCTCAGGCCCATTGCGCGCGCCTCGAGCGAGGCGGCGCTCGTCGGGCCGGGGAAACCCGACATGCGCATCTCCCTCGACGGCCTGCCGCGGGAGATCGAGCCCCTGGTCGAGGCCGTCAACGGCGCCCTCGACCGCCTATCGTCTGCGTACTCGGCCGAGCGGCGGCTGACGGCCAATGCGGCCCACGAGCTCCGTACGCCGCTGGCGGTCTTGAATTTGCGGTTGCAACGCGCGCGCTTGACGGGGGTGGCCGATTGGGCCGCCGTGGAACGCGAGTTCGATCGAATGAGCAGGCTAGTCGATCAGTTGCTGGACCTGGCCCGCAAGGAATCCGTGTCTCGCGAGGGCAGCCTCGAGCAGGCACCGATGGTCAATCTGTCGAGGACCGTTCGAGAAGCGGCGGCGATGGTTGTGCCGTTGGTGGAGGCGCAAGGCCGCCGGCTGGTCGTCGATGTGCCTGACGCCGCGCAGTTGCGCGGCAGCGCCGATGATCTTCGCGACACGATCCGCAATCTTCTCGACAATGCGCTGATTCACGGGCGGGGGACCGTGACTGCGAGAATTCGTCCGGCCGCGGATTCCTTCGGAGGGTTCAATATCGAAGTGATTGACGAGGGTGGCGGAGTTCCCGCCGGCCAAGAGGAGTTGATTTTCGAGCGCTTTCGCAAGCTGAATGCGGAATCTCCGGGGTCGGGCCTCGGACTCGCTATTGTGCGGCAGGTGGCGCGTATCCACGGCGGCGAGGCGCATTTTCTCGAAGGTCGCGGCCACGTCGTTCTAACGCTGCCGCTCGTCGCACCGCCGGGGCGGCGCCGCGCCGCCCCGCAGCATTAGCGCCGGGGATTAAACGCGCCGATTCGGTTTTCTGTGCTCGGGGCGGCAAGCGCGAACGGCCCGAGGCGCAGCCGCTTGCGCAGGTGGCGGATGCACAGCCGCGTCTTTGCGGAATTTTCCGAGCGGATCTTGGTGACCGCCCACACGTCGGCGGGTTGCCAGAATTCGCGCAGCACGTGCACGAGATCGTTGCGCTGTAGGCTTTCAGCGACGTCCCAATAGGACCTGAGCATGATTCCGTGTCCTTCCAGCGCCCAGCGGCGGATTACGTCACCGTGATTCGATGCAAGCGCGGCGTTCACGCGCACATTGCGGGTACCCCCGGGCCCGCGCAGAGACCAGCGCCCGAAGGTCTCGCCGCGTTCGCGGATCAGCAGGCAGGAATGCCGCACCAGTTCGGCAATCGTCTGCGGTTCGCGATGCGCTCGCAGATATTCGGGAGACGCGCACAGTATCCGCCGTCCGTGTGCCAGGTGATGGGGCACGAGGTGCGGCTCGCGAACGTCGCCGACCCGAACGTCGATGTCGATTTCCTCATGCACCAGATCCACCGAACGGTCCAAGATCTCCAGGTCGATCTCCAAGCCAGGATGCATCTTGACCAGTTCCGATAGAACCGGAGCGATGTGATTGCGTCCCAATCCGGAACTTGCCGCGATGCGCAGTCCGCCGCGTATGTCGCATTCCACGTCCTCCAGCGCGCCGTCCAATTGTCCGTATACATCGAGTATGCGCTGTGCCCAGGAAAGCACCGCCTCGCCGCGTTCGGTCAGGGACACTCGGCGGGTGGTGCGATGGAACAGCTTCATGCGAAGCGCGGTCTCGAGGATGGCGATGCGTTTGCTGATGTAGGCGGCCGAAGCCCCCAATTCCTGCGCGGCCGCGGCAAAACTTGCGAGGCGCGCGGCGTGGATGAAGACTCGCAAATCCTGCGGTAGGACATTATTCACGAACTGTGTTCTCCGAATTCACGTCCGGCCGAGTGCAGGCGCAGTGCCAAACGCCTATTCTGCGTCATCGGGCGCAAATCATTCAACGATCATGGCGCGATTAGGGCTCGAAGCCCGATGTCGTGGGGAGTGGAACATCAAGAACTATAAGATAGCACTGATTCCCGGCGACGGGATCGGCAGCGAAGTCGTGCCGGAGGGTGTCAAGGTGCTCGCCGCGGCGGGGCGCCGCTTCGGCATGTCCTTCGAATGGGACGAGCGCCCCTGGGGGTGCGAATATTATCTGCGCACCGGACGCATGATGCCACCGGACGGGCTCGACGGCATTCGTCACCATGACGCCATCTATCTCGGCGCGGTCGGCTTCCCGGGCGTGCCCGACCATGTGTCGCTATGGGGGTTGCTGCTGCAGATCCGGCGGCGATTCGAGCAATACGTGTGTCTGCGGCCGATCAGGTTGATGCCGAACGTCCAGTCGCCGCTGCGCGATCGCATCGCCGGCGACATCAACATCATGCTGGTGCGAGAAAACACCGAAGGCGAATACTCGGATCGCGGCCGCAAGATGCACGAAGGCAGCGAGGACGAGGTTGTCATCCAGGAGAATGTTTTCACGCGCAAGGGCGTGGACAGAATACTGCGGTACGCTTTCGAGTTGGCGCGCAGCCGCGGCCGCAAGCGAATCACCTCGGCGACCAAATCGAACGGCATCTCGCTGACGATGCCATACTGGGATTCGCGCGCCGCGCTCATGGCGCAGGAGTTTCCCGACATTCATATGGACCAGTATCACATCGACATTCTGGCGGCCCACTTCGTGCAACGACCCGAAATATTCGATGTCGTGGTCGGCTCCAATTTGTTCGGCGATATATTGTCCGACCTGGGCTCGGCGTGCACCGGCACGATCGGCATTGCTCCCTCCGCCAATCTGAACCCCGAACGAGAGTTTCCGTCGATGTTCGAGCCGGTGCACGGATCCGCGCCCGATATATTCGGCCGCAGCATCGCCAATCCGATCGGCCAGATATGGTCCGGCGCGATGATGCTCGATCATTTAGGGCACGCAGAGGCGGCGAGGGCGATGGTCGCGGCGATCGAATCAGTGCTGAGCAGTGGTCCTCGCACCCGCGACCTCGGCGGGACCGCCAAAACACAGGAGGTGGGCGACGCGATTGCCGACAAGGTCCGCAGCATCGCCGTATGAACAACGGGCTGAAGGTTTGATGAAGACCCTGGGCGCCGTGCGCCGACGCTGGTATACCGAACTCTACATTCAGGTGCTGCTCGGCATTATTGCCGGCGTCGCGGTGGGTTGGATCGCGCCGCAGGCCGGCGCGGCGCTGCGGCCGCTCGGCGATGTGTTCCTCAAGATGATCAGGATGGTCATCGGCCTGGTCATATTCTGCACGGTGGTGTCGGGCATCGGCGGCATGCGGGACCTGAAAAAGGTCGGCCGCGTCGGCGGGAAGGCACTCGTGTACTTCGAAGTCCTTTCCACGCTTGCATTGCTAATAGGGGCGTTGGCGGCCAACATCGTGCGGCCGGGCGCCGGTTTCAACATCGATCCGGCAACGCTCGACTCGGCTGCGATCGCCGGCTACGTCGGTCCTGCCCAGGCCAACAGCATCGTATCGTTCCTGGTCGGAATCGTTCCGACCACGTTCGTCGACGCATTTGCGAAGGGCGAGATTCTGCCGATCGTGTTCATCTCGGTATTGTTCGGCTACGTTCTTTCGCGCCTCGGCGAGCGGGGCCGAGCGGTTGCGGTGTTGGTGGACTCGGTGGGCCAGGTGATTTTCGGCGTAATCAATGTACTGATGCGCTTCGCGCCGCTCGGCGCCTTCGGTGCGATGGCCTACACGATCGGACGATTTGGCATCGGCTCGCTGCGCCCGCTGCTCGGATTGGTCGTGACCTTTTACGGCACCGGGATCCTGTTCGTCTGCGTGATTCTCGGCGCCATTTCCCGGTGGGCAGGCTTCAACATTTTCAAGCTGTTGCGCTTTCTCAAGGAAGAATTACTGGTGACCTTGGGCGCATCGTCTTCCGACCCCGCGCTGCCATCCCTGATGCAAAAGCTCGAGCATCTGGGTTGCTCGAAGTCGGTCGTCGGGTTGGTCGTGCCCACCGGATACGTATTCAATGCCGACGGCACGAGTCTTTACATGACTCTCGCCGCACTTTTCATCGCCCAGGCGATGAACGTCGAATTGACGCCCGTACAGCAAATCGCCATTTTCGGCGTTTCCATGATTACCTCGAAAGGCGCAAGCGGCATCTCGGGAGCCGGCTTCATCGCTTTGGTTGCTACGCTATCGGTCGTCCCGAGCATACCGCTCGCCGGCATGGCGCTGCTCCTCGGCATCGATCGCTTTATGAGCATGGGCCGAGCCATCGTCAACATCATCGGTAACGCGGTGGCAACGGTAGTGATGTCGAGCATCGAGGGCGAGCTCGACCGCGATCGCATGCGCTTGGTGCTCAGCGGCGCGCCGGTCGATGACGCGCGCCCGATTGCCGAGCCACCGTTGATTTGACTGAAACACGCAAACAGCATCGGAGTTTTGTTCCATGAGATCACCAACCGCAGCCCTGAGCCTTGTACTCACAACGTTGTGGGGGGCCGCTCCCGCGTCCGCGGATCCCGGGGCGGCCCATGCGCCGCTTCATCTGATCCGCACCATTGCTCTGCCGGCCATTGACGGAGATTTCGACCATTTCGGAGTCGATGTGCCAGGCAACCGCCTGTTCTTGGCCGCCGAGGAGCATCACACGCTCGAACTGTTCGATCTTAATTCCGGCAAGCCGCTGCGCAGCATAAAGGGCTTCGACACGCCGCACAGCATGGTGCTGCTGCCGGAACAGAACCAAATCTACGTCATCGACGGCGGCGCCGATGGCGGCGGCGCCGGGTCGGCGAAAATCCTGAATGCGACCACCTATAAGATAGAAAAGTCGATCAAGCTCAGCGCAGACGCGGACGCGATGTCCTATGATGCCGCGAATCATCTGCTCTATGTCACCAATGGCGGCAAGGAAGCGAACGAAGATTTTTCGCGCGTCACGGTGATCGACACCCGGAAGGGCGAGCGCGTCGACGAGATCAAGCTGCAGTCGGCGAATCTCGAGGCGATCGCGCTGGAAAAGAACGGCCCACTGATGTACGTCAATGCGCGCGACAAGAATCAGATTGCCGTCGTTGATCGCGCCGCGAAAGCGGTGAAGTCGATGTGGCAGCTGAAGCTGGTTCAGCACAACACGCCTTTGATCCTGGATGAGGCGGTTCACCGCCTGTTGGTGGCAGGCCGCAAACCGGGGCGCTTCGGCGTAGTCGACAGCGTTTCCGGCAAGGAGGTGGTGACGCTACCGGCCGGCGATGATGTCGATGATATGGCCTACGATCCTTCGACCAAGAGGATTTATCTGGCGTGCGGCGAAGGCTTCGTCGATGTCTTCCATCAGATCGATGCCGATCGCTACGAAGAGATCGGCCGCGCGCCCACCTCTCTCGGCGCGAAGACCGGCGTGCTGGTGCCGCAGCTGAACCGCTATTTCGCGGTTTCGGCGCGCAAGGGCAAGGTGCCGGCGAAACTGTTCATGTTCGAGGTGTTGAAGTAGCCGGAGATTCGGCGGAGGGTTCACATGCAAAGGCGCGAATTCGGAAAACTGTGTGTGGGCGCGTTGGGCGCCGCCGCCGGCAAACCAGCCCTGGCTGCCGGCGTATCCGCCGCCGCCGCGGATAGTGCCGGCGCTTTCCCCGACGTGCCCGGCCTCACCGCCTATGTCGCCGGCTTCGTTGTGAACACGAACTACGAGAGTATTCCCGCGGCCGTCATCGAACTCGGCAAGAAGTCGATTTTGGACGGATTCGGTTTGGCGCTTGCCGGCTCCAGAGCCGAGAGCGCCCCCATCTGCTTGCGATACTTGGACACTCTGTCCATCAGCGGCGGCGTTTCGACCGTGATCGGTACTTCGCGCACCACCGCGCCGCAATTCGCGGCTCTGGTCAACGGTATTTCGGTACACGCGGATGACTTCGACGATACCCAGCTTGCGGCTGCGAAAGATCGCGTCTACGGCCTTCTGGTGCATCCCACCGTTCCCGTGCTGCCGGCGGCGTTCGCGTTGGGCGAGCGCGGCAATTTCAGCGGCAAGGATTTCATGCTGGCCTACCACGTTGGCGTCGAAGTGGAATGCAAGATCGCCGAAGCCATCGCTCCGCGCCACTACGAGGACGGGTTTCACTCCAGCGGCACTTGCGGACCGTTCGGATCGGCCGCCGCCTGCTCGAAATTGATGCGCTTCGACGTCTCCAAAACGCGCACCGCATTTGGAATCGCAGCGAGCGAAGCGGCAGGATTGCGCGAAAATTTTGGCACCATGACCAAGCCCTTCCAGGCGGGACACGCCGCGGAAAGCGGCCTGATCGCGGCGCAGCTAACCGATCTCGGTTGGACGGCGGCGCAGAACATTCTGGAAGCACAACGCGGGTTCTTCCGAGCGGCGGGCGGCACCTACGATCCCGCGGCGATCATGAACAAACTCGGTGCCCCGTGGACGTTTGCCTCGCCGGGGATCTCGCTCAAACCGTATCCGTCGGGATCTCTCAGTCATCCGGCCATGACTGAAATGATGCGCCTGATCGAGCGGCATGACATTCGGCCGGGACAGGTCAAGAAGGTCGAAGTCGGCGCCAATCACGCCATGTATCAGGCGTTGCTGCGTCACGATCCGAAGAACGGACTGGAAGGGAAATTCAGCATGGAATTTTGCATGGCCATCCTGCTCCTGGAACGTAAGGGCGGACTGCCGCAATTCACCGATGCGGTGGTGCGGCGGCCGGACGTGCAGACAATGATCGGCAAAATCAAGTACTACGTCGATCCGCAGGCCGAGGCGGCGGGCTTCGACAAGATGACCTCGTTGATAAGAATTACGCTGAACGACGGCAAGGTGATAACCGGCGAGGCGATTTACGGCAAGGGCAGCCCAGCCGATCCGATGACCTACGCGGAGGCGGCCACGAAGTTTCGAGGCTGCGCCGAGTACGCCAATTGGCCGAAAACGAAGACGGAAGCGCTGATCGCGCTCGTTGCCTCGCTGGAGAACGTGACGGACGTAAAGGAATTTACGCCGCTGCTGCGCGGCTAAGGCGGCGCTGCTACGAAGCCCGGCGTTGCCGGCCCGTAGCGTTGGATTTGAGTCGATTCCAAGAACAGACACATGGACAACGGGGAGTGGCGATATGGGCATTTGGATTGACGGAACGACATCAAACGTGCGTGCGACCTTCTCTGCGCTGTGCGGGGCAATCGCGTTATCCGCGGTATGCTCGAGCGCAGCTCTGGGCGATCCGCCGCCTCCTGCTGCAACCGCTGCCGCGGATAGCGACCGCGAGCTGGAAGAGCTCGTCGTCGTCGGTTCGCGTTTTGCAACGTCGACCACCGCCACCATCAGTCCGGTGGTCACCGTGGACGCCGCGGAGTTGAGCCATCAGGGCACGGCCCGCGCCGAGGACCTTCTGAACAACTTCCCGCAGCTCAACGCAGGCCTCACGAATTCCGCGAACGGTGCCGGCGTCGCACCCGTCACCGGCACAGCCACGGCCGACTTGCGCGGCATCGGCTCGTTCAACACGCTAGTTCTGATGAACGGCCGCCGCCTGCAGCCAGGCGACTCGATCAATCCGTCGCCCGATCTGAACGCGATTCCGACTGCATTGGTGAAGCGCGTCGAAGTGTTGACCGGCGGGGCCTCGTCCATCTACGGCTCGGACGCGATCTCCGGCGTCGTCAATTTCGTCATCGACACCGACTATAGCGGCGCCAAGCTGGAGACCGAATACGGCATTAACCGTGCGAGCAACGGCAATCGATTCATTCAAGACGTCGAGCGTGCCGGCGCAGTCCAGCCGCGCGGCGACACCGTGTACGATGGCCGCAACATCGATCTGACCGGCGTCGTCGGCAAGGAGCTGTTCGGCGGCGACGGCCATGCGGTCGCCTATGCCGGATACCGCCGCACCGCGGCGATCTTCGGGTCGAGCCGCGATTTCGGCGGCTGTACCCTGACCGAAACAGCAACCTCATACCGATGTCTCTTGGACGGAACGACGCCGGCGGGACAATTCGTGCCGAACGGCGGTGCCGGAAACCCTTTGACGATCGACTCGGCGACCGGCAACAGCTTCCGTCCATTCAATCTCGCGCAGGACGGTTACAATCCGGCGCCTTACCAGACACTGACGCGCCCAGACACGCGTTATAACGCGGGATTGTTCGGGCATTACAAGTTCAGTTCGGCCGCCGATGCGTACGTCGAAACGACGTTTTCCGAAGACCGGACCAGCGTGCTGTATGAGCCATCGGGAACGACCGCGACCGGCGCCGGCTTGAACACCTATGGAATCAACTGCAACAACCCTCTGCTGTCGGCGTCCGAACTTGCCTCGCTGTGCACGCAGTATGGACTTGGCGCGGCCGACACCGCGCAGGTGCAAATCGGCAGACGCAACGCAGAGGGCGGCTACCGCCAGGATGAGTTCCGCCATCGCAGCTATCGGCTGCTGGTCGGCTTGAAAGGGGCGCTGGGGAGCGCATGGACTTACGATATCAACGCTCAGTGGGGAAATACCGACTCGCACGAGCGCTTGTCCAACGATTTCTCGAATACTCGTCTGGCGAACGCGCTCGACGTGGTCAATGTCAACGGCAAGCCGACCTGCCAATCCGTCGTCAACGGGTCGGATCCGAGCTGCGTGCCGTACAACATCTTTTCGGCCGGTGCGGTGACGCCCGCCGCCCTCGATTACATCGGTGCAACCGGAGCGCAAGACGGCTATGCACGCCAGTACGATGTGGGAGGCCAAGTCGTCGGCGACCTCGGCAAATATGGGATCAAAAGTCCGCTCAGCGATGATGGAATCGGCTTGTCGGGCGGCGCGGAATTCCGCTCGCAGTCCATCAGCAACCAACCGAACGCGGCTTATCTGACCGGTGACTTGCTGGTAACCGGAGGAGCGCGGCCGACCTTCGGTACCTACCATGTCGGCGAGGTATTTGTGGAAACACGAATACCATTGGTCGAGGACCGTCCGTTCGTGAAGTCGCTGACCTTGGATTTGAGCGATCGGCTCGCGCAGTACTCGCCGCAGGGTTCGGCCAATGCGTACAATTTCGGTGTCGAGTATTCGCCGGACGAGGCGATCCGTTTTCGGGGCACCCTGAGCCGAGCGGTGAGGGCGCCGAACGGACACGAGTTGTTCCTCTCGCAGATCGTGCAGCAATTCGGCTTCAGCGATCCCTGCGCCAACGATCCGACCACCGGCGTTCCGTCCGCAACACAGGCGCAGTGCGCGCGCGCCGGCGTATCGGCAGCGCAGTACGGCAAGATCGCCCCCGCAACAACGACCAATGTGTTGACCGGCGGCAATCCGAATCTCAAGCCGCAGATTGCCGACACGCTGACGGGCGGAGTCGTGCTGACGCCCCGCAGCCTGGCGCGCACTTTGTTCGTCAGCGTGGACTACTGGCGAATCAAGATCAACAAGTACATCGGCTCCCTGCCCGCCAATGCGACGTTGAATAACTGCCTCGATAACGGCGACCCCATCTATTGTTCCCTGATAGTCCGCGACGCCACCGGCTCGCTGTCCATAGGTACCGGTCCCGCAGCGGGACGCATCATCGCCACGGGGCTGAACACCGGCTCTTATGAGGAGAGCGGTACCGATATCGACGGCCGCTACGTCCTGAATCTCGAGAGTCTGAATTTGGCAAAGGCCGGCTCCGTCTCCTTTTCATTTGCCGGCACCGTCGCGCTGGACAATGTGATCACGACCGTTCCGGGACTGCCGGCTGCCGATTGCACGGGTTACTACGGGCCCACCTGCACCGGCGAGGGCCCGACATCGCCGATTCCGCGGTGGCGGCACAAGCTGCGCACCACGTGGCAGTCGCCGAATGGCTTCGAGGCATCGTTGAACTGGCGCCATATCGGCCATCTAAAATCCGAACAGCTCAGCGGGAATCCCCAACTGGCCACGGGGACGGCCTATCCGATCGACTCGAAGGTTCCGGCCTACGACTACTTCGATCTCGACGTGGGATTCGATATCGGCCAGCACGTCAACCTCCGGCTGGGTGTCAACAATCTGCTGGACAAACAGCCTCCCGTGGTCGGCTTCAATCTGAATCCGCTGCTGGTCAACGGCAACATGCTCGCACCGATGTACGATACCTACGGGCGTTATCTGTTCGTCGGGCTGACCGCGAAATATTGACGGTGGACCGGGAGGAGATGGCCCTAGGTCCGAACGAACCTAGGGCCATCGTCCTCAAGACATCGGCGCAATAATATACGTTAGAAAAATCCGCGCGCACGGGGGGGCTCACATTCCCTTATGTGTACATCTGTATGTACATCGAACTAATCGATATTAGTGCCTGCCAACTTACCTATGCGAGAATCCGGACGCGCGACGTCCGCGTTGCAATTATTGGTATGTCACTTCATGGCTTCGATCGGCACCGAACGGGTATTGGCCGTACATCATTGGAACGAATCGGTTTTCAGCTTTAAGACCACCCGCGATCCCTCGTTCCGTTTCGAGAACGGGCACTTCGTCATGCTCGGCGTGCGTGTCGACGACAAACCGCTCCTGAGAGCGTACAGCATTGCCAGCGCGAATCACGAAGACGCTCTCGAGTTCCTCAGCATCAAGGTGCCCGACGGACCGCTGACGTCGCGGCTGCAGAATATCAAGGTGGGCGACGAGATCTGCGTGAGCCGCAAGCCGACCGGCACCTTGTTGTTGCGCGATTTGAAGCCCGGCAAGCGCTTGTATCTTTTGAGTTCCGGCACCGGACTCGCACCGTTCATGAGTCTGATCAAGGATCCGGATCTCTATGAGCGCTTCGAGCAGGTGATCTTGGTGCACTCCGTGCGCTACCGAAGCGAGCTTGCCTACCGCGACTATATCGAATGGGAACTCACGAACCATGAGTATCTCGGCGCGCAAGTGCGCAATCAGCTGGTGTACGTGCCGACCGTGACGCGGCAACGTTTCCGCCACGAAGGGCGCGTCACCACCCTCATCGAAACTGGGAAGTTGTTCGGGACCATCGGAGTTCCGCCGCTGGATCCGGCGGTCGATCGCGCAATGCTTTGCGGAAGTCCTGCAATGCTGGCGGAGTTGTCGGCGTTGCTGGATGCGCGCGGGTTCATTCAGTCCTCGCACGTCGGCGATCCGGGCGACTACGTGACGGAACGTGCCTTCGTGGCCCGCTGACTTCGGCGAACGCTCCGCGCAGCCGCTCCATCGTTTGCGCCGATCAGACGTTCGAGTCAGGCGAAGCCGCCTTGCGTTTCGACATGTACTCGAGCAGCGCCTCATCGATCGCGGGGTCCATCGGCGGCGCCACATACTCCGCGAGCTGCTTTTTCCACAGCGCATTGGCGCGCTTCGTCATGTCGGGGGAACCCTCGGCCTCCCACTGTTCGTAACTGTTATTGTCGGCAAGCGGCGAGCGGTAGAACGCATTCTCGAAATTCGCCTGGGTGTGAGCGCAGCCCAAGAAATGCTTTCCGGGTCCGACTTCGTGCATTGCGTCGAGCGCTTGGCCGTTCTCCGACAGATCCACGCCCGCGAGCAGTGTGTGCATCATGCCGGCCTGGTCCGCATCCATGACGAATTTCTCGTAGCCCATGGCGAGCCCGCCCTCGAGCCAGCCGGCCGTGTGCAGCACGAAGTTCACGCCCGCGAGGCAGGTCGGCAGCAAGGTGTTTGCCGATTCGTAAGCTGCTTGTGCATCCGGAATCTTCGAGGCGCACAAGCTGCCGCCCGAGCGAAACGGTATTCCGAGGCGCCGCGCGAGCGCGGCCATGGAGTACAGGACCAGCGCCGGCTCGGGCGTGCCGAACGTCGGAGCTCCCGACTGCATCGAAATGGACGAAGCGAAACTCCCGAGCACCACCGGCGACCCGGGATTGACCAGCTGCACGAATGCAAGTCCCGCCAGCGCTTCGGCCAGAGTTTGGGCGACGGTACCTGCGACGGTGACCGGCGACATCGCTCCCGCGAGAATGAAGGGCGTGATGATCAACGCCTGATTGGCGCGGGCGTAGACCTTGGCCGCGCCGAGCATGGTCGAGTCGTAGGTCATGGGAGAATTGACATTGATCAGATTGATGATCGTCGTCTTCGGCCGGCCGGTCGCCGGATCGTTCAGCTGGTCGCCGAACACGATGTTCGCCATCGCCACGGAATCCGCGGCGCGCTCGGGCGCGGTCACCGAGCCCATGAACGCCTTGTCGCTGTACTTGAGATGGCTGTAAACCATGTCGAGGTGCCGCTTATTGACCGGCAGATCGACGGGCTCGCAGATAGTCCCGCCGGAATGGTGCAGCGAATTCGCCATATACGCGAGCTTGACGAAATTGCGAAAGTCCTCGATTCGCGCGTAGCGGCGGCCTTCGTCGAGATTTCGCACGAAAGGGGAGCCGTAAGCCGGAGCGAACACCGTGTTCTTTCCGCCGATGACGATGCTGCGCGCCGGGTTGCGCGCGTGCTGAGTAAACTCGCGCGGCGCCGTGCGCTGTACGAGCGAACGGCACATGCCGCGCGCGAAATGCACTCGTTCGCCTTTCACATCGGCTCCGGCAGACTTCCAGATCTCGATCGCCTCCGGGTCGTCGCGAAAATCGATCCCGATCTCCTCGAGTATCGTATCGGCGTTGTGTTCCATCAGCGCAAGGCCTTCCTCGCTCAGCACTTCGTAGAACGGAATCTTTCGCGTGATGTAGGGGATCGACGCACCGGCCCGCGCGGCCCGTGCAGCGCGCTTTGCGTCGCGGCCGCTGGGACGGCGCGCGTGGCTGGTTTGCGTGTTCTGTTCGTCCATCGTCTCTCCCGATCTGTTGGTAGGCTGGGACTGGCCGCGCCGTAACGGATTATCCGATCGAAGCTTTGAGTATGGTCACTGTGGAGGGCAGCGGCTGATCAGTTTGCGTCATGGACTTGTCATGAAGCGCCATTCTCCGCGCCCGATGGGGTTCGTAGCGGTGATCCTTCGCCCGTGAACTCCAGTGCGATTTCGCCGAGCAAACCCGTGACGTAGCCACTGAAAGAGCGCCATATTTCAAGGTGAAACACATCCTCGCGTTTGCGCCATAGCACGATATCGGCCTTCGCCAGCGCCGTTCTCGTGCACATGCCCACGGGAAATTCGCCGATATCCAAGTCGAGCGGACAGGCGCCGCTCAAAATGGCGGCCGCATAAGGGCCGCTCACCTCAAGTGCAAATTGCCGGTGACTGATATTGACCAGCGCATGGGGTAGAGCCCCCAGGGCGCGCTCGAGCGCATCTGCGGCAGCGGTGTCCGACGATGCATCGTCGCCGCCCGGCAGGGTGCCCAGGAGCAGGTATTCATCGGGGCCGAGCCAAAGAGTCGCGCGGGCATCTTCCGCCACTGCGCGGCACGCTTCCTCGGCAAAAGCTGCCCCCCAGAGCGGGGCGGCAATGGCGCGTACACGGGCATCGCCCTGCAGAATGAAGCGCATCGCGGCCGGCAGAGGCCTCATCCATTCCGTTGCCGGCACCGGCGGCAGGCTCCGCGTCGCGGCTTCAGGCATTGATGCGTGCTCCGGCGGGATCGTAGAAAACCGGCGATGTGACCACGACTTCGAGATCCCCGCCCGGCATAGGGACATACAAAGTCTGTCCGAGACGGGCTCGGCCGCCTTCGATCATGCCCAAGGCGATCGAATGCCCGAGCACGCTGCTTGCGTAGGACGAGGTGACATGGCCAATCAGTTGCATGGGAGGCTTCTGGCCGGGTCTTGCCGCCACTTGAGCGCCTTCCTCGAGCACCAGCCCATCGTCCTTCGTGCGCAGGCCCACCAGCTGTTTCCGATGGGCAGATTTCATCGATGCCCGGTCCAGGGAGCGTTTGCCGACGAAATCCGCTTTGTTCTTACCGATGGCCCATGAGAGGCCTGCATCGTCGGGCGTGACGGTACCGTCGGTATCTTGGCCGACGATGATGTAGCCCTTTTCGGCTCGCAGCACATGCATGGTCTCGGTCCCATACTCGGTGACGCCGTGGACCTGGCCCGCGGCATGCACCCCCTCCCAGACACTGCGACCGAAATCCGCCGGCACGTTGATTTCGAAACCCAATTCCCCCGTGAAGCTCACCCGAAACAGCAGCATGGGCACACCGCAGATTCGTCCCCGAGCGACGCTCATGTGCGGCCACGCGTCGGCGCCGATGTCGAGTCCTTCAATCAGGGGCTCAAGCACTTGCCGCGCATTCGGGCCTTGTACCGCAATGACCGCCCATTGCTCGGTCGTCGATGTGAGCCATACATTGAGGTCAGGCCATTCCGTCTGACGATAATCCTCCATCAGGGCAAGGACGCGCGGAGCGCCGCCGGTCGTCGTGGTCACATGGAATCGATCCAGCCCCAAGCGCGCCACCACGCCATCGTCAAAGACGAAGCCGTCTTCGCGCAGCAGTATTCCGTATCGGGACCGGCCTACGCCAAGGTTGGTCCAGTTGTTCACATACATCCGGTTCATGAATTCGGCCGCATCCGGGCCGACAACTTCGATTTTTCCCAAAGTCGAGGCGTCGAAAATGCCGCAGCCGCCGCGTACCGCCCGGCATTCGCGCGCGACCGCGCCATGCATGTCTTCGCCCGCGCGCGGAAAGTAGCGAGCGCGCTTCCACAAGCCCACGTTCTCGAACACTGCGCCTCGGGCCTCTGCCCACTCGTGCGTGGGTGTCACGCGCACCGGATCGAATAGATCTCCGCGCGAGATGCCTGCCATGCTGCCGAAGGTGACAGGCGTGTACGGCATCCGAAACGTCGTCAGGCCGACTTGAGGAATTGCCAGATCGAGGTTCTTGGCGACGATCGCCATGGCATTGAGGTTCGAGGTCTTGCCCTGATCGGTGGCCATACCCGTGGTCGTGTAGCGCTTGACGTGTTCTATCGATTGGAAGCCTTCGCGGGTAGCGAGCTTGAGATCGAGCGTCGTCACATCATGCTGCCAGTCGACAAAGGCCTTCTCGCGGCTCGGTGAACTCCCTTGCGGTAACTCGCCGAGATACGCCTCGCCGCTCCGCGGGACCGCGTCGACCGTGAAGCTGCGCCGGGCGTGATGTGGCTCGCAGGCCGCTGCGGTCCCGGCCGCCGCACCATCCGCCAGCACTTCCGCAAGATCATAGACTCCGCGGCAGGCGCCCGCCGAACGCTCGCACTCCGCGGATGCCCCCGGCACGAAGGCTTTGAGGCTTGCGTTCCAATTGAGCTTGCCGCGCGATTGAGAAAACAAGTGCACGCTCGGCGTGCAGCCGCCGGACATCAAGATCGTGTCGCAAGGAATGCGTTGCGCAGGGTGCACGGTGCCGCCCTGTACGCGGCCGAGCGTGATGGCGCTGACGCGCAGATCGCCCTCCGTCCCGAGCACGGTGGCTCCCGGCAGTACCTCGATCCCGGCGCGGCGCGCAGCGTCGGGGAGGGCGCCCAAAGCCTCGGAGCGCAGATCCGCGATGGCGGCGACATCGCTGCCTGCATTCTTGAGGTCGAGGGCAGCCTGATAGGCGTCGTCGCCCGACGTGACGACAACGGCTCGTGTGCCGACGCGGACCCCATAGCGGTTCAAGTACGTATGCGCAGCGGCCGCGAGCAGGATGCCCGGCCGATCATTGCCGGGAAATACCAAGGGGCGTTCGATCGCGCCGGTGGCGAGCACCACGGAGCGTGCGCGAACCTGCCAGAGCCGCTCGCGGGGCCGACGTGCGGGCGGACTCGCGAGATGATCGCTGAGCCGTTGATTGAGACCGATGAGATTGTGCGGGAAGTAGCCGAACGCGGTGGTGCGCGCAAGCAAGCTCACGCGGTTGTTTTGCGCCAGGGATGCGAGCGACTGCTGCACCCACTCGAGCGCGGTGCGGCCGTCGATCAGCGCGCTGGTCTCCGTCAACAGGCTGCCGCCCATCTCGGCGGTTTCATCGCATACGATGACTCGAGCGCCGCTGTCCGCAGCGCTCAATGCAGCCGCAATGCCGGCGGGTCCGGCGCCGACCACCAGCACATCGCAGTGCGCATATCGATGTGCATAACGGTCCGGGTCGGCATGAGTGGGAGCGCGGCCCAACCCGGCAGCGCGGCGGATCACCGGTTCGTACAGCGACTTCCAAGCCTTGCGCGGCCACATGAAGGTCTTGTAGTAAAAACCGGCGGGGAAAAACGCCGACAACATGTCGTTGATACGGCCGAAGTCGCGCTGCAAGCTGGGCCAGCGATTTTGGCTCTCGGCGATCAGGCCCTCGTAGAGTTCGACCTGGGTCGCCCGCAGATTGGGAGTTACGCGCTCGGCATCCCGGTGCACCGTGACCAGCGCATTCGGCTCTTCGGACCCGGCGGCGAGAATGCCACGCGGCCGATGGTACTTGAACGAGCGGCCGGTCAGGTGCACGCCGTTGGCGAGCAGGGCGGAGGCGAGGGTGTCGCCCGCGACCCCTTGATAGGACTTGCCGTCGAACGTAAATCTTAGCGGTTGTGCGCGATCGATTCGGCCGCCGCCGGGTATACGCAAGCTGCCGCCCGAATTATTCATGTGCGAGCCCGCGCGCGGGCTCTGCGGGCAGCGCAGGTTGCGCTTCGCCCGTCTTGTAGAAGGCCAGGAAGTGGTCGGTCGTCGTGTCGCGCAGCGCATTGAAAAACCGCCCGCAGCCGCGGGCATGGCGCCAGCGTTCGGCATACACGCCCTTGGTGTTGGTGCGCATGTACAAAAAATCCGCCCACGCTTGATCGTCAAGCTGCGAGGGTTGAGTCGGACGCTTGAGATGGGCTTGGCCGCCGTAGCTGAATTCGATTTCGGGGCGTTTGCCGCAGTAGGGGCACACAATGAGGAGCATCGGGTGTCCCGTTCAGTGGGCGACGGCTGCTGCCGCGGCCTCGTCGATCAAGTAGCCGTCGCGGAAACGCTCGAGGGTGAACGGCGCATTGATGGGATGCGGCTCGTCGCGCGCAATGGTCCATGCAAATACGTGCGCGGAGCCCGGCGTGGCTTTGAATCCGCCGGTCCCCCAACCGCAATTGACGTACAGCCCTGGGACCTGCGTCTTGGCAATGATGGGCGAGCGATCCGGCGTCACATCGACGATGCCGCCCCAGTTGCGCAGCATCCGCAAGCGGCGAAAGTTCGGGAACAGTTCGCAGATCGCATCCAAGGTATGCGTATTGATGTGCAACGCGCCGCGCTGGGTGTACGAGGTGTAGGCATCGGTGCCTGCGCCGATGACGAGTTCCCCCTTATCCGACTGGCTGATATAGGCGTGAATGGTGTTGGACATGACGACGCACGGGAAAATAGGCTTGATCGGCTCGGAGACCAACGCCTGCAGCGGATAGCTCTCCAGAGGCACCTTCACGCCCGCCATGCGCATGATCACGCTGGTGTGCCCGGCCGCGGAGACTCCCACCTTGGGCGACCGGATCACGCCGCGCGTGGTTTCCAGCGCCTCGACCGCACCGCTCGCG
Organism: Steroidobacteraceae bacterium; assembly: GCA_035996065.1. Lineage (GTDB taxonomy): Bacteria > Pseudomonadota > Gammaproteobacteria > Steroidobacterales > Steroidobacteraceae > Bog-1198. Next base: position 84,073 of record DASYJX010000037.1, on the reverse strand, counting down.
GCGCGCCGAATACCCGTAACCTCGCAATTTTCGATGATGTCGACGCCGAGCGCGTCGGCGGCTCGCGCGTAGCCCCATGCAACCGCATCGTGCCGAGCCGTCCCGCCGCGCCTCTGCAGGGCCGCGCCCAGCACCGGGTAGCGGATATTGTCCGCTATGTTGAGCGGCGGGCAGAACTTCTTGGCCTGGGCAGGCTCCAGCCATTCATTATCGACCCCGTTGCAGCGGTTCGCGTGCACGTGCCGCTTGAACACCTGTATGTCGTGAACCGTATGCGCGAGCATCATGACGCCGCGGGGCGAGAACATCACGTTGTAATTGAGAACCTGCGAGAGGTCCTCCCATAGCTTCACCGCATGATCGTAGAGCGCCGCGCTCTCGTTGAATAAATAGTTCGAGCGGATGATCGTCGTGTTGCGGCCGGTGTTGCCGCCGCCGATCCAGCCCTTTTCGAGCACGGCGATGTTGGTCAATCCGTGTTCCTTGGCAAGATAGTACGCGCATCCGAGACCATGCCCGCCGCCGCCCACGATGACGGCATCGTAGCTGGCTTTGGGCTCGGGCTTCCGCCATTGATTCTGCCATCCGCGGTGCTGCGCGAGGCTGTGCCAGATCAGCGACAGTCCCGAAAATGATTGCCTGCTCATGGCGCTTCGGTTAGGCCCTTAATTCCTTGTTCTCAGGATCATACGGTGAATCGACGAGCACCGTCGCACGCTTGCGCTCCCCCAAGATCTCGATTTCCATGTCAGAGCCGACCGCCGCATATTCCGGCTTGACGTATCCCAACCCCAGGCTCTTGCGCAAGGCGTGCCCGTAGTAGCCCGCCGTGGCGCGGCCGACGATGTTGCCTTTGAGATCGAACAGCGGCTCGTTGCCGAGCGGATCGGCATCCGTAACGCCGTGAACCTCGAACGTGATGAAGCGGTGCGGAACGCCCGCTTTGATCTGCTTTTCGAGGGCTTCCTTGCCGATGAACGGTCCCTTGTTCAAGCGCACGAAGCGGTCAAGACCCGCCTCGTAGGGCGTGTAGTCGGGGGTCAGATCGCTGCCCCACATGCGATAAGACTTCTCGAGCCGCAGCGACTCCATCGCGCGCATGCCCGCCATGCCGATGTTGAAATCGGCGCCCGCAGCGAACAAGGAGTCGAACAAGTGATGCGCGTATTCGATTGGGAAATGCAGCTCCCAGCCGAGCGCTCCGACGAAGTTCACCCGCAATAAATATACCTCGGTGGCGAGTCCAACCTCGGTGACCTGGCCCGTGAGCCAAGGAAATGCTTCGTTGTCCAGGCGCGCATCGACGAGTTTTGCAAGCACATCCCGCGAGCGCGGTCCGGCGAGGACGTAGCAGCCGCGGCTCATGGTGATATTTGTCAAGGCGACGCTGCCGTCCTGCGGCAGCGCCTGGCGCAGGTAGTCGCTGTCGTAGCGCTCGGCGGCGCCCGCGCTCACCACGTAGAAGTGCTGATCGGCGATCTTGGTGATGGTGAACTCGGAGCGGATGCCGCCGCGGCGGGTGAGGGCGTGGCAGAGGGCGATCCGGCCGATCTTCGTCGGCACCTTGTTGGCCACGAGGCCATCGAGCCAGCTCTCCGCGCCCGGTCCCGTCACTTCGTGCTTGGTGAAGGGCGTAAGATCGATGACTCCGACATGCCGGCGCAAGCGCAGCGCTTCATTGCCCACATGTTCGAAGTAATTCGAACGGCGGAAGCTCCACTGGTCCTTGGCCGGAACTCCCGGCGGAGCAAACCAATTGGCGCGCTCCCAGCCGTAGCGTTGTCCGAACACCGCCCCCAGGCGGGCGAGCTTGTCGTACACCGGGCTGGTTTTGGCAGGACGTGCATCCGGACGCTCTTCATCCGGATAATGGATGACGAATACGTTGCGATACGTTTCCTCGTTTTTTTGCACCACGTACCGCTTGCCGGTGTAGGGTCCATAACGGCGCGGATCGACCGCCATCATGTCGATGCCGGGCTCGCCTTCGACTATCCACTCGGCAAGCTGCCAGCCGGAGCCGCCCGCCGCGGTGATGCCGAAGCTGTGTCCCTCGTTGAGCCATAAATTCCGTGCGCCCCAGGCCGGACCAATCAGCGGACTGCCGTCCGGCGTGTAGGCGATAGGCCCGTTCACGATGTCCTTGATGCCGCAGTTGGCGAGCGACGGCACGCGCCGCTGCGCGGCCTCGACGTGCGGCAGCAAGCGCTCCAGGTCGCCTTCGAAGAGGCTCTTGCCGAACCACTCGGGCACGCCGTCCGCGAAACGGGCCGGGGCGCCCGCCTCATAGGGACCCAATATCCATCCCATGCGCTCTTCGCGCAGATAATAGGACTGATCCGATTCACGCAGGACCGCGAGCTCGCGGCCGCCGCCTTGACGATAGGCTTTGAGTTCAGGCGACTCGTCGTACACGATGTATTGGTGTTCGACCGGAATGGAGGGCACGTTGAGGCCGAACATGCGCCCCGTCTGGCGCGCATAATTGCCGGTGGCACAAACGACGTGCTCGGCCACGATATGTCCTTTGTTCGTCGTCAGATGCCACTCGCCCGAGGCAGTGCGCGTCACCGCGGTGACCTCGGTCTGCTCCCGGATTTCCGCGCCGCGGCTGCGTGCACCCTTGCGCAGCGCCATGGTCAAATCCGCCGGCGCGATATGGCCGTCATCTGGATGGTAAAGCGCTCCGACGATCTTAGAGGTGGCTGCGCCATCGCCGAGTTCGACCAGCGGCCATAGGTCGCGGACTTGCTTGGGACCGATCACTTGGAAGGGGACGCCGATGGTGTTCGCCGTGCCGCAGTACTTCTGGTATTCGTCCATGCGATCGCGGCAGGTCGCGAGCCGCAAATTGCCGGTGACGTGAAAGCTCACGTCTTGACCGGTTTCGGCGGGTAAGCGCTTATAAAGATCCACGGAATATTTGTGCAGCTGGCCGACCGTATAGCTCATATTGAAAAGGGGCAGCAACCCCGCGGCATGCCACGTCGACCCGGCGGTGAGCTCAGCGCGCTCGAGCAGGACTGCATCGGTCCAACCTTTCAAGGCCAAGTGATAAAGCGTGCTGACGCCTACCACGCCGCCGCCGATCACGACGACGCGGGCATGAGTTTTCATGTTCAATCTCCCAACGCAAATGCGTGACGCAGTGTAACCAGCGGGCCGCCAAACAAGACGCCAATTGCGACAGTCCCTGATTGAAATGCGCCAGGGAATCCCCAAATACGCGGACGAGGGGCTGGGACAGGCCTCGTTACCATTTAGAAAACGACAAAAAAATGTCGGAAACAGACAAGAGACGTGCGTCGGTGGCATAATGGCCGCGTCCGACCTTCACGCTCTTCGTCCTGCGGAGGCACCTTGGAATCGCCCGCCGTGTTGCGCAAGTGCAGGTATGCCTTTCTGACCCTGCCGAACTACTCCTTGATCGCCGTTGCGAATGCGCTTGAACCGCTGCGAATGGCGAATCGCCTGGTGGGCAAAGAGGTCTATGAGTGGTCCGTCATCAGCTTGGACGGCCGCGCGGCCGACGCCAGCAGCGGACTCAATCTGTCGCCGACCGGCGCTCTCGACAAGGTAGGAGCGGTCGACATCCTGTTTGTCTGCGGCGGGATCAATGTTCGCGAAGCGGTATCGGCCGCGCTGTTGACCGCACTTCGCCGGCTTGCGGACCGGCGTGTGCCGCTGGGCGGCCTGTGCACCGGAGGCTACGCACTCGCGCGCGCCGGCTTGCTCGATAATTTCAGCGCCACCATTCACTGGGAGAATCTCTCGGCGCTGCGTGAAGAGTTTCCCAGGGTTCGCATCAGCGATCAATTGTTCACCATCGACCGCGATCGCTTTACGTGCTCCGGCGGCACGGCGCCCCTCGACCTCATGCTGAATCTCATACAGGTGAAGCTGGGCCCCCGAATCTCGCAGTTGGTTTCCGAGCAGTTCATCGTCGATCGGGTTCGCAAGGACACCGATCGCCAATACGTTCCGCTGCGGGCACAGGTCGGCGTTTCGCATCGCGGGTTGATCCGGGTGGCGCAACTCATGGAAGAAAATATCGAGAAGCCGCTGTCGCTGGAAAAAATCGCCAAGGCCACGGGCTTGTCGCGCCGTCAAATCGAGCGCCTCTTCAAGCGCGATTTGAACTGCGTGCCGAAGCACTACTATCTTGAGATGCGCCTGCGCCGCGCGCGCGAGCTCTTGCTGCAGACCGCAATGCCCATCATGGACATCACGACGGCATGCGGATTTCAGTCGCCACCGCATTTCTCAAAGTGCTACCGGATGCAATTCGGGCATCCGCCGAGCGCCGAGCGCAAGATCGGGGATAAGCGCGCACCGCTGCGCGAAATGCTCGACGTGCCGTCGATCGCCCCGTAAGCGTGACCCATCGGTGGAGAATCGGCCACAAGATGAACTTCGAGCCGCGTACGGACAGGCACTCGCCGCGCTCCGCATGGGGCGTGCCGCAACCGCTGAGCGGCAGCTGCGAGCGATTCAGGCGGCGGCGCCGGGCGAGGTCAACAGCCTGCGCCTGCTCGGGATTGCGCTCCTCGATCAAGACAAGGTAGCCGCTGCCATGGAGACGCTGGAACGGGCGGTAGCCGCGGCACCGCAGTTCTGGCAAGCGCGCACCGACTTGGCGCGCGCCCGGCGCCGTGCCGGTCAGCTGGAGATCGCACGAGGGGAACTGCAGAGAGTGGTTGCGGCCGTCCCTGCACTCCAAGCAGCATGGCTTGCCTATGGCGACGTGCTCGTCGACCTCGAAAAATACCCTGATGCCAGGGTGGCCTACGAGCGCGCGCGCCTGTGCGATCCCCACGCTCGCCGGATCGACGAAGCGACCGCCGCTCTCGTGGCCGAGGACCGCAAGGCAGCCGAACTCATCTTTCGCGAGATCCTCCAGGAGGACGCGAGCCATGTGGCCGCGGTGTGCGGCCTTGCGGCGGTTTCGCTTACCGCCGGTCGCGCAGATGACGCCCTACGGCTGCTGCGCCATGCTCTCAAGCAGTCGGCCCACCTTCCCCTTGCCTGGCGCGGCCTGTGCCAGGCGATGGTCGACCTCGGGCGGCTCCCCGAAGCTGAGGCGGCGGTTCGCCACCTTCTAAAAATCGAGTCGGAGAACCCGCAGAACTGGGTGTTGCTCGGAAGCGTGTGCGCCCGGCTAATGCGCCAGGCGGATGCGCTGCCGGCTTTCGAGGAGGCGGCGCGCCTCAATCCCCGCGAAGTGCGTTTGCCTCTCTCCATCGGCCACGTGCACAAAACGCTGGGCCATCGTCGCGAGAGTGAGGACGCCTATAAGGCATGCCTGCTCCTCGACCCGAGTTTCGGCGAGGCGTACTGGAGTCTGGCCGATCTCAAGAACTACTTCTTCAGCGATGCGGAGATTGCAGCAATGCAGGCGCTCTTGAAGGGCGAGGGCGGCGAGGATGCCGACCAAGCGCAACTGCATTTCGCCCTCGGGCGCGCGTTCGAGCACCGGAAGAACTATGCCGCGGCGTTCGAGCACTACGCAAGCGGCAATCGGCGGCGCCGCAAGACCGTGCCTTTTGACATAGAGATGTTCGAGAACAAGACTGGACGGGTGCGCGACTGCTTCGATGTCGGCTTTTTTTCGCAACGGGCGGGTACTGGGATTCCGGATCCATCGCCGATATTCGTCGTGGGACTGCCGAGATCAGGTTCGACTCTGGTGGAGCAGATCCTAGCCAGCCACTCGAGCATCGAAGGGACCTTCGAGTTGCCGAATGTGCTGACCATCGTGCGCGAGTTCGATCACGCAAACCCGCAGCACGACGCGTATCCCGAGAGCGTCCGCGGTCTTCCGTTGGAGCAATTTGCGATTCTCGGCCGCCGCTACATCGAGGAGACAGCACCGATCCGCAGCGGGCGGCCGCGCTTCATCGACAAGATGCCGAATAACTTCAGTCACGTAGGCCTCATTTACGCGATTCTGCCGAACGCAACCATCATTGACGTGCGCCGCCACCCGATGGATGCCTGCTTCAGCACCTTCAAGCAATACTTCGCCGAAGGTCAGTCTTTCAGTTACGATCTCGAGGACCTGGGCCGGTACTATCGGTGTTACCTAAGCCTGATGGATCATTGGGATGCCGTGCTGCCCGGCACGGTGCTGCATTTGCATTACGAAGAACTGGTACGCGATCCGGAGACGAACATCCGTCGCCTGTTGACTCATTGCGGCCTCGAATTCGAACCTGCATGCCTCGCATTTCATGAAACCAAGCGGCCGGTGCGTACCGCGAGCGCCGAGCAGGTGCGTCAACCCTTGTACTCGTCCGGCGTCGGCTATTGGAAACATTTCGAGCCGCAACTCGAGCCCCTGCGGCGCGCCCTGGGACGTTGCATTGAGCGCTTCGGGGAGGCGAGCTAGCCCGTTCGCCTATTGAACGATCGATCAGCGTGTGGGGCGTTGGTCATTGACAGGCATCGCCTTCGCAAGACATGATCCGAACCGGCATGCGTCCGCGTGCCATCGGGAGTGGTACAAGGGGGCGATGCGATGCGCACGACTGCAGCGCGTTCTGCGAAAATGCCGCGCGGCGGACCGAGCGCGATTGCGCACGGATCGAGTTCCACGCTGGCTCTAGCCATCGCCGCCGCGCTGTCGGGGGCGGCGATGCATGCGGCGCCGGCAGCGGCAGCGGCGGGTGCATCCGCCGATACGACGCTCGAGGAGGTCGTCGTCACTGCGCGCAAGCGCACCGAGAATCTGCAGGACGTGCCGCTGAGCATCGATGTCTACACCGCCAAAGACATGCAGAATCTGGGCATATCGCAATTCGAAGACTACGCCACCAAGACGCCTTCGATTTCGTTCGTCAGTGCCGGTCCCGGCACGCAGACTTTCGTCATGCGCGGCGTCTCGGACGGCAGCAACCCGAACTACGCGAACGCTGCCGCAACACTGTTCCTGCTCGATGACATGTCGATGAATTATTTCGGCACGTCGCCGGATCTGCATCTCTATGACATCGAGCGCATCGAGGTATTGAACGGCCCGCAGGGAACGACGTTCGGTGCCGGCGCCATGGCGGGCGCCCTGCGCTTCATCACGAACAAGCCCGATCCGAAAGCATTCAGCGCCGGGGTCGATGCCGACGTCGGCAAGATCGACGGCGGTACTCACAATGGCACCATCGAAGGTTTCGTAAACCTGCCCCTCATCGCCGACTGGACTGCGTTGCGGATCTCCGCCTACAGCGACTACCACGGCGGCTTCATCAACAATCTCTTGACCACCCGCCACTGGGTGAACGGGTCGGTGTCCGACAATTCAGCTTGGGCCGGCAAGAACTACAACGTGGAGAAGGTCACCGGCGCCCGCATCGCGCTCGGACAGACGATCTCGGACGGTTGGAAGGCATCGCTGACGTACAGTTATCAGCGCCAGCTCACGCACGGCGCATGGGATGAGGATCCAACCGTCGGCGGCGTTGACGGTCCCGTGCGCACGCTCCCGCGGAACAACGTGGTGCGCTTCGGGCCGGAGTTCAAGCAGTACTACACAAAGACGCTGGATTTTCACCTCGACGGCGACGTAGGTATCGGCGATCTGGTCTACGCCGGTACCTATTGGGCCCAGGATACCCGATGGGTCAACGAGTATTCGGAGTACATGCAGTACATAAACCAATACAAGGTCCCGCCCAGCTCGACCAACGCGACATCACAGCAGGCATATACCTGCCTGACGGATCCGATCAACGGCACGGGCTTCAGCGGCTGCAATCCGCCGATTCAGTATTACGACTACATCAACCACACCGAGCGCTGGTCCAACGAGCTGCGACTGCAATCGAAGGAAGGCGGACGCTTTCACTGGCTGGCCGGCGTCTACTGGGAAAAGACCCGCGACCCCTACAGCGACTACTTTCACATGCCCGGATTGCAGACTGCCGGCCAGGCGTGGCAAGCGACTACCGCCTATTATTACAACCAAGGGGCGCTGCCGCCGAAGCCCGATGATTGGTACAGCTACGTGGCTCGCAACGACTACCTGCAAACGACGGAGTTTGCCAACTTCACCTTCGACATCACGCCAAGGCTCCATGTCGAGGCGGGCACCGTGCACTTCCACTCCAATTTCTCCAGCTCCGTGTTCGGGGGATTTTGGTACCAGCCGCAGACGCCGGCCGTCTATGGAGGTTCGTCCAACAAGTGGAACAGCAAGGTAGGCGTCAGTTACAAGGTCTTGGACGGCCTGCTGGTGTATGCCGACGCGGCGCAGGGATTCAGGGATGGCGGAGTCAACGGCGGTCTGCCCGCCGACTGCACCAAGAACGGCGCCCCGGCGACGTTCGTGCCCGACACCTTGACCAACTACGAGATCGGCTGGAAGTCCACGATGCTCGACAGTCATCTGATATGGAATGGCGCCGTTTACTACATGCCCTGGAAGAATTTTCAGACGCTGTTATTCGACCCAGGCATTTGCCTGTCGTCGAGTTTCAACGCCAACATTGGCGATGCCAGAGTCTATGGGGTGGAATCTTACGTCAAGTATCAGGCGACCTCATTTCTGAGCATGGAATTCTCGGCAAGCTACAACGATTCGCACATGGTGACCAACACCTTCGAAAATGCCAGTTTTCAGGTCACCCCGGGGGAACGCCTGCCCTACGTGCCGTACGTGAGTTTTAGCGGGGACACGCGTTACGAAGCGCCGCTCAAGGAGAGCCTGCACGGATACGTTCAATTCGACATCGCCCACAAGGGCAACATGTGGAATTCCCTGCAATCGAACGGTTCCAACGGCTTGCCCCGCGTGCTGCAGCCGGGTTACTCGGTCATGAACCTGCGGCTTGGCCTCAATCAGGCTGAATCTCACTGGCTATCCGAGTTCTACATCACCAATCTCACCAATAAGAATGCGATTATTTACACTAACGAGGGCAACTTCGACCTGCGCCAGACACGCAACGAACCGCGCGTGTTCGGCCTGCGCATGAGCTACCGATGGGGTAACGGAGGCTAGCTCGGCATCGTGAAGCATCCTGCGGCAGCGTCGTATCCCGCCCGTGCAGCGCACCGTCCCGCGATCATGCGTTCCAGGCTGAATCTCGCCGTCGCCGCCGTCGTGTACGGTGCCGGTGCGGCGCACGGGATGCCCGCGCCGAGCACGGCCCCCGGCGCTGCTTCGGATTCCCTGGCAGAGATCACCGTCACCGCGCGCAAGCGCACCGAAAATCTGCAGGACGTGCCGCAGAGCATCGACGTGTTCACGGCCAAGGACCTGCAAAACCTGGCGATTACGCGGTTTGAGGACTACGCGACCAAGACTCCCTCGGTCTCCTTCATCAGCACCGGCCCCGCCACGCAGATGTTCTTCATGCGAGGCGTGTCCGACGGCAGCAACCCGAACGTCGTGAATACGTCCTCGACGGGGTTCTTCGTCGACGATATGTCGATGAGTTTTTTCGGCAGTATTCCCGATTTGCACGAGTACGACATCGAACGCATCGAGATTTTGAACGGGCCGCAAGGGACGCTGTTCGGCGCCGGCTCGATGTCGGGCGCCATTCGCATCATCACGAATAAACCGGACCCGAATGAGTTCAGCGCCGGCGTCGATGCGGACGCCGGCAAAATCCATTCCGGCGGAATCAACAGCACCTACGAAGGTTTCGTGAACCTGCCGATCGTAGAAGGAAAGTCGGCCGTTCGCCTATCCGTGTACGCGAATCATGACGGCGGCTTCATCGATAACTTGCTCACCACGCGCGACTGGGTCAATGGCGTGGTGTCGACGAATGCGCAGTTTGCCCGCAACAATTACAACACCCAAAACATCGACGGCGGGCGAGCGGCGGTCAAACAGATTTTCAACGACCAATGGAACGCGGTGCTGACCGCGGGCTACCAGAGTCAAAGGCATGCCGGCGCCTGGGACCAGGATCCCAAATACGGCAAACGCAAGGTGTCGCGCTTCGCACCGGAGGACGGCAGCGACTACGTGAAGTCGCTGGACCTGCACATTGACGGCGACGTCGGCATCGCCGACTTGGTTTTCACCAGCACCTATCAGCAGCAGACCATACACCAGGTCAATGAATACTCGGAGTATGTCCAGTACTCGCCTGTGGCCGGTTTCTTGCCGGAGAACATCCAGGCATACGCTTGCTTGACCGATCCCATGAACTCGTCCAGCGGCGTATTCAGCGGGTGCAACGTGCCGGCTCAGTACTACGTCTACGACAACAATACGCAGCGCTGGTCGAACGAGCTGCGTTTGCAATCGAAACCGGGCGGCCGGCTGCAGTGGCTGAGCGGTCTGTACTGGGAGAAGACCAAGGATACCTATTCGCTGTTCTACGCGATGCCGGGTCTTCAGCCGCAGGGCGCTGCTTATCAATCCGTCCTCGCACGTTACAACAGTTATTACACCGTCGGCGCGTCGCCGCTGCCCAGCGAGTGGTACAGCTACAAGTCGCGATTCGACTACTTGGACACCACGGAATTCGCCGATCTCACCTTGAATCTGACGGATCGATGGAGCATCGAAGGAGGCGTCCAACATTACAAGTCGAGCTTCACCAGCGGCAGTCTATACGCCGGCTATTTTTGGAATCCCAAAGTGCCGAGTTTCGACTCGGGGGGTTCTCATAAAGTGAACGCCAAGGCGGGCGTCAACTTCAAGGCCGGCAAGAACCTGCTTCTCTACGGGATTTTCAGTCAAGGCTTCCGCGATGGCGGAGCCAACTCCGGTCTGGGCGCAACCTGTTATGGCAAAGGGGCGCCGGCGAGCTATGCGCCCGACACATTGAACAACTTCGAAGTCGGCTGGAAGTCGGCGCTTTTGGACGGACGCATGACGTGGAACGGAGCCTTTTATCTGATGAATTGGAAGGGCTACCAAGCGCCGGTCTTCGATCTCGCCATATGCCCGAGCGGCTTCAATGCAAACCTGGGCAACGCGCGTATTTATGGCGCCGAGTCGAACATCGACTACCAGATCATCGAAGGCTTGAGCGTACAGATTTCCGGGAGCTACAACGACTCTCACCTCATTACGAACACGTTCCAGAACGCCGATTTCATCGTCGTCCCGGGCGAGAGGCTCCCGTTCGTGCCCTACTTCAGTTTCAGCGCAAATGCGCGTTACGAAAGGCCGGTAGGCCCGGCGCTCAAGGGTTTCGTGCAATACGATATCGCGCACAAGGGCGATATGTGGAGCGACCTGCGCGTGGTTGACCGGCACGGCTTCGGGCGCTCGCTGCAGCCGGCCTATGCCATTTCAACCTTGCGCGTGGGGGTACAGGCGCCGAGTGATCGCTGGAGCGCCGAAGCTTACGTCAGCAATCTGTTCGATAAGAATGCGGTGATCTATACCAACACCGCCAACTACGATCACCGCGAGACGACCAACGAGCCGCGGGTGATCGGACTGCGGCTCAGTTACCGATGGGGCAAACACGAATAATGAGCGGACATCACGAATGAAACGAATGCATGCGCTTGCCGCCAATGCATTGCTGATCCTTTGTGCGACCGACGGCATTGCCGCCGATGCGCCAACCGCTCGCCGAACGCTGACACCCGACGATTTCTACAACGTCCAGGATGTGAGCGACCCCCAAGTCTCGCCCGATGGTCTATGGGTGGCCTACGTGATGACGACGAACGTCCGCGAGGACGACGAGGCACGCAGCGCGATCTGGATGGCGAGCTGGGACGGCAGCCAGCGGCTGGCGCTGACGGCTGCGGCGGACGGCACCGGCAAGCCGAAGTGGAGCCCGGACGGCGGCTATCTCGCGTTCATCGCCAAACCGGCAGGGTCGGAGAAAAGCCAGATACTGGTGTTGGACCGGCGCGGCGGCAACGCTCGTCAGCTGACCAGCGTCAGCGGCGACATCGGCGAATACGCGTGGGCTCCGGACGGCAAGCGCTTCGCCTTCGCGATGCAGCCGGGCGATACGAACCCCGCACCAAAGCCGATCGTAATCGACGCTCTGCACTTCAAACAGGACGAAGAAGGATATATCGGCGCGGGTCACGGGCAACATTTGTACTTGTTGGATGTCGAGAGCAAGCATATCGAACAGCTAACCACCGATCAGGCCTTCAACGAGGATCTGCCGGCATGGTCTCCCGACGGCGCGCGGATCGCCTTCATCCGGACGCACGAGCAAGGCGCTGATCGAGACGGACGGGAAGAGATCGACGTCATCGAACCGAAGGCCGGCGCGACGCCGCGCAGCCTCGTGCGTCCCTTTGCGCCGAACACGCAGAGGCTCGCGTGGAGTCCCGACGGTGTGCTGATCGCGTATCTGCAGGGACTCGAGCCCAAGTTCAACGCCTACATGCAGGACCATCTTGCCGTGGTGCCGGCTGCCGGGGGTGCATCCCGGCCGCTCGCCGACAAGCTCGATCGGGCGGTGACTTCCTTCGCGTTCGCAGCGGATTCGGCGTCGATCAGGATCACGGTGGAGGACGACGCAACCGGCTATGCGGCTCAAGTGGACTTGGCGGGCGGCGCCATCACGCGAGAGACCGCTGCGGGACCATTCCTGGTCTCCGCACTGTCCTCGGCGGCCGGTCATACTGCGTTGCTCGAGTCCAACGACGGCGCGCTGGCCGAAGTGCATGCACTCGAGGCGGGGCAACTGCGCAAGCTCACTTCGCACAACGACGCGTTTCTCGCCCAGTTGCAGCTCGGCGCCGTCGAGGACATTCGATTCAAGAATAAGGACGGCACCGAGATTCATGGGCTGCTCGTCAAACCGCCGTCTTTTGTGCCCGGTCACAAGTACCCCATGGTATTGTGGATTCACGGCGGACCGAACGGCGGGGACGAGCACTCGCTGGTTCTCGATGGCTACCAATTCGAGCCGCAGATGTTTGCGGCCAAGGGATTCGTCGTTCTGCGCGTCAATTATCGCGGCGGCAGCGGGCGTGGCGTCGCTTTCGCCAAAACCATATTCGCGGACTGGGGCCATAAGGAGGTGGAAGATTTGCTGGCCGGTGTCGATCATTTGGTCGCCAGCGGAATCGCCGATCCGAACCGGCTCGCGATCGGCGGCTGGAGCTACGGCGGGATACTGACCGATTACACCATTGCGAGCGATGGCCGCTTCAAGGCCGCCATCAGCGGAGCGGGCAGCGGCAATCAAATCTCGACGTACGGCACCGATCAATACGTCCTTCAATACAACAACGAGCTCGGCCCGCCGTGGCGCAACACGGCACTATGGCTCAAGGTATCCTATCCGTTCTTTCATGCCGATCGGATTCACACGCCGACTTTGTTCCTGGGCGGCGAGAAGGACTTCAACGTCCCCGTCATGGGCAGTGAGCAGATGTACCAGGCACTACGGACCTTGGGCGTACCCGCGCAGCTCGTCATCTACCCGGGTCAACATCACGTGTTCACGCGCCCCAGCTTCGTCAAGGATCTCGCAGAGCGCATGTCTGCGTGGTTGGACCGCTACGTGCAACCGACGCGCTGATATCGGCGGAAGCGCCCCTCTCAGGGCGCAGATGTGCGTGCATTCACGGCGGCGCCGCCGAGGATGCCGCGAATGGTGGCGCCGGAGCCGGCGATGCCCTCCGGCCACTCAACCATGATATCGCCGGTAAGCCCGTCCGCCGCCGCCAGATGCAGCGGCGCGCGCACCTCGCCGGTTCTGCCACGAGGTTTCTCGATCTTTCCGCTGACCGCCAAATCCTCGGTCCATCGTACCTCGGTCAATGCAATATGAATGAGCGGCCCCTCATTCGCGACGCGAAAGGTGCCGCCGCGCAGACCCACCCCTCGTCCGGTCGAGTTGCCGCCCAACCGGGCCAGCACATCGCCCGCGGTCATCACTGCCGCGCTGATCCATTTCAGCTGCGCCGGGCTCGCCCGATTGCCGGCAAGCGAGGAGGCGGGCTCGAGCTCGACGGCATGGACGGCGAACCGCGGCACCAGCCGCAGCGGCGGGACTTTCGGTGCACACGCCGCTTCGCCGGGTTCCAGAGCTTCGATGAATCTGCGCACGATCTTCGCGGCGCAGGCGCTGCGGGCTCGAGGCAACGCGTTGACGTGGAAGCTGTTGGCGATGCGGATTTGCGTGCCGTGCCGGAAGGCGGCGGCCACCGCTGCTCCGTCGGCCGGGGTGGTGAGGTTGTCGAACTCGCCGGAAATGATGAGAGCAGGGACGTCCGGATAGAGCGCATCCGCGGCCACCACGCGCGACGCCGGGTGACTTGTTGGGGCGACCGGCCACTCGACGCATTGATCGATGAAGCTGTAGTCGAGCGGCATGCCGCGGTATTCGTCGATGGTGAAGGGCGCATAGGTATTCGGAGACGTGAGCCGCCGATCTGCGACGGCGCGATCGCGATCCGCGGTACGCAAGGAGGGGTCGAGGCGCATATCGAAAATCTGCGGCGGGTCCTGACACATCACGGCCGCAGCAAGGCCGGCGCTCCACTTCGTGGGGTCCGCGGCCGGATCGCGGGAATCCACGGCGCTGATGGTCTCCGCCATGAGCCTCAACAGCGGCGCCCGGTCGCCCGTCGAAAAAGCTCGCGCCGCGGCGTCGAGTTCACGAACCGTGGCGAATGCAGGTGCGCTGCCGTACATCACGATGGCGAGTTGCGAGGCGTCCGCCGTAAATTCGCGCTGGGTGCCGTCGCTGTCCGGGGCCCGGGCGGTAAAGGGCCGCGAGCGCAGTTCCTGCAATGCCGGCAGCATGTGTTCGATCGAACTGCCGGGAAGCTTTGCGCAGGGCTCGAAACGCCGGCAAGCAATGTCGAATTTGTAGCGCATGGCGGGCGCGTAGCTTGGGTACCAGGCGTAGTCGGGGCCGTTCAGCGGATAGGCGCCGTCGAGTACGATGGAACGCAGGGAATTCGGGTGCCGCACGGCGAACACTTGTTCGAAGTAGGTCCCGTATGAATCGCCGTACAGATCGATGCGGTGGATGTTGAGCGCATCGAGAATTGCGGCCAGATCGTCCGCCGCATACGCGGTGCTGTAGAGCGGTGCGCCATCTCCGAGGGACGTGCCGCAGGCGCCGACGCGTTGCACGGTCACTCTTTCGGCGCTCTGCAATTCGTGGCAGTCGATCGCGCCGGATTGGCCGGTGCCGCGATTGTCCATCAGCAGGACATCGCGCTGCCGGCGCAGCGGTTCGAACAAGGCCAGATAGTCATCGCGAGACAGGGTGGCGGGATAGCCCGGTCCGCCCTCGGTGGCGACCAGGGTGCCCGCCGCATCGCCGCGCCCCGAATGACGATAATATTCGAAGTGGATAGAGATGCGTCCGGGGATCGCGCCGGTGGGATCCAAAGGCCGATCTAGCTTGCCGCAGTAGGCGGCGATGTCCGGGCACGGCGTGAGATCGATCGATCCCACGAGAAGGGGCCGCCGGGTGTTAGGCGGCGCGGCGTCCCCACTCGCGGCTGCCGAATCTAAACCCAACAGGGCGAAAACCCCGCACAGCGCCAGGTATGCCGTCGGCGCGGAGGGGCAGCGAAAAAAGGCATCACGTTGCTGACCCGCCATGGCAGCGAGAGTTTACGCAATCCTAATGCCGGCGCAAATCGCTTCGTCGTATATTTCTTGGAAAACGTCGCTTCGGGGCACCGGGTTGCGCTCGAATATTGGTATCGTAGGAAGAACTCTTGAAAACCAGGACTGTCTCATGAGCGCGCGTGATTTCATGCTGGACCGACTGCGGGGACGCAATCTGGAGACCGCTCTCGAGCGGGATTTCTATTGTAGCCAGGAGGATTACCAGATCGATCTGGACATGATCTGGTACCGCGATTGGCTGTTCGTCGGTCATGATTGCGAAGTGTTGAATCCCGGCAGCTACGTGACCGTGCAGATCGGCGAGTACCCGGTCGTAGTCTTGCGCGATCGCGACGGCGGTCTGCGCGCCTTCCACAACACCTGCCGGCATCGCGGATCGAGGATTTGCTCCGCGGAGCATGGCTCATCGCCGCGGCTCGTGTGCCCTTACCACCAATGGACCTATGCCCTGGACGGACGGCTGATCGCGGCGCGGGACATGGGCAGTGACTTTGACAAATCGCAACACGCATTGAAACCGATTCACTGCGCGAGCGCCGGCGGCTATATCTGGATTTGCTTAGGCAAAATCGCGCCCGATTTCGAGCCCATTCGGCGGCACATCGAACCGTACTTTCTGCCGCATAAGCTGCATCAGACCAAGATCGCATTCCAGTCGACCATCATCGAGCAGGCGAATTGGAAGCTGGTCTGGGAGAATAACCGCGAGTGCTATCACTGCGCGGCCAACCATCCGGAACTCATCAGAACCTTTCCCGAGGACCCGACCGCAACGGACGGCGAGGACGCCGCCTCGAACCCGAAAACGGCCGCGAAATGGGCTCATTGGGAGTCCATCGGACTGCCCAGCAAATTTCATATCTCCGCCAACAGCCAGTACCGCACCGTGCGCACGCCGCTGCTCGAAGGAGCGGTCAGCTTCACCATGTCCGGCAATGCCGCCGTGCACCGCCCCCTCTCGGATTCCGTCACCGAGCCGGACATCGGCACGCTGCTGATGTTTCACTTCCCGACCACCTGGAACCACGTACTCGCCGACCATGCCATTTCTTTCCGCGTGCTGCCGGTGAGTCCCACCCAGACGCAATTGACCACCAAATGGCTGGTCCACCGCGATGCGGTGGAAGGCGTGGATTACGACCTCAGGGAGCTGACCGGCGTATGGATGGCGACCAACGCCGCCGATACTCGCAACTGTCAGGAAAATCAGATCGGCGTGAATTCGCCCGCCTACGATCCGGCGCCGTATTCTCCGGTGCATGAGGCCGGCGTGACGCAATTCGTGCACTGGTACTGCTCGCATCTCGAGGGCAGACTGACCGAAGATTCGAAAGCTTGAAGTATTCGGCTTGGTCGCTGCTGCGGGGCGCGTTTTCCGGTCAACGGCATTGGCCCGCTGCGTGGCGCGAAGCCACCCCCAAGCCGAAGTACGACGTCATCATCGTCGGCGGCGGCGGTCATGGGCTCGCGGCCGCTTATTATCTCGCGAAAAATCACCGCGTCACCAATGTCGCCGTGATCGAGCGCGGCTGGATCGGAGGCGGCAACACGGGGCGCAATACCACCATCGTGCGCTCGAATTATCTGTATCCCGAAAGCGCACGCCTGTATGACTTCTCACTGCAATTGTACGAGGGTCTCTCGCAGGCATTGAATTTCAACATCATGCTGAGCCAGCGCGGCTTGATAATGCTTGCGCACAGCCGTCATGATCTCGATGCCATGTCGCGTTGGGCGAACGCCATGCGCATGAACGGCATCGCAGCGGAGCTGCTGACGCGGGAGCAAGTCGGGGCGCTCGCGCCAGCGCTCGACCTGTCGCCGCGGGCGCGATTGCCGGTACTCGGCGGCTTCACGCAGCGGCGCGCCGGCACGGCTCGGCATGATGCGGTGGCTTGGGGTTATGCACGGGCCGCCTCCGCTTTGGGCGTCGACATCATCCAGAATTGCGAAGTCGTCGAATTCATCAAGGAGAACGGCCGCGCCGTCGGCGTGAATACTACTCGCGGGCGCATCCACGCGGAACGGGTCGGCATCGCGGCGGCGGGACACAGCTCGGTGCTTGCGAAGCTGGCCGGTTTCCGCTTGCCGGTGACCAGCTACGCATTGCAGGCCATGGTCAGCGAACCCATCAAACCGTTGCTCGATACGGTTATTCTGTCGCCCGGCACAGGCGCGTACATAAGCCAGTCGGACAAGGGCGAGATCGTCATGGGCGCCATGCTCGATCTGTTTCCCTCCTATGCGCAGCGCGGCAGTTTTGCGGTCAAACAGGCGATCATTGCGGCGACGCTCGAGCTGTTCCCGTCCTTCAGCCGGCTGAACCTGATGCGCCAGTGGGCAGGTATCGTCGATGTGGTGCACGACTCCAGTCCGATCATCGGCCCGACCCCCATTCCGAACCTTTACATCAATTGCGGCTGGGGTACCGGCGGCTTCAAGGCCATCCCCGCGGGCGGATGGACGTTCGCACATGTATTGGCGACCGGCCGCAATCACCCCATCGCTGAGCCCTTTCAGCTGGAGCGATTCATCACCGGCCGATTGATCGACGAAGCCGCCGCATCGGGGATTGCGCACTGATGATGCAGATTCCCTGTATTCATTGCGGTTTACGCGACGAAAACGAGTTCACTTGCGGCGGCACGTCGCATATCGCGCGGCCGGGACTGGAGCAAAGCGACCAAGTCTGGGGCGAATATTTATTCTTTCGCGACAATCCGAAGGGTGTGCATCTGGAACGCTGGCGCCACAGCCAAGGCTGCGGCCGGTGGTTCAATCTCGCACGCAACACCGTCACCCATGAAATACTCTCGGTCTACAGCATGACCGATCCGCCGCCGCCATGACATCGTCCCGACTTGCTGTCCCTTGCGGGAGCCGAATCGATAGATCTCAGCGCCTATCTTTTGAATTCAACGGCCGGCGCTTGATCGGCCATCCCGGCGACACCCTCGCTTCGGCACTATTGGCGAACGGCGTGCAGCTCGTCGGGCGCAGCTTCAAACTGCATCGGCCGCGCGGCATATTTTCGTGCGGGGTCGAGGAACCTACCGGACTTGTCGATTTGAGCGAGGGCGCCACGCGTACGCCCAATATGCGCTCGACGCTGGTCGATCTTCACGAAGGTCTCGTTGCCGCAAGCGTCAATTGCTGGCCCAGCGTTCGCTTCGACCTGGGAGCTGTCAACAACAGAATGGCCGCGCTGCTGCCGGCAGGCTTTTACTACAAGACGTTCAAGTGGCCCGACTGGCATTTATACGAACCCTCGATACGCCGCATGGCGGGTCTCGGCCGGGCCTCCGGAGAACCCGATCCCGATCGCTACGAAGAAGCGGCGGCGCAGGCGGACGTATTGGTCATCGGGGGCGGCCTCGCGGGCTTGAGCGCTGCGGTGGCCGCCGCCGAAGCGGGCGCAGACACGCTGTTGCTCGCGAGCGGCTCGGCGCTCGGCGGTGCGCTGGCGTGGCGCGACGATTCGCAAATAGCCGCACTGATCGTGCGCGCCGAGCGTTGCGGCGTACGTCAGATGACCCGTACCCTGGCATTCGGCGTGTACGATCATAACCTCGTGTGCGCCCGCGAATCCCGGTCCCCGGCGCCCACCCGAATCGCCACGGGCAGTATCGCCACGGGCAGTATCGCCACGGGCAGTTCGGGCGGAGTGCTTCGCGAGCGGCTGTGGAAAATTCGCGCGCGCGCCGTCATCGCCGCCACCGGGGCAATCGAACGTCCCATGATTTTTCCCGACAACGATCGTCCCGGAGTGATGTTGGCGGGCGCTGCCGACAAGTATGCGCACGCGTTCGGCGTTGCCTGCGGTCAGCGAGTGGTCATTGCAGCCAACAGCGATTCCGCCTATCGAGTTGCCGCCTCTTTGCGCGCTGCCGGCGTGAATGTAGTCGCGCTGGTGGATCGTCGTCCGCCCGCGGATATCAGTACCGATGCCGGGCATGTGCGGACCTTCGTCAGCGCCGCTATCGCCAGGGTCGGCGGCACGAAGGCTGTGCGCAATTGCACGGTGATTTCGACGGAGATGGACGGTGCGCGCCCCGAGAAGCTGGATTGCGACCTCATCTTGAGCGCGGGCGGCTTTGCGCCGGCGGTGCACCTGCATTCGCAGGCGGGAGGTAAATTGCGCTGGGTGGAAGAATCGGCGATGTTCGTTCCGGATGGCGCGGCACCAGGACTCCTGAGCGCCGGCGCCTGTGCCGGGATATTTGCCCGCGATGCGGCGGTGAATCACGCCGCAGAACTTGGGCGAGCGGTTGCGCGCCGCGGCGCCGCGCCGGCGGCGCCGATCGGCGGCGCCGGCAGATCGCTGGCCGCCACTCATGCCCCGGGCGTGATCGGCAAGCAGTTCGTCGATCTGCAAAATGATGTGGCCGTCGGCGATATCGGTCTGGCCGCGCAAGAGAATTATCGCTCGGTCGAGCACTTGAAGCGCTATACGACCACCGGTATGGGCACGGATCAAGGCAAAACCAGCAACATCAATGCGCTGGTGCTGATGGGCGAGTTCACGGGCCGTGAGCCTGCCGGGGTGGGAACGACGAAATTCCGGCCGCCGTTTGCGCCGGTGACGCTCGGACTGCTCGCCGGCCGGCGGGTGGGCGCCTTATATCGGCCGCTGAAGAGATTGCCTGCACACGGATGGCACGAAGCGCGCGGCGCGCTGTTCGAACAATTCGGCAACTGGTTGCGACCGGCGGCCTATCCGCAGGCTCATGAGTCTTTGGAGTCGGCTGCTCAGCGCGAGGCCGGTGCCGTCCGCCGGCATGCCGGCGTGCTCGACGGTTCACCGCTCGGCAAGCTGGAGATTTATGGCCCCGACGCCGCGCACTTTCTGGATCTCATGTATGTGGGGACGATGTCGAACTTGAGTCCGGGGCAAGCGCGCTATGGATTGTTGTTGAACGAGAATGGCACGGTCGTTGACGACGGCATCGTCGCCCGGCTGGGGCCTCAACAATACTGGGTGAACACCACGAGTGCAGGGGTTGAACGCACGGCGGCCGCGTTCGAGGAATGGCTGCAGTGCGAATACACACATCTGCGGGTGCTGGTGACTCCGGTGACCTCGCGGTGGGGCAACGTGACCGTGGCCGGTCCTCGCGCCTGGGATTGGCTGGCATCCGTGGGGATGGACCCCGGCTTGGCTCCGCAATCGATGAAGCACATGACTCTGCGCGAGAGCGCTTGGGAAGGTGCGCCGTTGCGGGTATTGCGGGCGAGCTTCAGCGGCGAGCTCGGATACGAACTCAATATCCCCGCCGATCATGTCAAGGAACTACTGGAGCGTCTGTGGCAGCGCGCCGCTGATTTCCAGGCCGTGCCCTACGGTATCGAAGCGTTGGAGATCATGCGCACCGAAAAGGGCTACATCCACATCGGCACCGATACCGACGGCACGACGCTGCCGCAAGATGTCGGCTTTGCGCGTGCCATCGAACGCAAGGCTGCCAACTTCGTGGGCCGTCGCTCGCTGCTTCGTCCCGCGGCGCGTGATCCCGGCCGTTTTCAATTGGTGGGGCTGGCGCCCGCCGATGGGCGAACGCGATTGCCCGTCGGTGCGCAAATCGCGCCCGGCGCGCCGCCGACCCGGACTGAAGGGCATGTGACGTCGAGCTATTGGAGTCCGGAACTGAAGCGCCCCGTGGCACTCGGCATGTTGGCGCGGGGAACGCAGAGGGTGGGTGAGAAGATTCGAATCCATCACCTAGGGTCCGTCATCGATGCCGTGGTCGTTTCGTCGCCGTTCATCGATCCGCAGGGCGATCGTCTCCGTGGATGAATTGAGGAACGCGCCATTCGCTATCGAAGCCACGGGCCTGCGCGTCGATGGTTTGGACTTTTGCGCGGCCTCATTGCGCTATTTCGATCGCGCGGGCCGCTTTGCTGAGACGGTGTGCGATACGATTGGGCACCCGATCCCGCAGCCATTGCATGCGGCGGCATTCGATACCGGAGGCTTTCATGCGCGCGGGGTTCTGGCGTGGCGCGGTCCCACCGAGACGCTGCTTCTCTGCACCGACCGGGCGATGCTAGCCGACCTCGAACGGCGGCTTCTCAGCGCAACGGACGGTTGCATGGTGGAGCAGACGGGAGGCGTATGCGTAATTCGAGCGCAAGGACGGCGCGCGCGGGACTTTTTGCAGCGAATGGGGGCGACGACCGCGGTCCCGGATTTAAGCGAAGCGCGCGCCGGCCGATTGGCCGAACTGCACGTGCTGACAGTGTGCGTTCAGGCGGAAGAATTTCTATTGATCGTCGAGCGCGTGTACGCCGAACATCTGATGGGATGGATGCGCTCGACCGCCGAGGACTTCAATTAAGCCGTTTATCGGACAACGAACTCAATCGCTCAGTTGGCGCTACTTTGGCGTTCGGATGCCTGTTTTTTGGCGAACTCGGCAATCACTTGATCGACAGGTTCGTCCACATCCTCGAGCCAGCTTTCGATATTCTCGGCGACATTCTTCAGCTGGATCGGCGGGTTGAAATCCGTCAGAGCCAAGCGCCCGAGGCGCAAGCACCCGGCCACCTTGGGAAGCCCGATGACGTGGAACGCTTCCTCGGCAGCTCGCAGCTGCGCAATCGGATCGGCGCTGAGTTGTTCCAGGAGTGAACGATTGCGCGCGGCAGCCCAAAACTCGCACGCGACGAAGAGGATTCGATCGGAGCGTGAGACTTTCGCTGATCCGGTGGTGGCGGTCACGAGAACATCGAGCAGGCGCGCGCTGGTGTCGGGCTCGTGTCCTTCCCAAGTAGGCGTCATGTTCTTGCTATGCAAAGCGCACCCGGTCGTAAAGCGGCTAAGTGTCCGCTGGGCGGACATCGCTCGTATCATGCCACCAATTGCTTTGTGCTGCAGAGCAATTCTTGGCGATTTGCGGCAGTTTTTTCGAGGCCGATTCGGTCCTTGTAAGTACGGGCCTACAGTCCCATGGGGGAATCCCTGTAGTCAGGCGCGGAAGGGAGGAAACCTCGCCATGGCCTCAAAATCGCCGAGCTCCTGGTCGTTGCGGACATAAAGCCGACTGGCGTCGCGAATCGGTTGAAAATCCCACGGCGTGTACCGGCCCTTGCGCAACGCCGCGTACACGAGATGTCGGCGCCGCTGACTCGCCATCACCTCGGCATGCAGGGCTCGCAGGTCCCAGCGTATCTTCACTTCCGCGAGAAATTCTTGAACGCGCGCGGCATGTCGCGGAGTGGCGACAAGATTTCGCAGCTCATCGGGATCGACCTGCAAATCGTACAGCTGATCCGGATCGGCGGGCGAATGCACGAATTTGTAGCCTCCGCGTTTGATCATCACGAGGGGGGCGATTGCGCCCTCGGCAAGATACTCGCCGATGACCTCGTCCTTGCCGGGGCTTCCCTCGAGCTGCCCCGCCAAACTCGTGCCGTCGAGCGGCGTTGCGTAATCAGGCTCGACGCCGGCGAGATCGCACAAGGTGGGGAGGATGTCGACGAGCGAAGCGGAATGCGGCACTCGCCGCGCGGCGAAGCGCCGCGGTGAATGCACGATCAGCGGAATCCGGCAGGCCGGTTCGAAGAAATTCATTTTGTACCAGAGGCCGCGTTCGCCCAGCATGTCGCCGTGATCGGCGAGCAACATCACGACGGTGTTTGCGGCGAAGCGCGCATCCGCGAGGGCCGCCAGGAGCACGCCGATTTGATCGTCGACATATGAAACCGCGCCATAGTAAGCGCGGCGGGCGGCACGCATTTGCGCCTCGGTCACCGGCTGCTGATCGAGCCCACACACATGGCGCAGCCGCCGCGAATGCGGGTCGAGCTCGCCGGGAGCGAGGCGCACGCGCGGCATGTCGATGTCGATATCTTCGTAGCGGTCCCAATAGCGCTGCGGAATCACGTACGGATCATGCGGATGGGTCATCGAAGCGACCATGCAGAACGGCCGCGGATCTTTCGACCTCGCCATGTCGAAGAGTTTCTGACGCGCATTGAAGACGACGTCGTCATCGAAGTCGATCTGGTTGGTGCGCGTACAGGGGCCCGCCTGGGTGACGGAGTCCATTGAGTGATACCAAGCCGGCCGGTGTTCGAAACGAGTCCAATCAGGTGTCCAGCCGAAGTCGGCCGGATAGATATCGGTCGTGAGCCGTTCTTCGAATCCATGCAACTGATCCGCGCCGCAAAAATGCATCTTGCCGCTCAGCACGGTCTGGTATCCGGCGCGCCGCAAATAATGCGCGAAAGTCGGCACTTGAGCGGGAAACTCCGCCGCGTTGTCGTACGCGCCGATGGCGGATACCTGGCGGCCGGACAGAAAGGAAAACCGGGACGGCGCACACAGCGGACTATTGCAATAGAACGAATCGAAAACGACTCCGGCGCCGGCCAGCGCATCGATGTGAGGAGTCTTGGCCACTTTGTTCCCGTAGGCGGGCAACGCGCGCGCGGTCAGCTGATCCGCCATCAAAATTAAAAAGTTCGGACGATCCGACAAGGGATTCTCCCGCAAGATCAAACGTATTCTGGGACTGCGATGGGGGCCTTATGTCTCTGCCCCAGGAAGGGAATCGCGATCAACGCGACCGCCGCGGCCAGCATCACGTACCAGGCCGGCGAGTATATCGAGCCGCCCGATCGCTGCGTGAGCCAGGTGAGGATCATGGGTGCGAAGCCGCCGAACAGCGTAAATGCTCCGTTGTAAACGAGCGACATTCCCGTCGAACGGACGCCGGTCGGAAAAATCTCCGACAACGCCGCCGGAGCGACCCCGACGAAGCTTGCCACCAAGAGGCAAACGATCGATTGCACGATGATCAGAGTCGAGGGGGTCGGATCGGCCTTCAGCCAAAGGAACAACGGCAATATCAGAACGAGGAGAAGAGCCGCGCTGATGAACAGGCTTCTCCGCCTGCCGATGCGATCGGACAGGGAACCGAACCATACGCATCCGATGACGAACGGTATGTTCCCGAGCAGCGAGGCGCCGAATGCCTGACGCGCGCTGAAATTGAAAGTGTCGGGATGCTGCACATACGTCGGCAGGAATATCATCAAGACATACACTGCGACAGCCCAGAGTACCGCGACGCAAAGGCCGACAAAAAGGGTGCGGCCATGATCGCGAAATATCTCGAACAACGGCGCCTTGCCGTGACCGCCGTCGCGCGCCCGGAGCCGGGTTTCGGCTTGGAATGCTTCGGTTTCATCCAGCGTGCGCCTGAGATACAGACCCACCGGGGCAATCGCCAGTCCAAAGACAAAGGGAATCCGCCAGCCCCAGGCTTGCACTTCGGCGGTGCTCAATACGGCAGTAACCGAGAACGCCGCCAATGCACCCAGTATATTGGCCATTCCCATGCTGGCCTCGAGCCACGAGGCGACTCGCCCGCGCTGCGCAGGATCCGCACTTTCCAATAGGTAGGCCGTAGCGCCGCCGACTTCGCCGCCAGCCGAAAATCCTTGCAGCACACGCCCAAGCAACAGAAGGAGCGGAGCTCCGATTCCGATGGATGAATAGGTCGGGGAAAATGCAATGATGCCCGTGCCGGCGGCCATCAACAGAATCGTCAAGGTCAGCGCGGCTTTGCGCCCGGCCCGATCGCCGAAGTTTCCGATGAGCACCGCGCCCATCGGGCGGACGACAAAGCCCAAGCCGAAGACGAGAAAGGTTTTCAGCAGCCGCGTATTCGGATCATCGCCGGGAAAGAAGTTTCCGGCGATGTAGCCCGCAAACAATGCGTAGACCGTGAAGTCGTACCACTCGAGCATATTGCCGATCGAGGTCGCGACGATCGCGCGGGTTTTGCCGGGCAACGCGATGGCCTACAGCGTCGGGTGAACGGGACTGAATACGGGGGTCAGAAAATACCGCCGGGCAATCACGGTATATCCTGAATATACGAAGTTTCCGTTGCTCGCCAAGAGCTCATGCTTATTTTCCCGATAAAAGCGCGGGATTTGGTACCACGGCATGGTGGGCTTCAAGTGATGCGCCACGTGCAGGTTGTTAAAGAGGTACAGCATCCCGAATAATGCATTCGACTCGACGGATGCGGTTCTCTCCTGAGAGTCTTGTGCCGCGCGATGCTCGGTAAATGCGCGCAGCAATCCTAAACTCAGGCCCGGGTATGCAACGAGCAGACAGTACTGCCACCACGGAAAGCGGCAGACTCGGGAGATGAACCAGAAAAGAATTCCCACCGCGACAACGTGCAGGGCCCAATGGGGCAAATGGCTGTAGTCGCGTTGCCGTACTCGGCGCGTCTCCTTGGCGATGAGAGTCCACAGGCGCAGGACGGGGCCGATCAGCAAACGGCCGGTCAAGGTCTGATTGAACAGCAGCACATGCCGCTTGAATCTCCCCATGCGCTCCCAGTCCGCCTGAAGCACATAATAAGACTCGGTATCGACTTCCGGGATGGTTAAATTCACGTCGCGATGATGGGTGCTATGACTCTTTCGATAGAGCGGATACGGAAACCATAAACCCAACGGCGGAAACACCACCGCGAAACGTAGCCACGCGGGCACTCCCCGAAACGAATGAATGGCTTCATGCTGCAACGAAAAGTGCCAAGCGATCAGATAGGCGCCCACCGGCATGATGATCCACCAGGGCAAGACGGCATTGAACCACACCAAAAGCACCCACGCGCCATACAGAACCAGGGCGACCAGCCAGGTGGGCCCATCGACTCGGAAGAATGCTTTTTTCACGGATTGCATGGTTTGGCTCTAAGGCCCTCAGTTTAACGGTTTCCCGATTCCTCGCGAAGGCCGGGGGTCGCAAAAGGCCCGGCCGCGAAGGCCGGATGGACCGTGGAGGCGAGGGGATGCTCGCTCCAGAAGCGGCTTGCGGCCTCGAAATTCAACCGCAACGCATCATAGGATTCGGGATCCGGGCGAACGAACCGTTGCAGCAGCAAAGCCGCCATCAGGGGGGCAACGGACTCAATTCGATGCGCTTCCAGGAACGCGTCCTGCAGCCCGCCGAGGCCCGTCCGCGACGCCACCAGCGCCGGAATGGGCGTTCGCTCGGTTCGGCCGATGGTGCGGAGTTGGGACGTCAAGTCCGGGCGATACTTTCGTAATAGGCAAAAAGCATAGGAATCGATGGGCGCCACATCCGCCGCACCGGCGATGACCGCCGACATCGCACCTTGCGGCGTCACCTGCGGCGTGATGACTTCGCGATAGACCGGGAATTGATTCGCGGATGTCATCAGATAATAGAGCGCGGCAAGGCATCCGGATTGAGAGTCCGGCACCGTCAGAGCAATCCGCGCGCCGAAGGTGTCTTCAACGGCATGGAAGGCGCTGTCGTTTCGCACCACCATTTCGCTCCAGTATTGCGGCATGCCGTGAAAATCGGGCGGCGAGGGGACCGGCGCCGCAATGAGTTCCGGCCGAGGATGCGAAAGAGAAAAAGGCAGGCCGCACATGAACACGGCGGCTTTATCGGAGCGCTGCCACAACTCGTTGATCGGCGCCGGCTCGGCGTGTTCGAGCAGCTCGATGTCCAATCCGGCGTGCACGATTACAGCGGCGAGGAGCCTGCGCCAAAGCTCGGCAGCCTGCGGGCTCACCGAGTACATACGAGCGTTGGCGATCATTCGGTGATATGCCGGCGAGCGAGCGCATCTGGCTCCCGTGCATTGTCCCGGTAGAAATTCGCGGCTGCATTGCTGCGTATGAACGCCGCCGCAATGTCGTGGATCGGCTGGGTGGGCGGGCTTGGCCCTGCGCCGTTGAAGGGAAGCGCGCCGCGAAAGGCAGTCCATACTGCCGTGGGCGAGGCGCCGAAGGTTCGGGAGTGATTCTGCGATTTGCGCAGATCCAGCCAATAAGTCCCGGTCAACAGATCTTCGGCCAAGAGATCGAAAGTATCGTCGACCGCAGCCCGCGCCCGGGTGACCTTGAGCCGCGTTTGCGTCTGCATGTCTTCCACATTCTGAATGAGCGCGTTGCCTTCCGGCGGCACGGGATTGATCAGACCTTGGATTTCCTGCATGAGGGCTACTGCCGCAATCTCGCTGCCTTGAGTCAGATGGAAGCGTCCGGGTTCCCCCGGCGACTCGTCCGAGGGTGCGATCACGGTGAAGAACGTGTTCGTGAAGCGCAGCATCCTCTGCACGACGGCAGCGTCCATGTTGGCGAGTGCGATCGTAAAGGCTTCAATTTCGTTGGCCATGGGATAGGGATCCCAGTTGGCGTTCGAAAATATGAAACCGTGCTGGCCATGATTGCGCGGGCTGCCCTTGACATAGAATTGCGCGAGCTGGGGCGTGCTGAGCTCCCAGGAATCCGACGGAGAAGCGCCTACGCGGACCGCGGGATTGTGGTCGGACGAGTTCATTTGAACGAGCACGACATCCCGCAGTTGCGCCCACGCTTGCCACGCCGAGCCCTGGCGAATCGATGAAGCACGCAAGCTTTCAGGATCCTGAATGATCCGTTTGTCGTCCAATTCGAACAGATAGCTTCCCTTGAGCATGGCGAGCACGCGTGCGGCGTCCCAGTTGAGCCATTTGAACGGCCGATTGGCCTGCACGGGCTGCGACAGCGGGGAGACGCTGCTGTTCATGCCGTTGAGATCAATGGCATAGATGAGATCCGCCCACGACAGCGCCTCTCGCGCATCGTAAAGCAGCAGCGCCGCCTGGCCGGTAGAGTAGGAATTGGTGCTTTCTAGTTCGCTGTCGTCGGCTCCAAAGGGTGCAAGCGGCTCGAGCCCCGCTTGCTTGAGCGCCGCGTCTGCCCGCATGCGTACGCCGCGGTAGTAGCAGTTGCCCGCGCCCACCATCGTCGCTCCGACGTTCGTGAACGGTCCTAAATCCCCTTCGCCGACCGTGCTCCGGGATTGCACCACCGGCGTAATGCGCTCATTGAGCAAGTCGAGCAGGCGTTGCGTGAGCTGCGGACTAGCAGCCTCGAAGCTCATGGTATTGGCGCGTACCACCAGCATGGCGCGAACGATTTCTTCATCGCTGATCTCCGGGCCAAGGCCCGCGAGAGCGCCGCGTTGGAATATCGCGAGCTGGCGGGCTTCCAAGAGTTTCTTGTTCGCCGGCGATAATGGATCACCCGTGAATATGAATCTCTCGCGGCCGGATCCCGAACCGCGATTGAACCAATAGACCGATACACCCTCGGCGCCCGCTTCAAGGAGCAGGGCATGCGCGTCGGCGGAGCGCTGCCTGGCTTCCGGACTCAACTCGACCTTCGCGCCGTACCGCGCCACTTGCACGACTTGCTCGATGGTGAGGTCCTTGCCGGTCAACACGATGGTGTTGTCCGTCAGCCTGGGCGCAATGGGGCGGTAGGGAGCGGGGGATGCCGCGGCTGCGTTGAGGGCGGAAAGTACCAGCGCTGATATTGCGCCAAGGCAGCCGAACGACGCGGCTCGTGAGTAAAATTGCATTATGGCGGCCCAGTTTCCTCTGAAGGTTTCCCGGTCAATACGATAACCGAGGATTCGATCGAAGGCATGGTTATCGAGCAATCTGCGACCCAGTCGGCGCATTGCGCCGGGGCCGCTCGGAACGCTCGTCGGTCGGCGCTTTGCCGAACACTCGTTTATACGCATGACTGAAGTGCGACGTTGAGCGGAAGCCGCATTCGACTGCCACGGCCAAGATGGGATTGATGGTCTGGCGCAGCAAGGTCCGCGCGCGCGCCAGACGAAGGCGCATGTAAAAGGACTTGGGAGAAGCACCGATCTGCTCGCGGAACAGACGCTCGACGTGCCTCGCCGAGATGCCGATGCGATCCGATATTTGCCGGATATCAAGCGGATTTTCGAGCGCGCCTTCCATGATCCTTAGGATCTCGGCCAGTTTGGGGCTGTCGATCCCATAGCGCGCGTGCGTCTCGAGCCGCTGCTGGTCCTCTTGGTTTCGAATCTGCGGGTGGATGAACTGCTCGGCGACGGCGATCGCGATTCCCGGCGTCGACGCCCGGCTGACGAAATGCAGCATCATGTCGAGCGCCGCAGTGCCGCCGGAGCAGGTGAACACATCTCGGTCCACCACATAGAGGTCCCGGCTGACCTCGAGCGCCGGATAACGCGACCGAAACAGATCGGCATATTCCCAATGCACCGTGCATCGACGATTGGCCAGCAGCCCCGCATCCGCCAGTATGAACGAACCGGTGCTGATCGCGCCGACCATCGAGCCATGGCGGGCGAGCCGGCGCAAATGGTGATGGATTTTATGGCGAGGTGAAAACTGCACCGGCTCGAGCCCCGCGCAGACAACCAGCATATCGACCCTGTGCACTTGGTCGAGCGACTGGGTTGCCGCGATGTCGATTCCATTGCTCGCGGCGACTTGCTTGCCGTCGGCCGAGACCAGCTGCCATTCGAACAGTTGGCGCTCGCTCATGCGGTTGGCCGAGCGCAGCGGCTCGATCGAGGCCGAGAATGCCATCATTGAAAACTGAGGAATGAGCAAAAACGCGATTCGGATCGGCGCGCCGGAACTACTGGCTTCAAATCGCATGGACATTGCAAGTCTCGTGTATGCGCATCGAATCGGATGTCGCGATGGATCATCGCGATGTCGTGTTCGCGCACGATCCGGGCTCAGCGATGTCGGACTATACTAGAACTTATGAATGCAAATCGGCGACGTCAGGGAGGCCGCGGCAGACGTCTTGACGGAACGCGCGTCCCTCAGTTGCCCTGGACCGAAGTTCGCAACCCCTACCTGCCCATGGAGGTGCTGTCGGCGGATCAGCTCGAGGCGATCCACCTGACTTCGCTGCGCATCCTCGAAGAGCTCGGCATGGAAGTGATGTCGGCGCGGGCACTGGCCGTTCTCAAAGCGGCGGGCGCAAAGGTCGACTCCGGGACACGGACCGTCTATCTCGACCGCGGCATCGTCGAGAGCGCCTTGGCGAGCGCACCGTCGGAATTTGTCCTCACTCCGCGCAACCCCGACAAACGGGTGATCATGGGCGGAAACCATGTCAACTTCGGCCTGGTGGCGGGGCCGCCCAACGTTCATGACTGCGAGCGGGGGCGCCGGTCGGGAAATTACCAGGACTACTGCGACCTCACCCGGCTCGCGCAGCACTTCAACGCCATCCATCTGATCGGCAACCAAGTGTGCGCGCCGGTCGAGCTGCCTGCGAGTTCCCGGCACTTGGACACCTATCGGGCGAATCTTCTGTATTCGGATCAGGTGTATCACTGCACCGCCATCGGTGCCGGGCGGGCGCTCGACGGCATCCGGATGATGGCGATCGCGCGAGGCATCGAGCTGGAGGAAATGGCCCATAGTCCCGGCGTCATTACCATCATTTCGGTGAACAGCCCGCGCCGGTTCGATGAAGCCATGAGCGAGGGACTCATCGCCATGGCCGAACACGGCCAGGCGGTGGTCATCACGCCCTTCACCTTGATGGGCGCCATGGCGCCGGTGTCGCTCGCTGCGGCGCTTGCGCAGCAGAACGCCGAGGCGTTGTTCGGCGTGGTGCTGGCGCAGTCGGTTCGGCGCGGCGCCCCCGTGATGTATGGCGCCTTCACCTCGAATGTGGACATGCGTTCGGGAGCGCCGGCGTTTGGGACCCCGGAAAATGCCAAGGCCAACATCGCGGGCGGCCAATTGGCCCGCCGCTATCGGCTTCCGTACCGCACTTCCAATGCCAGCGCGTCCAATGCGGCTGACGCCCAAGGAGCGTACGAGACCGAGATGTCCCTGTGGGGTGCGATTCTGGGACACGGCAATCTCGTGTACCACGCGGCCGGTTGGCAAGAAGGGGGATTGACTGCGTCTTTCGAGAAGCTGGTCCTCGACGTCGAGATGCTGCAGATGATGATCGAGTTCCTCAAGCCGATCGTCGTCGATGAGCAAGAACTTGGATTCGACGCCATCAAGGGCGTTCCGACGGGCGGCCACTTTTTCGGCGAGCCGCACACGATGGCTCGCTACGAGCACGCCTTCTACCAGCCGCTCGTTTCCAATTGGCAGAACTACGAGAACTGGCAACTCGGCGGCGGTAAAGATGCGACGCAGCGCGCCACGATCATTTGGAAACAGGCGCTCAAGGAGTACGAAGAGCCCGCGATGGATCCGGCGATTCGCGAATCACTGGATGCCTACGTCGCGCAGCGTCGGGCCGAAATCGGCAGCGGTGAACCCTAGACAGACCGCGTGACTAGAAGGGCGCCAGACGCTCGACGGCTCGAATGGTCGCCGGCCCCTCGTCGGACCTGGTTTTCTCCGAACCCAGGATCTCTTCCGACGCCTTTGCCATGACGATGGACACCATGCGGTTCGGGTACAGGATCACTTCGTTGTCGCCCGAGCCGTGCATGCTCGGCAGGTACTCCACCGTGCCGCTCGTGTCCACGTAGCGCAGGAAGTGAAAGCCCATTTTATAGAGCCCATCCTCCTTGGAGTCGGCCAACGGCGCCGCAACGGGTCCCAGCGCGGCATCGGCGTTCTTGACGATGGCGTCGCGCGCGGCCAGGAGATCCGCCGTTAATTCGCGGTTCAGTATCTGCATCCCTCCATGGGCGCCGCGCGACTCGTACAGCAAAGCGATCTTTGCGAGATCATCGAGCGTCGGATAATAGCCGGCGTTGCACCACACCAGACCGTCGCGACCGCCCGCCTCGCGTGTCCTGACGACCGGCGCCTGGTGAATGCCGATCGGACCGAACACCTCGTTCTGTACCATCTCCCCGAGGTCTGCCTGAGGCCCTCTGACCGACTTGAGAAAGCTCTGGATGGCGGCGCCCAAGACATAGTAATCCTGGTCACGGTATCGCATGACGGTGCCAGGCTCCCAGGGATAAGGATGCAGCGTTGCGGCCATCTGCCGAATCTTGTCGGCGTGCGACGGAGCCATGTACCAGGCATCGTAGTCACCTCCCAAGTAGCCGTCGAAGATGTCGTTGGGATGGGTCTTGGTGCTGCCCATGCCGCCGAAACCCGTCGCCATGTTCGATGCGTCGACAAAGCGGACCCGGCGCCACTTCGGATCGAGGTCCGGCACATAGTCCCCGATCTTGAGCGTGAGCACCCAAGGTCCGTACACTTGTGCGAGATGCAGGAGCGCGAGCGGCGCAAACACCGCCTTGGTCACGGAACGCACACCGAAGCGCATCTCGAGCGGATACGGGTAGGGGCCATAGGGTGTGATCGGATCTTGGTAGTACAGCGTGCCGTCGCGAACCAGCGCCACCGCTACTTGCCACTTCGGATAGATAGGTCCGCCGAAGCCCTCGAGGACTCCCGGCGGTACGGTCTTGACCAGCTCGCTCCAGGGTCTCGCGGGCAGCCGGTCGGCCAGTTCCGCCTGCGCCTGCACGCGGCGCGCCTCGAGCTGTTGGGAGTTCCCCGCCGCGAATTCGGTCGGCGCATACCCCCAGGCGACGAAGTACTGTTTGATGAGGTACGGGCCGGTTTGCTGCACGAACTGAAATCTGAGCGCACTCGCCTGTCCGGATCTATACAGAAACGTCGCCAGGCCCTGGTGCGCGTGGTTCTCCGTGTCGTTGACCAGCATGATGGGAAACGCGGCGCGCGACCAATCACCATCGCCTTTTTCGCGCCACACCTTGCCAAATTGCGGAATGACCCGCCAGTAGCTGTGGGCGGCTCCGGCGCCGGTTTCGCGCACCATCTCGCCGCGCTGGACGGGCACCAGAACGTCGCCGACCGTGAAGAACTCCAGCTGCACGCCGGGAAAGATACGGACATCGCGCCCCTGAATCAGGGGCTGGGTCAGAACCGGCAGAGTCTGCATGGACGACGCGTGGATCTTCAGCACGCCGGCGAAGGCGGGTGCCGGCAAGGCATTCTCACCCGGAACGAAAGCGCCGTTCGCGACCGGCGCTTCGAGCGCCCGATCGGATTCGAAAGCTTGCACCGGAAGAAGCTCCGCCGGAGCGGCTCGTGCGCTGCGGGGATTTGCCGTCAAG
Source organism: Steroidobacteraceae bacterium (assembly GCA_035996065.1). GTDB lineage: Bacteria > Pseudomonadota > Gammaproteobacteria > Steroidobacterales > Steroidobacteraceae > Bog-1198. The sequence continues at coordinate 50,621 of DASYJX010000037.1, read as the reverse complement.
CAATAGACGGCAACGGATATGGCAAATGCAATTCGCAACCACATATCTGAATATCCTCGACGCCGGGAACTCAAGACGCTGCACCGAGCGCTGCCTCCAGAGGGCCTAGCCAGGGGTGGAAATGCCGCCACTGATCGACGCCCTCCTTGAAAATCGGCTGACGTACCTGCTCCGAGCTCGCGGTTCTGACGCTGCGCTCGGTCTTGTAGAACTCGATGCACTGAGGTTCGAATTCCAGGCCGCAGAAATCGAGGATCCTGCGGACATTCGCTTCGAGATCATCGACGACATCCTCATGCTCGACGCGCAAGATCTTGCCGGGCATGACCATATCCCAATGCGCCATCAGCTCGACGTACGTCCGGTAGTACCGGCCGATGTCCTCGAGACCATAGGTAAACTCCTGTCCCGAGGCAAAGAGCTGCTTGAAATTGCTGAAACAACACGCCATTGCGTTGCGCCGTGCATCGATGATCTTGGCATTCGGCAGAATCAGATGAATCAAACCGAGATGCCGAAAGTTGTTCGGCATCTTGTCGATGAAGTAGGGTCTGCCGGTACGGTATACGCGCGTGTCGGTGATGAATTTCTTACCCATCCTGAGGAAGTCGGCGGGATCGAGATCGTGCAGCACAGCCGGGTAGCGCGGGTTGTCGCTCTCCGCCTCGCGCCCTTGCAGGTCCAGCACCAAGCGGGGAATGTCCGCGAGTTCCATCGTGCCTTCGACTTTCGAATGTGAGGCCAGGATCTGCTCGAGCAGCGTGGAGCCGGATCGCGGCAAGCCCACAATGAAGATGGGGTCGGGCTTGTCGCAGCCCACGCCGCGCCGGGCGGCGAAGAATTCCGCGGTGCAGGTCGCCTTCTGCAGCCGCGTGTTGCGTTCGATCGGCTCCGGCCGATAGCGGCTCTGAGACTTCTTGAGCGCATTGCCGCGTTCATAGTAGCGAAACGACTCCTCGTATTCGGCCAGGTCCTCGAGCGCCTTGCCGAGAGCGAAGCACAGGTGGTAGCGGTCGACCGGCGCGGTCGTCTCGGCAGCCTCTTCGGCACGCATGCGTGAAATTTCGTCCACCGTGAACCGATAAGTCTTGAGGTTGGCGAGGCTCCAGTAGGCATCCCCGAAACTCGGCCGAGCCGCCGCGGCGGCGCGATAGGATTCGATCGCCTCCGGCTGGCGTCCGAGCGCCTTGAACGAGTGCGCCACCGACAGATGCAGCTCGGATGCCTGAAGCGATTGCGGAGCGTCGGCGATGAGTTCCTGATAAAGCCCAAGCGCCCGCTCGTGATCGCCCAGACCCACCTTCGTTGTCGCGTACGTGGTCTTGTAAGCCCGATTCTTCGGATCGAGCTGCAGCAGCTTCTCAAGTTCGGCGATGGCCTGCTCATGCTTATGGCGCCGGAGCAGCGCGATGGCATAGTCGTAGCGGGCGGCTCGATAGTCCGGAGCCATGGCCAGCACGGCTTCCAGCAAGATATCGGCATCGTCGAGCACGTCATGCGCAAGCCCGATCCGCGCCAGCAGCCGCATGGCTTCGACGTGGTCGCCGTGTTTCAACAGAAACGCCCGCACGAGCTCTTCTGCGGGCGCCAGATCTCCGTCGGAAAACATGGCGGTCGCTGTGACGATCTCCGGGGGCAATTTCCCGAGAGTTGCGACATGTGCGGCAGCCATCTCGGCATTCTCAGCCTGGCCGGTCATCCGGAAGAGCGTCTGCAGGGTCCGCCAGCTCGCCGGCAAGGCCGGATTGATGTTCACGGCACCCAAGAACGCATCGATCGCGCGCGGCGCATCGCGCTGCGCGACATAGCAGTGGCCGCGTTCCTGGAACAGAAGACTGAAGTTGGGGTGATGCCTCTGCAGCCGCTCCAGGGTGGCCAGCGCCTGGTCTTCTTGCTTCAAATACCGCTGGCTGACGGCAATCATGTAGAGGACATCGCGGTTTTCCGGAACCTGGACCGCCAAGGCTTCGCCCGCCTTGAGCGCGGCGGCGAATTGCTGGCGCTCGATGAGGACGCGGATGCGCAGGACCTCCGCCGCGACGGGAGAAAGGGGGGTTGTGACGGCGGCTGCTTGCATTGATTCCCAAAAAAAAGGCGGGCTCATGCCCGCCTTCGATACTACTGCGTCAGACCCTCGAGCGGGTAGCCGCGATCAGTCAAAGCTCCTTTAGAATTTATAGCCGACCTTAACGCCGATCACCCGGGGACGGAGGACGGTCTGCGCCACCGTGAATTGTCCCGTATTGGTAAAGAGACTGGCATTCGAGTTGGTCAGATTCTGCACGAACACATGCGCGTTCCACGCGTCCTTCGCCACACCCGCCGAGGCATCGTAAGTCGTATACGCGGGGTTTTCGAAGCGCAGCAAGGTGGTATTGATGCCGCCGGCCGAGATCGAAGGATTGCTTCCGCCCTGTGTGAAGGAGTGCCCGGTGTGTGTCGCCCCCACCTGCATAAATGGAGTGTAGCCATTCATCGTGAAGTCATAGCGCGCGCGGAAGTTGAACTCGATGGGCGGCGAGTTTGCGCTCGGGCCGCCGGGCGGGCCGAATAGATTGTTGAGCGGTTTGCAGTTCGCTCCGGTTTTGTCGCACGCCACGGTGATGGGCTTGCCGAAGTTGTTGCTCGCCGGATTGGTGTCGATCAAAGCCGGCGAATTGGTTTGTGTGCTCGAATTCCAGGCTGCGCCACCCTGCAGCGTCAGGCCCTGCGTCACGCGTGCCACGATCGAGGTCTCGACACCGCGAATCCGGTAATTTTGTCCGTTGGTTCCGAAGGTCAGATTGCCCGTTTCGCCGGGATCGAAGAACCCGACCTGCACATTGTCCCAGTTCTCCTGGTACAGAGCACCGTTGAATTGCAATCGGTGATCCAGAAACTCCGTCTTCCAGCCGATTTCCTTGTTCGTCAAGTCGTCGGACTTATACGTCTGCGGTATGCAGAATTGATTGAGCCCATCCGTCCCTCGGATGTGACAGTTGTTCACGCGATTGAAGCCGCCGGGACGGAAGCCTTGGGAATACGTCGCATACACCATGATGTCCGATGTGATGTGCCAAGTGATATTGCCGCGGCTCTTGAAGCCGTGTTCCTTGGAAGTGAGGTTTCTCTTGTCCAGGTTGTTGCCGCCCGCGATGCAGCCGCCGGGAGGCGCTCCGGCCTCGAAACAGCCGAAACTGCTGCTGACACTGCCCTTGAAGTACTCATCGAAATTGTAGTAACGCGTGCCTCCCGTGATGGTCAACACTTTGGGAATAAGGTCGAAGTCGATCGATGTGAACCCCGCTGCCTGTTTGACTTGACGCGTGGTGTCCTCGAAGAACGCGACGTTGTCGTTCTGAGCTCCGGGGTTCTCGACGGTGGTGCCGGGCACCGTGCCGACGTTCGACATGCAACCCGTGTTGCCCGGAGTGCCCGGCGCGGTGTTCGAGGTGCAGTTCGGGATCGTCTTGTAAAGCCAGTCGGTCTGGTCGAAGAGAGTATTGGTCTCAAAGAAACCGCCGGCGATGACGCGCACGCGCCAATCATCCGGCGTGCTCAAGCGAAATTCATTGCTGAGATGCTCGTTGCGTTCGGTTTCGCGCCAGGTGCTGCTGGGCGAGTAACACCTCGAAGTGAGGCCCGGGGTCGGAGTCGCAAGATAAAAGCCGGTGCCGGGACCGTAGCACTGATAGTAGTCGGCAAACACGCCGCGGGCATAGTTCGTGTAGTCCCCGACCTGTGATACGTGACGGTCGAGATAAGCACCGGTATATACCGCATGCAAAACACCGAGCTGGCCGTTTACGGTCCACGCCGTATTCTCGAACCGATCCTTGTTAAAGGCATTGTTGAACAGCGTAACTTCGAGCGGATTGAGGGCCGCGCCGTCCGAGGCATGGGGCATCTGATAGAAAACGCCCTGCGAGTCGATGTTCTGGTAGGACTGTGTAATCAGCACGTTCCAATTATCGTTGATCTGATACAGCCCTTCCAGGCGCGTGCCCTGATAGGTGACCGGATTGATGGCGCGAGCGGCGATGGCGTTGTTGTTGATGGCCGGGGCATTGGCCGGAACGCCTCCGCCGGGGTTATTGGCATAGTAAATGCCAAGGTCGGTAGCCTTGCGAGTAAAGGTGCCCGGCACGTTATCGATGTAGCCGCCGCGCCGATCGTTGTAGATGACGGCGCGCAGCGCGAGAGTGTCGTTGATCAGCGGCAGATTGAGGACCGCAGTCAGGTCGGTGTTGGGATCGCCGTGCGCGGTGACGCCGTAGCCGACGTCGAAATTGGCTTCGGTCACATTGAGCTTGGGCTTGTTCGTGATGTAGCGGATCACGCCTGCTTGAGCGCCCGCGCCGAACAAGGTGCCTTGGGGCCCTTCGAGGACTTCGATGCGCTCGAGGTCGGCGGCATAAATGTCGAGGTTGCGCGAGGGCAGTTGGCCGGATTGATCGTCCAGGTAGATGGCGACATTCGGAAAGCCGCCGATCGAACCGCTCGATTGGGTGCCCGCCGCACCGGTACTGAGGCCGCGCATGAATACGTTGCCCTGTCCGGGCCCGTTCGACGGCGCCGTGACATTGGGCAGATAGCGAACGAAGTCATCGAATGTGGTGACGCTGAGCTGGTTCAGGGTCTCGGAGGTCAACGCCTGGATGGTGATGGGCACGTTCTGAACGTTTTCCGTCCGGCGCTGCGCCGTGACGGTGATCTCTTGAATCGAATCGGAGGCCTCAGTGTCGGTCGCCGTGGCCGCATGGGCGAATCCCGCGGCCGAGCCGCTCAGGATGGCTGCAATCGCATAGGACAACTTCTGATTTGAATTCATGCTTCCATCCCTTCCTTATAAAATCCCGGCAATACGCCATCAGGCTTTGTAATTACTTCAGAGAATAGCATCGCCGGCGCAAAGCGAAAGGTCTATTTTGTTGTGGCCATGCATCGCCCGCATGCCGATTTTAGATTCGGCCATACGGAAATTCGATGCGGCATTCGATGCTTGCCGTGAGGACTCAAGGCGGCAGCGGCGTGAGCGTTGCCAGGCGACGGAGCATGACCTAGGGTTGCCGCACCCGCTGCTCCATGAGAGTGGTCGTAAATGTTGAGCGCGGGAGTTGCTGCGGACAAGTGGCGCAGCCGCTCAAGGAGGGTTTCGGCCGGGTCCTTCGCTGGGAAATTAGTCAAACTAAACAAGTACATATATAATATATATGACGTGTTGCATCGCAAGTCACACGCCCGATCTTTGCTTACTCCCCGCGCGGCGGCCCCGACAGCGAGAAGGCGGCACGAGCGGAAACGAGGTAGCACAGCTTCGCAGCGTCAGCATCCTCGAGTCCTTGCGCAGTCAGATAAATCGCGGGCGGCCACCGTCAACCCGTGAATCAGAGCCGGCCGCAGAAAGTGGTTGAGCAGAAGAATCTGATCGGTAGCGCGCCGCACTCGTTGTTGCGTACCAACAACGGGGGCTGTCATATTGTCGGCGGGCCTCGAAGTGCGGCTTGGAGGGGCGCGAGCCAGGGCTCAAAATTCCGCCACTGATCCAATCCTTCCTTGAATATAGGCCTACGAACCTGCTCCGAACTCGCGGTGCGTATACTCCGCTCGGTCTTATAGAACTCAACGCACGTCGATTCGAACTCGAGCTCGCAGAAATCCAGAAGGCGGCGGACATTCCCTTCCAGGTTCTGGACCAGGTCTTCGTGCTGCACCTTGAGTATCTTGCCCGGCAGTACCGCGTTCCAGTGTTCCATCAATTCGAGGTAATTGCGGTAGTAACGTGCGATGTCTTCCAGGCCATAAGTGAACTCTTGGCCGCTCGCGAAAAGTTGCTTGAAATTACTGAAACAGCAAGCCATGGGCTCGCGCCTCGCATCGATGATCTTGGCATTGGGCAGAATCAAGTGGATCAAGCCGAGGTGGCGAAAGTTGTTCGGCATCTTGTCTATGAAAAAGGGTTTGCCCCGTCGGTACACTCGGGTATCCAAAACGAATTGCTCGCCGAACTGCCGCAATTGTTCGGCGCTAAGCTCGCCGAGCACGGCGGGATATCGCGGCGTCGAATCGTTCGATTCGCGGCCATTCAGCCGGTGGACGAGCCGCGGAATGTCGGCGAGTTCCTTGGTGCCCTCCACGTTCGAATGCGAGGCAAGGATCTGCTCGACCAGCGTCGAGCCGGCACGCGGCAAGCCTATGATGAAAATGGGCGACCGATCGCCCGATCCAAACCCCCGGCGCGCCGCAAAAAATTCGCCCGTGCAGACGGTGGACTGCCGCCGCAGATTGCGTTCGAGCGCAGCCGCGTCGTAGCGCAGTTCATCTCGTTTCAGCGCATTGCCTCGTTCGTAAAAGAGAAACGATTCCGCATATTCCGCTCGATCCTCGAGCGCCTTGCCCAGGGCGAAGCAAAGGTGGTAACGGTCGAGGAGGGGGGTGCCATGCGCGGATTCCTGGGCGCGCATTTGCGCGATTTCGTTCTCGGTGAAGCGGTACGTCTTGAGATTTGCGAGGCTCCAGTATGCGTCGCCGAAGTCCGGCCGGACTTGCGCAGCGCGGCGATAGGATTCAATGGCTTCCTGCTGGCGGCCGACGGTTTTGTGGGCGTGCGCAATCGCGAGGTGCAACGTGGGATTCGCGGGCGAATCATCACGGAGTTCGTGGAACAGCTTGAGCGCCGCTTCATGGTCGCCGAGGCCCACCAAGACGTTTCCCTCGAGCGAGCGAAACATCGGGTTACGGGGCTCGATCGCCAGAAGCTGCCGGACCAGCTCCAGCGCGCGCGCGTGCTTCTGGCGGTCGGCGAGCACCTGGGCATAGTCATACCGCGCGGCGTGATAGTCCGGTGCGAACTCCAAGACGCTCTCCAGCAAGAACTCGGCATCGTCCAGGACGCCGAGCTTCATGCCGATTCTGGCGAGCAGTCGCATGCCCTCGACGTGTGCTGGGTCTTGCTGCAGGTACTGCCGGACCATCTTTTCGGCCGCATGGGTATCGCCTTCCGCAAACAAGCTGTTTGCAGCGACGATCGCAGGCGGCAGCTGCTCGAGACTTGCCGCTACGCTGACGGCGTTGTCGGCCTCAGCGGTGCGGCCCGCCGACCTCAATAAAGCGGCGAGCGCCTTCCAACTCGCCGGCAGCGCAGCATTGCGGTCGACAGCGGTCTGGTAGGCCACGATTGCCGCCGGCGCGTCGCCTATGGTGCGGTGGCAGTGGCCACGCTCCTGGAACAGGCGGCCATAATCGGGATGCAGACCCTCGAGCCGCTCAAGCGTAGCGAGCGCTTCGGAGATGCGTCCCAGGTAGCGCTGATTGACGGCGATCAGATAGAGGACGTCGCGGTTTTCGGGAAAATCGGCAAGCAGAATTTCCGCGACCGCGAGCGACTGTGGAAACTGACGTTTCTGCAGCAGCGATCGGGCGTGGCCAATTTCCGCCTCGACACCGGACGGAAGAGAATCGGGGAGCGGGGCGGCCATACGAAGCCGATTCTTCCTCTATTGGAACTTGTACCCGATTTTCAGCATCACCGTGCGCGGCCGAATGACCGTATCCTCCTTGACCTTTTGCGCATAGGTAGAGAAGTCCACGCCTCGCGTGTCGGTAATGTTGGTGCCGTAGATCTGCGCCGTCCACTGATCCTTGGCGATTCCCACCGAAAGATCGTAGGTCGTGAATGCCGGCAGGACGTAATCGACGGGCGTTATCTTGTCGTTTTCCGTCGCAAGCTTGTCCGTCGTGGCGAGCGAGTGCGCGCGGCGCGTAGCCGCCCCTTGCACGAATGTGTTGTAGCTTCCCATCGGAACTTCGTAGCGGACGCGCACATTTCCCTGGAATGGCGGCGACTGCGCGAGAGGACTACCCGTGTCGCCATATGGGTTGTGCAGACCGAGCGCTGTCCAATTGATGGGAGCGCCGTTCTTGTCGAACAGGGTCGGGGTATTGACCAGTTCGGAGTGGTTCCACGATCCTGCCACCGTGACCGTCAGCCCGGCGAGCGGCTGCGCGATGATTTCCGTCTCAAAGCCCCGGACCCGGTAGTCCGGCCCGTTGGTCGTGAATGTCAAATTGCCCAGCACCCCGGGATCGAACAGCCCGATCTGAACGTTTTTCCAGTCTTCCCGATATACCGTGCCGTTGAATTGCAGCCGGTGGTTAAGCCACTGGGTCTTGAAACCCAGCTCGTTGTTGGTCAAGACGTCCGGCGCGAAACCGATCGGAGTTTGATACACGTTGACCAGCGGTGACTGCGTGGCGCTCACGAATCCCGATGAGCGGTTGAAACCACCCGGACGAAAGCCTTGCGACCACGTGTAGTACAGCAAGCCGTCGTCCATGAACTTCCAGCTGATGTTGGCGCGGCTCTTGAAGCCTTTGTAGGTTTTTTCCAGACCGATTTTTTTGTCCGAATACGCTCCATTTCCGGCCGGGACGGCGAACGTGTCCAGATTGAGGCCGTTGTTGCAGGCGCCGTTCAAAATCTGGTCCGGGCCGACAAACGGATATAAGCCGCCCGGCCGGCAGTCGTAGCTGCCGCCTTTCGCGCCCTTCTCGAAAGTGTCCATGTTGTAGTAGCGCGTGCCGGCGGTCACGGTCAAGGTCTTCGGAATGATTTCGAAGTCCGTGGAAAAGAATGCCGCCTTCTGTTTGTAGCCGCGCTGGATGTCGTCGTAGAAGCCGATGGAGTTGTCGCGCACCGCGTGGTTATTCGCACTCGATGCGGGGGGCGCGATCAATGGTATGAAGCCCGCGCCCGGTGCCCGGTAGTGCCAGTCGGAAATATCCTGAACCAGAAAATCTTCGTAGAACAGACCGCCGATGGCGCGCCAACGCCAGTCGTCCGGCGTGCTCAAGCGAAACTCGTGATTCTGATGGGTGTTGCGTTGCTGCACTCGGAACGTCGCGATCGGCGAGAGGCAGGCGCCTCCCGGCGTCCCGTTCGCAATTGCTTGCGGCGTTCCCGGGAGGATGCAGGAATAGTAGTCGCCATAGGCGCCGCGGTTGTAGTTTGTGTAATCGGCGACCTGGTCCACCGTGCGCACCAGATAACCTCCCGTGTACACGGCCTTGAGCGCGGCGATCCGGCCGCTCACGGTCCACGCGGTGTTCTCGAAGCGGTCCTTGTCATACTGCGGCGTGAACAAATTCACCGAGAGATCAGGCAGCTTCTGGCCGTCGGTGCCGTGCTGCATCTCGGCAAAGATGCCGTCTGCTTCCATGAACTGGTACGACTGCGATACAAGGACGTTCCAGTCATCGTTGATCTGGTACAGGCCCGACAACCGAAACCCCTGGTACGTCACGGGGTTGATGGCCCTGCCGGTCACCGAATTGTTGTTCGCCACCTCGTTGATCGCGGGCACGTGGCCGCCGAAGTAAGCACCGATGCCGATATCGCTGTCCTTGCGAGTGAAGGTTCCGGGCACGTTGTCGATGTAGCCGCCGCGCCGCTCGTTGTAGATGACCGCACGGACCGCCAGCGTATTGTCGATCAAGGGTAGATTGAGCGTCGCGTCGAGGCTGGTGCTCGGGTCACCATGCGAGGTGTAGCCGTAACCGGCGTTGACTATCGCTTCGGTCTTGTCGAGCTTGGGCTTGTTGGTGATGTAGCGAATCACACCGGCTTGGGCGCCGGCGCCGAACAGGGTGCCCTGCGGGCCTTCGAGTACTTCGATACGCTCGATATCGGCTGCGTAGACGTCGAGATTGCGGCCCGGCAGCTGAGCGGATTGTTCATCGAGGTAGACCGCGACATTCGGAAAACTTCCCGTCGCGCCGGAGGATTGCGGGCCGTCCTCGGTCGTCGCCAAGCCACGCATATAAATGAGGCCTTGACCCGGGCCTTGGTTCGCGACCGTGACGTTGGGCAGGAACTTCACATAGTCGTTCAAGGTCGAGATGTTCAATTCCTTGATCGTCTCGCCGGTGAGTGCCGTAATGGTGATCGGCACGTTCTGAATACTTTCCGTGCGGCGCTGAGCCGTGACGGTAATCTCTTGGATGCCCTCGCTTGTCTCGGTATCCGCCGCTGCCGCCGCCTGGACGAACCCGGAGGCTCCGCCGCTCAAAATCGCCGCAATCGCATAGGACAGCTTCGAATTGCAGTTCATACCTTCATCCCTTGACTTTGGCTATCTGAAATTTCATGTACCACAGGCGAACGCGCCCGCCGAGACCCGCTCCTGCGGCCGGATCGATCGCAAAAACATCCACACTCTTCTGGTACTTCGGCCTGAGCTTAGCCGATCAGTGGGTCCTCGTTATGCCGTTTAGCGATGCCTCCTTACCAATTTGCGACATCTTTCAGGCATCATTGGGGCTGAGGCGCGCCGGGAAACCGGGTGCACGCAACTGCGTGCCGACCGCATCTTCCAGCAGCTTCACGATCATCGATGACCAGGCATCTCCCCCATACTTCGCGCGGCCCTCGATGAAGGTTTGCTCCATCAGCGAGGCAAGGCGCAAGGGCACTCCGAAGCGGCGCCCAAATTCGACGGCGAAGCCGGCATCCTTGCATGCCAGATCCATCGTAAATCCAATATCGTAGCTGCCGTTCAAGATCACCTTGCTCTCGGTCTCGTGGACGAAGCTATTGCCCGAGCTCGCGGCAATGGCGTGGAAGGCGGCCCGCAGATCGACGCCCCCTTTGGCGCACAGCATGAGCGCTTCGCCGGCGGCAATCAGGTGAATGAACGCCAGCATATTGGTCACCACCTTGGTAACCGCGGCCTGCTCGATCCCGCCCAAATGGATGACGCGCCCGCCCATGGCCTGCAGCGCCGCCTCGTGCATTGCATACACCGATTGCGCACCGCCGACGAGCACCGTGATATCGCCGGCCTCCGCACGATGCACTCCGCCCGTGACCGGGCAGGCGAGAGTGCTGATCCCGAGGCTTTCGGCTCGGGCGGCGAGGGCCTCGACCTCGGCGAAATCATTGGTGCTCATTTCGATCCACGTGGCGCCGCCACGCATGCTGGGCAGCGCTTGATCCAATACCGCCGCCGTGGCCGCAGGCGAAGGCAGGCAGGTGATCAGGCAATCGCTGGCTCGGGCAAGATCTGCGATTGAATCCACCCAGTGCGCGCCCGCCATCAGCACGCCGCCGGCGGTGCTCCGCTGCAAGTCGTGCACGCCGACGTCGAAGCCGCCGCGGCACAAGTTGACGGCGAGATGCCGCCCAAGATTGCCAAGTCCTATGAAGCCGTAACGCAAATTCATAGGCGCATCGCGCCCTCGGGTTTGATCGCAGCCGATGGATTTCCCAACGGCCGGTCGATCATCTCCAAATGCAGGGGGCTATCCTCGACGTATGCGTGGGTGCGCGCCACCTCTTCGTTGAGTTCGACCCCGAGGCCGGGCGTCGTGGGCGGAATGACGTAGCCTTCTTCCCAGCGAATCGGCTTCTTGAGAAGCTCCGCGTGAATGCCACCCCATTGCTGGATGCTTTCGAGAATCAGAAAATTGGGCGAGCAGGTGGCGATCTGGATATTCGCGGCGCCGACCACCGGACCGCAATAAAGATGCGGGGCGATTTGCGCATAATGGACCTCCGCCAGGGCCGCGACTTTCTTCGCTTCGAGCATCCCTCCGACGCGCCCCAAGTTCATTTGCAGGATATTCGCTGCGCCGCACGCCAAGACCCGCGCGAATTCGTACTTGGTGGTCAGGCGCTCGCCGGTGGCGATGGGAATGCTGGTACCGCGCGCCACGATCGCCATCTGTTCCGGCATCTCGGGCGGCACAGGCTCTTCGAACCAGAGGGGATCATATTGCTCGAGTTGCCTTCCCAATCGAATGGCGCCTGAAGTCGTGAATTGGCCATGGGTGCCGAGCAAAAGGTCCGCACGGCGTCCGACGGCTTCGCGCACCAGTCTTACCAAGCGCACCGTGCGTTCGAGAGCTTCCTGGGTGGGTTGCCGTGGATCGTATGCCGAGAAGCCACCGGTGGGGTCGAATTTGAGTCCCGTGAACCCTTGTGCGACGTACTCGGCGGCGCGCGCCGCCGATCGATCCGGATCGCTGTAGAAGTCGTCGCCTTCGCCGGCGGCCGGATATAAATACGTGTAGCTGCGCAGGCGCTCGTTAACCTTGCCGCCCATCAGGTTATAAATCGGCTGCTCGACGGCCTTGCCGATGATGTCCCAGCAGGCCATTTCCAGTCCGCTGATGACGCTCACCAGCGAGAGATCCGGACGCTGGCTGAATCCCGAACCATAGCTCTCGCGCCAGAGCGATTCGATCCGGAAAGGATCGCGCCCCGCAAAGCGCCGCGCAAACAGGTCTTCGATCATTTTCCCCAAAACCTTCGGGCCGAATGTGGCGGCATACACTTCGCCGACCCCCTCGATTCCGCACGCGGTCCTCAATTTCAAAAACACGAAATAGCGGCCGCCGAAGCTCGGCGGCGGATTGCTCACAAGAAACACATTGACACTGTCGAGCTTCATATCCTTTTCCCCTCCGTAGGATTTATCCGTGCAAAATTAAATCGGCGGCCTTTTGCGCCACCATCATAGTCGGTGCGTTGGTGTTTGCGGACGTGACGGTTGGAAACACGGAAGCGTCCACGACGCGCAAGCGCTCGACGCCGTGCACCCTGAGAGACGCATCGACCACGGAATCCGCGGCGCTCGCCCCCATGCGGCAGGTACTGACGGGGTGATACACCGTGGATGCTCGCGCGCGAAAATCCGCAATCAAGCCGTCAGGTCCCATCGCATCGAGATCGGGCGCAATGGGCTCGCGTATCAATGCCTTGATCGCCCGTGTCCGGGCGATGGCCTGCAGCAATCGGCCGCCATGAGCGACGTCATCGATGTCTTTTTCAGTGGATAAATAGTTGGGGGCGATGCTCGGCGGACGGCGAAAGTCGGGACTTGCAATGTCGATGCGCCCCACGCTCGTCGGCCGCGTCGGCTGAAAGCACAAATAAAATCCGGAAAACGGATCCACCTCGATCCGAGTGCGGGTCGCGTCGCCTGCGCCATACGTCACGGGATTGAAGTAGAGTTGCACATCGGGGCGGGTACCGTTGGGGTTTGCGCGCGCGAACCCGCCGAATTGATTCACGCTCAGGGCCAACGGCCCGCGCCGCGCCAGAAGATAGCGCAGGCCCGCGATCATTTGGCCGGTTGTGGAATGCAGTTCATCGTTCAGCGTCGCTTGCGTGGCCTTGAATGAATATACGACGGCCAGATGATCCTGAAGATTTCCGCCGACCGCAGGATTGTCGAGCAGCGTAGCGATTCCGGACGCCTCCAATGTGGACGCAGGACCGATTCCCGAGAGCTGCAACAACTGCGGCGAATTGACCGCCCCCCCGCATAGAATGACTTCGCGTTCGGCTGCAGCGAATTTTCCGGCACCGCCTCGCACATAATCCACGCCGACGGCTCGCCTCTGATCGAAGCGGATTTTACTTACCCAGGCGCCGGTCTCGAGGCGAATGTTGCCGCGACGCAGCGCCGGCCTTAAAAAGGCGTCGGCAGCGGAACGGCGAATGCCGTTGCGAATCGTCACTTGGTAGCAGCCCAGGCCTTCCGGGTGCGGGCCATTGAAGTCGTCCGTTACCGGCAGGGCTAATTCGGCGGCCGCTTCCAGCCAATTCCGGCGCATCGGGTGCAGAAAAGGCGTCACGTCCTTGACGTCGAGGGGCCCATCGCCGCTGGCGCGGCCTGCCGCATCGACCCGGCGCTCCGAGCGCTCGAAGTACGGTCGCACGTCATCCCATCCCCAGCCGATATTGCCCATTTGCCGCCAGTCATCGAAGTCGGCGGGTATCCCGCGGCAGTAGACGAGCGCGTTGATGGAGCTCGAGCCGCCGACCACGCGGCCGCGGGGCCAATAGATGCTGCGCCCGTCGAGGCCCGGATTGGGCAGCGTCTGATACTTCCAATTGACCGCGCCGTCGGCAAATGTTCGTCCGTAACCGATGGGGGTCTTGATCCAAAATCGTCGGTCGGTCCCGCCGGCCTCAAGAACCAATATCCGATCGCGGCCGCTCGCCGATAGTCGATCGGCCAGCACGCAGCCCGCGGAGCCCGCGCCGATGATTATGTAGTCGAAGGATTCCATGCAGCGAGCTTAGTCTTTCGTTCTCATCCCGCTATGCCATTTCGCGATTCGCCCATGTTATTTTTCGCATCCCTGGCCCCGTCGCGTAATGGCGTCGAACCCTGTATGGTGCGAGGGCCAAACAACCCCAAGGTTGCATAGCTTGAGCACAACTGCCATTGATCTGCCGCGAACCCAGGCGCCGTCGTCTATCGAGCGCTGGTACGTTCTGATCCTGATGTGCTTTATTTACGCGATCAACATCGCCGACCGGTATGTCGTGTCCACCGTGCTCGAGCCGATCCGCCTGGAATTGAAGTTGACCGACAAGGGCGTTGCGTGGCTCACGGGAGCTCCGCTGGCAATATTTTATGTCTCATTCGGCATTCTGATTTCCTGGTTCGCCGACCGCTCCAACCGGCGCAATATCCTCGCCGCATCTCTGATCGTTTGGTCCGCCTTCACGGCGCTCTGCGGGATCTCGCGGAATTATTGGGAATTCCTGCTGGGCCGGATCGGCGTCGGGGCGGGCGAGGCCGGTGGAACGCCTCCGTCCACCGCCATCGTCTCGGACTATTTTCCGCCGGACCGGCGGCCCATGGCGATGACGGTGCTGGCGCTGGGCGCACCGATAGGCGCATGGTTGGGCGCGAATATGGCAGGAGCCGTCGCTCATGCCTATAACTGGCGCGCGGCGTTCCTTGCCTTGGGGATCCCGGGTCTCGTCGTCGGCACCATCGTCTATCTGACCGTGCGCGAGCCGAAGCGCGGCCGATTGGACGCCAGCGTCGATGAGATCAAGCCGTCGCTGTCGGTGTCGTTGCGGTTTCTATGGCGTCAAAAAGCCGCCTTTCACGTGGTCATGGGCGGCGGTCTCTGCGCCCTGTGGGGTTGGGGTCTCATTTACTGGACACCCACTTTTCTGCAGCGCGCTTACAACTTGGATGTGGGTCAAGCCGGCGCCGTCACGGGGAACATCCATTTGGTGGGCGGCTCTTTGGCAACCGTATTCACGGCGTGGCTCCTGTCGCGTCCCTTTATGGCGGACCCGCGCCGCGTGGTATGGCTGCTGGCCGCAGGAATTGCACTCACGACGATCCCCTCCATGATCGCCTACTGGACGCACTCCCTGTGGGTGTGCAAGCTGATGTTCTGCATTTTCATTCCCGCGATCTATTTTTACATAGGACCCTGTTTCGGGCTGCTCAATAATCTTGCGCCTTGCCACATGCGCAATATGTTCATCGCGATCTCGCTCCTCGTTGCGAATATCTTCAACCTCATCGTCGCCCCCTGGGTCGTCGGCGCGTTGAGCGATTGGTTCGCCGGCAGCCACGCGACGGACGCGGCATCGCTGCGGTTGGCGCTGCTCTGCCTCGCTCCCACCGGCTTCTGGGCGGCGTATCATTTGTATGTGGCGTCCAAGACCATCATCGCCGACCAGAAGCGCGCCATCGGCTACACGGGCACCTGGGCTCCTTAAAGCACATGGGCAAGACCACGATCGACCGCCGCTGGCTGCCGCTCAATGCCTTGCGCGCCTTCGAGGGCGTCGCCAAGCACTCGAGCTTCACCGCCGCGGCCAACGCGCTGCTGATATCGCAAAGCGCCTTGTCGCGCCACGTAATTGCCCTCGAGAAACTGATCGGCGCGCAGCTCTTCGAGCGCAAGCCGCATGCTTTGGTGCTGACCAAGGCCGGGCAGCATCTGTTGCCGGCCGTCATGAAGTCCTTCGACCGCCTGGAATATGCTCTCGACGACATCCGCAACGACGGTTCGACGACGCTGCGAACTCTTCGCGTGCAGATGCCGCCGAGTTTTGCCGTGCATCTCGCGGTGCCGATATTGCGCGACTTCCGCCATGCGGCGGCCGAGGTTGAAATCGATCTCGTGAGTTACTACGGCGTGGGCCCGCCGCCAACCGATGTCGACGTGGCGGTGCTGTATTCGAAGCCGGCCGTGACCGACATGGTGACGGACTTGCTCTGGCCGGTGCATCTGAGCGTGCTGTGCCACCCGAATATCGCCGCACGCCATGCAGACAAGAGTCTGGCGCAGTTCATCGAAGCGAACGAGCTGCTGCATGTGCGCATCTCGGAGCTGCCGCGGCATCATCTGTGGACGCAATTTGCGCGACATGCGAACTTGGGCTCGGTGCATGTCGAGCGCGGCCTGGTGTTCGACAACGTGATGCTCGCCGTGCAATACGCGCTGAGCGGGGAGGGCATAGCGCTGGTGGATACGTATCTGTACGGCGACTACATTCGCACGGGCCGCTTGGCCAAACCATTCGAGAACTCTCTGGACGACGGCTTTGGCTACTATCTGTATACGCATCCTGAAGGTTTAGGCGACACCGCCATCGCGCTTTTCCGCTCGTGGCTGATCGAACGCTTCGGCACCAACGGCAGCGGCGGTGCTCAGTCCAACCTGCACCTGGCGGTTTCGAACGAGTGACTGGATTGCACGCGCGACGCCGCGCCTAGAATATTGTTCAACAATCAATCAATTCAATGAATCGGGAGCGAGCATGAAGAGCCACGCGAAGGTAGTGGTCATCGGCGGCGGCGTGGTCGGCGCCAGCGTTTTATACCATCTGACAAAGGCTGGATGGAGGGACGTACTATTGATCGAACGCGCCGAACTGACATCGGGGTCGACATGGCATGCGGCAGGGGGCATGCACACCGTCAACGGCGATCCCAACGTTGCGAAGCTGCAGCAGTACACGATCGAGCTGTACAAGGAAATCGAGCATATTTCAGGGCAGTCCTGCGGCGTTCACATCACCGGCGGCATCATGCTGGCGGGAACCCGGGAGCGGCTCGACTGGCTGAAAATGGCCAAGGCGCGTGGCCGTTATCTCGGCATGGAGCTGGAAATCATCTCCGTCGACGAGGCGGCCAAGCTGTTTCCATTGATGGAGAAGAAGCACTTCGCGGGGGCGATGTACGACCCCATCGAAGGTCACGTCGATCCGTACGGCGTGACGCACGCGTACGCGAAATCCGCGCAGCTCGGCGGCGCCGACATCGTGCGTCACACTCGAGTCACGGATCTCAAAGCGCGTCCCGACGGCTCCTGGGATGTGATCACCGATCACGGCAATGTGCATGCCGAGCACGTTGTGAACGCGGGGGGCCTGTGGGCGCGCGAAGTCGGGCGCATGGTCGGGATCGAGCTGCCCATCCTCGCGATGGAGCATCAGTACCTCATCACGGGCGACATGCCGGAACTGGTCGGTAAGAAGGAGTGTTTGCACGCCATCGATTTCGAAGGCGAAATCTACATTCGCCAGGAACGCGGCGGCATGCTCATGGGAACCTACGAGCGCGCCGGCGTCCCGTGGTCGCCGGTGACGACTCCGTGGGATTTCGGCCAGGACCTGTTGCCCAACGACTTGGAGCGCATCGCGCCGAGCCTAGAGGTGGGGTTCGCGCATTTCCCGGCGCTGGAGCGCGCGGGCATCAAGAAAGTAGTGAACGGACCGTTTACGTTCGCGCCCGACGGCAATCCCCTGGTTGGACCGATTCGAGGCCTCAAGAACTTTTGGGTGGCGTGCGGCGTGATGGCGGGTTTCAGTCAGGGCGGCGGCGTCGGCTTGGCGCTTTCCCGATGGATGGTCGAGGGCGATCCCGGCGCCGACATCTGGGGCATGGACGTGGCGCGCTACGGCGACTGGACGACGCTTGCGTACACCAACGCCAAGGTGCGCGAAAATTATTCCCGCCGCTTCAGCATTCGTTTTCCGAACGAAGAATTGCCGGCGGCGCGTCCTTTGCGCACCACGCCGATCTACGAGAAGCTTCAGGCCGAGCACGCGGTGTTTGGCGACTACTGCGGCCTCGAGCACGCTCTGTGGTTCGCACCGGCGGCGCAAGACGCCTTCGACGAGATCAGCTTCCGCCGCTCCAATGCGCACCCGCATGTCGCGGCGGAATGCAAGGCCGTGCAGAACTCCGTGGGTCTGCTGGAGATATCGAACTATGGCAAGTTCGACATACGCGGGCCCGGCGCGGCTGACTGGCTGTCGCATATGATGGCGAACCACGTGCCCGCGGTCGGCCGCATCGCCCTTACGCCGATGCTGAATGAGCGCGGCAAACTGATCGGCGATTTCACCATGTGCCGAATCGCCGCCGATCATGTGTTTCTGGTCGGAACTTATGCCGCCGAAACCTACTACATGCGATGGTTCGAGCGGCACATGCCGGCCTCCGGCGTAACGGTGCGTCCGTGCGCAATGGAGTACGTGGGATTGTCGGTCGCAGGCCCCAATTCCCGAGCGCTCTTGCAGAGTTTGGTGCGCGACGACCTGTCCACCGCGGCTTTTCCCTTCATGTCATTCAAGCGAATGGAAATCGGCATGGTGCCGGGATATGTCGGGCGCGTGTCCTTCACCGGCGATCTGGGGTTCGAAATTTGGGTGACCACCGACTATCAACGCGCGCTCTACGATCTGCTCGTCAAGGCCGGCCGCGACTACGACCTGAAGCTGTTCGGCGGGCGCGCACTCAATGCCATGCGAATTGAAAAGAGCTTCGGCAGCTGGGCGCGCGAATACCGTCCCATCTACGGGCCATTCGAAGCGGGGCTCGATCGATTCGTCGACTTCAAGAAGGGCGAATTCATCGGCCGTTCGGCGGCCGCTGAAGAGAGGGAGGGCGGCGGCGCGTTGCGCCTCGTGTCTTTCAAGGTCGACGCAGCCGATGCCGACGCGATCGGCGATGAGCCGATCTGGCATGAGGGCAAGACCGTTGGGTGGGTGACCTCCGGCGCATTCGGTCATCGCGTCGACCATTCACTGGCGCTCGGCTATGTGCCGGCCGCGTTGGCAAAAGCCGATGACGGATTCGAAATTGAAGTCATCGGCGAACGTCACAAGGCGCATCGGCTGACGGGAGCCGCCTTCGATGCAAGCGGCAAGTTGATGCGAACTTGAGTTATATTGGAACCCGGTGAATCGCCGCCGGAGCGGCGCGGGGGAGGCCAATGCAAAGTTCGTCCGAAATCGACAAATTGGGCTACAACGGCCTTACCGAACACACCGAAGGCTTGCCGGCGGATGCATACTTCGACCCTCGTCAATATGAAAGGGAACTGCAGCGCGTTTGGTACCGCAACTGGGTGTATGTCGGGCGATCCAGCGACGTGGGGCGCGCTCGGGCGTTCCGCACATTCGAACTGGGCGATCAAAAGATCCTCTTGGTGCGCGACGATCGGCGTGTTCTGCAAGGATTTCACAACACCTGCCGGCATCGCGGGGCGGCGCTGTGCCGCGAGACCGACGGACAGCTGCGCAGCGGAACCATCGTCTGTCCTTATCACGCATGGGTGTACAACCTGCAGGGCGACTTGCTGCGCACGTCGTCCAAGGCACATGCGAGCGGGTTCGACGTGGGCGATTACCCGCTCTACAAGATCAGCGTCAAGGAGTGGAATGGCTTTATCTTCGTCGCACTCAGCGACAATCCGCCGCTCTTCGAAAAAATTTTCGATCTGCCTCTGAATCGGCTCGACGCATGGCCGCTCGGGGAACTGGCGGTTGGCCACGTGTTGCTCAAGACCATCCATAGCAATTGGAAAATATTCTGGGAAAACTACAACGAGTGCCTGCATTGTCCCGGCGTGCATCCGCAGTTGTCGCAGCTCGTGCCGATCTACGGACGCGGCCTTTTGGAGGAGCGCGACGATCCGGAATGGGGCGCCCATGCCGCAGATAGCGATCCGAAGTTCAAAGGAGGTCTGCGCAGCGGCGCGGCGACGTGGTCCCTGGACGGCAAAATCACCGGCATTCCGTTTCCCCGTATTTCCGATGCAGATCGACAAGCCGGCCACATTTATATGACCGGTTTGCCGTCCGTGTTTTTGGTGGGGCACATCGACTATGTTCGCGTCGTTCGTCTGCTGCCCTTGGGTCCGGAGCTGACCGAATTGCGCGTCGAGTATCTGTTTTCGCCGCAAACCTTGGCTGATCCGCAGTTCGACATTCGCAACGTCGTGGATTTCACCAACCTCGTCATGACCGAGGACGCGGCAGTGTGTGAGCTCAATCAATCTGGCCTGCGCGCAGGCCCGCATGCGCGCGGCGTGGTGATGCCCGAAGAATACGTCATACGGCAATTCCATGAGTGGCTGCGCGCTGAACTGGCGCGCGTTTAGTTTAGCCGTCGCGGCGTGCCCGCGATGAGACGGATGTTTGTCCTTGCGATCTTCGGAACTTTGATCTTGTCCGAGACGGCCGACGCCGTGATTCAATCCTCCGAGTGGCACCGCACTTCGATTCACGGCCATCAAATCTACTATGCCATGCAAGGCGATGGTCCTCCGTTGCTGCTGCTGCATGGCGGGGGCGATTCCGGAGAACATTCATTCGCCCGGCAACTCGGCGTGTTTGCGGAGCGTCATCGTATCGTGGCGCCCGATCAAATCGGCCAGGGTCGCACGCCGGATGTGCCCGGCCCTCTCAGCTACACGGCGATGATGGACGACACGGCGGCCTTGCTGCAGCATCTGCACCTGACGCATGTCGATGTAGTGGGATTCAGCGACGGAGGAATACTCGCGCTCATGCTTGCCGTGCGCCATCCCGAACTGGTGCGACGGCTTGTCATCAGCGGAGTCAATGTCGCTCCCGAGGGCCTGAACTCGGACGATCTCGAGGAGCTGCGCGCGGCGCAGATCCCAAAGCCTCGCACGATTGATGAAAAGCTTGCACATCTGTGGCTGACATCTCCCACGGAATCGGAGCTGAGCCTCACGATGCTGGCACGAATCGTACAGCCCGTGCTGGTGATCTCCGGTGACCGGGATGCGATCACGCTCGAGCATACTTTGGAAATATTTCACGCGCTGCCGGATGCGGAATTGTGCGTCCTGCCGGGGACGGATCACGCCACCTTTGCGGGCCGGTCGGAATGGTTGAATCCGATCATCAACGCTTTTCTCGACCGGGCGCTGAAGTAGCGGCGTTCAGAGTCCGCGATTCGACCACCAGCCGGCGCCGAACAGCGCCACCATGATCAGGGACGAGACCACTTTGATGATCGTTCCGAAGATCAACCCGACCCAGGCGCTCAGGCCCACGCGTGTCGAGCGCAGGACGCTGTTACCGGCGGAAAGTTCGCCGAGCACAGCGCCGAGAAAAGGACCTAACAGGAGGCCCGGCAGCCCAAAAAACACGCCGACCAACGTACCCAGCAAAGCGCCCCACACTGCCCGCGGGCTGGCGCCGACGCTTTTCGCGCCCAATGCGCCTGCGATCAGGTCCAACGTCAGTCCGACCGCGCCGACGAGGGCGATGGCGAGCAGCCACCACATGCCGACGTGCCGGTAGCGATCCTCTGCGGCTATCAACCAAATGCCCCCAAAAATCAACGGAATGCCCGGTAGGGCAGGCACGATCGCGCCGCCGAGACCGGCGAGGATGAGAATCGCTCCCGTGGCATATAGCGTGATATCCATTTGAGATGCCCGTTTTAGGCCGCTACATGGCCAAATTGGCCGTTTTTGAGACCTGCAACCTGTATTTCCGAGCTTGGAAATGTACAGTTGCGCCCCCATAAAGGTCCATGCCGGGAGATCTGTCTCGGCAGGAAGAAAATGTAAAATCAGGAGATTGGAACATGATTGGAATGGTAGCCCGATGGGGCCATAACACCCTATTGATTGCTTTGGCGCTGATGACGTGCGTACTTTTTTTCGGCTTGATCAAGTAACCATGGGAGCGCACGCGGCGCAGCGCGTGCGCCTCACGGAGCGGCGGCGATTGAGGATCCTTCGACGTCTGCCGCTTTGAGGTGCTTCGATTTCCACAGCACCCGGCCGTAATAACACACATAATAACCGGCCAGCACAAAAATTATTCCCAGCGTGAGAGGACTCCGCATCATCGACTCCGGCCCAAAGGCCTGCGGGCGATCCGCGGCGCCGGCGGCATGGGCGTAGGCGACATACGGCGCGTTCGCGCCGGTGTAGACCTGGACGACACGGAACGCGAGGCGGCCGAGAAACAGCAGCGATATGGCAATGCCGGTATACATATGCGGCAGGTAATGCATTTGTCCGCCGTGTATCTGAAAGCGGGTGCGCTCCGCGCCCCAAATACCTAAAGCGATACCGAGCGCCGCACCGGCAAGCTGGGCCGCCAGAAACTCTCCGGACTGCGCCGTCATCGGCAGCAGGACGCAGACGACCACGACCAGCAATACGATTCGCGAAATCATTCGCGCCGGCCGTAAGCGCTGGCGCCCAAAAGTGCGCCGAAACCGCCGGTAGACGGCGAACACCACCACGGCGGCAATAAGAAATGGAGCTGCGCGCGCCCCAATTTGCGAAAAGTCCGGCTGCATTTCATTGATACTACTCTATCGATGAGCAGTGAATCCTCAATCGGGGCGGCACGAGGCGAACTCACGCGCGCGGTGGGCCCGTGGTCGGCAATGGCCGTCAATGTCGCCAACATGATCGGCACCGGCATATTCTTGAAGACCCGAGTCATGACATGCAATGTCGGCAGCGCGAAGACCGTTCTGGTGGTATGGCTCGCCGCCGGATTGCTGGCGCTAGCCGGGACTTTTTCGTATTCGGAAATTGCGGCGATGATGCCGGAGGCGGGAGGCGACTACGTTTATTTACGGCGCGCCTACGGACGTGTGGTCGGCTTTCTTTACGGTTGGATGGCCTTCATCGTTGCGCGGGCCGGATCGCAGGCGGCCCTGGCGGTAGGACTTGCGATCTTTCTGAATGTGGCCCTCCATGACTCCTTGGGCCGTTGGCATGCCGAGACGGTCGCGTTCAACCAGCACCTGACCTTGAGCGGCTTGACGCTGGTGGCTTTGGCCGCAATCTGGACCGTAGCGCTGATCAACTGTGCTTCGGTGGCCGCCGGCGGCCGCATGGCGCTCGCACTGACGATTGCCAAGGTGGGATTGGTTCTCAGCGTCGGGATCGGCGCCTTTTTATTCGCCGCCGGGGACTGGGTTCACTTCGCGCAGTCCGGCCTCGGCGGTACGTGCGAAGGCGTGCCGGACAGCGCGCGCGGCGGAACCGCCGGTTTCGGCGCGGCGATGCTCGGCGCTTTGTGGGCCTACGATGGCTGGCAAAACGTAGCGCCGCTCGCCGGTGAAATCAGGGATCCCCAGCGCAATCTGCCGCGAGCCTTCGTCGGCGGAACGCTGGTGGTTGCGGCATTATATTTATTCGTCAATGCCGCCTACTATTTCGCGCTTGCGCCGCTCGAAGTCGCGAGTGTGTCGCCGAGTTCCTCGGTCGCCACCGAAGTGCTCAAGCGATTTCTGGGGCCGATGGCCGTTTCAATGACCGCCATTGCCCTCATGGTGTCCTCGTTCGGCGCGCTGCACGCGAGCGTGCTGGCCAATTCGCGTATTCCGTTCGCGATGGCGCGCGACGGTCTATTTTTTCGCAGCTTGGTGCGGCTCTCGCCGCGCTCGAATGTGCCGGCGCGAGCGATCTTGGCGCAGGCCGCGTGGGCGAGCGTCCTCGCTCTCTCCGGCTCCTACGATACGCTCACCGACTCGGTCATCTTTGCATCCTGGCTGTTCTACGGATTGGTGACTGCATCATTGTTCGTCTTCAGAAAAACGATGCCGGATGCCGCGCGGCCATACCGCGCATTCGGTTATCCGGTGGTTCCCGCGGTCTTCGTGTTGGTGACGGCGGCGCTGCTGATCAATACCTTTGTGGCAGCACCGCGCGAAGCACTGCGGGGCGTGGCCGTGCTCGCGGCCGGGTTGCCGTTTTACTGGTATTGGTCCACCCGCCCGCGCTCGGTGCGCGCGCCGCGCATGCCGCCCTGAATGCCGCGATCTTGATGCGTTTTTTATGCCCCCGGAAGGTCGAACACCAGCACCTCGGCATCATCGGCATCGCTGAGATCTAGCCGCGCACCGTCGGTGACCCGCAATGCATCGCCGGCCGCGAGAACCGTGCCGTTTGCGGTCAGTCCGCCGCGCGCCACGTGCAGGTAAATGCGCCGGCCGCGCGCCGTCTCGAACTCCGCCCGCTCGCTGCCGCTGAACAATCCGGCATGCACTTTCGCGTCCTGATGGATAAGCAAGGAGCCGTCCGCGCGATCCGGAGAGACGATGAGCCGCAAGCGTCCGCGCTTCTCCTCCGGCGCAAAGCGCTTCTCCTCATAGCTCGGCGCGATGTTTTGTTGGGCGGGCTGAATCCAAATCTGCAGGAAATGCACGGGTTCGGTTGGGCTTGGATTGAATTCACTGTGCCGCACGCCCGTACCGGCGCTCATTCGCTGCACATCCCCGGGCCTCAAGATCGAGCCGTTGCCGATCGAGTCTTTGTGCGCAAGCTCACCGTCCAGCACATAGCTGACGATTTCCATGTCGCGATGGCTGTGGGTTCCGAAGCCGGCTCCGGCGGCAACTCGGTCCTCGTTGATGACCCGCAAAGGACCGAACTCCACGTGCTGCGGATCAAAATAGTCGGCAAATGAAAACGTGTGGAAGGATTTGAGCCAGCCGTGATCGGCAAAGCCTCTTTCGCTACTGCGTCTGATTTCGTTCATGGTCTACCTCTGCAATCCATTCTGGGGACAAATGGATCGATACAAAAGCGCTAAATTCCGCGCCAATAGATCAGTAAAATAGATACATTGCAGCCTCGGCGTGCCGGTATACAGAGTTTACCCCTCCCGCGTACAGAGTCTTTGGTATTGCGTCGTAAAAGGTTTTATAGTAGGTGCCGCCCTACACGCAGTCGGGCAGCAGCCTGACTGTGCGGCATTCCGATCCGGAATAGCCTTCATCCCACTCAAGGAATCTGCAATTCAAGGATCAGGGAGAAAAAAAATGTCCTTAGGCACCATCCTGCTCATCCTGTTGGTCCTGCTCTTGGTCGGCGCCTTGCCTACGTGGCCGTACAGCAGCGGCTGGGGCTACTACCCGAGCGGAGGATTGGGCCTGGTGCTGATCGTGCTGCTGGTGCTGGTCGTCAGCGGACGACTGTGAGCACGGCGCGAAAGATGTTGCGCCCAGGAAAATTTTCCGTCGCGTCTCTGTGCTTCGTGGTGTCGGCGATAACTTGCGCGAGCTGTGTCGCGGCGCCGGCGGATGTGGCCTGCAGCGTGGATTCAAGTGTCGGCCTGACCAGCCCCTCTAAGTTCGAATACTTGGTGCTCGCAAGCATCGCCGATGCGCCGCATCTATTGGCGCTCGCGGCTTATTGGTCGTCCGCGGGTCCGCGCGACGCAGCCGAGCCTGCCGACAAGTCAGGCGCTGCCGACAATCCTCCATTGCCTCAAGTCAGCGCGGAATACCAATAACGTAAGGAGCTAACAATGTCGTATCTCGATTGGATCATGAGCAGACTCGGCAACAAGACCACTGAACGCGGTTCGCTTTTGCGGAGGAAGTTCCAAAAGATGATTATCGCAGTTTTAGGGCTGGGGTTGCTCGTGGGGGTATCGCAGGCAAGTACGACCATCACTATTACGAATGTGCCGTGCAACTATCTTTGCTTCAATGTGGCGAATGACGCCGGTGTGACGCTGAACTACGTGGACGACGCACAGCAATACGGTCGAGTTCTGGTGGAAATGAACGGAGATATCTACGACAGCGGCATTTGGGCGATCCCTCGCTATGCTCCCGTCAATGACTTGGCACTGTTCGACGCGAATGGCAAAGTCATGTACGCCACGCTTGATTTCCTAAAAGTCAGCACCGGACCGTGCCAGCGGCAGGGCAAGGTGACGGTATGCCCGTACAAGGTAACGCTGAAAACCGGCACTCTGTTTCTACCGTAAGCCATCTCACAGTGCTTGATAGGAGACGGCCGCGAAGTCGCGCGGCCGTCTCCTAGGGTGGAGGAATCGCCGCGCCGAGGGAAAGCCGGCCCAAGCGGTGCTCGTCGATGATGACGACAATCCCGCTCGCGATGACGATGCAGGCGCCCAAGATCAAGCTCAATGAGGGCGCCGCGGACCAAAAAATCCAATCAATCGCGAACGCCCACAAAATGGACGTGTATTCGAACGGCCCCACCACCGACGGCGGAGCCCGACTAAAGGCTTCGGTCAGCCACATTTGCCCGAGCGCCCCGGTGACACCGACCCCGACTAGCCAGCCCCAGTCCGCGGCAAGGACAGGGCGCCAGTCGCCGAGGGACAGAATCCCGGAACCGATGCTCACCAAGAGCAGGTACCAGAACACCATGGACATGCTCGAATTGCCGCGGCCAAGCGTTCGCACCGTCACCACGCTCAGCGAGTAGCAGATTGTCGCCAGCGCGGCGGCGGATGCCGCGATCATCGAAAAGCTGCTGATGCCCCAGGGCTGCAGGATGATCAATACGCCGCTCAAACCGACGATGATCGCCAGCCAGCGCTTTGCGGTTACCTTCTCGCCGTGTATCGGTACCGATAGGGCGGTCATCAGCAGCGGCGCAGCCAGAAACAGCGCGTAGGTCTGGGCGAGGCTCAGACGATGTACGGCGAATACGAAACCCCAGAGCATGCCGATGCCGAGCACAGCCCGGAATAAATGCAAGGGCGGGTTACTCGGGCGTAAAGTCCCCCACATCCGTCGCCAAGTGATGGGCAGCAACAGGAAAAGCAGCGAAGAGATGCAGCGCAGAAAGGAGATTTGCAGCGGGCCATAGTGTGCGGACAAGCGTTTCATCAGCGAGTCCATTATGGAAAAAACGAACACCCCCGCCGCCATGTAGGCGATGCCGCGCAGCCGCTCCCGCGAGCGTTCGTTCCCGGCTATATTTCCAATGCTGGCTACTGGTCGTCTCATGATTTCCGTCGCGCCCATTGTAGACGACACAGTGCCCCGGCCGATCGTTTAAAGCACTCTTCACGCCGGCACTCGCGCGGGCTTCGCGCCCAGCGCCCGGCGGCGGGCGTCCATCATCTTCAAGATCATGGGTGTCAAAATCAGCTGCATCGCCAGCTCCATTTTCCCGCCGGGCGCGACAATGATATTGGGCCGGGACATGAACGAATCGTGTACCATCGACAACAGGTACGGGAAGTCGATTCCCTTCGGATCGGAGAAACGGATGACCACGAAACTTTCGTCGGCCGCGGGGATGTAGCGGGCCGTAAACGGATTGGAGGTGTCCACCGTCGGAACGCGCTGAAAATTGACATGGGTCTGAGAAAATTGCGGACAAATGTAATTCACGTAATCCGGCATGCGCCGCAGAATGGTGTCGACGACGGCTTCGGTTGAATATCCGCGAGTCTCCTTGTCGCGGTGGAGTTTTTGAATCCATTCCAAATTGATGATCGGGACGACACCGATGGTAAGGTCCGCGTGCTGCGCGACGTTCACATCCGGCGTGACCACGGCGCCGTGCAAGCCTTCGTAAAAAAGAAGATCCGTATCGCCGGGAATCTCTCGCCATTCGGTAAAAGTCCCCGCTTCTTGGTGAAAGGGCTCCGCTTCCTTTTCATTGTGCAGGTAGCGCCGAATCCTGCCGCGCCCGGTTTCCCCATAACCCCTGAACAACCCTTCCAGCTCTTCGAATAGGTTGTTTTGCGGACCGAAGTGGCTGAAATGCTGATCGCCTTGAGCAGCGGCCTCAGCCATCTTTTTCTTCATCGCTTCGCGATCATAGCGGTGAAAGGAGTCTCCTTCGACCAAGACTGCGTTGATGTGTTCGCGGCGAAAGATCCAATTAAAGGTGCGGGTTACCGAAGTGGTGCCGGCTCCGGAGGAGCCGGTCACTGCAATGATGGGGTGCTTGGCTGACATGGCTGCCTTGTTTGCGGATTAGCTTTGGATGAACAGCGAACGCTCTTTGAACAGCGGGGAACTGTAGATGCGATCGAGCCCCTGCTCGTGCTCCCAATGATAACGTTCAATACGTTCCACCTCTGCCTTGCAGCCGAGGATCAACGGCACGCGCTGGTGCAGGGCGCTCGGCACGAGATCCTGTATGCGGGCGTATCCGGTCGAGGCCGCCCCTCCGGCCTGTTCTACCAGCATCGCCATGGGATTTGCTTCGTAGAGCAGCCGCAGCCTCCCAGGCTTGCTGGGGTCCTTGCTATCCTTGGGATACATGAACAGTCCGCCGCGGATCAGGATCCGGTGAACCTCCGCCACCAGCGAGGCGATCCAACGCATATTGAAGTCCTTGCCGCGCACATCGCCGTGCCCGGCCAGACATTCGGCGACGTAGCGCTTGACCGGCGGTTCCCAGAATCGCTGGTTGGAAGCATTGATGGCAAATTCGTTGGCTTCATCCGGAATGGTCATATCGGGGTGAGTCAATATGAATTCTCCGAAGCCGCGGTCCAAGGTGAATCCATGGACGCCGCGGCCGACCGTCAATACCAACATGGTGGTTGCGCCGTATATTGCATAGCCGGCACATAGCTGCCGGGATCCGGGCTGCAAAAAGTCCTCGATCGCCGGCGGCTGCGCCCCGCGCGGGGCCTTGAGCACCGAAAAAATGCTGCCGACCGGCGCATTGATATCGATGTTGCTCGAGCCGTCGAGCGGGTCGAAGGCGAGAAGGTACTTGCCAAGCGGATATTGCGGCGGGATCTGATAAGGCTCAGCGAGTTCCTCGGAGGCCATTCCTGCGAGGTGCCCGCCATACTCGCTGGTGCGCAGAAAAATGTCGTTGGATAATACATCGAGCTTCATCTGCATCTCACCCTGAACATTGGCGACCGGCGCCGGTCCATGGTCGCCGCCGAGCGCGCCCCGGCCCACGAGGAAGCTGATGCGCTTGCAGGCCAGGCGAACGTAGTTGAGCAACGCGGTGAAGTCACCGGTCGCATCCGGAAATCGCCGTTGCTCCTCGATCATGAATTCGGTGATGGTCTTCTCCCGGCTGATCATCGTCTTCCCCTCAAAATACCCGGCTGTTGGAATTCTGGTACTGCTGCAGCCGATTATCGATGTCGCGAATCCCGAGCATGGCCAAGGACGGCAACACCATGTCGGCGGCGGAGAAATTCTCGGCATGAGTCCAATCACTCGGCGTCACGACGGTGCATAGGCCGGCGCTCTTAGCTGCGCTCAGTCCATGGGAGGAATCTTCGATGGCCACGCATTCGAGCGCCGAGCGATCGAGTTCACGCAGCACGAATCGGTAGATTTCGGGTGCGGGCTTCTTGCGCCGCACTTGATCGCCGGCACCGACCACGGCGAAGCGCTGCAAGGAATAGGGCCCAAGCGTTGCCCGCAGCAGCGCCTCGATATTCGAAAGCGTGGTCGTCGAGGCAATCGCCAATTGGACGTTCAGCGAGACGGCCTCTTCGATGAGGCGTTCCACCCCCTCGCGCAGGGAGACATGTCCCCGTGCCACCACCGAAGCGTAGACATCGGTCTTGGTATTGTGGATGGCGGGGATGCGATCGATCAGCACGCTTCGCTCGCCGGCAACGAGCGGCAAGGAATCGATATAGGCCCGCAGCCGTTCCTTGCCGCCGGCGATCGACAGCAGATGTGCATACTGCGGCTTGCTCCAAGTCCAATCCAGACCATGCCGGCGGAAGGCTTCGTTAAACGCAGTGCGATGGGCCTCCTCGGTATCCGCCAGCGTCCCATCGACATCGAAGATCAGCGCCTTGAGTTTCACGCGAACACTCGACTTGCGCGCACGTCCTCGCCTTCAATGGTCATGAGTTCATCGCGGGTGAGCTGCCGCGTCTTTTGCGCAAACAGGCGATTGGCCTGGCGCAGCCGAGCCCGATCCAAGGCGTTGCGGATAGAACGTGCGTTCGCGAAGTGGGGCTGTTGCATGCGCAGCGGGATATAGTCGTGCAGGGCGGCCACGCCGGATGCGCTCAGACGGTATTGCATACCTTGCAACATGCGTTGCGCGATCTCTTCCAGCTCCTGCGGCAGGTAGTCCGGAAAGTCCACGTGGTGCGCAATGCGAGAACTGAGGCCGGGGTTCGAACGAAAAAAAGCCGCCATTCGATCCTTGTATCCGGCCAAGACGACGACCAGATCGTCGCGCTGGTTTTCCATCACTTGAAGGAGGATCTCGATCGCTTCCTGTCCGTAGTCACGCTCGTTCTCGGGCCGGTACAAGTAGTACGCTTCATCGATAAAGAGCACACCGCCCATCGCCTTCTTCAGCACTTCCTTGGTTTTCGGTGCCGTGTGTCCGATGTACTGGCCGACCAGATCATCCCGGGTCACCGCAACCAGATGGCCTTTGCGCACGTAGCCGAGGCGGTGCAGGATTTCGGCCATCCGCAGCGCAACCGTCGTCTTTCCCGTGCCCGGGTTTCCGGTAAAGGACATGTGCAGGCTCGGCGCGCATGCCGGCAGCCTTAGGTTCATCCGAAGTTTGTCGATCACCAGCAACGCCGCGATGTCGCGGATACGGCTCTTCACGGGCGCGAGGCCGATCAGATCGCGGTCGAGCTCGTCGATGACCGCGCCTGCCTGGCTCTGTGCCAGCACTTCGGTGACCGTGCGCGCACTCGCGGTGGCGTCGGCGGCGGCTACTTGCGTATCGGCCGGCCCGTCGAGCGGTGGCGCATGTTGGCCCGGGATTTGGTAAAGCGGCGCAGCCATGCTTAGCGGCCGTGCACTGTGTAGCGAATCGTGCGGCCGTGCGCCTCCTGCCTGATCAGGCCGAAGCCGGGCTCGTTCTCCGGACGGTTGACGATGAAGCTCATCACGATGGTCTCGACGCCTCGCCTGGAATCGAAGGCCATGAGCCGGACGTAGTGCCGCGGAAATGTCTTGCGGCAGCTTTGCACTTCGAGCATGACGCCGGCGGCGTCCTTGAGGTCAAACATTGGAATGCCGAACATTTCCCAGTAGGTGTTGCGAGGATGCGGGTCATCCGTATATTCGACGCTCCATGCATAACCCTTATCGAGCCCGTACTGAATCTGCAGCGAAATTTCCGCATCCGTCAGATCGGGAAGGTAGCTGAATTGACCCTGGGTGATCCGCCTTACCGGGTTCGTCATCATCGCGTGTGCTCCTTGAGATTCAGTTGGCCACGGCGGCCGTGACCGAATAATCGGAAGTGTCGGTGGGCGCGTAGTTGAAACTGATCTCGCCCCAGGTATCGAGTGCTTGCTGCAGCGGAGTGCAGGTCTTGGCCGCGCGGCGCAGGATTTCCGCCCCCTCGTTCTTGATGTCGCGGCCTTCGTTGCGTGCCTTGACCATCACCTCGAGCGCGACGCGGTTGGCGACCGCGCCGGCCTGGATGCCGCTCGGGTGCCCGATGGTGCCGCCGCCGAATTGCAGGACGACGTCGTCGCCGAACAACTCGAGCAGCAGGTGCATTTGGCCCGCGTGGATGCCGCCCGAGGCGACGGGCATGACCTTGCGCAGATCGGCCCAGTCCTGATCGAAGTACAGACCCCGCGCGAGATCTCGCTTGGTGAAACCGTCGCGGCACACGTTGTAATAGCCCTGCACCGTCATGGGATCGCCTTCGAGCTTGCCCACCGCAGTGCCGGCGTGAAGGTGATCAACGCCCGCGAGGCGCAGCCATTTCGCGATGACGCGAAAGCTGATGCCGTGATTCTTCTGGCGCGTGTAGGTGCCGTGACCGGCGCGGTGCATGTGCAGGATCATGTCGTTCTTACGGCACCAGTTGGAGATGCTTTGGATCGTCGACCAGCCGACGACCAAATCGACCATGATCACCACGGAACCTAGTTCCTTGGCGAATTGCGCGCGCTCGTACATGTCCTCGACGGTTGCGGCCGTGACGTTGAGATACGAGCCCTTGACCTCGCCGGTGGCCGCACTCGCTTTATTGACGGCATCCATTACGTTCAGGAACCGGTCGCGCCAGTGCATGAAAGGCTGCGAGTTGATGTTCTCATCGTCCTTCATGAAATCGAGACCGCCCTTGAGGCCCTCGTAAACGACGCGGCCATAATTGCGGCCGGACAGCCCCAGTTTGGGTTTGGTAGTGGCACCCAGCAGCGGCCTCCCGAATTTATCCAGACGCTCGCGCTCGACGATGAGTCCGGTCGGGGGTCCCTTGAACGTCTTGACGTACGCGACGGGAATGCGGATGTCCTCCAACCGCGCCGCCTTGAGCGGTTTGAAGCTGAAGACGTTGCCGATGAGGCTCGCCGTCATATTGGCGATCGAACCCTCCTCGAACAGGATGATGTCGTAGGCCACCCAGGCGAAGTACTGCCCCGGGATATTGGGCACGGGCTCGACCTTGTACGCTTTGGCGCGGTAGCTGTCGCATGCGGTTAAGCGATCGGTCCACACGACGGTCCAAGTGGCCGTGCTCGACTCCCCGGCCACGGCTGCTGCGGCCTCGATGGGATCGACCCCGTCCTGCGGTGTGATGCGGAACAGACACAGAGTGTCCGTGTCCTTGGGAGAGTAGTCCGCGTCCCAATAGCCCATTTGGCGGTACTTGAGGACGCCGGCGCTATAGCGTTTGCGGGCGTCGGTGATCACTCCATCGGCGGTTTTTTCGACCGTTTTCAGCATTCCGGGGCCCTCTTGATTTCCAATGCGCGGACTGTAGGGGCGTTGATCGTTCGCGTACAGTCAGTTATTATTATCTCAACGTTAAGCATTACTTAATGAAAAACGCCACCCTCCGCCAGCTGCGTGTCTTTGCCTCAGTAGCCCGGCACTTGAGCTTCATCCGCGCAGCGGAAGAGATGAAGCTCACGGCACCTGCCGTATCGATGCAGATCAAAGAGCTCGAGCTCGAAGTCGGGTTGCCTTTGTTCGATCGAACCAGCCGTCAGGTCTCGCTCACCATGGTCGGCGAGTACATGCTGGCGCACACCCGCCGAGTACTGTCGGCCATGCGCGACGCCGAGGATTTAGTCGCGCGTTTTCGCGGCCTGCAGGCTGGGCCGCTCGACGTGGGCATGGTCAGTACGGCCAAATATTTCTTGCCGCGCCTGCTCGCTCAATTTCGCCAGGAGCATCCCGGCATCGATATTCGGCTGCAAGTGGCCAACAACCGCGAACAGATCGTCGCGCTGATGCAGGAAGGCGATATTGAACTCGCCATCATGGGGAGGCCGCCCGAGGGTTGGCCGACGCGGGCCGAGCCGTTTGCGATGCACCCGCACGTTCTCGTGACGGCGATCGATCATCGCTTCACGCACATGGAACTCGTTCCGGCGACCGCCCTGGCGGGGGAGGAGTTCATCGTGCGCGAGCCCCGGTCCGGCACGCGCGCGGCCTTCGATGAATACATGCGTACGCATCAGCTGGTGCCGCGGATCGTAATGCAAATGTCCAGCAATGAAGCGATCAAGCAGGCGGTCATGGCCGGCATGGGCATATCACTCCTGTCGCTGCACACGTTGGGCCTCGAACTCAATCACCGTTTGATCGCCTCTCCGGACACGGAGGGTCTTCCCATCATGCGCCGCTGGCACGTGGTAAAAACTCACGCCAAAACCTTATCGCCCGCGGCAGAAGCGTTCCGCTATTTCATCCTCGAGCGCGGCGAGGCCTTTCTCGCGACTCAATTTCCCTAGGCGCCGGCGGGGCAGAAGGGTGCTAGTGCGCTTGCGGCCGCTTGAGCAAATCCACGCGATCCATCGAGCGCACATTCAAATGAAGGCGCGTGCCACCGCGAATCGCGGTCAGCGGCACCCCGCTGCCAGCCGGTCCCACGGCCCAGAGCCGCCGATAAAAGTCGGGCAGAGTAGCGACGTCGTGTTCCGCCACGCGCAGGATGAAATCTCCTTCGCGCACGTCGGCCAGATGCGCGGGGCCACCCTCGGCGACTCCGGTCACATAGACCTTGCCGGTCATTTCCGCCGTATACACCCCAAGCCATGGCCGCGACTGGCGCGACGCACGACCACGGGTGATCAAATCCTCGAGAATCGGCTTGAGCAAATCGATCGGCACGAACATGTT
The DNA here is from genome assembly GCA_035996065.1 of Steroidobacteraceae bacterium. Classification (GTDB taxonomy): domain Bacteria; phylum Pseudomonadota; class Gammaproteobacteria; order Steroidobacterales; family Steroidobacteraceae; genus Bog-1198. The sequence continues at coordinate 16,752 of DASYJX010000037.1, read as the reverse complement.
GGCATTCATTTCCTCGCCCTCGGTCAACTCGCGCACGAGCAAGGAGCCCACGCCCGCCAAACGGCCGTGGCCGTCGATCAACGCGGAACCGGACCAATGAGGATGCGCCGGAGCGGCGAATATCGCGTCCTCCAGAAGATATTCCCATGCTCCTGCAAATTCCCGGCGTGCAAAGATTTCCACCGGCTGCGGCTCTGCGAACTCCGGTGAACTGACCGCGAATGCTTTATCGCCGACGCGCAGATCCGCGGACGATCCCAAGGGAATGGGCGCAATGTCCGCCTTTTCCAACGGCAACACCAAGCCGAATCCCGTCACTTGATCGTACGCCAAGGGATGAGCCGCGAGTTCGCGACCGTCCGGGGCCGTCAACCACACGTCCGTGGCCTCGGTCACCAGGTAGCCGATGGTCAAGATCAATCCGTTCGAATCGATGACGACGCCGTTGCCGGTGCGCTGCGACCCCAATATACCGGCGGTGAAAGCATCCTCGGGGACGTCGGCGCGAAGCTTCACCACGGATCGGCTGATACCTTCCAAATCGACCGGCATTGCAGCTCCTGATTTAAATTATCGATGCGCCTCACGCAAGCGAATATCCAAACTGGGCCAAGTACCACTGCTGAAACGTCACGACGCGACGCTCATGCTCCGAGTACCGGCCGGGCCGATAATGCTTCGACAGAATGCCGGCCTGATTGTTCTCCGTGATTACCTTGTCCTGTTTCGTCGTCTCGTCCCAGCCCCAGATCATTCTGCCGACGTCGACTTCCGAAGCATTGCCGTCGACGATCCAAAACAGATCCACATCCGTGTGCATGGTGCTACGGGGCGTGAATAGAAACAATACAGCGAAATCGTTTGTGGCCACCAGCTGCGTGAACGGGCTGAACGACAGGTACATCCTGCCTTGGTCGAATCCCAGCCGCTTGCCCATCAACGAGGAGGCCGGCCTGCCGTCCTGAGTTTCGCTTTCGTATCCTTCTCGAATCGTTCGCTGCAGCAGAAGCCTGAGATGGGACGAGTCCGGCCCGTCGTCCACGCTACCGAGCGGGCGCCCGAGGCTCGCCGCGCGCGCTTCCCATGCCTTGAGCGCCGGCAGATATTTTTCGACCGCTTCGGCCGGACCCGAACTCGGTCCCGCGCCGAAGGCAACGAGCGCCTCCGGCGGATGCATGGAGCAAAATTCCGGGTGCGCCGGCGCGCAGTGATAGCACTCGACGAAATTCTCGACGATCAGCTTCCAGTTCGCCGTCGTAGGATAGGACCCGGCATGGGCGATTTTCGCGTCTGCGAACCCATGGAACGCGAGATACGGCTCGAGATCCGAGAACGTCGCGTCGAAATCCACCGGCGGCTGATCGGACAGATTGATGAAAATGAAGCCGTGAAAAATCCGGATGTGGCAGCGGTGCAGGCCGTTGTCCTTTTTCGAAAAATCCGCCGGCATCAATCGGGCAGCAAGCAGGGCGCCGTCGAGTCCATAGCTCCAGGCATGATAGCCGCAGGTGAGACGTGCAACCCGGCCCTCAGGTTTGGTGCAGATGAGGGACCCGCGGTGCCGGCAGACGTTGTAAAACGCGTTGATGGTCGATTCGTCGCTGCGAATGATGATGATCGATTCATTGCCGATCTTGTACAGAAAATAATCGCCCTTGTTGCGGACCCGGTCGACGTGGCCGGCGACCAGCCATTTGCGGCCAATGACCTGATCCATGTCCGCCGCAAACACGGCATCGTCGCAGTAGAACTTCTGATCCAAGCTGAAGCCGATCTTGGTGCTTGCGGCCAGCCGTGCGATTAGGTCGGATTCACCCATGATATTGCTCTCCTGCATTCGAGTCGGTGTTCAGCGCTTGATCCGTTCATTCTTCGGGTCGTACAAGGGCCGCAACGAGGCGGTCGCCGGGTAACGGACGCCCGCGACCTCGATCTCGAAGTCCTCGGGCCCGATCGGCTCGATCGCCGCGCCGCTGGGCGTCGTCACATAGCCAAGGCCCACCGCAGCGCCCAACGTATGGGCATACATCCCCGAGCGGATAAATCCGACGATCGAGGTGCCCCGCCATATGGGTTCGTTGTGGTACAACAACGGCTCGGAAGACTTCAGCTTGAATTGCACCAGGCGCTTGCGCACGCCGGTTTGCTCCTGCCGCAAGAGCGCCTCACGGCCTATGAAGCCGCCCGGTTTGTCCCATTTGACGGCAAACCCAAGCCCGGCTTCCAAGGGCGTGTCTTCGTCGGTAATGTCGTGACCCCAATGCCGATATGCCTTTTCGATGCGCAGCGAGTTCAGCGCGTGATAGCCGGCGTGAACGAGCCCGTAACGGACGCCGGCAGCTGCCAATTCGTCATACACGCCTTGCATGAATTCAGTCGGCACATAGAGTTCCCAACCCAATTCACCGACGTAGGTAATGCGCGATGCGCGCACCAGGGCAAACCCAAGTTCGATCACCTGGCTGGAGGCGAAAGGGAATGCCGCGTCCGACATATCGTGCGGCGTCAGCGATTGCAGTAACTCGCGGGATCGGGGGCCCATCACCGACAAAACCCCCATGCCGGACGTCACATTGGTCGATACGCAGTTTGCCCCGCGTTCGATGTGACGCTGCAGCCAGTTCAGATCCTTGCTTTCGGTTTCTGCGCCGGTGACGATGAAGTACGCCGTCTCGCTCAAACGCGTCACGGTAAGATCCGCCTCGATGCCGCCCCGCTCATTCAACCATTGCGTGTAGATGATTTTTCCCGGCGCAACATCGACATCGTTGGCGCAGACTCGATTGAGCACTCGAGCCGCATCCCCGCCCTCGAGCCGGAATTTGGCGAATGAGGATTGGTCGAATAGTCCGGCGCCCGAGCGCACCGCCCGGTGTTCCTTCGCGCTGTATTCGAACCAGTTCTGGCGGCCGTAGCTGTATTCATACCGCGGCGTGGTACCGGCGGGGGCAAACCAGTTGGCGCGCTCCCAGCCGAAGGCTTCCCCGAAGCATGCCCCTGCCGCCGCCAGTCGGTCATGCAGGGACGACTTGCGCACGCCTCGCGCCGTTTCGTATTGGCGGAACGGCCAATGCGTTGCGTAAAGGAGCCCAAGGCTCTCCGAGACCCGCGCCCGCAGGTATTGGCGATTGATCTGGAACGGCATATTACGCCGCACGTCGACCTCCCATAGATCGACGGGCGGATGTCCGTCGCGGATCCATTCCGATACCACTTTTCCGATCCCGCCGGCCGACTGCAGCCCGATGGAATTGAGCCCCGCCGCAACGAAGCAGTTCGCAAGCTCGATCGACTCGCCCAAGTGATAGCGTACGTCCGGCGTAAAGCTCTCGGGACCGCAAAAAAACTTTTGGATGCCGGCTTTTTCCAACGCGGGGACGCGGCGCATGGCGTCGAGCAGCACCGGTTCGAAGTGGCCGAAATCGCCGGCGATCTCGCCGAAGGAAAAATCCTCGGGAATGCCCTCGACGCCCCAGGGGCGGGCGTGGGGTTCGAACGCGCCGACCAGCAATTTGCCGGCATCGTATTTGAAATAGCTGCAATGATCATAGTCGCGCAGCACCGGCATATCGGGCGTGAGGCCGGGCACGTCCTTGAACAACGCATAGTAATGCTCGCAGGCGTGCAGCGGCACGGTCACCCCGATGCCGGCGGCAAGGTCGCGGGTCCACATGCCGCCGCATAGCACGACAAAGTCGGCATCGATGCGTCCGCGGTCCGTTTGCACGCCGCTGACGCGCCGTCCTTCATGATGGATCGCGGTGACCTTGAGGTCCTGCAAAATGAGCGCGCCGCGGCTGCGCGCACCCTTGGCGAGCGCTTGCGTGATGTCGACTGCATTGGCATAGCCGTCGCTCGGAATGTGAATGCCGCCGATGACGTCCTCGAGATTCGCGAGCGGATACAGCGATCGAATCTCGTCGGGCCCCACGACGTTGACCGTCAGGCCGAATACCTTCGCCATCGAGGCGTTTCTCTTGAGTTCCTCCATGCGGCCGAGCGTCGTCGCCAACGACAACGAGCCGCATTGGCGGTAGCCGGTCGCCTGTCCGGTCTCGGCTTCGAGACCGCGATATAACTCGCCCGTGTAGCGGGCCAGCTGCGTCATGTTGATGCTCTGGCGCAGCTGGCCGACGAGACCGGCCGCATGCCACGTCGTGCCGCTGGTCAGCGTCTTTCGTTCCACCAGAACGATATCGCTCCAACCCATCTTGGTGAGGTGATAAGCGATGGAGCATCCAATGACGCCGCCGCCGACGATGACCACTCTTGCGCGCGCCGGTATATCGATCGCCACGCTAGCCCCTCATCCGCGAATTGTCCGGATCGAACGCCGCAGCGCCGAGCACCGTCGCGGCACGCCGTTCGCCTTGGACGAGCACGTCGAAGCCGTTCCCCGGCGCCGCAAATTCAGGTGCAATGCAGGCGAACGCCAAGCTCTTTCGGACTCGATGCCCGTACGCCCCGGAGGTGACCACGCCGACACAACGATCCTGAACGAGCACGGGCTCGCCGCCGCGCGCGTCGGCGTCGGTCGCCGCGACTTCGGCATAAACGATCTTCAAAGGGCGTAACCCCTGCTCGAGCGTGGCCGCTTTGCCGACGAAGTCCGGCTTGCCGAAATTGATGAAGCGCGACATGTCCGCTTCGAGCATGTTCAATTCGTTGGTGAGCTCCGACGACCAAGCCTTGTAGCCTTTCTCGATCCGCATGCTGTTGACCGCGTACAATCCATAGTTTGCGATTCCGAACTGCCGGCCGGCTTCCCACACGGCATCGTACAGCGCCGGCAACGCTTCGATCCGCGGGTGCAATTCCCAGCCGAGCTCGCCCACGTAACTAACCCGCAGCGCGCGCACCCGGTGTCCGGCAATGTCTATCTCGCGGGCCTGCAGCCAGCGGAATGCATCGTTGCCGAGATCCGCATCGGTCAGAAGGCTCAGGATGTCGCGAGAGCGCGGTCCGCTGAGCACGAGCACACCGCGGTCTTCGGTGACGTTCTCGATGAGAACCTGCTCCCCGGCGGCGACACTCTGGGTCAAAAGGTCCTGATCGCGCAGCTCCGCGGCGGCGGCGGACAGTGCGTAGAATCGATCATGCTCGAGCCGGGTCACCGTCATTTCGCCTTGTATTCGCCCCCCCGGAGAGAGCAGGTGCACGAGCGCGATTCCGCCGATCTTGCGCGGCACTTGGTTGGCGCACACGCGATTCAAAAAGGCCTCGGCTCCGGATCCTCGGATGTCGTACTTGGCGAAACCCGTCAGATCCAAAACGCCGACGCGGTCATGCACCGCCGCGACCTCATCCCGCACCACCTCGAACACATTGTTTCGCCGATAGCCATACTCCTCGACGCGGCCGTCGAGAGAAAACCATTTGGGGCGCTCCCAACCGAAGGTTTCCGTGTGCACACAGCCATGGGCAAGAAGCTTGCCATGCAGCGGACTGGTTTTGCGCGGACGTCCGGCCATTTCTTCTTCGCCGGGAGCACGCGTGGTGAAGGTCGATCGATAGTCCAGGAACACCTTGTCGCGCACATAAGCCGCGTCCGCGAATTCTCCGAATCGCCGCGGATCGAATTCGGCCATATTGATTTCGGCATCGCCGTGCAGCATCCACTGCGCAAGGTACTTGCCGCAACCTCCCCCCTGCGCAATCCCGAATGAGGTCCCGCAGCACATCCAAAAATTTCTCAAATTCGCAGCCGGTCCGAGCAACGGCGCACCGTCGGAAGTGTGTGGAATCGCGCCATTGATGACGCGCCGAATGCCCACTTCCCCGAAGATCGGCATGCGCTCGATGGCGCGCTCGAGCCACGGTGCAATGCGCTCCAGGTCGTCCGGAAACAATTCGTTCGAGGCCTCCCATTCGGGGAACCCTCGGGGGGCCCAGGCTTCTTGCAACCCGGTGCTCTCGTAGATTCCCATCAGGCCGGATTTCTGTTCCTGCCTGAAATAACCGGAAGTATATGAATCGCGCATCACCGGGATTTCCTCGTTGCGCTCCATAAAGGCCGGGATCGGATGGGTCACCACATAATGGTGCTGCATGTTGGTGATGGGCGCGTCGGCGCCGACCATCGCGGCGACCTGCCGTGCGTAGCAGCCGGCCGCATTGACCACCATCTCGGCGAGGACGCTGCCTTTTTCAGTGATCACTTCCCATTCGCCGCTCGGGCGACGGCGAATGTCGATCACGCGATTGTGGCGCATCACGGTGGCGCCGAGGTCGCGCGCCGCTTTAGCGAGTGCGTTGCAAAGTCCGGACGGATCGCCGTGTCCATCATCCGTGGTCCAGGCGGCGGCAATCACATTGTCCGTCGTCAGGAACGGATTGAGACGTTTGATCTCGTCGAGACCGACGATCTCCATTCGAAAACCAATGCTTTTCGAATATCCATGCACATATTTGAGCCAGTCCAGTTCGCGTTCGTTGGTCGCGAGCCTAAGTCCGCCACAGGCGTGCCAGCTTACGTACTGGCCGGTCAGCGCTTCGAGCTTGGGATAGAGTTGATTGCTATAGGCATGAATTTTGGCAAGGTTGAAGCTCCCGGTGATGCTCGGGCACTGGCCGGCGGCGTGCCACGTGGAGCCGGACGTGAGTTCGCCTTTTTCGATCAGGAGCGTATCAGTGCAGCCCTCCAAAGCCAGATGGTATAGGAGGCTCGCTCCCATCATGCCGCCGCCGACGACGACGACCCGTGCGTTTGTTTTCATCGATATCCAAGTGCGTGAGGGGAGGAGGAGTTGGCCACAATAAATTGATCGCTCATCGCCATACAACCCAGTATTTTGATACCTTTGGCCATTAAATTTTAGCGCGAGGGTTACCCGTTGTCGCAAATTCGCCCCGTCGTGGGGCTACCGACGCTGACCTGGCTGAGGGCATTCGAGGCCGCCGCTCGGACCTCCAGCTTCACCGCCGCGGCAGCGGAACTTAACTTAACGTCGGGGGCCATCAGCTACCAGATTCGCGCGCTCGAGGGACACCTCGGGTTTGCGTTGTTCGAGCGCCTGCCGCGCGGCGTCAAGCTCACCCCCATGGGGGTCGCCTACTTGCCGCCGGTGCGCAAGGCATTCGAAGAACTCGCCGATTCGACCGTCGGTCTATTTGGCGGATCGGAACGGCTGCAAATCATCGTGCACGCGCCCGTGTCGCTGGCCGCACTCTGGCTTGCTCCAAAGCTTCCGGCGTTCAGCCGTGCAAACCCCTCCATCGACGTGCGACTGTCGTCGGTAATCTGGGACAACGCGGTGCTCGACGAAGCGACGGATTTGGAGATTCGCTACGGCGCAGGTCACTGGCATGGTTACCGTTCGGAGGCCCTGCTCAATCAGAACATCGTGGCGGTTTGCAGTCCGACGTTGGCGCAAGCAGCAAGAGGTGGTCTCGCGGAATTGCTGCCGCGGCATCTGATCCACATCATGGGCTACGAGAATCACTGGTTGAAGGTGCGGCAAGCACTGGAGTTTGCCAGCGAGCCGGCGAGCGCCGGTCTCACCGTCGACACGACCATAGCTGCATTGGAACTCGCCGCAACCGGCGCGGGCGTGGCGCTGGCGCACGGCATTTTTCTGGACGCATATTTCGCGACGGGCCGGCTGGTGATGGCGCTGGCGGAGGAATTTGCCGACGATAACTCCTATTTTGTGATCACACCGGAGCGTCCACAGCGCATCCGCCGGGAAGTTCAACTGTTTCGCGACTGGCTCGTCGCCGTCGCGCCCGGGAAACGCCCGCTAAGTGGATGTGACTGAGAATCCTTTGCGCTCCGGCGGCACAATTAATATTTATTTATGACAAATGGCGCGAGAAAAGCGGGAAAATGAATCGAGTTCTTCACCACAGGATCATTCCGATGCAAAACAAGATTTCACGTCGCTCGGTCGTCAAAGGCGGATTGATCGCCGGCGCTTTCATTCCAGCCATGGGTCTCCTGGCGAACTCCGCGGCGGCGGCAGGACTTCCGCCGTTGGATCCGAAGGATCCCACCGCGCAAGCATTGGGTTTCACCACCGACGCTGCCAAGGTCGACGCCGCCGCGAACCCGACCTACAAGCCGACGCAGAAATGCGGCAACTGCGCGCAATACTTGGGAAAGCCGGGGGATGCCAGCGGAGGCTGCAACATTTTCGCGGGCAAGAGCGTGCCCGCGGGCGGTTGGTGCAAGGTTTGGGCGCAGAAGCCCGCCGCGTAGGCTGATGTGTCGCTGCGTCAATGAACTTTGGCGAGCCATTCTCGCAGCGCCACCGCGACCGCGTCGGGCCGCTCGATCGGCGCCAAGTGGCCGGCACCGTGGATTTCGAACAGCGTGGCGTGCGGAATTCTGCGCCCCATGATCTCGTGCTGCGAAATCGGTGACCATTCGTCCTCGCTGCCGCTGAGCAACAAGGTGGGAACGCCGATGGTCGGCAACACCGCCTGGGCTTGCGGTCGATTGAGCAGCGCATTGATTTGGCCTGCATAGGAATCCGGCGTCGAGCGCTCCACCATCGCCGTCAGGCGCGGCATGAGTTCCGGCATACGGGAGCCGCCTGCCAGCATCGGCGGCAGCCATTCGGCCGCAAGGGCCGACATGCCTCGCCGGTACGCGAGCTGTAGCAGGCGACCGCGACTCTGCGGCTCGCCGTGGCGAACCGTGTGCACGCCGGTGTTGAGCAAGGCAAGGCCCGAAACCCGCTGCGGCGCCGAGCGTACGACCTCGAGAGCAACCCTTCCTCCCATTGAATGGCCCGCAACCGCGAAGCGCTCGGGAGCCGCCGCCAATACGTGTTCGGCCATGGAGGCTATCGATGAAAATCCGCGAAACGACACGACGCGGACATCCGCAGCATCGCGCAGGCGCACCGGTATATCGGCCCAAATGGTCTCGTCGCACAACAATCCGGACAAGAGCAGGAGTTGCTGCTTCATTTGCGATACTCGTGATTCGCCGGCTCTCAATGTAGCATCGGTGCTTGATATGCGCCCGGAGGTAATTTGGCAGGCGATTTCCATCAAGCCGTGCGGGATGTATGCCTTTGGCTGCCGGAAGCGGAAGAGTTCCTCTCTCACGGCGCGCCGAACTTCCGGGTTCGCGGCAAGACCTTTGCAATGTACGCCGTCAATCATCATGGCGACGGGCGCGTTGCTCTATGGCTCAATGCCTTGCCCGGTTCACAAGAGCATCATGTGCGGGCAGAGCCTGCGCATTTCTTCGTTCCGCCTTATGTGGGGGCGCGCGGCTGGTTAGGCGTTGTGCTCGATCGGGGTCTTGCTTGGAAGCAAGTCGTGGTGTTGGTGCGCGAGGCCTACGAAAAAGCGGCGCCGGCCGAGCTGCAGTCGCGCATCGGCAAGACTCCGGTGCTCGAAGCTCCCCGCAGCAGGTTATCCGCGAGCCAGATCGATCCCATGAAATCACCGCGCGCGCTCGCGGTGCTCGGAACATTGCGCAAGATGTGCTTAAAGCTGCCTGAGTCGCATGAGGAGCGTCAGTTTGGTCACCCCGCCTGGCAGGCAGGCAGGAGAACTTTCGCTTTGGCGCGGCATGACGGTGAGCGTCTCACACTGTGTTTTTGGGTCGGGGTGGATCAGCAGGGCTTGTTGATCGCGGACGCCCGATATCGAATTCCGCCGTACATAGGCCATAACGGCTGGATCGCCCTCGATGTCGGCGCAGCTTGCGACTGGGCGGAAGTCGAGGCATTGATGCTGCAGAGTTATCGGCACTTCGCACTGAAGCGGATGTTGATGCAAATGCCGCCCGCTGCCGACACGCCTCGGAAGCCTCGGAAGTCTCAGAAGTCTCAGAAGCCCCGGAAGCCCCGGAAGCCTAAGCGTCTCGCTCGAGGTCCCGTTTGACCGCATCGATTGCGAGGGCCAGTGCGCCGAGAACGCCGGCATTCTCGCCGAGCTCGGGGGCAACGACATAGCGGTCGGCCTCGAGGAGGATTTCGCTGCGATCGATATAGCCGCCCAGCCAATGGCGCAAGCGCGTACGAATGAGCGGGAGCAAACGCAGCTGGCTCATGACGCCGCCGCCCATCACGATCCGCTGCGGCGAGACGGTCACGACGAGCTGGGCGCATAATTGGCCGAGATAGTCGGCCTCGATCTCCCACTGCGGATGGGATTCATCGAGGTCGCGCAGGCAAGCTCCGGTGCGCGCAACGATGGCCGGTCCGGAAGCCACCCCTTCCATGCAATCCCCGTGAAACGGACATACGCCGCGGAACTGCAGATCGAGAGGATGGCGTCGCGGATAAACGTGGCCGATTTCCGGGTGCATGAGACCGTGGAGCGGCGCTCCGTCGACGACTACTCCCCCGCCGATGCCGGTGCCGATCGTGAGATAGACGAAGTCATCGACGCTTCGCGCAACTCCCCACCGATGTTCGGCGAGTGCGGCGGCGTTGACGTCGGTATCGAAACCGATGGGGCATCGGTACTGCCGCGCCAAGCTCCCCGCCACATCGGTACCTTGCCATCCCGCCTTCGGAGTCCGACCGATGAAACCATAACGCGGCGAGTTGGGATCGAGTTCGACCGGACCGAAAGAGGCGACGCCGATGGCGGCAAGCGTACCGAGGGACCTGCCTCCGTGGCGCAGGAACGCATGCACGTTCGCGAGCGTTGCAAGCGGGTCGGTGGTGGGAAAGCGCTCTTGAGCGAGGATTTCGCCGCGATCGTTGCCGATGGCGCACACGAACTTGGTGCCGCCGGCTTCGACAGCACCGAAAAAACGAGCCTCGGTCATGATCCGGAGCATAGCGCACAGCGTGTGGGCAAGACGGCGGTGGTGATGTAAAGTAAGCGTTTACGCCTGAGCGATTGTAATGAACGCAGTCCTCGAACCCAAGTCGGATTCGGGCCGGCCGAGCGCCGAGTCCCGCGCCATGATCGAGCGTCTGATCGGTTTCAACACCGTGTCGCACGATTCCAATCTTGGGTTGATCGAATGGGTGCGCGATTACCTGCATGGAGTCGGTGCGGTTACCCGTCTGACCCACGACCCGACGGGAAAGAAGGCGAACTTGTTCGCGACCTTGGGCGACTCTCCGAAGCCTGGTTTGATTCTTTCGGGACACACGGACGTCGTGCCCGTGGACGGCCAGAGTTGGGATACGGACCCGTTCTTGGCTGTGGAGCGGGACGGCAAGCTTTTTGCGCGGGGCTCAGCGGACATGAAGGGCTTCATCGGCATCGCTCTCGCCCAAGCCCCGCGATTCGTCGCCGCGCTGAATGACAATCGGCTCGATGCCCCACTTCATTATTCGCTGAGCTATGACGAGGAAGTCGGCTGCATCGGTGTGCGAGGGCTGATCCGCGACCTGGAAGAAAACAACATTCGGCCGGCCGGTTGCGTAGTGGGGGAGCCGACTTCGATGCAGCCCATCATCGCCCACAAGGGCACGCATCGATTTCGCTGCCGGGTGCTTGGACGGGAGGCGCATTCCAGTTATGTCACCTATGGGGTGAATGCCATCGAGTATGCGGCGCGCTTGGTCGTTTTCATCCGCCACATCGCCGAGCGCCTGGCGCAGGTCGAAACGCGCGACTATGGATTTACCGTGCCGTACTCGACGCTGTCGACCGGACTGATCCAGGGCGGCATCGCCGCCAACGTCGTGCCCAAGGACTGCGTGTTCCAATTCGACATGCGCACGCTGCCGAATACCTCGCCCGAATCCCTTTATCAGGAGATTCGCGCTTACGCACAAGAGCTGACGCGCGAGATGCACGCGGTGGACGAAAAATCCGGCATCGATCTGGAATGGCTCAGCCAGACTGCGGGACTCGCCGCGGCCGAAACCGACGCGATCGTGCAGTGGGCGATGCAGCTCTCTAGAAATTGCCAAGTGGGCAAGGTGTCCTACGGCACGGAAGCGGGACTGTTTCAGAAAATGGGCGTGCCCAGCGTCATTTGCGGACCGGGTGACATTGCGCAAGCGCATCGGCCGAATGAATTCGTCACGCTCGAGCAGCTCGCGCAATGCGAGAGGTTCATGGATCGCATTCTCGAAACGGGGTACGCGTCCTGATGGCGCACACGTCGGCTTTGTCCGAATTGACCACGGTGAAAGGAGCGTGTCCCCACGACTGCCCCGATACGTGTGCGCTCACCGTCCATGTCAGGGACGGCATCGCCGTCAAAGTGACGGGCTCTTCCGAGCACGCGCCTACCGCCGGCGTGCTCTGTACCAAGGTGGCCCGTTATACCGAGCGCACCTACCATCCGGACCGACTGCTGCATCCCATGCGCCGAATCGGAAAAAAAGGGGAAGGGCGATTCGAGAGGATCAAGTGGGAGGAGGCGATCGGCACCATCGCAAGCCGCCTGACCTCCATTGCCGCCAAGGACCCTGAGCAGATCCTGCCCTATAGCTATGCCGGGACTATGGGATTGGTGCAGGGCGAATCGATGTCCATGCGCTTCTTCCACAAAATCGGCGCGAGCCTTCTGGACCGGACGATCTGCGCTTCGGCGGGGACCGCCGGCCACGAAATAACTCTCGGCAGCCGCATCGGCATGGATATGGAGTTAACCGAGGAAGCCAAGCTCATCATCTTCTGGGGCTCGAACGCCATCACGTCGAGCGTGCATTTTTGGGCGCGGGCGCAAGAGGCGAAACGCCGCGGCGCTATCCTGGTGGCAATCGATCCGTACCGATCGCTGACGGCGGAGAAGTGCCATATTCACATTGCATTGTTGCCCGGAACAGATTCTGCGCTTGCGCTCGGTCTCATGCATGTGCTGATACGCGATGGGCTGATCGATAGCGAGTACGTGGCGCGCCATTCAGTGGGGTATGAGCAGCTGAGAGAGCGTGCGAGCCGGTACGACCCGGCGAGGGTCGCTTCGATTTGCGGCCTCATGACGGAACAGATCGAATCCCTGGCTCGCCTCTATGGCAGGACACGGCCCGCCCTGATCCGTGCCAATTACGGCATGCAGCGCGTGCGCGGCGGCGGCATGGCAACGCGGAATATCGCGTGCCTGCCGGCGCTCGTCGGCGCATTTCGCGATGCCGCCGGGGGACTCTTGCTCTCTACCGGCGGCAACTTCGAAATCGACACAGAGGCCTTGGAGCGTCCCGACCTCTTGGCCGGACGGCGGCCGCGCACCATCAACATGTCGACCATCGGTCATGCACTGCTGGATGAGAGCGATCCCGTCAATGCACTGATCGTCTACAACTCGAACCCCGTCGCCGTGGCGCCCGATTCCACCCGCGTGGCGCGCGGTTTTGCGCGGGAAGACTTATTCACCGTGGTCCTCGAGCACTTTCAAACCGATACCGCGGACTACGCGGATATCCTGCTGCCCGCTACCACTCAACTCGAGCATCTGGACGTCATCAAGCCCTACGGCCACTACTACATGATGGCCAACAATCCGGCGATTGCGCCGTTGGGCGAATGCAAGCCCAATTCGGAAATTTTCCGTTTGCTGGCGGAAGCCGTGGGATTCAACGACCCGTGCTTCGGTGATTCCGACGAAACCATCGCACAGGCGGCGGTGGCGAGGGATTGGAATTTCGATGCGGTTCGTGCGGCGGGCTGGAAGCGCGTCGGTCCCGCCAAGGGAATTGCGCGATTTGCCGACGGCGGCTTCGATACCCCCTCCGGAAAAGTCGAGTTCTTCTCCGTCCGTGCCGCGCAGCTTGGTTTGGATCCTTTGCCGGATTACATCGCACCTCAGGAAGATACCCGCAGTGCCGCAGCGGAGCGCTACCCGCTCGCGATGATTTCGCCGCCCGCGCGAAATTTCCTCAACAGTTCCTTTGTCAACGTGCAAAGCTTGCGCGCCTCCGAGGGCGAACCCTGGCTTGACATCCATCCCGACGACGCCGTGCAGCGCGGCATAATCGCCGGAAACTACGTGCGGGTGTTCAATGACCGGGGCAGCATGGAGCTGCGCGCGCGAATCACGGATCGCGCTCGGCGCGGCGTCGTCGTAGGCCTATCGGTTTGGTGGAAAAAGCTCACCCGCGACGGCAAGAATGCCAACGAACTGACCAGCAGCGACACCCTCACCGATATGGGAAGGGCACCGATTTTCTATGATTGCCTGGTGCAGGTCGAAGCGCTTCGACCGTGATGCGATCGCCCACGGGTAGCCGTCTGCGCACCCCGTCTCACTATTGTAAGAATTACAATCCCGGTTGGTGGGGCAGACAATGGACTTTTCCTGGGGTGTTTGCCAAGATTCCGGCGGGGATGAAAGCTGCGTTCACACACACATTTCGCGCCCGAAGCGTGGAGACTTTTCATGGAATCAAACGTAAGCGTCGCCCGCCGGAAAAAGAATAATGGGCACGCCGCTGTTGCTTCCCATGGAAGCGCAGAACTCAATCTAAATCAGTTGCTTGATGTGCTGCGCTCGATGCAGGCGGGCGACTTTTCCGCGCGTTTGCCGGGATCGCAGGTGGGGGTCGCGGGAAAGATCTGCGACGCATTCAATACGATCATCGCCGCGAATCAGCGCATTGCACAACAGCTCGAGCATGTCGGCGAGGTGGTGGGGCGGCAAGGCAAGACCCGTACGCGGGTCCGCTTCGGGCTTGCCGAAGGCGCGTGGGCGGACATGGAAGGGTCGGTCAACACCCTGATCGATGATCTATTGTGGCCGACGACGGCAGTCACCCGCACGGTAACCGCGGTGGCGCGCGGCGATCTGCTGCAAACCGTGCCATTGGACGTGGATGGGCGCGCGTTGAAGGGCGAGTTTCTGCGCTCCGCCAACATCGTCAATACCATGATCAAGCAGCTCAGCGTGTTCACATCGGAGGTGACGCGTGTGGCGCGCGAGGTGGGCACCGACGGCAAGTTGGGGGGCCAAGCGCAGGTACGCGAGGTCACCGGGGTCTGGAAAGATCTCACGGAAAGCGTGAACTCGATGGCGTCGAATTTGACCGCGCAAGTTCGCAACATTGCGGACGTGACGATCGCGGTCGCCAACGGCGACCTTTCGAAGAAGATCACGGTCGACGTGCGCGGCGAGATTTTGCAATTGAAGGAAGCCATCAACACGATGGTCGATCAGCTGCGGTCTTTCGCCTCGGAGGTCACGCGCGTGGCGCGCGAAGTGGGAACTGAAGGCCGATTGGGAGGCCAGGCGCAAGTCCCGGGCGTGGCCGGAACCTGGAAGGACCTCACCGATTCGGTGAATGCGATGTGCGGCAATCTCACGGCTCAAGTGCGCAATATCGCGCAAGTAACGACGGCCGTGGCCCGCGGCGACTTGTCGCACAAGATCACGGTCGATGTGTCGGGAGAAATCCTCGAGCTCAAGCAAACCATGAACACGATGGTGGATCAGCTCAACGCCTTCGCCGGCGAGGTGACGCGCGTGGCGCGCGAAGTCGGCACTGAAGGCCGATTGGGAGGCCAGGCGCAAGTCCCGGGCGTGGCCGGAACCTGGAAGGATCTGACCGACAACGTCAACTCGATGGCATCGAATCTCACGGCGCAGGTACGCAACATCGCCGAAGTATCCACGGCCATCGCCAACGGCAATCTTGCGAAGAAAATCACCGTGACGGTCTCCGGCGAGATCCTGCAGCTCAAAGAGACCATCAATACCATGGTGGACCAGCTGAACGCGTTCGCTTCGGAGGTGACGCGCGTCGCGCGCGAAGTCGGTACCGAAGGCCGCCTCGGCGGCCAGGCGAACGTACGCGGCGTCGCCGGAACGTGGAAGGACTTGACCGAGAACGTCAATTCCATGGCGTCGAATCTCACGGGCCAGGTGCGCAACATCGCGGAGGTCACCACGGCGGTGGCCAACGGTGATTTGTCGAAAAAAATCACGGTGGACGTGAAGGGCGAAATACTCGAGCTCAAGGACACCATCAATACGATGGTGGACCAGCTGAATGCGTTCGCGGGCGAAGTGACGCGCGTGGCCCGCGAGGTAGGTACGGAAGGCAAGCTCGGCGGCCAGGCGCAGCTCAAGGGGGTCGCCGGCACGTGGAAGGATCTGACCGACTCGGTGAATTCGATGGCGTCGAATTTGACCGGTCAAGTTCGCAATATCGCCGAAGTCGCCACCGCGGTGGCGCAGGGCGACTTGTCGAAGAAAATCACCGTGACGGTGTCCGGCGAGATTCTGCTGCTCAAAGAAACGCTGAATACGATGGTGGATCAATTGCGCTCCTTCGCCGGCGAGGTGACGCGCGTCGCGCGCGAAGTCGGCACCGAAGGCCGGCTCGGCGGGCAAGCTCAGGTCCCTGAAGTCGCGGGCACTTGGAAGGATTTGACCGACTCGGTCAATTCAATGGCCGGCAACCTCACCGCTCAGGTGCGCAACATTGCCGAAGTGTCGACCGCCATCGCCAACGGCGACTTGTCGCGCAAGATCACGGTCGATGTGCGCGGCGAAATCCTGCAGTTGAAAGAAACTCTGAACACGATGGTCGATCAGCTCAATCGCTTCGCTTCGGAAGTAACCCGTGTGGCCCGCGAAGTGGGCACGGAAGGCAAGCTCGGCGGCCAAGCGAACGTACCCGGGGTGGCGGGAACCTGGAAGGACCTCACCGAGAACGTCAACTCCATGGCCTCGAATCTCACCGGCCAGGTCCGCAACATCGCCGAAGTGACGACAGCGGTGGCGCGCGGCGACTTGTCGCGCAAGATCACGGTGGACGTGAAGGGCGAAATCCTCGAGCTCAAGAACACGATCAATACGATGGTGGACCAGTTGAACGGGTTCGCCGGCGAGGTGACGCGCGTGGCGCGCGAAGTCGGCACCGAAGGCAAGCTCGGCGGCCA
>DASYJX010000036.1:0-3748 GCA_035996065.1 Steroidobacteraceae bacterium | reverse complement strand
CGGGCCGTTCGGTCATCGTCATCGGCCCTGAGCTGAAGCTGCATCAGTGCGGCCTGCCCAAGGAAATGGCGCTCGAGCTATTCAAGCCGTTCATCTACAACAAGCTCGAAGAGCGCGGCTACGTCAACACCATCAAGAGCGCGAAGAAGATGGTGGAAAAGGAACGTCCCGAGGTCTGGGACATTCTCGAAGAAGTCATTCGCGAGCATCCCGTGATGCTGAATCGCGCACCCACGCTCCACCGTCTGGGCATCCAGGCGTTCGAGCCGGTGCTGATCGAGGGCAAGGCCATTCAGCTGCATCCGCTCGTCTGCACGGCCTTCAACGCGGACTTCGACGGCGACCAGATGGCGGTACACGTGCCGTTGTCCATCGAAGCTCAGCTCGAAGCGCGGGCGTTGATGATGTCGTCGAACAACATTCTCTCGCCCGCCAACGGCGACCCGATCATCGTGCCGTCGCAGGACGTCGTCCTCGGGCTCTACTACATGACCCGCGAGCGCGTGGGCGCCAAGGGCGAGGGCATGGCGTTCAGCGACGTCGCCGAAGTGCATCGTGCCTACGAGAGCCGCAATATCGATTTGCAGGCCAAGGTCAAGGTGCGGCTGTCCGAATACATCCGCGATCCGGCCGGAAAGCTGGTGCAGAACATCAGGGTGGTTTCGACCACGGCGGGCCGCGCTTTGTTGTCCGAGATTCTGCCTCACGGCCTGTCGTTCGATGCCATCAATCAGGACATGACCAAGAAGACGATCTCCGGGACCATCAACGCGTGCTATCGCACGGTCGGTCTCAAGGAAACGGTCGTTTTTGCCGACCAGCTGATGTACACCGGCTTTCACTACGCAACGCGCGCAGGCGTGTCGATCGGCGTGGACGACATGGTGGTGCCGCTGCAGAAGACCAAGATTCTGGCCACTGCCGAGAAAGAAGTGAAAGAGATCCAGGAGCAATACTCCTCGGGACTCGTCACCAACGGCGAACGCTACAACAAGGTTGTCGACATCTGGTCGCGTACCAATGACCAAGTGGCCAAGGCCATGATGGAAAAGCTGGGCACCGACGAGGTCACGGACACCAAGGGCAACAAGGTTCGTCAGAAGTCGTTCAATTCCATCTTCATGATGGCCGATTCCGGCGCCCGCGGTTCCGCCGCGCAGATTCGTCAGCTCGCCGGCATGCGCGGCTTGATGGCGAAGCCGGACGGCTCAATCATCGAAACGCCGATCACCGCTAATTTTCGCGAGGGCTTAAACGTACTGCAGTACTTCATCTCGACCCACGGCGCGCGCAAAGGCCTGGCCGACACGGCCTTGAAGACGGCCAACTCCGGCTACCTGACCCGACGCTTGGTCGACGTGGCGCAGGACTTGGTGGTCACCGAGATCGATTGCGGCACCACCAACGGCTTGTCGATCACTCCGATCGTCGAAGGCGGCGACGTGGTCGAAGGCTTGGGCGAGCGTGTTCTGGGACGCGTCGTCTCCGAAAACGTGGTGGTCGCGGCCAGCGGTGAAGTGCTGGTGAAGGCCGGGGTTCTCATCGATGAGAAGCTGGTCAAATTACTCGAAAGAATGGGCATCGATCAGGTCATGGTGCGTTCGCCCATCACCTGCGAAACCCGCTATGGCGTTTGTGCGCAGTGCTACGGCCGCGATTTGGGTCGTGGTCATCGCATCAACATCGGCGAAGCGGTGGGCGTCATCGCGGCGCAGTCGATCGGCGAGCCGGGAACGCAGCTGACCATGCGTACCTTCCACGTCGGCGGCGCCGCCTCGCGGGCGGCGGCAGCCAACGGTGTCGAGGTCAAGTCGAAGGGCACCATCCGTTTGCACAACATCAAGACCGTGCGCCACGAGAAAGGGCATCTGGTCGCGGTGTCGCGTTCCGGCGAGTTGGGGGTCGTGGACGAATTCGGCCGCGAGCGCGAGCGTTACAAGATCCCGTACGGCGCCACCATCACGGTGAACGACGCCGACGTCGTGTCTGCCGGCCAGTCCGTCGCCAACTGGGATCCGCACACCCACCCCGTGGTCACGGAAGTGGCGGGTATGATCAAGTTCTCCGACTTCGTCGACGGCATCACCGTCACAAGTCAGGTGGACGACGTCACCGGCCTCACCAGCACCGTGGTGCTGGATCCGAAGCAGCGCGGTTCTGGCGGGAAGGACCTGCGTCCTGTCGTGCGCCTGACGAATTCCAAGGGCAAGGAAGTCACTTTCGCGAACACCGATATTCCGGCGGTCTATGCGCTGCCCGCCGGCGCGATCGTCAGCCTCGAGGACGGTTCGAAGGTCTCGGTGGGCGATGTCATCGCGCGCATCCCGCAAGAGTCCTCCAAGACTCGCGACATCACGGGTGGTCTGCCGCGCGTGGCCGACTTGTTCGAGGCGCGCAAGCCGAAGGATTCCGCCATTCTGGCGGAGCGCAGCGGCACGGTGAGCTTCGGCAAGGAAACCAAGGGCAAGCGCCGCTTGATCATCACCAATGAGGGGACCGACAAGTACGAGGAATTGATTCCGAAGTGGCGCCATCTCAATGTGTTCGAAGGCGAACAAGTGGAAAAGGGCGAAGTGATCGCGGACGGCGAGCCGAACCCCCACGACATTTTGCGGCTACAAGGCGTCGAGGCGCTGGCGAATTACCTCGTTCGCGAAATTCAAGACGTGTATCGGTTGCAAGGCGTCAAGATCAACGACAAGCACATCGAAGTGATCGTGCGGCAGATGCTGCGTAAAATCGAGGTATTGGATACCGGCGATTCGGCGCTGTTGCGCGGCGAACAGATGGATCGCGGTCGGTTGCTCGATGTCATTGCGAAACAGAAAGCCGAAGGAAAGAACCAGTCGACCTGGGAACCGATGCTATTGGGCATCACCAAGGCATCCTTGGCGACCGAGTCGTTCATTTCGGCGGCTTCGTTCCAAGAGACGACGCGCGTGCTCACGGAGGCGGCGGTTCGCGGCCTCAAGGACGATTTGCGCGGATTGAAGGAAAACGTCATTGTGGGACGCCTGATTCCCGCGGGCACGGGCTTCGCGTATCATGCGCGGCGCCGACGCGCGTTCGACGACAGCCGGCGCCGCAGCTTCATGGATGTGAGCGGCGGCATTGGCGACTCGGACGATGCAGTCCCGGCGGGGGATACGGAAGCGGCCGAATAAGGACAACAACAAGCAGTCTAAAAATATGGCCCCGGCTCGAAAGAGACCGGGGTTTTTTTATGGACTCGGGATATTTACGAAGGCGGCCCCGGCGCTGCGGGGACACGAAATCGCCGCGACGATCGGCAGCGAGGCACCAATGGCGTGATCGGCCGATCGGGATTCGCGGCGCTGCGCGGCGGCAGGTGCCGCCGCGAGCCCTCGCGGTCAATCGATCGCCGCGATGATCGGCCGCACCTCTGCGTGCGTACAGGCGAAATCCCGCAACTGATAGTAGCGCGCGGAAAGCTTCGCCGGATGCGGATATCGAAACGCCAGCGTATTGATCGCAAAGAGCGTCGCGGTGATGCCGGCGGCATTGGCGCTCAAGCGCCCTTCGAAACCGTTTCCCGAGACACTGAGCCGGTACGATTGCGCACCGCCTGGCGCCAAATAGCACCCGCCTGCGTATTTCACTGATGGCGGCCACTGATTTCACCGCAAGGCAGGCCACGTGTTCACGGATGCCGGGCCAGTGGAGTCGCGAGACGTTTGCAACTGTGTGAGTTTTCCTGTCGTTCGTCAACGTGCCTTGGTGTCGGAGC
>DASYJX010000035.1:0-23963 GCA_035996065.1 Steroidobacteraceae bacterium | reverse complement strand
TCAGCCATGCCCCACTCCCTAGTCTGCTGGCGCTGCGGCGCGTCGCTGGCCGCGCTGAGTTTGCCGCTCCGTCGTCTCGAGGTATGCAAGGCGTGCAATGCGGAGTTGCACGTATGCAAGATGTGCATTGAGTACGACACGTCGTATGCGAAGCATTGCAAGGAGCCGACGGCGGAGGAAGTGCGAAAAAAGGACGAGGCGAATTTTTGCGATCACTTCAAGCCGAGGGAGGGCGCCTACGTCGCAAAAGACACGGCGGAACTCGCGCGAGTGAAGTCGGCGCTGGACGATCTCTTTAAGAAATGACGGGCTCGGGTTCCGGGTGCGTTGGCCGCCAAGCGGTTGTACTCATGGATTAAGGGAAACCCTCATTACACGATGCGGGATACTACCTCTTTAGCCGGGGTGTATAACTCCTGCGACGGGGATGTTCATAGCGGCCGGGGTTGCGACACGATGGCGACGTCTCCGGATTATCTTAGGCTCGCCACGAGTTCGGCGCGCGCATTGGCACATACGGCTTTGGATAGCCTGCGTGATGCCGTTGTCATCGTCGATGCCCGCCACAACCACTTGCCCGTGGTCCTTGTGAATGAGACGGCACGCCGCTGCTTGGGTTCCGAGGAAGCAGTTTCCCTAATCGAATCATCGCTGCATCGTTGGCTGGGCGCGGCGTCCGCGTCGACCATCGAGGCGACGCTGGCAGAAACTCAGGACCTCCTCTCACCTTCATGCCGCGTTCTCGACTGGCGGTGTGCGGAGGGCTTGATTTCCGTGATGACGGACATCAAGCCCTTGGCGCTCTCTGCGGGACAGCGCTTGGTCATGCTGACGTTTGCTCCGGCGGCGGTTGTGCCGGGCTTGCTGGCAGCCATCGACACTCTCCCGTTTGACCTGCTCATCCTGGATCGCACCCTGAAGGTCACCTACGCCAATGCCGGCGCGATACGCACCGGCGGGGTGGCGGCAGGCGGTGTGCTGGGAGTCTCTGCGTTGCGGTTGATGCCAACCTCGGCCCTCCATCCCAGTATTTTTGCGCATGCGTTGCAGGGGACCGAATTCCACGACGATGCGCTCGAGATTTCAGCGGCGGGTCAGCCGGCGCGCTGGTACGAAGTCGACGTGCAGGCGCTGAAGGCTGCCTCGGGAATCATAGGCTTGGTGGTGCTGTCGACCGAGGTCACCGAGCGCCGTCTGCGCGAGCAACCGTCGAGCAGCGGCGACCGCCGGTTGCTCGCGCTCACCGAGCATGCGCGCGACATCATCTCGGTGGCTTCGCCGGACGGCAGGCTGCTGTACGTCAGCGGCGGGGTCAGGAATTCGCTCGGCTACACCTCCGAGGAGCGGCAGACGAACTCGCTGTTCGCGCACGTGCATCCGGACGATCACGAGGCGCTGTGGGCCCAGTATCAACAATTGGTCGCCGGCGAGATCAACGCCTTTTCACGGGAATTTCGGGTTCGGCACAAGGATGGCTCGTATCGCTGGATGGAGTCGAGCTACACCGCGGCCCTCGATAACCCGCTGATCGGCGGGGTGGTGATCAACTCACGCGACATCACTGAACGGAAACTGGCGGAGGGCAGGCTCGCCCAGCGCGAAGAAGTGTTTCGGCTGGCAGCGGATGCCGTCAACGGGGTCATCTACGAGTGGGATGTGGCGCGCGGTCTCGTGCACCGCTCGCGCGGCGTGCTCGAGGTGTTGGGGCTCGAGCCCGAAGACCTCCCGTCGACCATTGATGCCTGGTGGGCGCGGGTCCATCCGCAAGATTTCGAGGAGGTCAAGAAAGTCGCCGGCCTAGCGCTGCTCAACGGGCGGGGATGGACCACCACCTACCGCATTCGCGATGTCCGCGGCCGCTATCGTTCCATCCTGGAGCGCGGACTCATTCAGCGCAATGCCGGTGGCGATCCGGTGCGCGTCATCGGCTGCTGCGTCGATGTATCGGAGATCAAGCGCGTCACCGACCTTCTCGCCGAGACCCAGCGCGCAGCCAAAATGGGCGGCTGGGAATTCAGTTTCGCGACACGCGAACTCACCTGGACCGACGAGATGTACAGCATCTACGAGGCGGATCCCGATGTTTTCATCGTGTCCTGGGAGTCGATGCTGGAGCGTTGCATGCCGGAGTCGCTGCAGCGCTTCAATGACGCGTGCAAGCAATCCGAGGCCGCGGGCGGGCAGATCGATCTCGAGCTGGAAATTGCCACCCTGAAGAATCGGCGCATCTGGGTGCGGATCATCGGGCATCTGGAGCATTTGGAGGGTCGTCCCTTTCGCGCCTTCGGTTCCTTGCAGAACGTGCAAGCGCAAAAACTGGCGCAGATTGCCCTTGAAAACAGCACCGGCTGGCTCAAGCTGTCGATGAACATGGCGCACATGCACGCCTGGCGCTGGGACCGGGCGCGAGACGTGTTCGAGTTCGCCCTCGTCGATGGCCGGCAAGGGCCGTTGCCGGACGCGTTCTCCGGCATGAAGAAGCTGATCACGCGGGTGCACCCCGCCGATCGGCAGTCGGTGACCCGCGCCATCGACCATGCATTCGAGCACCGCAGCGAAGTGCTGAGAGAATTTCGCCTTAAATCCGCAGCAGGCCGCTATCGATGGTTCGAGGCCATCGCGCGTCCCTTGTTCGACGAGAGCGATCTGCCGCGAGGACTCGTCGGCGTCGTGCAAGACATCACCGAACGGCGCGAGGCCGATATGCGGCTGAGGCGCTCGGAGGAACTGCTGCGTGCGACCACCGCGAACACCGCGGACACCTTGGTGTTGGTCGACACGGCGCTCAAGATCCGCTTCATCAACAAGAACATCGGCGGCATGAGCATCGAGGAGATCATCGGCTGCGGAATCGGCGTTTTATTGCCCGAAGCGGCCCGCGACGGCGTCGTGAAAAAGCTGCGCCATATCCTGCAGACGGGGCAGACCGCGACGTACGAGTTCGAGTCCAGCGAGGGTGATCACGTCCAATACTTCGAAAACCGCGCGGTGCTGGTGCGCGACGATGGAACCGCATCCGGCATTTCCATTTCCACGCGCGACATCACCGAGCGCAAGCGCTTGGAACAGGAAATCCTCGACGTCTCCGGCCGGGAGCGGCAGAACATCGGCCGTGATCTGCACGACGGGCTGGGTCAGGAACTGACGGGGGTCGCGCTGATGCTGCGGGGTCTCGGCGCCCAGGTGAAGGAGCGCTGTCCCGAAGCTCTGGACTCGGTCAACGAAATCGTCGCGCTGGTCAATCAGTCGATCGAAAACGCGCGTTCACTGGCGCGGGGGCTCTTGCCGGTGCGCACCGAGACCGGCGGTCTCGTGTCTGCGCTGCGGGAGCTCGCCTCGCGCAGCCGCGACGTGTACGGCATGGACGTCGATTTCCGCGCGCAGGTCTGGCCGCCGCTCAGGCTGGATGAAACCGACGCCAGTCACCTGTATCGCATCGCACAAGAGGCGCTCACCAACGCCGCTCGTCACGGCCACGCGACTCAAGTGGACATATTCCTGAAGGGGAACCGAAAGACTTTTTTGCTGCGCATCACGGACAACGGTGAGGGTTTTCGCCCGCAGACGTCGCCTTATAGTGGTATGGGACTCAAAATCATGCAGTATCGTGCCGGGATGATCGGCGCGAAATTCGAGATTGCCGCCCGCGAACCCCAGGGCACCGTGATTCGCGTGACCGGGGAACAACCATTGAGGGCGCCGATCCAATCGGCGCGGATCGATTAAGGAGCGAGAAATGATGGCCGCCAGCAACACTTGGGTACGCTCTCAGCTGACCCAGTCGGGCGCTAACAACGCCAAGCGCAAGGTCCGGCGCGTTTTGATCGTCGACGATCACCCGATCGTGCGTCAGGGATTGCGGCGCGTCATGGAGAACGAAGAGGACCTCACGGTCTGCGGCGAGGCGGAAACGGCCCGCGATGCGCGTATCGCGATCAAGGAACTGAATCCTGACGTCGTGATCGCGGACATCAGCCTCAAACAGGGCGATGGCATCGAGCTGGTGCGCGACGTGCGCGCCCACCATCCGCAGCTGCCGATTTTGGTGCTGTCGATGCACGATGAGGCCATTTATGCGGAGCGCATGCTGTCCGCCGGCGCCAACGGCTACATCATGAAACAGGCGGCGAGCGAGCAGTTCCTGATTTCGTTGCGCCGGGTGCTCGACGGCGGGATCTACGTGTCCGAGGCCGTCGGCAACAACATGATCCAGAAGTTTGCGGCGGGCGGTGCCTATATTTCGGCGAACCCCATCGACCGCTTGAGCAACCGCGAACTGCAGATTCTGCACATGATCGGCAAGGGCATGAGCACCCGCGAGACCGCACATGCACTGAACCTTAGCATCAAGACCGTCGAATCGCACCGGCAGCGGATCAAGCGCAAGCTCAATCTCACGACCGGGACTCAATTGGTGCAGTACGCCGTGAACTGGTTTACCGGGCGGGAGTCCTCCGCCGCCACCGGGTACGCCCCCCGCGATTCCGCGTTGCCGCCGGCCGACGCGGCTGCTGTCGAGCCCCAGCCGCACAAAGCTTAAGGCTCGGCGGCCGAACCCTCGCTGCTCCCGTCCTGCGCCGGGCTCACTTCCGGCGTTCCGCCGACGGCGCGCGTGGTACAGGCCAGGGACACGGGCTGGCCGCCTGCGTTGCGCTCGGCCAACCCCTCGATGTGCCACCATTCGCCGCTCCCATCGGGGAGCTTCGCGCAGACCTTTAGATCCAAGGGCATCTGTCGTTCCAGGTGGTCGCGCACTGCGCGCAAGAGCGATTCCCAGGCGCCGTCCGGAAGATGAGGCTGCAGCGCGTCCAGTCTCCGGCGCTTGGGTTCAGCGCGCCAGTGCAGCCGGTGGTAGAACCACGCGCTGAACCAGGCGGATCCGTCCCACAAATCCAATCCCCACTGTCCTTCGCCGTCCCCCGCCCGCGCTCCCGCCTCCGGTGCGCGGAGGTTGGGGGCTCGTGAAGCTGACTTGGGCATTCCCTCGTATCGGTAGGACCGTCTCCGGGCTTGATGGCAAGTTAGTTCGTTTTAGTTCGTTTCGAGAGAAGCCTCAGGGACTACTGCTCAGTTTCCGCATTTCTCCACCATGGGCGATCGGATCGAGATTTACAATAGCTGGCCTGCTTGGGGTCAAGTCGACGCGCATTGCGCCGATATCCCACAATAGTAGAAACCGTCGAGGATTCCGCACCGTGTCTGATCTGGAATCTGTGCTCCCCATCACAGTCGAGCCAACGCCGAGGATCTTGCTCGCCGAGGACGATCCGGTGACGCGCATGCTCATGACCCGCTTTCTCAACAAGGCCGGGTACGAAGTCGATGCGGTGGCGAACGGCTCAGAAGCCCTCGACCGGATGACCAAGCAGTATTACCCGATGCTGGTGACCGATTGGGAGATGCCGGAAATGGACGGCGTGGCGCTCTGCAAGGCGGTGCGTAACCTGCAGATGGACGGCTACGTCTATGCGCTGCTGCTCACCGCCCGCGATTCCAAGGAACACATCATCGCGGGGCTGGAGGCGGGCGCCGACGATTATCTGGTCAAGCCGGTGCATGAGGCCGAATTGATCGCGCGCTTGAACGCGGGCCGGCGCATTCTCACCCTCGAGCATTCGCTGCGGGTCGCGAATGAGCGCAACCGAATCCTCTCGATCACCGATGCCTTGACCGGCGCCTACAACCGCCGCTATCTGATGGAGCAGCTGCCGCGCGAGCTCGAGCGCTGCCGCCGCTACGCCTATCCGCTGTCGGTGCTCATGTGCGACATCGATCACTTCAAAGAGATCAACGATGCCCACGGCCACGCGGCGGGCGACGATGTGCTGCAGCAGTTCGCGGCCCGCGCGCAGAAACTGATTCGCAGCAACAGCGACTGGATGGCCCGTTACGGCGGCGAGGAATTTCTCATCGTGCTGCCCGAAACCGGCTACCTCGGCGCCATGTCGGTCGCGGAGAAGATCCGCAATGTCATCGCCGCCGCGCCGTTCGAGACCCGTATGGGCGGGACGGCGGTCACTGCGAGCTTCGGCGTGGCGTCGACGGGTCCCACCGGCCCGGACCTCATGCTCAGAACCGATGCGCTGATCCGCTGCGCGGATGAGTGCCTGTATGGCAGCAAAGAGGCCGGGCGCAATCGCACCAGCGGTCACGAGATCGCGGTCTCTCTTGCGCTGGTGGCGCACGGCTGACCCCAAGAGCTTCTCGCCGGAAAACTGCGCCCGGCGCGCTCACCCGGCCTTACGCAGTTCGGCGTTGACCGCGTGCAGCTTCTGGGTGAGCTCGCGCACCAAGCCATCCATCTCGCCTACGGAATTGGCGCGCGCGGCGCTCTCCAGGCTCGAGGCCGCCGCCGCCAAGCCCGCGGCGTAAATGTTGGCGCTCGCGCCTTTGAGCGCATGGGCGCGCTTGCCGATGGTGTCGAGATCGCTGACTTTGAGCGCCGAGAGAATCTCCGCCAAGCATAGATCGCCGCTGCTGACGAAGGTCGCGACCAGGTCGCGTTCGAATTCGGCGTCCCCGCCCGTGATCTCGCGCAGGGCGTCCATGTCGACTTCGGGGCGTACGGCATCGGGCTTCAGGTAGCGGCTCAAGCAATCGATCAACTGGGCGGGCTCGATGGGCTTCCCCAAATGAGCATCCATGCCGGCGGCGATGCAGCTGTCGCGATCCGAGCTCATGACGTTCGCAGTCAGCGCGATGATCGGTAGCCGCGTGGACCTGCCGGCCTGGCGCTCCGATTCGCGGATGCGTCGGGTGGCGGTGAAGCCGTCCATGAGCGGCATCTGACAGTCCATCAGCACCGCGTCGTACGTGGATTCGGCCAGGCGTTCCAGCGCCTCGGCGCCGTTGTTGGCGAGGGTCACGTCCGCCGCCAGCCTCTGCAGCAGGCGTTTCGCGACGTGCTGATTCACGGGATTGTCCTCGACCAGCAAGATGCGCCGGCCGCGGAATGTGGGGTTTGCCTGCACCGCGGAGGTCAGGAGAGCCTTGTCCGGGAGATCTCCGGTGATCACCTGGCTGACCAGGGTGGTGAGCAGGGTCGCCCGCGTCGGCTTGAGCGCGACGGCGTCCGGCCGCTGCTTCCAATCGGCCGGGCTGTGCTCGGCACCGAACAGCGACATCAAAATGAAGGGTATGGCGGAGTAGCGCGGATCGGCGCGCATCTCGACCAAGAGATCGAGGCCGCCTTTCACGGGCATGAGCTCATCGGCCAGCACCAGGTCGAAGCTGGGATCCTTGGCCAGTTGCCGCAACGCTTCATCGACCCCGCCGACAGAGACCGTATCGAAGCGCGCCAGGTTGAGTTTGCGGGCGAGGCTGCGGCGGCTGGCGGGCAGATCGTCGACGATGAGGATGCGGCGGCCGAGCCCGACGGGCTCGCGCTGCGATGGCTCGACGACGGCGTCCACCGTGACCGTGGCCCAGAAGCTCGAGCCCTGGCCGGGGACGCTGCGCACGCCGACGTCGCCGCCCATCAATTCGGCGAGGCGCTTGACGATCGAGAGGCCCAAGCCGCTGCCGCCGTAGTGGCGGGTGGTCGAAGAATCGATTTGCGAGAACGTCTTGAACAGCCGATCGAGCCGGTCGGCGGGAATGCCGATGCCGGTATCGGTGACCTCGATGCGCAAGGTGAGCCGGTGATCGTCATCGACCGTGCCGGTGGCATCCAACACCACGTGTCCTTCGTGGGTGAATTTGATGGCGTTGCCAATCAAGTTCATGACGATCTGGCGCAGGCGCCCCGGGTCGCCCCTCGTAATCACCGGCACGTCGATGCCGATATTGACGATGAGCTCGAGGCCCTTGACCGCGGACTGCAACGCCATGGCGGCCACCGTCTCGTACACCATGTCGCGAAAATCGAAATCCACGTGCTCGAGTTCCAGGCGATCTGCCTCGATCTTGGAAAGATCGAGCACGTCGTTGATCAAGGAGAGCAAGGCTTTGGCGCTGCCCTGAATGATGTCGACGCATTCGCGCTGGGTGTTGTCGAGCGAGCTTTCCGAGAGAATCTGCGCCATACCGGTCACGCCGTTCATGGGCGTGCGGATTTCGTGGCTCAAGTTCGCGAGGAAATTGCTCTTCGCGCGATTGGCGGCTTCCGCGGCGAGCTTTGCATCGAGGGTCGCCTGCTCGGCGAGCTTGCGATCGGTGATGAGCTGCGTGGATCCTGCGAGGCGCAGCGGCGTGCCGTCGGGGGCGCGGTCCACCTGCGCGCGCGAGCGCGCCCATTCGTAGTGCCCGGCCTTGTGCAGCACCCGAAACTCGACGTCGAACACCGCATCGTGCTCGAGATGATTCGCCATCGTGGTGCGCACCTTCTCGCGATCTTCGGGGTGCATCAAGGCTTGAAAGCGCTGGCGGGACGCGCTCAAGTCGCCGACGCTGTAGCCGAACATTTCCTCGAAGCGCATGCCGAACCACGGCGCATCGGTGACGAGGTCGATTTCCCACAGGCCGTCCTGGGTGCCGCGGATGGCCCGCTCGAGGCGGTCTTGACTGGAGTCGAGCGCGGCCTCGGTGCGCTTCAGGTCGCTGATGTCGACGATGGCGCCCGTGATCCGCACGATCGCGCCGGCATCGTTGCGCGTCACGGTGGCCTTCTCGCCGATCCAGCGTTCGCCGCCGCCCTTGAGCAGCACGCGGTATTCGCAGCGATACGAGTTCTCCTCGTCGGTGGTCTCGAGCGGCGCGTTGCGGCTGCGGCTGACGTCATCCGGATGCACGCGCGACAGCAGAAAATTGAGATCGTCGAGCTTGGTCGAGGGCGGGATCCCGAGGAGCGCATGAAAGTTGTCGGAACAGATGCGCTCATTGCGGCCAAAATTGAAATCGAACGTCGCGAGGCCCGCGGCGGTTTGAGCAATGTTGAGCGAGTCGGTCGCGTAACGCAGCTTCTCCTCGAGCTGCTTGCGCTCCGTGATGTCGCTGAGCGTGCCGACGGCGCGGACAGGGCAGTGCTCGGTATCGCACATCACTTCGGCGCGGCTCGAGAGCCAGCGCACGTCGCCGTTCAAGAGCAGCGCGCGGTATTCGCAATGGTACTTGGTGCCGGTGTCGATGGCGGCGCCCAGGGCGAGCGCGACGGCTTCGAGATCCTCGGGGTGAATGGTCGCGACCCAGTCCTCGCGTGCCAGGCTGAGCCGGCGGCTCTCGAGACCGATGAGCTCGAAGAAGAAGGGGGTGCCGCTGATCTCGCCGGTCAGAAGATTCAAGTCAAAGACGCCGAAGCCGCCGGCAGCCTGGGCAAACTCGAGAAAGTCGGAGGAACGGCGGAACTGCGGGTCGCGCTCGGCGGGGACGACGATCGCCGGCTCGGGCGGCACGCCGTGCATGCCGGGCGGCTGCTTCAAGCTAGCTTGCAGTTTGCTGCGGTTCGGCGAGCGGCCCATAGACATCCAACCCTGGGGGGCGTGCGGCCCATGACAGGGTTATCGGCGGAACCGGCGCCCGCTTGAGCTATGATCGGCAAGAGACTTTGACGAGGGACACACATTGCGGACAGTCAAGTTTCTGGCGGCTCTGGTGGGCGGAATCATCGTCCTGATCGTGGCGGGGTTGTTCGCGGCGTGGTTGTTCGTTCATCCCAACGACTACAAGGGCAGAATTGCGGCCGCCGTCAAGGAATCCACCGGGCGGGATCTGGTATTGAAAGGCGATATCAAGCTCTCGGTGTTCCCCTGGATCGCCCTGGAACTCGGGCCTGCGAGTCTCGGCAATCCGCCGGGGTTCGGCGAGGAGCCGTTCCTGGCGTTCAACCACGCCGCGGTCCGGGTCGGCCTGTGGCCCCTGCTTTCCAAGCGATTGGACATCCAGCGCGTCGACATCGACGGGCTGGATTTGCGCTTGCGCAAGAACGCGCAAGGCATCGGCAACTGGCAGGACGTCGGTGGGCCCCGCGCGCGCGAGCCCGCCGCGCCGGAAGGCGCCAAGAGCGGCGGCCCGCTGCCCGAGCTCGCGGGCCTGCGCGTCACCGATGGGCGGGTAAGCTATCAAGGCAACGTGATCGAGCACTTCGATCTCGAGGCGGGTTCCTTCAGCGGCCATGGCGCGACGCCGGTGCGCATCGGGTTCGACGCGCAGCGCGGCGTGCCGGGCGAGAGCGTGAATGTGAGCGGCAAGTTCAATTTGGCGGTTGCCGATGACACGCATGTGCGGCTCGAGGCCCTGCGGTTCACCGGGACGCTGAGCCGCCCCGGCGATGGCCGGCCGGCGCGTTGGGAGCTGTCCGTTCCGGCGATCGAGGCGGATCTCTCGCAGCACACGGTGGCGGTGCCGGCGTTCGCGGCGAGTTACGCCAATGCGCATCTGACCGGAAAACTGCAGGCCACGAAAATCACCGAGGCCCTGTCGATGACGGGCTCGGCGGCGCTCGCGCCGTTGAGCTTGCGCGAACTGGCGCCGATCCTCGGGCTCGCGCTCCCGAGAACTCGCGATGCGCGCGCCTTCGCCGAACTCGCCGCGAGCAGCGACTTCGCCTATGACCCGAACGGCGTGAGCTTGGACCATCTGCAAGCGCAACTCGACGACACCCATATGAAGGGCACCGCCGCCATGGCCGGCGAGCCGCGCGCGATCAAGTTCGATCTCAGCGTCGATCAGATCAACGTGGACCGATACTTGGGGCCCGACAAGGGGACGGCCGCCGTCCCAAAACCGGCCGAGACCTCGGCGCCGGATGCCGCGGCGGCGAAGGGTCCCGATGCCAACGGTACCTTGACCGTGGCAGCCGTGCATTTCTCACCCATGGACTTCACGGACGTGCGGCTGACGCTCGCCGCGAAAGACAACGTGCTGCATATCTACCCGGCGCAGGCGCAGATCGACGGCGGCAGCTATTCGGGGAACGTCACGCTCGATCGCCGGGCGGTGATCCCCACTTTGAGCATGGATGAGCACCTGAGCGGCGTCGACATGGCGCGCCTCTTGGCGGGGAGTTCGTACAAGGGACGCCTGTCGGGGCGCGGCACCGTCAACCTCAAGGCCACGGCGCGCGGCACCGCCTTCGAGGCGGTCATGCAGACGCTCAACGGCCACTTCGACGCGAACGTGAGCCAAGGCGCGCTCGAAGGCATCGACTTGGGATACGACCTCAAAGCAGCACAGGCATTGATCAAACACGAAGCGCAGCCGGCGCGCAGCACCCCGGCGCGCACGAAGTTCGACGCCGTCAAGATGTCGGCCGAGATTTCGAACGGCATCGCCCGGACGTCGGATCTGACGATTTCATCGGCGGTGCTCCGGGTCACGGGCCAGGGCAGTGCGAATCTTGCGAACAAGGGCATCGATTTTCAGATGCTTGCCAGCGTCCGGGAAGCGCCCGGCGCAAGCCTCGCCGACATCCCGCTCAAAGTGACGGGAACTTATGTCGATCCGACGGTGAGGCCCGATACGGAAGCGCTCGCGAAGGGGGAACTGAAGCAGAAGCTCAAGGACGTGCTCAAGAAAAACGGCTTGGAAGGATTGTTCGGCAAGTGAGCTTCGCGCCCGAACGATTCGCCGAGCGCCTGCTCGCGTGGTTCGAGATCCACGGCCGCCACGATCTGCCGTGGCAGCAAGATCCGACGCCCTATCGGGTGTGGATCTCGGAAGTCATGCTGCAGCAGACGCAAGTTCTCACCGTGATCCCGTACTACCGGCGCTTCATGGCGCGATTTCCCGGCGCGAAAGCGCTGGCCGCCGCGCCGCTCGATGAAGTACTGCACGAGTGGACGGGCTTGGGGTACTACGCGCGTGCGCGAAACTTGCGCGCGTGCGCGCAGGCGCTCATCGCGCATCACGGCGGGGAATTTCCGCACGAGCTCGAGGCCGTGATGAAGCTCCCCGGGATCGGGCGATCCACCGCCGGCGCAATCCTCGCGCTATCGCGCGGCGAGCGCCACCCGATCTTGGACGGCAACGCCAAGCGAGTGCTGGCGCGGGTGTTCGGCAT
Source organism: Steroidobacteraceae bacterium (assembly GCA_035996065.1). GTDB lineage: Bacteria > Pseudomonadota > Gammaproteobacteria > Steroidobacterales > Steroidobacteraceae > Bog-1198. The sequence goes on along the minus strand of DASYJX010000035.1, from coordinate 12,028 downwards.
CGCGGGCGATCCCGGTTCCACCGCCGTGATCGCGGCACTGTGGGCGCGATCCGTGGACTGCACGCCGGCGGTCAACGCCGCCGCCTATACCCAGGCCATCATGGATCTGGGGGCGACGGTATGCAGCCGCGCCCGGCCCGCCTGCACGGTGTGTCCGATGAGCACCGATTGCGTGGCGGCGCTCGAGGGACGGCAGGCGGAGTTGCCGGGTGCGAAGCAAAAGCGCACGCGCGGATCGCGAGAGGCGACGTTGCTGATTGCCGAGACCGGCGACGATGACGGTTCGCTGGCGGTGCTGGTGGAGCGCCGGCCCCTGGCCGGAATCTGGGGAGGACTATGGTCGCCGCCGCAGTTCGAGAGCGAGTTCGCCGCGCTCGATTGGTGCCGGCGCGAGATCGGCGAGCCGGACTCGAAGTCGCAGCCGCTTGCGCCGATACATCATGCGTTCACGCACTTCGATTTGCGCTTGAATCCGATACGCGTGCGCTGCCGGATCGCCGCGGTTCACGACGGAGATGAGCGGTTATGGTATCGGCTTGACCGTCCGCCGCGGGTGGGACTGCCCCAGCCCATCTTCAAGCTGTTCGAGCAACTGCGCGCCGCCGATCGCGGTTAGGTTAAGATCCGCCTCATGGCACGAAAGGTTCAGTGTGTACTCTTGAAGCGCGAGGCCGAAGGTCTCGACTATGTGCCGTACCCCGGCGAGCTCGGCAAGCGGATCTACGAGAACATTTCCAAGGAAGCATGGGCGCAGTGGGTGGCGCATCAGACCATGCTCATCAACGAGAACCGGCTGACGCCGATCGAGCCCAAGGCCCGGGCTTTTTTGGTCGCCGAGATGGAGAAGTTCTTGTTTGGGAGCGGGTCGGAGAAGCCGAAGGAGTTTGTGCCGAAGTAACGCAGAGCCGCACGGTTGGGGGCGAACGGCGCCGCAATCCGTGTAAGTGGCTGATTTCATGATTGTTCATTGACGAGGCGCCGACGCGCCTGTTTAATACGCGGCTCTTTAGAATAGGCCAGGTAGCTCAGTTGGTAGAGCAGCGGACTGAAAATCCGCGTGTCTAGGCCCGGGTGTCCATCGCGACACGTAGGCGCGATAGTCGCGCCAGAAATCATCTGTATAGAGCAATAGGAATACGCGGCCCCGGTCTGATTCCCCACGCGCGACAATTGTTCGTGGCCAACCGCACGCGCAACAAGTAAGTGAGACGAACTCGGATCCGGCGAGGGCGGGGAAAGAACAAGCATGACGCTAAAGAACCTGGTTAGGAGCGGTTGTTTCCATTTCGCAGGTCCGAAACGTATATAAGTATCGTGGCCCTCACTCCGCACCCTACCGACGAAGCCAACAGCGACATTGCCGCTCGGGATAACACCTCCCGGGCTGAGGTGGTCGCGCGGCTCTTCCGCGAGCACAACGATGCCCTGGTGAGCCTGCTTGCCTTGCGCTTACGATCCGTGCACGACGCCAAGGAGGTCGCGCAAGAGGCCTACGTGCGCCTTCTGCAGCTGGATCGCTCCGACGGGGCCATCAGTCTATTGCGGTCGTACCTTTTTCGGATTGCTTCGAATCTGGCCGTGGATCGGTTACGGCATCAAAACGTGCGTTGGCATGCCTCGGCGGCCGTCAAGGCGGAATTGTTCGATACCTTGCGCCCCCGGGATACGGTGGAACGTGCGCTACTGGCGACCGAGGAGCTGGATCGGGTCCGTCAGGCGCTGACCGAACTGCCGTTGCCCTGTCAGCGGGCATTTTGGATGCATCGTGCACAAGGCGCGACCGTCGCGGAGATTGCGAGCGAGTTGCATGTTACCGAGCGCATGGTGCGCCATCATTTGTCGCGCGCATTGGTGTATTGCCAGCTGCGAATCGGTGGTGCGAGTGAAGCTCAGGCCAAGGAAAGGCTGAAGCGATGAACGACGTGGCACGAATGCACGAAGCCGCCGATTGGTTGGTGCGTCTCAACGATGCGCCGGGCGATGAGGCGACGATCGCGGCTTGGCTGCAATGGTGTGAACAGGACGCGGACAATCTTCCGGCGTTCAAGCGCATTCAGGCGGTGTGGCAGGGCGCGCTGCCGATCGAAGAGCCGCGTCTTGCCGCGCGATCCGTCGTCAAACCGTGGTTTGCAGTTGCCGCGTCGGTCATTGTCGGCCTGAGCGTCGCAGTGTGGTTTCTCGCGCGCCACGGCATCGATTCGGGTCGGCAGAGCTATTCGACACCCATTGCGGGGCGGGCATCCGGCGTGCTGCCGGATGGGTCCAAGGTGGAGCTCGGCGCGGGTTCGCGCATCACCACCCAGTACACCGACCTCAATCGTGGGGTCACCGTGGACGCGGGAGAGGCCTTTTTCTCCGTCAAGAAGGACGCGCAGCGTCCGTTCGTGGTGAACGCCGGTAATTTGCGAGTGATCGCGGTCGGCACGGCCTTTAATGTTCGCCGAGGAGATGGTCGGGTGGTAGTCGCCGTGGAGGAGGGGAAGGTGCGCGTCGCGGATAGTGTGGGCGCCGAATCCGATCTCGCTGCGGTGAGCGCGGGCGAGCAGGCGGTGTATCTGGCCAATGCGCATCACGTCGCCATGGCGCACATCAAGCCCACGGACGCCGCTTCGTGGCGCGAGGGAATTCTCAAATACGAGAATGAGCCTTTGAGCGCTGTGGCCGCCGACTTGAACCGCTATTCGACACGCAAGATTGTGATCAACGACCCTGCGATTGGCCAGCTGCCATTCACGGGAACCGTATTCAGCAGCCGCATCGATGATGCCCTGCATGCCTTGATCGATGTATTTCCGCTCGCTCTCATCGAGCATTCCGATTTCATTGAGCTCAGTCGGCGCTGAAGAATTGTTGCATCTTGGTTTCCATCGGCGCCCGCTCAAACGTACTTAAGGTCACACAACCGCTCTTGAAGAGCAACGGGGATGACCATGAGTGCAAGGGGCGGCGTCGCGGTACGATGGGGCTGGATGTTGGCATTGTGGGGTGCGTTGGCGCAGGCCGAGCCGCTGTCACGACAAGTCAATTTCAACATCGCTCCGCAGCGCTTGGCGGCTGCCATCATCCAATTTTCCGAGCAGGCTCACGTTCAGGTCATTTCCTCGGGCATCGACGTCGGCGACCAGACGACTTCGGGAGTGATCGGAAAATACACGGTAGCCGAGGCGTTGGTCGTCATGCTCAAAGGGACCGGGCTGCGCTACAAGGCCATGAACGAGAATACGGTGTCCTTGCAGTCGATCAAACAAAGTCCGGCAACTACACAGACGAAGTCAGGCTCCTCCTCGCTGACACTCGCGCAAGCGAATTCGGCAGCGTATGGCCGCGTCGAGGGATCGATGGCGTCGACGACCAATCCGGCTACCGCGGCGGATTTGGAGCAGCTCAAGCTTGGCGAAATTATCGTCACGGCCCAGAAGCGAAGCGAGCGGTTGCAGGATGTCCCCGTCCCGGTGACGGTGGTCAGTGCCGAAAGGCTCGTCGACAATAACCAGCTGCGCATTCAAGACTACTACACGAGCGTTCCGGGCTTAAGCGTGATGCCTTCCACTTCGGGTTCGGGAGGATCCTTTCAGGCCGTCTCAATCCGAGGAATCACTACAGGGGTGTACACGAATCCGACTGTGGGCATTGCGGTCGACGATGTGCCCTACGGGTCGTCGACTTCGATAGGCGCGGGCGGGGGCAGCGTAGTGGCTGACATCGATCCCGCTGATCTTGATCGTGTCGAAGTACTGCGAGGACCGCAGGGGACACTCTATGGCGCCAGCAGCATGGGTGGTCTTTTGAAGTACGTGACAGTGGATCCGTCGACTGACGGGGTGACGGGTCGATTGGAAGGAGACACCAGCAGTATCTATCACGGCAATAACCTGGGATACGGTGCGCGCGGGTCCGCTAATGTACCGCTCAGCGAAACTGTGGCGTTTCGGGCCAGTGCGTTTACTCGGGACGATCCCGGGTATATCGACAATCCGGTACTGCACATCAATGGGATCAATCAGGACCACGTCAGCGGAGGTCGTTTATCGGCGTTATGGAAGCCGTCAGAGGTGCTCTCCCTCAAGCTCAGTGCCTTGTATCAGGATGCCAAAGGCGACGGATTCTCCGACGTCGATAAGCCGATCAACGGCTATGTGGGACCCGCCTTAGGGGATCTGCAGCAAAATTACCTCCGCGGAACCGGAGGATACGACCGCAGCGTTCAGGCCTATAGCGCTATTTTAACGGCGAAGCTGGGCAGCGCCGAATTAACGGCGGTGAGCGGCTACAACATCAACCGGTATTCCGACTCATACGATTTGACGTATTTCTTTGCTCCTCTGACGCTGACGCAGTTCCAAGTTCCGGGCACGTCGACCCCGGAAAGAAACAAGACCGATAAGTTCACGCAGGAAGTGCGCTTCTCAGCACCCATCGGACAGAGCGTTGACGGGTTGCTTGGATTCTTCTATACGCACGAAAACTCTCAGTATGAACAAAGTATCTTGGCGATAAATCCTTCCACGGGGGCAACGGTTGGAGACTTCTACAATGTCGGCTTTTTGCCTGGGTATACGGAATATGCGGCCTTTACCAATCTGACGTTCCATATCACGGATCGATTTGACGTTGAGATCGGGGGGCGCGAAAGTCAGATTAGGCAAAGCTATTCGGAGGTCGACTCGGGACCCTTACTCACCGCATTCCTGGGTGAGCCCTCGCCTCATGTTGTCCCGGAACAGCATTCCAAGGCCGACTCTTTCACGTATCTCGCCACACCGCGGTTCAAGGTGTCCCCAGACCTCATGGTGTACGCCAGATTAGCGTCGGGTTATCGGGCGGGCGGACCTAATCTGACTATTTCGCCCGGCACTCCGCCCCAATACAGTCCCGACACCACGAAGAACTATGAGATTGGTGTCAAAAATGAACTCCTCGACCATACACTTTCCATTGACGCGTCGCTGTATTACATCGACTGGAATAATATTCAACTCTCGTTGGTCAATCCCCAAAACGGGTTGGGGTACAACGGCAACGGCAGTCGAGCGAAGAGCGAGGGCCTGGAACTTTCCGTGGAGTCAAAGCCTCTCATCGGCCTGACCGTTGGGGCCTGGGTAGCTTGGGGCGAGGCCAAGCTGACGCAGGCGTTCCCGAGCACCAGCACCGCCTATGGTGCGGTGGGTGACAGGTTACCGTACAGCAGCCGCTTCTCCGGCAACGTCTCGCTACGCCAGGATTTTCCTTTGACAAACCGGGTGACGGGCTTTGTTGGGGGCTCCGTAAGCTATGTGGGCGACCGCGAGGGCGAGTTTACCTCGAGTGCCACGCGACAAGACTTGCCAAGCTTTACGAGGACAGACCTACAGGCGGGGGTGAAGTACGCCTCGTGGACCGCGAACCTATTCGTCAATAACGTTGCCGATCGGCGCGGTCTCTTGGCCGGGGGCCTCGGTAGCTACCCTCCGTTCGCTTTCTCTTATATTCAGCCGCGCATTGCTGGGCTTTCCGTTGTCAAAACGTTTTAGCCGTCGCGCGAATTGCACCGGCAACGTCGAAAGACTGTAACAAGTGATTGCAATCAAAGGCTTCAGATACGCCGCACTGGCGACCGCCCTCATGTCATCGCTGGCGCAAGCCACCGCAGCGCCGGCGAACTGGTCTGATCCTTCGCCTCACACCAGGGGGTTCCTCACCGTCAATGGTATAGGGCTGGAATATCTTGACTGGGGAGGGAGGGGACCTGCGCTCATTTTCATTCACGGCAGTGGCGACAACGCGCACGCCTTTGACGATCTGGCCCCAGCCTTTACCGATTATTTCCATGTCCTCGCCTATTCGCGACGGGGTCATGGAGGCTCGGTCGCGCGGCCTCCTTATGACACCGCCACACTGACGGAAGATCTTCGCGCTTTCATGGACGCACTGGGAATTGCGAAGGCGCATCTCGCCGGTTGGTCGTTGGGCGGCAATGAAATTACCGCCATGGCGGCAATGCATCCGGACCGAGTCGGGCGAATTGTCTATTTGGATGGCGGCTATGACTGGGCGGATCCTGATTACAAGACGGCATTCGAAGCGATTCCGCCCAGCCTACTCGACACCCCTCCCAGCGCCATGGCATCGTTCGACGCATACGTGTCTTTTGAAAAAGCAGTGGACTACACCCGGTTGGATGATATGCGACGCATCGAGGCGTATCTTCGCGAGAGCGTTGTCATCGAGCCGGATGGTAGCGTAAAGCCCAGGATCCGCAAGGATGTGATGGATGCGGTGTTGACTGCGTTATGGACCAATCCGCCGAGGGACTACGCACGCGTCAAGTCTCCGGCGCTCGCAATCTATGCGCAATCCATGATTGATCTGAATATCGCCGATGCGCGTCGTCGCGACGACGCATACGTCTGGGAGCGTACGTACATGGCACCATTCAGGACGAAATCCATCGCTCGCGTGCGGCGAGAACTTGCAAATGTCCACATCATGACGGTCGCGGGTGCGCATGATAGCTTCTTTCTGACATCTCGTGAGCAGGTGGTCAAAGCGATGAGGAGATTCCTGAACGGGACCAGCCCTTGAGTACCATGACGGCAATGTTCTCGCCGCCGGTTGAGGATTTCCTTATTCGGAAGGAACCCTTCTTGTGGATCAATGATAATTGGCTGCCCTTACAGGCGGGACGGTCGGAATGCGGGCTCGATTTGAATGATGTGCGCGATGTTGAATCGCGAATGAGTCAGTTTGGTGGTCTCCTGATGAAGCTTTTTCCTGAGCTCACACCCACCGGTGGAATCATCGAATCGGATCTCTTGCCGGCGGACTCGTTTCAGCGGGCGAAGATGAAGGAGTGTCGTCATCCAGGGCGCTGGTTGGTCAAATGCGACCACGCTTTGCCGATTGCGGGTTCCATCAAGGCGCGGGGCGGCATTTATGAAGTCCTTGCGCATGCCGAGAACCTCGCGCTGCAGAACGGACTGTGGCATCCCGATGACGATCGATTGGTTCTCGCTTCAGATAGCGTTCGAAAGCTATTTGCGCGGCACCGGGTGGTTGTCGGCTCAACCGGCAATCTCGGATTGAGTATCGGCGTGATGGCAGCGGCATTGGGGTTTCAGTCCACGGTGCACATGTCCTCCGATGCAAAGGAATGGAAGAAATCACGCCTGCGGTCTTTGGGTGTGGACATCGTCGAGCACAGGGGTGACTTTGGAGTGGCTGTCGCGGCGGGGCGAAGGCAAGCTCAACAGGATGAGTCCGAGTATTTTATCGACGACGAAAACTCGCGTCATCTATTCTTAGGATACAGCGTTGCAGCACCCAGGTTGGTTGAGCAGCTGGCGGCTCGCGATGTGCGCGTGGATACCGAGCATCCGCCGTTTGTTTACTTGCCCTGCGGGGTCGGTGGAGCAGCGGGAGGGATTACCTTCGGACTTCGTCATTTATTGGGAGACAATGTGCATTGCTTTTTCGCCGAACCGGCGGTATCGCCCTGCATGCTTATTCGGCTCGCATCTACTCGAGACTTGCCAATCTCAGTCGGGGAATTGGGCCTGGATAATTGCACCGAGGCAGACGGGCTTGCTGTTGGGAAGGCCTCGGATTTTGTGGTGCCGTTCGTGCGGTCGCTTGTGTCGGGGATATTTACCGTGCGCGACAATGAACTTTTCGAGGATCTTTACCTTTTGGAGCGAACGGAAGGGATGCGCATTGAGCCGTCGGCAGCGGCGGCATTACGGGGTCCGCGTTGGGTGCTCGAATCGGCAGCGGGACGAGGGTACCTTGAGGAGCATGATCTATTGAAGAACTTGGATGCGGCGACTCACTCCTTTGGACTACCGGTGGAGCGCTCGTCCCGACCCTTGAATATCGGCGATTTCATCAACGGGGTGCAGCACTGGTCCGCTAACCCGGAGATTGGCAAGCGCGAACCTCATCCTTCGACGATCTCCAGTAGATCCTTCATGATCAGCAACAAATGGTACGGGTCGCTGGGACTCGCCTCAAACGTGAAGTGTTCATAGAAGGCCCTGGCCTCATCGTCCTTGGCATGCACCAGTAGCGCCCTGGCGGCGATGGTTTCGGCTGCTTGCGCTGTCCGCAGCAGAGCATCCTTGAGCAGCGCCGACCCGACGCCCCTGCCATGGATCGACACATCAACCGCAAGCCGCGCCAGCAGGATCACCGGTATGGGATGTCGCGCCAGGCCTTTCTTGACCCGCTGGGTTGCCTCGTCATGGGATACGGATGCGGCCGCAAGACTGTAATAACCCAGGACCCGCAGGTCTTTTGCGAGAACATAGGTCTGTGCGCTGTGCGCCTGCTGGTTGTTCCATGCCTGGCGTACCAGGAAGCGATTCAAATCCTCCTTGCCGCAGTCGAAGCGGTCGAGCAGGTGCTCGCGGCGCAGTTTCTCGATCGCGCCGAGTTCGCTCACTCAAGAACGCTGGGCGTTCTGAGAAGCTTTTCAAGGCGGGGGCGGGATCTCAACGGCGCATCGAGCGCGGCGACAAAGGCGTCATACAGCTTGGCGCTCAGTGAGAACTCGCGCCGATCTGCAAGCGTCTCGGCGGCTGCCGATAAGCCCTTGTCGAGAATGAAAGCACTAACGGTCTTGCGTTCGACCGACGCCGCACGCTTCAGCATCGACTTCGCCTTGGGTGTCAAACGAACCTCCAGGCGGTCCTCTCGGCGTTTCGTGGAGCTGCGCATTTTTATTGATCCTGCCCTCTAGATGGAGCTATCATAGCAGCCGTACAACGTACGGACAACGGGTGCGCAAATTCAAGCCTTCTGAGTTCTGTGCCGGGATTGTGACCAACTCAGATTGAGTGTGCCAGGATTGTGCCTTGGTGTGCCTGGGAAGGGGTCGGCAAGACGCTGCAAGTGGTTGATTTATAAACCCCTGGAACTGCCGACAGTGGGCTGAAAATCCGCGTGTCGGGGGTTCAATTCCCTCCCTGCCACCAAAAAATCCCTTATTTTTCTTATAGTTACGAGTCGAGCTGTTTTTGCGGCGACGGCAACTGTGCCAAGATTGTGCCATGGATTTTCAGGCTGTCGGCGTAGACCGCGAGATGCCGTAATGTCCAGAAATGAAGCCGTGCAGCCGTGGCCGGTTCAAGCGGCGTGACGATGATAATAGCTGAGCATTCCTCCGAGTCGCTCGCGCCGCTTGACCGTGCCGTGGAGTTCGTCAACGCTGGAGAGAGGTTGCAGTAGTCTGTTTCCGAGTCCCTGATGATTTCGCTCGCAATGATAATAGGCCATATACTGCGTAATCGCGTGGCGAAGCGATGCCTGGCCGAAGAAGATCATCCGATTCAGACATTCTTCCTTGATGGAGCGGACCAATCGCTCCGCGTACGCGTTTAGGTCACGCGATCTTGGCGGCAATCGAACGACGTGGATGCCCTCCCGGACTAGTGCATTACGAAATCCGTCGGAGTATTTCGCATCGCGGTCGAGAATCAAATACCGCTTGCCGCGAAGGAAACCACCGTCCATATCGGTGATGTTGCGCGCGATTTGCGTCATCCACGCGTTGTCAGGATAAGGGGTGATGCCGGCGATGTGTACGGATCGGGAGGCGATGTCGATAAAGAACAGGATGTACTGCATGACGAGACCCTTGATTGTGCAGACTTCCACGCTCAGGAAGTCGGTCGCTGTCACACACTCCCAGTGAGCCTTCAGAAACGTCGACCATCGGGTGTGTGCGCCTCGCTCTGGAGCGGGCTCAATCCCTTGATCTCTGAGGATATTGGCGATGGTGCCGCGTCCCACCTGATGTCCCAGATTGGTCATCGCGCCGCGGATTCGCGTGTATCCCCAGGAGGGATTTTGAAGCGCCATCTGCAGAATGAGATCGGCGATCGTCTTCATGACGCGCGGTCGGCCTGGACCCCGCCGATGGCTGTAATTCCACTTGGACGCCACCAGTTCCCGGTACCATCGCAAGAGCGTGTCCGGCGTGACCAGGGTTTGAAGCTCCTTCAACACCCTGCGCCCGAGTGCTTGCGCCTTTCGGGCGAGTCTACGGCGTTCGGTATCAGTGAAACGAAGGCGCCGCCCACCCAGGCGTTCCCTGAGCACGCGGTTCTCTTCCTGGAGATACTCGATCACGTCCAACTGGTGACGGTTGACCCAACCAGCGAACATCATGTGCAGCAGTTTGAGCGGCGCAAACGAGGGGGACATCGTGTGATTATATCGGCGACTCATCGCCATGCGCTATCCGATGCCTCTGGTGTGTCTCCACCGGGTTCATTTCATTTTTGGACACTACGGGGAAACTCTCTCCATTCCAAACCCATTAAACCGTGAAATGGCCGAGCATCAGTTTAAGGAGCTTCGCGAGTGTTTCCTACAGCCGATATGCGAAACGGTTACCACTGAGACTGCCGTATTGGAGAGATTACTTCGGGACGAGATTCCATTTGAATGGCGAAGGGGAAACCCAATTACGCGAGTAGCAGAAGTCATCGCGACTGCAACTGTCGCTCATCCAGATTTGGAGGCACTACGAAGTCGGTTGACAAGCTATCACGCCCGACTTGCCGGACCCATGGCTGCCGTAGATGTGTGGAGTAGTACATTGCGGCGTTTATTTGATGCCTCGTTTTAGAGGGTTCTGTTGCATTAGGGGATTTTGGAATGACCGCGAGCGCGCTGCGAGATAAGGCAGACATTGCGATTCGAATCTTATGTTCCGCCTCGCGTACCTTAAACAGAGTCACCTGGCCCTTAGGTATCTGCGACGGGAGGACCCGAAGTGGAAGTACGTTCAGGTGAGGTGTAGCCAATACCTCAACAATCTCATTGGTGCGCCAGGAAAAGTCTGGCGCTTCCAGCGGGTGAAAATCCCGCACCGGCAAGGGGCTAGCCACCCCACCGGGAATCGAGCCTTGGGCTTATGGAGGTAACGACATGAGCTAAGCGTAGGCAGAGCGACGGACGGGCTGTAACGAGAAGTGAAGTGATTGAGCCTCGTAATGTTGTCATCCGCAGGCCGACAGTGTCGATATTCTGGAAGGCAATAGTAGGCAGTCGCAAAAGGCGAAGACTGCCGGAGACTGCGGCGGGGTCTAAGAGCACGGCACGTCTGGAAACGGAAGCGTCAGGAACCTGGGAGATCCATCGCTCTCTCGGCCGCCTGCGGGCTGAGTAAGCTGACCGATAGGAAACCTTCTAAGGAAAGCTGAAGCAGTGATGGAAGTCGGACTCGCCCATACGGTACTCGGAGCGCGGGAAAGCCGCGTACAGGGGGAAGGGGCGAGGCAGAGTGAGACTGGGCTGGGGCAACACTGGCCGTACACGCGGAGACGGGTAAAGGTGTCAACACAACTAGTCCAGATAGCCAAGAAAGCAGAGTTAGATCGTAAGGTGCGTTTCACCTCGCTGGCCCATCTGCTCACGCCGGAGTTTCTCAAGGAGACTTGGAAAACTATCAACCGGCACGGGGCAGGCGGAGTTGACGGGGAGAGCATTGAGCAGTTTGAGAGCGAGCTAGAACAACGGGTTCAGGAGATCTGCGAACAGCTTCGAGCTGGCGCTTACCGGGCTCCGCCGGTTCGGCGGGTTGAGATACCCAAAGGGCCGGGAAAGGCCGGAACGCGGCCGCTGGGAATTCCCACTGTCGCGGACCGCCTGCTTCAAAAGGCGGTGGCGCGCATTCTCGAAGCGGTTTTCGAAGCAGACTTCTGCGATGCCAGTTATGGATATCGGCCTGGGCGAAGCCCTCATCACGCGCTGCGTGCGTTACGCGTGCAGATCGTGACGAAGAAGGTGAGTCACTTGTTTGAAGCCGATATCCGTGGATTCTTCAATCATGTTTGTCATTCGTGGCTACAGAAGATGGTGAGGGAGCGCATTGCAGATCCGGTCATCCTGAGCCTGATTGGAAAATGGCTCAAGGCTGGAGCGATGCAAGACGGGGTCGTTGTCCGCTCGGAGGAGGGAACTCCACAAGGCGGTCCGATTTCCTGCATCCTCGCCAACATCTATCTGCATTTCTCGCTGGATCTGTGGTTCGAAAGGAAATTCAAGC
>DASYJX010000034.1:0-380493 GCA_035996065.1 Steroidobacteraceae bacterium | reverse complement strand
TTCGAGGCCAACGGGCGCACCGTCGATGCAACGGTGTTCCCGATCGATGGCATCCGCCAATCGCCATACTCCCCCGTCGACGGCCGACCCATGAAGCGCGCGGACGCGCGGGAAGTGTCGGAACTGGTCGAGTCGAACTAGGGCGCTCGGCGCCGATACACCGCTACGCCTTTGAACCAGGTCTCCAGCACCTGCGTGCGCGCGATATCCGCTGCCTGACCGGCCTCGGCGAGCTTCAGGATGTCGCGATCGAGGACGATGAAATCGGCCGATTTTCCAACCTCGATGGATCCAGTCTCCACGTCGCGGTTCAGGTAGCGCGCCCCATTGATCGTGTAGGCGTCAACGGCGTCCCGGACACCGAGGCGTTGCACCGGGGTGATCGGCGGTTGGCCGGGTATCTGTCGCGTCAAGGCGACCGCAATATTCACGAACGGCTGCGGGTCACGCGTATTGACCGGCGCGTCCGAGCCTCCGACCAAAATACCCCCGGCGTCCTTTAGCGCCTTGAAGGGATACACCGCGCTCTCGTAATAGCCGTTGGCCGGGTGCAAGGCGCTGTAGCTGTTGCCGTTCACCTTGTCGATGAACGGCACGACGGTCATGTCGTACTCCGGATCGAAGTTCGCCCAAGAAAAGGTGCATGCGAGGTACAAATGATCGCGGCCGATGCGCGTGACGTCTTCGGGATTCACGACCTGGACGTGCGCGAGTGCGTCGTGCTGCGAGGCTACGCCGTCGGCAGCGCGGGCAGCCTCGATCGCATCGACCGCAGCGCGCACCGCCGCGTCGTTGATTGCATGGATATGGAGGCTAAATCCGGCGAGGTGGAAACGGCGCACGAATTCCAGAATCACGGCCCGCTCGTGTTGCAGCTGGCCGATGCTGACGGCGCACTGGCCGGGATGATGGCCATTGGCCTTGATGAACGCGGCAATGGCAGCCGGCGTGCCGTATTTGGCTGCATTCGCTCTCACGTCTTGGCAGGGCTTCGAGCCCGTGTCGACGTATCCGGTTACGCTGATTCGCCCGCTCTTGTCTTTCGAGAAGATCGGCTGCAAGTAAGCGTGAAGCGAAGCGACCTCCGGCAGCGTCGGCGGCACCGCATTTGGGTTGCCCTCGAGAACGCCGTCGGCGAACAGTTTGACGACATCGGCGCGGATGAGCGGGTCGTCGGCGTACTTGGCGCGCACGGCGGAAGCAGCGCCGACCATTTTGTCGTAGTCGATCGTGCCGGCAGCGTCGCGGTACCTCTCGGGGTCATACCATTGCGCAAGCGTGGTACGCACGGTGAGCTTGCCGCTCTTCTCCAAGGCGTCGTACATCGGCAACAGCTCAGGCGCCACCGCAGCATCCAACATCCCGGTGATACCGACGCTATTGAGGCGCTGCGTGATGCGCTCGGGCGCCTTCATCACCTCCGGCAGGTCCACGAACAGGATGAAAGTCGCCTCCATGAGAGTGCGCGCTTCCTCGTTCGCCGTACCGTTCGGCTCGCCGTTCGCGTCGACACCGAGCAGCTTGGCGACACCCGCAAACTCCTTCGCCAGCGTCGCGCGCGAGAAACCGATTCGCTCGCCCTTGGCATTCTTCGCGCGCGCCAGCGCCATGCTGTTGAAGGCCCCGTGGTGGCCGTCGTTCCCCAGCAGCTGGATGGGGTGTTGCGTAGAGGCGAGATCCAAGGCTGCCCGCAGAGTCGGGTGTGTGCCGTCGGGACGGTTGTTGTCGGAGAAGTTCCATTGCCTGACATTCACCCACTCGCCGGCCGGGATTTTGTAGCGCTCGATGCAGCCGCGCACAAAGACGGTGATCTCTGCGAGCGACTTCGCCTTGCTGTCGAGGTCGCAAACGTCGAGATCCACGATCCCGCTGGGGTGGATATGCGAGTCGATAAGTCCGGGCAGCACCAGCTTGCCATGCAGATTCTCGACCTTGGTGGCCGGGCCGATCCACTCTGCCGCTCCGCTTGCGCTGCCGACGTAGACGAGCTTGCCGCCGCGAACAGCGAGCGCATCCGCGTAGCCATGATCGGTCCCAGCCGTATAGATCCGCGCCTCTGTGACCACCAAGTCGGCCGGAGTATTGGCGGCGGCGAGCTCTGCGGTGAGCAGCGTAGCGCTCAAGATGATTGCAGCGTGTCGAAGCATGGCGGTCCGTGAAGAGTAAACTGAACAATTGATCGGCGTCAACGTAGTATTGGCATTAAGTTGGCTCACTCGAAGCTCCCACGGTTTGACCGTGCGTCTCCAACTGATTTATTGTTCGGTTCCTTGTCTGCGATGGAGCGTCGCATGCCCGTCCCAACGAAGTTGTCTCACGTAAGCAATGGGCCCAAGCGGCGGGGCCTTGCGATGCGCCGCCAGCCGTCACAGGCGCGTGCTCAACTCACATTCAGCACTGTCTTGGAGGCCGCCGTCGGCCTTATCGAACGTGAGGGAGTGGAGCGAGCCACCACCCGCCGCATCGCGCTCGCTGCAGGCGTGTCGATCGGCGCGGTCTACGAGTATTTTCCGAATAAGGAATCCATCGTCCTCTATCTCGGAACGAGCTGGCTGCGCCGCATCCGCGACGTTGTCGATGCGTTACACCCTTGCCGCAGCGGCATTGCAGACCTGTTGGGCTATGTGAACCGGATGTTAGACGACGTGGGGCGCCTGTATCGCGGTCAGCCGGGCCTGCTGGCGGTCGTGCGCCTCATCGGGGCCATTCCCGAGCTGCGGGAGGCAGAGGAGTCCCACGACGCCGCGGTGATCAATTCCGTCACGAGCGCCCTGAAGCATTTCGCCTCGGACGCCGACCTGGTGGAGCTCCAAACGGTGGCGAGCTACATGGTGCTCATCAGCCACAGCGTGCTGAGCGAATGCCTGGTGGTGCAAACCGGCGATGCCGACCGAATGTTGCGCATGCTGCGGATGTCGATCTACGCGCTCATCTCGCCGTTCTTGCTGCCCCCGCCGGGCAGCGACCGGGGCGCGTGACGCCTATTTACCAGGAGTCAATTTTCTTGAACCACCGTTAACAGAAGTATTAAGCTTTGTGAGACCGGTCTGAGCGCAACGGATTGCCAGAACTATTAAATAAAACCTGATCCAAGAAGTGGGGAAAAGGCAACAGAAGGGGTGCGCGATGGGTTCGAACACGATCAAAAGATGCTTATGGGCGATTGCTGCGGCAGGTCAACTCGGGTGGGGGGCAATTTGCACGGCAGCGACAGGGGATGCGGAGCCGGCCGGCGCTGGGTTAGAAGAGATTGTCGTCACCGCCACTCGGCGAATCGAGCGCCTGCAAGACGTGCCGATCAGTGTCACGGCCTTCAGTCAGGAAAAGCTCGATTCCCAGGGTCTGCGCACCATCGATGACCTGACGCGCTTGAGTCCGGGCGTCGCCTTCCAGCGCAACGGTAATGGCTCCTCAGCCAACTACAACGACGAGAATTCGGACATCAACATCCGCGGAATCGACTCGGCGGCGGGGACCTCGACCACCGGTATTTACGTCGACGACACTCCGGTACAGAGCCGTCATATCGGCTTCGGTGCAGTGAACGTGTTCCCGGCACTCTTCGACCTCGATCGGGTTGAGGTGTTGCGCGGTCCGCAGGGCACGCTGTTCGGCGCCGGAGCAGAAGGCGGCGTGGTGCGTTTCATTACGCCCCAGCCCGACGTCAAGAAGGATTCCGGCTATTTGCGTACCGAGATCGGCTCGACCAAGGGCGGTGCCACCAGCTATGAAATGGGCGCGGCGGCGGGCGGCCCGATCATCGAGGATGTTCTCGGGTATCGCGTGAGCGCCTCGTACCGCCGGGACGGCGGTTGGGTCGATCGTGCGAGCTATACTCTCGCGCCGAATCCGGCCAATTCCTTGTTGCCGACCCCGGGTTTCAATCGGGTGACGGAGGCGGATGCCAATTGGCAGGAGACCGTGACTTTCCGCGCGGCGTTGAAGTGGGCCGTGAGCGATGCGGTTTCCATCTCACCGTCGTTCTACTACCAGCAACTGCATATCAACGATACGGCATCGTATTGGGTGGGGCTGTCGAATCCGCGCTCGGATACTTTTTATAACGGCAACCAACTCACCAATCCAAGCAGCGATCCCTTCGGCCTCGCGGCCATCAAAATCGACTGGGATTTAGGCTTCGCGCAGCTCACCTCCAACACGTCATATTTCGAGCGCAATCAGCACTCGACCTCGGACTACACACAGTATCTGCGCGCGACGTACGCACTCTTTGGCCTGCTTCCGACGATTTACCCTGGGCCCGGCGACGCAGGGTACGCGGTCTTTCAAGACAACCAGCGAAACTTCTACCAGGAACTGCGCCTGTCGTCGTCCGATAGCGCGTCGCGGTTCGTGTGGAACACGGGAGTCTTCTATTCGCACCTGAACGAGAACATCCCGGAGAACATCTATGACACCACGCTGAACGCGGAGACCGGCGGAGCCGTCTGTTCGGCACTGCTGCCTTGCCCGAACGGAGAGATTTTCTTCGGACCCGTCGACCGCGTCATCGACAAGCAGATCGCACTCTTCGGCGAAGTGACTTTCAAGTTCACCGATACGTTGAAGGCGACGGCGGGACTTCGGGTCTCGAAGGTTGACTTTACCGGATCCACTTACGCAGGCGGTCCGTTCCTCGGCACTCCTAACTCAGGAACGGAAGCCAGTTCCTCGGAGAAGCCGGTTACCCCGAAGGCCGTGGTGTCGTGGCAGCCGGATCACGACAACCTCTTTTATCTGAGCGCTTCCAAAGGCTATCGAGTAGGCGGCGTCAACGTCGGGGTGGGCACCATTTGCGGGGGCGACTTGGCCACGTTGGGATTACCCATCGGTCCCGACGGCATGCGCCATGTGCCGACCGGATTTTCATCCGACAGCCTATGGAGCTATGAAATCGGCGGCAAGAATACGTTCTTGGATCATCGACTCCAAATCGACTCGAGCCTCTTCTTGATCAACTGGAAGAACATCCAGCAAAACGTGTACCTGCCGAGTTGCGGCGAACAGTTCACCGCAAACTTGGGACAGGTCCAGAGCCGCGGCGGCGACATCGACGTGCAGTTCCGCCCTGTCGATTCGTTGCTCGTGGGTCTCACCGTTGCCTATACCGACGCCCGCTTCACCAAGAGTTCCTGCGCCGGAGTACTCCGCTTCAACGGCGGGGACGGCAAATGTGAAGGCACAATCGCCGGCATACCGTCATCCGCCCCGCCGATCGTCAGCGAAGGCAACCGGCAAGTCGGCGCACCCTGGTCCATCATGGCTTCTGCCGAAGAGACTTTCGGCAACTGGAAGGGGCGGACTCCGTACGTGCGAGCCGACTATCAGTTCACCAACGCCCAGACGGCGCTCCTACCCGGTCAGGACAGCCGCAACGCGCTCTTCGATACGACGATCCCCGGTTTGCCGCAGACCAAAAATCTGCAATTGCGCGCAGGTTTCCGCTGGCAGGGCTACGACGTGTCGTTCTTCGCCCAGAACGTGCTCGATCAGAATCCGGTGTTGTTCAAGTCGCGTGATATCGCAAATGATGCGACCGATAACCTTTATTTTGCTCGAGGAGTGCGGCCGCGCACCGTCGGTGTAACCGCGACCTACCGATACTAGGGCTGAGTCAGACGGTGCGTTGCAGGCGAGTCCACGTGGCTCGCCTGCGCCCGCATCGCGGCTCACTTGGCCGCCTTCTCCTGCCATACCGCCATCATGTTCGGCGAGCCCTGCGCCCGCACCCCGTTGTCGGTGAGGATGTCGTCGGTGGCCGCGAGCATCGCCGTGCGCGAAAATACCAGCGCCTCATTGCCCTTTTGATCGAACTCGATGGTGACGAAGGGATCCTTGAGATCGCGCAACACGGCAACGAGATGCTTGAGACTGCGGACGTGGGTGCCGTTGATCGAGTAGACAACCGATCCCGCGGGGTTCGAGTAGCCGTTGGCGAGCTTGTGCGGGAAAAACGGCGAGGAAATGACCACGAACTCTTCCGTTTCGGCATCGGGCGGATCGAGGGCGCGCGTGATGAGCGGACTCTTCACGGCCCCCAAAATTCGCAGCAGCCCCGCATTATTCTCGATGTTCGAAACCAATTGCCAGGTTGCGGTTGAAAACACCAATGGGCCGTAGACGAAGTAGGGGGGGTATCCGCCGTGCAGATCGGTGATGAGAGTCGCGTGCTGCGCAGACACGGGTAACTGAATCTGCATCGGCTTGCCGGCTCTGACGATGGTCAGAGGCACCGTGCCATTGTTGGCCACCCGCTGAATCATATAGGCGAAGCTGACCCGCAAATCCTTATCCAGCTTGATCATTCCCTGATTGTCGATCGGGGTGTCGCCGATGCGGCTCAGGACATCCCATTCCTTGAGGGGATATGAGGCGTCGGTCTTCTCGGGACGGTGAACGACCATTCCTTCGACGGACTTGTCGAGCTTCAGGTACTCGCGCAGCGCCGGATTTTCGAGCGTTTGCAACTCGTCGTACATGGCCGGCTTGCCGTCGTAGTGTCCATCGGCGATGTCCTTCAGGAACAAATCGACTTCTTCGTCCGGGATGATGTAGCCGATGTTCTGCGTGTCGCCTCCCAGCTTGCTGAAGGCGAGGCCGATCATTTTATCCCCGGCGATAGCGGGACCGCCGCTGTTGCCAGGATTGATCGCCGCGTCGACCTGGATGCGAAGCCCCGACACCGGATAGTTGTAGGGCACGAATTCGATGCGCGACACGATTCCCTTCGTGATCGACAGAGAATTGCCGCCGGTCGGAAATCCGTAAGCCAAGACGGCGTCTTTGATGCGCGGCAGTTTCGCGGCGCGTGCCAGCGGCGGATGCGTGTCGAAGAAGGCGGCGTCCTCGAGCTGCAAGACCGCCAAGTCGATACCTGGGGCAACCGCGAGGACGGTGGCCGGCACCTTGTCTCCGGCCGCGTTTGCTTGGATCTGCACCTGGCTCGCGTAGAGAACCACATGCGCGTTCGTGAGAATGCGCCTGCCTTCGATGACCACGCCGGAAGCGGTCACTTCGCTCGGCGCCTGCTTGGTCCAGGGCTTGAAGGGATCCGGAAAGCGCATGGTCGCGAATACCTTCACCACGGAATTCTCGATCGCGGGCGCTTGGCCGGGGTCGGCCGCGCGGGCTGTCGATGCCGGTGCCGGGACTGCGACGAGGATGCAGGGTACACACAGGCACGCCAACGCAAGGCGCTTAAAAAGGGTCATGTTCGAGGTCGAGTCCTATTTTCCATCGACGGAGAAGGCGAGGAGAGTATTGCCCGAATCGACGTACACCGTGCCGTTCACGATCGTCGCTCCTCCGCGATCCAGGGGGCCGCCGCTCGCTTTGATTCCGTTCCTGGTTTGAAAATCCTTCGCCGTATCGAAGTCCCACAGAATTTTGCCGTCGATGGTCGAGTAGGCCCGCAAATGCCCGTCCATCGATCCTGAGAATGCGCCGCCCGGCATGACGGTAACGGCTTGCGCTTCTGCGTGCGAACACAGTCCCTCGGCCGAGGAGCAGGGCGGCTCCGGAGAGGCCGCGTGCCAGCGCGCGGCACCCGTCGTCATATCAAGC
The DNA here is from genome assembly GCA_035996065.1 of Steroidobacteraceae bacterium. Classification (GTDB taxonomy): domain Bacteria; phylum Pseudomonadota; class Gammaproteobacteria; order Steroidobacterales; family Steroidobacteraceae; genus Bog-1198. Next base: position 372,930 of record DASYJX010000034.1, on the reverse strand, counting down.
GCCGTCAAGCTTCCGGAGGAGTTCACCGGCTGCGCGAGCAGCCCCGAGAGGGCGACGTACAGGTTGCGATGATCAGCGGCGCTGCCCCAGGCAATTCCGCCCGCAGCGCCCGCAACTCCCATGCTCGCCATGGCCGGGGCCGCGGAGCCCGGCCCCGCGGCGGCAGAATCGCCGATCTTGGTCTGCCACAGGATATTGCCGCCGTGATCGGGGTCCAATCCGTAGACGAATCCCGACTTTTGTCCTGCCAGGATGATTTGATTGCCGGTGGCCAGTGTCCGGAGTATCGGGGAACTGGAAAAGCCGGAGGCGGCCGTTCCGCCCTCGGTGTGCACCAATTGCTTGACCCATCGCAGCTTGCCGTCGGCCAGATCGAAGGCGGCGACCGAGTCCGTGAGAGATTGCTCGACACCGCTCGGAGAGCCGGCCGTCGCGACGTACACAACGTTGCGCTTCCCGTCGATGGTCGGCGAAGAGTAAATCGCCGCACCCGCGGGGCCGAATTCCTGGATGCCGACGCTGTTCTTGCGGGTCGGCTGAGGCTCCTCCAGCACGGTATAGCTCTTCCACACGATTCTGCCGGCCGCGATGTCCAGTGCAACCACGCTGCCGCGAAACGTGCAGCAGCTGTAGCTCGGATTGGCGGCCGCGCTATCCTCGGTCGAGGCGACGGCCACGTACAGGCGGTCGTTGTACAGAACCGGCGTACCGACTATGCGCGCCAACGGGTGCGTGTCCGCTTGGGTTCGCCACAACAACGTTCCCTTCTGCGCGTCCACCGCATACACCGTCCCCGAATCATCGCCGAAGAACGCGGCACTCGGTGCCTTGATGACATCAAGATGCGCCAGCGTGCGTTTCAACTTCCTCGGCAGCGCGGCGATCCTGGCGCGCGCGAGTTCACCGATCGTAACGGCCGTGCGGCTGCCCGCGGCGGCGTCAAAGGTCCAATACGTACAGCCCGTTCTGGCATCGAGCGAGTAGACGCGGCCCGTGGAACTGGTGACGAACAGCCGTTCGTCGACAACCGTGGGCTGCCCGAATTCCTGGCCGCCTTGCGTCCCGTATGCCCATTTCAAAGCGAGCCTCGGCACGTCGTTCGCGCGAATCGCGGGCTCGGGCTGGTATCGCGTGTTGTCCGGACCACGGCCCCAGCCGTTCCATTGCGCGCTGCCGAGGGCGACCGGGCCGGCCGGGACCGGACAATCGGCATCGGCGAGCGCAACATTGGCCGCTGCGCCGAGCAGCAGCGCCGTCAATACGCCAAGAGTGGTGTAGAGCCGCACCCCCATCGATCAGCGCTTTTCTATCGGCTGGTAATCCCGCTGTGTGGGACCTGTGTAGAGCTGGCGCGGGCGGCCGATCTTCATATTTGGATCGGATACCATTTCCTGCCACTGAGCGACCCATCCGGCGGTACGTGCGATCGCAAACATGACGGTGAACATGGAGCGTGGAATTCCCAACGCGCTGTAGATGATGCCGGAATAAAAGTCCACATTCGGATACAGCTTACGCGACACGAAATAGTCGTCTTTGAGTGCAATCTCCTCCAATTTCAGCGCCAGCTCGAACAGCGGATTGTCGGTCTTGCCGAGCTTCTCGAGGACTCTGTAGCACATGCCGCGGATAATCTTGGCGCGCGGATCGAAGTTCTTGTAGACGCGGTGTCCGAATCCCATCAAACGCACGTGATCGTTCTTGTCCTTGACGCGCACCAGGAATTTGTCGATGTTGGCAACCGAGCCGATGCCGTCCAGCATGTTCAGGACGGCTTCGTTGGCGCCGCCGTGGGCCGGGCCCCAGAGAGCGGATACGCCGGCTGATATGGCGGCGTAGGGGTTCGCTCCGGTACTGCCGGCCAAGCGCACCGTCGACGTGCTGGCGTTCTGCTCGTGATCCGCATGCAGAATGAACAGCAGGTCCAATGCCTCGGCCGCGACCGGGTCGATCGCATACGGCTCGCACGGAACTGCGAAGAACATGTTGAGCATATTCGCGCAGTAGCGAAGATCGTTGCGCGGGTAGATAAATGGCTGGCCGAGGGTGTGCTTGTAGGCGGCCGCAGCGATGGTCGGTAATTTCGCGACGATTCGATGGGCGAAAATCTCCCGATGCCGCGGATCCTCGATATCCGTGGTGTCGTGGTAGAACGCGGCCATCGAAGCGACCACCGCGGATACCATGGCCATGGGATGCGCATTGTGATGAAAGCCCTGGAAAAAACGCAGCAGTTGTTCGTTGACCATGGTGTGCCGCATGATCGAATTCTGGAACGCGCAAAGCTCCTTTTTCGAGGGCAGAGTGCCGTTGATCAGCAAATTCGCCACTTCGAGAAAGCTCGACTTTTCTGCGAGTTGCTCCACCGGATAGCCGCGATACAAGAGCAAACCCGCCTCGCCGTCGATGTACGTGATTCTGCTTTCGGTGCTTGCCGTGGCCATGAAACCAGGGTCGAACGTGAACACCCCCTGCTCTTTGGTCAGGTTGGAGATGTCAATCGCCTCGGGGCCGATCGTTCCCGAGACGGCGTTCATGAGAGTCGTCTTTCCAGTCGCGAGGTTCTTGAGTTCGAATTTCGTGCTCATGCGCTTTTCCGACGGGTGTTCGCTTAAGGTCCCGCAGCCTTGCACGGCCGTACACCGGAATCAAGGGAGCAAGTCGCGCTCAAGCGCGCGGCTCCCTACCCAGGATCCGCGCGCCTCTGCGCTCGACGGAAAAGCTCGCGTGCCTTGAGCTAGGCTTTCGCCGCGGCAGCGTACTTCTTGCGGAATTTATCGACGCGGCCGCCAGTATCCACAACTTTCTGCTTGCCGGTATAGAACGGATGGCAGTTAGAACAGACCTCGACCTGAAGATCTTGACCGATGGTCGAGCGCGTCTCGAACTTGTTGCCGCAGGTGCAGGTGACCGCGATGACTTTGTATTCTGGATGAATGCCGGCTTTCATGGGAACCTCGATTGGCTGTAGCGGCAGAATCGATGAGCCCTCAAAGGTGCGCACCGCCACGCCGTGGATCCCCGCCTTCCGCGCGCGGCCCGGGAGGGCCAGCACCTAAATTCGGGCCGAACAGGATAGCTGGTACGACGAATCACGGCAAGACCTTCGGCAGAAGCCCTTATGTGACAGTCTCTTGCGGGTTTGTCCACAATAACTGTGGATAAGTCTGTGGACGGTAGCCAAGTCGCCTAATTGAAACAGCAGAAATTCGAGTAATTGTTAACTTGGTCAAAAAATAGACAAGCCGGTTTTTTGTTGTTTTTCAATGGATTACGCCATGCATGTGACCTATTGCAGATGCAATGTGTCGTAGGTACCCCTTTGTGCGGTATCTAGGCCTCGATGTGCATAAACTTCAGGGGAGAAAACTTCCCTGCAGATCATTTAGGAAGCGGCGGCCGAGGTCTGTGGGGCGCCAGCCGTCGAAGCGATCATCCAACAGCCCGCGTACCTGCGCTTCGGCCAATTTGGCGGCTATGGAGTTCATGTCCAGGCCCGTTCGCCGCCGGTACTCCCGCATCGTAAATCCGTCGTTGAGGCGCAGAGCATTCAACATGAACTCGAACGGCAAGTCGGTGGGCGAGATGAAGGAGCTCTCGCCGATCACCGCCGCGCCGGCGAGAGAGGCGCTTGCGCGGCGCACCTGTTCTTGGTACTCGCGCGGCTGCTTGGGCTTGGTGGTGCGCAGGATGCTTTGCGGAAGCGCGAGACTGATTTTTCCGTGCGCGCCGGCGCCTACACCCACGTAATCGCCGAACGACCAATAGTTGAGGTTATGCCGGCAACGTGCGCCCTCGCGGGCGTACGCCGAGACTTCATATTGCGCGTATCCCGCATCGGCCAAGAACTTCTGACCCGCGCTTTGAATCCGCCAAGCGGCCTCTTCGTCCGGCAGCGGCGGCGGCCGCGCGTGAAACACCGTTCCGGGCTCGAGGGTGAGTTGATAATAGGAAATATGGGAAGGCCCGAGCGCACAGGCGATTCGCACGTCCTCGAGCGCTTCTTCCGACGCCTGCCCAGGCAAGGCATACATCAAATCGAGATTGAAATTCTCCAACCGCGCTGCGCGGAGTTCGGCCACCGCGCGGTGCGTGTCGTCGGCCGAGTGAATGCGGCCCAAGATTTCAAGCGCACGCGGCGCAAACGTCTGAGCGCCCAACGACACTCGATTGATGCCGGCGTCTCGATATCCCGCGAAGCGCCCGCGTTCGATGGTGCCGGGGTTGGCCTCGAGCGTGACTTCCGCATCGTCGGCGAACGCGATGCGCCGGCGCAGCGCTCCGAGCAGATGGCTGAAGTCTTCGGGCTGGAACAGGCTCGGTGTGCCGCCACCGAAGAAGACGGTGTCGATCCGGCGTTGCCGCAGCCGCGGCAATTCCATGTCGAAATCGCGAATCAGGGCATCGATGTACGATTTGTCCGGCGCCGCCGATTTCAACTGATGCGAATTGAAATCGCAGTACGGACACTTGCGTACGCACCAGGGCATGTGCACGTACAAAGCCAACGACGGGTCGGTCACAGGCGCGCCGCCAATTGGTCGCGTAACGCCCGCATCGCTATGCCGCGGTGACTGAGACGATTCTTTTCCGCCGGATCTAGCTCGGCCGCCGTCCGCCGCAGGTCCGGGAGCCAAAAATAAGGATCGTAGCCAAAACCGCCGCAGCCGCGCGGTTCCTCGAGAATCCAGCCCTCCCACACGCCTTCGGCAACCAGCGGCGGCGCGTTCGAGGGCGCGAATCCGCATACCAAGGAACATCGGTAGCGCGCGCGGCGCTGCTCACCGTGCGTGCCCGCGAGCGCGCTCATCAGCTTTGCGTTGTTGGCACCGTCGTCCGCACCGGCCCCGGCGTAGCGAGCGGAAAAAATACCCGGGGCGCCGCCAAGGGCATCGACCTCGAGTCCCGAGTCGTCCGCGATTGCCGCAATGTCCGTCGGCCCGACGCCGTTCAAGCCGCAGGCCAGGGCCGCCGCGGCCGCATGCCTCGCTTTCAACAGGGCGTTCTCGAGAAACGTCGCACCGGATTCATGCGGCGGGGCGATTCCGAGTTCGGCGAGGCCGTAGAGTTCCAACGGCAAGTCCTCGAGCAAGGCGCGCAGCTCGTGCAGCTTGCCGGGATTGCCGGTTGCGACGACGAGCGGCCTACGCGGCACGTGCGCTTTGCTGGGCCGCATGCAAGCGGGCTATCCCTGAGGTTGCGAGGTCCAGCAATTGATCAAGCTCGTGGCGGCGAAACGCATGACCCTCGGCGGTACCCTGCACCTCCACAAAGGCGCCGCCGCTGTTCATGACGACGTTCATATCCGTCTCCGCGTTCGAGTCCTCGGCATAGTCCAAGTCAAGCACCGGCGTGCCGCGGTAGATGCCCACCGATACGGCCGCAACCTGGCCGTGCAGCGGATTCGCGGCGATGGCACGGCGCTTCAGGAGCGTGTCGACGGCGTCAGCGAGAGCGACGAAACCGCCGGTAATGGCGGCCGTTCGAGTGCCGCCGTCCGCCTGGAGCACATCGCAGTCGATCGTGATGGTGCGCTCTCCCAAACCCTTGAGATCGACCACCGCCCGGAGCGCGCGGCCAATCAAGCGTTGAATTTCCTGGGTGCGGCCAGTCTGCTTGCCGCGCGCCGCCTCGCGCGCCGACCGTGTGTGGGTCGCCCGCGGCAGCATGCCGTATTCGGCGGTCACCCAGCCCTGCGCCTGACCGCGCAGGAAGGACGGTACGCTGTCCTCGACGCTGGCCGTGCACAACACTCGGGTTGCGCCGAAGCTCACCAGGACCGAGCCTTCGGCGTGCTTGGTGTAGCCGCGCTCGAATCGCAGCTCGCGTAATTCGTCGGCCGCCCGACCGCTCGGCCGAATGCTCACGCCGCCCGCCAGCGCAGCGCCGCCGCACTGGTGTTGTCGCTGTACGGGGCGGAGGCCTGCACCGCTTGAGTTCCCAAATCGGTGAGGGATTCACGCAAGGGTTTGCCGGCCGTCTGGGCGAAGTGCACTAAATCTTGATCTCGCAAGTTCGCCCACAGTCCGTCGGTACACAAGAGCAGCACGTCGCCCGGCTTTAGCTTGCGCCGCGTCGAGATAGACATCTCCGGCAACGCCGCATCCCCGCCAAGACAACACTCCACGTAGTTGCGCATCGGATGTCCTTGAACTTCGGCTTCGGTGATCAAGCCTTCGCGCAGCAGCACTTCGACGTGGCTATGATCGCGGGTCCGTTCGAGCACCTGGGCCTGCCGCAATTGATAGACGCGGCTATCGCCGACATGCGCCCAGTAAGCCGCAGAGTCTTGTACGAGGCACATCGCGCAGGTGGCGCGCGGCCGCGCTTCGACGCTGAGGCCCACCCCCAGCTTCACGACTTCTTCATGAGCTCGCCCGAGCGACAGATGCAGGAATCCCAGCGGATCGAAAATAGGATGCGGCGCTTGCCAAAAGGCTTCGAGCAGCGTCGCCAACGCGGTCTCGGCGGCGCGCGCACCTTCCGCGTGGCCACCCATGCCGTCGATCACGACAAGCAGCACTGCGCTCTCGGCGGCCGCCACCGCGACTCGGTCCTGATTTTCTTCGCGGTGGCCGATCAGGCTGACATCCGCGGTTTCGATCTGCAACGTCAGCTCCCGGGCATCTGTTAAACTTCAATACAAGGATTATGGCCGATTCTAGCGCAGACCCCGATGATTCGTAGCATGACCGGCTTTGCGCGGAGCGAGCGCCAGTTCCCTTGGGGATTGTTGGCTTGGGAACTGAAGACGGTCAATCATCGATTTCTGGAAATGGGCTGTCGGCTGCCCGAGGAGTTCCGCGTAGGCGAAGCAGAATTTCGCCGCGCCATCGCTGCCTCCGTGCGCCGCGGCAAAGTCGAGTGTTCCCTGCATTTTCGCTCCGCTCTGATCGCGGGCGCCCTGGAGGTCGACTCCGAGCTGCTCCGCCGCCTCACGCAGCAGGCGCTCGAGATTGCCGCACAGGCGGGAACCGCCGCGCGCATCGATGCCATGGAATTGCTGCGCTGGCCCGGCGTCATCCGGGACGGAAGCCTTGATTACGCGCCGATGATCGCCGCCGCTCACGCGTTGCTCGAAGACGCACTGGCGGAGCTGGCCCGCTTTCGCGACAGCGAGGGCGCCCGGCTCCGCGACGCTCTGGAGCAGCGCTGCGCCGGCCTGCTCGAGTTCGCCGCGCGCGTGACAGAGCGGCTCCCGGAGGTGCACGCCCGCATGCGCACCAGGCTGCTCGAACGCATCGCGCAGCTGGTCAGCGAAGTCGATCATCAACGGCTCGAGCAGGAACTCGCGATTCTGGCGCAGCGCCTCGACGTGGACGAGGAGATCGATCGCCTGCGCGGCCACGTGACGGAAGTGCGCAAGACCTTCGGCGGACAGGAAGCCGCCGGGCGGCGCCTGGATTTTCTGATGCAGGAACTGAATCGCGAGGCCAACACACTGTCATCGAAATCCCAAGACATTGAAACCACTCGCGCCGCGGTCGATATGAAGGTGCTGATCGAGCAGATGCGCGAGCAAGTGCAGAACATCGAGTAGCAATCGATGCAGCGCGGCCGCCTTTACGTGGTTTCGGCGCCTTCCGGGGCGGGCAAGACGAGCTTGGTGAAGGCGTTGATGGAACGCGAACCGCGCATTCGCTTTTCGGTCTCCTATACCACACGCACGCCTCGGCCGAATGAAATCCCCGGGCGCGACTACCATTTCGTGACCATGGAACGCTTTACCGAAATGGCCGCGCGCGGCGAGTTTCTCGAGCACGCGCGGGTTTTCGACAACTGTTACGGAACGGGGGTAAGGACAGTCGAGGAAGCGCTTGTGAACGGCGAGCAGCTGTTATTGGAGATCGATTGGCAAGGCGCGCAGCAGGTCAGAGCCCGGCTGCCCGAGGCCCGCAGCATTTTCATCCTGCCGCCGTCGCGCCGCGCGCTTGAAGAGAGGCTGAAGGCACGCAGCACCGACTCGGAGGCGGTGATCAAGCGAAGGCTGGAGGACGCCGCCCAGGATCTCGCGCATTGGGCTGAATTCGACAGCGTGGTGATCAATGACCGCTTCGAACAGGCGCTCAGCGATCTGCAGGCCATCATGGAGGATCGGGGCGGCGGGTTGATCGCCCAACGACCCGAAGTGGCGAGCCTGACGGCGGAATTGCTGCGGGATCGGCCTACGCCCTAAGCCACAAATTGGCCCGGTCCGTGGGGTTTCTGCTATCCTTGCAATCCCTTTGTTGGAACCTCAAGTATGGCGCGTATCACGGTCGAAGATTGTTTGCAGAACGAACCCAATCTATTCAACTTGGTGTTGTTGGCCGCAAAGCGCGCCCGGCGCCTGGCTAACGGCGCGGAAGCGACCGTGGAATGGGAGAACGACAAGCCGACTGTAGTGGCGCTGCGCGAGATTGCCGCGGGAAATATCACGCTCGAGATGTTGGAAGAGCCCGAAGAGCCGGTGCCGCAGCCGGTGAGCGAGCTGGACATGCCGTCGGATTTTCGCGCGCCGCAACTCGGGCTTGGGGACTAAGACCGCCGAACTCAAGAGCGACGATGGACTATGCGTCTTCCATACTCGGTTTCCTACCCGGTGGAAGACGCTCCACCGGGATCAGTCAGCTCTTAGATAAACTCGAGGCCTACCTATCGCCGGGTCAGGTCGAGCGGGTACGCGAAGCGTATGAATTCGGCGCGGAAAAGCACCGCGGACAGAAGCGCGTTTCGGGCGAACCCTACATCACCCACCCGGTCGCGGTGGCCGATATCCTCGCCGATCTGCGATTGGACGCCGACACGCTGGTGGCCGCGATTCTGCATGATGTCATCGAAGACACGCCGACGGCCAAGGCCGAGATAGCGTCGACCTTCGGGCAGGTCGTGGCCGAGCTGGTCGACGGCGTCAGCAAGCTGGATCAGATCCAGTTCAAGAATCGCCAGGAGGCTCAGGCCGAGAGCTTTCGCAAAATGCTGCTCGCGATGGTGCGCGATATCCGCGTCATCATGGTCAAGCTCGCCGACCGCATGCACAACATGCGCACGCTCGGAGTCATGCCACCGATCAAACGGCGCCGCAGCGCCCGGGAAACCCTGGAAATCTATGCGCCGATCGCCGAGCGGCTCGGGCTCTACGCGGTCAAGCTCGAGCTCGAGGATCTGGGGCTTCGGGCGCTGTATCCGTACCGATACAAAGTCCTCGAACGCGAATTAAAGCGGGCCCGCGGCAATCAAAAGGAATTTCTCGGCAAGATCGCCGAGACGTTCAAGGCGACGCTGAAGAAGGCCGAGATCACCGGGCAGGTGGAGGGCCGCGAAAAGCATCTGTACAGCATCTACAAGAAAATGCAGAACAAGAAAATCTCCATCAATGAAATGGTGGATGTGTACGGCTTTCGCATCATCGTCGACAGTCCCGACACGTGCTACCGGACGTTGGGTCTGGTACACAGCGTGTACAAGCCCATGCCGGGGCGCTTCAAGGACTACATCGCCATACCGCGGGTCAATGGCTACCAGTCGCTGCACACGACGTTGTTCGGACCCAACGGCATACCCATCGAAGTACAGATTCGCTCCGAGCAAATGCATCGCGTTGCGGAGTCCGGCATCGCGGCGCATTGGAAGTACAAATCCGGCGGCGACAGTTTCGGCGGCATCGAGCACGATCGCGCGCGCGAATGGCTGGCGAGCCTGGTGCAGATTCAGGAAGGCGGCAGCTCCGAGGAATTCCTGGAGAGCGTCAAAGTCGATCTATTCCCGGATAAAGTCTACGTGTTCACGCCGAAGGGAAAAATACTGCGGCTGCCGAGCGGCGCCACTACGGTGGATTTTGCCTACGCCATCCACACCGATGTCGGCAATCGCTGCGTGGCCGCCAAAGTCGACCGGCGCCTGGTCCCGTTGCGGACCCCGCTTCGCAACGGACAGACAGTGGAGATCATTACCGCCAAGGGAGCGACGCCGAATCCTTCGTGGTCGAGCTTCTTGGTGACCGCGAAAGCGCGCGCCGCGATCAGGACGTACCTCAAGAATCTCAAGCGCGGCGAGGCTCTGGAACTCGGCCGGCGCTTGCTGGACCTGGCCCTTGAGGAATTCTCGCTCAGCCTCAAGAAGATTCCGGCGGCGGAAATCGATGCGGTGGTCAAGGAGCTCAACTTGAAGGACGCCGCCGAGCTGTACGAGAAAATCGGTCTGGGCGAGCGTCTGGCCCCGTTGGTCGCGCGGCGTCTGCAGCCGACGCGCAACGGCGCCGAGCATGTCGGGACGCACAGCGGACCCCTGATGATCGCCGGCACCGAAGGGCTCTTGGTCACCTACGCGCGCTGCTGCTTTCCAATTCCCAACGATCCCATCATGGCCTACTTGAGCGCCGGCCGCGGCGTAATGATTCACCGGCAAAATTGCGGTAATCTCGCCGAGTACCGTAAACAACCGGAAAAATGGCTGTCGGTCGCGTGGGAGGCGATCGAAGGCCGTTTGTTCAGCACCGAGATCCAGCTGGAAATCAATAACCGGGTGGGCGTGCTGGCGGCGGTCGCATCCAGCGTCGCGGGAACTGAAACCAATATCGACCAGGTGTCGTTGGAAGAACGCGACGTGAACAGCTCCTCTCTCAAGTTTCAGCTCCAGGTTCGCGATCGCAAACATCTGGCGCGAGTCATCAAGACCATCCGTCGCATGCCGGACGTACAGCGCGTATTTCGCACCCTGGCTTAAACCACCCTGGCTTGAACTATGAAACAAATCATCTCCACGACCGATGCGCCGGCCGCCATCGGCGTCTATTCGCAGGCCGTACGGGTGGGTAACACCATCTGGGTGTCCGGTCAGATTCCGCTGGATCCGAAGACCAAGGAATTGGTCCAAGGCGACACGGAGGCGCAGGTGCGTCAGGTGTTCGAGAACCTGAAGGCCATCGTCGCGGCCGCCGGCGCGACCTTCGACGACGTCGTCAAGGCGACGGTTTTCTTGATCGATCTCTCGCACTTCGGACTCGTCAACAAGGTCATGGCCGAATATTTTCGCGAGCCCTACCCCGCGCGTGCGGCCGTCGGCGTGGCCGCGCTGCCGCGCGGCGCCCAAGTGGAAGTGGAGTGCATCGTCGCTCTGTGATCGAGCCGAAGCCGGTCACGGTCTTGCGCGGTGTCGGCGATTCGCTCGCACTGCGGCTGCGCGCGCTGGGCGTCGAGACCACTCAAGACCTGTTGTTCCTGCTGCCGTTGCGCTACGAGGATCGCACCCGGGTCGTGCCGTTGGGAGAGCTTCGTCCCGGGCAGCGCGCGGCGGTGGAGGGCGAGGTCATGCTCACCGACGTGGTGTTTCGCGGCCGGCGGCAGATGTTGTGCAAAATTGCCGACGGTTCCGGCTTTCTCACTTTGCGCTTTTTCTACTTCACCGCGCAGCAGCAGCATGGCCTTGCACGCGGCGCGCGCATCCGCTGCTTCGGCGAAGCGCGCCGCGGTCCCCAGGGGCTGGAAATCGTCCATCCGGAATATCGGCGAATCGACCATGCCGCGCGCATTGCGCCCGAAGATCATCTCACGCCGATATATCCCGGTACCGAAGGCGTGAGCCAAGGGCGTTTACGTCTGTTGGTCGGCATGGCCCTCGATCAAACCGGGATGGCGGACGTCGAAGACTGGCTGCCGTCCTCCATTTTGGCCGGTTCGCGCATGCCAACCTTGAGCGATGCACTGCGGTACGTGCATCGTCCGCCGACAGATGCTCCCGTAGAACTGTTGTTGAGCGGGCGGCATCCGGCCCAGCGGCGGTTGGCGTTCGAGGAGCTCCTCGCGCATCAGTTGTCGCTCAAGCTATTGCGACAGCGCATCCAATGCGATCCGGGCTGGCCGCTTCAATCGGACGGCGCTCTCAAGGCAAGCTTGCTAGCTGCATTGCCGTTTCGATTGACCAGGGGACAGGAGCGCGCCCTGCTCGAGATCGAGGGCGATCTGAAGCAGGGCAAACCCATGCTGCGGTTGGTGCAAGGCGACGTAGGCTGCGGCAAGACCCTGGTTGCCGCCCTGGCCGCGACCCAAGCCGTTGGGATAGGCCGGCAAGTGGCGCTGATGGCGCCGACCGAACTCTTGGCCGATCAGCACGCTCAGAACTTTCGGCGCTGGTTCGAACCCTTGAGCATACCCGTGGCGCTCCTGACCGGGCGGCAGACCGGTAAAGCACGCAGTGCCGTATTGGAAGGCATACGCGCGGGCCACGCATCCATCGTCGTAGGTACGCATGCCCTGTTCCAGGAAGGCGTCGAATTTTCCGGGCTCGCGCTGGTCATCGTCGATGAGCAGCATAGGTTCGGCGTGCATCAGCGCTTGAGCCTGCGCGAGAAGGGCGATTATCTGGGGCATCGACCGCATCAATTGATCATGACCGCTACACCGATTCCACGCACCCTCGCGATGACCGCGTACGCGGACCTCGATGTCTCCGTGATCGACGAGTTGCCGCCGGGGCGCACCCCCGTGAAGACCGTGGTGTTGGCCGAAGGGCGCCGCGAGGAGGTGGTGCAGCGAATTCGAACGGCTTGTCTGGAGGGGCGGCAGAGCTATTGGGTCTGCCCGCTCATCGATGAATCCGAGGAAATGCCCTTCCAAGCGGCGGAGGAAACAGCAGCGGCGCTGGCGGCCGCGCTGCCGGAACTCGCTGTCGGACTGGTCCACGGCCGCATGCCGCCTGTCGCCAAAGCGGCCACGATGCGGCGCTTCAAGGAAGGAAAAATCCAGCTATTGGTGGCGACCACGGTGATCGAAGTGGGCGTCGACGTGCCGAACGCCACACTCATGGTCATCGAGAACGCCGAGCGCATGGGACTCGCGCAGCTGCATCAGCTGCGCGGCCGGGTCGGCCGCGGGCAGCATGCGAGTTCCTGTCTCTTGCTCTATCGCGCTCCGCTGTCGCCGCTGGCGCGCGAACGGCTGGCGGTGATGCGCGGCACCAACGACGGCTTCGAGGTGGCGCGCCGCGATCTCGAATTGCGCGGACCGGGCGAGATGCTCGGGACACGCCAGACCGGCCTCGCTCAAATGCGTGTTGCCGATTTGTTGCGCGATGCCGATTTGTTGCCCGGGGTGCAGAGCGCGGCGGAAACGATGCTCCGCGACTGGCCGCGGCACGTGGATCCGCTCATCCGCCGATGGGTGGGGCATGCGGAGCAATATGGCCGCGTCGGTTAGAATGGCGGATGACTCACATGACCTCGAGCAGAAATGCAGCCGCAAAGACTCATGCCGATTCGATTCAATGGCTTCCCGCCGAGCGCCTGGCGCTGTGCGCCCATCGCTGGCCCGCGAAGTTGGGCGATTCCTCGTTGGGCGAAACCTTGAACGACTTATCGGGGGTCGAGCGAAGCTCCTACGAGCACGCCTGGCTGCCCGCCGTCGGGCGCGCGTAGGCGCCTCGAGCGTGCGACTGCCGCGCTCAGGTGTCGAGCTGATCGAGCGGATCTCCGAGCGCCGGCGATGGATTGCCTATCGCGTGCGTTTCCACCCGTTTACCACCCACGAGCTGCCGAGAATCCTGGGCGGCCTCGCGGATTATGCGCGTCTCATGCGCTTGGATCGTCCTATCGGCATCTGGTTGCTGCTCTGGCCGACCCTATGGGCGCTGTGGATCAGCAGCCGCGGTAAACCGGACCCTCGAATATTCATCATTTTCGTGGTGGGTACGGTACTCATGCGCTCCGCCGGTTGCGCCATCAATGACTACGCGGACCGCAGCTTCGACCCGCACGTCGCGCGCACCAAGGATAGGCCATTGGCGGCCGGACGCATCTCCACGCTCGAAGCCCTGTTGCTGTTCGCGATGCTCTCGCTGGCAGCCTTGATGCTGGCGCTGCAGCTGAACAAAGCCACGCTGCTGCTGGCCGTGGTGGGCGGATTTCTGGCGGTCAGCTATCCCTTCGTCAAGCGCTTTCTCACGGTGCCGCAGATGTACTTGGGTCTGACGTTCGGTTGGGGAATCCCGATGGCCTTCGAGGCGCAGTTCGATCAAGTGCCACGCGTAGCGTGGCTGCTGCTCCTCGCCAATGTAATGTGGGTCACCGTGTACGACACGATCTACGCGATGGTCGACCGCGACGATGACCGCAAAATCGGCGTACGTTCCACGGCGATACTGTTCGGCGATTCAGATCGCCACATCATTGCGGCTCTGCAGATCATGACGTTGCTGACCCTCTATCTCGTCGGGCGCATGATCCACACCGGCTATTGGTACGGCGCCGGCTTATGCGTAGGCGCGGCAATTTTCGCTTATCAGTTGTGGCTGATACGCGCGCGGGATCGCGACTCCTGCTTTCGCGCCTTTCTCAACAACAACTATTTCGGTATGGCGGTGTTCATCGGGCTGGCGTTGGAATACCAGTTTGCGGCCCGCTAAGCGACCGGCCGCGTTGACGCTGTTCGTTCTCGGAACCGCCTTGGCCGGTTGCGGCCGCGGCTCAGGAGATCTCGCCCCAGTGAGGCTCATCCACAGTCCTCCGGTCAGCCAAATGACCGCCGAGCAACTGCGGTCGGTATCGATCGAATGCGAGGAGTATCCGCGCAACGATTCGATGCGCGGCCGGTACGAGGCCTCGTATTGCGAGGATGCGATCGCCGCGTGGGGCGATTCCCCGCTGCAAATCGTCAACATGGAGAAGGGCGTTCCGCCCGCCGTCGCGCCCGCGACGCCGCCAGGCGCCGTGTCAACCAAGCCCTAGTTCCCTGGTTGACTAAGAATCCGGGTCAACGAATACTGGCCTTCGGCGCCCAGCCCAGCACTTCAGGGGACTTTGTGACAGTACGCAATGATTGGACGCTCGCGGAAGTGAACGAACTCTTCGCGTTGCCGTTCATGGACCTGGTTTTCACGGCGCAGACGGTGCATCGCCGCTTTCATGCACCGAACACCGTCCAGATCAGCACGCTCCTCAGCATCAAGACGGGGGCCTGTCCTGAGGATTGTGCCTATTGCCCGCAAAGCGCGCGCTTCGACACCGGACTCGAGCCGCAGGAGCTGCTGGATCTCGAGAACGTCGCCGTACGCGCGCGCGCCGCCAAGGACGCCGGCGCCACCCGCTTCTGTATGGGAGCGGCCTATCGCTCTCCCAAGCCGAAGGATCTGCGCAAGGTGCTCGCCATGATCCGCGAGGTGAAGACTTTAGGGTTGGAGACCTGCGCCACGCTCGGCATGGTGACGGCTGCGCAAGCGGTGGAACTCAAGGAAGCAGGACTCGATTATTACAATCACAATCTGGACACCTCGCCGCGCTACTACGAGAAAATCATCAGCACCCGCATCTATCAGGATCGGCTCGACACGCTCGAAGCCGTGCGCGACGCCGGGATGAACGTTTGCTGCGGCGGGATTGTCGGCATGGGCGAGGAACCGCAGGATCGAGCGGCGCTTCTGCATGTTCTCGCGACCCTGCCCGCGCATCCGCAGAGCGTTCCCATCAATCAGCTGGTCAGGGTCGCCGGCACCCCGCTTGAACACGCGCCGGCGTTGGACCCCTTCGATTTCGTACGAACCGTCGCGGTCGCGCGCATCCTGATGCCGCGTTCGCACGTGCGCCTGTCGGCGGGTCGCACCGAAATGAGCGATGAACTGCAGGCGCTGTGCTTCTTGGCCGGCGCCAATTCTATTTTCTACGGCGAGAAACTCCTGACCACCGGTAATCCGGACACCGAGCACGATCAAAACCTGTTCCGGCGACTGAAAATTGCCGCTGAAGCGCCCACCCGCAACGCGGCAGCCGTGTGAGCTTCCCCCCGCCGGATCGCGCCATGCCGGAGGACGCCGCGGCCTATGGGCTCGACACCGCTCGGGTGCGGCGCGCTTTCGACCGCGCGGCAAGGACTTACGATGCGGCCGCCGTCCTGCACGCCGAGGTGCGCGACGACCTTTTGGCGCGCCTGGATTTGATGGCGCTGCAGCCGCGCGTCGCGGTTGACGCCGGCGCCGGCACCGGCCACGGCGCACGCGCACTCAAGCGACGCTACCCCAAGGCGCTGGTCATCGCCGTGGATACCTCTCAGCACATGCTGCGAGCGGCAGCCCGTCAACGCGCTTGGCTGCGCCCGTTTGCCCGTGTTTGCGCGGCGGCCGAGCGTTTGCCGCTCGCGGACGGGACCGTGGATTTGATTCTCAGCAACCTCATGCTCCAATGGTGCGACCCTGAGCAGGTGTTCGCGGAATTTCGTAGGGTCCTCGCACCGCACGGTCTGTTGAGTTTCACGAGCTTGGGCCCCGACACCTTGTGCGAGATGCGCAGTGCTTGGGCACAGATCGACTCCCACACCCACGTCAATCAATTCTTCGATATGCACGACATCGGCGATGCGTTGGTGCGCGCCGGCTTCGCATCTCCGGTGCTGGACGTGGAGCGGTACACACTGACGTATCTTGACGTGGGACGTGTCGCCGCGGATCTCAAGGCCACCGGCGCCCACAATTCGACGAGAGGCCGCGCCAAGGGCCTCACCGGGCGTCGGCAATTGGCGGCGTTGAGGACTGCGTACGAGGCTTTCCGTAAGGACGGCCGCTTGCCGGCCACCTACGAAGTGGTCTTCGGGCACGCTTGGACGCCCGCCGGCGCGGCGCGGCTCGGCAGCCAAGAGGGGACGGCGGTTTCGCTCGAGGAGATCAGGCAACAATTGCGCGCCCGGCGCCGCACGTGACGCATGCGGCAGGAGCTGCCACCCTGCCCGGTGCGCTCGGCTTGAGTTATCCTAGAACGTATGGAACAGCGCATCGAACTTGCGCCGAATTGTTCGCTGACGCCCGCGGGCGCCATGCTTTTCTTCGCATCTATATGCCTGTTTTCCCTGGGTTTTGCGTTGTTTTTCGTGTTCCAAGGCTTCTGGCCGGTATTGCCCTTTTGGGCGCTCGAGATGCTGGCGCTTTGGATCGCCTTGCAAGCCAGCATGCGGCAGGGCGGATACTCGCAAACGGTGCTGATCACCGATTCGCAAATCAGCCTCGTGACCCGCTCACGGCATGGCGCGCAAAAACAAGAGTTTGCGCGGCATTGGACGAAGGTTAGACTTCGCAGTCCGCCGCGGCGCCATGGCTTGAGCAAGTTGACCATCGAGAGCCGGGGACAGGCTTGCGAAGTGGGCAGTTTCCTCACGGAAGAGGACCGCTGCCGCCTTGCGGAGCGTTTGCGCTATTTGGTAGGCGGCATGAATGAGTCGCCACCGCTTGAAAATCGATAGAACTTAGGGGATCCGTTTAGATGAGCATGACCTTAGGCAATGACGAGAGCTCTTTTCCACCGTGGCGGCATTGGGTCCGAGCGCTCTGCCTAGCCACCCTCGGGCTCGCCGCCAGGGCAGGAGCCAATACTTCGAACGGCTACAACCTGCCGATCGGCGTCACCAGTTTGAGCCGGGATATCTACAAGTTGCACATGGAAGTCTACTGGGTATGCGTGGCCATCGCGATCGTGGTCTTCGGTGTCATGATTTATGCGTTGGTGAAATTTCGCCATTCCCAGGGGGCCGTACCGGACGCGACCTTGGTGCATAGCACGAAGGTTGAAATCATCTGGACCATCATTCCGGTCGTGATCCTGGTGGTGATGGCGATTCCGGCCGCGAAAGTCATTCTCATGATGGAGGATACCCGCAACTCGGAGCTGTCGATTCGAGTCACCGGCTATCAGTGGAAATGGCAGTATCAGTACATGGACGCGGGCGAGGGGGTTAATTTCTTCTCGACGCTCTCGCGCGACTCGAATTTCGCGCGTGAACTGCGTTCCGGCATCGATCCGAAGACGGTGAACAACTACCTCTTGAACGTCGACAATCCGATGGTCATCCCGAGCGGCACCAAGGTTCGCCTGCTGCTGACCTCTCAGGACGTGATCCATGCGTGGTGGGTCCCCGATTTCGGCGCCAAACGCTCCGCCATACCGGGATTCGTCAATGAATTGTGGTTCAAGGTCGATCCCGGCAAGGAAGGCATTTATCGCGGACAATGCACCTCGCTGTGCGGCCGCGATCACGGGTTCATGCCCATCGTCGTGGATGTAAGAACTCCCGACGAATTCAAGAAATGGGTCGAGGAACAGAAAGCGGCGGTGAAACAAGCGGCGGCGCAGAGCGGCCCGCCGCCGGCAAGCCCACCGCGGGACGCCGCACCGCCGGCAAGCCAGCCGCTCCGTTCCGCGCAAGTATTGCCGAACTGACACGTAGTACCGGTCCTTACAGAAGAGAGCTATTGCACCATGGCCCAGACCCACGCGAGCGACATCGCTCATCACGACGACCATCACGATCAGCCGGCAGCCGGCATCAAACGCTGGCTGTTCGCAACCAACCACAAAGACATCGGCACCATGTACTTGGTGTTCAGCCTGATCATGTTTTTCATCGGCGGCGCGATGGCGATGGTCATTCGGGCGGAACTATTCCAACCCGGTCTGCAGCTCGTCGATCCCGTGCTCTTCAATCAGCTCACCACCAATCATGCGCTCATCATGATTTTCGGCGCGGTCATGCCGGCATTCGTCGGTCTTGCCAACTGGATGATTCCGATGCAAATCGGCGCGCCCGACATGGCGTTGCCGCGCATGAACAACTTCAGTTTCTGGATTCTGCCGTTCGCCTTCACCTTGCTGTTGTCGACGTTTTTTGTTCCCGGGGGAGCGGCGGCGGCCGGCTGGACTCTCTATCCTCCCCTGTCGCTGCAGACCGGCGATAGCTTTCCGATGCTGATCTTTGCGATCCACATGATGGGAATCTCATCGATCATGGGCGCGATCAATGTGATCGTGACCATCATGAACATGCGGGCACCCGGCATGAATTTGCTGAAAATGCCGTTGTTTGTCTGGTCATGGTTGATTACCGCGTACTTGCTGATCGCCGTGATGCCGGTCTTGGCCGGCGCGGTGACCATGTTGCTCACGGATCACTTCTTCAAGACGAGTTTTTTCAACGCGGCCGGCGGCGGGGACCCGGTGATGTTCGAACACATTTTCTGGTTCTTCGGGCACCCTGAGGTGTACATCATGATTCTGCCGGCATTCGGCATCATCTCGGAAGTTTTGCCGACTTTCTCGCGCAAACCGCTGTTCGGTGCGACCTCGATGATCTACGCCATCGCGTCGATCGCATTCCTGTCGTTCATCGTCTGGGGCCACCATATGTTCGCGGACGGGATGCCGCTGGCCGCGCAATTGTTCTACATGATGTCCACCATGCTCATTGCGGTACCGACCGGCGTAAAGGTGTTCAACTGGACGGCGACCATGTGGCGCGGCTCCCTGTCCTTCGAGCCCCCCATGCTGTTCGCGCTCGCATTCCTGTTTTTGTTTTCCATCGGCGGATTTTCCGGTTTGATGCTCGCGATCGTGCCGGCGGACTTCCAATACAATCAAACCTACTTTGTGGTTGCGCACTTTCACTATGTATTGGTGCCGGGCGCCATCTTCGGGATCATGGCGGGGGTGTACTACTGGCTGCCGAAGTGGACCGGCCACATGTACAACATGACCTTGGCGAAGACCCATTTCTGGCTCTCGGCGGTCTTCGTCAATGTCTTGTTCTTCCCGCAGCATTTTTTGGGTTTGGCGGGCATGCCGCGGCGCATACCTGACTATGCGGTGCAGTTCACGGACTGGAATATGGTGTCGTCCATCGGCGGGTTCGCATTCGGAGCGTCGCAGATTCTGTTCGCCATCGTAATCGTCCAGTGCATACGCGGCGGCCGGAAGGCAACTTCCGCGGTTTGGGAGGGCGCGCTTCCCACCGGTCTCGAATGGACGTTGTCTTCGCCGCCGCCGTATCACAGCTTTACCACGGCTCCAGAGATTCAATGAACGCCGGCGAGACCAAGGATTTGCACGCTGCGATGAAGCGTCGTATCCGCAAGGGCGTCTTGGGTTTGGCGTCCTTGGCCCTGGCGTTCTATTTCGGCTTCATCGCATTGCTGGTGTACCGCAGTCACTGATGGAAGCCATCGATCCGAAAAAGCGCGCCAACCGCAAGCTCGTCAAGGCCTTGCTGATCATGACCGCGGGCAGCTTTGCGTTCGGCTGGGCCCTGGTGCCTTTGTATGACATTCTGTGCCGGGCTGCCGGCATAGGGAATGCGGAAGCCAAGTCCGGAAAGTCGGCGGTTGTGGAGTCGATCGATCCCAACAGGGAAATCACGATCGAGTTCGTTGCCGAGCACGCGTCCGTGGGCAGCTTCGATTTCCGGCCGAAGGTCGCATCGATGCGGATCCATCCGGGACAGCTTTACGACGCAGAATTCCATGCCGAGAATCTAACCGCGCAACCCGCGGTGGCGCAGGCGGTTCCCAGCATTTCGCCGACCGGCACCGCCAGGTATTTCCACAAAACCGAGTGCTTTTGCTTCAGTCCGCAGAAATTCGGCGCAGGGGAAGGGCGAGATTTGCCGGTGCGATTTATCGTGGACCCGCAGCTGCCGAGCAATGTGGATAAGCTCACTTTGGCGTACACCATCTACGACGCGACGCAATCGGCCCCACACACCTTTAGCCAAACGTTTTAAACTAAGTTTCACTCACCGTTTAGAGATCGAATCATGGCGCAAGCGCACGCGGATGCAGATAAATATTATATCCCTCACGGCAGTCCGTGGCCCATCTATGGATCCGTAACCCTGTTTACACTGATGGCGGGTGCGATCGCCACCCTCGACAACTGGCTGCCGGCGTACGCCTTGATCCCGGGCTTCGTCATGCTGGCGCTGTTGTTCATTTTCTGGTTCAACACCGTTATCGACGAGAATCAGAAAGGCATGTACAACATGGCGGTCGACCGCTCGTTCCGCATGGGAATGATGTGGTTCATTTTCTCCGAAGTGATGTTCTTTGCCGCTTTTTTCGGGGCGCTCTTCTATGCGCGCAATTTTTCCGTCCCGTGGCTGTCCGGCGACGGCGTAAAGATCTTCAGCAAGCTCTTGCTGTGGAAAGACTATGACGGAATCTGGCCGACCAATGGTCCCGCCGCCGTGGGCCCGCGCGCCAACGGCACCTTTGAAACCATCCCGGCGCTCGGCCTGCCCGCCGTAAATACCGCCATCCTGCTGACGAGCAGCGTAACGGTCACGATCGCCCACCACGCCTTGATCACCGGCCATCGGACGCGCCTCAAGATTTTCCTGGCGGCGACTTTTCTGCTGGGCTTCACGTTCGTCGGGCTGCAGGCCACCGAATATCACGAGGCCTATAGCGAGCTCGGACTGCAGCTCGGCACGGGAATCTACGGCTCGACGTTTTTCATGCTCACCGGATTTCACGGCATGCACGTCACCGTGGGCGCCATCATGCTGACGGTCATTTGGTTCCGGGTGATGAAGGGGCATTTCACCCCCCAGCGCCATTTTGGCTTCGAAGCCGTCGCGTGGTACTGGCACTTCGTCGACGTGGTTTGGCTCGGGCTGTTTACCTTCGTCTACTGGCTATAGCCCGGCACGTTGTGCGGCGGATCGATCCAGCCGCTGTAATAGGCGACGATCAGCAGCACGAACAGAGCCACTGACAAGCCGATGCGCCACGCCAGCGCTTTGACCATCTTGGGACCGGCTTCCTGTTTGCTGCTCGTCAGGTGAAACAGAGCCTTGGCCAAACTGATCAAAATCAGCACCAGCATCGCCACAACGAGATATTTGAATAACACGGCCACCATCGATGTTGAACAGCGGGCAGGCAGTATATCGTGTCAATTAAAATCGGTTCCCGCATCTTCGCACCGCGGGTGTTCACGACGCTGCTCACGTGTGTCTTGATTGCGTCGCTGATATCGCTCGGAAAGTGGCAGCTGCGGCGCGCCGACGAGAAGCGCGAACTGTTCGATTCGTTCTCTGCGGGCACGGACGCCACGCGATCGATCGATCTCGAAACTCCCCGCTTAAGGCGCTACCAGCACATTCTGGCCGGCGGCCATTACGACCAGTCCCGTCAGATCTTGATCGACAACATGGTCAATGCCGGGGGCGCCGGCTATTTCGTGATCACGCCGTTCGCGCTGTCGGGGGGCGGCTGGGTGTTGGTGAATCGCGGCTGGGTGCCGCTGGGAGCAAGCCGTGCCGAGCGGCCAGCCATTCCCGTCGACGCCGACGCCCGCATGCTGCGCGGCCGCGCAGATAATATGCCCAGCCCGGGCATTCAGATGGGCACCAAGGCAAAACTTGCTCCGCCGTATCCCGTCGTCGCAAGCTTTCCCAGCCGCGGTGAAATAGCACAGCTCTTGCATGAATCGTCCTGGACAAATGCGGCGGATCTCGTGCTGCTCGACCCCGCCGAGCCCGACGGCTACGTACGCAACTGGTCCGCTCCCGGGCTTCCGCCGATGCGCCATGTGGCGTATGCGGTGCAATGGTTCGCTCTGGCGTTGACCTTGCTCGTCATCTACGTCGTTACCAGCCTACGGCGCGGCGGCGAAGTGTCCGCATGACCGCCATTGGAAGCGCGGACCGGCGCCAGCGGCGAGTGCTGGCCGGCTTGGCGCTGATGTTTTTCGCGCCCTTGGGTCTGGCCTTCTATCTGTACTACGGCCATGGCTCCTGGCACCCGGGCGGCCGCGTCAACGCAGGCACGTTGATCGAGCCCGCGCGCCCGCTGCCTGCCCTCGTTTTGCCTCTATTGGGCTCCGGAAACACCGATCCGAATTTCCTGAAGTCAAAGTGGACGTTGCTGTATGTCCAATCCGGTCTCTGCGCCGACACTTGCCGCAGCCGTCTTTACGACACGCGGCAAGTGCGGCTCGCCTTGGATCGAGACATGAGCCGCGTGCAACGCGTACTCATCGCCGACACCGGCTGCTGCGATGCGGAGTTCCTGCGCGAGCAGCACCCGGATTTGATCGCGGTTCGCGCGAGCGCTGCGGCCGCGCCCTTGCTCGCTCTGTTGCCGAGGAGCGGGGCCCAGGCGCCGTGCGTTTATTTGGTCGACCCCCTGGGCAATCTCATGATGTTTTATCCCGTCGCCTCGAAAGCCAAAGGCATTCTCGAGGATATGAAGCGCTTGCTGCGGCTATCTTCCATAGGCTAGCGCATGGAACCACAGCGGCGTTTACTCTGGTTCAGGCGCATGGCGTTGGCCGGCGCCTTGCTCGCGGCCGCTGTCGTCGTGCTCGGCGCATGGGTCAGGCTCACCGATGCCGGTTTGGGATGCCCGGATTGGCCGGGCTGCTATGGTCATATTTACCCGAAAGCCGGGAGTGCCGATCCACAGTCCCGCTTTCACTTCGCCAAAGCCTTGCATGAAATGATTCATCGGTATTTTGCGACGACCTTGGGCGTCGTGGTTGCGGGACTGCTCGTTTGGGCGGTGCGATTTCGCAATGACCGCGGCCAACCGCTGACGGCCGCCGTTCTGGCGTTCTTCGTCGTGTGTGTGCAAGGTTTGCTAGGAGCGTTGACGGTGACCTTGCTGCTCAAACCTCTGGTCGTCACAGCACATCTTCTCGGCGGTCTCACCACATTGGGGCTGTTGTGGTGGCTGTCTTTGGCGCCGGACCTCCGGCAGGCGACGGAACGAGAGACCCGATTAAGGCAATTTGCACTCCTCGGCCTGGCCGTATTGATCATGCAAATCGCCTTGGGCGGTTGGACGAGCTCCAATTACGCCGCGGTGGCCTGTCCGGATTTGCCCACTTGCCAGCATTCCTGGTGGCCGCAGATGGACTTTCGGGACGCCTTCGTTCTGTGGCGTGGGCTCGGCATCGATTACGAAGGCGGCGTGCTGGCGAATTCCGCACGCACCGCAATTCACTTTACCCATCGCCTGGGAGCCGTGATGGCGGGATCGGTTCTGCTCATCCTTGGAATCACGGCAGCCAGAAATCGTGAAAGCCGGCGTGCGGCGACAGCGGGGCGTCTATTGGTGCTCGCCGTTGTATTGCAGATTTGCATCGGGATGGCGACCGTGCTTTGGGGCGTCCCCTTGGTCCTGGCGACCTTGCACAATGCCGGTGCCGCTTTTCTGATCATCAGCTTGGTGACGCTGCTGCGTGCGCTCTCGCCGGCCGCCGGTTCGCCGGCCGCCGCGGTCGGCATGGTACCCTTGAATCGTGTCCACCCTGCCCGATAATCCGCCAATAGCCATGGTCGGCACTAGCCGATGGCGAGACTTCCTGGAGCTCACCAAGCCCAAGGTCAGTCTCTTGATCGTGTTCACCGCTATCGTGGGCATGGTGCTCGCATCGCCGGGATTGGTCCCGCTTCCAGCCCTGCTTTTCGGCACCGTGGGTATCGCGCTGGCTTCCGCATCCGCTGCCGCCTTCAATCATGTGCTCGACCGCCGCATCGATGAAAAAATGGCGCGCACGCGCCGCAGACCTTTGCCCGCGGGGCATTTACGGATGCGCCACGCGGTGGCTTTCGCCGCGCTGCTCGGAATCCTATCCATGTCGATCCTGTGGCTGCTCGTCAACGGACTCACCGCCGCACTGACGTTCTGCTCGTTGATCGGTTACGCGATGGTCTATACGATGTGGCTGAAGCGCGCTACTCCTCAGAACATCGTGATCGGGGGCGCCGCCGGTGCCGCCCCGCCCGTGCTTGGCTGGGCCGCCGTCACCAATTCGATCGACCCGCATGCGCTGCTCCTGTTCCTGATCATTTTCACCTGGACGCCGCCGCATTTTTGGGCGCTGGCGATTGCGCGGCGGGACGATTACGCGAAAGCCGGCATTCCCATGCTGCCGGTGACTCACGGGATCCCATACACTCGCCTGCAAATCGTGCTGTATGCAATTCTTCTCGCGCTGAGCACGCTGTTGCCGTATCTGACCGGCATGAGCGGATTCATTTATCTAGGTACCGCTCTGGTTCTCAACGGCCGCTTTCTTTATTACGTGCTCGCCCTGCAGCGAGGCCAAAGACCCGATCTGCCCATGCGCACCTTCCGATATTCCATCACCTACCTGATGTTGTTGTTCGCAGCGCTGATCCTCGATCACTATTTTCTGTTCAAGGAATAGTTCCCCGAATAAACCCCGCGAGATTTGACTTATCACATTGCGATAAGCGGAGCGAGTCATAGGCCGCGCATTTGGTTTTGCTTCGATCGCACGATCCGGGCAAAGCTATCCGCAGAACCTGAACCGGCGCGCGCGCCATTGCAATTGGAGTCACTGCTGATGAACTTGAAAGCTAAAGCGTTATTCACCTGTGGTCTGATGTCATTTGCGCCGGCGGTGTTCGCCCAGTACAGCCTGACGCTCACCGGTGTCGGCAATGGTACGGTGGCGAACGGCGTCTACGTCAGCCCCTACCAAGGGACCGTCCAAGGCCCCGGCTTCGACTACGCCGGGTACATGATTTGCGATGACTTCAATACGGAGTCGCATCTGAACACGTCCTGGAGCGCCACCATGACGGATGCGGGTGCTCTGAACGGCACCGAAAAATTCGGATCCGGAGTGGTGTTCAACGGCAATACTTATTCCGCGCAGCAGTCGTACAACGCCGTCGCCTGGTTGGCGAATGGATTGCTGGGAAACCTCGGTAACCCTGCCAGCCAAACGGACTATTCTTTCGCAATATGGAATACTCTCGATGGCCAGCAAACGGATCCAAGCGGAGGAGCGGTGGCTCTGGAAGCAGCCGCGTTTGCGCAAGTTGGCGATGGTTACGTTGCAAGCAACGTCAGCGTCTTCACGCCCTCACCCGTGAATGCCAGCCAGGAATTCCTTGTGGTCACCAAAGCTCCGGAAATCGACCCGGCTGCCGGAATCAGCGGCCTAACGCTATTGTTCGGTGCAGTAGCTGTCGCGCGCGGACGCCGCGAGAAGCTCGCGCCGTCGGCTTAGGCACGTTGCATCAGGCTTTATGCAGCAGCTGCCCGGCAATCGGCAATGTTCGCAGGCGCTTTCCGGTAGCGGTAAATATGGCATTACAGAGAGCGGGCGCAACCAACGGCACGGCGGCCTCGCCGATGCCGCCGGGGGCCTCGTTGCTATCCACGAGATGAACATCGAGCTCCGGCATTTCGTTGCCCCGCAGCACCCGGTAATTATTGAAGTTGGTCTGCTGAACGCGGCCGCCCGAGATCGTCACTTCGCCCCACAAGGCCGCCGAGAGACCGAAGATGATGCCGCTTTCGATCTGCGATTCGACTATGCGCGGATTGACCATCTGGCCGCAATCGACGGCACAGAAGATTTTGTGCACCTTGAGCTCGCCGCCTACGATTGAGATTTCAGCCACCTGCGCCAGGTGCGTCGTATAACCCTCCATCAGCGCGATCCCGTGGTAGCGGCCCGGTGGCGCCTTGCCCCATCCGGCGCGGGCGGCAGCTGACTCGAGCACCCGTTTCTGCCGTGGCTTCGTCGCGAGCTGCTGCAAACGGAAATCGTAAGGGTTCTTGCCGGCGGCCGCGGCCAACTCATCCATGAAACTCTCGATGACGAAGCAGTTGGGAGCATGGCTCACGGAGCGCATGTAGCCCACATCGATCCCGATTTCCTGACGCGAGTAGCTCACCGCGAGATTCGGAACGTCGTAAAGATTATTCGCCGCAGCCTCGATCACCGAGTCGTCGACGCCTTTGACCGGCGGAAACATGCGTGCCGTGATCGAGGGGCTAATGATGTGCAATTTCCAGGCGCTCAACTTTCCCGACGCATCGAGACCCGCGCTCACTTCTTCGTACGCCGGCGGCCGGTAGGTGTCGTGCGTCATATCGTCTTCGCGGGTCCAGATGACTTTTACGGGCGCACCTAGCGCCTTCGAAGCCTCGACCGCCGCCGGGATGAAATCAACATCCAAACGGCGGCCGAAGCCGCCGCCGATCAAGGTGGTATGGACACGTACTTGCGCCGGCGATAACCCCGCCGCGGTCGCGGCGGTGGTTTGCGAGACCTGTTGAACTTGCGTGCCCACGTATAAGTCGCAGCCGTCGGCCTTGACGTCGGCCGTGCAATTCATCGGTTCCATGGTCGCGTGCGCCAGGAGCGGCAAATAGTAAGCAGCGCTCAAGCGTTGCTTCGCCGATCGGAGCGCAGCCTCCACATCGCCATCGGTGCGTGCCGACATGCCGGCATCGGCTGCGGCGGTTTTCTGCAGCAGAGCATGGATCGCGGCGTTGTCGAGCGCAACGTTGGCGCCTGGCTCCCACGTGATATTCAATGCGCGGCGAGCCTTCAAGGCCTGCCAGAAATGGTCGGCGACCACGACGACACCGCTGGAAGTTACCAGCACTTTGCGCACGCCCGCCATTTTCTCCGCTGATGCCGAATCGAGCACCTTCATTTTGCCGCCGAGCACCGGGCTCTGGACCAGCGTGGCGTACAGCATCCCCGGCAGCTTGACGTCCAAGCCGAACTCGGCGCTGCCGTCCACCTTGGCGGGCGTGTCGACACGGGCCCGCGATTTGCCGATGAGGCGGAAATCTTGCTTGGGCTTTAATTGCACGTCCTTAGGGACAGGTAGCTTTGCGGCCGAATCCGCCAGCTCGCCGTAGGTCAGCACTTTGCCTTGAGCGCTGGTGACCCGGCCGTTCTCGGCACGGCACTGCTTGGGATCGATCCGCCAGCGCTGGGCGGCAGCCGATACGAGCATCGTGCGCGCGGTCGCACCCGCCATCCGCAGCTTCTCCCACGATTCCTGCACGCTGTTGCTGGTCCCGGTAATCTGTCCACCGTTTCCGGGACTGACATATGCATCGCCAACCGGCGCAGCCACGATTTGAATCGCATCGAGTTCGACGCCCAACTCCTCCGCCAGCAACATCGGGAGCGCCGTATAGACGCCCTGACCCATCTCGGAACGATCGACGATCACAGTGATCGAATTGTCCGTTGCTATTTTCAGCCATGCATTCAATTGAACGTCGGATTGCCGCGGACCCGGCGCGCGTGCGGCCGCTGCAGCGAAGCCCGATTTGCCTGCGATGCCGGGAAGCGCCAGCGCCAGTATCAACCCGCCGCCGACGGTGGCCGTCGCGCTCAAAAAATTGCGGCGGCCCGGATCGGAGACCGGCGTCACGTCGCGGCGCCCGTCTCGAGCAGTTCCGAAGCGCGGTGAATCGCCTTGCGAATTCTTGGGTAAGTACCGCATCGGCAAATATTGCCGGACATTGCGGCATCGATATCGGCATCGTTAGGTCGGGGAT
This sequence comes from Steroidobacteraceae bacterium, assembly GCA_035996065.1. GTDB lineage: Bacteria > Pseudomonadota > Gammaproteobacteria > Steroidobacterales > Steroidobacteraceae > Bog-1198. Next base: position 344,859 of record DASYJX010000034.1, on the reverse strand, counting down.
TGCTCCTAAGCAGCGCCGCCGCCGACATGATCTGTCCGGACTGGCAATAACCGCACTGAGGTACGTCGATCTCGAGCCACGCCTTTTGCACCGCGTGACTGCGATCCGAAGAAAGCCCTTCAATCGTCGTGATGGACTTGCCTGCCACGGCGCTCAAGGGCAACACGCAGGATCGCGTCGCGGCGCCGTCGAGGTGCACGGTGCAGGCACCGCACAAAGCCATGCCGCAGCCATATTTGGTACCGGTCATTCCGAGGTGATCGCGCAGCACCCAGAGCAAGGGCGTATCCGGCTCGGCATCAACGTTAACCGTTTGATTGTTGACAATAATTGTTGCCATTGTTTTCCCGTGGCCGAAACCGACAAGTCGGCAATGGTACGCTTACCCGACAACCGGATGCTAGGATGCTGCTATGCCGGCCGCAACGAGCTTCTATCCTCGTGTCTTCGCGCTTGTCGTGGCGGCCGTTTTGGGTTATGCGCTCGTGCTTATTTTCGTCCCGTTCTTGGGACCTTTGGCCTGGGCGGCTTTTCTCGCGTTCCTGCTGTATCCGTTGAATCTGCGTTTGCGGCGCCGATCCTTGGCCAAGGGAACAGCCGCAGGCGTGCTAACTTTTCTCGCACCGATCGTCATACTGTTGCCTTTGAGCGCGCTATCGATCGCTTTCTTCCAGCAAATTTCGGCGTTGACGCAGAAGGTGCAAAAATCCGCGGCTGAGCTCGATATCAAGTCGCTGTCCGATCTCCAGCAATTCCCATGGATCGCCCGAATCAACGTTTGGTTGGAGGCGCACGCGGGATTCTCGGCCGAGCAAATTCAATCGTGGCTGGTCTCCGGAACGCGTGAGGTGCTGCAGCGCGCGGCGAGCCTGGGAGGCGGGTTTTTTCTGGGCGCTCTTGGTTCGCTGCTCGGATTTGCGATCATGTTGTTTCTACTGTTTTTTTTCCTGCGCGACGGCGATGGGATGCTTACGCGCGCGCGTCGGCTGATCCCTCTCGATGAATTGCACAAAGAACGCCTGTTCCGGCAACTGGGCGGCGTAACTCGCGCGATCGTCGTAGGAACCAGCATGACGGCCTTGATGGCAGGCGTGCTGATCGGCATCGGCTTCAAGATTGCCGGGCTCCCTTCGCCGGTCGTATTCGGAGTTCTGGCGGCATTGCTCTCGATGCTGCCGGTCGGAGGCGCGGCGTTCGTCTGGGGTCCGGCGGCGATCTGGTTGTTCATCTACGGACGCTGGGGGTACGGCATCTTCATGGTGGCGTGGGGATTGCTGCTGACCGGACTGGATAATATCGTTCGGCCGATGCTCATTTCGGGTCGAGCGAAAATTTCGACCCTGGCGGTCTTCATCGGCGTCCTGGGCGGCATTCCGGCCTTCGGGTCGATCGGCGTCATTGCGGGCCCGGTGGTGCTTTCCCTGGCGCTCGCCCTGGTCGAGTTCGCCGAGGAAAGCCGATCACGAATTTCTTGATCATCCCAGGGGCTGCGCCGCCGTCAGCTCAAGTACAATCCGCGCCCTTATGGACGTATCTCATCTTCTCGACGGCTTGAACGACAATCAAAGGCAGGCGGTCGGCTCGCCGCTCGGAGCCGCGCTGGTTTTGGCCGGCGCCGGCAGCGGCAAAACCCGGGTGTTGGTGCATCGTGTCGCATGGCTGATTCAGGTCGAAGGCGCCTCGCCGAACGGCATCCTGGCCGTCACGTTCACGAATAAAGCCGCGGCCGAAATGCGCAGCCGCGTCGAAACCTTGTTGGGGTTGCCGAGCGGCGCGATGTGGTTGGGCACTTTCCATGGATTGGCCCATCGGCTGCTGCGCATCCATTGGCGCGAAGCGGGCTTGCCGCAAAGCTTCCAGATATTGGACTCCGAGGACCAGGCACGCGTATTACGCAAGGTGTTGAAGGCGTTGGACCTCGACGAGACCCGCTGGATACCGCGCGAGATTCTGTGGTTCATCAATGCGCAGAAAGACGAGGGACACAGAGCCAAGCACATCAAGGACGACGGCGATCCCACTCGCCGTCAATTGATCAAAATCTACCAGGCTTATGAGGAGGCATGTCAGCGCGCCGGGGTCGTAGACTTTGCCGAACTCCTGCTTCGGGCCTACGAATTGTGGCGCGACAATGCGTCTTTGCTGCAGCATTACCGCACGCGCTTCCGGCACGTGTTGGTGGATGAGTTTCAGGACACCAACGCGATCCAGTACAAGTGGCTCATGCTGCTGGCGGGGCCCGCCGGTCTGCCATTCGTCGTGGGGGACGATGATCAGTCCATCTATCGCTGGCGCGGCGCACGGGTCGAGAACCTACAGCAGTTTCGCCGCGATTTTCCGCAGGCGGTGCTCTACAAGCTGGAGCAGAACTATCGTTCCACCGGCACGATATTGAAGGCAGCGAACGCGCTGATCTCGAACAACGCCGGCCGCCTGGGCAAGACGTTGTGGACCAGCGGCGAAGACGGAGAGCGCGTCAGGCTGTACGCGGCCTTCAATGAGCGCGACGAGGCCGATTTCGTGGTGAACCGCATCCGCGATTGGGTTGCCCATGGCGGCGCGCGCCGCGAGGTGGCCGTGCTGTATCGCTCGAATGCGCAATCGCGAGTCTTTGAAGAGGCCTTCCTCAACGCCCGCATGCCGTACCGCGTGTACGGGGGCCTACGCTTCTTCGAGCGCGCGGAAATCAAGGACGCGCTCGCCTACATGCGTCTCGTCGCCAGCCGAGCGGACGACACTTCCTTCGAGCGGGTGGTCAATTTGCCGGTGCGCGGCATCGGCGCGAAGAGCATGGACACGGTGCGCGATTTTGCAAGGGCGCACGCAACTTCTCTGTGGAACGGCGCCGCGAATACCACGCAAAACGGGCTGCCGCAAAGAGCGGCTCTTGCGCTGCAGTCTTTTCTGACGCTGATCGACAAGCTGGCGCGCGAGGTTCAAGGTTTGGAACTCCATGAACAAGTCGATCACGTTATTCAAATGAGCGGACTGATCGAGCACTACAAGAAAGAGAAAGGCGAGCGGGGCGAGGCGCGAATAGAGAATTTGCTCGAGCTCGTCAGTGCGGCTCGAGGATTTTCGCCGGAGACGGAGGCCGAAGCAGAGCTGTCTCCGCTCGAGTCGTTTCTGGCGCATGCGGTCTTGGAATCCGGTGAAGGCCAGGCGGACCCCTACGACGATTGCGTGCAGATGATGACGCTGCATTCCGCCAAGGGGCTGGAATTTCCCGTCGTATTTCTTGCCGGCATGGAAGACGGCCTGTTTCCGCATCAGCGCTCCGTGGCCGATTTGGCCGGCCTCGAGGAGGAGCGGCGCCTTTGCTACGTGGGCGCGACCCGCGCGATGCGCCAGCTGTATATCACGTACGCCGAGCAGCGCCGTCTCTATGGGGTGGATACCTACGGTCAGCCCTCTCGCTTCATCAGCGAATTGCCGGCCGAGCTGGTCGAGGAAATCCGCCCGCGCCTGCGGGTGTCCAGACCCGCATTCGTCAAGCGCAGCTCAACCCTGGAAGAGTCCCCCACCTCGGGGATGCGTATGGGCAGCCGGGTCCGGCATTCGAAGTTCGGCGACGGAGTGGTGCTCAATTTCGAGGGCAACGGACCGCATGCCCGGATCCAAGTCAATTTCGAGAGTCAGGGTACGAAGTGGCTGATGCTGTCTTACGCCAATCTCGTTCGTGTAGAGTAACCCCGCTGTGAAGATCATCATTTTGGGCGCAGGACAAGTCGGCCGCACGGCGGCGTATCACCTCTCCCGGGAGGAAGCGAACGACGTCACCGTCATAGACACCAACGAGGAGATTTTGCGGGACCTGCAGGATCGACTGGACATCCGCACGGTCAACGGCAATGCGGCTAGCCCGCGCATCCTGGAGGCGGCGGGCATTGCCTCCACCGATATTCTCGTCGCGCTCACCAACAGCGACGAAGTAAACATGCTGGCCTGCCACATTGCGTGGACCCTGTACCGCACGCCGAAGAAAATTGCGCGCGTGCGCTCAGCCGACTTCGCGGAGCGGGATAGGCTGTTCGGCGAGAATGGCATCGCGGTGGATGTCTGGATCAGCCCCGAACAACTGGTCACCGAGTACGTTGCGCGCCTGATCCGGTATCCGGGTGCTTTGCAGGTGCTGGACTTCGCCGATGGCCGAGTGCGCCTGGTGGGCATTCGCGCATTGCAAGGCGGTCCGTTGGTGGGTCAGGCACTGCGTACCTTACGGGAGCATATCCCCACGGCCGACGCCCGAGTCGCCGCCATTTACCGGGCCGGCAAGAGCATCAAGCCGGAAGGCGACACCGTTATCGAGGACGGCGATGAGGTGTTTTTCCTTGCCGCGCGCAAGGATATTCGGGTGGTCATGAAGGAAATGCGGCGCGAGGAAGCGCCCGCGCGCCGGGTGGTCATTGCGGGCGGCGGAAATATCGGTGTCCGCTTGGCTAGCGAATTGGAAGATAGGAACCAGGTAAAGCTGATCGAGCGCGACGGCAAGCGGGCGAGAAAAGTCTCCGAGCAATTGAAGAGCACCACCGTGCTGCACGGCGACGCGGCGGACGAGGAATTGCTTCTCGAGGAGAACATCGACAGCGCGGATGTTTTTGCCGCGCTGACGAACTCCGAGGAGGCGAATATCCTTTCCGCAATGCTCGCCAAACGCCTCGGCGCTCACAAGGTCATGGCCTTGATCAACAAGCCGTCCTACGCGGAATTGATAGAGAGCGGCTCGATCGACGTCGCCATATCGCCGCAAACCGTGACGATCGGCTCGTTGCTCGCGCATGTGCGGCGCGGCGACGTGGTCCGCGTGCACTCTCTGCGGCGCGGGGCGGCCGAGGCTCTCGAGGTGGTCGTCCATGGCGATGCCGATAGCTCGAAGGTCATCGGCCGGCGCATCGAAGATATTTCGCTGCCGGAGGGAACCACTTTGGGAGCCGTGGTCCGCGGCGAGGACGTCATCATCGCTCATCATGACACCACGGTGCAGCCGGACGACCACCTTATCCTCTTTTTGACGGATCGCCGTCACATCGAAGCCGTCGAAAAGCTGTTTCAAGGCTCCGCCTCCTTCTTGTGAAAGACATTTTACTGCCGGTCGCGCACGTCTTCGCCCTCGTCATGATGGTGTTCTCCGTGGCGATGCTCGCGCCCCTGATGATGGCCGTATGGGCGCTCGATGCGGCGCTTTGGTCCTTCGTCATGTCCGCATTGGCGACTTTTTTCCTGGGTGCCCTGCTATGGCTCGCCACGCGGCGCTTCAAGCGCGAACTCAAGACGCGAGATGGCCTGATGCTGGTGGCGCTGACGTGGGTTCTGCTGCCGGCGGTTGCCGGGTTTCCACTGTGGCACTTTCTACCCATCAATTTCACCGAGGCGTATTTCGAAGCTGCGTCGGGCCTGACGACCACCGGCGGCACAGTGCTCTCGGGAATCGAATTTCTCCCGCGATCGATCAACTTATGGCGCCATTTGCTGAGTTGGCTGGGCGGCATGGGGATCATAGTTCTAGCCGTGGCGATCCTGCCTATGCTCGGCGTCGGCGGCATGCAAATCTATCGAGCGGAGATGCCGGGCCCGATGAAGGACAGCAAACTTACACCTCGAATTGGGCAAACCGCGAAACTGCTCTGGGCGGTATATGCCGGACTGACTGCGGCCTGCATCGTTTGCTTGAGATTCGCCGGGATGAATTGGTTCGACGCGGTCTGTCATGGATTCTCGGCGCTCGCGCTCGGCGGCTTCTCCACCTACGACGCAAGCATCGGGCACTTCAATTCGCTGCCCATCGAAATGGTTCTGACGGCGTTCCAGATCTTGGCTGCCTTGAACTTCGCGACGCATTTTCTTGCCTGGAGCCAGCGCGGAGTGCGGGCCTATTTTCGGGACGCGGAGGCAAAGGCGATCTTGGGAGTGCTGGCCGCAAGCTGCATCGGCATATCCCTGTTCCTGTTCTTCAGGGGTAGCTACGCCGACTACCCCACGGCGTTGCGCCACGCAATCTTCAATGTCGTATCGATTGCCACGGACAGCGGGTTGCACACTCAGGACTATTCGCGCTGGCCGATATTCGCGCCGATGTGGATGATGTTCTTGAGCTGCCTCGTGGCGAGTTCGGGATCAACGGGAGGCGGCATCAAAATGATACGCACCTTGGTGCTCACCAAGCAGGCGCATCGCGAGCTCAATCAACTGGTGCATCCGAACATGGTGCGGCCGCTGAAAGTCGGCGGCACCGTAATCGCGAATCGCGTGGTGTTTGCCGTTCTCGCCTTCGTGTTCCTCTATTTCATGAGCATCGTCACGCTCATCTTTGTACAGCTTGCCAGCGGCCTGGATTTTATGACTTCGCTGTCCGCCGTCATCGCTTGCATCAACAACGCGGGACCCGGCCTCGGGCTCGTGGGCCCGGGAAGCAACTATGGCGTTCTCAGTGATTTCCAGCTTTGGGTGTGCTCCGCCGCCATGTTGCTGGGCCGGCTGGAGATTTTCACCATTTTAGTGCTGTTCACCCCCACTTTGTGGCGAAAATGAGGTTCTTCGGATTATTTATTTCCACTTGCGTATTTTATATGGAAAAGTGGAGATCCAGAGCAAGATAAACGCGAAACGTGCCCACGCAGCAATGAAATCTTTAAAACCAGCGCTAGGAATTGACCACGTAGTGGGTGATGGGATCAGCGCCGCCGCGGCGGCCCAAGGAATGTCGCATAAAAATTGGCAGCGTTTTGACGCTATGATGGCCTCCAAGGCGTCAAAGCGTCATGCGGGAAAATAAAAGCTAGTCCCCTTGCCCTACGCTCGGCGCTGCGTTGCAGTGCATTGGCCAACACGGGAAAATGTATCGGATGGTCCTAGTACGGTTGGAAATAATCAGTCAGAAACCGGGAGGAAAACGGGCGAACGGGGAGGCCTCGGCCCGATCGCGCACCGCCTGGCGATCGTCATGATCGGATTGCTGCAGCGCGTTATCCAGGCCAGCGTCGACATTGACGACAAGCGCGTGGCATCCATAGGCGCCGGGCTCCTGGTGCTGATAGGGATCCGACCGACGGACGAGGAGCTAACGGCGCTGCGGCTGCTCGATCGTCTGCTTCAATATCGCGTGTTCGGGGACGAGGCTGGGAAGATAAATTTGAGCCTGACGCAAATTCAGGGCGATTTGCTGTTGGTGCCTCAATTCACGCTGGCGGCGGAGACCGATAAAGGGCTTAGGCCCGGCTTCTCGACGGCCGCGCCTCCGGACCAGGGGCGGCGGTTATTCGACGCCCTGGTGCAGGCGGCTCGTGCCCGCCACCCGCGCGTCGAATCCGGCGTCTTCGGTGCCCACATGCGCGTATCCCTGACCAACGATGGACCCGTTACCTTCTGGCTGGAGAGCTAAATTCCACGTAAAAACCTCAAATGCGACCGAACACGCATAGATGTCGCATGTCCAATGTCATAATGCCGTTGGCGTATTATTAGCGGCCCTTAGGGTCACCTCGGAATCGGAGAAACGATATGTTCGATTCAAAAATGCTGTTGGTCGTTCTGCTCATCGCCTTGGTGATATTCGGCACCAAGAAATTGCGCACCATCGGCACGGATCTGGGCGCCGCGGTGAAGGGCTTCAAACAGGCCATGAATGACGGCGAATCGGAAGAAAAAATGAAGCAGCTCAATCAAGACAAGGATGCGGATTTCGAAGCCAGTGCGGCGTCGCGCGAAGCCGAAGTCAAGACGCCCCCGAAAGCCAATTCTTGATGCCGCATGCTTGATGTCGGGTTCTCGGAGATACTTCTCACCTCGGCCATAGCACTCATAGTGTTGGGGCCCGAGCGACTGCCCAAGGTTGCGCGGCAAGTCGGTAACTGGATGGGACGCGCGCGCGCCATGGCGCGCCAGTTGAGCGAGCAATTGGAACGCGAAGTGAGCGCGGAAGAATTGCTGAAGATCCAAAGCAACCCACCGCCGCGGACCGATTCCACTGCCAGCCGGGCAGGTGCGCCCACCCATGAGGCCGCCTTGGATTCCTCATACACGCCCAACATCGGGCCTGCCGTCGGCACCCCAAGCGTCGGCACGCCGGAAGAGGCTGCACCGGAGGCGACGACGGGGCCGCCCAAGACGCCTGAGCCCACTTATGGAGCTCCCGCGTCTGCCACGACCCCGGCAGCCATGCATGCCTCGGATAAGTACGTAGCCGATTCCAAACCGACCCATGAGTGAGGCCGGTGAACCGGGCGAACTCGCCGAAGGCACCCTGATCTCGCATTTGTTGGAATTGCGCGATCGCCTGCTCAAGGCGATGTTGGCGGTCGGCATTTGCTTCATTCCATGCGCGATCTACATGAACAAGATATTCTCGTTCGTGGCGGAGCCCCTGATCCACAAATTGCCCGTCGGAGCGACGCTCATCGCGACCAGCGTCGTCGCTCCCTTCACGGTGCCGTTCAAGATGGCCTTGCTCCTTGCCATCGGGGTCGCAATGCCTTTCGTGTTGTATCAAGCCTGGGCATTCGTCGCGCCGGGTCTGTACAGGCATGAAAAGAAACTCGCCGTGCCGTTGCTCGTATCCAGCGTGCTGCTGTTTTACCTCGGCGCCGCCTTCGCCTATTACGTCGTCTTCCCCGTCATGCTGAGCTTCTTCGTCGCCACCACGCCCCATGGCGTACAGATGATGACCGACATGGGCAGCTATCTCGATTTCGTGATGGTTCTGCTGCTCGCGTTCGGTTTGGCCTTCGAAGTCCCGGTGGCTACTGTATTATTGGTGTGGACGGGATTTGTAAGGCTCGCGACGCTCAAAAAAAATCGCGGTTTCGTGTTGCTCGGGATATTCATCTTTGCCGCCTTCGTGACGCCGCCCGATGCCGTGTCGCAGAGTGCAATGGCGGTGCCGATGTATTTCCTCTACGAAATAGGGATCATCATGGCCGGATTATTGCTCAAGGATAAAATAGCGGCACGCGCCAAAGAAGAAGCGGAACAAGCGGAGCGCGAAGCCAAGGGCTTGAGTTGAGTGCCGCTTTTTTCGGGCATCCGCGCGGCCTCGCGACGCTATTCTTCACGGAAATGTGGGAGCGCTTCACCTACTACGGCATGCGCGCCGTATTGGTGCTCTTCCTCGTCGCCGCGGTCGCCAACGGCGGCTTCGGCATCGACGACAAGAAGGCCACGGCGATCTATGGGCTGTATACGGCGGGAATCTATCTAGCGGCGTTGCCCGGCGGCTGGATTGCGGACCGGCTGATCGGTGCGCAGCGCGCCGTCATCGCCGGCGGTTTGGCGATTACGCTCGGCAATGCGTTGCTCGCGATGTCCACGAGCCCTCGCGGATTCTACATCGGTTTGGTGGTGATCGTGCTCGGCGTGGGATTGCTCAAGCCCAACGTGAGTGCAATCGTGGCGGACCTCTACCCGGAAGGCGGCGCGCGGCGCGATTCCGGATTTACGGTGTTCTATATCGGCATAAACGTCGGAGGCTTCCTGGGCCCTCTGGTCACCGGCTGGGCTCAAGTGCACTTCGGCGGCCGCGCCGGCTTCGCGGCGGCTGCATTTTTCATGGCCGTCGGCGTGCTGCAGTTCTTTTTGACACGGCGGCATTTGGGCACGGCCGGCGCCGACGTCATGTCTATCGCTCCGCGCACCAAGCAATGGATGTATTTGTGGACGGCGGTGGGGCTCTCGCTGCTGGCGCTTGCGGCGTTGAGCTTCGGCTGGATAGCGGTCAACGCGGTGGATTTGGCGCAGGCGGCGACCTATGCGATCGTCGGCGTGGCCGTGCTGTTCTTCTTGTATTACTTCATCGCAGCGGGTCTCGATGCCGAGGAACGAAGGCGCGGCGTCGTGTTGGTGGTGCTGTTCATCGGCTGTGCTTTGTTCTTTTCGGGTTATGAACAGGCCGGCTCGAGCTTGAATCTATTCGCCGAGCGCTACACTGATCGAACCTTGGCGTGGCTGCACTTCGAGATTCCCGCCGGCTGGTTCCAATCCCTGAATTCGGCAATGATCTTCGTATTCGCGCCTTTCTTTGCGTGGCTATGGGTCTTTCTGGCCAGGCGTAATCTCAATCCGTCGGCGCCCGCGAAGTTCGCCCTCGGCGTGATGCTGATGGGCTGCGGATTCTTGGTCATGGCGGCGGCAGCGTCCATCGTCGCCTCGGGGTCAAAAGTGCTGCCGTACTGGTTGATGATGACTTACCTGCTCCATACTCTCGGCGAACTTTGTCTGAGTCCGGTGGGCTTGAGTTATTACACGAAATTGACTCCCAAGCGCTTCGTGGGGCAGATGATGGGAATGTGGTTCCTGGCCCTGTCCCTCGGCAATCTCGTGGCCGGCCTCATCGCCGGCGAATTCGATGCCAGCAACGTCGCTGCAATGCCGGGTCAATACATGCATATTGTTTATTTTTCGGTGGGACTGGGCGCCGTTCTCTTGGCCCTGAGCCGGCCGGTGAAGAAACTCATGGGGAACATACAATGAATAACGGCGTCGCGCCGGCACCTCAGCTGACGCTGAAGGCCATTCTTCTTTCCATCATTTTGACGGTCATTCTTGCCTCGGCCAATGCCTACGTGGGTCTGTTCGCCGGCATTACGGTGGCCACCGCAATACCGGCCGCGGTGATTTCGATGGCGGTACTACCTTTGTTCGGACGCTCCAATATTCTGGAAAATAACATCGTGGCCACGGGTGCCTCCGCCGGGACGTCGATCTCCGCCGGTGCGATATTCACCTTGCCGGCGCTCATACTTCTCCATCATTGGACGAGTTTTGATTACTGGTGGACCTTGGCGATCGTCGGCCTCGGGGGGCTGCTCGGCGTGCTGTTTTCGGTACCGCTTCGCCGGACCTTGATCATCGAGCAGAAGCTGCGGTTCCCGGAAGGCGTGGCGGCCGCCGAGGTGCTCAAGGTGGGAGCGAACCCGGGCGTGGGCGCCAAATTCCTCGCGCTAGCCGCGGTTGCGGGCGGCGTATTCAAGTTGATTACTTCGGGATTTCGCTTATTGCCGGAAACTTTCGTCGCCAAGGGCTTCATCGGCGAGCGCGGTATTGCGTTCTTCGGCTATGGCTTCTCGCCGGCCTTGCTGGGAGTCGGCTACATCGTGGGGCTGAATGTCGCCATATTGATTGCAGCCGGGGGCCTCTTTTCCTGGTGGCTGGCGATCCCACTGTATAACGTCTACTTCATCGGCCATGACCCGGTGTTGATGCACAAGCTCATCGGACTCGATGCCGAAGATGCGGCGTTTGCGGTTTGGCGCGCACAGGTGCGCTATATCGGCGTTGGATGCATGCTGACCGGTGCGCTGTGGGCGCTCTGGTCGCTCCGCAATTCCCTTTGGTCGGCTATCCGCAGCGGCTTGAAGGTAGGCACCAAGGGAGCAGCCGAGGTGCCCCACACCGAGCGCGATCTGCCGATGGGCGCCGTGCTGCTTTGCATCGCGCTATTCGTCGTACCGTTGTTCGTATTGTATTACCTGGTGGTGGGCAGCCTCGGCGTCGCGCTCGCGATGGCGGTCATCATGATCGTCGCGGGTTTCTTGTTTTCATCGGTGAGCGGCTACATGGCCGGCCTGGTCGGTTCATCGAATAACCCCGTCTCCGGCATCACGATTTGCACGATCCTGTTCGCCTCTCTGGTTCTCATTTGGATGGTGGGCGGGAAATCGTCAATCGGCGCGGTGGCGGTAGTATTCATCGGTGCCGTGGTATGCAACGCGGCGGCCGTGGCCGGAGACAACCTGCAGGATCTCAAGGCCGGACAGATCGTGGGAGCCACACCTTGGCGTCAGCAAGTCATGCTCTGCGTCGGCGTCGTGGTAAGTGCCGCCGTGATGGCCCCGGTGATGAACGTCTTGCTATTCGCCTACGGCATCGGCGAACCCTCGCATCCGGGCGTCAAGGCGTTGCCGGCGCCGCAAGCCAACCTGGTCCGGTCGGTCGCCGAAGGCATGTTCGGGGGCACGTTGCCCACGGGAATGATCGCCATCGGGGCCGCGATCGGCGCATTAATCATCGTCTTCGATCTGTACCTCAAGCGTCGCCGGTCGCGCTGGAGCGCGCCGGTACTGGCAGTGGCCGTGGGGATCTATTTACCGCTGGATGTGTCGACGCCCATCCTCGCGGGCGGCCTCGTCGCCGAAATGGTTGCGCGCTGGCATCTCAGGCACAGTCCGGGAGGCGATTCGGAGAAGCTCTCGCAGAACGGCATGTTGTTCGCGGCGGGGCTGATCACCGGCGAGGCGCTCGTCGGTATTTTCATTGCCATGTGCATATGGATCAGCAAGAACCCCGACGTGCTCGCCGCGTCAGCCGAATTGCCCGGCGGGAAATGGTGGGCGGCGATGGTGCTGGCCGGTATTTGCTACTGGATTTTTCGCGCCGGTACCCCGAGCCGCGCCGGTACGCCGGGCAGCGCCGCTTAAGGACGCACGGGTTTTTTGCGCGACCGACGTTATTCCGCGAAGCTCATGCTTGCCTTGGGCACGATTTACCTCGTGTGGGGCTCGAGCTTCTTATTCACCAAGATCGCGGTCAGCAACTTACCCCCGGCGCTGTTCTCCGGAATTCGGTTCGTCACAGCGGGTATTGTCTTGGGGCTCATCGCCAGAATCTGGAACCGCAGCGCGAGTCCCAAGCGTCTGATCGAGTGGCGCCACGTCGCCGTCGCGGGCTTTTTCATGGTGTTCGTCAGCAACGGCTTGAACACCTGGGCCATGCAATATCTGCCAACCAATCAATCCGCGCTGCTGAACGGCACGGCGGCGTTCTGGATCGCGGGCCTCGGCGTTTTCGGGCGTCGCGGCCATCCGCTCACCCGTTCGGCCGTCTTGGGATTGGTCATCGGATTTCTGGGCGCCGCGCTGATGCTGATACCGAAGGGTCCCTTGATCGCCAAGAGTCTGTTTGCACAGGCCGCCGTTCTCACGGCGTGCTTCTCTTGGGCGCTGGGCACTTTGTACTATCGCAGCATCGATACCGAGCTTGACTCGCTCATGTTCATGGCGCTGCAGATGTGCATGGGCGGCTTGATGCTGCTCGCGATCGGCATTGCGCACGGCGACGCGGCGCACTGGACGCCGAACAACTCCGGATTGACTGCGCTCCTTTACCTTACTTTTTTCAGCTCCTGCCTGGCGTACACCGCCTATGGCTGGCTGAGCCTTCATGCCAGCCCTGCCTTGATCGGGACCTATGGATACGTGAACCCGGCCATCGCCTCGTTTCTCGGCTGGGAGTTTTTGCACGAGCATCTATCCGGGGTCCAGCTCGTCGGCATGGTGATCATCATCGTCGGCGTGAGCATCTTGACGCTCCCCGGCGGCAGCCTGACCGATCCGAAGACACTTGCCGAACCGAAGACGCAGTAGCGGGTCAGCGGCGCTTCATGATGATTTCGACCTTGCCCTTGCCGCCCACAAACCATGAACCCACAAAACTCACCAGGCTAACGATCACCGAAGCCCAGAATGCGGACCAAAAACCGGCCACATGCATGCCGGGCAGTATCCATGCGACGAGTGCCACCATGCCGGCGTTGATCACCAGCAGAAACAGGCCGAGAGTGATGATGGTCATCGGCAGAGTGAGCAATATGGCAATCGGCCGGACGACGGAGTTGACTATTCCCAACAACATACCGGCAAGAATCAAGGTGGCCGGCGTGTCGATGGAGACGCCGCTGACCCAAGCGGTCGCCAGCCATAAACCCAGCGCAACGATGCTTGCGCGTATGAGAAACCCGAGCATGCTGACCTCCACAAACGCGTCGACCTGGCGCGAGCATACCAAGGATGCGTCAGCAGCCCATTAAATCAATAGTCAAGTCCCGGCAGGGGCGGATCCTTAGGGGGAGCCGTCTTTGGTTTCTTGGGTACAGGCGGACTTTCTAGCGTCACTTTCATACGCGCCAAGAGCCGCTCCCAGCCCATGCGAATGCGCACGTAACTCTTGTCCCATGCCGCCGACTCCGGGACACCGGATCCCAGCAACCGCAACGATGTCGTGCCGTCACCCTGGCGCACATCCAATAGGAAGTCATCGACCACGGCGCTATCGCCGGCCGGCCAGTTGCTGCCGCTGAGATAAATCAACCGCAGCCGCCGATTCACCTCGAAGATGTCGATGTGCGCTTCGCGGCTATCCTCATTGCGTTTGCCCACCCGATATATTCCACCCTTGCGTGGGTCGATTTCCGCTTCCATACCGCACCAGATGCGAATCAGGCCCGGATCGGTGAGTGCGCGCCAGACTCGAGCGACGGGCACGTCGATTTCGACCAAGTGGGCGTAGCCACGGGTTCCGTTTCTGGTAGCTTTACGCGGTAAACTCATTGCGGACTTCGAGCCTCTTGATGGCGATGTCGATAGAGTGACTGAAAGGCACCGGTGATGCAGTGCTAGAATCCCTCAACGGAGGAGGAACATCCATGGCTTATGTCGACATTGTGACCGCGCTCGCACTTCTGCAGTTCATGGTGTTCGGCTTCAAAGTCGGGGGGGCGCGGGGCCGCTTCGGAGTGAAGGCGCCCGCCACCACCGGAAACGAGATTTTCGAGCGGTATTTTCGCGTTCAGCAAAATACCTTGGAGTTGCTCATCGCTTTCGTGCCCGGGCTCTATCTCTTCGGCCGCCACTTCAACCCGCTGATCGCATCGGTGCTCGGGGTCATTTATCTCATCGGCCGCGAGGTCTATGCGGCCAGCTATGTGAAGGATCCGGCGAAACGAAGCGCCGGGTTCGGCATGAGCTTCCTGCCGACCATTATTCTGGTCGTCGGGGGATTGATCGGAGCGATTCGACAGCTCATTTTGCTCTGAATCAATTCCACCGCGACGGGTCGGCCGCGATCTTGCAATGGCCGCCCTTTTGCCTGATATTGAATACTTAAAACCTTGGGGTGGCCTCGCGGCCTGAGACGTCGGTGTACCGGCGAACCCGTTGAACCTGATCCGGCTAATACCGGCGTAGGGAGCAGGTAAATGAAGTCTACATACGCTCGGATTGCGACCCTAATGGCCTGTGTTCTTTTGGCGCATCCGGCCGTTTCGGCCGACGACACGCTGGAGGAGATCATCGTCACGGCGGGCTTACGCTCCACGACCGTCGCGGAACTGCCGCAGAGCGTGACGGTGCTCGACCGCGAGACATTGCGAGGCGCCGGCGTCCAGCACTTCGAGGATGTGCTAGGTCTGATTCCCGATCTTAACTGGGCGGCAGGAACTTCACGACCGCGGTTTTTCCAGCTACGCGGCATCGGCGAGGTCGAGCAGTATCAAGGGGCGCCCAATCCATCCGTCGGCTTTCTGATCGATGACATCGATTTCTCCGGAGTCGGGATGCCGGCAACGTTGTTCGATACTCAGCAGATCGAAGTCCTGCGTGGGCCGCAAGGCACTGCATACGGCGCCAACGCACTCGCCGGATTGATCAGCGTGCGTACGGAGGAGCCCGGCGGCGAATTCGCGTTCAGCAGCGAGATCACCGGGGCCCAATACGATACACGTGCCGCTAACCTCGCCGTCGGCGACGGCTTCGCCGGAGGCAGCGCAGGCTGGCGTTTGGTGGCGCAGCAATACCTTAGCGACGGCTTCCGTCGCAACGCATACTTGGCCGACAGCTCCACCAATGGATTTGACGAGGGGGCCTTGCGCGGCAAGCTACGCTGGCAACTCACGGAAGACCTTCGGGCAGATCTGTCATTGATGCATGTGAACATCAATAACGGCTACGACGCTTGGTCGATCTACAACACCCGCACGACTTACTCGAACCAACCCGGCCGTGATGCGCAGCTTTCCAACGGCTGGAGTCTGCGTCTCGTCGATTCGAACAGCGCGGGGGAACTGCGCAGCGTCACGAGTTCGGCCAATTCCAAAATCCTTTATTCGTTCGACGGCGATTGGGGCAACGACGCCTTTTGGGGACAATACGCACCGTACGATTATTTTCAAAGCGATCACCGCACCCGCCGCACGCTCGCCGAAGACCTAAGATTGATCGGTGATCCTTCACGGGCGCTGTTCGGGCGAATCCGCTGGCTGGTCGGTGCATATGCCCTGCGCTTAACCGAGTCCGACAAGCTCGTGTATACCTTCGACGACCGATATAGCGGTACCGGCAGCAGCGGTCTCGACAGCAAGTACACGGCGACGAACGTGGCGCTCTACGGCTCGTTGGACGCGGATCTCGGCGCGCGCAGCGTGGTGTCGGCGGGACTGCGCATCGAGCGGCGCGCCGCGCATTACGCCGACAACGCCGATGTCCAGGCTCCGTTTCCCGCCGAGATCAATCGAATGGTCGGCGGCAACCTTTCTTGGAACGTGAGGACGGGAGACGCCGAACATGTCTATCTCACGCTTGCCCGCGGCTACAAGGGCGGCGGGTTCAATATCGGCTCGCAAATCCTGGCCGAGCAGCGCAGTTTTGGTCCCGAATCACTTTGGAGCGCCGAGACCGGGCTGAAGCATGGGGCGGCGATGAATCCGCTGCAGCTGCAAGCCGACGTGTTTTACATGCGGCGTCAAAACATGCAGGTCTATCTGGCAGAGCAGCTGCAACAGAACAATCCGTTGGATTACGTGTTCTACACGCAGAATGCAAGCAACGGGGAGAACTACGGACTCGAGGGCGAAGCCGCGTACCGTTTGAGCGAACGTTGGCAATTCTCGGGCAGCGGATCCGTGCTCCGCACGCGGTATCTTGGCGTCTCCGGAGTGTTCGGCGCCTTGGGCTTGGACGGGCGCGCGCAGCCGTTCGCGCCCGGTTATAAGCTCTCCGCCACCTTGGAGTATCACCATCCGGCCGGCTGGTTCGGGCGTGCGGATGCGTCGGCAATCGGCAGTTTCTATTACTACACGAGCGATGCGCAGACCTCGAGCGCCTACAATGTGGAGAACGTTCGCGCGGGCTACAGCCGAGGCGCATGGACGGCCAGCCTATGGCTCCGCAATGTCTTCGACGCCCGTTACGCGCAGCAGGGGTTTTACTTCGGGCTGATCCCTCCGAATTTCCCCAACCAATCATTCCGCCAGCTGGGCGATCCCCGTCAACTGGGCATAACCGTTAATTACGCGCTGCGACGAAGGCAGGAATAGCGCGACATGATCGCAGCGCCTAGGTCGCGGGCACATTCGCGTTCGGGCCGAGCGGGGCGGCCTTGTGAGCATCGGGAGACGCCGGCTTGTCGCCCGCCGGCTTGTCGCCCAGCAAGAATGCGTCCAGGACCTTGCGAGCGATAGGCGCCGCCGCCGAAGCGCCGAAGCCGGCGTTCTCCACCAAGACGGAAATGGCTATTTTGGGGTCGTCTGCCGGCGCAAAGGCGATGAACCATGCGTGGTCGCGCTTGCGTTCATCGAGTTCTTTGTGTTTCGTGCTCTCGGTCTGTTTGATCGTGAATACTTGAGCGGTTCCGGTCTTGCCCGCGAATTTATACATGGCTCCCAACCCGGCGGCGTGCGCGGTACCGTACGGCGATACCGCTCCGACCATGCCGTCGTAGACGACGCCCCATTGCTCAGGCGTCGCAATGTCGATCGGCTTCATGAGCACCGGAATGCGCGGCTTGATCTCGGTAGAACCGGCGGCGCGGATCGCCGATACCAAGCGCGGCGTCGCGACGATTTGTCCTCGTTCGGCAATCTCGGCGGCGAAGTGCGCCTGCTGCAGGGGTGTGGCCGTAATCGGCCCCTGGCCGATGCCCATGCTGATGGTCTCTCCGGGAAACCACACTTGATCCGCCTTACGCTTGAACACCCGCCGTTTCCATTCAGGCGACGCATAGAGCCCCGCTTTCTCGCCGGGAATATCGACGCCGGTCAGGTCTCCATAGCCGAAGGCGCTCATGAACTCGTGCATCCGATCGATGCCCAGTTTCTCGGCGACTCTGTAGAAATACACGTCGCAGGATCTCGCGATGGCTTGACGCATGTCCAAGGAGCCGTGTTTTTCGTCGTCTCGATATTTATTGCTGCTGCCGGGCAAGGTAAAGAAGCCCGGGCAGTATTGAGTCTGAAGCGGCGAAATAATGTTGTATTTCAGAGCGGCCAGCGCATACAGCGGCTTGACCGTGGACCCGGGGGGGTAAGCGCCGCGAAGTGCTCGATTGAGCAGCGGTATGTCTATGTTGTTTTGCAGCGCTGCGTACTCCGCCACCGACAGGCCTCGAACAAAGGCGTTGGGATCGAATCCCGGGGTGCTGGCGAGCACGATGACGTCGCCGGTTTTCGGGTCGAGCGCCACGACCGATCCCCGCTTGCCGTTCAATGCGTCTTCAGCGACTTTTTGCACGCGCACGTCCAACCCCAAAATCAGGTCCTCGCCCGCCACGGGAAGATGCGTGTTGAGAAGCGGCGTGTACTCTCCATGCTTCTCGACAGGCCTGCCCGCAGCATTCACCAGAATTTCTCTCGACCCGCGCTTGCCGTGAAGCTGCTGCTCGTAGGCGGCCTCGACGCCCAGCTTTCCGATGAGGGTTGTGCCGGCATACGCGTCGCTGTCGATTTGCCTCATGTCCTGTTCATTGATGGCGCTGACATACCCAATGGCATGCACCGCCGTTTCGCCGAGCGGATAATG
Organism: Steroidobacteraceae bacterium; assembly: GCA_035996065.1. GTDB lineage: Bacteria > Pseudomonadota > Gammaproteobacteria > Steroidobacterales > Steroidobacteraceae > Bog-1198. The sequence goes on along the minus strand of DASYJX010000034.1, from coordinate 326,302 downwards.
CCGAGCCAAGCGCGTACGAATGTCCACTCCTGAAAACTTGTAGCGGTGGACTGCGAACAGCGCCATTTCCAGTTCGTTCAGCTGCAGTTTGACCGGTACGCTTTCGTACACTTTATGGAGCAGAATGGTGCGCCTGATGTTGGCTATTTCTTCGTGTCGCAGCAACCCGATATCGACCAACTGACTCAGAGTCGCATCAAGTGCTTTATTGTCGCCCACCTGTTCACGCACCAGCTCGATCTGAAAGGCCGGCAGATTGTCCGCAAGCACCACTCCGTGACGATCCAGGATCAAGCCGCGGCTGGGCGGTATCGGCTCCGTCCGGATGCTGTTGCCGAGCGACTGGGTGGCGTAATACTCATGCCTCAACACTTGCAAGTAAAACAGGCGCCCGGCGACGCCCAAGAGCAGCACGCCGGCGAAGACGCCGGCGACGATGCTGCGAACCGCAAACAGGCGGTTTTCGGCGAAATAGTTTTTGATCCGCGACTGACGTGCTCTCACCATGGCGGAAGGCAGCCGACGATCAGACGTTTACGCATCACTCAACTCCGGCTGCAGATAGGAGCGAGACGCGCAACGGGTCAGCGCATCGACACCTGAATGCGCTCGTTGGCGCTCGATTCCATCCACGTCTTGATGCGCTTGGCATCCGCGACGCGCGTGTACTTGCCGTATGAATCCAGCAGCACGATGACCACCGAACGGCCTTCTATGACGGCCGCCATGACCAGGCACTTGCCCGCTTCGTTGATATAACCGGTCTTCTGCACGATGATGTTCCAGGTGGGATTCGCCACCAGGTTGTCGGTGTTGCGGAATTGCACCATGTGCCTCTGCACTTTGACCGCATAGCTCTTATCAGTCGAGTATTCGCGAATCCTCGGATTGTGGGAGGCGGCGATCACGAGCTTCGACAAGTCCGCGGGACTCGCCACGTTCTGGCTCGACAAGCCGGTGGGATCGACGAAGTGCGAGTTCGTCATGCCCAGCATTGCGGCTTTGGCATTCATGGCGGCAACCATCGCCGGCATTCCGCCCGGGTAATTGTTCGCCAGGGCATGCGCGGCGCGGTTTTCCGATGACATCAAGGCGAGATGCATCAGATCGCCCCGCGTCAAGGTGGTTCCGACGGCAAGGCGCGAGAAGCCGCCCTTCGGGAGATCGCGGTCGGCAGCCGTGATCTGAATCGGTTCGTCGAGGGGTTGCTTGGCCTCGATGACCACCAAGGCGGTCATGAGCTTTGTGATGGAGGCGATGGGCATCGGCACATCGGAATTGCGCGAATACAGCACCGAGGAGTCCCGCTGATCGATGACGAGGACTGAACTCGACTTCAGCTTCGGATCGCGGAGGGGTTTGGCGGTAGCCTGCAGCGCCAAAACTGCTAGAAACAGGCCGGCGGCTGCGCGCGACGGCATGGACGGCTCTCTCAGGGTAAAGGCCATTGACTATCTCTGTTGATTCCGACGGAAAGCGGCAACGCTGACATATGTCAATCACGCCGCGACGTGATGCAGCGCTAACTTTGCCATTATTTTTTCGAAAGTCCAGAACATTCAGTCCTTTGCCCAGCTAACTTAAGGCGTTTGCCTCGCTGCCGGGAGCCCGGCGCAGCTCCTTATCGCGGTACATCTTGCGATCCGCAATGCTCAAGAGCTCACGCATATCGCGGGCATCCTTGGGGTAATTGACGACTCCGATGCTGACGCTGCAGCGAATCATCCTCGATCGCAGATCGAGCGTCGTCTTGAAGACGTTGTGCCGCACCCGCTTCACCACGGCCTCGGCAATTTCGGGCGACGCGCCCGGCAGCAGAACGGCGAACTCGTCCCCGCCGAAGCGCGCCGCGTAATCGGTATTGCGAATGCTCCTTTGCAGGCATTGGGCCACGAGCGTGATGGCGCTATTCCCCGCCTCGTGGCCGAAGGCGTCATTGATGTCCTTGAGCTTGTCCATGTCGATCATCAGAAGCGCGTACGTGCTCCGATTGCGCTCCCCGGCGACATGCTCCCGTTGCCACACTTCATTGAACATGCGCAAGTTGTAGAGACCCGTCAGCGCATCGGTTTGCGCCAAATTCTCGATCCGCTCGCGCGCCTCGGTAATATCCGCGGACAGCGTCGTGGTCAGGTAGGCAACCAGCAAAAATGGCGCCAATTGCCCCACCGCCTGACTGGCGTAGTACAGCGAAATGACATCGATGCCGGGAGTCGCCGCCGCAAGCAGCACGTGGCAAACCGCGATGACCCCCACCTGCAGTAAAGTCACCAGCCGTCCGAGCGTCAGCGCGCTCAGGATGATCGGCAACAGATATAGATTGAGAAGGGGGCTGGAGCTCTTACCGGTGAACCACAACACACCGGTGATGAACATCACCATGGACCATGACTCGATCAGCAACCGCGTCCGGGTGCGTCGCGGGAAGAAACGGCGAGCGCGAAACAAGATGATCGCGACCACGAATGCTCCCAGCAGGCCAAGCACCGGCCAGAGTTGGGTCGTAAGCGCCCGCGACCACACGAGCACCAGAGCAGCCAGCGCCAGGCACAAAATTTCAATGGACCGAGTGCTTCGCATGCACCTTCCTTAGTGAGCGGCCGCGGATACCGAACCGCGGCCGCCGTTGGTCGGCACCTTCAATTCCTGAACTGCGCGTTTTACTTCAGGATCGCGCTGGAGCAGCGGCGCGTCGGGGGGCACCGACACCGTGGGCGGCGGCGGAGCACGCTCCAGCTCGATGTCAGGAGCAATGCCTCGGTGATTGATGGATAGTCCCGACGGCGTGTAATAGAGAGACGTGGTCAGTTTGATGGCGCGATCGCCCGAAAGCGGGATCACCGTCTGCACCGAGCCCTTGCCGAATGTCGTGCGTCCCATGAGCTTCGCGCGATGGTTATCCTTGAGGGCACCCGCGACGATCTCCGCGGCCGACGCCGATCCGCCATTGATCAATACCACGATCGGTGCGCCATTGAGCGCATCACCCGGCGTCGCATCCATTTCGAATTTGGACTCAGGCGTGCGCCCTTTGGCCGTCACGATGACGCCGGAATCGAGGAAAACATCGGAGACCGCCACCGCCGCCTCGAGCACGCCCCCCGGATTGTTGCGCAGGTCCAGAACGAGCCCCTTGAGCGGCGCACCGTTGCGCTTGTGCAGGTCCTTGAGCGCCGCGTCGAGGTCATCGGCCGTGGTTTCGCTGAACTGGGAGATTCGCACGTATCCCGTGCCCGGTTCGAGCAGTTCTGATTTCACGCTGCGTAATTCGACGCGCGAACGCTTCAAAGTGAATTGCTGCGGTTCGGCAGCGCCTTCACGCAAAATACCAATTTTGACCGTTGTCCCTTCCTTGCCGCGCATGCGTCCGATCGTGTCCGACAAGGACGTCGTGTTAACGGGTATCCCATCGATCGAAACGATCACATCGCCGGGGCGAATTCCGGCCACAGCCGCAGGCGACCCTTCGAACGGCGACACCACCACGACCTCGTCGTCTTCCATCGACACCTCGATGCCTATCCCTGAGTATTGGCCCGAACTCGAGATCTTGACCTCATCATACTCGTCCCCGTCGAGGTACGCGGAATACGGATCCAGCGACGACACCATGCCGCGAATTGCCGCCTGCAGCAGCTCGTGATCTCCCACCGGATTCACATAATCGTGTTTTACGCGCTCCAGAACGTCGGCCAGCATGCGGGCGTCTTGCCAGGGCAGGTCGGGCCGCGGGGCTGGAGGTTTATCGGCGAGCACCCCGCCCGCCAGCCCAAGCGACACGCGCATGCCTATGCACACGAACAAGACATATTGCGATTTCGTAAACCTCACGCCTCAGCATACGTGCGGCCGCGATTCACCGCTAGCAGGGCACGTAGCTAGCAGGGACGCGTAGCTATGGGAGCGCGTCGCCGCCGCCCACTTGTGCGGCGCACGCGCAGATAGCATCGGCTCCACTTATGCGGCTAGGATCTGCGGCTCCTCTGCGGTCTGCCGATCCTCTGCGGTCTGCGGCGCTCACGGCTTTGCCTTCAACCAAACCTTGGGGTCGACGGCTTTTCGCCCTTCCCGAATTTCGAAATAGAGCTGCGGGGCGGCGCCGCTTGCATCGCTCAAGGCCGCGATCACGTCGCCCGGTGCTACCCAGTCGCCGACCGATTTGTAGAGCACCTCCGCATGTCCGTAGAGCGTCATGTAGCCGCCGCTGTGTCCTATGATCAGCAGGAGTCCGAGACCTTGCAACCAATCGGAGTACACGACCCGGCCGAAATACGCAGCCCGCACTTTGGCGCCGCGCGCCGCTTCTATCATTTCGCCGTTCCAGCGGAGCCCGGGCGCGGTTTTTGCGTGCTGCCCCTGATAGTGCGCGGTCACCCGCCCCGGCACCGGCCATGGCAGCTTGCCGCGCATTCGGTCGAAGCTCTGCGTTGCATCGACGGGAAAATCCTGCAGAACCCGCGCGAGGTCCGCCACCAGCGATTCAACTGCCTGTTCCTCGCGCTTAAGCTCGGCCAGTTCTTGATTGCCGCTCGCTACTTGCTTCTTGAGCGCCGTCAGAGCGTCGGCTCGTTCGGCGCGCGCATGCTCGAGGCCGGCCATTTCGCGGCTCGCGTCGCTTTCCAGAGACTTGAGCTCTGTGCTTTGTACATCGATTTGCGCAACCAACTGCTCCAATCGCTGCACGTGCGATTCAATGGCGTCGATTTTGCTGCTGCGTTCCTCGGCGAAGTATCGATAGTAGGCGAGCGTACGGCCAAGGCTCGCAGGATCGTTTTGGCTCAGCAGCAACTTGAGCTTCTCCTCACGTCCTATCACGTAGGCCGCCCTTAACCAAGCCGCCAAGGCGGCGCGCTCCGTGCGCAGCGCGTTTTGTCCGGCTGCCTGCTCGGCGCGCAGTTCCGATCGGTGCCGCTCCGCGGCGCTCTCGGCGGCATGCAAGGCATCCAGCCTTCTTCGCTTTGCGGTAACCACGAGCTCAGCCTCGCGTAGATGCGCATTCAATGCGTCGCGCTCCTTGAGTTCATCGCCGAGCCGACCGGTGAGCGCCGCGATGCGCGCGCGCACGGCCGCCAGTCTTTCTTTCGCCTGTGCGGAGTCCTTGGGCTCGGGTACAGCCGCCCAGATAGCAGCACAGTGCAAGGTGGTCAATGCGAGGGCTACGCATAGGTATTTCCGGCAGCGGTAGCGGTAGCGGTAGCGGTTAAGTTTCATCCTGGATGGCAAGCATACAAGCCTTGAGCCCGCTGCTATACTTGCCGGCCCGAAAAACGTATTGTGCGAGCCGCATGCAGCGACTGTTCGAGTTCATTGGCCATCATCCTTATCTTGCGACCGGCGCGGTACTGGCTGCGGCTTTCGTGGCCTTTTACGAGGTTCGCGAGCGCCTGCAGGCATTTGCGGCTTTGAGCGCGATGCAGGCCGTGAGGCTCATGAACCAGGGCGCTCTCGTCATCGATCTTCGACCCAAGGAATCATACGACGCGGGCCACATCGCCGACGCTCGCAACGTGCCGGCGGCAGAACTCGCATCGCAGGCCGAAGGCTTGAAAAAATGGCGCGACAAGACCGTGATCACTTACTGCGACAGCGGTACCAGCGGGGCGAGCGGAGCGCGGACGCTGATGAAGCTCGGCTTCACCAAGGTGTTCAATCTTCATGGAGGCTTGAACGCCTGGATCAAGGACAACTTACCGTTGTCGAAGGCTTCGGCGGGCGGCAAGGGTTCGAAATGACTCAACCCGTCGTGACGCTGTACACCTCGGACTGGTGTCCGTACTGCCGGCGCGCCCGTGATCTGTTGGCGAAAAAGAACGTAGCGCTCACCGAGATCAACGTCGAGGATGAGCCTAAGTTCCGCGAGGAGATGATTGCGCGCAGCAATCGACGCACCGTCCCGCAAATTTTCATCGGCGACAAGCACGTCGGCGGCTGCGACGATCTTTTTGAACTCGATCGCAGCGGCGCACTGGATCGCTTAATTCAGGGGGTGTGATGAACGAGGTTAGAAACCCAGGGCCGGAAGCCAGTATCGGCGGAGTCCAAGTCAGTCTGCAAAGCGTTTATTTGAAGGATTGTTCCTATGAATCGCCGAACGGGCCGCGGTTGCCGAACAATCAAGCATGGGAGCCGAAATTTCAGCTCAATATGAACACCTCGGCCGAGGAACTCGCGCCTGAGGTCCGCGAAGTACTGTTGACCATCACGCTCGAGGCCAAGCAAGCCGAGGCGACGCTCTACCTGGTCGAGGTCAAGCAGGCGGGGGTCTTCTCGATCGCCGGCGCATCGACCGAAGATTTGAAGCGCCTGATCGGGAGCTTCTGCCCCAGCGTCCTGTTTCCCTACGCGCGCGAGGTGATTTCAGACCTGATCGTCAAGGGCGGCTTCCCGAATTTCCTGCTGCCGCTGGTCAACTTCGACGCCTTGTTCGCGCAGGCGTCGGAAGTGCCGCAACAAGGTCTGGTCAATTAGGCCGGACCTGACAAGCAAGGGTCAACGATGGGGAACCCACGCGCAGGACCGATGACGGTCATCGGCGCCGGTTCCTGGGGCACCGCACTCGCCATTCAACTGGCGCGGGAAGGCCACGCCACTCAGCTGTGGGGACGCGACAGTTTGCAGATCGATGCCATGCGGCGGGTACGGCGCAACGAGCGTTATTTGCCGGATGCCGCGTTTCCAGATTCTTTGAGCGTGACGAACGACCTGATTCAAGCGCTCGACGGAGCACGCGATGCGCTGATCGCCGTGCCTTCGCATGCTTTTCGCGCATCCTTGGAGAGTATCAAGCCGCATCTGGATCAGGGCACCCGCATCGCCTGGGCCACCAAGGGATTCGAGATCGAGACGGGACTCTTGCCGCACCAGGTTGCCCGGCAGGTGTTGGGCTCACGGCCCGGGGCCGTACTGTCGGGCCCGACGTTTGCGAAGGAAGTTGGCGCGGGCCTGCCCACTGCGATGACGGTCGCGTCTCATGACGAGCGCTTCGCCAAGGAACTCGCGCTGAGGCTCTCGGGGCCGAGCTTCCGCGCATATACGCAATCCGACATCCTGGGGGTCGAGGTCGGAGGCGCCGTCAAGAATGTGATTGCGATCGGATCCGGTATCGCCGACGGCATGGGTTTCGGCGCCAACACTCGAGTAGCATTGATCACGCGCGGGCTCGCCGAGATGATGCGTCTCGGCGTGAAGCTCGGCGCGGCACGCGAAACTTTCATGGGGCTCGCCGGCCTTGGCGATCTTGTCTTGACCTGCACCGACGATCAATCGCGCAATCGGCGATTTGGCATCGCATTGGGCCGCGGTCAATCCTTGAGCGATGCACAGAGCGGCATACATCAGGTCGTCGAGGGGCTGCCTGCCGCGCGCGCGATCTACGCCGTTGCACAGAAACTCGCCGTGGACATGCCGATATGCCGGGAAATTTATCGCGTCATGCATGAGGGCAAGCCGGTTCGCGCCGCAGTCCAAGAGCTGATGGGCCGCGAAGTGCGCTCGGAAACGGAATGACGGCGGATAAACGATGAAGCGGCGCTACGTGACTGCCGACGTGTTCACCGACCGGATGTTCGGCGGAAACCCGCTCGCCGTTGTACTCGATGCGGAGCGGCTATCCACGGCGGAAATGCAGGCCATCGCCCTTGAATTCAATTATTCGGAAACCACCTTCGTGCTGCCGCCGGACAATGCGGCGCACACCGCCAAAGTGAGAATTTTTACGCCGCGCACGGAGGTGCCTTTCGCCGGACATCCGAATGTCGGAACGGCTTTTGCTCTCGCACGTGAGAAGCGTCACGCCGCTGCGGCCGCCGAAGGAATCTTCGTCTTCGAGGAAACCGCCGGCCTAGTGCCCCTGAAGCTTCTCACCGAGCGAGGCGCCACGGTCGGCGCGGAGCTGCGCGCTCCGCAGGCGCTGTCGCGCCGGACGATCGTATCCCGAGAAATTGCCGCGGCGTGTCTGTCGTTGGATCCGCGCGATATCGCGATGCAAGTGCACGCACCGCAGATTGTCTCGGTCGGGCTGCCATTTCTCGTCGTGGAGCTCGATACCCGCGATGCGCTCCGCCGTTCGAGGCCAAACCTCGCGGCGCATGCCGAACTCTTGCCGCTCGACGGAGCGGACGCTATTTTCGCGTACTGGCGGTCGCATTACGAGGGCTCCGCAGAAGAGGCGGTTCTGCATGCGCGCATGTTCTCGCCGCTGGACGGAATCGTCGAGGACCCCGCCACGGGGAGCGCCTGCGCCGCGGCCATCGCCTTGCTCGCGACGCTCGAGACCGGCGGGCGCCCCGAGCTTGCATGGCGCATTCATCAGGGCGTCGACATGGGCCGTCCGAGTCTCTTGCTCGGGCGAACCGCGCGACGCGATGGAGCAACGATCGAAACGCGCATCGGCGGGCGTTGCGTTGCCATGCTCGAAGGCACCTTTGTTTTGTAGAAAACACGCTGTCGGCCGCGGATGCGAGTCGTCAGAAAGACGGCCCGCCGCCGGTGAAGCCGAGCTGGCGCCAGGCTTCGTACACGACGATCGCCACGGAATTCGATAAATTAATGCTGCGGCTTAGGCTGCGCATGGGAATGAACAAGGACGACTCGCGCCCGACCCGATCGAGTACCGTGCCGGGCAGGCCGCGGGTTTCCGGGCCGAATAGAAACGCATCGCCGGCGCGGTACTCGAAATCGCCGTAGCGATGGCGTCCCCCGGTCTCGACGGCAAGTATCCGCGCGTCTCGGAGCTCATCCGCGCACGCCTCGAAGCTGCCGTGCAGCTTGACGGATGCAAGATCGTGATAGTCGAGCCCGGATCGCTGCAGGCTCTTGTCATCCAAGCGAAAACCCAACGGCTTGATCAGATGCAGCGTCGCGCCGCTGTTCGCGCACAGGCGAATGGCGTTACCCGTATTAGGCGGTATTTCGGGCTCGAACAATACGACATGGAACATCGCCCGGATTTCTATGCGTCGGCTCGCGGCCCTTGCCGCGCCAAAAACACGCGCTGCGTCGGATAGTCGAAGTCGACCCCCAAACGGCGAAATTCATCGATGATGCGAAAATTGACGGCCTGCTGCAGATCGAGCAGCGGGTGAAGCGCTGGCTGCTGAACGAAATACGAAAGCTCGAAGTGAAAGGCGGAATCACCCAGTGCCTTGAGGTGACAGCGCTCGAAACGAGCGTTCTCCTGTTCTCGAACGATCGTCTCGAGCAGTGCCGGTATGCTCCTAAGCTTGTCCGTCGGCGTCTCGTACGGCACGCGAATCGCCGCCAGCGCGCGTTGTTCCTGGGCGCGGCCAAAATTGCGGACCCGGCTCTTCAGGATATCGGCGTTCGAGAGAACAATTTGTTCGCCGGTTTCGCTGCGCAATCGCGTGGTCTTGATTCCGATATGCTCGACCTTGCCGATGAACGTGTCGATCACCAGGCTGTCGCCGACGACGAACGGCTTGTCGAGGGCAATCGACAGGGATGCAAATAAATCGCCCAGAACGTTTTGCAGAGCCAGAGCCACCGCGACGCCGCCGACCCCGAGGCCCGCGAGCAGCGCCGTGATATTGACGCCGACGTTGTCGAGCGCCACCAAGGTCAACAATGACCAGATCAGCATGCGCGCGACGAAGTTGATGACGTCCAATGAACCGGCAAACATTTGGTCGGCGCCCCGTTCCCGCTGCTTCATCTCCAAATAGAAGCGCAGCGACCGTCCGGCCCAGAGGCCCACCTGCAGCAGGACGAGCATCAGCACGATATTGGAAACGATGTGCTGAATCCTGTCGGGCAGGGTCAAGCTGCCTTGAGCAACATACAAGGCGATGGCGATGAACAGGAATTGCTCGGTATTCCCTACGAGGTAGGCGATGTGCCGGATCGGCAGGCGCTGCTGCGCCGTTGAAATCTTCTCATAGCGCGAGGCGACGAGTTTTCGCAAGATCAAGAAACCCGACCACACCGCAAGGCCGAGGACGCCCGCGATCAGCCAATCCATCAAGGAATTGCTTAGCAGGAGCCGTTGGATTCCGTCAATCTTATGTGCGAGGAAGTCATGCATGGCGGCACTAATTATAGCCGTCGCGCCGAAGTTCCGCGTCAGGCGACGTCTTCCATCCCCAGCTCTTTCATTTTGCGGGACAATGTATTTCGGCCCCAGCCCAAGAGTTTCGCTGCGTCCTGTTTCAGGCCGTCGGCTTTGCGCAGGGCAACGCGGATCAATATACGTTCGACCTCGGGAACCGCCTGATCGAGCAGCCGCAACGTGCCCGCATCCAATTCTCGTTCGGCCCAATGTGAAAGCTTCGCCATCCAATCGTGATTTGCGGTTTGGCCGGCCGGCACGCCGCCAAGGTCGGGCGGAATGTCTTCGGCGCGAATCTCCCGCCCCGGCGCCGTTACGGTCAGCCGGCGGCAGGCATTGACGAGCTGGCGCACATTGCCGGGCCAATCGAAAGCCACGAGCGCGGTCTCGGCCGGCGACGCCAGCAATTTCGGTTCGACCCCGAGTTCTTGTCCGGCCACCGCCAAGTAATGGCGCAGCAGCTCGGGGATATCCTCGCGACGCTCCCGCAAAGGAGGAATTTCGATGCGGATCACGTTCAGCCGGTGCAGGAGGTCCTCGCGAAAGTGCCCGGAATTCACGCGCGATTCCAAGTCTTGATGAGTCGCGGCGATGACACGCACGTCGACCTTCACCGGCGTTTGGCCTCCGACCCGGTAGAACTCGCCCTCGGCCAGCACGCGCAGCAGCCGAGTCTGCAGCGCCGGAGACATGTCGCCGATCTCGTCGAGAAATAGCGTGCCGCCGTCGGCTTGTTCGAAGCGTCCGCGGCGCAGGGCGTCGGCGCCGGTGAATGCGCCTTTCTCATGGCCGAAGAGTTCCGACTCCAAAAGGTCCGCGGTGAAGGCCGCCGTATTGAGGGCGACGAAGGCCTTGCTGGAGCGCGGACTGTGACGATGAAGTGCGCGCGCCACGAGTTCCTTGCCCGTGCCGGATTCGCCGGTGATCAACACCGTCATGCTGGAGCGGGACAGCCTGCCGACCGCACGAAACACCTGCTGCATCGCTGCCGCTTGACCCAGCAACTCAGGAATGCTTCGCCGCGCCGACTCGGCGTCGATGGGCGCGGGTGCTTGCTGAGCGGCGCGGCGCACCAGATCCACCGCCTTATCGATGTCGAAGGGCTTGGGCAAATACTCGAAGGCGCCGCCTTTATAAGCGGCGACCGCCGCGTCCAAGTCGGAGTGGGCGGTCATGACGATGACGGGCAATCCCGGGCGCGAAACTTGAATTTCCTTGAGCAGATCGAGGCCGCTGCGACCCGGCATGCGAATGTCGGTCATCAATACGTCGGGCGCGCCGGAGCGCAAGGCCGTCAAGACGTTGTCGGCCTGATCGAAACACTTGGCGGCCATGCCGCTGCCCTTCAGAGCCTTCTCGAGCACCCATCGGATCGAGGCATCGTCGTCGACCAGCCAAACTTGCAGGGGCTTCGAGCTCATAGGGAGTCCATCGGCAGAGAAATGACGAATATGGTTCTGCCGGGGGCGCTGTCGAATTCGATCAGCCCGCCGTGGCGGCTGACCAGGTCTTGAGCTATTCCCAACCCCAAGCCTGTGCCATCGGCCCGGCCCGACACCAACGGATAAAAAATCGTATCGCGAATTTCGCAAAGCACGCCCGGGCCGTTGTCCTCGAACTGAATCGAGGCAACCAGCCGGTGGCGCTGCGAACCGACGCTCACATTGTTCGCCGCACGAGTCCTCAGGATCAGCCGCGGCGCCTGAACGTGGCCGCCCGACAGAGCTTGGAGGGCGTTGCGGCCGAGATTCAGCATGGCCTGGATGATATGGTTCGGATCTATCGTGAGCGGCGGCAGGCTGGGGTCGTAGTCGCGATCGACGATGACACCTTCCGGCGCTTCGCTGCGCAGCAGATGATAAACACGCTCGAGCAATTCGTGCACGTTGATCAACTGTTTCGCCGGCGGCCGGCCGGGCCCCAGCATGGAATCCAGCAGATTGGTGAGCCGGTCTGCTTCGCTGATGATGACGCGCGTGTATTCGCGCAAGGCCGGATCCAGGAGTTCCCGTTCAAGCAGTTGCGCGGCGCCGCGTAAGCCGCCGAGCGGATTTTTGATTTCGTGCGCAAGCTGGCGAACCATCAAGCGGCTCCCGCCGAGCTGCGCCAGCAAGGCGTTCTCGCGGGTCAGGCGCCGATGTTGAGTGATATCTTCGATTTCGAGCAGCAGCCGGAAATCGTCTTGCCCGAGCGTTATCTGAGTGACGGCGCAGTCGAGGATGCGGTCGACCCCGCCCGGGGCCGGCCACGCGAGTTCGCGCTGCACGACTCCCTCGCCTCCCTGGCGCGCGCGATCGAACAGCGGCAACAAGGTCTCGGCGCCGCGCGCAAGTTCCATGATGCTGCGGCCGAGTGCCTGGTTGGGACCCACCCCGAGCAAGGTCTGCGCGGCGGAATTCAAATAGCCGACATGCAAGTCCTGATCGAGCAGAAATACGCCGGTCACCAACGCATCGAGCAGTTCGGTGCCCTCGATGCGAATTGAAGCCAGCTTGAATTCAGCGGCCAATCGGAGCGTCCGGTTGGCGCAACAAGAGCGCTAGGGCCTCTTGTGCTGCGGCGACAAGGCGGAAGGCTGGCGAACGAAAAAAGTAACGCTGTCGGTGCTGCGTGAATCGCCGGTTTGCGGATCCGTGATGGTCGCGTTGAGTATGTAGGTGTTGCGGTCCAAATGCGGCAGATCGAACTGGGCCGCGTTCGGACCCTGATCCTGCAGCTGCTGGCCGTTGAGGTGCCACGTGAGGACGTGATTCTGTCGGAGAGACGGGTCCAAGGACAGACTCACCGTGATGACTTCGTCGCCGAAGAATGTTTGGTTGGGCTGGGGTGAGGCAATCGCGAACTCGGTGTAGCCGAGCACCGGCGCGTCTCGCTGGACGACCGATGGCGGGCTTTCCGCGGTCGAGCCGGGGGGTGCAACCGTCCCCATGCTCGAACTGGTGGTGTAGATCCTTTGGGCACCGGGGACCGGTTGATCCGAATAGTGGACCACTCCATTGGGATCGGTCCACTTGTAAACCACGGCGGCCTGTCCCGCAAACGCCGCGAGGGCGGCCAGCGCGATCCATGGTCTCCAAGGGTGCATAACTCCAAAGCATAGCCCTATCGCCTCCCAGCCACAAACAAGGTGACGGCGATGCGAACGCCGTCACCTCAAACCTTCGTGCACCCTGCTGAACCCTTACAGGCTGTAGTACATCTCCACCTCGATGGGGTGCGTGGTCATCCGCACCCGGGTCACTTCCTTCATCTTCAACTCGATGTAGGCGTCGATCAGGTCGTCGGTGAAGACGCCTCCCGCCTTGAGGAAGCCCCGATCCTTGTCGAGATACTCGAGCGCCATGTCGAGAGAATGGCATACGGTCGGTATTTTCTTGTCTTCTTCCGGCTCCAGGTCATACAGATCCTTGTCGCCCGGATCACCGGGATGAATCTTGTTCTGGATGCCGTCGATTCCCGCCAGCAACATGGAGGCGAATGCGAAATACGGATTGGCCGTCGCATCCGGAAAACGCACCTCGATGCGCCGCCCCTTGGGGTTGGAAATCCAGGGGATGCGAATGGACGCAGACCGGTTGCGCGCCGAGTAAGCGAGTTTGACAGGAGCTTCGAAACCGGGCACCAGGCGCTTGTAGCTGTTGGTGCTCGCATTGGTGAAAGCATTGATGGCGCGTGCATGCTTGATGATGCCGCCGATGTAGTAGAGGGCGATGTCCGACAAGCCGCCGTACTTATCGCCCGCAAACAGCGCTTTACCTTCCTTCTGCAGCGATTGATGCACATGCATTCCGCTGCCGTTGTCGCCGACGATGGGTTTCGGCATGAAAGTAAGTGTTTTTCCGTAACCGTGCGCCACGTTTTGCAGGGCGTACTTGAGGATCTGCACTTCGTCGGCTTTTTTGGTGAGCGTGTTCGCCGCCACATTGATTTCGCCCTGACCTGCCGTCGCGACTTCGTGGTGATGCACTTCGAACTTCAAACCCATTTCTTCGCAGGCCATCGACATCGCGGTGCGTATGTCCTGCTGCGAATCGACCGGCGGCACCGGGAAGTAGCCACCCTTCACTGCGGGACGATGCGCTCTGTTGCCGTCTTCGTAAGTTTTGCCGGAATTCCACGAACCCTCGTAAGAGTCCACCTCGTACGAGCATCCGTTCATGCTGGAGCTGACGGTGACGTTGTCGAAAATGAAGAATTCGTTTTCAGGGCCGAACAGCGCCGAGTCGGCGATGCCCGTGGACTTAAGATACGCCTCGGCACGTTTCGCCAGCGAGCGCGGGTCGCGTTCGTAGCCCTGCATGGTCATGGGTTCGATGACGTCGCACCGCAGATCGACGGTCGTCTCTTCGTAGAAAGGATCGATGACCGCGGTAGCTGGGTCGGGCATCAAGATCATGTCCGACTCGTTGATCCCCTTCCAGCCGGCGATCGACGAGCCGTCGAACATCTTGCCGTCCTTGAAAAAACCCTCATCCACCAAGCGTGTGGGAATGGTGACGTGGTGTTCCTTGCCGATTGTGTCGGTAAAGCGGAGATCGGCGAATTTCGCCTCTTTTTCTTTGATCAATTTCAGAACATCGGCGGGGGTCATTTGCGTCCTCGCGTAAGGTTGATGAGCCCTCGAGCTAGGCCCGGGTGCAATCGACATGCAGCTAATGTGCCATTCTGATGCATCTACGGATCAAGAACTTGCGGGGATACCCAGCGGCCTTTGCATCATAATGGAACATCTGATCGAGTGCCGCGCCCTGATGTGGTGCATTGCGGCGTCTGGCGCGGGTCCCCCGGAGTCGCGCCCCGCCGCTCGAGGTCTTGCTGAGCGAATTGGGTGCAGGGTGAAGCCTAAGACAGGCCAGGGTGGCATCGCTATACTCGCGGGCTTTGTGCCACGAGCATTCCATGGCCTCCGCTCTGCCCAAGCCGCCCCGCACGTTTCAAGACCTGATTTTTACTTTGCAAAAATACTGGTCGGACCATGGCTGCATCGTATTGCAGCCCTATGACATGGAAATGGGCGCCGGCACCTTTCACTCGGCAACGTTTCTGCGCGCCGTGGGACCGGAGCCGTGGAGTGCAGCCTACGTGCAGCCCTCGCGCAGACCCACGGACGGCCGCTACGGCAACAACCCGTTTCGCCTCCAGCATTACTATCAGTTTCAAGTCTGCATCAAGCCCTCGCCGGACGATTTTCAAGAACTCTATCTAGGTTCTCTGCGCTGCCTCGGGTTCGATCTTTTGACGCATGACATCCGTTTCGTCGAAGACAACTGGGAGTCGCCTACTCTGGGCGCTTGGGGATTGGGATGGGAGGTGTGGCTGAACGGGATGGAGGTTTCTCAGTTCACTTACTTCCAACAGGTGGGAGGCCTCGACTGCCGGCCCGTGATGGGCGAGATCACGTACGGCCTGGAACGCCTAGGGATGTACATCCAGGGCAAGGAGAGCATCTTCGATATAGTTTGGACCGACGGCCCGTTCGGACAGGTTACTTATGGCGACGTGTTTCATCAAAACGAAGTGGAACAGTCGGCTTACAACTTCGAAAAGGCCGATACGACAGCGTTGTCGGTCGAGTTCGAGGCGCGTGAAGTCGCCTGCAGGCGCCTGATCGAAGACAAATTGGTACTGCCCGCTTACGAGCAAATGGTGAAGGCGTCGCACGTGTTCAATTTGCTGGACGCGCGTCACGCAGTCTCTGTGACGGAGCGGCAACGATATATCCTTCGGGTGCGCTCTCTCGCGCGCGGTGTGGCCGAGTCGTATCGCGCCAGCCGTGAAGCGCTGGGTTTTCCGCTCATCAAGAATTCAGGCAAGGAGCCGGTTGCCCGATGATCGCGCAGGATCTGTTATTCGAACTCTTGACCGAGGAGTTGCCGCCCCGCAATTTGCTCAGTCTGTCGAATGCGCTGACCGATGGCATGCGTCTAGGCCTGCACACCGCCGGCATTCCGCACGGCAAGATTCACGGCTTCGCGACGCCCAGACGCCTCGCGGTGCGCGTAGAGAGACTGGCCGAGCATCAGCCCGATAAACAGGTTGAACGGCGAGGACCGCCGCTCGAGCGGGCCTTCGACGCCCACGGGGCGCCGACCCAAGCGGCGATCGCGTTCGCCAAGAATTGCGGTGTGGCCGTAGCCGAACTCGAACAATTGAAGACCGACAAAGGCGCGTGGCTGATTTTCCGCGGCACCGAACGGGGGGCGGCAACGACCAGTCTTCTGGGCGATATCGTCAATCGGACCATTGCCGCCTTACCGATGTCCGCGCGGATGCGCTGGGGCAACCGCACCACGGAGTTCGTGAGACCGGTGCATGGTGTGGTTCTCTTATATGGCGAGACGGTGGTTCCGGCGGAAGTTCTTGGACTAAAGACCGGACGCGTCACCGTCGGCCACCGCTTTCACGCGCCGAAGCCCCTCACGCTCAAGTCGGCCAAGAGTTACGAGAAGCGGCTGCGGGGCGCGAAGGTGGTGGCAAATTTCGCCGCACGCCGCGAGCTGATTCGCGAGGGCGTGATTCTGGCGGCTTCGCTGACCGGCAACGGCGCCACTGCGCTGATCGAGGATGCATTGCTCGACGAGGTCACCGCTCTCGTCGAATGGCCGGTGCCGATCACGGGCCGATTCGAGCATCGATTCTTGAGTCTGCCGCGCGAGGTAGTCATCGCCACGGTCCAGGACCACCAACGCTATTTCGCGGTGCAAGGCACGGATGGCCTGTTGTCCGGCTGGTTCGTCACCGTGAGCAACATCGCAAGCCGCGATCCTTCCAAGGTGCGCGAAGGAAACGAGCGGGTCGTGAGGCCGCGCTTGAGCGACGCCGCGTTCTTTTGGGACCAGGACCTGAAGATTTCGCTGGAAGCGCACGCCGCACGCTTAAGTGGCGTCACCTATCAGGCCAAGCTGGGCACCTACGCCGAGAAGACGCTGCGAGTGAAGGCATTGGCGCAGCTGATCGGCGGCCGCATCGGCGCCGGCATGCACGTTGCCCGCGCGGCCGAACTCGCCAAGGCCGATTTGATGTCGGCCATGGTGGGCGAATTCCCGGAGCTGCAGGGCACGATGGGCCGCTACTACGCCGAAGCGCAAGGCGAGCCCGAAGAATTGGCACGCGCGCTCGAGGAGCACTACCGTCCGCGATACGCCGGCGATTCCTTGCCGACCACCGGGACGGGCCAAGCCGTCGCACTCGCCGATAAGATCGATACCCTGGTTGGAATTTTCGCCATCGAGCAGCGGCCGAGCGGCGCCAAAGACCCCTTCGGTCTAAGACGAGCCGCCGTGGGGATATTGC
Source organism: Steroidobacteraceae bacterium (assembly GCA_035996065.1). Lineage (GTDB taxonomy): Bacteria > Pseudomonadota > Gammaproteobacteria > Steroidobacterales > Steroidobacteraceae > Bog-1198. The sequence goes on along the minus strand of DASYJX010000034.1, from coordinate 308,946 downwards.
GCATCCTGCTCGAGGGGCAATTGGAGTTGGATTTGTTCGAGCTGCTGGCGGCAGCGGCCGCCGCCCAACCGGTGCAACGTGCGCAAGTCATCGATGAAGTTTACGATTTCATTGCCGAGCGGCTTCGCGGCATGCTCCTGGAAGAACCGGGAACGACCGCGGAAATGCTCGACGCAGTGCTTGCCAACCGCCCGGCTTCGCCGCTCGATGCGGTGACGCGCTTGGCGGCGCTGAAAGAATTCCTGCTGCTGCCGGAGGCGCGTATTCTCTCCGCAATCAATAAGCGCATCGCGAACATTCTAAAAAAGACCGCGCTTCGCAGCGATGCGGCCGTCAACGCCGCCGCGCTCACCGAGGATGCCGAGAGGGAACTGCACGCCGTGCTCCGAGATCTGCGAGTTCCCGTGCAGGAAGCGGCCGCCGCTCGCCGCTACGCTGCGAGCCTGAAGACATTGGTGTCCTTGAGGGCGCCGGTGGATAATTTTTTCGACCGTGTCATGGTAATGGACGAGAACATGGAGCGTCGCAATAACCGCCTGGCGTTGCTGCGCGACGTGCAACTCTTGCTCGGCGGCGTCGCCGACCTGTCGCGCCTGCCGGGTTGAGGCGACGCCGTGCAGCTATTTCGGTCGCTGCTCTTCACCACCTACATGATGGCCTCGGCATGCGTGTTCGGGGCGGTGATGGTGCTTGGTTTTTGGCTGCCTTACCGCGCGCAATTCGCGATCGCGCGCTGCTGGGCACGAATCCTATTCTGGGTGCTGGAGCGATTGTGCGGCCTGAAGTTCGTCGTCGAGGGGCGCGAGCACATTCCGAAGGGCAACCACATTGTCATGAGCAACCACGCATCCGCGTGGGAAACCGTGGCGCCGTTCCTGCTTTTCCCGCCGCAGGTCTGGGTGCTGAAACGCGAATTGCTGTGGATTCCCTTTGTCGGTTGGGGGCTGAAGCTACTTCGGCCGATCGCCATCAACAGGGGCGAAGGACACCGGGCCGTCAACCAAGTGGTCGAACAGGGCAAGGCGAGACTCAACGACGGTCTTTGGATCGTCATCTTTCCCGAGGGTACACGGGTGGTCGCGGGTGAAACACGAAAGTTCGGGGTGAGCGGTGCGTTGCTTGCCGTCGCCTCCGGCAAGAGCTTGGTGCCGCTGTCGCATAACGCCGGGAAGTTCTGGCCGAGACGCGGATTCTTGAAGAAACCGGGCACCATTCGCGTCGTCATCGGCGAGCCGATTGATTCGTCCGGCAAGAATCCGCGGGAGCTCAACGAAGAAGTGAGGGAATCGATCGAAGCCGGACTCGCGCGCATCGCGTCGAGCGATCAAGGGATATCCCACGCGGATAAGCCGCCGAAAAACTCGATGTTCGCCTGACGCCCATGCTCACAGTCGTGCTGTTCCTCGGGTCCGCCGCCGCAATCTATTTTGCGTGCGAATTTTTTGTCAATGGAATCGAGTGGCTTGGCCGCAAGCTGGGTGTCGGGGAGACGGCGACCGGCACCATACTTGCCGCTTTCGGCACCGCGCTGCCTGAAAGCGCCGTGACTTTCATGGCTGTGGTATTCGGACGGGATTCCGCTCAGAAGGACATCGGCGTCGGAGCCGCGCTGGGCGGCCCGATGGTGCTCGCCACTATTTCGTATGCCGTGGTCGGCTTCGCAATGCTGTGGAATCATGGTCGGCTCGGACGTTCGACTCATGTGATCGAGTGCGACTCTAGAAGGCTGCGGCGCGATCAGGCATGGTTCCTGTCGATTTTTGTCGGCAAGATGGCGCTCGGCCTCGTGGTGTTCAAATACAAACCGTGGCTGGGAACTTTTTTTCTGCTCGCGTACGTGGTGTATTTGCTGCGCGAGTTGCGCGGCGCGCAAGTCTTGAGCGTGGGCGAGCTGGTTCCCTTGAAGCTGCACCCAAAGGGCGACCCCAACCTGTTCTGGCCGCTGGCGCAGACAATTCTCGCACTGATCGCCATTGCGGTTGCATCCAAACTTTTCGTCGGGCAACTGGAGACTATCGGGAACTGGGCCGGGCTGTCACCCCAGTTGGTGGCGTTGTTATTGAGTCCGGTCGCCACTGAATTGCCCGAAACCGTGAATGCACTCATCTGGGTCCGCCAGGGCAAGGAGCGGCTTGCACTGGCAAATATCTCGGGCGCAATGATGATTCAAGCCACGATTCCCACCGCCCTCGGATTGTTCTTTACATCATGGGTGTTCTCGCGCGAGCTGATCGTCTCCGGCGTCATCACGCTCGCGGCGGTTGCGGTACTGCTGGCTCTTTTCTCTAAAAAATCGGTCAGCGCCCGAGCCCTCATTCCCCTCGCCGGGCTGTATGCGCTCTTCGTCGTCATCATTGCGATGATGGGGTAACGATCGTCGTGCACGTAACCGAAGATGGCGGCGCCGGAATGCGCTCGAATCGCGCTTCGAGGAGGCTGTGAAGAGGCGAAATCGACCCTATCGCCTGCAAATGCTGCAAATCCGCCGCGAGGACGATTTTCGCACGGGCTCGATCCACGGCGGCCAACAGCCGTTCCAGCAACTTGAGTTCAATCAGTTCACAGCCCTCGAGCACAACCACATCGTTCTTCGTCAAGGGATCGCCGTCTTGCAGCGGCACGGCGCTCAACACGCGGAATCCTTCCGCCTGAAAGGCCGCATGCGCCGCGCCCAAAAATTCGCTCTTTTCGCTGCTGGGCAAAGCGAGGGCTTTAAAATCGCCTTCGCCGACAACGTAGGCGAATGCGCCGCGCTGCGAAGGAGACCACGAAGCCATACAGTGTGCCGCCGCTGACGATGCGGAAACCGCGTGGCCGCGCCGCACCGCCATGGCCTGCGCGCGCCGCGAGAGAGATTTTTCCGCTTCGATCCAGTCTCGGCTCGTAAAGCGTAAAGGCTCGCCGTCGCCAAGCCCGGCGGGGACGAGTTCGCCGGAATTCATGACGGCCGACACGACTGCTTCGAGCTGCGCGGCGCCCTCGGTGCGCGATTCCAAAAATCGGACCAGGTCGCCGCGCGTAAAAATGCTCCGTTGACGCGCCAGCATCCGAATCGCCACCGTGGGGTCCTCCAGGATTGCCGCCCCGTTTTGCCGTGCTATGTCTCGCTGCCCGGCAAGACGATCGCGCAGGTGCTCAGGCAGCCGTTCGTCGCTTTGCACCGGCCGGCCGATTCCCCTTTTACGCGCGGGAGCAAGCTCGATCTGCTGGGCCGCGAGGGTCCGGTGATCGATCCGGACCCGATGTCCTGCGCGTGCCAGATGCATATTGACGCGGTGCGCCCAGGCCGAACGCCAATCGATGAGGTTAGTTTTGCGGTTCCAGAGCCGTACCTTAGGACCGAATCCTGACTCATGGGGCTCGCGCAAGGTCAGGAGCACATAGCCGTTCGGGTTGTCAGGATTTTCGCGTCGCACCGCGACGTCGGCGATCATGCCTCTCGATACGAACTCGCCATCGACGTACTCGCGCAGAAGCCCGATGCTCTGAGGAAGGGTCAGCTCGACGGGAAGGCTTACCTCCATGACGCGCGCGAGCTGCGAGTCCTTGCGCCGCTCGGCTGCTTCGACGCGATTCCAAAGGAGTTCCCGGTCATATACCCAGGAGGGCGCGGCCGCCGGAGCGCGTATTTCCGCGAATTGAACCCCGGCCCTTTGCGAATGGTTGTGGGTAATCCCGTAGTACCGGTCACGCAGTTTTGTGGCGGATTGCGCCGCGGCGGAGGCTACAATCCTATGTCCGCGGGCGCGCGATATGACGGAAACGGCGAGGTGATAGATGGCCAATGCTGTACTCGAGCGAATCGCCGCCAACGCGGCGGACGTATAAGTGCGTATGTGCAGGCGCACGATACGCCCTGGGCCGCGTCACAATCAATGAGGGCTGTAGGAGCGGGGGGAAATTTTTGTGCCTAAACTCGACGAACAAATATCGACGCTGCAAGAGCGGCTGACTCAGCTCAAATTGAGACAGGAGCGGGTCGACGCGCGCAAACACATGCTGCAGTCCCTGCGAGAACGCAAAGCCGAGACGAGGCGCCGATTTTTGGTGGGCACCTTGGTCATGAGCAAGGTCCGTGCGGGTGAAATGGATGCGGCGGTACTACGCGATTGGCTCGATCAGACCCTGAGCCGCGCCGACGATCGAGCTTTATTCGATCTGGCGCCGAAGGCACTCAGCTCTGCCTCTCCACCCAGCGACGTATAAGTGCGCGCTGAAGAGAGTTCAGCGCACTACACGTCCAGATTCGACACCTGCAGCGCATTCTTTTCGATGAACTCGCGGCGCGGTTCCACGGCATCGCCCATCAGCGTCGTGAAGATATCGTCGGCAGCCACCACATCTTCGATGCGCACTTGCATGAGCCGGCGCGTTTCCGGGTTGATGGTGGTGTCCCACAATTGGCTGGCGTTCATTTCGCCCAGTCCCTTGTACCGTTGAATGCTCTGGCCCTTCTTTGCCTGCTCGAACAGCCAATTCATGGCGGCCTTGAAACTCGCCACTTCTTGGCGCTCGTCGCCCCGTTGGATGTAGGCTCCCGGCCCCATCAAATCGCTCAGGGTCTGTGCAAGTTCGGCAATCCGCAGATATTCGGCCGATTCGAAAAACTCGCGGGGGATGTGCTTCTCCGACGTGAGCCCGTGCTCCAGCCGCTGCAGATTGATGCGGTGGCCGCCGCTCGCCATGGTCTCCACCGTGACCCGATAGCGCCGCGATACATCATCGAGGGTATTGAGCCGCTGCCCCAAGTTCCGGCACCAATCCCGCAACGTATCGATGCGGTCGAATGCCGCCGTGCTCAATACCGGCACATACAGCAGCTGCTCGAGAAAGCGCTCATCGTATCGGCGCGCCCAGCGCCGAACGATGGCTTGCACCTCGACGTATTTTCGCGCGAGGGACTCGAGGCCCAGTCCCGATAGCGGCGGCGCATCCGCGGTGACGTGCAACGCCGCCCCATCGATGGCGGTGCTAAGCAGCACGGCATTCAATTCCAAATCGTCCTTGACGTAGGTTTCCTGCTTTCCTTTCTTCACCTTGTAGAGCGGCGGCTGCGCAATATAAATATGCCCGCGCTCGATGAGTATCGGCATCTGCCGGTAGAAAAACGTCAGCAGCAGCGTTCGAATGTGCGATCCGTCAACGTCGGCGTCAGTCATGATAATGATGCGGTGATAGCGCAGCTTATCGACGTTGAAATCGTCGCGCCCGATGCCGCAACCCAAAGCGGTGATCAGGGTTCCGACTTCGGCGGACGCCAGCATCTTGTCGAAACGCGCCTTCTCGACGTTGAGTATTTTTCCCTTGAGCGGCAGTATGGCTTGAGTGCGCCGGTCGCGCCCCTGCTTCGCCGAGCCGCCGGCGGAATCGCCTTCCACCAGGAACATTTCGGAGAGTGCCGGATCTTTTTCCTGGCAGTCTGCGAGTTTGCCGGGCAAACCCGCGATATCCAGCGCTCCCTTCCTCCGAGTCATTTCGCGCGCCTTGCGTGCGGCCTCGCGCGCGTAGGCGGCCTCGAGGATTTTGTTGACGATGGCGCGCGCCTCCTGGGGATGCTCCATCAGGAACTCCTCCAAGCGTCCCGCGACCGCAGACTCGACGACTCCCTTGACTTCGGATGACACCAATTTGTCCTTGGTCTGCGAGGAGAATTTGGGATCGGGCAGCTTCACGGACAAGATTGCAGTGAGCCCTTCGCGCGAGTCGTCACCCGTCGTCTGAATTTTTTCCTTTTTTGCCGCGAGCTCTTTCTCGATGTAGTTGTTGAGGGTGCGCGTGAGCGCGGCGCGGTAACCCGCGAGATGCGTGCCGCCGTCCTTTTGCGGAATGTTGTTCGTGTAGCAATACATGCTTTCCTGGTACGAGTCGTTCCACTGCATCGCGACTTCGACCTGGGTATTGCCATCGCGCGTTTGAAACCACAGCACCGTGGGGTGCACCGCCGTCTTGCTGCGATTGAGGTGAGTCACGAAAGCTTTCAAGCCGCCTTCGTGCTGAAATACTTCGGTCTTCTCGTCGCGTTCATCGATGAGCTCGATGCGCACGCCCGAGTTGAGAAAGGACAGTTCGCGCAAGCGCTTTGCGAGGGTGTCGTAGTTGAAAGAAATGTGGGTGAATATTTGCGAGCTCGGTTTGAAGCGCAGCGTGGTGCCTTTCTCATCGGTGTCGCCGATGGCGACCAGGGGCGCCTGCGGCTCGCCCAAGCGATATTCTTGGCGATGCAGCTTGCCGTCACGGCGGATAAGCAATTCCAAATAGTCGGAGAGCGCGTTGACGACCGAGATGCCGACGCCGTGCAGGCCGCCCGAGACCTTATACGACGTGTCATCGAATTTGCCGCCCGAGTGCAGCACCGTCATGATGACTTCGGCGGCGGAGCGGCCTTCTTCGGCGTGGATATCCACAGGAATGCCGCGTCCGTTATCCGACACGGTGACCGATTCATCGGCGTGAATGGTAACCACCACACGGTCGCAGTGCCCGGCCAGCGCCTCATCGATCGCGTTGTCGACCACCTCGAATACCATATGGTGCAGGCCGCTGCCGTCGTCGGTATCGCCGATATACATTCCGGGTCGCTTTCGGACTGCATCGAGTCCACGCAAGACTTTGATTTTACTTGAATCGTAGACGTCGCTATCTGCCATGGTGGATCCTATTTGAAGACCCACCATTCTAGCAGTTTTCGATGGTCAAAACGAATCTAGATGCTGTAGAAATGCCTGTTAAATCATCTGGTTGCGGGTTCTTGATCTGGATACCGAATTGGCAGCGTTCCACGTGGAACATGCTGCTAAGCGGGAATAACCGTTCCGCCCTCGATTCGGTATTGCTTGCCCGGGGCCCCAAACCCCCTGAACTCCGGATGAAGGGTCGTCACAATAAGCTGGGTCGCTTGAGACGACACCTCCTCTATCAAGGCCGTGAGTCGCTCGTTGTCGAGTTCCGCTGCGGGGTCGTCCAGAAGCAGGCTGGGCTGCACGGGCGAGTCCTCCGGGAAGAGCTTGATCTGGGCGATCAGCAGGGCGGCCGCCAGAAGCTTCTGCTGACCTCTCGATATACGATCTTTCACGCCCAGCCCGTTGAGTCGAATATTGAGTTCGGCTCGATGGGGGCCGACCTGCGTGGCACCGTTTTCCTGATCCACCCCCCAACTTTGTTCCAAGGCTTCGAGCAAAGTACGGTCGCGGTCCCACCCTGGCCGATAGACCAGGCTGAGATCCATTCCCAGCAAGGTTCGGGCAATGACCAGGGCATGAGGGGTGAGCGAACTGACATAGCGGGATCTCGCCTCCGAGACCGCCTCTCCGGCGCGCACAATCTCAGCGTCCCAGGCGGTCGTCAGCGCTCGGGATTGACGGGACCTCAAGGCGGCGTTTCTTTGCTTCAGCGCTTGCTGGTACCGCTGCCACTCCCCGACAAACCTGGGTTCCACGTGGAACACCCCCCAATCCAAAAACCTGCGTCGGCGGTTGGGGCCCTCCTCGATCAATCGATGGATTTCAGGGTCGATGATCTGCACGGGCAGGAGGGTTGCCAGTTCTGCCAAGGAGCCGACCTTAGCACCCGCCAGCTTGGCTCGAATCCCCGTGGATGACCCCTCTACCCCGAGGGACACCCGTCGGCCGAAGACATCGACTTCTCCAAACACGACAAATCGACCGCTTCCGCGGTGAATCAAATGTTCCAGGCGGCGGGTACGAAACGAGCGGCCGCGACCCAATACGTAGATAGCTTCTAGGAAGCTCGTTTTGCCGGAAGCGTTGGCGCCGCTGATCAGCGTGAAGCGAGAATCGAGCTCAAGGGCCGCCGACTGCAAGCAGCGGAAATCCGTTACTTGCACCCGGCAAAGCGCCAACTCAGAGCCTCATCGGCATCACGACATAACGTGCCGACGCATTACCGGGTGACCGGATCAGGCAACTGCTATTGCTGTCGGTGAGCCCAAGCTCGACCTCTTGGCCATCAATGGCCGCGAGGGCATCGAGCAAGTAATTCACATTGAAACCCACTTCAAGGTCGCTCCCGTCGTAGCCCACCTCGATTTCCTCTTCCGCTTCCTCTTGCTCAGGGTTGTGCGCTTGCACCGTCACCATATTCTTTTTCACGGTCACACGGATGCCCCGGTACTTTTCATTGGAGAGAATCGCGGTACGCTGCAGCGCCTGCCGCAAAATGTCCCGATCCGCTCGGATGGCGCTCGCCGGGGCAGCCGGAATCACCCTAGAATATTCCGGAAAGCGACCGTCAATAAGCTTAGAAGTGAAGCGAACATCGCCGATCTGGGCGCGAACGTGATTCGTCCCTATGCCTAAGTCGGCCACGCCCTCGTTTGTGAGCACGCGCTGCAGTTCCAGCACACCCTTGCGCGGCACGATGACCTGCTGGGACGTCTTCGCCTTCGCGGCCAAAGCCGTTTCGCACAGCGCCAGACGGTGTCCATCGGTCGCCACCGCGCGCAGCACCTGGCCATCGATTTCCAACAACATGCCGTTCAGGTAGTAACGAACGTCCTGCTGCGCCATGGAAAAGTGCGTCTTTTCCAGCAAACGCAGTAACTCCTTCCGCGGTACCTGGACCGTTTGCTGCGAATTGATGTCATCGATGACCGGAAATTCTGCAGCGGGGAGAGTCGAGAGGCTGAAGCGGCTGCGCCCAGCCTTGATGACCACCTTTTCCCCTTCGACCGCCAGAGAAACCGCGGCCTTCTCCGGCAGTGCTCGCAATATGTCCAAAAACTTGCGGCCCGGAACAGTGATATCGCCCGCCTCTTGAACCGCCACCTCCGTGGAAGCCACGAGTTCCACCTCCAGATCCGTGGCGGTCACCGACAGTTGCCCTTGGCGGACGCCAAGCAACACGTTGGCCAAAACCGGCATGGTTTGGCGCCGTTCCACCACCCCGATCACCGCCTGCAATGGGGCCAATAATTTCTCGCGCTCCGCCGTCAATTTCATGGGCACACCCGTCTCACCAATCTTAGATTTAGATTCTTAAAAGAGATTATTACTATGATTATGAAGCACGCCCCGTTTCGGTATAACTCCAAAAACATAATAATAATCAACGCATTGCAATCACGACAACCGTATCCAACTCCTGTCGACTGGCGGCGCGAAAACTGTCCCCCACCTGTGGATATCTTTATCCACAGCGCCGTCCACAGGATCTCCTACCCTATCCCGCCAGGGTTCTCAACAGGTTCATATAGTCCTCGCCAATCCTCCGTTCGGTCTCGCGCAACTCCTTGACGCGCCTGCAAGCGTGCAACACCGTCGTGTGATCCCGGCCTCCGAAAGCGTCTCCGATTTCGGGCAAGCTGTGATTGGTCAATTCCTTTGCCAGCGCCATCGCGACTTGGCGCGGCCGCGCGATGGAGCGGCTGCGTCGCTTCGACAACAGATCAGCGATTCTAATTTTGTAGTATTCGGCGACCGTCTTCTGAATATTTTCCACCGTCACCAGCTTCTCTTGCAGCGCCAATAAGTCGCGCAAGGCCTCCTTCACCAGATCCAAAGTGATGGGTCGTCCCGTGAAATTCGACGTCGCCACCACCCTGCGCAGAGCTCCCTCAAGCTCGCGGACGTTCGATCGAATGCGCTTGGCGATGAAAAACGCCACCTCTTCGGGCAAATCAACCTGCGACATCGCCGCCTTGCTCATCAAGATCGCGACACAGGTCTCGAGCTCGGGGGGCTCGATCGCTACCGTCAAACCCCAGCCGAATCTCGACTTCAGACGCTCTTCGAGTCCGTCGACCTCCTTCGGATACCGATCGCACGTCAATATGACCTGCTGCTGGCTTTCCAGGAGCGCGTTGAACGTGTGGAAGAATTCTTCCTGCGAGCGCTCCTTTCCCGCAAAAAACTGAATATCATCGATCATCAAGGCATCCAAGGAGCGATAGGCGGTCTTGAAATCATTGATGGTGTTGTGCTGCAACGCCTTCACCATATCGCCGACGAATCGCTCGCTGTGCACGTAGGCGAGCCGCGCCTCGGAATTATTTTCTTTGATCTTGTTTGCCACCGCGTGCATCAGGTGCGTCTTGCCGAGGCCGACACCGCCATAAATGAACAGCGGGTTGTACGCCCTTCCGGGATTGCCGGCGACCTGAATCGCGGCCGCCTTGGCCAGCTGATTGCTCTTGCCCTCGACGAAACTGTCGAATGTGAACGTGGAATTGATCGGCCCTCCGAGAACCGAGGGGGCGAGCCTGCGAATTCTGGCCGCTGCGCCGTTGGAAGCGGAGTGGCCTCCGTTGACCGCCACGACCGGGGCGGCGCCGGCCCGCGTGCCAACGTCGAGAACGAGTTCGGGGGCCGGATCCTCGGCGAAAGCGCGAATGAGTTCCTTGATCCTCGGCAGCGAATTTTGGCCCAACCATTCGATAACATAACGGTTGGGAGCCAGGAGCCTGAGTTCCCCATCTCGCTCGATCGCCTGAAGGGGCCGCACCCAGGTATTGAACTGCTGCTCAGGGAGTTCGCTCTCGAGCACTCGCAGACAACGGTTCCATAGCGACTCCGACAAGAGCGCTCTCCTCAAGATCAAAGGCAATGGGGCAAAGTAAACGAAAGGGCAGGGAGTCTAGCTCCAACGTGGCAAGGCGTCTATTGACACATCCATGCCCGCTCAGTACCCTTGCCGCCTTTCGTAAATCTCCCAATTCATTGATTTGCCCCGTGGTTTTTGTCTGAGTTGCGCTATGAAACGTACTTTCAACCCAAGTAATTTACATCGTGCCCGCACCCACGGCTTTCGCGCGCGCATGGCCACGAAGAGCGGTCGCCGATTGCTTGCGCGCCGCCGAGCCAAAGGCCGCAAGCGCCTGTGCCCTTGATACGATCTTTCGGGACTGTCTAACGATCCGTAAACTGACGTTCGAGCCGCGCAAACGTTTGCACCAGCCGGCCGAATTTCGCGAAGTGAAGCGGCACGGCAAAAAATTTGCCGACGCATTTTTTAGTTTATCGGTCCTGGCCAATCATGAAACCTATCCTCGATTGGGATTGAGCATAGCGACGCGTACCTTCGGCACCGCGGTCGCACGCAATCGAATCAAGCGCCTCACCCGAGAGTCCTTTCGTTTGAACCAATACTCACTGCCTCCCGTCGATGTCACCGTGTCCGCACGGGACGCGGCGCGTCAGGCCAACCCAAGCGAGCTGCGCGAGAGTTTGGACAAGCATTGGAAATCGATTACCAAACGATGCCTACCTTGAGCCAAATCTTTTTGTGGGTCATTCGCGGGTATCAACTCGTCTTGAGCCCTTGGTTGGGACGCAGCTGCCGCTTCTATCCCAGCTGTTCTTGCTACACGCACACCGCGATCGAACGACATGGGGCCTTGCAAGGTGCCTGGCTCGGCCTGCGCCGCCTTCTACGCTGTCATCCCTTCGCCAAGGGCGGCTACGACCCCGTGCCGGACAAGAGAATGATCAATGCCTAACACTCGCATGATGCTTTGGATTGCGCTCGCCGCGGTCCTTTACCTCAACTACGAAGCGTGGATGCATGACTATCCGGCGGCGGCGGACCATGGAAGTCTCGCGACTTCGGTAACCGGCGCTCCTGCGACACTCAGCGACTCGGTACCGCAGGCTGCGAGCACGGCAGCGCCTCCTGCGTCATCACCCGCACCCACGCCAGCACCCGCCGCTGCCGTTCCCGCTGCCGCGGATGCATTCGCGTCGGCGCCGCCGGCCGCGCCCGATTCGGGACCCTCGGCTGCGGTGCATGTCACCACCGACGTGCTCGATATAGTGATCAATTTGAAAGGCGGGGAGCTCGACCAAGCCGACCTCCCGGAATATCCGCTGCGCAAGGACACGCCGAACATTCCGGTGAGACTCTTGAGCCGCGAACCGCCGGATTCCTCCTACCTGCTGCAGACGGGCTTGATCGGCGGGCCCGGCGAAGCCGCGCCGACGCATCTTGCGACGTGGGCGTCGGCGGAAAAATCCTTTGCCCTTTCCGCTGGCGCGACCGAACTGCGTGTGCCTCTGACTTGGACCGACGGCCACGGGCTGACCGTCACCAAGACATTCGTCTTCACGCGCGGCCTGTATGCCGTCGATCTGAGTTACGACATACAGAACGCCGGCACTGCGCCGCGAAAGCTGGCTCAGTATTCGCAAATCCTGCGTCACTGGGAACATGCGTCGCGTTCCTATTTCGACGTCGAGACTTATTCCTTCAAAGGGCCGGCCATTTATGACGGCAAAAAGTCACACGACTTGAACGTGGAAAACGAGGCCGACAGCCATTTCTCAGAAACGATCGCGAATGGCTGGCTGGCCTCCCTGCAGCATCAATTCGTGTCGGCCATCGTGCCGCCTCCCGATCAGCCCTACAAGTACCAGCTGCAGGTACGCGATCACGAATATCTGCTGAGCGCCACGGGGCCGGCGACCGAGATAGCCGCAGGCACGACGGCGCAACTCCGCGAGAAATTGTTCGTTGGTCCCAAATTGCAGTCGCAGCTGGCGTCCACGGGCCCACACCTGGAGCGAACCGTCGACTTCGGCATACTCACCGTGCTCGCCCAGCCTTTGTTCGCGACCCTCAACTGGGTGCATGGGCTCGTCGGCAATTGGGGATGGTCCATCATCATCGTCACGGCATTGATAAAACTTCTGTTTTATCCGTTGAGCCAGGCCAGCGGCCGTTCGATGGCCAAAATGCGCACCGTCGCTCCGCGCATGAAACAGATTCAGGATACCTTCAAGGACGACCGCGAAAAATTGGGCCGCGCCATGATGGAGTTGTACAAGAAGGAAAAGATCAATCCTCTGGCGGGTTGCCTACCCATGCTGGTTCAGATCCCCTTCTTCATCTCCTTCTATCGCGTGTTGCTCGAAAGCGTGGAAATGCGCCAGGCCCCGTTCCTGCTGTGGGTGAACGATCTTTCCTCGCGCGACCCGTACTTCGTCCTGCCGTTGTTGATGGGTGCCGCGATGTTTGCGCAGTTCAAGCTGAACCCGGCGCCGCCTGATCCCATGCAGGCAAAAATCATGCAATTCATGCCGCTGGTCATGACGGGCATGATGGCGTGGTTCCCCTGCGGCTTGGTGCTTTACTGGCTGACCAATACGCTGTTGACCATCGCGCAGCAGTGGCGCGTCAACCAAGTCGTGGAAGCCGAGGCCGCGAAGCAGCGATCGTAAAATAAGCCGTGAGCTCGCCGGATACCATTGCCGCCATCGCCAGCGCACCCGGGCGGGGCGCGGTGGCTGTCATTCGAGTCTCGGGTCCTCTGGTGCCGCAGATTGCAATCGGCGTACTCGGAGTGTTGCCGCCCCCCCGCCGCGCGCGGCTTTCGACATTCCTCGATGCGCGCGGCAAGAGCGTGGACGAGGGACTGGCCCTGTATTTTCCGGCGCCCGCCTCGTACACCGGCGAGGATGTCTTGGAACTGCAGGGCCACGGCGGCGCAATCGTCGTCGATCTCGTGTTGCAACGCCTGCTCGAACTCGGATGCCGAATGGCTCGGCCCGGTGAATTCAGCGAACGCGCCTTTTTGAACGGTAAGATCGACATTGCCCAGGCTGAGGCAGTTGCCGACCTGATCGATGCCGGGAGCGCCGCGGCCGCCCGCGCCGCGGTGCGCTCCCTGCAGGGCGAGTTCTCCGCCCGGGTGATCGATTTGAAGAACCGCATCACCACGTTGCGCGCCTATGTCGAGGCTGCCATCGATTTTCCCGACGAAGAGATCGATTTTCTATCGGCCGCGGCGCTGCGAGATCGTCTTGCGCATGTATTCACGGGATTCGAGTCGATGACCGCCGCGGCGCATCAAGGCGCGCTGCTGCGCGAAGGCCTGACCGTCGTCATCGCCGGCAAGCCCAACGCCGGAAAATCCAGTTTGTTGAACAGACTGGCGGGGGATGAAGTCGCGATTGTCACGAATGTGCCGGGAACCACCCGCGACGTACTGCGCCAACAGGTGCACCTCGATGGTTTGCCGTTGAACCTGGTGGACACCGCGGGCCTGCGCTCGGCGGTCGATGCGGTGGAAGCCGAGGGCGTCAGGCGTGCGAGAAGCGAGATTGCGCGCGCTGATCGCGTGCTCTATATCGTGGATGCCGCGCTCGGCGAGACCGGCGAGCCGGAACCTTTCGCGGCCGATCTCGAGCAATTGCCGGCGGGGATTGCGGTCACGCTGGTGTTCAACAAGATCGATTTGACCGGCATGCCCGCCCGGCTCGATGATGCGGCCGATCCGCCCAGAATCTTCCTGAGCGCTCGAACGGGCCAGGGCTTGGAGCTATTGCGTGCGCACCTCAAGAGTGCCGCCGGATACCTCAACGAATCCGGAGCGCTGGCCGCCCGGCGCCGGCATATCGACGCACTCCGCCGCGCCCGCCAACACGTGCGAAGTGCCGCCGAGATCTTGAGCACCACGCGCGCGTTCGAATTGTTCGCCGAGGATTTGCGGCTCGCGCAGTGCGCCTTGGGCGAGATCACCGGCGAGTTCACCAGCGAGGACTTGCTCAGCGAGATTTTCGGCAGCTTCTGTATCGGAAAATGACGTCGGCTATCTAGCCGCTGCCATCTCTCCAAAAACCTTGGACGCGATTGCGTCCACCTGCTGCGGCGTCATCTTGGCAAAAACTCCTCCCCAGGCGGACGAAGTCGTGTTGTAAACGCGCGCGCCGAATTCCTTGCCGTCGTTCAGGTCGGTGTAGCTGGCTTTGGCGTCGATATAGGCATTGCCCGTCATAACGCCAAAAAAAACGCGCGAGCCGATGCCGACCATTCTGTAGTCGTTTACGTAGACCTGCAGCAGGGTGCCCGTTTCCCCGGTCGCTCGGGGTTCGCCCTTCTGCACGTCGAATGCCACGCCGGCCTCCTTCGCGTGATCAGCGAAAGTCGCTCGCCATTCTTCCTGGAAAGCGGGCCAATCCTTCGCCTCCGTTACTGCGGCCGGACCGTTCATGTTCAGAACGAGCCTTTTGGCCGAGGCCGGCGGCGTGGTAAGGCGTGGCGGGGGCGCCGCGATCGGGGCGATGGCGGCACCTGCCGGAGCCGCAGGGGACGAGTTATCGTGCTGGCCGCCGGTTGCCGCGCAGCCCATGAGCGCAATTCCCATCATCGATAGAAAAATGTACTTCCTATACATAACGGCCTTTTGACCTCACGCGGTGACGCGCGGCGGCGGCAAAACACGCCTCCAAACGCAAAGTATCGGAAAAAGCGCGGACGCCGCGGCGTGCACCGCGCGGTCAGACGCCTTGTTTGTCGCCCTGCAATTCCGTGGTTTGCGCATCCGTCTCGGTATCGCTCAAGCGCGCCAAGCGTGCAGAGACACCGAGCACTGTCAGGATGGCGATGGTGGCAATGGCGGTGATCACCGGGAACCGCCAGAACAACCAAACCATGATGAGTGCCGAGAGCGCCAAAATTGCCCATAGCGCCGCTATATTCGTACGCGTTCGCGACGAGTCTGTCATGCCAGCTTCCCCCATCAATAAAACTTCCGAATACCTTATACAGCTTATGTTACTAAACGACCATACAGTAAAGACCCCCTAAAACCCGTAAAGCCCTCTGAAATGTCAACCGGCGGGTCGCTATCCCAGCATCGTCTCGCGACGCCAGTGACGCGCCGTCAGCACCATCAGCACCAGCGCCAGCCCAAGCGATGCCGCGGCCGAGACCCACACATCGCGGGCGGCCACGGCCTCATCCTTGAGAACGCTGGTCATTAACAAATGTTGGCTCAGCGATGGAATGAGCATCAGGGAACCTCGGGTCTTCAGAGAATAAATGCTGGCAAAAGCAATCGGCAAGGTCGGAACCAACAGGACGGTCGTAAGGTAAGTCTGAGCCTCGCGATAGCTGCGGGTAAATGAAGCGACGAAGATCATGAGGGCGGAGCCCAAGGGCACGAAAGGCAGACAAATCGCAAAGAAAACCAAGGCAGTACCCCAGCCTAAGTTCGCGCTCATGCCGAGTCTCTCCAGCGGCACGAAGCGAAACACCAAGACGAACGCCGTGAGGCTCAGAGCCAGCGAGATGCACATGTACGCGCAGGTGGCCAGCAGCTTGCCTCCGACCAGGCTCGATCGCGCCACCGGAAGGCTCAGCAGCGCTTCCAGGGACCCCCGTTCGCGCTCCCCGGCCGTGGAATCGATGGCCAGATACAAACCGCCCATCAGGACTGCAAAGAGGACGAAATAGGTCATGAATCCCAATACCACGACGGCGCGGCCCGCGGGCGTCGCGACATCGACGTCGTTCACGGCCACCGGTGCGGCCAGCAGAGGATTGACACCCCGGACTTGCAGCCGCAACTGCGCGATGTTGCTCGCGTAGCCGCCCAACAGGATCCTCGCACGATCGGCGGTCTTGCGAGTTTGCGAATCGGCGCTGTCCGCGATCAGCAGCACGGGCGCCGGCACCGCTGAGGTAAATCGGGGGCCGTATTCCCGTGGAATGATGAGCACGACTTGCGCGGTGCCGCCACGAACGGCGGCGCGAGCCTCTTCCTCCGACAGGCGCATCTTGGCGAGCTTGACGCCCCGTCCTTCGAGAAAGTTCGTAAGCCCGGGCGCATATTCAGTGCCCGAGATCGTCAGTTTGAGGGGCTCATCCGACTCCACGACGCTTTGATTGAGCGTGCGCGACACCATGAGACCGAACAACAAGGGCCCGAACAGGGGCCCGAACAGCAGGGCCGATATCAGCGTGCGCCGATCGCGCAGGTTTTCGACAAATTCCTTGCCGAAGACGGTGAAGAGCGCGCGCATCAGCTGACCCCTTCGGTATCGCCCAGTACTTGTAGAAACGCCTCTTCCAGCGAGGCTCCGGCGCTTTGCTGCCGAATCGATTCCACGGTCGCGTCCGCGAGCACCTTGCCGTGACCGATGATCACGACTCGATCACAAAGCACCGCGACCTCTTGCATGACGTGCGAGGAGAACAATACGCAGCGGCCTTGCGCCTTCAAGGCAAGCAGCATTTCGCGCAAACTCCGGATCGCCATCACGTCGAGCCCGTTGGTAGGCTCATCGAGCACGATATTGCCGGGGTCGTGGATCAACGCACGCGCTAGCGCCACTTTGATGCGCTGTCCTTGCGAAAAGCCTTTCGCGCGGCGCTCTATGAAACTTTCCATGTCGAGAACGCGCGCAAGTTCGGCGGTGCGCGACCGCAAGCGCGCGCCGCCGATGCCATGCAGCGAACCGAAATATTGGATGTTCTCGCGCGCCGTCAGGTTGCCGTAAAGCCCCGCCGCATGCGGCAGGACGCCCAAATGCGAGCGAGCTTTCGAAGTCTCGCCACGAATGTCGATACCGTCGATGCACGCCTTGCCGCTGTCCGGCGTCAGGACGCCGTAGAGCATGCGCAGAGACGTGGACTTGCCGGCGCCGTTGGCACCCAGCATGCCGGTGATCTCGCCGTCGCGTGCGACAAAGGATACATCGCGGACAGCGTGTATGGCACCAAAGCGCTTGCTCAAATTCGTCGCCTCGATCACGGCGCGGGGCCTGTCATGCTCACGAAGAATGGCGCCGCTCTGTGCCCCTCGAGGCAGGCTGCATCGAGCTTCTCGGGCGCCGCAGTGTCGAGAAACTCCGCCATTAATTTCGGTACGCAGCCGGTGCCGACCTGGCCATGTCCTTCACCGCTCAAGACCAGATGCCGATGCCGACGCAAGCCGCGCGCCGCGCGCTCCGCATCGGCGGGCGGCGTCACCGGATCGGCCTCGCCGGACAACAACAGGGTCGGGATGTCGCTCGCCAAGGGGCTATGCAGATCAGCATCCACGGGCCCGCGCGGCCAGAGCTTGCAAATCTCCAGCAGTGCGTCGAGCTGATCCGCACCCTGGTAGGTTCTGGCAATTGCTGCCCGGTCGATGCCGGCGGCAGCGAAGAACGGCACGTCCTCACTGCAGATCACGGTGTTCTGCATTCCGCTCGCGAGTTGGTCGGCCACCTGGCGCGACGTCATGATGGTCTGCGCGGCCAGCGGAGCCAGGGCTCCTTGGGCGGCTCGATGGAGAAGAGTGGGCAGCAACGAGGCTTGAAGGGCGTTATACGAAAGAAAGCGCAAACCGGCGTTCAACATGTCGCGGTTGAATTCGATCTTGAGGGGCGAGCCGCTGTTTGGATCATCGATGGTAATCGTCGATGTGGTTGCTCCGAATTGCCGGCGCAGGGTTTCGAGGTCTTGCTTGAGGTCAGGGTACGCGGCGGCGCAATCCGCGGAGTCCGCGCAGCGCGTGACGATGAGGTCCAGCGCGCGCTGCCCGTCCAGCGGCGTATCAGGCCCTATGGCTTGTTCCGGAAAGGTCGCTCCATCCAGAATCACCGCATGGACCGATGCCGGAAACCGCCGCATGTAGAGCTGCGCCACCCGAGTCCCGTATGAGGCTGCGTAGAGATCGATCGTCGGAATTTTAAGCGCCTCCCGCACCGCGGCGAGGTCGCCGACAGCCGCGCTCGTGGTATAGAAGCGCACGCTCTCGCCGTACTTATGCAGGCAGTCCAAAGTGGCTTGCCGAAGTGCCGGCAAATCCGCGCCCGTCGCTTGCCAATCGTCCGGGTATTCGCAGGACAGCGGTGCGGATCTTCCGGTCCCGCGCTGATCGACCAACACGATATCGTGGTTGCGGTTGGCCTGCGCGAAGGCCGAGGCGTAGCTCGTGTACATCGCCGTTGCGCCTTGGCCCGGGCCGCCTGCCAAGAGAAAAAGCGGCGCCGCCGCAGTCCGGCGGTTGAGGGCGGGCACTATCGCAACGCTCAACTCGACGGCGCCGCCGCCGGGATTCGTTCGATCCAACGGCATCTTGAGCACGCCGCAGCGTGCGGCAATCGATGCCAATCGCAGCGGATGTTCGAGGCGGCATTCATGCAATGCCAGCGGGGCCGCAGGCGCCGCCGCCCTCGTCGTAGGCGACAGCAGGCACACGCTGAGGGCCAGCCCAAGGCCTCCACCGGTCCGCCACACAAGAATTCTCCACCCACGCCGCATACGAATCTCCGACTTTTACCGAGTATAAGGGGATACGCTATCCATCCCGGTCCGCGAGTTGGTAGATTTGCGGCCTGGTTCGTCTTTAAGGGTTAACTCATGACCGTGATTCGCGAAGGCGATGTGATAGCAAGCGTTGCCGATGCCTTGCAATACATTTCCTACTATCACACGCCTGATTTCATTCGCGCCATGGGCCGTGCCCATGACATGGAACAAAGCCCATCCGCTCGCGACGCGATCGCGCAAATACTCACCAATTCGCGCATGTGTGCGGAAGGCCATCGGCCCATATGCCAGGACACCGGCATCGTCGTGGTGTTCGTGAAAGTAGGCATGGGGGTACGCTGGGACGCGACGCTCGATCTCGAGGCGATGATCAACGAAGGGGTGCGGCAAGCCTATCTCAATCCCGAGAACAAGCTGCGCGCCTCGATCGTATCGGATCCCGCATTCAAGCGGTCCAATACACGGGATAACACGCCGGCGGTGATCCACACCGAGTTCGCTCCGGGCGAGAGCCTTGAGATTACCGTTGCCGCGAAAGGCGGAGGATCCGAGAACAAATCCATGTTCGCCATGTTGAATCCTTCGGATTCGGTTGCCGACTGGGTGCTGGAAATGGTGCCGGAAATGGGCGCCGGCTGGTGCCCGCCCGGGATGCTCGGAGTGGGTATCGGCGGCAGCGCCGAAAAGGCCATGCTGCTCGCGAAGAAATCGTTGATGGAGCCCGTCGACATCGGCGAGCTGATCGCGCGCGGGCCGAAAACAAAACTTGAAGAACTGCGCTTGGAAATATTCCGACGAGTCAATGCGCTCGGCATCGGCGCGCAAGGACTTGGCGGATTGACCACCGTGCTCGATGTGAAAGTGCTGGACTATCCTACTCATGCGGCGTCGTTGCCGGTGGCGGTGATTCCGAACTGCGCCGCAACCCGTCATATCCATTTCACTCTGGACGGCTCGGGTCCGGCGGTACTCGAGCCGCCGAGCTTGGACCTGTGGCCGGCAGTAACGTGGTCTGCCGATGCGAATGCGCGGCGCATATCGCTCGATGGCTTGACGCGAGCGCAGATCGCAAGCTGGAAACCAGGAGAGCGCCTGTTGTTGTCGGGTAAGCTCTTGACCGGCCGCGATGCAGCTCACAAGCGCATCTGTGCGCTGCTGGATGCCGGCGAGCCTCTGCCCGAGGGCCTGGATTTTCGCGGCCGCGTCATATACTACGTGGGGCCGGTGGATCCGGTCGGCGCGGAAATCGTCGGACCCGCGGGTCCGACCACCGCCAATCGCATGGATCGATTTACCGACACCATGCTGAGCAAAGCGGGTTTACTGGCCATGGTGGGGAAGGCAGAGCGCGGTCCGGAGACCGTCGCGTCCATCGCCAAGCACCGATCGGCTTATTTGATCGCGGTCGGCGGCGCCGCTTTCCTGGTATCGAACGCCATACGCGCCAGCCGCATCGTGGCCTTCCCCGAACTTGGCATGGAGGCGGTGTACGAATTCGAAGTCAGCGATATGCCGGTCACCGTGGCGGTGAGCTCGGACGGCGTTTCGGTGCACGACACGGGGCCGAAGGCTTGGGCCGGAAAATTCGCGGGAATTCCGCTCGCGATCGAGTAAGCCGCCCGCGGCGGCCGCGTGCAAGGTCAGCGAGTCAATATTTGACCGCGCAACCATAAGGCTTGGTCGCTTCGATGCCTCCATGTATTGCAGCGCGCCATTCTTGTCGATGACAAACATGCGGGGCGTGGTCTTGGCGCCATGCAGTCGGCCGAGGTTTCCCGCCGGATCCAGCATTACAGCTGGGTTCCTGGCACTTTGGCGGCCGTCCGTTTAGAGTACGCGCCTCGCGGAAAATCGAGGGTTTAGTGCGTTTCGGTACGGAATTCGGAGTGATCGTCATCGGCGGCGGGCATGCGGGCACCGAGGCCGCGCTTGCGGCTGCGCGCATGGGCCAGCGCACCCTGCTTTTGACGCACAACATCGAGACGCTGGGGCAGATGAGTTGCAATCCCGCGATCGGCGGCATCGGCAAGGGCCATTTGGTCAAGGAGATCGACGCGCTGGGTGGGACGATGGCCCTCGCAACCGATGAGGCCGGCATTCAGTTCCGCACCCTGAATCTGAGCAAGGGTCCCGCGGTGCGCGCCACACGCGCGCAAGCCGATAGGCAACTCTACAAGCGTGCAATCCGCCGCATGCTCGAGGCGCAGCAGAATCTCACGCTGTTTCAACAAGAGGCGGCCGATCTTAAGGTCGAGGGCGACCGCGCAGTGGGTGTCGTCACGCAAAGCGGTATCGAATTTCGTGCGCGCGCCATTGTATTGACCGTCGGTACGTTCTTGGGAGGAAAAATTCACGTCGGCTTGGAAAGCCATCCCGGTGGCCGCGCCGGCGATCCGCCGTCGATGAGTCTGGCCGCGCGCTTGCGCGAACTGAAGCTGCGCGTCGGCCGGCTAAAGACCGGCACGCCGCCGCGAATAGACGGCCGCAGCATCGATTTTTCCGTGATGCGCGAACAGCACAGCGATGATCCGCGCCCTGTTTTTTCCTATCTCGGCGCCCGCAATCTGCATCCGCGGCAGCTGCCCTGCCACATCACTTGCACCAATGAGCGGACCCACGACATCATTCGTGCCGCCAGCGCGCGCTCGCCGCTCTTCTGCGGTTTGATCGAAGGCGTCGGGCCGCGCTACTGCCCATCGGTAGAAGACAAAGTCGTGCGATTTGCCGACAAGCACTCGCACCAGATTTTCGTCGAGCCCGAGGGGCTGGACACTCACGAGATCTATCCGAACGGCATATCCACCAGTCTGCCGTTCGACGTGCAACACGAGTTCGTGCGCACTATCAAGGGATTCGAGCACGCTCACATCACGCGGCCGGGCTACGCCATCGAATATGATTTCTTCGATCCGCGTGATCTCAAGTTCAGCTTGGAAAGCAAGTTTCTTTCCGGCTTATTCTTTGCCGGTCAGATCAACGGCACGACCGGCTACGAGGAGGCAGCGGCGCAAGGCTTGCTTGCCGGCGCCAACGCGGCGCTCATCGCCGATGGGCGTGCTTCATGGTGGCCGAAAAGAAGCGAGGCATACCTTGGCGTGCTGATCGACGATCTGATTACACGCGGTGCTCCGGAACCTTACCGCATGTTCACCAGCCGCGCCGAATACCGCCTGAGCTTGCGCGAAGACAACGCGGATCTGCGTCTCACGGCGGTGGGCCGCGAGCTCGGGCTGGTCGATGACGTCCGCTGGACATTTTTTCAGCGCAAGCGCGCGGCCGTCGAGGATGAAATATCACGCCTGGCCGCGGCGGTCGTGCACCCGGCCCAGGTGGACTCGAGCCTGCTCGCAAAGTTGGGCTCGCCGCTCGTGCACCAGGCGCATGCCTTGGATTTATTGCGCCGCCCGGAGTTGTCTTACGAAGACTTGAATCACGTTGCCCCGTGGGGGACGCTGCCCGAGAATGGCGACCCCGATCGTTCCGTCGCCTTGACATGGCGCGACGATGAGCGCTTGGCAAGCCAAGTGAAGCTGCAAGTCGAGGTTCAGGCCAAATATGCGGGCTATCTCAAGCGCCAGACCGATGAAATCGAGCGGCAGCAGCGGAATGAAGAGTTGCGCCTGCCGGCGAATATCGATTATGCCGACGTCAGCGGCCTGTCGAGCGAGGCCCGCGAACGGCTGCGCGACGTGCGTCCGGAAACCTTGGGTCAAGCCGCGCGGATCCCGGGCTTGACACCGGCCGCGCTGTCGCTATTGCTGGTGCATCTCAAGAAGCGCGACTGCGCGGCCTGAAGGTCGCCGCCGCGTTGCAGCTGCCGCGCGCTCATCCCGGTTGGTCGCTATTGGGGGCGGCGGTAATTGCCGCGATTATCGCCGTGCTCTGGTCCGCATCGGCCCGCCGGCACGGCAACGTTGGGCCGCAAGTGCGCATGGTGGTCTTGCGCCGCGGCAACGGTGCTGAACCCGAGACTCTCGACCCGCACGGTGCGCGTTCCGAGGCGGCGCTCACCATACTGCGCGATTTGTATGAGGGCTTGACCGAACTCGGCCCCGACGGTACGCCGATTTTGGCGGCCGCCGATCGATGCGCGATTTCCGCGGACGGCATCACCTATCGATTTCACCTCCGTGAGCATGCCAGCTGGTCGAATGGCGAGCTCTTGGTTGCCGAAGACTTCGCGGCCGCGTGGCGGCGGCTGGTGGATCCGCGAACGGGAGCGCAATACGCGCAGTTATTGGCGCCCGTCCAAGGCGCCGAGGCGATCGCCAAAGGCTTGGCGGATCCTTCCACCTTGAGCGTACATGCGATCGATTCGGCGACGCTCGAAGTGCGGCTCGGCCGCCCCACGCCGTACTTCTTGAGCGTATTGACGCACCCGGCCACATTTCCGATCAATCGGGGGGCGCTTGAGCGCCATCCTTCAGGCTTTGCCAAGCCAGGAGTCATGGTGTCGAACGGCGCCTTCGTACTGACGCGATGGGATTTCGGTTCGCACCTGGTGGCGGTACGCAACCGCCGTTACTGGAACGACGCCGCCACTCAACTTGACGGCGTCGAGTATTACTCCATTACGGAACCCGCCGCGGAGTTGCGCGCTTTCAGGTCCGGCGCACTGGACGTGACCTCCACCATTCCAGGCGCCCAATTCGAATGGATCAAACAACACTTGGGACCGGAATTGCGCGTTGCTCCACAACTCGGCGTTTACTACCTAGGCTTGAATTTGCGCCGACCCCCGTTCGCAACCTCGCCGCAGCTGCGCCAGGCACTGTCGCTGGTCATCGACCGCGAGCGATTGGTGCAGGTGGTGACGGGTACCGGCGAGTCGGCCGCGTACACCTTCGTGCCGGCTCAGACTTTCAATTATTCGCCCCCGATACCGCAATACGCCGGCTGGCCGATGTCGCGGCGCATCGAGCGGGCCCGCCAATTGCTGGCCGATACCGGTATGTTGAAATCGCCGCCGGCGATCGAGCTGCGCTACAACAGCAATGAACTGCACGGCCGCATCGCGGTCGCGGTCGCGAGGATGTGGAAGCAAGCCTTGGGAATAGAAACGACGCTGCACGCCGAAGAGTTCAAGGTGCTGCTGCAGGACATCGATCGCGGGGATGTAACCCAAGTGTTTCGTGCGAGCTGGCTTGCGGACTACAACGATGCCTACAGCTTCCTGCAGGTTCTGCAAAGCGGTTTCGGGATCAACTTGCCGCGATATTCCAATGCCGCATACGACGATTTCTTGGCGCGAGCGGCAAACGAACTCGACCCCGGCCGCCGCCGCTCGCTGCTCGAGAATGCGGAGCAAGTGATGATCGCGGATCAGCCGCTCATTCCTCTTTATTTCTACGTTGCGAAGCATCTCGTCAGCGCGCAGATCAAGGGTTGGCGCGACAATGCCATGAACGTCGTTTACAGCAAGCAGCTCGCGAAGGATCATGTTCAAATCGCTCCATGAAGCATGGTTCGAGGTCCCCATTCTTTACGCGAGTGGCATTTTCCTCCTCCACTCTTTAACATCAGCGCTCCATTTGGAGCCCCGGCTCGGAGAACTAGATGCTTTCTCGATTGAATGCGCTTGCGTGGCTAGGCACCGCGTTGAGCTTGAGTTGGTCGCTTGGCGCGCACGCAGCGGGCGATCCGGCCGCAGGCGAGAAGAAGTTCTACACCTGCTACGGATGCCACGGGCTCGAGGACTACAGAAACGCGTATCCGGACTACACCGTTCCCAGGCTCCGGCACCAACATGCCGCCTATATAGTCGCAGCGCTGCAGGAGTACCGCAGCGGCGATCGGCCGCACGCGACCATGCATGCCCAAGCGGTATCATTGTCCGATCAAGATATGGAGGACATCGCCGCCTATCTTCAGGGCCCTGAACCTCAGAAACCGACCGCGGCTGTGAGCGGAAAGCCTCCGAAGCAGGTCGCCGCCTGCGCTGCCTGTCACGGCGAGAACGGTCTGGGCGTCGAAGCGCCGCTGACGCCGAAGCCGGCGGTGCTCGCGGGTCAGCACGAGGATTATCTGGAGCAAGCGCTGGCCGCTTACAAGAATGGGCGCCGCAAGAATGTCGTGATGAACGGCATGGCGCAGATGCTCACCAGCGACGACGATGTCCGAATCGCGGCGGCCTATTTCGCCGGGCAATCCTCTGCCTTGGCCACTGCCACGACCGGCAGCAAGTAGGCATGCGCGGCGACTGCTCGGCAGCGGTTATTATTTCCCCAGCGTGATCAGGAATTGCGCGAACGTTCTGTAGTAGGCGTCGCGGTTCTGTTTCTTCAGGAAACCGTGGCCCTCGTCGCCGGCCTGTAGATACCATACCTCGCCGCCCTTGCTGCGGACTCGATTGACAATCTGCTCCGCCTCGCTCAACGGCACCCGCGGATCGTTCTTGCCGTGCACGATCAGGAGCGGCCTCGAAATGCGCTCCGCATTCGTCAGCGGTGAAATGCGCCGAAGGAATGCGCGCATGTCGGGATCGCGTTCGTCGCCGTACTCCGCGCGGCGTTGATTCTGCCGATAAGGGGCCGTATTGGTCAAAAAGCTGACGAAGTCGGCGATGCCCGCCATATCCACTCCGCCACGCAGGCGGTCGCTGAAATCGACCAGGGTCGCCAGAGCCAAATAGCCCCCATAAGAGCCGCCGGCCACCACCACATGCTTTGCATCGAACGCATTTTGCAGACCGAGCCAGACGAGGAGTGCACCGACGTCCTTCACGGCATCTTCGCGCAACATGCCGTTGTCGAGCGTCAGGTAGCTCTTCCCGTAACCGGACGAGCCGCGCACATTGGGAGCGAGGACTGCGAGCCCCAGTTCGTTGACCAGATACTGCAGCCACGGATCGAAGCCGGGGCGAAACTGCGATTCGGGCCCTCCGTGCAAGATGATAAGGACCGGGTGAGGGCCCGCACCCGGGGGTTCATAGACATACATCGGAATCTGCCGCTGCCGACCGTCGGTGCGGTCGAATGTCGGGTACTGCGTGATCCGCGGCATCACGAACTTCGCCGGGTCGACCGGGCCGGTCTCGCTGTGCGTCCAAGCTTCCAAATGATTCGACGAGACGTCGAGAACAAAGGCATCTCTCGGCCGAGTGGGCGCCTCGAAGCCAAAGGCAAGTCGATTGCCCGCGGCGTCAAAACTCAAGGAGCCGATGATGCCGGCCGGAGCAAGTCTCGGCGGAATCAAGTCCTGATGCGTACGCAAATCGAGGAGATTGAGTTTGTCGATTCCGGCCTCGTTGCTGACATAGGCCAGGTAATGCCCGTCGCGCGACATCGCCAACTCCTCGACGTCCCAGGAAACATGGCCCGAGATAACGGTCTTCTCGCCGCTAAAGAGGTTGACGTAGCGCAGCTGCGCAAACTCGCCGTCGCGGTTCGAAATCAAGTAGACGCCCTGGCCATCGCGCGAGAACTTGGCGCCTGCGATGCCGGTCTTGACCGGCGCCGGCTCCACCTCGCGTTTTTGCCCGGAGTTCAAATCGATCACATACAAGTACGCTTCCGAGATCGAAAGGTACTTGAGCACAAGGAGCTTGCGGTCATCCGGCGACCAATCCAGCGGATACCAGACGGCGGTATCGCCGGTGACCGCGAGCCGCGGCAGCGACCCTGCTTCCGGTTCGACGATGTCGATGTCATGGCTCACACCGTCGCGGGCCGTGCTGAAGAAGGCGACTTCGCGCCCGGCATTCGACCACACGGGAGCGCCGTTCAGAGACTTGCCGTCAGTCAGCAACTTCGCGGTTGGCTCGCCCAGCCGCTGATAATAAAGCTGGGCATTCTCATTTCCGCCCACGTCCTTGAGATATACATAGGCGCTGCGGCCTGGGTCGGGAGAAAATGCGGCCTGCGTGACCGGCTCGCGCAGAAACGTGAGCTGGCGACGCTCTCCTCCCGGCCGCTCCACGAGGTGCAGTTGATCGACATCGCCGAAACGGGTGGTGATCAACAACTGACCTTGGGGGGAAAAGCCGAGCGGAGTCGCCTGGCGCGCATTCAGATAGGCATCCAGTTTCTCGCTCAAACCCGCCGCGGGTTCGGGAATGTTGTCGAAGACAAGGTTTCCGCGTTCGACCCGCGGAAGCGCCGGAGCTGGATTTGCGAACAGGAACACCGCCGGCAGCAACAATGCCGCCGGCAACAGCAACAAATAAGTTCGAGCCATGTTCCCTATGTTCTCACACCGCGGCGATAATGGGACCCAATGGCAGCCTATGAACATCTGGTGAAATCTTATAATGTCGGCGACCTGCTTGACGACATCGCGAGCGCGGATCCGCCCGCCTATCTGCGCCGCTGCCTCGCCGAGGGCTACTCCGCACCGGGATTGTCCTGGAAACGGGTACAGCAACTCGCCCTCTCCGCCATGGTTGTCGACGCCATCGCCAATGATGCCGCAATGGAGCTCGAACAACTCGCGAGCAGCGTGGGCAGAGCGTGAAAGCGCCGGCCGGCTGCCGGATCGCATTGTCTGCAGCGATGCTCGCGACGTTGGCCGGCTGCCGCACGGCCCCCCCGGTACTCCATGGCGCGCCGGCGCCGTCCCCGCCCACATCGCAAAACGATGCGTCCTACGATTGGCACAGCCTTCTCGTTGCGCCATTGGACAGTGCGCTCAAGGACGTTCCGATCGCGCTCCACGAGGTGTTGCTGTTTCGGGACGAAGCGCATAGCGGCGCCGCGGTCGATGACGCA
The DNA here is from genome assembly GCA_035996065.1 of Steroidobacteraceae bacterium. Classification (GTDB taxonomy): domain Bacteria; phylum Pseudomonadota; class Gammaproteobacteria; order Steroidobacterales; family Steroidobacteraceae; genus Bog-1198. Next base: position 281,251 of record DASYJX010000034.1, on the reverse strand, counting down.
GAGTGCTACGGCGCCGACGCGCCTCCGCGCTTTCTCGGACGCACGCCCGATAAGTACCTGCTGTGCTTCAAACGTGACCGCCTGTCTCGCATTCAGGCGTCGGTGCGCTTGACGGCGGCTCAAGCGCACGATGTGTTTGCGGCCGCATGCGCCGGTTGGCTGAAGCAGGCGGCAGAGAGTGGCGCGGCCCAGAGCAGCGCCTGCGAAGGCCGCGACGGCGATACATGGTTCGGCGGGCGCCTCGAGGAGGCGGCAGGGGACGGAGAAATACCCGAGACTGAATTGATTTTGTCCGTCACCCTCGAGAGTGCGCCCGGCCGGTGAGTGACGTCCCCGGGAAACGCGAGGCAGAGTACGAGCTGCTCGGCGCGGGCGCACGCGAGCTCGGGATCGCCCTGGATGCGGCGGGCACGGCGGCGCTGCTCAAGCTCGTAGACGAACTCGAACTCGGCAACTCGAAATTCAATCTGACGGCGATCCGCGACCGCTTGGGAATGCTGCGCAAACATGTCCTCGACAGCCTCAGTCTGCAGCCCTACCTGCGGGGCAGCCGTATCGCCGATATCGGCACGGGCGCGGGCTTCCCGGGCCTGCCGCTGGCCATCCTCAACCCCCGTCGCCGCTTTACCTTGGTCGAGGCCACCGGCAAGAAAGCGCGCTTCGTGGAACAAACGGCGTTGCGCCTGAGCTGCGGTAACGTTCGAGTGGAGCACTCCCGAGCGGAAAACTACAGGCCGTTCGAACTTTTCGATACAGTGATGGCGCGGGCTCTGTCGTCCCTGGCGGATTTTGCGGCCTATGCCGGTCACTTGTGTGCGCCGGACGGGCGCTTGCTGGCGATGAAGGGAAAGCGGCCGGACGAGGAAATCTCGGCGCTTCCCAAATCGTTTAGGGTCCTCGCGGTGCACCGGCTCAAGGTGCCGGGGCTCGACGACGAACGTCATCTTGTGGAACTCTCACCGGCTCCGTCTGGGCCGCGCCGGAGCAGGTCATGAAGCGGGTCATCGCAATCGCAAACCAAAAAGGCGGAGTCGGCAAGACCACGACCGCCGTCAATCTCGCCGCCTCGCTGACGGCCACCAAGCGGCGTGTGCTGCTCATCGATCTCGATCCTCAGGGCAACGCCACCATGGGATGCGGAATCGACAAGCATTCGCAAGCGCGCACGAGCTGCGATGTGCTGCTTGGCGATTGCGCGGCGATGGAAGCCCTGGTGCCTGTCGAATACGGCGGATTCATGTTGATGCCGTCCAATCAGGATCTCACGGCGGCGGAAGTCCGCCTGCTCGGCATGATCACGGGCCGAGAATTCAAATTGCGCAATGCGCTGAAGCCCTTGCGCGAGAATTTCGACGTGATCTTGATCGACTGTCCGCCGGCGCTCAACATGCTGACGCTGAATGCGCTGGTGGCGGCGGATTCGGTCATGGTTCCGATGCAATGCGAGTACTACGCGCTGGAAGGCTTGAGCTCCTTGGTGCAAACCATCGAGCAAATTCGGAGCAGCATCAATCCGGATCTGGAAATCGAGGGACTGCTCCGTACCATGTTCGACCCCCGCAATAACCTGTCGAACGAGGTTTCCGCGCAGCTGATCGAGCACTTCGGCGACAAGGTGTTCCGCACCATGATTCCGCGAAACGTGCGCTTGGCCGAGGCTCCAAGTTTCGGCAAGCCCGCGCTTTTCCACGACAAGGAGTCGCGCGGCGCACTTGCCTACTTGGCGCTCGCCGGCGAGATGATCCGCCGCGACGATCAGCCACCCGCGCCCGTGCCGGCGCCCGTATAATCGGCTGTGCTCGTGTAATCGGCATCGTTCTGGGATTTGAAGCATGTCCGGTAAAAAGCCGTCTTTAGGTCGTGGACTCGCTGAACTTTCTCCCTTGCTCGCGAAGCGCGCAGGCGCGAATCCCTTTGAGCCTGCCGCGCCCGCGCCGGCTGTGCTCGCCGGCGACCGCCTGGCGAGTTTGCCGGTCGATCTGCTCCAGCGGGGCAAGTTCCAGCCGCGCGTCGACATGCGGCCTGAAACCTTGAGCGAGCTTGCAGATTCGATCAAATCCCAAGGCTTGGTGCAGCCCATCTTGGTGCGTCCCTTGGGGGAGCGCAGCCCCGGCGAATCGCAGCGCTATGAAATCATCGCAGGCGAGCGGCGTTGGCGCGCGGCGCAAATGGCGGGACTTTCGGAGATCCCGGCGGTGATTCGCGACGTGCCCGACGAGGCCGCCGTATCGATGGCCCTCATCGAGAATATTCAGCGCGAAGATTTGAACCCGTTGGAAGAGGCGGGTGCGCTCAAGCGCCTGGTGGAAGAATTCGGTTTGACGCATCAGGCCGCCGCCGAGGCCGTGGGGCGCTCGCGCGCCGCGGTGAGCAACTTGTTGCGGCTCATGGAGCTCGCGGATGAGGTCAAGCAATTGCTGGAACAACGGCGCATCGAAATGGGCCATGCGCGCGCGCTGCTCGGGCTGACTTCGAGGCGGCAACAGATCGAAGTCGCCGGTCTGGTCGCCGCAAAATCGCTTTCAGTGCGCGAAACCGAGGCGTTGGTGCGCCGCATCATGAACCCGCGTCCTGTGGGCGCCGAGAGATTCGCAACGGCGGTGGATCCGGATATCCACCGTCTGGAGCGCGAATTGGCCGATAAATTGGGGGCCAAGGTAGCGTTCCAGCACACGGCCGGAGGCAAGGGAAAGCTCGTCGTGAGCTACAACAGCGTGGACGAACTTGAAGGCATTCTCGCGCACATCCAATGACCTAGGAGCCGAAAAATACTCGGCCAAAACGCCTTGATGCAGCGGGGCCGCCTCTCTATAATGCGCGCGGCTTGTTCCGGCCGCGGCGGCCGGGCCACGCAACGTGGGCCTTAGGCTCGCTTGCGAAATGGCATTGTAAAAAGCGAAGCATTCGATTCTTTCCGACGACTGGGGAGAAGCAGGCCTCGCCCCACGAGCGGGATATAACGTGATCGCGACCGACTTAGCCCTAGCGCGGCGGCTGGCTCTCAGCGTCGTTCTGGGCCAGGCGGCCGTGAGCCTGATCTGCGCGGCCGCGGCGTGGCTGATTGCTGATTCCCATGCCGCGCTTTCCGCGGCGCTGGGAGGAGGGATCAGCACCGTTGCGAGCCTCGCCATGGCGTTGCTCGGATTTGGTGGCCGATCGGCCACGGATCCGCAACGCGCGGTGCGCACGTTCTTCGTGGGTGAAACGGCCAAGATAGCGGTGATGATCGTGCTGTTCGTGGCCGTGCTGAAAACGATGAAGGTCGTTCCGCTGGCGATGCTCGGCACCTATGTCGCGACCTTCTTGGTGTTTTGGGTTGCGCTGGCTAATGCGCTGCCGACCTTCGGCGGCGGCGGGGTGCGACGGCCGCGCGGATGAGGAAAGTTGAATTGAATTCGAGGCGATTGAGCGCATAGAAAGTTAAATGGCAGCAGAACAGCCCACCACAGCTAACGAATACATCCTTCACCACCTGACGTTCCTATCCAACAAGGAACCCAAGGGGATCGTGGACTTTTCCGTCGTCCACTGGGACACCGTATTTTTTTCCATTGCGCTGGCGCTCCTGTTCGGCGGCTCGTTCTACGCCGCCGCGCGCACCGCCAAAGCCGGCGTGCCCGGGAAATTCCAGAATTTCGTCGAGCTCCTGGTCGAATTTGTCGACACCCAGGTCAAGGACAGTTTTCACGGCACCAATAAATTGCTCGCGCCCCTGGCGTTGACGATTTTCTGCTGGGTATTTCTGTTCAATGCCATGGACATTCTGCCGGTCGATCTGCTTCCGGCGCTTGCGCATGGCGCAGGCATCGAACATCTGAAAGTCGTTCCCACCACCGATCTAAACACGACTTTCGCGATGTCGTTGACCGTGTTCGTTCTCATCATTTATTACAACATCAAGGTAAAGGGCTTGGGCGGCTTTCTCGGTGAGCTGACCTTGCAGCCGTTTGCCGCCAAAAATCCCCTGGTGAAGATCCTGCTGATTCCGGTGAACCTGTTGCTCGAGATCGTGCCGTTTCTGGCGCGGCCGATTTCGCTGTCGCTGCGCTTGTACGGCAACCTGTTTGCCGGCGAGATGATTTTCCTGCTTCTCGCCGCGTTGACGCTGCACGGCGCTTCGCAACTGTCGAGCCCCGGCGGCTGGGCACTCCTCGTGGCGCAATTTGCGTTGGCATTTCTATGGGCGGTGTTCCACCTCCTTGTGATCACGCTGCAAGCCTTCATATTCATGGTGTTGACCATCGTTTATCTGGCGATGGCACAGGAGCACCATTGATGTCTCGGGTCGGATAAGCACACCAATTTTTAAGAATCTGTTTTCGTCTAGGAGAATTGAATGGAAAATATCGCACACGTCCAGGCCATGACCGTGCTCGCCGTCGGAATCATCTTCGGAATGGGCGCGCTCGGCACCGCCATCGGCTTCGGAATTCTCGGGGGCCGATTTCTGGAAGGCGCCGCGCGCCAACCGGAGCTTGCGCCGATGTTGCAGGTAAAGATGTTCATCGTGGCCGCCCTGGTCGACGCGGTCGCCATGATCGGCATCGGTTTCGCGCTGTTCTTTACGTTCGCGAATCCGTTTACCTCCGGGCTGACTCACTGAGCTTAAGGCCGGCAATCTCGCTGGTCGGGAGACAATTGTGAACATCAATCTCACGCTGGTCGTGCAGATGCTCGTTTTTATCGTCCTCATCTGGTTCACGATGAAATTCGTTTGGCCGATGATTCTCGGCCCGATGGAAGAGCGCGCGCGCAAGATCGCATCCGGACTTGCCGCCGCCGAAAAGAGCAAGCGTGACTTGAGCGAAGCCGAGGCACGTTCCAAGGAAATCATCCGCGAGGCGCGCGATAAAGCGGTTCAGATCCTCGACCAGGCGGGCAAGCGCTCGAACGAAATGGTCGAAGAAGCCAAGGGCGCGGCATTGTCGGAGGCCCAGCGTCTGCTTGCGCAGGCGCGGGAGGAAGTGGGGCGCGAGGCCGCGCGTGCGCGCGAAGGCTTGCGCAAGGAAGTGGGCAAGCTCGCGGTCGAAGGCGCGACGCGCTTGCTAGAGCGCGAGATCGATCCGAGGACACACGCCGAGCTCCTGGATAAGTTGGCCGCAGAGATAGCTCATGGCTGAGCGCGCAACGATCGCCCGGCCGTATGCAAAGGCAGCGTTCGAATACGCGCGCGACGCGAATGCCTTTGCAGCGTGGTCGCAGGGGCTTGGGGCAGCCGCTGAGATTGTCGCGGATCCGCGCGTCGCCGATCTCATCAAGGATCCGACCCGGTCGGCGAGCGACATGGCCGGCCTCGTCCTCGAGATTGCGGGTGCCCGCCTCGATGCGGGCATGCAGAACTTCGTCAGGGTGCTCGCGGAGAATCACCGGCTGCTGCTGTTGCCGGAGATCGCTGCCCACTATGAAGCCGAGCGCGCCTCGGTCGAAAACACCGCCGACGTCGAGGTCATCTCGGCGGTCGCGCTGAATGCGAGCCAGGCCGAAAAGCTGGCTGCCGCGCTGAACAAGCGGCTGAAACGCCGTGTGCGCTTGCAGAACTCGGTCGACGCGGCATTGCTGGGCGGCGCAGTGATCCGCGCGGGGGATATGGTCATCGACGGCTCGCTGAAGGGGCGTCTTGAACGGCTCGGAACAGAATTGGCAAGCTAGAGGTTTAAATGTCCATCAAGGCTTCGGAAATCAGCGACCTGATCAAGGCGCGCATCGAAAAGTTCCAATCCGCCACCGAGGCGCGCAATGTCGGTACGGTCGTGAGCGTGACCGACGGCATCGTGCGCATTCACGGACTCGCGGATGCACGTTACGGCGAGATGCTCGAATTCGTCGGCAACACCTTCGGGCTGGCGCTGAACCTCGAGCAGGACTCGGTGGGCTCCGTCGTGCTCGGCGACTACAAGCACATCTCCGAAGGATCCGTGGTCAAAACCACGGGCCGCATTCTGGAGGTTCCGGTGGGCCCCGAGCTTCTGGGACGAGTCGTCGATGCGCTTGGGCTGCCGATCGACGGCAAGGGCCCGGTGAACGCCAAACTGAAATCGCCGCTCGAACGCGTGGCGCCGGGCGTGATTTTCCGCAAGAGCGTGTCGCAGCCGGTGCAGACCGGCCTCAAAGCGATCGACGCCATGGTGCCGATCGGCCGCGGACAGCGCGAACTTATCATCGGCGACCGCCAGACAGGCAAGACCGCGGTCGCCATCGATACCATCATCAATCAAAAGGGCACGGGCGTTAAATGCGTTTACGTCGCCATCGGGCAGAAACAGAGCTCGATCGCGAACGTCGTGCGCAAACTCGAAGAGCATGGCGCCATGGGCCATACCATCGTCGTCGCCGCGTCGGCCTCCATGCCGGCCGCCATGCAATACCTCGCGCCCTACGGCGGCTGCGCCATGGGCGAGTACTTCATGGACAATGGCGAGGATGCGCTCATCGTCTATGACGATTTATCCAAGCAGGCCGTCGCCTATCGCCAGATATCGCTGCTCTTGCGCCGTCCGCCGGGCCGCGAAGCGTACCCGGGCGACGTGTTCTATCTGCACTCGCGGCTGCTCGAGCGTTCAGCCCGCGTCAACGAGGAGTACGTCGAGAAATTCACCAGCGGCCGCGTCAAGGGCAAGACCGGCTCGCTCACGGGTCTCCCCATCATCGAAACCCAAGCGGGCGACGTGACCGCCTTCGTGCCCACCAACGTCATTTCCATTACCGACGGCCAGATCTTCCTGGAAACCGACTTGTTCAACGCGGGCATGCGTCCGGCCATCAACGCGGGCATTTCGGTCTCGCGCGTCGGCGGCGCAGCACAGACCAACATCATCAAGAAGCTGGGTGGCGGCGTCCGCCTGGCGCTTGCGCAGTTCCGCGAGCTCGCCGCATTTTCCCAATTCGCCTCGGACTTGGACGAAGCGACGCGCAAGCAGCTCGAGCGCGGCCAGCGCGTTACGGAACTCATGAAGCAAAAGCAATATGCGCCCATGTCCGTGGCGGAGATGGCATTGTCGCTCTACGCCGGCAACAACGGATACTTCGACAAAGTCGACCGCCGTAAGGTAGTTGAGACGGAAGCCGCGCTGCAGTCGTTCGCGCGTGCAAGCTACGCCGATTTGCTGAAGGGCATCAACGCGAAACCGGACCTGTCGAAGGAAGTCGAGGATGCACTGCGCAAGTGCTGCGACGAGTTTTTCGCGACGCTCTAAGGCTACAAGAGACAAAGCATGGCAGGCGCAAAAGAAATCCGCGGCAAGATCGCGAGTATCAAAAATACTCAGAAGATCACCAAGGCCATGGAAATGGTGGCGGCCAGCAAGATGCGCAAGGCGCAGGAGCGGATGCGGGCGGCCCGCCCCTATTCGGAGAAGATCCGCAAGATGATCGGGCACCTGCGGCAGGTGAATTTGGACTACAAGCATCCTTTTACGCTGGAGCGGCCCGTTAAGGCCGTCGGCATCATCGTCATCAGCACCGACCGCGGCTTGGCGGGTTCTCTGAACATGAATCTGTTCAAGGCAGCCCTCGGGGCGATCCGCGAAGCGCAAAGCAAGAATGCGAAGATTTACTTGTGCGTCATCGGCTCGAAGGCCATGCAGTACTTCCGGCGCCTGTCGGGCGTCGAAATCGCGGCCTCGGCCACGCACTTGGGCGACAGGCCGCGCACCCAGGATCTCATCGGCCCGACCACGGTGATGCTCGACTTCTACCGAGACGCCAAGATCGATCAATTGCTGCTCGTGCACAATGTTTTCGTCAACACGATGACCCAAAAGGCCGACGTCTCCCAGTTGCTGCCGATCGAGACCGTCGACAAGGAGGAGCTGCAAGAGCGCTGGGACTATATCTACGAGCCGGATGCAGCCGAAATTCTCGAGGGGCTTTTGATGCGCTATATCGAATCCCAGGTGTTCCGGGGCGCCGTGGAAAATGTGGCTTCGGAAATGGCGGCGCGCATGGTGGCCATGAAAAGCGCCTCCGACAACGCCGGCAACCTCATCGACGAGTTGCAACTCATTTACAACAAGGCCCGTCAGGCGGCGATCACGAAAGAGCTTTCGGAGATCGTCGGCGGCGCGGCAGCGGTTTAAGACAAGGGGTTATTTCAATGTCCAGCGGCAAAATCGTGCAAATCATCGGCGCGGTCATCGATGTGGAATTTCCGCGCGATCAGATCCCCAAGGTCTACGACGCACTCAAGCTCGATGACGTGGATCTGACCCTCGAGGTGCAGCAGCAGCTCGGCGACGGCATCGTGCGCACCATCGCGATGGGCCCGTCGGAGGGCCTGCGCCGCGGTCTCGCAGTCAAGGGAACAGGGAAGGGAATATCCGTGCCGGTGGGCGCCGGTACGCTGGGCCGAATCATGGACGTGCTGGGCAAACCGCAGGACGAGAAAGGCCCCGTGCAAGCTACCGAGTACCTGCCCATCCACCGTCCTGCCCCGCCCTACGACGAGCAGGCAGGCGGTCAGGATCTTCTGGTCACCGGCATCAAGGTGATCGATTTGCTGGTCCCCTTCGCCAAGGGCGGCAAGGTTGGACTCTTCGGCGGCGCCGGCGTGGGCAAGACCGTCAACATGCTCGAGCTGATCAACAATATCGCCAAGCAGTACAGCGGATTATCCGTGTTTGCGGGCGTCGGTGAGCGCACTCGCGAGGGCAACGACTTCTATCACGAGATGATCGAGTCGGGCGTCATCGACAAGGACAATCTCGGCAACTCCAAAGTGGCGATGGTGTATGGTCAGATGAACGAGCCGCCGGGCAACCGCCTGCGCGTGGCGCTCACGGGTCTCACCATGGCCGAGTATTTCCGCGACGAAAAGCAAGCTTCCGGCAAGGGCCGCGACGTGCTGTTCTTCGTCGATAATATCTACCGCTATACGCTCGCGGGCACGGAGGTTTCGGCACTCCTCGGCCGCATGCCATCGGCGGTGGGCTATCAGCCGACTTTGGCGGAGGAAATGGGCGTCCTTCAGGAACGCATCACCTCGACCAAGACGGGTTCGATCACCTCCATTCAAGCAGTCTACGTTCCGGCGGACGACTTGACCGACCCCTCGCCGGCAACCACCTTTGCGCACTTGGACGCGACCGTCGTGCTGTCGCGACAAATCGCCTCGCTCGGCATTTATCCGGCGGTCGATCCGCTCGACTCCACCAGCCGCCAGCTCGATCCATTGGTAGTGGGTGAAGAGCATTACGATACGGCGCGCGGCGTGCAGGCCGTGCTGCAGCGCTACAAGGAGCTGCAGGACATCATCGCGATTCTCGGCATGGACGAGCTTTCCGAGGAAGATAAGCTGAGCGTGTACCGCGCACGCAAGATTCAGCGGTTTCTGTCGCAACCCTTCAACGTGGCCAAGGTGTTCACCGGGCAGGACGGCAAGATCGTGTCTCTCAAGGACACCATCCGCGGCTTCAAGGCCATCATCGCCGGCGAATACGACCATTTGCCCGAGCAGGCGTTCTACATGATCGGCGCCATCGAAGAAGCCGTCGAGAAAGCCAAGACCCTGGCATAAAGAGCGAGCATGGCCCACACCATTCACGTCGACATCGTCAGCGCCGAAGGACAGATCTTTTCGGGCGAGGCAAGCATGGTGTTCGTGCCCGGCTCCCAGGGCGAACTCGGCATCGCGCCGCGTCACGCCCCTTTGCTGACCACGCTCAAGGCGGGCGAGGTCCGCGTGCAGATCGAGGGCCAAGAGGAACAATTGTTCTACGTGGGCGGCGGCGCGCTCGAGGTTCAACCCAAGCTCGTCACCGTGCTTGCGGACACGGCGGCCCGGGCCCGAGATCTGGACGAAGCGGCCGCATTGGCAGCGAAACAGCGCGCGGAGGATGCCGTGCGGGATCGCACCGACAAGGTGGATATCGCCGAGGCCCAAGCGGAACTTGCCCGCGCCGTGGCACAATTGCGAGCTATCGAGCGTCTGCGTAAGAAACGCTAGGGACCTCCGCAAACGGAGTGTTAATGCAACTTTCGGTCGTCATTCTGGCAGCGGGCCAGGGCAAGCGGATGAATTCCGACTTACCGAAAGTCCTGCAACCGTTGGCGGGGCAGCCGCTTCTGCGTCACGTGATTCGCACGGCGCTTGCGCTGCAGCCAACCAATATCTATGTGGTTTATGGACACGGCGGTGCGCAAGTGCAGGGAGCCCTCGCGCAGGCGCCCGTGGAGTGGATCCTGCAGGCGACTCAGTTGGGCACCGGGCACGCCGTCATGCAGGCCATGTGCGTCATTCCGGATGATCACACGGTCCTGGTGCTGTACGGCGACGTGCCTCTGATCCGCGCGCCGACGCTCAAGAACCTGGCCGAGGTGGCCGGCCAGGGAGCACTCGCCATATTGTCGGTCGATCTCGACGATGCGGCGGGCTATGGCCGCATCGTTCGAGGAGCCGACGGCCGCGTGAGCGGCATCGTCGAGCATCGGGACGCGAGCCCGGTGCAGCTTGAGATTCGAGAGCTCAATTCGGGACTCATGGCCGCCCCCGCTCGGCGGCTGCGCGAATGGCTGCTGGCGTTGGGAAACAATAATTCGCAGCGCGAGTACTACCTCACCGATGTGGTGGCGGGAGCCGTGGCGGCCGGTGCTCGTGTCGAGGCGGTGCGCACCGCTCACGCCGCAGAAGTCATGGGAGTCAACGACAAGGTCCAACTCGCACAAGTGGAGGGGTTGTATCGGCGCGGACGGGCGAACGAGCTGATGCTTGCGGGCGCAACCTTGGCGGATCCGGCGCGCATCGACATCCGCGGCGAGGTGGAGGTGGGCCGCGACGTATTCATCGACATCAATGCAGTCTTGACCGGCACTGTGCGGTTAGGCACGGGTGTCAAAATAGGACCCAACTGCATCATCGGCAATTCGGTCATCGGCGCCGGCACGGAGATTCACGCGAACAGCATCATCGACCATGCGGCCATCGGCGAGAACTGCCGGATAGGGCCGTTTGCGCGCGTGCGCCCGGACAGCATTCTGGATCGCGACGTGCACATCGGCAATTTTGTCGAAGTAAAGAGCAGCAAAATCGGCGCGGGCAGCAAGGCAAACCATTTGAGCTACATCGGCGATAGCCAGATCGGGAAATCGGTCAACATAGGTGCCGGTAGCATTACCTGCAACTACGACGGCCAAAACAAGTGGCCGACTCTGATTGAGGATCGCGCTTTCATCGGTTCCGGCAGCATGCTGGTGGCGCCGGTACGAATCGGCGCCGGCGCGACGATCGGTGCCGGATCGACCATCACACAGAATGCCCCGGACGGCGAGCTCACTATGACGCGGGCCAAGCAGGCCACCATCGCCGGCTGGACCCGACCGCGAAAATTCGATGAGGAAGAGAAAGCAGCCGCAATCGAGGGGCGGCTGAAACCTACCCCCTGAACTCGCAGACACACCGAGCTTTCTGCGCTCACTCTCGAGATGAAATTGGCGCGCGCTGTCGTTGTGTTACGCAACAACGCCATCGACTGCCGCATCGCCGCGAGCGAGGGACTCCGCGCACGCGCAGGGAATGCGTCATTTCGATGTCCGGCCCGACACTTTCTTAACGCTTTTCTTACACGTCCCGCCCGTCTCTTTACAAGAATTGGCCCAACGACTTTCGCCTCCCTCCGTACACTCGAATTCAGTGATTCCACCGGTCGATTGCTTTCTGTGGATCTGCGTTGCGATTGAAGAGGATGAGGTCAATGGCTCTTAAAAAATGTTCGAAGCGCTTCGCGATAACCGCTTTGATGGCGGGATTTGCTTTAGCCGCGGTCCAGGCAGCCGAGGAGTCCCCGGCCGCAATGCACAGGACATCGTTCGGGACTATCGTCGGAATCGTGACCAATTCGGCGAAGCTTCCCGTCGCGGGTGCCACTGTTACTGCATTCAGGATCGATGACGGAGCCATTCGCGCAATGGTGTCCGGCAGCGACGGAGTCTATTCCTTCGCCGACCTTGCGCCCGGCGCCTGGTCTCTCACTGCAGAGGTCGATGGCTACCCGGATGCTACCGTGCCTTCGCTGCAAGTCGCCGCCAGTAAAGCGACTCGGCGTGACGTCGTGATGAACGTTACGGCGGAGGCGCCGGACGCCCAGCCCGTCCCCGATGCTCTCCACTCGCCCCATGCGACGCAGGGGGTCGATAATTTCACCCCGTTTGCCTTCGGGGATTTCACCTGGCTGAACGGGTCTCCGCGCAACAAAGCGCCGGTATTCGACACGAAGTTCTTCACGCCCGACATCCGCTTCGACGCCCACTACATGGCAGACTTCAACCATCCAAAGGATCATACGATCGTCGGTTCTACCGAGTCATTCCGCTCCAACGAATTCCAACTGGAACAGGTGAGTTTCGGCGGTGACTTTCATTGGGAAAATGTTCGAGCCCGCTTTCTGTCCATGATGGGCCTGTTTGCCACGACCACTCCGCGCAATGACGCGAGCCAAGGCGTCGGCCAGTGGGACCTGCGCAACGCCTACCGCTACCTCTCGGAAGCGAATGCCGGTTATCACTTCGATGTGGGACACGGACTCAATGTGGACGCAGGAATCTTTGTCTCGTACATCGGCTTGTTCAGCTACTACAACTACGACAACTGGACGTACCAGCCTTCGTTTGTATCATCGAACACGCCCTGGTTCTTCAACGGCCTGCGTGTTCAGTATTTTCCGAGCAACACGCTGAAGATCGAGCCCTGGATCATCAACGGCTGGCAGTCCTACGGCAGGTTCAACAGGAATCTCGGTTTCGGCGGCCAGATTCTCTGGATGCCGAACGAAGACCTGAAGCTGGTATTCAACAATTATGGCGTGGGCCAGGACAATCTTGCCTATTCCGTGCCTGGATCGCCCCCCAACCCGCTACGCAACGTAAACCGCGTTCACACCGACGACAGCATCGAGTATCGATGGTACAACAGTCCCAGCAAGGGATTGTCCAAGGCCGCCTTCTCCATCACGCTCGACGCCGGCTGCGAGTACGGTGGCGGCATCGGAGGCGTGAGCTGCACGAAAGGACCGAACAAGACGGCCTTTCTCGGCTGGATGATGTACAACCGCTTCTGGCTCGACAACGACCTGTATGCGATCACGTTAGGCGGCGGCGCAATGAACAATCCGGGCCGCTATCTGACCCTGCTTCCGCCGATCAACGGCGCGGATGCAGTATCGGGCACCCCTTACTTCACGGAAAATCCCGGCCAGCACGCCTATCAATGGGACGCGACGATCAACTTCCAGTACATGCCCAAGCAATGGATCACCTGGTGGGCGGAAGCCGGATTTCGCCATTCGGACGTTCCCTACTTCGCAGGCCAAGGCGGGGTCACGCCTCCCCTAGGCAACACTGGGTCGCCCGGCAATTACGTCTGCAATTCGGGCAACTCTGCCGGTACGTCGGATCCCAATGCAGCTTCCGGAACGTGCAGCACGCAGGGCGGCGTTTGGTATCCGGATCTGCGCTCCCGCCAGGCTACGTTGTCGGGCGGCGTGCTGGTCAAGTTCTAGACGGATGCCGATCAACTCTGGTTGCGGCTTTGGCCCTTGACGAGCGCGTGACAATTATCGGGATCGCTGGAAGCCGCGCATTCCCCTTCCTCGATTTGCACGGTGGCATGTTCGACTCCGAAACGCAGCCGTAATCTTTCCACGATGGCGCCGAGCGTCTGCTGCCGGTCCGCACCTTCGCTAAGGTCCGCGTGCAAGGTCACGATCGCAGCTTCACCCGTCAACGACCATGCGTGAACATGATGGATTCCGGCAACGCCCGACAATGAAGTGAGTTCTTCATGGACCTCCTCGGATTTGAAGCTGCCGGGTGTACCCTCGAGCAGCACGTGCGCAGACTCGCGCGTGAGTCTCCATCCTGATATGAAAATCAGGGCGGATACGGCGACGGAAAGCAGGGGGTCCGCGGCCAGCCAGCCGAATTCCAGAATCACACCGGCCGCACCCATGGCGGCGGCGGACCCCAGCAGGTCGCTGAGGATGTGGGCCCGTGCGCCGCGTTCGTTGAGCGAATCGGCGCCGGACAACACGACAAAGGCCGCAAGATTCGCAATGCCGCCGACAGCTGCGATGCCTAGCATGACGACGCCGTTGACGGCCGGGGGCGCCATCAAGCGGCGTGCGGCTTCCACGACGACCCAGACCGTCAGGGCCAATAAAGTCAGTCCATTCGTATAGGCAGCGAGCGTCTGGTACCGGCGGTTCCCATAGGTTCGGTCGGCGCTCGCCGGACGCTGTCCGACCCGGATGGCAATGATCGCCAGCAGCAACGAGGCCGAGTCCGCCAGCATGTGTGCGGCCTCCGCCAACAAGGCGATGGAGTTTGCCCAGACCCCGCCCGCCGCTTCCACCATAGTGAACGAGAAAAGCAGTGCAAGCGCCGCGCTCAGGCGCCGCTCGCCGGCAGTCCTCGCATGGCCGTGTCCATGTCCGCCATGGCCGTGGCCGTGGTGCGACTCTTCGTCGCCAGCATGAACGTGTTCGTGCGCTTCGGCCATATCAGATCTCATTGGTGGCGAGGGTGCGGCGAGGATGACGATGCGCGGGCACAAAACTACTTCTTCAAATATTGATGCACGATTTCCACCAGTTCCTCGGCAGCCGCCACTCGCGGATCGTTCGGACCGGCACGCGGATCGACCATGTGCTCGCGAATATGATCTTCGATGACTTCGGCGATGAAGCCATCGAGCGCACCGCGGCACGAAGTCGCTTGTTGCAACACATCCGCGCACTCCTGATCGGTGCCCACCGCGCGCTCGATCGCCTCGATTTGCCCACGCAATCGCTTGATCCGATTCAGCAGCTTGGCTTTTTCTCTTGCGACGTGGCTCATGTCAGAAATTCCTGTTGCCTACTATAGGGGGGTAGGGTATATTATTCAAGGGGTACCGCAGTACCTCGTCGGAACGGCTCGGTGGCTGGGTGGGGAAATGTCATTTGCCGGAGATATTTTACACACCCATCGATCCCCAAGGCTCGAGCCCAGAGCTTGAGCGCATCGAGGAACCCGTGATGACTGTCTTTTTTACCGGGCGGCATGTTTTTTGGGCGATCGCCGCGGTTTGGCTTCCGAGCCTTGCGCAAAGTGCGCGGGCGGCGGCCGAGTCGACCGGCGAGGCGGTTCAAGAAGCATCGCACCAAACGTTCGCCGTGCATGGCCAGTTTACTTATGTCGAGCAAGAGGACTCCGGCTTTCGGGCTCCTTATAGAGGAGCCAATAGCCTGACCCCGAACCGCGGCAAAGAGACTGCGGACGCCAGCCTTTTCATAGGTGTAGCCCTATGGCCTGGCGCAGAAGCGTGGATGAATCCCGAGATCGATCAAGGCTTTGGTCTCGACAACACGCTGGGAGCGGCGGGCTTTCCCAGCGGCGAAGCTTACAAGGTGGGCAAGAATCAGCCGTATCTGCGCTTGCCGAGGCTGTTCGTGCGCGACACCATCAACGGCGAAGGCGAGCCCCAATCCGTGGAGTCCAGCGCCAATTGGTTGGCCGGGAAGCAAAGCGCGAACCGCTGGGTCATAACCCTCGGCAAGTTCGGAGTTACCGACATCTTCGACAACAACCAATATGCGCACGATCCCCGGGGGGATTTTGAGAACTGGGCTGCCGTCGACGGCGGCGCATTCGACTATGCGGCCGATGCCTGGGGCTTTACCGTGGGCGCGGTTGCCGAGCGGTATCGGGGCGCGTGGACCCTGCGCGCGGGTGCCTTCGATCTTTCCAATGTGCCGAACAGCGTGCATCTCGAACCGGGATTTCACGAATTTCAGATGATTCTCGAATCGGAGCATCGTCATGAAATTGCGGGCGAACCCGGAAAGCTCATGGTGACGGCGTTCGACAGCCGCGGCCGCATGGGGCTTCTGAGCGCGGCTGTGCAATCGGCGGACCGCAGCGGCGCACCGGTCGATATCTCGCAAGTTCGCCGTTACCGCAGCCGGCTCGGCGGCGTTCTCAATCTCGAACAGCAGCTTGCTCCCGATCTCGGACTGTTTGTGCGCGTGAGCAAGGCCGCGGGCAACGTCGAGGCGTACGAATTCTCCGATATCGACCGTTCCGCGGAGGCCGGACTATCGCTCAAAGGGTCCGCCTGGAGGCGCGGCAACGATAAAGTTGGGCTGGCGGTCATCGACGACGGCATTTCGGCCGCGCGCGAGCAGTATTTGAACGCAGGTGGCCTGGGCATTCTCATCGGCGACGGAAAGCTACCGCACCCGGGACCCGAACAGATTCTCGAAACCTATTACAGCGCCGCTATATTTTCGCACGCCCAATTCAGCGTCGATTATCAATGGATCAACAATCCAGGCTACAACCGCGACCGGGGACCGGTCTCGGTGTTTGCCGCGCGCATCCACGCGCAGTTCTAAGACATGAAACGCATGCACCGAATGGCGGGGGACTCCGCGTGAGCGATGCGGCAGGCGATCCGGGCCAACGCCGCGGTCCCCGGGAGTCGATCGATCGACGCGCGTGGTCCCGGGAACGGCAACTGCGGGTCGTCGGCATCGGCATCGCGGCGATTATCGTCCTCGCCCTCGGGATTTTGCTGAGCGGACGATTCTTCGGTCAACGCGAAGCGCCGGCCGCCGCGCCACCTTCGCCGCCCGGCACTTTTCGCCCGACGGCGCAGCAGCTGAAGACCTTTACCATTCAAACCGTCGGGCTCCATGGGTTCGTGAGCGAGGAGTTGACCGAGGGCAAGATCGCAATCAATGCGGATCGTGCAACGCCGCTCTTCTCGCCTTATTCGGGTCGCGTGACCCGAGTCATCGCGGGCCTGGGCGATACCGTCAAACAGGGAGCGCCGCTCGCACAGATCGAGGCCTCGGAATTCGTGCAGGCGCAGAATGACCTGAGCACCGGGTCTGCCCAGATCAAACTGGCACGCATCTACGAGGCTCGTAAACACGCCCTGTACGACGCCAAGGGCGGTAGCTTGCAGGATTGGCAACAGGCGCAGTCCGACTTGACGGCTGCCACCGCTGCGTTCGCGGCTGCACGCAACCGCCTGAAAATCCTCGGCAAGTCGGAAGCGGAGATAGCGGCGCTCGAGTCCGCTCAGTCGATCGATCCCGTCGCGACGCTGAGCGCGCCGATTACCGGCGTGGTCGTCGACCGTCAGCTGGGTCCCGGCCAGTATCTGCAAGCCGGCAGCGGCACGCCCGTCTATACGATCGCCGATCCCTCCAACGTGTGGTTGCTTGCGAATGTACGGGAGACGGATGCGGGCCTCATGCATGTGGGACAGGCGGTGGAAGTGCATGTGCTTGCCTATCCGGAGCGGGTCTTCAAGGCGCGTGTGACCTATGTAGCGGCTTTGGTGGACGCGATCACTCACCGGTTGCCGGTGCGCGCGGAAATCGACAACCGCGATGGCACGCTCAAACCGGGGATGTTCGCCAATTTCCGGATCCTAACGGGTGAGGCCGTAGAGTCGCCCGCAGTGCCCCAAGAGGCCGTCGTTTACGAAGGCGATGCCGCGCACGTATGGCTCTTGCAGGGGGACGGACTGCTCGCCTACCGTGCGATTCGGGTCGGCCGCAGCGACGCGGAGCTGATCGAGGTGCTCGATGGCTTGAAGCCGGGCGAACGCATCGTCACCAAGGGCGGTCTTTTCATCGATCAGGTGGCCGTGCGCGCCTCTTCATGAACGCGATCGTAACGTTCGCACTCCGTCAGCGCGTGCTGATGATCGTGATGCTGGTGATGGCGCTGGCCGCCGGGGCCGCCAGTTTTCTGCGTCTCAATATCGAAGCCTATCCCGACCCGGTGCCGCCGCTGGTCGATGTGGTCACGCAAAGCACGGGTCAGTCGGCCGAAGAAATCGAGCGATACATCACGATTCCGCTCGAAATTCAGATGGCGGGCATTCCCAACGTGCAGGCCATACGCACGATATCGTTGTTCGGGCTGTCGGATGTGAAAGTTCAGTTCACCTACGACTTTACATACCAGCAAGCCGAACAATGGGTGATCAACCGTTTGTCACAGCTGGGACAACTTCCGAACGGCGCACAGCCGCAGATTTCGCCGACGAGTCCGATTGGAGAGATCTTTCGTTATCGAGTAGCGGGACCGCCGGGCTATTCCGTTACCGATCTCAAAACTCTGCAGGACTGGGTGCTCGAGCGCCGTTTCAAAGCGGTGCCCGGAGTCATCGACGTGACGGGTTGGGGCGGCAAGACCAAGACTTACGACATCGCCATCGATCAACGCAAACTCGTGGGGTATGGGCTCTCCGTTCCGCAAGTTCTGACGGCCCTCGGCAATGCGAACATCAACGTCGGCGGTCAAACGGTAAACTTCGGGGCACAGTCTGCGGTCGTTCGCGGCGTCGGGCTGATTCATTCCGCCGACGAGATCCGCCGTACGTTGATCGCCAGCAACCAAGGTTCGCCCGTCGTCATCGGCGACATCGCGGCGGTGACGATCGGCAATCTACCCCGCCTCGGCATTGCAGGTTTCAACGAGTCGGACGACATAGTCCAGGGCATTGTCCTCATGCGCCGCGGCGCCCAAAGCGTACCCACGATCAAGCGCGTCGAAGCAGAAGTGGACAGGGTCAATCAGAGCGGCATCCTGCCGCCCGGTGTCAGCATTCAACGTCTCTATGATCGCAGCGATCTCGTCCATCTCACGACGCATACCGTCCTTCACAATATGGTTGCGGGTGTTTTGCTCATTTTCATTCTGCAATGGGCTTTCCTCGGCAATATCCGCAGCGCCTTCATCGTGGCGATGACCATACCATTCGCGTTGTCCTTTGCCATCGGTCTCATGGTGCTGCGCGGCGAGTCCGCGAATCTGCTCTCGGTCGGCGCCATAGACTTTGGCTTGGTTGTGGATGCGACCGTGATCATGGTCGAGAACATATATCGACATCTCGCGGAAGCATCCGCTCATCTCGGCCATGGACCCAGCACCTTGCATCGTATCCGGGTTCGCAGCGGTTTTCGCGGCAAGACGGGTACGATCTCCATCGCCGCCGCCGAAGTAAGCCAATCGATCTTCTTCGCGGCGGCAATCATCATCGCGGGCTTTGTGCCGCTGTTCACCTTGTCCGGTATCGAAGGCCACATATTCGGCCCCATGGCAAAGACCTATGCGTATGCGATTGCCGGCGGATTGATAGCAACTTTCACCGTCGCTCCGGCGCTGAGTTTGGCGCTCTTTCCCCAAGTGGTCACAGAGCGAGAGACAGCGTTGGTTCGGGGGTTGCGCGGCATTTACGAGCCTGCGCTCGAGTTCGTGCTCGCCAATCGCATCATCACTTTCGCGAGCTTGGGCGCAATCGCGCTGCTCGCCATAGTGGCGGTGCGTTCCTTGGGCTTGGAATTTTTGCCTCCTCTCGAAGAGGGAAACCTGTGGGTACGGGCGACCTTCCCGCAATCGATTTCTCTGGAGAACAGCGATACCTATGTGAATCGCATGCGAGTGCTGATGGGCAAATACCCCGAGGTGCAGGCGGTGATTTCGCAGCATGGCCGTCCCGACGACGGAACCGACGCCACGGGATTCTTCAACGCCGAATTTTTTGTTCCGTTGAAACCTTTCGACGCGTGGCCGGCGGGCGAAACCAAGGAGAAGCTCACTCAAGAAATGACCGACGCGCTGGTACAGCAATTTCCCGGCGTCGACTTCAACTTCTCGCAGTACATACAAGATAACGTCGAGGAAGCCGCATCGGGGGTGAAAGGCGAAAACTCCGTCAAGGTGTACGGCAACGACTTGGAGACGCTGGAGAAGACGGCCAACGGCATTGCAGCCGTGCTTGCCGCGGTGCCCGGAATCACGGATCTCGCGGTGCTGCGATCGGTGGGCCAACCGACGATTCGCATCGATGTCGATCGAGTGCGGGCGGCCCGTTACGGCTTGGCGCCCGGCGATGTCAACGCCGTGGTGCAAGCGGCAATCGGCGGCCAAAGCGCGGGCGACCTGTACGAGGGAACCAGCGATCGGCACTTTCCGATGATGGTGCGCTTGGCGGCTCCCTATCGGCAAAACCTCGACGCGATCCGGCACATTCCCGTCGCGGCGCCGTCCGGCTCCGGCAACGGATTCATTCAGTTGTCGCTTGAGGACATGGCCGATGTGCGTTTGGTATCGGGCGCGGCGTTCATTTATCGAGAGCAGCAACAACGTTACGTGCCCGTAAAATTCAGCGTGCGCGGCCGCGATCTTGGCAGCGCCGTCCTCGAGGCACAGCGCGCCGTGGATGCCAAAGGCTTGCTGCCCGGCGGCTACCGTCTCGAATGGGTGGGCGAATTCGGCAATTTGCAGGAGGCCATCGCGCGCCTGAGCGTCGCCGTGCCGTTCTCGATAGCGCTTATCGTATTGCTGCTCTACCTCAATTTCGGCAGCCTGCGCAACGCGCTGCTGGCGGCGAGCGTAATTCCCATGGCGCTCCTGGGGGGTATTTTCTCCCTCTGGGCGACAGGCACGGCATTCAGTGTTTCATCGGCGATCGGCTTCGTTGCGCTGTTCGGCATCGCCGCCATGGACGGCATCCTCGTCTTGTCGTACTACCACCTGAGCCTTGAATCAGGGCTCGATCGCGCCGGCGCCATGCTGCAAACCTGCCGTACGCAGCTGCGGCCGGTCATGATGACTTGTATCGTGGCTTGCGTGGGCTTGCTGCCCGCTGCTTTTTCGACGGGCATCGGCTCGCAGGTGCAGCGCCCGCTGGCCTTGGTCGTGGTGGGCGGCATGCTGCTGGCGCCGGTGTTGATACTGCTGGTGCTGCCCGTGCTCATCCTGAAATTCTCGACGGCCCGGGAGAATCCGCCCGAAGCAGCTCGGGAAGCCGGCGAGTGAGCCGTGTGATCCATCAATGCTCGTCAATGCTTCGTCGCGCCTTTTTGGGGCTGTCGGCATCGGGTATCTGCGCGTGCATGGGACCCAACTTTCACCGTCCGGCGCCGCCGCGAGTCGACCGCTACACCGCCGATGCACTGCCGGCCGAGACCGCGTCCGCGAGCGGCCCCGGGGGCGCCGCGCAGCGCTTTCTCGCGGAGCAAGAAGTGCCGCGGGACTGGTGGAAGCTGTTCAGTTCGGCGGAATTGGATGAGCTCGTGAGCGAGGCGCTGCGTGCGAACCCCAATGTGTTGTCTGCGCAAGCCGCGTTGCGCCAGGCGGTCGAAAACACCGCCGCGCAACGCGGCTATTATTTTCCCACCGTGCAGGCGAGCTTCGACGCAAACCGCGAGCATGACGCACTCGGTGTGCTGTCGCCGACGTTGGCTTCGCCGCATTCCTTCTTCAATTTGTTTACGCCGGCGGTTACGGTGAGCTACGTTCCCGATGTGTTCGGCGCCAACCGCCGGCAGGTCGAATCGCTCGCGGCGCAGGCTGAGGCGAGCCGCTATCAGCTCGATGCCACATACCTGACGCTCACCGCGAACGTGGTCACGGCGGCGATCCAAGAGGCGGGTTTGCGGGAACAGGTAGCCGCCACGGAACGGGTCATTGCGCTCGAGCGTGAGGCGCTGTCTGTCTTGCGCCGCGAGCTCGAGCTCGGCGCGATCGCCGAGGGCGGCGTGTTCGGCCAGGACGCCCAACTTGCGCAGCTCGAAGCGACACTCCCGCCCTTGAATCGTCAATTGCAGCAAACGCGCGATTCACTGGCGGTGCTCACGGGCCATCTGCCCGCGGATCTGAAACCGGTTCGATTCCAGCTCGACCAGTTGACGCTGCCCATCGATTTACCCCTGGGCGTCCCGTCGCAACTCGTGGAGCGGCGCCCCGACGTCCGCGCCGCGGAAGCGCAGCTGCACGCGGCCACCGCACAGGTGGGCGTGGCGATTGCGAACCTGTTGCCGCAGGTGACCCTCACCGGCGACATCGGCAGTTCCGCCACTGCCATGAGCGACTTGTTCAAAGCCGGCACGGGCTTCTGGAGCATCGGCGCGAACGCGGCTCAGACCCTGTTTGCAGGCGGAACGCTGGTCCACCGCAAGCGCGCCGCCGATGCCGCGCTCGATCAAGCGGGTGCGATTTACAAGTCCGCCGTGTTGACGGCATTTCAAAACGTGGCGGACGCATTGCACGCGCTCAACACCGACGCGGACGCGCTGAGCGCGGCCACCCGGGAGACCAGCGCGTCGCAAAAGAGTCTCGACGTCGTACGCCGTCAACTGGAACTTGGCTCCGTGAGTTACCTCGCGCTCGTGAATGCGGAGCAGGCGTATCAGCAAGCCGTCGTATCACTCGCCCAAGCTCGTATCAGTCGGTATGCCGACACGGCCGCGCTATTTCTCGCACTGGGAGGGTCGGTGGCAGCGATGGAGCCCCCGCACTGAGCTTGCGAACGAAATGACGCCGGTGGCGAGCGACAAGGATATCCACGGCGCGAACGTATAAGTGCGTGGAGCGAAGTTTACAGGAAGATCCTATTCGATGAAATGATCGACGAAGCGGCGGGTGCCCCGCCATAGGGCCTTCCGTTCGGCTAACACCGAGCGGCCTTGCTCGGTGATGCGGTAATAGCGGCGGGCAGGTCCGGAGTAGGAGGGGACGATGCGGCTGGTCAGCAAGCCGGCGGCCGAGAGGGCCCGCAGTACGGGATAGAGGGTGCCTTCCTTGAATATCGAGGTACCGTCATTCGCGATCGCCAGGCGTTTGGCGATGTCGTAGCCGTACAAATCCTCGCCGGATGCATCGAGGACGGCGAGCAATACCAGCCCGACCAGGCCGCCATTCAAGTCCTTTTGAAATTTTCGCTCACTGCTATCATCCATTTGCTAATAGAGTATAGTTAATAGTAATAGATATCCACTAATATCAGTCACGTCACAATATCGTGCTACTGGATTTCCGCCCCGGCTCGGGCACACTAGACGGCCATTTTTATTTGAAATGAGCAACCGACATGTGCGGAATTGTAGGTGTGGTCGCCGAGCGCAACGCCGTGCCCATTCTCATGGACGGTTTACGCCGCCTCGAATACCGCGGCTACGATTCGGCCGGCATCGCCGTGCTCGAAAACGGTCACGTCGCCCGCTTGCGGACGGTCGGTAAGGTAAAAGTTCTTCAGGACGCCCTGGACGAAGCCCCCATCGGCGGCAACGTTGGTAT
Organism: Steroidobacteraceae bacterium; assembly: GCA_035996065.1. Lineage (GTDB taxonomy): Bacteria > Pseudomonadota > Gammaproteobacteria > Steroidobacterales > Steroidobacteraceae > Bog-1198. The sequence continues at coordinate 258,184 of DASYJX010000034.1, read as the reverse complement.
CGCGCATACGCGGTGGGCTACCCACGGCGTCCCCACCACGGCCAATGCCCACCCGCACATCTCGCTTGGCGGAATAACCATTGTGCATAACGGCATCATCGAGAATCACGAGACGTTGCGCACGGAATTGAAAGGGATGGGTTACACGTTCACCTCCGAAACCGACACCGAAGTGATCGCTCACCGCATTCATCACCACTTGGCCGCCTCAACCGACCTATACGATGCGGTGCGCAAGACCGTGACCGAACTGCAGGGCGCCTATGCCCTGGCGGTAATCTCCGAGTCGGATCCCGAATGCATCGTGGTGGCTCGAGAGGGCTGCCCCGTGGTCATAGGACTTGGTATCGACGAAAACTTCGTGGCATCGGACGTGGCCGCGCTGTTATCCGTCACGCGCCGCTTCATGTTCTTGGATGAAGGCGACGTGGCCGAGATTCGCCGCAAGTCGATCAAGATCCTGGATGCGGCCGGGGCTCGCGCAGCTCGGCCAATCCGCGAGAGCGATCTGCCGGCCGATGCGGTGGAGCGCGGGCAGTATCGCCATTTCATGCTCAAGGAAATTCACGAGCAGCCGCGCGCGATTGCGCAGACCTTGGAGGAGAGAGTTGCGGGCGGGAAACTGCTGGATGCGGCTTTCGGACCCTCCGCCCACCAGGTATTCAAGGAGGTCAAGGCGGTCCATATTGCGGCGTGCGGCACCAGCTTCCATTCCGGCCTGGTCGCGAGCTATTTCATAGAACAAATCTGCCGCATACCCGCACGCATCGAAATCGCCAGCGAATACCGTTATCGCGATCCCGTGATTACTCCCGACACCCTGTTCGTAACCATATCGCAATCCGGCGAAACCGCCGACACCTTAGCGGCTTTGCGCAATGCAAAGCGCGCGCAATATCTGTCGACGCTCGCCATTTGCAATGTTGCCGAAAGCTCGATGGTGCGGGAATCGGACCTCACGCTGCTGACGCGCGCCGGTCCTGAAATCGGCGTCGCGTCGACCAAGGCATTTACGACGCAGCTGACCGCGCTCGCGATGTTGACCATTGCACTCGCCAAAAATCGGCCGCAGGCAATTCAGGAGCGCGAGCTCGTCTCCCAGCTGCTGCAGCTCCCCGGTCTGGTAGAGAAAACCCTGAAGCTAGACGCCACCATCCAAGCGTTGGCCGAGGTCTTCGTGGACAAGCACCACGCGCTGTTTCTCGGCCGAGGACCGCTGCACGCGATCGCCATGGAAGGTGCGCTCAAGCTCAAGGAGATTTCCTACATCCACGCGGAGGGCTACGCCGCTGCGGAGCTCAAACATGGTCCGTTGGCGCTGATTGACGAAGACATGCCGGTGGTGGCTGTGGCGCCGAACAACGAATTGCTGGAAAAGCTCAAATCCAATCTTCAGGAGGTCCGCGCGCGCGGCGGCAAATTGTTCGTGTTCGCGGATCCTAAGGCGGGCATGCGCAGCGAAGACGGAGTGACGGTGATCGAGATGCCCGCACCTGCGTCCGCGCTGCAAGCTCCGGTCGTGTTCGCCATCCCGCTTCAGCTCCTGGCATATCACGTGGCGGTGTTGAAGGGCACGGACGTCGACCAGCCGCGCAATCTCGCGAAGAGCTTGACGGTCGAGTAAGCGAGTGAGGTGCAAGGCGAAGGGAACGGCGTTCGATTCCGCCTACTTTCGCAAGTACTACTTCAATGCGGCGACGCGCGTCACGACGGCGGCGGAGATGCGCGGCCGTGCGCAGCTGATCGCAGCGATCCTGCGCCACGCCGGCATTCCGGTCCGCAGCATCCTCGATGCGGGCTGCGGCATCGGCTTATTGCGCAAGCCGTTTGCGGCGGCAATTCCGCGCGCGCGTTATTCGGGCCTCGAGGCAAGCGAGTATCTGTGCACTCGATACCGATGGACCCAGGGCTCGGTGGTCGATTTCGCGCCGCGTTCCGCTGCCGATCTGGTGGTCTGCTACGACGTGCTGCAATACCTTGACGACGGCGCCGCCGCACTCGCCATCGGCAATTTTGCCAAGCTAACCAGAGCTGCATTGTATGTGTCGGCTTTGACCCGCGAGGACTGGCGCGCCAATTGCGATCGCTCCCGCACCGACCGTTCCGTGCATTTGAGATCCGGCTCCTGGTACCGACGCCGCTTGCAACAAAGGTTCAATTACCTGGGTTTCGGCGTCTGGCTACGCAAGGATGCCACCGCGATTCTCTGGGAAATGGAACGGCCGTAACCTACAGGTTGTCCAGGATCCACGTCACCAGCGCGGTATGCACGGGTTCGCGCGCAATATCCGCACCGCTGTGGTTGATCAGCGAGACAAGCACGTAGGTTTTTCCCCTGCTCGTCGTGACATAGCCTGCAACAGCGCTGACGCCGTCGAGGTGACCGGTTTTCAAGCGCACCGCGCCGCCCGGGATCATCTTCATGCGGGATCGCAATGTGCCGTCGATCCCGGGCAGCGGCAACGACGCGAGGAATTCCGGCGCATAACGGCTGTGAAAAGCCGCAACGAGGGCCTGCGCCATTTGACGCGCCGAGATTTGCGTGCTGCGCGACAAACCCGATCCGTTGTCGATGTCCATGGACCTTAAATCGAGGCCGCGTTCACGGCTCCAGTCCGCGATCGCAGCAGAGCCTTTCTCCAGCGTGGCAGGCGCGCCATAGCGCTCCTCGCCGATGGTCAACAGCATGTGACGCGCCATTAAATTGCTGCTGAACTTGTTGGTCAGTCGCACGATCTCTGCCAAGCTCAAGGAATCGAAGACGAGAAGCGGCTGGGCATCGGCGGGGGCCGTCTCGAGGCGCAGCTTCCCGGCAAACTCGCCGCCGAGCTCGCGCCACAGCTCGACGAAAGTGCCGAACGCATAGGTAGCCGGCTCGAGCAGCACCCGGGTAAAACTGCGTTCCGCGCAATGCGGCGACAACGCACCGCTGAAAACCACGCGATCCCAATGTGCGGAGGCGACTTTGAAATCGACCTGGCTGGCCGCGCCGCCGCAACGGCCAGCGGCGATTCGCAGATGATTTTCAATCGCGAGATTGACGGGCGTGGGACTGGCAATGACATCGATCCGGCGCCCATCGGCGCCGGGCAGCACGCGAAATTCGACGGATTGGAAATTCACCATCAGCGCATCCGGCACGACGTTGTACGGCCGGTTCGGCCTGCCGTCGAATTCTCCGGGGTCCCCGGGCGGCAAGGAAAAGGCGGTGTTGTCGATGACAATATCGCCGTGAATCAATTTGAGTGCCTTGCCGCGCAACGCATGAGCAAAGCTCCACCATCGCTCCAGGGTCATGTACGGGTCGCCCCCGCCTTGCAGGATCAGATCGCCCTCGAGGACTCCGTCATTCAGCGGACCGCGAATCAGCGCTCGCGTATGCCAGGCGTAGGCGGGTCCCAGCGTGTCCAAAGCGGCAAACGTCGTGACCACCTTGATGGTCGAGGCGGGGCTGCGCGGCGTGTCTGCATTCTGACCGAATACGACGCGACCGCTATCCGGATCGACGACTGCAAAACTGACCGCACTGGGCGGTAGCCGCTGCGCTGCGATGGCTTCGCCGACCGGCAATGGCGCGCCGCCCGCCATTCCCCAGGCGCAAGGCGGCAGGCAGGAAAGGGACACGGCTGCGGCTCGCTGCAACAGGCCACACTTGCGCGCTTTCAACTCCAAACTTTTCAAGTGAGCGGCAACTCGATGCGTGCCCAAGCGCGGGACCACCAGCGAAAGAAAAGCATCAATCCCAGGCAACATACATAGATGAGGGCCGCAAACCATCCACCCACCGCGCCCATGCCCCATTGCGGCAGCCAATGTACCCATCCGCTACCCGGGGCAAACGAAAGACTATGCGCGAGAGGCACGAAGAGCAGCCACGATAAAGCAAGGACCATGATGGCCGGAAGCCGCACATCGCCGGCGCCCCGCAGGCACGCGCCGGCGCTGATATTGAGCCCATCGAACAATTGGTATCCGGCGGCTATCCAAAGCAACTGGCACCCTCGCGTCACCACGCCGGCGGCGTCCGGATGCGCGCGATTAGTGAAAAACGGCAACACCCAAGGCCCGGCTGCGGCAAGCAGCACGCCGATCGCTCCCATGTAAAGCACCGCCATCAAGACGATGCCGTTGCCCACGTCGAACGCCCAATCGCGGCGGTGCGCGCCGATCGCCTGCCCGACGAGCGTGGTACCCGCCATTGCGATCCCGACGGCGGGCATGTAGCAAAAAGACGTAAGCATCATGACGATTTGCGTGGCTGCACCGTCGACAGTCCCAAGCCGCACCTGCATCAGCTGAAACAGCGCGAAACCGAGGATGTCGGCGGCAATCAACAGTCCCATCGGGAATCCCAGTTTGAGCTGGCGAAGGAGCGCCCGCACGTGTAATCGCGCGGTGAGATGGGAGCGGTAGCGCTTTCGTATTGCGCGTCCCAAAAATAATGCCAACGTGGCGGCGACACCGATCAGCTGTGCGGCGTCCGTTGCCCAGCCCGATCCCGCGATCCCCAACCCGAAATTGAACATGAACAACTGATTCAAAATTGCATTGGCAGCAGCGACTCCGAGGGTTATCCAGAGAGTGATAGCCGGCCGGCCGACGCCGTTGAAAAAGCCGAGCAGCGACCATAGTGCGACGGCGAGCGATCCGCCGAGCATGCGCGGATACCAGTAGTCGAGTGCGAGCCGCAGAGTCTCAGGCGGGATGTGGAAAGGCGCGAAAATCGACCGGCCGGATAAGCCAAGCAGAACGAATACGGGGGCGATCAGCAGCGACGCCCACAGGGCAGTCCATGTGGCCTGTGCTGCACGCGTGTAACGACGCCCCCCAAAAGCCTGCGCCACCAAGGTCTGAACCGATAAGCCGATGCCGCCGAATAGCAGCACGAATACCAATATCGGCCAGTACACGGCGCCGATGGCCGCCGTCGCAGCGGGCGACAATCGTCCGATGAACCAGGTGTCCGTCGCATTCAGAACGGCTTGCACGGCGCTGTTCAACATGAAGGGAAAAGCCAAAGCGGCCACGGCAAGGTAGTCGAGCCGAGGCCGGCCGCTCGAACTCAACGTTTGTCCCGGAAGTAGTTTTATGGATGCGTCCACCCGCGTAGGATGAAGTAATGGGGCCGAACATGCGACGCAATTTACCCGGGACATTTGTAACGCACTCCCTAGGAGAGGGCGCGTGGCGACTGTCGTGCGGCGGCGCTCTGCCGGTAGACGTGTTCGTACGGGGCGCCGGATCCCCAGCGGCCGAAACGTTCGGCGCCGTAGATGTCCACGATATCGCGATCGAATGGCGCGCCGAGGGGGTGTCATTGACCGTGAACACGGCCGCACAATCCAACACCCTCAGAACGAAGAGCGCGATCGTGCATGAGCCCCTGCCCTGCCTCTATGAAGCCCTGCCGTTGGCGAACGTCGATGCGAAGGTCAGGCGCTTTTGGCGCCGCATTTTCCGCATCGTTCGGATACCCGGCGGCCGCTATCTGCTCGGTGTTTTGGCGCGCCGCCACAGCGATTCGCCTTGAATCCGCGATCTGCATCACAAGAACCCGCAACTATCGGCAGGAATTGGAGGGAAAACCCGACGCCGATCACCCGAATTGCGACGCTCGTCAAGGATGCTTCGGCACGTTTACAGCACATTGATTTATGAGTCCTAACCTCGAATGAGTTCCGAACCCGCTAGGATGGCAGCAGTGCTGGAAACGAAGTCTATCGCCATCGGGGTTCCCGCCGCGGATGCCTCGTTCGAGCCATATGGGCGATTGCTTCGAATGCTCATGCCGAGCCTGCGCGGCATCGTGGTACACGACGGATTCTCCAATCTTGTGTGGGCATCGGACGAATGGGATCTCGCCGAGGAGCCTGATGTCATCAAAAGCGCGATTGCGAATGCGTTGTCGGATCCTGCCGAGTATGCGGGCGTCGTCCAAACTCTCAATGCGGACCGCGCAGTGTACTCGTTCGCCATTCGCGGCGAACACATCGAGCTGCTCGGCGTCGTCAGCCTGATCGCCGCGCTGTCCGGCAAGCTAACCGAGGCGCGACCACTGCCGACCGTGCGCCAGTTGGTGCAGCCCGCGCTGGAGTGCTTGCGGCGCGAACTGGCGCTGCGATCGAAATTGGGTTCGCGCGAACGCGACCTCGATGTGCGCGAACGCGACCTTGATCTCATGCTGGAGATTTCGTCGCATCAATCATTGGCCGCGAGCGACGCCGATGAATTCGGACTCATCTTGAAAACGGGGCTGGACCGCATGGGCTGCGCGCTCGCGGCATTGTGGGTTCCCGACAAAAACATATCCTTGTCTCTGACGCGCAGCGGGCAGCCGATGTCGCCGGAGTTCCTACAGCGGGCGCAGCACCATCTCACGGCGTGGATGCAGCTGCAGCAGCGCACCATCGTCGTCAATCACATTTCCAAGGTCGCAAGCGACGTCGCTGCTCCATACAAGATTTTGGCCTGTCCGGTGCGGCATCCTTCGGAACGCGTGATGGGGGTGCTGGCTCTGTTCAATCCGCCGAGCGCAGCGGACTTCGACTCGCATCAAACGCGCATCGCCGAAGTGCTCGCCAAGAGAGCGACCAGCATCATCCAAGCGCAGTACGATTCCAGCACGGGGCTGATGACCCGCCAGGCATTCGAACGCCAGGCATCCGCGCTTCTCGGGTCGACATCGCCCAACGCCCACATAATTCTCTATCTCGACATCGACCGGCTGCACGTCATCAACGAAACATTCGGCATGCATATCGGCGACGATGTGATCGTCAATGTCGCCGAGTGCATGGCCAAGTCGCTGCCGGCCGGCGCATTGTCGGCCCGAATTTCGGGTGATAGGCTCGCCGCGCTCATCCCGAATTCCAACTTGGACGCGGCATCGGTCATCGCGGAAAAAATCCGTGCCGCGGCCGCGGGCATCGTCCCGCGCGCGGGGCAAGGATCGTTCGAAGTCTCAGTGTGTCTTGGCGTCGCCCCGATTGGCCGCGCCGATAACGCCTTGGCTCACGCATTGGCCACCGCGGAAATCGCCTGTAAGGCGGCCAAGGACCGCGGCCGCGACCGCGTCGAGATCTTCCAGGATTCCGACCAGAGCATCATTCGGCGCCATACGGACATTTTGGTCATCGGCAAGCTGCGCGACGCGCTCGACAACGATAGTTTTCGGCTGGACGCGCAGCCGATCCTGCCGCTGCGCGGCAACTATGGCCGTCCGCGCTTCGAATTGCTGATCCGAATGATAGGCGATCGCGGCGAAATCATTCCGCCCTGCAAATTTTTGTCCGCGGCGGAGAGATATCAACTCATGCCCACGGTGGATCGCTGGGTGGTGCACCGGGCTTGTGCTCTGCTCGGCGAATACAGCGCATCGGTCGGCGAGGATATCGCGCGCTTCGCCATCAATCTTTCCGGTCAATCGCTTCAGGACGATTCGTTCCTGGAGTACGTGATCAATGAGATCAAGGAAAGCAACCTTCCGCCCGGAGTCCTTTGCTTTGAACTGACCGAAACCGCGACCATCGGCAATCTGGCCAAGGCGCAGAATTTCATGCGCAGCTTGCAGGATCTCGGTTGCCAGTTCGCGCTGGACGACTTCGGCACCGGCGTGAGTTCTCTGGCGTATCTGAAGGATTTGTCCGTCAATTATCTCAAGATCGACGGAACGTTCGTCCGCGATGCGATCGTCAATTCGCGCTCGGAATCGATGATCAAGGCCATTGCGCAGCTGGCGAAAGTCATGTGCATGGAAACCATCGCCGAATACGTCGAGACCGACGTGCTGCGCGCGCGCATGGCGGATCTCGGAGTCGATTACGGCCAAGGTTTTGCGATGGGGAAGGCTCAGCCGCTGGAGGATCTGCTGCGGGAACTCGCCATCTATGAAGCGACCGTGAACGATTGGGCCGTGACCACGGCCCCCTCCCCCGATGAAGCTTTGCCCCAGGCGTAGGTCAGCGTAGTCCTACAACGGCTCGCAGAAAAGTGCCCACAGCGGCAGAGCGCGGGGCATGAGTCAATGAGGCTCAAACAGCCACCTGGAGCTTCTCATGCTGATACTCACTCGACGCACCGGGGAGAGCCTGCGCATCGGGGATGATGTGGAGGTGACCGTGATGGCGGTGAACGGCTCACAGGTGCGCATCGGCATCAAAGCACCCCGCAACATTGCGGTCGATCGCGAGGAGATCGCGGCGCGCAAGCAGCGCGAACGCGAGCCGGCACGCGAACGCGAGCCCGCGCAGTAAGGCGAACCCGCGCAGGAAAGCGAATCTGTGAAGCAAGCCTTCCCCACCCGGCGCCGGCGCTCTAGCCGATCGCGCTCCAATTCGCAAGAGATTCCGGCAGTCTTCGTTTGCCTCTTGTAATTGATGCCTGCTTTGGGCACACAATAGCGGCAACTAGACACTAAAAAGACCAACGCAAGGTAAAGACACGCCCCTGGTCGGCCACCTGAGGCGCGCAACTCATGACAAATCCGACGTACGCGCCCGAGCTACTCGTGCAAACGTGGTTCAATACCGACCGACCGCTCTTGCTGTCCGGCCTGCGCGGGCGGGTCGTGGTGCTATCGGCGTTCCAGGTGTTGTGCCCCAACTCGATCGGCGGCGGAATTCCTCAAGCACAGAGGATCTTTGAGACCTTCGAACCGAAGGATGTGTCCGTGATCGGATTGCACACTACGTTCGAGCACCATGACGCCTTCAATCCTGCGATGCTCAAAGCGTTCATTCATGAATATCGGCTGAAATTTCCAATCGCACTCGATCAGCCGAATGCGGCGAGTCCGATTCCGCAGACCATGGAGCGCTACAAAATGCGCGGCACGCCGAGCCTCGTCTTGATCGATCGTCAGGGGGTGGTGCGCAAGCACGCGTTCGGTGCAGTCGATGATCTCAGAATCGGGGCGGAGATCGGCGCGCTCACCCAGGAACTGGGCACGACACTGACCCAGAGCTCAGCGGCCTAGGCGGCCCACACTCACCTCGGGAAGAACGAACCGGATTCGAATGCGCGCGCGTTTCGCCTGGGGCGTCGCATCGCGCAGTATCGGCTTGTAACGCCACTGCGATAGGGCGCCGATAGCGGCATTCTCGAATACGCCGGTGGGGTTCGCGGCATGGACCGCGATATCCTTCACGGCGCCGTTTTCAGCCACCGTGAAGTCCAATTCCACCCATCCCTCGGTCTTGCTCAATTCCGCCTTTCTCGGATAGGCCGGCTGCACGGACTTGACGAGAGTAAGGTCGCTCGCTGCGACGACATTCGCCAGAAATTTTTCGGCGGCAACGGCGGTATCCAGATCATGCTGCACCGACATCGATTCGGGCGAGGCAAAGCCAACGGCGGTTGCTTCGTCCAGCCAGTTCCGGGCCGCATCGTACTGCCGCAGGTCCAAGGCAAGGCGAGCCTTAGCCACCAAGCGGATTCCCAAAGCCTGAATGGCCGAGGCGAGACCGGCATGGCCGGGATCGAGGCTGCGCAGCGTAAGCAAGTAATACTTGGCGCTATCGTTGGCGGGTTCGATGAGCCGGTCCTGCTGTAGGCGTTCCGCGGCATTCTTCAGGAGCTGCGCCCGCGCGTCAGCATCCGCCTGTTGGCGCGCGGCCGCGAGCAAAGTCTGCGCCGCCTCGATATTGACGGGAGCCGTTATTCCCTTGGCGGCTCCCAGCCATGCGGATGCACGCGCAAAATCGCGGCGATCGACGGCGGCGCGGGCTTCCGAAAGAAGCCGCATGGCCAGATCGTCCTGGGCCTGGCGCGCGGCGTCGCTGTTGGGATCGAGGCGCAGTGCCTCTTTGATATAAAACAGCGCGCTGTCGCGCTGCGGATCGATGAGGTGGGCGTCGGCGATGCGTTGTGCGGCAAGGGCTAGCACAGGCGTTATTTTGTCCGCATCTGCCTTGAGCTGATTATGCATTCGCACCGCCGCTTGAGCGGTCTTCACTCGTTCGCGCAACTTAACCAGCTGGCCAGTCAAGAACGCGATGCGCCCGATATCCGCGCCCGATTTGCGCGCCGTGTCGATCGCGGCCGATGCTTCATCAAGGCGTTCCTCGAGCATGGCGTTTTCGGCTCTGGCCAACAGCCGCTCGCGGACCTCGGAGAGGCCGGCGCGGACCTGCTGCCCGCCCGGATTGCGCGCCTGCTCCTTGAGGTATAACTCCAATGCATTGTCGCCGGCGGGCTCCGTCAGCCGATTCGCCGCGAGCGCCGCGGCGGCCTGTGCGAGAAGAGGGGATTCGGCCGGGGTTGGCCGGGCGACGCCCGCGGCGCCCGGCGGACCGGTGCCGTCATCGGAATTCCGGTGCGTGAACCACACGGCGACCAAGATCATTCCCAAGACGCCTATGGCGCCTCCGAGCAACGCACCGCGATGGGATTGGGAGCGGTGTTTAATCGCGGGAGTCGCGGCGACACGCCTGCGCCGCTCCACGTATTTCTTGACCGCGGCGTCCGCAAAGAGCTTAGCTCGGGCTGGCGACATGGGCTTATGGATGAAACGATAGACGGTGCCGGCGCTGATTAATCCTGCAAGCGAGGTTTCCGCATCACGGTTGCCGGCGACAACCACCACGAGATCGGGAAATTGCCGCTTGATCTGTCCGATGAAGACAGCCGGAGCTTCGTTCAGGGTTTGTACGTCGAACACCAAGATGCCGACTTCGCCCGCCATCAGCAGGTCGCTCACCTTATCGGCAGACAGCACATGCCAAAGACGCCGCGCGCCGCCTACGGCCTCCCGCAGGGTCTGCAGGAATGCTTCGTCAACCGTGAGCACCACAAGTTCGACGATGTCGCTCGCCAGGCTGAATCGCAGCGTATCCAGCGTGACGCCCTCTTCGTCAGAAGCTAGCACCGGTAATTCCTTTCATTGATGGCCTTGAGGGCTGCGGATCCCCGATTCTCAGACCGCTGCAGCAGCCTAACAACCACTGCCTCCTAGGCTAGTGTCATTCCACGGGCGACGCTATACGATACGGAGTCTTAAGGAACAGACAATGTCTGTTGCAGTGCGACAAGTTAAATCTGTGAACGGACACTCAAAGACGGGGCGGCGAGCGCCCCTGGCGAGGGAGCATTGCGCGGATCAATCGAGATTACGTCAAAGTTGCCGGCGGGCCAGCGTGCCGCGCTGGAGCAATTATTGTTCTTCAACGTCAACCAACATCGCGTGCGTGTTGGGATCCAGCAATCCATAGACACCTATGGAGTACCGGAAATCTACGAGCAAGAAGGGGGCCTTCGGGTTCGTGTGGGCGACATCGCCGGCGTACAAACACTGTTCGCAGTGTCTGAGTTGGGGAGACCTCTGGGAGTTGCCGTTTTCGTACGGGCGGCGCATGAACGATTCGCCGTGCTGCATCTCGGAGTGGAACCTCGCTTGAGCGCCACTCCCGAGATGAATACCCGGGTGCTGCTCAAGCTGATGCATGAGATTCGAAGCACGGCGCGCCGAACGCGAGGAGTCGATTGCATCGAACTGGTGTACAAGGACTGCCACGCCGTGCGCCTGCACGGCTGAACCGACGACGCTTGGCGAGTCAACCCGAACGGCAAAAACTGCGAGCGCAGCGCCATACCGACGGCAAACTGCGCTGCGCGTGGTGCCCGGCCGATCCCCTGTATCTTGCCTATCACGATAACGAATGGGGCGTGCCCGTGCATTGCGACCGGCAGCTCTTCGAGATGCTGTGCCTCGAAGGCGCCCAAGCGGGCTTAAGCTGGCTTACCATCTTGCGCAAGCGCGAGACCTACCGCAAAGCCTTCGACGGTTTCGATCCCGAGAAGATGGCCCGCTACGACTTGCCCAAGCGGCGGCGCCTGTTGCGGGATCCTGGCATCGTCAGAAATCGACTCAAGGTGGATGCCTTCATTTCAAACGCCAAGGCTTACCTTGAAACCTGTACCGATGCCGGTTCCTTCGACGATTATCTCTGGAAGTTCACCGGCGGAAGGGTGGTACGCCGGCGCCCGCTGTACTTGAGCGGCATTGCTCAGACGACTACGCACAGCGACGCAATGAGCAAGGATCTCAAAAAACGAGGCTTCCGTTTCGTCGGATCCACCATTTGCCACGCCTTCATGCAAGCCGTGGGAATTGTCGACGAACATCAACGTTACTGCTGGGTAGCGGCCAAAGGTGATCGCCATGGATAATCGGAACCGCTGCCGGCCACGCTTAAGCCGCCGGATGGGCAGCGCGGTCTTGCTCTCGACGACGCTGCTCGCGACGGGGTTTGCGCAGACTTCGAAACCCGACTTTAAGCCACTCGACGTCTTTGATCTGCAGTGGGTAAGCGATCCGCAGATTTCACCCGACGCTCGCAGCATCGCGTACGTGCGCGCGAATTACGACATCAAAACCGACAGGCCGCAGAGCGCTATTTGGCTCGTCGGAGTCGACGGGAAGCATGCGCGGCCCCTCTCCAGCGCCCCGATAAGTTCCGCGCCGCGCTGGTCGCCGGACGGTACCCGCCTCGCGTACATTGGTGCGTCCGGCGATGGCTCGACGCAACTGTTCGTGTACTGGACCGACAGCGGCGTCACCACCGCCATCAGCAACTTTACCGAATCGCCCGGAAGTCCTGCCTGGTCGCCCGATGGCCGATGGCTCGCCTTTACCATGCCGGTGGCTGCCGAACGCAAGCCTCTGAAGGCGGACTTGCCGGAGGCTCCGAAGAACGCGAAATGGGCCGATCCGCCTAAACTCATAGACCGGATGGTGTTCCGGGTCGACGGCGAAGGGTATCTGCAGAACGTGTTCAGTCAGCTTTTTCTGATCAGCGCGGACGGCGGCCCGGTCCGCCAGCTGACTCGGGGCGATTTCGACCACGACGGCACACCCGCGTTCACCGTCGACGGCAAGAGCGTGCTGATCACGGCGAATCGACGGGCCGATGCGGACTACGAGCCTCTCGATAGCGAAATTTACCGGGTGGATCTGTCGGACGACTCCATTCACGCACTGACCGATCGCCGCGGGCCGGATCACCACCCCGTGGTTTCGCCCGACGGCAAGCATATTGCCTACTTGGGATTCGACGATAAACGGCTGGGCTATCAGGCGACGCAGCTGTACCTAATGGACAGCGACGGCAACCATCCGCACTCGATCACGCCGCATCTCGACCGCGACGCCGCGGAACCAGTCTGGACCGGCGACAGCCGCCAATTGATTTTTCACTATGGCGACCATGGCTCGACGAAAATCGCAGCCACCGATCTCGACGGAAAAATTCGCGTGCTGGCCGATGATGTCGGCGGCAACGACATCACCAGGCCCTATTCCGGCGGCTCGTTCTCGGTCGCCGCGGCGTCCAAGGGAACGAATCCCAGGTTCGCATATACGAAGGCCGCACCCTTAGCTCCAGCCGCGCTCGCCACCGGCACATCGAATCGCGATATCGCGACGCTCGCCTCCCTGAGCGATACCCTGCTCAACCAACGAACACTCGGCGCCGTCGAGGAAATTATCTTCGACTCCTCGGTGGACAAGCGCCCCATCCAAGGATGGATCGTCAAACCGCCGGGCTTCGATCGAACCAAGAAATACCCCTTGCTGCTCGAGATCCACGGCGGGCCATTTGCGAGTTACGGGCCGTCCTTTGCCGCCGAGATCCAGCTGTACGCTGCGGCCGGTTATGTCGTGCTGTATCTCAATCCGCGCGGCAGTACGGGTTACGGCGAGGAATTCGCCGATCTGATTCATCACGACTACCCGGACAACGATTACGGCGACCTCATGTCGGGCGTCGACGCCGTACTGGGCCGCGGCTACGTCGACGCGGAGCGCCTGTTTGTCACCGGCGGCAGCGGCGGGGGCGTGCTCGCCGCCTGGATCGTCGGCCATACCGACCGGTTCCGTGCCGCGGTGGTGGTCAAACCCGTGATCAATTGGGCGAGCTTCGTTCTCACGGCAGACATGACCAATTATTTCTATCGCTACTGGTTCGACGTCTTTCCTTGGGATGACGTGCAGTCGTATTGGAAGCGCTCGCCGCTGGCGTATGTGGGCAACGTGCATACGCCGACGATGCTGATGACGGGCGAAGTGGACTACCGAACGCCGTCGAGCGAAGCGGAACAATTCTATCAAGCGCTGAAATTGCGCAGAATCGACACGGCTTTGGTGCGCGTTCCGAATGCCTCGCATGACATCTCCGCGCGCCCCAGCTTATTGATCGCCAAGGTTGCCTACGTGCTCGCATGGCTCAAGTCGCACGACGTCAAATCGCCATGAGTCACATCTTGCCGACGGTCTTTGCAGTCTGGCCGAACAGAATCTTTCGCGATTCCTCGCTGACCGTGGGATTGCTGCTGATTGCGGCGCCGCGTTCGTAGGCACGCAGCGTGGCAGGACGGCCCTTGATGGCTTCGAACCAGCGTTTCAGGTGCGGAAAATCGTCGAGATTCTGCCCCTGCGATTCATGAGGCACGATCCATGGATAGGCCGCCATATCCGCGATGGAGTAGGCGCCGGCGACGAATTCGCGGTCAGCGAGGCGCTTGTTCAATATACCGTACAGCCGATTGGTTTCATCGACATAGCGCTCGATGGCATAGGGAATTTTCTCGGGGGCATACCTCGCGAAATGATGATTCTGACCCGCCATGGGTCCGAGGCCGCCCACTTGCCAGAACAGCCATTGCGTCACCTCGGCTCGGCCCCGCAGGTCCTGCGCGATGAACCGCTCGGTCTTTTCAGCCAGATACAACAAAATTGCGCCGGATTCAAAGACGGTTATCGGCGCGCCGCGCTCCGCCGGCGTGTGATCGACGACGGCCGGCATGCGGTTGTTCGGCGAAATGGCCAGGAATTCCGGGCGGAATTGCTCGCCCTTGCCGATATTGACCGGAATGATCGTGTACGGCACGCCGGTCTCTTCCAGAAAAAGAGTGATCTTGTGGCCGTTGGGCGTCGGCCAATAATACAGGTCGATCACGGGTGTACCTCCGGGGGGTCGAGGGCCATCTTGAGGTCGCGCAGAATTGCTATGCAAACATCCTCTTCGCGAGGCATGGCGCGCATGTGCGCGAGTCGCGCCCGCGCGCGGGCATTCTTGGTCCAAGGCAGCAGCGGATCGTCGAACTTTGCCGCGGCCGTCCTCCGCCACTCCAACACACGCTTTCGCTCGGCAATCGCTCGCGCCTCCTTGCTGTCAGGCGCGAGCAGGCGCCGCTCGATATTGAAACCCAGCATTTGAGCGCCGATGGTATCGCCCCGCTGCATCGTCTTGGATAATTCCAAGCACAGTTCGCGGCGCTCCGCGGCGGCACTTGATCCTCGACAGGCCTCTGCCAGCGCGGCGAACGGCGGAATGATTTCACCGCCGGCGATTGCGCTGACGGTTGTCAGCCGCGCCGAGTCCGACGCCGCGACTCCGGCCGGCAGTTTGCCGCGCGCTGCCTCGAGAGCATCGACCATCAGAACTATAATGCGGTTCCAATAGATGTCGAAGCGCGCAGAATGGGCCATGTCCGCAAGGATCCGGTCGACTTCCGTCGAATCCCCGTCCCGTTGCGCGACAGCCAGAGTCTGCATCCATGCCGCGCCGTTGTCCGCATCCACCCAGCGCATGACGGTCGCGACGTCGCGGGTGTCGCAGCTTGGCGTTGATGAACACAATTGCAGATGCAGCCAGCCGATGCTCGGGTCTTGCGGAGCCAACTCGCTGGCGCGAGCCGCCAAATCCAATGCCGTCGGCTTAACCGGGGATCCAATGTGGCGGAGTGCCGCGGCCGTCGCCAGCGAGTTTGCATCCGCGCGGGCAATGAGCGCCGCAGCGGCGGCGGTTCTCCAGGCCTCGTATTTTTCAATCTCCGTGGGGGACTTGAGCCGGGGTCCGGTTGTGCCCGCTGCGCAAGTCGCCGCGAGTGCCACGAGCAGCAGACAGTACTTGACCACGAGGCTAGCTGTGAATGCGGCTACCGGCAGCCGTCAGGCCGGCGGTGATCGCCAATCGCATGGCGTCCTCCACCGAGATGTCGAGGGGCTCAATGAGATCGCGCGGCAGATAGATCGTGTAGCCGCCGAAGGCGTAGCTCATCGGAAAATACACCGTGACCCAGTTACGGCCGCCGTGCGCATGCAGCACCGAGGGGACGTCCTCGCGGGTCACAAAACCGATCGCACGCACCTCCGCGAATCGGGCCAAGACGACACGCTGCAAATCGCGCTTCTCGCCGCTGCCCGACGGCAGCAAGCTGACGACGTCGCGAAATCCGCCGTAGAGCGTCTTCACGAATGGAATTCGGCCCAAAAAATCGTCCCAATATTTGAGCAAGATCTTGCCGGCATAGGCGTTGACCAAGCTGCCCACGACCAGCAGCAGCACAAAACCGGCGATCAGACCCAAGCCCGGCCAATAGTGTTCCGGGCTCACGATGCCCAACCCGATCAGCGCGCGCCGCAGCCACCCTTCGACCGTATTCACCAGCCACCAAATCACATAGACCGTCAATGCCAAGGGCAATACGGTCACCAGGCCGCTCATGGTCAGCGTTAAGATCTTGCGCATGGGGTTAATCATCGCATGATCGGGCTCAACGTGCCGCAACCTCACAGAACGTCGGCGAAGCGCGCTTATATTCACCGCTCTGCACCAGCGTTGAATTTTTTTGATTCCACACGTAGTACTGAGTTACCACCACCGTGCCTCGCGCGCGGGAAACGCTCATCAGCCGACTGTCTACTCGAAATAGCAAAGCTTCGTCCCTTCGGCACGGGAGCGTCCCCTGGATCTCGGTGAGCGGCGCCGGCTCTTGAAGCCGCCCATTGCGCCAGTCAACCAGCACGAGGCGTCCGCAGCCCGCTCCGCAGCGCGTTAGTGCCACGGTGAGGTGACCGGCGAAGTTAGGACCATTCGACAGCGCGCGCTGCACGAGCTCATGATCCTGCTCGGAAAATTCCGTGCCCCCGAAATCGATCTTCGGCGCCCTTGACGACTCGAACGATTCGCTTGGGTATTCGGAGAATCGCGGCGCGCTCTCGGCCTCCGAATCCAATCGGGCCGCGCCGCCGCCCGCAGCGCCTCGGATGCGCTCTATCTGCGCGGCGACATCATCCGTCAAGTACCAGTCGTCGATCCTCACCGCCGGATGGGGTGCCTTCGCGCTCACCGTCACCAGGATCATTGCGTGCGCCTCGCATTTGCCCTCGACGTCGTGCGGTTCGCACAGGCTGTACTGCGTGTACGCCCCATACACGTCAGGTGCGCCGGTCTCGTTCGGCGCCAAAAATACGACATAGCGGCCGGCGGGCACCTCGACGGTGAAATCCACTTGTCCCCGCACGAGCTGCACGGAGTGCAGTCGCGAGGTTTCGAGTTCCGCGGCAAAGACCGTCATCGAGGGCACCCGCTGACTCGGAAAGACGATCAAGCCCTGGATTGCGCCTGCCGAAGCGCCGGCACTCTGCCCGAGGGAGGCTACCGCCGCCAAGGACAAGGGCACGATAAAGCGATACTCCATTACGGCTGTCGCGGCAGAATGAATCGTAGGCCCTGGTAGTTCAGCACTACCCCATCGCGTCGAATGCGCTCGACGGTCGGACCTTCCTGCAAGGTGCTGCCTTCGTGGTACTTGCGCATGTTGACGTACACAAAGCGCTCGGGCGGCGACGTCGCGTAGACGTGAACATCGAGGTGCAGCTCGGGGAGCGCTTGCGAACCGGACAAACTGATTTCACTGATCGTCGGCAGCACTTCTTGGGTTTCGAGGTTGGACTCCTGGTCGGTCAACAGCGGGTCCGATCGATGTGCGTGGTGCACGACTGCACCGCCGGCGGAGGGCGCGCGCGCCGGCGCCGATAGAACGGGAGCCGCGCTGTTCACCGGCGCAACGGGAATTTCCGGCGCGTACACCGGCGCGGCGTCCAACGGACTGAACGGGCGCGGCGTGGGGAGTGCCGCATCTCCGTCGGAAACGCGCGCAGCTTTCGCCGGCGACGACACATGCGCGCCGGGAGTATTCTTTCGCGTCAAGACGAACGTCAAGACAAGCAAATTGATACCCAGCAACACGCCGAGTATCACAGCCCAGACGGGCAGGCGGTTGCGCCTTGGTCCCGAGCGCGTGTCGATCAGACCCGGCACGGATTGCCGCTGCCGTTCAATTTCCGATTTCTTCAGGGCGTCGAGAATGAAGGACATAAATTCCTAACTGCCGCGCGGTGCGCCGGCAAGCAACAATGGAGAACCAGGTTCGGCCAAAGCAGTGTCGAGCACGACTTGCGTTTGCACTCCCGCAATGCCGTCGACGGTGAGGCGATGTTCGCGTTGGAAATTCTGTACGGCAATCGCCAATTGTTCATCGAAGACGTCGCCGTACTCCGGATCCGACGCGGCGCCCTGAAGGGCGTTCAAACTGCGGCGCAGCCAGCGGACCTCGTCACCCTTCATCCCCACCGACAACAGCCGGGTGCGAACGGTCTTGGGCTTCCAGACGACAGTAAATTCCCCGAACCAGTCCCGCGAAACGTCGTCGAGGGGCACCCGCTCGTTATGTTCGCCCAAATCCAGGGTCGCGAACCGATCGTCCAAGGCGGACAGCACCACGCGGTGCCGTTGCCCGCGATCGTCGGTCAGGGTGAGGATGGCAGGCCTGTTCAAAGCTCTTACTTGGGCCCACGAGCCGCGCTGGTCCAGGCACGATAAGCCCGCCTTTGCCGCCTGCCCGCAAGGGTCCTTGTCATCCGCCATGGCAGTTCCCCACAAGGACAGGAGGCGGCGGAAGGCTGCCGCATCCGTTGTATTGGCACTGTTGTCCGCGAGCACGGCGTTTAGGGATGCGGCTCTCGGTGCCGCGGCCGTCTGCGCCGGCGCCGGAGCGGGAGATTTCAGGGCCGGAACCGGCGGAGCGGTCTCGAAGGTCGGCGGGGCCGCGATGTGCGCGCCGAGCAGTTGCCGCGGCCAGAAGTGCCACGCCAAAAATACGATGCCGGCGACACAAGCAAGCCCCAAGGCACCTGCGAGCCAGCCGAACCACACCGGCAGGAATCGCCGACCGTATACTTCGCCGGCCGCGACTCGCACCAACGCGGCCGTGACCTTTCTGGTTTCCTGGGTGTAGGCACCGAGCAACGCGCGGTCGCATGTCACATTGATGACGCGCGGGATACCCGCCGCCAAGCGGTGTACTTCGGTCAGCGCAGAGGGAGTGAAGATTTCCTCCGGAGCACCGGCCACACGCAGCCGATGCCGCACGTAGCCCCGCGTCTCTTCTCGGGATAGCGGCTCCAAATGGTAACGACCGGTAATGCGCTGCGCGAGCTGGCGCAGTTCAGTGCGGTCGAGCAACTCGCGAAGCTCCGGCTGCCCAATCAGAATGATTTGCAGCAGCTTCTGAGTGGGGGTTTCCAAGTTGGTCAGGAGACGAACCTGTTCAAGGACTTCGGCGGATAGGTTCTGTGCCTCGTCCACGATGACGATGATGCGCCGCCCCGCCGCGTGGGCCGCCATCAGCCGCCGATTCAGCGCATCGACCATCTGCTTGACGCTGTCGCGGTCCGCCTCGGCAATATCGAGGCCCAGCTCTTCGCAGATCGTCAGCAGGAATTCCACCGGCGTCACCCGCGGATTCAAGATGACGGCGACATCGGCATGATGCGGAACGCGCGACAACAGCGTGCGCACGACGGTCGTTTTGCCGGTTCCCACCTCGCCGGTCAGTTGGATGAAGCCGCCGGATTCGTTGATGCCGTACAGCAAATGCGCCAGCGCTTCGGCGTGACGCTCGCTCAAATAGAGATAGCGCGGATCCGGCGTGATGGCAAAGGGCTTTTCGTTAAGACCGAAGAAGCGTAAGTACATGGCTGCCTAGGATACGCTCAGCCGGGTTCCGAGCCGCGCGAAGAGCGCGACAATAGACTGGCACGAGTCAGCATGTCCGATCCAAAGCGGCCCCGGATACCGTCGATGGCCGAGTCCAATCGCGAATTCGGGGTGGGACCCGGGGCGAATAAATCCGCTTGACGCAAGATTTGCAAGTCGCTGACTCCGACTCCCAGCAGCCGCACTGCGGCATCCGGTTGGGTTGCGAGCCACCGCTCGAGCAGGACTGTCGCGGCGGCCGCAAGAGTCGCCGTGTCTTGCGTAGGCGGCTCCAAGGCGTGTTGACGGGTATAAGTCTTGAAATCGCCACGGCGAATCTTGACGCTCACGGAGCCGGCGGCGAGTTCGTGCGCGCGAAGCCGCGAGGCCGCCCTGTCTGCAAGCCCCAGCAATCGTGCACCGAGTTGGGACGGGCTGCGAATATCCGCAGCAAAGGTCTCTTCGGCGCTGATCGATTTCTCCTCGCGATTCGGCTCGACGGGCCGGTCATCGAGGCCCGATGCGCGATCGCGCATTGCCCGCCCGTGCTTGCCGAAGAGGCGCCACAGCACTTCGTCGCCGGCTTCGCGCAAATCGCCGAAGCTGCGAATTCCCGCCGCATGCACTGCGGGGAGAGTCCTCGCGCCGACGCCGAACAATCTCTCGATCGGCAAGCCATCCAGGATATCGCGCATATTGTCCGCCCCGATCCGGCACATGCCGTCGGGTTTGTTCAGATCGGACGCGATTTTTGCCAACAATTTGTTCGGCGCGACTCCCACCGATGCGGTGAGGCCGGTTTGCCTGACGACGCGGCGGCGGATTTCGCCGCCGATCGACTCCGCACTTCCCAGGACTTGCTGACTCGAGGTTACATCGAGAAACGCCTCGTCCAGCGACAGGCCTTCCACGAGGGGCGTGAATTCGTGAAAGATCGCGAACACTTGTTCGGACACCTCCTGGTAGCGCGTCATGCGCGGCCGCACGCAGATGGCTTGGGGGCAGCGGCGCAACGCTTCGCGCATGGGCATGGCCGAGCGTACGCCGAAGCGACGCACGACGTAGTTGGCGGCGGCGACTACGCCGCGGCCGCCGGTGCCGCCGACGATCAAGGGCTTACCTTTGAGCTCCGGGCGATCCCGTTCTTCCACGGACGCATAGAAAGCGTCCATGTCGATGTGCAGAATCGCCCGGGCGTCCCCACGCCGCATCTCTCACTCCACAGTGATGGAAATTTTCCTCGAGTGCAGGGGCGGATCGAAGGAGTTATGCAGATAGTCCGCAAAGATGAGTTCAAGCGTGTGCTTGCCCGGAGGCAACGTCAGCGTCGTCTCCGTTTGCCCCTTGCCGTAGTGCAATATCTTGTCCGTTGCCGGCATCGGTGCGCCGAGCTTAAGTTCACCGAGTTCGGTATCCACCAACAGATGATGGTGGCCCGTATTGTCGAATTTGACCCCAGCAGGTGCGATTCCCATCCCTTTCAAACCAAAGCGCACCGTGACAGGTCCGTGCACCTTCGCACCGTCAAGCGGCGCGATGATATAGACCTCCGCACCGGCGGCCGGCGCAATGCGTTCTTGCGCCATCGCGAACGTAGTTATCAACGCAACGCCCAGCGCGAGCAGCAGACGGTTCATGGAGGTCTCCTCAAAGGTGGCGGACGGCCGCGCCATCTTACAGCTGCGGCATGGCATACAGGAATACACGGTGCGGAATCATGAAACCGGGTTGACGCCGGCCGTCAATTCATGGGGCGCAAAGTCATCGACACCGATCAGATCCGAGACCTTGGCGTCGTAGTCGCGCAAAACGGCTGCTTCGGCCTCGCTCAAGATGCCGACGGTCACGGCTTGCGCAATCTGACCCGGGAGCTCCAGCGCGGTCACCCGACCGGTCTTGATTCCGTCCACTCGAATGCGCTTTTCGAGGGATTCTGCCATGGTCGACATGATCAGCGCTTCTTGCAGCAGGCCGAGCGGATTATTCGAGCTGTTGGTCTTATAGATATGCCGGGTCAGCCGTTCCCTGGCGGCGGTCGGGTTCATGATCAGATCGACGATGTCGCGGCCCAAGCGGTCGCTCGGCGGCGAATAGGTGAGTCCGCGCGGAAAGATAAGCAGCCGCATGACCGCCGCAAGGGGCCGGTTCGGAAAATTGCGCAAAAACAGATGCAATTGCTCCTGGGCTTGATACAGCAAGCTGCGGCAGGCCCATTCGACAAGCGGCAGGTCGGCAGCCTCGCGGCCTTGATTCTCGTGATGCTTCAATACCATCGAAGCCAGGTACATCGCGGATAGCACGTCGCCCAACCGGGCCGATAGGGTTTCCTTCTTTTTGAGATAACCGCCGAGCGCGAGCATCGCGACATCGGCGGCCAGCGCAAACGATGCGCTAAAACGATTTACGTGCTGGAAGTAACGGGCGGTCGGCCCAACCCGCGGTACCCGGGTGAAGCGTGCGAGGGTGATGCCCAAGACGAGCGAGCGGGCGGCGTTGGAAATGGCGAAGCCAATGTGACCCATCAGCGCGCCGTCGAACTGCGCGACGCCGGCGGCCCGTTCCGGATTGCGCGCCGCATTCATCTCCTTCAACACAAAAGGATGGCAGCGTACCGCCCCTTGGCCAAAAATGATCAGGCTGCGGGTGAGGATATTGGCACCCTCGACCGTGATCGCCACCGGGACGATTTGGTATCCGCGACCCAAATAATTTTTCGGCCCCAGGCAAATGCCCTTGCCGCCATGCACGTCCATCGCATCGTTGGCGATCATGCGGCCGAATTCCGTCACGTGATATTTCAACATGGCGGAGGGCACCGAGGGCTTTTCGCCGCCGTCGATGGCGCCGGCGGTGACGGAGCGGGCGGCATCCATGATGTAGGTGCGCGCCGCCATGCGCGCCAAGACTTGCTCGACGCCCTCGAAGCGTCCAATGGGCATGTTGAATTGACGCCGTATCCGCGCGTATGCGGCCGATGCATACACGGCGGCCTGGGCGCCGCCGGTGGCGCTCGAGGGAAGCGAAATACAGCGACCCACCGACAACTGTTCCACCAACATGCGCCATCCCTGGCCTGCCATATCGAAGCCTCCGATGATGGCGTCGATCGGCACGAACACATCGTGTCCTTGAATCGGCCCGTTCTGGAAGGGGACATTCAACGGAAAATGCCGGCGGCCGATGGTGACCCCGGGCGTGTCGCGCGGAATCAGAGCGCAGGTAATGCCGAGGTCCGCGCGATCGCCCATGAGACGCTCGGGGTCGAAAAGGCGAAAAGCGAGCCCCACCACCGTGGCGACGGGCGCCAACGTGATGTAGCGCTTCGAGAAATTGAGCTTGATGCCGACGATTTCCGCCCCCTGCCACCGGCCCTTGCAGATGAGGCCGGTGTCGGGAATGGAAGCGGCATCGGAGCCTGCGCGGGGGCCGGTTAGCGCGAAACAAGGCACTTCCTCGCCGCGGGCCAGGCGCGGCAGGAAATGATTTTTTTGCGCTTCGGTGCCGTAATGCAATAGCAACTCCGCCGGTCCCAAGGAATTCGGCACCGCGATGGTCGAGGACGCCACCGCCGAGCGTGAGGCAATCTTGATGAGCACGCAGGAATGCGCATACGCCGAAAATTCCAGCCCGCCGTAACGTTGCGGAATGATCATGGCGAAGAAGCCCCGGGATTTGATGAACGACCACACCTCGGGAGGCAGATCGGCGCGGACATGCGTGATGTCCCAATCATCGAGCATCGCGCACAAGTCTTCGCAAGGTCCGTCGAGAAATGCCTGCTCGGCCGCGTTCAACGCCGGCGTCTTGGCCGACATGAGTTTCGTCCAATCCGGTCCTCCCGTGAACAATTCTCCGTCCCACCATACCGTTCCGGCATCCAAGGCTTCGCGCTCCGTGGAGGACATCGGCGGCAACAACCGGCGATAGCTGCGCAGGAAAGGCCGCGTCACCACCGTCATCCGCAGCGGGCGGATGTTCAAGAGCAGCAGCACGGCATAGGGGATCGAGAGCGCGGTCTTCCACCAATCGGGCGCCGATCCGAGCGCCCAATAAGCGAGCAACAAAAGCCCCAGAACGCAGGAGCTTAGACCCAGACTCGCGCGCCGATAGGCGAGAACGAGAATGACTCCCAGGAATAACACGCCCCAGGCAAGAAAGACGCCCGCGCTCTCGGCCAGGTCAATCATAGGCGGCCCACGTTCAAATCAGCTCTTTCACGCCATCTCTTTCTTCGAGCAATTCGCGCAGCGTTCCCAGCATCTTGTCGTGGCTGAAATCGCTGATGCTCAACCCTTGAACGATGCTGTACTCGCCGTTTTCGCAGGTTACAGGATAGGAGTAGATGACTCCCTCAGCTATTCCATAGCTGCCGTCGGAGGCGATCGCCATGCTGACCCAGTCTCCCGGCGGCGTCCCGAGCATCCAATCGTGCACGTGGTCCAGCGCGGCGGATGCCGCGGACGCCGCGGAGGACGTTCCGCGCGCCTTGATGACCGCGGCGCCGCGCTGTTGCACGGTCGGAATAAAAGCGTCCTTGAACCAGCCCGCCTCGATGACCGACAACGCCGGTTTGCCGGCAACCGTCGCATGGTGCAGATCGGGATACTGGGTCGCCGAATGGTTTCCCCAAATGATGACCTTCTTGACCTCCGCCAGGGGCGCTGCGCTCTTTTCGGCGAGCTGCGCCAATCCACGGTTGTGATCCAATCGGGTCATCGCCGTGAATCGGTGCGGCGGGAGCGAGGGGGCATTGCGTTGAGCGATCAGTGCATTGGTGTTCGCCGGATTGCCAACCACCAATACGCGCACGTCCCGGTCGGCGACCGCATCCAGCGCTTTACCCTGAGCGGAAAAGATCTTGGCGTTTTCGAGCAGCAGATCCTTGCGTTCCATGCCCGGTCCGCGCGGCCGTGCGCCGACCAGCATCGCGAATTTGCAATCCTTGAAGGCGATGCTGGGCTCGCTCGTGGCCGTCACTCTGTTGAGAGTCCGGAATGCGCAGTCGTTCAACTCCATCACAACGCCCTGCACCGCCGCATTCGCCGCCGGGATCTCCAGCAGATTCAAGTTGATCGGTTGATCGGCACCCAGCATCTGGCCCGATGCGACGCGAAACGCGAGCGCATAACCGATATTCCCGGCCGCTCCCGTGATTGTGACAGTGACTGGCTTTTTCATGACTAGCTCCCGCGGCAAAAGCGAGGAATGTTAGCCGAAATCGCCGCGCCGCGGGCGTTACCGCACCCGGCGCCATCGCTCAGTCGCAGGCTCGCCGGTTGCAATAGCCGGCGTAGGCGCTGCGAAAACGGCGCAATTCCGCATCAGCTTCGGCATTGCGACCGGCGCGACGCAGCGCGGCGATGTCCGCGAGCCACACCGCCGGGGCGCGCGCGAGTCTGGGATCGCTGCTGTAGAGTTCGAGCTTGCGATTGAGCGGTGCGTTCGTGGACGCATTCGCATGTGCCGCGACACGCACCAAATGCGGGGCATTGTCGACGCGTTTCGCGCTCTGCGGCCCGAACAGGATCGCGAGCACCAGCGCCACTGATAGTAAAACGCTGGCCGCGAACGCGAGCGGCGCCAAACAGGGCGGCTTGCCGTATGCCTCGCGCGAGAATTCAAGCACGCGACGATCGAGCGCATGCGGCGGAATCGGTGCGGATTCTCTTTTGTACTGACGCGACAGCGCGCTGTCGCCCCGCAGATAGTTGTCCAAGTCGTCAGGCGGATCCATTTACCAGCGTGTCCTTTAAATTCCCTCGCGTTCGAATCGGCTGCGTCCCGGCGCTGTGCACCGAAGCCAACGATTTCTTCAATTTACGTATCGCATAGCGCATCCGACTCTTGGCCGTCTCGAGCCCGACATCGGTCACACGTGCGATTTCCTCGATGGTCAATCCGGTCTCTTCGTGAAGAAGAAACGCCTCGCGCTGCTCCTGTGGAAGCGCGCCCAATGCCGCGAGCAACGCCGACTGCTGCTCGGCGAATTCCGCGATCACGTCAGGGCGCTGATACTCGGGTACTTCAGGCTCCGTCGACTGCTCGACTTCATCGAACCGCGCGCCGCGGCGCATGGCAAGATCGCGCCGGAAAAAATCGACGGTGCAGTTGTGCGCGATATGAAACAAGTAGGTGGCGAATTTCGCGCGCGCCACATAGCGGCTGCGAGTGGCAATCAAGCGTGACCAGACCTCCTGAAATAAGTCCGCGGCGGCGCCTGCATTGCGGACCTGCCTCAGCAGGTAACGATACAGCGGACCTTTGTGGTGAGCGTACAGCCTCGTAAATGCGTCCGCGTCGCCGTCCCGGTAGCGAGTCATCAAGGCCGCGTCCTCGTCGAGGAACTCCATGGATCACAGCATAGCCCCCTTGCTGCCATCCCGAGCCATTCCCTGCCCATAGCTTCTATTGCAGCGCCGTATGCCGGACAAAAAATCTACCAAAAGGTGCTTGCATGTAGCAGTGATGTATGTAACTATATCACCAGGTCACCGAAACACCTCGATGACTAACCGACTCTACAAACACTCAAGGAGACTTCCATGAACACCCAATTCTCGACCAAGCTCGCAGCCCTCGGCGTCGCCCTCATGATGAACAGCCTGCTCATCGGCGGCGTGGCCTATCTGTTCAACAGCCAAGTGCACCCGCACACCACCCTGATAGCGCTGGCGCACACGGGCGAATTGGCGCTGACAGGTACCATTTGAGCGGATTGTCCGGGTGTTGCCTTAGACTAGCGTGCTACATAGCCGTCACAGCACATCGAGTGAGGAATGGACCCTAATTGGAACGACAACCTGCCGATCTATCGCCAACTGCGCGATCGAATGGTGGCCCTCATTCTGGAGGGTGCGCTCAAGGAGGGTGATCCGCTGCCCTCCGTACGGGCGGTCGCGGCCGATTACCGGCTCAATCCGCTCACTGTCCTCAAGGGCTATCAGCAACTGGTCGACGAACGCCTGGTCGAGAAACGCCGCGGCCGGGGCATGTACGTCAGCGAAGGCGCGAGGCGGCAGCTCCTGGCCGGAGAGCGAGAACGGTTCCTGCACGAGGAGTGGCCGCAAATCCTGGCGGTCATCCACAGGCTCGGATTCTCCGCGCAGGAACTGTTCGCGCAAACACCGGCGATCACCCACCCGGCGCCGCCGCCCCGCGGCAGCGACGTCAAAGAAGAATGAGAGACATCATGCCTGCGCTCATCGAAGCTCGTGATTTGACAAAGAAGTATGGCGCGCATGTTGCGCTGGATCGGGCGAACTTCACCGTCGAGGCCGGCCGCATCGTCGGACTCATAGGCCCCAACGGCGCCGGCAAAACCACTGCTCTGCGCGCCATCTTGGGGTTGACCGCCTACGAGGGGCAGCTGCAAGTGTTGGGTCGCGAACCGTTTCGCAAACGCAGCGAACTCATGCATGACGCGTGCTTCATTGCCGACGTCGCCGTACTTCCCGGGTGGTTGCGAGTCGATCACGCGATCGATTTCGTCGCCGGGGTGCACCCGCGTTTCCGCCGCGATCGGGCGATGGCGCTGCTGGCCAAAACCCAAATCACGGGCAAGCGTCGCATGCGCGAATTGTCGAAAGGCATGAAGACCCAAGTGCACCTGGCGTTGACCATGGCCATCGATGCCAAGCTGCTGGTTCTGGATGAGCCCACCTTGGGCCTCGATATCCTCGCACGCAGCGCATTTTACGACGCGCTCGTCAATGATTACATGGACGAGACACGCACGATATTGATTACCACGCATCAGGTCGAAGAAATAGAAAACCTGCTGACGGACGTTCTCTTTATCGATAAGGGCCGGATCGTCCTCGATTCATCGCTGGAAGACATCGCGACTCGCTACGCGGCGGTAGCCGTGGCGGCCGATCGCGCCGATGCGGCGCGTGCCGAAAAGCCGTTCTACGAGCGGCGCATGCTGGGCAAGGTGGTGCTGTATTACGAGCATCCCAACCTTGCGAAACTCGCCACGCTTGGCGAAGTGCATGTGCCCAGCATCGCGGACCTATTCGTCGCCAAGCTGTCGGGAGGTGCCGAATGAACACGACCATCTGGCTGATCCGCCGGGAATTTTGGGAAAACCGCGCGATTTGGATGATTCCGGCGGTAATTGGCGCAATCATGACCCTCGCTGCGTTGTTCGGCAGGGTCGACCTCATGTCGATCCCATCGGGGATGCCGAGCCGAGCCGTCGGCGAGGCATTCCTGGTGGGAGTCGGGGCGACGTTTTTCGCCATCATGTCGATTTATTCGACCTGGTATCTGTTGGATTGCTTGTATGCCGACCGCAAGGACCGCAGCGTGCTGTTCTGGAAGTCGATGCCGATCTCCGATACGACAACGGTCCTGGCCAAGTTGGCGACAGCCTTGCTGGTCATACCCGTGGTTTATTTTGCGGCGGCCGACCTGGCAACGCTCCTGATGGCATTCATCATCTCGGTTCGCGCAGGTTCATCCATCGGCGGCGCCGTATGGCACATCGATATCTGGCTGCAGATGCAGGCTCTGTGGATCTACTTGATCGTGACGGCCGCAATCTGGTACCTGCCCCTGGCGGGCTATCTGCTGGTCGTCTCCGCCTGGGCCAAGCGCGCGGTGATGCTGTGGTCCCTCCTGCCGCCGCTTGCGCTGATTCTTGCGGAGCGCTGGTTCTTCGCTACCCACGTGGTTTTCAACGAACTTGCGGACAGGCTGCTGAGCCTCCCCCGCGTGGCGTTTCATACCGATCTCGGCGACAAATTTTGGGTGTCGACCGTCGTCGATAACGAGGTCATACGGACGCCGGCAAGCCTGTGGAGCTTGCTGGATGCGTATGGATTCTTTACCAGTCCGGAAACTTGGGCCGGCGCCGCCGTCGGCATCGCCCTGATCGCGTGCGCTGTCCAATTGCGCACGCGGCGCACCGAAATATGAATGCATTCAGGGCATGGCGTTCCTCCTTGGGATTCGCGGCCAAGCAGTGCAAAATAGCGCCTTGAGTTCGAATCCATATCGAGGAGCGCTTGATGTACAAGACCAAGATCGACCTTTCGGAGAAAATCCGCCGCAATGTCATCGTCATTCTTAATGATCGATTGGCCGATGCGATTGATTTGCAGAGCCAGGTCAAACAAGCGCACTGGAACGTGAAGGGTCCGAACTTCATCGCCCTGCATGAACTGTTCGATAAGATCTCCGATCTGTGCTTGGAGCAAATCGACGAAATCGCCGAGCGCGTGACGAGCTTGGGCGGCACGGCCGAAGGCACGGTGGCCGTCGCCGCCAAGCGCAGCAAATTAAAGAATTACCCGTTGAGCATTACGGCCGGCAAGGATCATCTATTCTATTTGTCCACCCAGCTCTCGGTGTTCGGCAAGTCAGTACGGGCGGCTATCGAGGACGCCGACAAGTTGGGCGATGCGGATACGGCAGATTTATTCACGGGTATATCCCGGGAAATCGACAAGTACCTCTGGTTTCTCGAAGCACATCTGCAAGAGAAGGCGTGATGGCCGACCCCTCCATCAACGACCCGCACGAGCCGGATCTCGATTCGGTTCTCGTCACATTGCGGGGCCTGCTCACCGCCGGGGAAACCTTGGAGGCCTGGGCGGTGCAACATCGCCTATTTGCATTGACGCATCGCCGCGCATGCGTCGCGGCCACCAGCGGGCGCTTTCTTTCGCTCACTCGGCGCTTGCTCGGGGGCTACGATTCTGCGGATATCCGCTGGCAGGACCTCAAGGAAACCCGTATCAGTGCCGGTATCCTCGCCGCCGACCTCACCCTGGTGGCGCAGAGCAGCTCGGACCTCAACATCGGTTCGGAAGTCGATCGCGTCTGGACCTTTACGGGACTGCGTAAGCAGCAGGCGCAGGCCCTTTATCGAATTTGCCAACAGCATGACCAAGTGTGGCGCGAGAAACGCCGGATCCGCGAACTCGAGGAACTGCGCGCAAAATCCGGCGGGGTGCAAATCGGCGGCGCACAAAACTCCTATTCCGCAGCGGATGCCGCGGGCGCGGAATCGGAGCCGGCTCGACGCCTGCGGCAGGCGCGCGAAATGCTTGACGCCAAACTCATCAGCGACTCCGAATTCGAGTCGATCAAAGCCAAGATCGTATCCGGCCTGTAGGCTAGCCCAAAAGATAGGAAAAGTAGCTGTTGCGAAGGCGGTTGAGCGGGTCCGTCCGTTGACGCAGCGCCCGAAATAGCTTGACGCGTTCGCCGAAGGCTTTCGCCACATGTTCTGGCTGCAAGGCGCGCGTTTGATTGAAGGTCGGCGTGCCGTTCAAGGAAGACGCGAAATCATTGAAGTCGATCAGGAAATCGTCCCATCCGCTATCGCCGGTGGACGAGGGCTCGAGGGTAAACATGGGACCCGAATAGCTGACGCTGAACAAGGAACCACGGTCTTGATGCAGCCGGCTCGCGCCGCTCACGACGTTACAGCGGTATCGATGTTCTTTGTAATATGACCTGCAGAACGAAAAGTATTCGCCCAATACCTTCGGATAATCCGCCTGGGCGAACGCCCACAGACTGTAGGTATGGCGCGCCTTCCACGCTTCCGCCGGCATGTCGCGCATCCACTCGTGCGCGTACATCACCACGCCCCGATTGCTTCCGCGCAGCGCCCTCTGCATGCCCGACAACATCGCGGCGCGAAGTCCCGGCGCGGCCAACACGCTGCCGACGGTCGAGCCGAATGCGGGCAACACGTTGCGCATCACCGATTTGCGAATTTGCCAAATCCCGGAGCGGCTCAGGGACACCGATTCGTCGAGGGTCCGGCGCTCTACGGTGATTCGATCGTTGAACGGCGAAATGTGCAGCCGCAGAGCGCCCGGTGCATTGATGATGGATGAGAAACGGCCGCTGAATTCCTTGAGAGACAGCACTTGATAGTCGATTTTGACCGGCGTCAGCGGCCGCACGCGAAGCACGACCTCGTGTACGACGCCCAGCAAGCCGTAGCTCGAGCGCAGCACGCGCATCAGGTCCCGCTCCCGTTCCGTCACGACCATTTGCTTGCCCTGCGGGGTGATCAGCTTCAGTTCCGTGATCAGGGAGGACAGTTGCGCGACGCCGGCCGTGTACGAGGGTTGCGGCAGAGTCGTCACGGCGAGCGCCCCCAGGGAGATCTGCCCCATTTCGGGGGTTAGCGGCAGCTCGAGACCGCGCTCGGCGAGCGCATGGACCAGGGTACCCACGCGGACGCCCGCCTGTGCACGCACAAAGGTCTCGCCGAATTCCAGGATCTTGTCGAGCTGACCCAGGTCGACGGTCGTGCCGCCGTCGCCGCCCACGCATCGAGTCTGCGAATAATCAGCGCCAATCATACGGATAGGGGTTGGGTAGCTCTTGGTTTTGCTAAGCACCGTCGGAAGGTCTTCGAAGCGCTTGAGCTTGAGAACCAGCCGCGGCCGGCGATAAATACCCGATGAATCCGCGCTGGGCGAACGAGTGACTTTATTTACCATATTGCTTCCCCCCGGAAGACTAGAACAAGCCGAACTGCCTGCTGTCGGGGGTCACAAAACCGGATGGCTTCGTGGTGCGTGCTGCACCTGGAGATACTGGCGACCCCGCTATCGTCAGGCTTCTGCAACAGAAGCCCCTTAGACCGGTGGTTTTGCGTCCCCACCTTTCGGCGGGTTTGCCCTTAAACAGCCTCCACACTATGCGTTGGAAGCAACGTCAATGTAAAGCGCTTTTTTCGGCTTAACCCATCAGAAGCAGAGTTTCGGCATGCTCGACGGCTTCTGGGGTGCCGCACACGACTACGACGTCCCCCTCCTTGAACAGGGTATCCGCGCCGGGATCGCGGCCGACGATGCCATCGCGCCGCACCGCGCTGACGGCCGCCTTCGAACCGCGCGCTGCCAGCTCAGCGATACTGCGGCCCACCGCCCAGGCCTGCGGGGGCAGGATGACGCTGTGCAGTTCCTCGCGAAAAGCGTGACTGTCGTCGAGGTGCTCGGCGTCTGCGGCGGGAAAGTACTGACGCAACATGCTGTAGCGATGGCTGCGTATCTCATTCACGGTCCGGATCACGCGCGGCACCGCCACCTTGAGCAGCAACAAAAGGTGCGACAACAACATGAGGCTGGCCTCGAAGGTCTCCGGCACGACCTCGGTCGCTCCGGCCGATTGCAGCTGCTCGAGCTTCGTATCGTCCTGGGTGCGCACCAGAATCGGCACGTCGGCGCGCAATTCGCGGACCGCCCGCAGGATGCGAAGCGCCACCTCGGGATTGGCAAACGTGATCACCACGCAGCTCGCATGCGCGACCCCCACGTTTTCCAGCACCTTGGTCTCGCCTGCGTCCCCGTAAATGACCGGATCGCCGGCTTGCCTGCCGACGCGAATGCGGTAGGCGTCGAGATCGAGGGCAATATATTCGAAGCCTGTTTGTTCCAGCACCCGCGCGATGTTCTGACCGACGCGGCCGAATCCGCAGATGACGACGTGTTCGCGCTCGGCGACGGCAAGGGTCGCCCGAGTTTCGCGCATCGCCTCGCTGTACGTCGGGCCGGTTTCGCCGAGCAAGGCGCGCGTGATCCGACGATTGTGCCGGATCAGGATGGGCGACAGGACCATGCTCAGCACGATCGCCGCGAGCAGCGGCTGCACCACGGCCGGATCGAGCAATTCGCGCCTCAGCAGCAGGGTCAAAAGCGCAAATCCGAATTCGCCGCCTTGACCCACCACCACACCGGTGCGCAATGACTTGAACCAGCTTCCTGTCGCGGGCTTTGCCGCGATGGTCACCACCGCCGCCTTGAGCAGCAGCATTCCGACGACGATCGCCGCCACCATCGGAAAGCGCCGCAGCAGCAATCCGACATCGAGCAGCATTCCGACGGTGATGAAGAAGAGGCCAAGCAGTACTTCGCGATACGAACGGATCGTGGCCTCGATCTGGTGACGAAACTCGGTTTCCGCGAGCATCATGCCGGCGAGGAAGGCGCCGAGCGCGAGCGATAGACCGACGGCATGAGTTGCCCACGCCGACGCCAGCACCGCGAGCAGCACGGCGAGCGAAAACAGCTCCGCCGAGCGCACCGACGCGATCAGGAGAAACAGCGGCCGCAGCAGCCATCTTCCGGCGGCCAGCACCAGAAGCAGCGCGAGCACGGCGATCCCGATGCCGCTCACGATATGCATGGCGTCCGCGGCCTGCACCCCGCCGCTCAGCACCGATACCAGTGCCAGAAACAAAGGAAAGCTCAGATCCTGAAACAGGCAAATTGCCACGGCGAGGCGGCCGTGCGTCCGGTTGTTCTCGGACTGTTCGGTGAGCTGCGAAATGATGATCGCAGTCGAAGACATGGCTACCGCACCGCCGATCACCACGGCCACCGCAGGAACCACATGGAATACCGTGACGGCGCCGGCGGCAACCATGCCGGTGGTAACCAACACCTGCGCGCCGCCGACGCCGAGCACTTCCCCACGCATTGCCACCAGGCGCGGAAGGGAAAATTCCAGTCCCAAAGTAAAGACCAGGAATACGACTCCGAAGTCCGCCAGCAGACGCGTCGTCTCGTTGTCGGCCGCCAGAGCCAAGGCATGCGGCCCGAGAAGCATCCCGACCGCGAGATATCCGAGTATCGCCGGCAATTTCAGCTTGCGCACGCCGGCAACCACGCATACCGACGCGGCGAGCAAGATCAGGATTTGCAGCAGCGGATCGTTATGATGCATCCCTTCCCTCGAATTTCGGGCCAGCGCCCGCCTAGCATATAGCGGTTAGAAGCTCGATAGTCCGGTGGCCTCCGCAAACCGGTAACGCCAATAGGCGGCGGCGGAGTCCTCGCCAAAATCGGCATCCGCGGATGCCCCGGACCACGCTTCGGCGAAATAGGCGGTGACCGCGCGCGCAGGCGCGGCGCGCGCGGGCATGCGCAATTCAACACTTGCGGCGAGATTGAGATCGTCGAGATTGCGGCGGGTGAAGTTGGCGGCGCCCAAGTTCATCCACACATCGGTGCGATGCCGGAGCACGAGGAGCTTGGGCTGCGATGCTCGATGTTCGCTCGGATACCAGCGTACCTCGATGCGCGAGCTGCCGTCGCGGAGGAGTTCGCCGGCCACCGCCTGGTTCGGCATCCGGTTCCGAGCGAGCAGCACCTTCAGGCTTGCACCGCGCGCTGCGGCACGCAGCGCAGCCGCGATCAGGCGCCTGTCGCTCAAGTTTTCCACGACGATACTGATCTGATCGCCGCTGCCGGCCGCCGCCATGGCGTCGAGCAGCGCGGCCGCGATGGCGCCCTCGGTGAGAAATCTGGCATCGATCGATCCGACACCGCGAGCATCCATTTGCGGTCTTGAGGGCAGACGATCGTCATCCGCCGACCACGATGCGATCTGCAGTTCCCCTGCGATCATTGCGTGCGCCAACGATCCGCGCAGCACCAGGCCCGCAGCGGCGCCGGCGGGTCCAATGACGGCGGTCCACCCGCCGGTGCCGTCGTCCGCAACCACGAGCTGCCGCTGGTCCGACTTGAAATTCTGCATGCGCGACCATGCCGGCAGCGTAATTCCTCCCGATGTCTCGTCGAACGGATCGCTCCACCAGCCGAACACCAGACGCCAGAGGGCCGAATACAACGGATTGGAATCGCGCAAGCGATCGAGCCGAACTCGCACGACGATGATGCCGGCCTTTTCAAGCGACGCCAGGATTTGCGGGGGCGTGCCGCCGAACCACTCGTTGCCCGGGTCGGTCAACAGAACGGCCTTGATATGGGGCCGCAACCGCTTCCGGGCCAACAAGCGTTGCGCGAGTTCGGCGGTCATTGGAGATCGATCAAGCACGATCATCTGTTCGGCATGATCGATCGCGGACATTTCCCGCGCGTGAATGTCTCCGCCTCGCGGCGAATCGTACAGGAAATCCACGTCCGCTTCCGACAGCCGAGAAACTTGCGATACAAGATGGGTCCCCGGCGGCAGCGGCTTCGCTGAATTCCAAAAGGCCAGCGACAGCCACGCGAGCACCAGCAGCAAACACACGCTCTTGGCGAAGCACATGAATCGCGACGCGGGCCTGCCTGCCGGCAAGTCCGTCGGCGAATTCCCCAGCGGCTTCGTGTCTGACATGTGAAGTCAATCCGGATATTCGATCTGCGCCTCTGCCGCCTCAGCCTCCTCGATCGCCGTCCCAACTTCCATCCAGCGCGTCTCCATCGATGTCGCCTCGCGGGTCAAATCGGCGTGTTGCGCCTGCAGCCCGCCATGCATCGGGTGCTTGCACAGCTCCAGTTCAATCAGAGCGCGTTGCGCGGCGATCGCGGTGATGCGCTTCTCGATCTCAACGATTTCGCGGCGCAGTCCGCCCAGTGGCCCGCGCGGCTTCGACGTGTATTTCGCCGCGGTTTTGGCCGGCGGGCGCCTGCGCGTTTCTTTTTTTGCCGTTGCCGGATCCGTCTTCCCGCGCGACGCCACGCCTCGTTGGTAGTCGTCCAAGTCGCCGTCAAAGACCCTGAGCCGGCCGTCGGCGACCAGCCATAGCGAGTCCGCCACGGTCTTGATCAAGTGCCGATCATGGGACACGATCAGCATCCCTCCCTCGAAGCTCTGCAACGCGACGGTGAGGGCTTGACGCATGTCGATATCGAGGTGATTGGTCGGCTCATCCAGCAACAGGAGGTTGGGCCGGCGCGCCACCAGCAAGGCCAGCGTCAGGCGCGCCTTTTCGCCGCCTGAAAATCGTCCCACCCGTTCGAAGGCCCGATCCCCCTCGAAACCGAATCTGCCCAACATATCGCGCACGCGCTGTTCATCGCCCCTTGCGAAATCCGGTCCCCCCACGTTGCGCAAATGCCAAAAGGCATCGCAATCCGGCTGCAGCTGTTCCATTTGCTGCTGTGCGAAGTATCCGATGCAGAGGTCCGCGGCCGCAACGCGCCGGCCCGCGAGCGGAGCCGCCTCGCCGGCCAGCATTTTCGTCAAAGTCGATTTGCCTGAACCGTTCGGCCCGAGCAGGGCGATCCGATCATGGGGACCGATCGAGATGTTGACGCCGATGACGACGCGGTTGTCCGCATAGCCGCAGGCAGCGTCCTCCACGGTCAGCAGAGGACGCGGCACTTTGAGGGGGGCGGCGAATTCGAACTCGAAGGGGCTATCGACGTGCGCCGGCACGATGCGCTCCATTCGCTCCAACATCTTCAGCCTGCTCTGCGCCTGACGTGACTTGGTGGCGCTCGCCCGAAAGCGATTGACGAAGGAAGTGATCTCGGCCACGCGCTTCACTTGCCGGGCTTGAAGCACTCGCTGGAGCGCCAACTCCTCCGCGCGCTTCAATTCGAATTGCGAGTAATTTCCCGAGTAGCCGCGGATGGCGCGATTCTCGATGTGCAGCACCCGGTCGATGATCGCATCGAGGAATTCGCGATCGTGGGAGATCATCAATAGCGTGCCCGAAAACGCCTTCAGCCAATCCTCGAGCCATACGATGGCGTCCAGATCCAAATGGTTGGTGGGTTCGTCGAGCAGGAGCAAGTCGGCGCGCGAACACAGTGCCCGCGCCATGGCCAAGCGCACGCGCCAGCCCCCGGAGAAATCCGCCACCCTGCGTTCGTGATCCGTGGTTTTGAAGCCGAGCCCATGCATGATCGCTGCGGCGCGGGCCGCAGCACGATAGCCGTCGATCGCCTGCATGGTCGCGTAGCCCTCCGCGAGCGCCATGGGCGCATCGTGCCGCTCGGCGTCCGCGATTGCGCCGAGCACGCGGCGCAATTCGTAGTCGCCATCCAGCACGAACGCGATCGCCTCGCGATCGCTCGCCGCGACTTCCTGTTCAACATGCGCGATCTTTAGGTTCGCCGGCAGTTCGATCTCGCCGCGGTCGGCCGAGAGTTCACCGCGAACCGCCGCAAACAAGCTGGACTTGCCGGAGCCGTTGGCGCCGGTGATCCCGACCTTGTTGCCGCGAAAAACGGTGAAGTTGACCTGCTCGAAAAGCGGCTCCGGACCGCGCCGCAGGGTGAGATCCCGAGCAGATAACACGGCGATTCGCTACGAAGACAGGCGAATCGGCCGCAACACCGTGGGGACGCACAATGCCGAGTGATGCGCGGCCCCGCCAAGCTGGCCGGACAGGATGCCGAGCAATTTGCCCGCTTCCATGGCATCCCCGAACAAGCGCCCCTGGGCGTAGTAGCAGCCGTGCTTGCGCAAAAATTCGAGCTGCTCGCTCGCTTCCACGCCTTCTGCGATGACTTCCAGATCGAGGCTCTTTCCCATGTCGATGATGGTACGGACGATGGCGGCATCGTCGGAGTCGACGGCCACATCGCGGACGAACGATTGATCGATTTTCAGTGTTCCGATCGGAAACTGCTGCAACGCCGATAGCGAAGAATAGCCTGTGCCGAAATCGTCGATGGCCAGGTTCAAGCCCATGGCATACAGCTCGTTCAACAGTCCGATGGTGCGCTTCGGATCGGTCATCAACGTGGTTTCGGTAACCTCCAATTCGAAGCAGGTGGGCGAGACATTGTGCTTGCGGAACACGGCGCGGCAGCGGGCGATGAAGCTCGACTGCTTGAGCTGGCGAAGCGAAAGATTGATCGCGATACGACCCGGTTCCGGCACGCTTTTTTGCCACTCGCGGTAATCCGAACATACGCGATTCAAGACCCATTCGCCGATGTCCAATATCAGGCTGGTCTCTTCGGCGAGAGGAATGAAATGCGAAGGCGAGATGTCTCCGTGCCCGGGCAGACGCCA
Organism: Steroidobacteraceae bacterium; assembly: GCA_035996065.1. Classification (GTDB taxonomy): domain Bacteria; phylum Pseudomonadota; class Gammaproteobacteria; order Steroidobacterales; family Steroidobacteraceae; genus Bog-1198. The sequence goes on along the minus strand of DASYJX010000034.1, from coordinate 220,640 downwards.
CCGGAGCAGCGCCTCGGCACCGACCACGAGGCCGGTTCTGAGATCGACTTTGGACTGATACAGAATTACCAATTCATCCCGTTCGAGCGCGCGCCGCAGCTTGCTCTTCAACATGAGCCTTTCGACCGCGGCGGCATTCATTTCGGGGACGTAGAAAGCGCTGGAATTGCCGCCGTTCTGCTTCGAGTGATACATCGCCGCGTCGGCATTTCGAATCAAATCGATGACATTTTCGGCGTCGTAGGGGCAGATCGCGACACCGACGCTGGCCGTCAGGTAAACCTCTTGTTGGTTCACATAAAAGGTGCGGCTTATTTCATCGAGCAATGTGCGCGCCAGCGTGCCGATGCTCGCGCGGTTGTCGACATCCATCGGGAGATCATCGATAAACATGGCGAACTCGTCGCCCGCCAGCCGGCCGATGACGGTATCCTTGCTTAGGTTTCTGGTCAGGCGTTCGCTGAGGATTTCCAGAGTGCGGTCGCCCGCGGCATGTCCGAAGGTGTCGTTGACTTCCTTGAACCGATCCAAATCCAAATAAAGAAGCGCCAGCGATCGTTGGTTGCGGCGCGCGCGCGCGATGGCCTGCTGCAGCAAATGCTGAAACTGCATGCGATTAGGCATTTTTGTGAGCGTGTCGTAGCGCGCCAAATACCGTATGCGGCGTTCGGCGCGCTTGCGCTCCGTTATATTGCGCGCCACATAGATGTTGCCCTGGAACTGCGGATCTTCCGTGGTGATCGAGGATGAAGCCATGGACACGGGGATCGTTTGTCCGCTTGCCGTGCGCAGTACGGTTTCGCGGGCTTCGGGCGCCGAGTTCGTCAGGTCGAAAGTATTGCGGTGAGCGTCGTCGATGAAGCTGACCAAGGGTTTGCCCACCAAATCCTCGTCCTGATAGCCGAGCAGTCTCTGGGTGGCCTCGTTGCAGCTTTTCACGATGCCTTCCGGCGAGGTCACCAAGACTGCGTCGCTCAGGCTGTTGAGCACGGTGTTGAGATAATTCTTGGTGATGGTGGTTTCATTCAGCTTCTGCCGCATGCGTTCGAGAGCGAATTGCAGGTCGCCCAGTTCATCGTGGCGGACGACGGCGAGGGGCCGGGTGTAATCGCCCTGGCCGATGCGATCGGCGCTCTTGACCAGCGCTGCGATGGGTCCCGCCAACTGGCGGGCAATGAACCAGGCGCCGGCTAATCCCAGGACGAGAAGCGGCAGCGTGATGCCGGCAAGCAAGCCGCGCATGCGCTTGATCTGCAGACCCTGTTGACTCTCGAGCTGCTTGCCGATGCTGGCGAGGGTCTCGCGCATCTCGGCGCGGCTCATGGAGATGCGCAGACTACCGACTCGCTGCACGGGAGCCGACACCAGGTTCGAGTGAATGGTGCTTTGGAAAACGAACCGGTCGCCGTTCTGCTGTGCTGCGGGATCACCGCCGCTGAACAGAACCGTGCCGCGGGCATCCATCACTTCGACTCTTTCGATATCGCGTTCATCGAGCAGCCGCTCGGCGATCGATGCGACAGCGACCTTGTTGCCCGAGGCGAGCGCGGGCGCGAGCGAAATGCCGGTGATCTCGCTTAGACTGCTCGCGCGGGTTTCCAGGTCGGCTTCCAATTTCTGCGCGACAGTGGCATAGGTAAGCTGGTTAAGGTCCGCGGCGTCCACCCGGTGTTCGTAGTACGACAGGCCGCCGAGTAGCAGCGACAGCACGGCGCCCACCGCCAGCGCGAGCAGCAAATACTTGGTTTTAAGGCTTCGCGCCATTGATTACACCGGCCCGTCCGCGTCCTGGAATTCAAAGGAATGATACCCGTTCACGCCAAACCCTATAAGGGGATCGGTACAATCCGGCTCAATTGGACCAGAAATATGCGTATTGATATCTATTCCGACACTGTTTGCCCTTGGTGCTATCTGGGCAAACGCCGCTTCGAGCTCGCGGTGGCGGCGCGCCCGCATTATGAGCCGCGCGTGACCTGGCGGCCTTTCGAACTGAATCCCGACTTACCCCCGGAGGGCGTGGACTTAGCTCCCTACCTTGCCGCCAGAATGGGAACGCCGGAGCGTGCGGCGCAGGCGCAGGCCGAATTGAAGCGTCACGGCGAGGCGAGCGGCATCGAATTTCGCTTCGATCTGATGAAGCGCATGCCGAATACGCGCCGGTCACACCTGCTGATTGCCCATGCGGCCCGTGCCGGCCGGCAGGCCGCCGTCAAGGATCGCGTCATGCGCGCCTATTTCGAGGAGGGCAGCGACATCGGCGATGTCGAGGTGCTGGTGCGACTGGCGGTCGAGGCGGGTCTCGCGGAGCACGAATCCCGCTCGGCACTGATTTTGCGCGCGGGCCAGGACGGTGTAATCGCCGCCGAGCGTCACGCGACGGTGCTGGGAATTACCGGGGTGCCAACCTTTGTATTCGATGGCCAGTACACGATTTCGGGTGCCCAGGAGGTGGGGACTTTCGCGCAAGTCTTTGATCAGGTTGCCGATCTTGCCGCGGCCCGCGACGCGGTGTCGTGAACGACGGCGAGCTCACCGGCCAGACGCGCACCCACATCGCGGACTTGCACGACCCGATTTGTGCGTTGCACAAGCACGTCGCCGCTCCGTTTCGCAATTTACGCCGTGCCGCGCTGGCCGACGGCTTCGATCTGGTCCCCCACAGCAGTTTTCGAGACTTTTCGCGCCAGTTGACGATTTGGAACGGAAAATTCAGCGGCGAAAGATCCGTGTATGACGCATCGGGCCAGCTGGTCGACGTCTTTGGGCTCACGCCGATGGAGCGCATCGAGGCGATTTTGCTCTGGTCGGCGCTGCCGGGAGCGAGTCGGCATCACTGGGGAACGGATGTCGATCTCATTGATCGCAATGCCACCGCGCCCGGATACCGGGTGCAACTCACACCCGACGAGTTCGAGCCGACTGGTCCATACGCCGCGCTTAGCCTGTGGTTGGCCGCCAATGCGGACCGTTTTGGATTCTTCCGTCCGTTTCGCGGAGTACGGTCGGGCGTTCAGCCCGAACCCTGGCATTTCAGCTTCGCACCGGTCGCTGAAACTGCCCGCCGCGCTTTGACGCCGGCCGTGCTGCAGAAGGCCATCGCCGCAGCGCCGTTATTGGGTAAAGACGAGGTACTCGCGCGGCTCGAGGAGTTGCATGCGCGGTACGTTGCCGCAATCGATTGGCCTTAGCGGCCGAGTCAGGCCCAGAGCGCCTTCAAGTGGGTCAGCATGAGGCCCCGCACTTGGCCCAACTGATTCTCGCCCGAGGTAAACAGCGGCGGATTTCGCCGCAGCATCGGCCAGCGCTCGGTGCGCAGAACGCGGTGCAGGTAACCGAGGTTGCGATCGATTGCCTCGAGATAGGGATTCTTGCCGCCGAACAGGGGTTCGACATACCGGTACGCATGTTCGAACTCGCCCTCGAGGCGCTGCACGCGCGTCTCGCGCACGAATTCCGGGGTTTGCCGCAGCAAATCCAGCCCGGAACTATATCGCACCTGCAGAGCGCCATCGTTGCCGGTGGCGGCGGCAATTCCACCGAGGACGAATTCCGGATACAGCCGGTCGCGGCACTTCTCGAGGTAGCATCGATCCGCCATCTGTGCGATCAAATCCGCGGTACCCAGCAGATGCCCGAGTTTGCGATCGCGAGCGTCGGCAAGTTGGATCTGATCGAGTTTGATTTCATAGCCCGTGAAATGCACGATGCGCGTGGAGATGGGCACCCAATTTTCCATGCCGATGCTCGGCAGGAATCGAGCCAAAAAGCGCGCGCTGCGGGTCACGTGATACAGCGTGAACTCAGCCCCGTTGCGGTGCTGCCGGTCGCCAAATTCGCGTATGTAGCCTGCATCATGGAACAGCGATGTGACCAGCGCCATGACGGCGCGCTCGGCACCGAAGCGCATTCGGCTTTCGACGGTGCGCTCGTACCCCACGAGCAGGCGCGCCATCGCCAAGGTCATATCGAGGGAGTGCTGGCGGTCGTGGTAGACGGTATCGACGCCGTGGTAGCCGGGCATTCGGCCCGTAAAGAGCTTGTCGAATTCTTCAAAGGCAACGGCGACTCGATCGAACGACTCACCCGGAAAGGCGGCCGTAAACAATTCTCGTACGGCAGCGGTCACCGCTTCGGTGGAACTGACTTGTACCGAATTCGTAACATCATAGTCGTTACGGCGAAGATCGTGCATCCACGGAAGTCTAGGCCCTTACCGTGGCCAGCGCCACGTGCGTAGTTCTCTTTTACCGCAGCGGGCGTGAGCGCCGCATCACAGATTATTGTCAAATGCGCCGGCGCCTGAACCGGACATCAGTAGACTTTGATTCCGCCGAATTTCTGCCTGATCCGGCGCGCGAGGGTGGCGTATCCCAGCCAGAAGCCGCCGGCGAGCGCCGTTAGAATTGCGAGAATTTCAATCCAGGTCCGATCCGATATGACTGCCGAAATTCCCGCACTCATGCCGCTGGACGCCGCTGCGCTACCCGCAGCACTCGCGGGCGGCGGCGTGGCTCTGAGGGTGTCGAGTTCGGATTGCTTGATCGCAAGCTCGCGCTTCAGCTGCTCGAGCTCGTTGCGCGCCGCCGCTTCGGCGAGCGCCGGAGTCGTCGCGCGGCTTCTGTCCAATTCTTCCTCGAGATGCCTGATCCGCACCGTGGCGGGCTCCTGGGAAGTAAGGTAAGAGGTTTTAACCCAACCGATGGTTCCGTCGTTCAAGCGGACCTGGGTAAACTCTCCGCTGATGCCCATCGTCTCCACGCCGGCTCCGGAATGCAGGGTCGCCAAGCGCTGTCCTTGGCCGTTCTGTTCCGCGTATACCCCGAGCACGAGTTCATCGCTGACATAGGCGGTCGCTGCCGCGGCGCCCGCCGCCGTGAGGCTGGCCGCCATGAGGCTGGCCGCCGCGCACATCAGCGCGCTTGCGCGTTTCACGCAGCGATTCCTGTTTGCTTGAGTAGCGGGCGAACGTCGGGCTCACGTCCCCGAAACCGGACGAAGGCATCCATCGCATCCAAGCTACCGCCGCGCGCAAGGATCGAATCAAGAAACCGCGTCGCCGTCGCGCTGTCGAACACTCCGGCCTCTTCGAACGCTTCGAAGGCGTCGGCCGCAAGAACCTCCGCCCATTTATAGCTGTAGTAGCCTGCGGCGTATCCGCCTGCAAATATGTGCGCGAAGCTTGCGGGCATCCGATTGAAGGGCGCTGCCGGCACGACGGCCACTCGCCGCCGAACGCCGGCGAGCGTTTCGGCGACCTTCGCGCCGACCCGCGGATCGAAGTTTGCGTGCAATTCAAAATCAAAGCTCGCAAGTTCGATTTGCCGCAGCGTATCGAGCGCCGCGTTGAATGTCCGGGTACCCAGCAAGCGCCGCAGCATATCGGCGGGCAAAGGCTCGCCGGTATCCACGTGGGCGGATATCAGCGGCAGGACCTCGGGACGCCAAGCGAAATTCTCCATGAATTGGCTGGGAAGCTCGACGGCGTCCCACGCCACGCCGTTGATTCCGGCAATGCTGGGGTAAGCCACGCGCGTCAGCATGTGGTGCAAGCCGTGGCCGAATTCGTGAAACAACGTCGTCACTTCGTCATGAGTCAGAAGTGCCGGCCCGCTGCCCACGGGAGCGGTAAAATTGCATACCAATTGCGCAACCGGCAGCGCAGTCCCTGCGGGCAAGGATTTGGCGATCACGCATTCGTCCATCCAAGCGCCGCTGCGCTTTTCGGTGCGCGAATACGGATCCAGGAAGAATCCGGCGACGACCTGCTCGTCTTGGTCGACCAGATCGTAAAATCGTACGCTGGGATGCCAAACGCCGACTCCGGACCGTTCGCGCACGCTGATGCCGTACAGGCGCCGAATCAGGGCAAATAACCCGCCGAGCACCTTCGGCAGCGGAAAAAATGGACGCAATGCTTCCTGCGATACCTTGAATCGGCTTTCCTGCAGCCGCTCACCGTAAAACGCCATGTCCCAGGCGTCGAGTTTGCGGCCCGCAAATTCTTCGAGGTCCGAGAATTCTTGCCGTGCAGCGGGCAAGCAGCGCCGCGCCAAATCGTCCAAGAAAGCCAGCACCTGCTTGCTGCTTTTCGCCATTCGCGTGGCCAACGCGTAATCGGCAAAATTCCTGAAACCCACCAAGCGGGCCAGCTCATGACGCAGCGGCAGTATCTCGGCAATGATGGGGGTGTTGTCGAATGGTCCGCCGCTCGGCCCCAACTCGGATGCCCTCGTGACCCACGCTTCGTAGATGTCGCGACGAAGTCGTGCGCTCTCGGCACTCGCCATCACCGTCATGTAGGTGGGCTGATCGAGTTTGAACAGCCAGCCCGCCTGGTTTGCCTCGCGAGCGTCGGCGGCGGCACGATCGATGGCATTCGCCGGCAAGCCCGCCAGTTCCGAACTGTCGGTGACGCTGCGGGTGTAGGCACGGCTCGCGTCGAGCACATTTTCGGAAAACTTGGTGGCCAAATGCGCCAGTCGTTGCGCGACCTCGCAGTAACGGGTCTTCTCGCCGGCCGGCAGATCGACCCCCGCCAGCCGAAAATCGCGCAGCGCATTTTCGACGACCTTGCGCTGCTGCGGATCGAGCGCGCTGCCTTCATGTTGCAACACATGGGCATAGCCCGCCTGCAAGGCGGTATTTTGGCCGAGTTCCGAGGAGTATGCCGTCAGCAGCGGCACGCAGTCGTTGTACGCCTCGCGCATCTCGGCGGAATTGGCGACCGCATTCAAATGGCCTATGGGGCTCCAGACTCGGCTCAATCGATAGCTCAGCTCCTCGACCGGGACGACCAAAGAGGCAAATGTCGGGTTGAGCTCGACCGTCAGCTCCGCGAGTCGCGCCCGATTCTCCGCCAACACCTTCTCCAACGCGGGACGCGCATGACTCGCCTCTATGCGGTCGAAAGCGGGCAGGGATTCCAATTCCAGCAGTGGGTTGTTCACGCCCCGATTCTATCAGAGGTGCGTCAACATCCAGGTGAGGGCGGCAGTGCTCCCGATGAACCCACCGACCCCCGCCAATGCGCGGCGCCGAAACCGCTGCGCGAGGGATTCGCCGTCGGATGCAGCCAGTAGAAATGAACGCCCGTCACCCGGCTCGGCCAGCACATTCAAGGACGGAGGCCTGGTTTCGGCCGCGCGGCCGTCAAGAACTTGACGGCGAGCCGCATCACGCGCGTGCTCCCATTCCTCGCCGCTCAATGTTCCGTCGCGATCGGCATCGAACCGCGAGAGGAGCCCGGCCTGGTCTTGTTTCCATGCCCGCAACAACTCTGCAACTGCGGCATCGGGATTCTCGACGCTGGCACCGCCGAGGCTGCGAAACGCGCCGATCGCGTAAAGCTGCTCATGCTCCTGCAAGCGATGCTCCGTGTAGCGGTATCTGCCGGTGATCACCGCATCGGCGAGCCAACCGAAGACCCCGGTGCCGTTCGGGATGTGAATCTCGGGCCACTCGGAGGATCCGTACCAAACGTCGCTCGAGCCAGGGAAAACTTCCGCGCCGCGCGGATCGACCAAACATTGGCCGGTCCCGTCGTCCAGCAGAAAGGGAAGCTCGCTGGTGCCGCCTTGCAGCGTGATCCAAGACCGCGATCGGCCGCTCGAGCGCCGTTCCTCGATTTTATACCGCCACCACGTGCAGGGTTTGCCGGTCAGGGGACCCTTGGTCTGTGCGCTCGGCGGCAGGATACCCCGCCCGCTGAGCTCCACATAGCCTTGCGAGGCGGAACGGACGCGCGACGTCGGGGTGTCCTCGATGACTCGATTCTTGGCCCAAGCCTTGAAGGCATACCAAAACGAATACACACCGCCCGCCGCGAGGCCGATGACGATCAGCCAAAATTTGAATCGGGTGCCGGACACGGCCGGATTGAAGCTTAAGTGCTGAAGAGCGCGCCCATTTCCACGTCGCTCTTTTCCGCAGCCGAGAATTCGAGCAACTGCGCCGGATGGAATCCGAATCTCCGAGCAACCAAGACGTCCGGAAAGACATTCACCCGAATGTTATTCAGATTGACCTGATCGTTGTACAGTTCTCGGCGGTCGGCGATGGACTCTTCCAGAGCGGTGACTCTTCCTTGCAACTGCTTGAATGTTTCGTCGGTCTTGAGCTGCGGGTAGTTCTCCGCCACCGCGAACAACCGCCCGACTCCCGCGCGCAGCTGCTGCTCGGCCGCGCCGACCGCCGCGACATTGCCCGAAGTGCTTGCTTGGCTCACCGAGGCTCGCGCGCGCATCACCTTCTCAAGCGTTTCTTGCTCGAATTGCATGTAGCGCTTGCAGGTTTCCACCAGCTTCGGCAGCTCGTCGTGACGTTGTTTAAGCAGCACGTCGATATTCGCCCATGCGACCTTGACGTTCTCGCGCAGTCCGACAAGTCCATTGTAGATGCCGGCGAAGTAGGCGATCAATACGGCTGCCAAGGCGAGGATCACGATGAGAACGATCACGGCATCACCTCATCCGTAAGTTTTGGGACGCGGCCAGTATATCATCGAGTTTTGCCAGCCCTTCTGGATGGAGTTCACAGTGTCGGACCAAGCCTTCGATCTCATCAGTATCGGCGGCGGCAGCGGCGGCCTCGCCTGCGCGCAGCGGGCAGCGGAGTTCGGAGCCAAGGCCGCGGTCGTCGAATCGCATCGCTTGGGAGGAACTTGCGTGAACGTCGGCTGCGTTCCGAAAAAGGTCATGTGGAATGCAGCGAGTGTCGCGCAGTCCCTCATCGATGCGGGCGACTACGGCTTCCACGTCACCGTGGCCGGCAACGATTGGCCGACTCTGAAGCGCAAGCGTGATGCCTATGTGCTGCGGCTGAATGCCGTCTACGAGCGCACGCTGACTACCAAGGGAGTCACCTTGCTACGCGGTGCCGCGCGCTTCCTGGATAAGAACACCGTGGAAGTGAATGGTGAACGCTTGACGGCGCGGCACATCGTGATCGCGACCGGTGGTGAGCCCGTGGTCCCGGATTTACCCGGCGCAGAGCTCGGCATAGTCTCGGACGGCTTTTTTTCCCTCGAGCAGCGGCCAAAGCGAGTCGCCGTAGTCGGCAGCGGCTATGTCGCGTGCGAGCTGTCCGGAGCGCTCCACGCACTGGGCAGCGAGGTTGAGCTCTTCATACGCAAAGCTCATTTGCTGATGAGCTTCGACGCGATGCTGGGCAAATCGCTGATGCGCGAAATGTCCGAGCAGGGTATCGGCATCCACCCCTACGTAGTGCCGGTGTCGGTTCAGGAGCGGTCGGGCCTCAAGACGCTGGCCGCGGCGGACGGCCGCGAATTCTCGGGATTCGATTGCTTGCTATGGGCGATCGGGCGCACGGCCAACGTGGCAGACCTCGATTTAGGAAACGCCGGTATTGCGGCGGACGATTGCGGTTTCGTGGTCACCGACGGATTTCAGAACACCAGCGTGCCCGGCATATACGCGATCGGCGACGTGACGGGACGAGCTGCCTTGACGCCGGTGGCGATCGCTGCCGGCCGACGGCTGAGCGACCGCCTATTCGGCGGCAAAAGCGAGCGTCGTTTGGAATACAGCATGATTCCAACCGTCGTCTTCACGCACCCGCCCATTGGTACCGTGGGTGCAAGCGAAGCGGAGGCCCGCGCGCAATACGGGGACGCCGTCAAAGTATATGTCGCCGACTTTACGCCCATGTACCACGCTTTGACGGCGCGAAAAACACACACCGATATGAAGCTCGTGTGCGTGGGTCCCGAACAGCGGATTATCGGCTGTCATATCATCGGCACCGGTGCCGATGAAATGCTGCAGGGCTTCGCCGTGGCGATCCGCATGGGCGCGACCAAACAGGACTTTGATGATACCGTGGCCATTCACCCGACCAGCGCAGAAGAACTGGTTACCATGCGCTAGCGCGGATGCAGATGTGCGCGAGCTAGGTATGCTGCGCGAGAGCCTGCAGAACGGGTTGGGTATCGGGCCGTATGCCGCGCCAGAGCAAAAAAGACTCCGCTGCCTGCTCCACCAGCATTCCCCATCCCTTCGTGGTGCGTGCCGCATGCAATGACTTCGCCCACAATGTGAAAGGGGTGTGACCGCGGCCGTAAGCCATGTCGTAGCAAATCGTCTCTTCTCCGACGAGCCCTACCGGCATGTCGGGCATTTCGCCGCGCAGGCTCGCCGATGTCGCGTTGATAATCAGGTCGTAGGGGGGGCCCACGACCTCGGCGAACCCGCAACCCGATATTTTGCCCATATCGGCAAATTCGCCCGCCAACTTGCGCGCTCGATCGGGTGTCCGATTCGCTATGATCACCTCGGCCAACTCGCGTTCCAGCAAGGGACCGAGAACACCGCGCACGGCCCCGCCGGCTCCGAGAATCAGAACTCTCTTGTCGGCAAGAGCGATGCCTAGGTTGCGTTCGAGATCGGCGGTGAGCCCGAGTCCATCGGTATTGTCGCCGAGCAGGGAAGTGTCCTTGAAAAAGGCAATCGTGTTGACCGCCTGTGCACGTTCCGCCCGCGGTGTGAGTTCGTTGACGAGCTCCGCCGCGGCTTGCTTATGAGGAAGCGTGACGTTCAGGCCGCGCACGCCGCTCGCGAACAGGCGCAGGGCATCGCGCCGGAAATCGTCGGGCACGATGTCGAACAACCGGTACACCAAGTTCTGCGCGGTCGCTTTGGCAAACATCCCGTGGATAAAAGGCGACCAGCTGTGGGCGACGGGGTGGCCCACGAGCCCGTATTGATCCGGTATGTCGGGTCCCAAGCTCACTCCGCGAGCCACTGCGCCGCGCGCTTGGCGAAATAAGTCAGGATCGCGTCCGCCCCTGCCCGCTTCATGGACACCAGCGACTCCAACGCAGCGGAGCGTTCTTCCAACCAACCATTGCCCGCCGCAGCCATGATCATCGCGTACTCCCCGCTCACCTGATAGACAAAAGTCGGCATCCCAAACCTATCTTTGATGCGGCGCACAATATCGAGATAAGGGAGTGCGGGTTTGATCATGACCATGTCGGCGCCCTCGCTGATATCGAGGGCGACTTCGCGCAGGGCTTCGTCGGAGTTGGCGGGGTCCATCTGATAAGTGTGCTTGTTGCCGGTGCCAAGCAGTCCCGCGGAGCCGACGGCGTCGCGAAATGGTCCGTAAAAGCTTGAGGCATATTTTGCCGCATAGGCCAATATGCGGGTGTTGACCAAACCGGCAGTCTCGAAAGCATTGCGAATCGCAGCGATGCGTCCGTCCATCATGTCCGAGGGTGCGACTACGTCAGCGCCGGCATCGGCGTGAGAGCGTGCCTGACGCACGAGAGTCTCCACGCTCACATCGTTTTGGACATAGCCCTTATCATCGATCAGTCCATCCTGCCCGTGCGTTGTAAATGGATCGAGCGCGACGTCGGTGATGACGCCGAGGGACGGAAACTCCTTTTTCACCGCCCGCACCGCCGTTTGCGCGATGCCGTCAGGATTCCAGGACTCGCGCGCGTCAAGCGTTTTTTTCTCCCTGGGCGTGACGGGGAACAGGGCGATGGCGGGGATCTTGAGACGCATCAGAGTCTCGCACTCGCGCAGCAACTGATCGATGGACAGCCGCTCGATTCCCGGCATTGAAGCCACCGCCTGGCGCTCGCCGTTGCCTTCGACCACGAAAATCGGGTAAATCAACGCGTCCACGCTCAAGCGGGTCTCGCGCATCAAGCGGCGGGAAAACTCGTCGCGCCGCATGCGCCGCATGCGGGTATTTGGAAATGAATTGGCGGCAGATCCGGTCATCTCGAGTGTGACTCCTCACTTCAGCGTCAGCGCAGCTAACCCAGTCCGACCGCCCCCCGTTGAGGCTTCCCGCTGTCGGCGTTATCGGCATAACGCGGTAGTATCGCGGAAAAGATATCTTAAGCCGGGTGCTGATTTAACCATGAAGGATCAGGTTGGCGGAAATCACAAGCAGGCGCGCTTCCAGGCGCTATGCCAATCTTTGCGTCCGGATTTGCTGCGTTTCGCTTTCTGGTTGTCCCGCGACCGCGCCTTGGCCGAAGATGTGGTGCAGGAAACCATGCTGCGCGCCTGGAAGGCGCAGGACTCGCTACTGGACGAGGCCGCAGCCAAACCTTGGTTCATGACCATCATCCGCCGGGAATACGCACGCAGCTTCGAACGCAAGCGATTTGTGACCGTAGATGTCGACGAACTCGTTGCCCGCGAGGAGCCCATGCTGGCCGCCGCCGAGGAGCAAAATATCGCCGAACTGCGCGCTGCGTTGTTCAAATTACAGGACGAGTACCGCGAGCCGCTGGTGCTGCAAGTATTGATGGGTTTTTCCACCGCGGAAATAGCCCGTGAGCTGAACCTCTCCGGCGCCGCCGTATTGACGCGGTTGTTTCGGGCGCGCAAGCAGCTGCGCGTTCTGTGCGGCGAAGATACGAGCTTGGATCCGCAAGAATGATGGACTGCACCCGCTACCGACAAACGGTGATGGCTCGACCGCGTGATTCGGATCCCGCATTGAGAGAACACCGCGAAAGCTGCCGCGACTGCAACTTTTTCACGGAACAGCTGTTGCGTTTCGAGTCGCACCTCGAGCGCGCCCTTGGAGTCGCGCTGCCGACGGCGCAAGGGGAAACGGCAGCGTCCCGTTCCGGCCGGGTCTTGCCGCTGCGCGCCAAATCGCCCCTTACGTGGGAGCGCTCGCTGGCCTCTCGCAAAGGCTGGCTGGCCATGGCAGCCAGTGTTGTGTTGGGATTTGTCGTAGCGGCAGGCCTTTGGCTCGGTATTCCGGGCTCAAGCCTCGCCGCCGATGTCGTCACGCACATGCGCGGGGAGCCGCAAGCGTGGCGTCGCACCGAGGTGCCGGTGCCGGATGCGGCGCTTCAAGACGTGCTGCGCGATTCGCACTTGCGCTTGGCCGGCGGTGCGGGGGTCGTCAGCTACGCCAATAGTTGTCGTTTTCGCGGATACCAGGTGCCACACCTCGTGATCCAAACCGAAGCGGGTCCGGTCACCGTCATGGTGCTGGTGCATGAAAGCGTGTCCAAGTCCATGCACTTCGACGAGGAGGGCTATCGCGGAATTATCGTGCCTGTGCCGGGTCACGGCAGCCTGGCGGTGCTCACGCGCGGTGGGGCCACGGATCCCAAGACCGTCGCAAGCATCGCCGATCGAGTGCTCGATGCGATCGTTTGGACCGGCTAGGCGTAAGTCAGCGCTCTAAATCCCGACTTCGCCCAGCAAATCGATCAGCTGTCGCGCGGTCGCCGCCAAGGTCGGGTGATCGGCCTCGAATCGGACCGCAATTCTTTCCAGCCGCTCGGCAAGCGAACCGTGCTGCGAGCTCGGCGGATCAGCGGGCTTGTCAACCAGCCGATTGATGTCCTGCATCATGTCGCTCAGCGATTCCCCGGATTTGGGGTTCGCTCGAAGAGCGTCGGAGAGTTCCGCGCGCAGCTTGGCGACCAGGTCGTGTAGAGAATTTTTATCCATAGAGTGGGTCCTGAAACGCGCGCGCGGTGTAGAGCTGCCTATTGTGCCATTCGCTCGGGAGTCAGGCGGCCTACTTCCACGTAACCCGCCCCGGGCGTTGCGATTCCCCGGTGGATTGCGCCATAGGCGCCGGTGAGGTATTCGTCGGCTCCATAAGGCGGGTTGACGATGATCAAACCGCTGCCGGCGAGACCGACTCCGGCATCGTCCGGATGAACGGCAAGATCGGCGAACAGCACTTTCGGAATTCGCAGCGCCTCGAACCGTGCGTGGACCAAGCTGCGTTGTGATGCGCTGCGGATCGGGTACCACAACAAGAATATACCGCTCGGCCAACGACGATAAGCGTCGGTGAATGCCTGCAGCATCACCTTCAACTCATCGAGACTTTCGTAGGGGGGGTCGATCAACACCAAGCCTCGGCGCTCGTCCGGCGGCAGAAAGGCTTTGAGCGCGGCATAGCCATCTCCGATTTCGGTGCGCACGCGTCCAAGGGATTCGATCTCGCGTTCCGCGGCCCGCGCCTCGGCAGGCATCAGCTCAATGAAGAGCGCGCGATCTTGAGCACGCAGGCCGCCCGCGATCAACATGGGCGAGCCTGGATAGCGCGCCAAACGTTTGCCGCGCCGCGCGCCAATCGCCGCGAAGTAGTCAGCCAGCGCCGGTGCGCCGATGCCGGTTTCGATCAAGCGCTGGACGCCGCGCTCAGACTCGCCGGATTTGCGTGCCTCCGGAGCCTGCAGGTCGTAATAACCGCGGCCTGCGTGGCTGTCCAGCACGAAGAAGGCGGAGTCCTTGCGCTGCAATGCACGGATGCAGTACGCCAAGGCGACATGTTTCGCCACGTCCGCAAAGTTTCCCGCATGATAGATGTGTTTGTAGTTCATCGCGTGCGCCCTTAGCCTGCGCGCAGCGCATCCACAACAGGCACTCGTGCCGCGCGGATGGCCGGCAAAACACCGCCGGCCATGCCGATGATCAGGGAGATGACAAGACCTCTCACGACGAGCTCAGGGGTAACCTTGAAACTGAACACTACTTGCGTGAAGTTTTCTCCAAGCGTCGACACCGATAGATTGTTGAACAACACATAGGCTATCGCCGCGCCGAGCACGCCGCCGATCAGCGCCAGCAACAGCGCTTCGACCATCACCGAGACCAGAACAGGGAGACCGCCGAAGCCGATCGCGCGCAGCGTCGCAATTTCCTTGCCGCGGGCGGCAACCGCGGCATACATGCTGTTGAGCGCCGCGAAGATCGCGCCGAGCGCCATGATGGCGGTAACCACGCCCGCAAGGACGCCGATTGTCTTGCGGAACTGCTTCGTCTGCCCGCTGAAGTAGTCGCGCTGGCGTACGACATCGACGGTCAGGCGCGGATCGGCGGCAAGGCCGCGCTTGAGCGTGTCGAAGCCCTCCGCGCCGTCCAGTGCGGCAAGCACCGAGCTCGAGCCGGTGCGGCCGAACGTCGTCCGGGCGACATTGACGTCAGCCCACAATTCACTGTCATAAGCGTCCCCTGATTCGAAAACGCCGACCACGGTCCAGTCCGAACCACGCGTCCGCACGACCTTGCCGAGTTCAGCGCCCTGAAACTGGCGCAGCACGCCGCGTCCGACGATCAATTCCCGCAGGCCCGGCACGAAGTTCCGGCCCTCAACGATTTTCAATTGCGGGCGCAGCGCGAAGGCGGCGGGTTCGACTCCGCGCAGGGTGATGTTGGCGCCGTTCTTGACATCGTCCTTGCGGATCAGCTCGGCTATCACCATCATCTCGGCCGAAGCCAAAGGTTTGCCGTCGCTGCCTGAGCGAATGCCGGGCGCTTGCTCGATCAGGTCGGTCGAATCGCGATCCATTCCTGAATTGAGCTCGGCGTCCGAGCCACCCCGCATAATGAGCGCCACATCCGTGCGGCCGCTGGCTTTGAGGGTACTCTCGAAGCCGGTCGCCATCGCCAACAACGCGGTGAACACCGCTACCACACCGGCCAGACCTACAACGATGACCAAGGAGGGCGCCCAGCGCTCGGGAATGCTCTTGATGTTGATGCCGGTGATGGCGCTTGCTTGACTGAACATGACTTTTCGACTTTTGCCCGTCTGCTTTGAATTTCAATGCGCGGCCAACGCATCGACGATCTTCAGGCGTCGCGCACGCAGCGCCGGCAGCAGGCCGACGGCGACGCTCATCAGCAGAATGGCCGCGATCCCGACAGACCACACAAATGCATCCACCGGCAGCTGAAATTGGCCCCCGGTGGCCTTTTCCACCATTCCGCCCAGCAGCGTGGCGAGCGCCAAACCGGTCAACCCGCCCACGAGGCACAGGGCAACCGCTTCAGCGAGCACGAACCCGAGCACGCTGCCGTCGGAGAATCCCAACGTCTTCAGCACGGCGAGCTCGGGCACGCGCTCGCGTACGCTTTGCGCCATGGTGTTGCCGACGACGAGCAGCAAGGTGAAGAAAACCGCGAACAAAATCCAACGAACGATCAAACCGATGTCGCCGATTTGCTTGATGAAGCTAAGATTGAACTCCTTCTCGGTCTGCGTCTTGGTCTCGTCCGGAGAATTCTCGAACATCGCATCGATGGTCTTGCTGACCGCTTCTGCATTACTGCCCTCGGCGAGCCTGAGTATGTAGAAATTCGTGCGCCCCTTGCCGAACTGGTTGGCCTCGTCGAAGTAATCATGGTTGATGAAGACCGCGTTGGTCTGCTTCTTCCAGTTCTCATCCTTGCCGTCGTAGATGCCGACCAGATCGAAGGCCCAGGACTTGCTGCCGTTTTTCTGAGGATAGATGTTGGAGGAAAGCGGAATCCTTTGGCCCACCTTCCAGCCGTATTGCTCCGCCAGCTGCCTGCCGGCGATCATTGCGGTGCGTGTGCCGGCGAACGCTTTCCATTGCTCCTCGGGCATCACCCATTCGGGATAGACGTCGTGATAACGCTGCGGATCGATCGCAAAAGTGAACACCTGCGTGTTCGATTGCCAGACGCCCCCAAACCACTGCGAGTGCGCCACCCTTGCCACGCCGGGCACCGCTTCGAGCTTGGGTACCATGCTGAGCGGCAACGGCTGCGTGAACGACACGCGCGCCTGCGTCATCAGGCGCGTCGCACCGAGGAAGTCGGCGCCCGCGTTGAAGATATGGCTCAGCGACTGCAACAGCCCGAACAGCAGAAACGCCATGATGATCGACAGAATGGTGAGGATAGTCCGTGCCTTCTTGCGGAACAGATTGGCGATCACGAACCCGGACCGGGTCACGGCGGATCCCCCGTCATGGGATCATTGCCGACCGCTTGCCTCATGCCGCCTGCTCGAGCAGCTGGCCCTTCTCCAAATGCAGCGTACGCCTGGCAAATTCCGCAGCTTTCGGATCGTGCGTCACCATCACTATCGTTTTGCCATGCTCGCGGTTCAAAACCTGCAGCAGGCCCAAGATCTCGTCGGCGGTCTTGCGATCTAGGTCACCGGTCGGCTCGTCGCAGACCAAGAGCTGCGGATCGGACACGAGCGCCCTCGCGATCGCCACGCGTTGTTCTTGACCGCCGGACAGCTCCCGGGGCTTGTGTTTGGCGCGATCAGCGAGCCCAACCACCGCCAACGCAGCGGCGACATTTTTCTTGCGCTGCGCACCCGACAGCTTCGTCAGCAAAAGGGGCAGTTCGACATTGCCCTCGGCGCTCAAAACCGGCATGAGGTTATAGAACTGGAAGACGAAGCCGATATTGTGCGCGCGCCAGCGCGCGAGCTGGCCGCTGGAAAGTTGGTCGATGCGGCTGCCGCCCACGCTGATCTCTCCCGCGCTCGGCCGATCCAGACCGCCGATCAGATTGAGGAGCGTGGTTTTGCCCGAGCCGGATGGGCCCATCAGCGCGACGAAATCGCCTTTGGGTATATCCAGCGTGAGTTCGTGCAAGACTTCGATTTTCTGCTTGCCACGCTCGTAAACCTTGGTGACGCTACGGATCTGGACCATGGACTCGGACATGGCAACCTCGGCTCAACGGCAGTTGGAAGAAGAAGAATAGGCAAATGGCATCCTAACAGGACGACCCCGGCGGCTTGGGCTCAATCGCCGGGTCATGGCTTGACCGCCGTTACCGCCGCATCGTCCTTGAGATCCGCCGGGGCATCGACGAGCACTGTCTCGCCGGGGCTCACGCCGGCCAGCACCTGGCGCGAGTCGCCGACCGTGCCCCCGAGCGTCACCGTGCGGCGCTGCGCCTTCTGCCCCTTCAGCACGAAGACGACGTTCTCGCCGCCTTGCTTGAGCAAGGCTTTGTTGGGGACCAGCACGCCGCGGGGCGCCGGCTGATCCCGGTCGGCGGATTTTGCCTCCTCGAGGAACGAAACGCGTACACCCATATCCGGCACGATGCGGACATCCTTGAGGTCGAGTCCAATGCGCACCTTCACCGTCGCCTTGGAGCGATCGGCCGTCGGTATTATCGCGATGACGTGCGAGGGAATTTTCCAATCCGGATAAGCATTCAACACCGAGTTCACCGGCTGGCTGGGTTGCACGCGGTTGATATAAGCCTCGTTGACGTCGACTTCGACCTCGAGCGAATCCATGTCGACGATCGTACCAATACCCGTACGGGTGAAGCCACCGCCCGCAGAAACCGGCGATACCATTTCGCCTACCTGCGCCGACTTCGCGATCACCACGCCGCCGAAGGGCGCGCGCACGATGGTGTCGTCGAGATTGCGCGCGGCCAAATCCACGTTCCGCTGCGCAACCTCGATATTGCTGCGCTGAGTGGCGAGCTGGGCGCGCAGCGCATCCACCGCGGTTTGCGAGTTATCGACGACCGACTGACTGACAAACCGTCCCTGAAACAGGGTCCTCTGACGGTCGTAATCGCGCTGCGCGTTAGTCAAGTTTACCTGAGTCTCGGCGAGCCCGGCCTTGGCGAATTCGACTTGGGCGCGAGCCGCATTGAGCGACGCGCGCACATTGGTATCGTCAAGCTTCGCTATGATTTGCCCGGCTTTGACGCGATCGCCTTCCTCGATGTCAAGTTCGATCATCTTACCCGTGATCTTTGACGCCACGGCGGCCTGACGGCGAGCAACCACATACCCAGACGCATCTAAAATCGACCCCGCCACGGCATTGCCGCCCTCGGCAGGCGCCTGCACGACGACGACATGCACGGGCGCCGCTGCGGGGCGCATCCCCCACCAGACGGCAGTGCCGCCCGCACCCAAAAAGGCGGCGGCTGCGAGCAGCCAGACCCGCGTTTTGCCGGAGGGCTCCGGCGTGCTGGCGCGATCGATGCGCAGCTGGTTGAGCAGAGCAGATTTATCATCCATGGGGCGTTTGCGGCGTGCGTTTGCGGTCGAGAGCACGCATGAAAACATAAAAGCGCATCCTGACGCCAGGCGGTGCGCCGCCGCGGCTGCTAGAGTGCCGGCCATGGCACTTGGGGCCACGATCTATGTGTTCAATATCGAACTCGCGAATTCGGACCGCGGCGTGTACCGCGCTTTGCAATTGCGCGTGCCCCGCCATCCCTCGGAAAGCGAAGAGTATCTGCTGACGCGCATCCTCGCGTACTGTTTGGAATACACCGAAGGCATCAATTTCACGAACGGTCTGTTCGAACCGGAGGAACCGACGATAGAAGTGCGCGATCTCACGGGAGTGTTGAGCGCCTGGATCGACGTCGGTGCGCCGGAGGCTGCGCGCCTGCACCGGGCGAGCAAGGCGGCCCCGCGCGTGGCCGTCTATACGTACAAGGATGCCGGCCAATTGGCGGCGCGCCTCAGCCTCGACCGCATTCACCGTGTCGAGGCACTCGAGCTCTATGCATTGGACCGAGGGTGGCTTTCGAACCTAGCGGCCATGCTCGCCCGGCGAATGGAGTTCTCGCTCACGATCTCGGAGCAGCATGTTTATCTGTCTCACGGTCAGCAGACTCTATCCACGGTCATCGAGCGGGTCGGCGTGGGGCGCGCATGACGCGAGGGTCCGCGCGGCAATCAGGGGCGGTCGAGCTCGGCGAGATAATCCCTGGGGCGCAAAAAATCCGCGTATAGACGCGCCTCTGGGGATCCCGGCTCGGGATGCCAATCGTAGTCCCAGCGCGCGAGCGGCGGCATCGAGATCAAAATCGATTCAGTGCGGCCTCGGGATTGCAAGCCGAACAAGGTCCCACGATCGTAGACCAAATTGAATTCCACATACCGGCCGCGCCGGTACAACTGAAACCAGCGCTCTCGCTCATCGAAAGTCTGGCCTTTGCGACGCTCTATGATGGGTATGTATGCGGGCAGAAAGTGATCGCCGACACTGCGCAACAACGCGAAAGACCGCTCGAATCCGCCTTGGTTGAGATCGTCGAAGAACAGGCCGCCGACCCCGCGAGTTTCATTCCGATGCGGGAGGAAGAAATAACGATCGCACCACTCCTTGTATTTCTCGTAGACGTCAGCGCCGAAAGGCCGGCAGGCCTCGCGAGCCGTGCGATGCCAGTGCAGCACATCCTCGTCATACGGATAGTACGGCGTGAGATCGAAGCCGCCGCCAAACCACCAATGGGCGGGCCCGTTTCGCGGCGAGGCCACAAGGAAACGGACATTGCAATGAGTCGTGGGCGCGTGCGGGTTTCGCGGGTGAAATACCAGGGAAAGGCCCATGGCTTCGAAGGGCGCGCCGGCAATGTCAGGACGCAGGCTGGATGCGGACGGCGGCATCTTTTCGCCGAAAACGTGCGAGAACGACACGCCCGCCCGCTCGAACACCGTACCCTCGCTCAAAACGCGGCTCTCGCCGCCGCCGCCCCCCGGTCTTTCCCATGGATCGCGGCGGAATTTTGCGTCATCGATCGCTTCCACGGCCGCGGTGATGCGGTCATGCAATTCGTTCAAGTAGGCCTTGACCGCGGATGCATCCATGGAAGTTACGACTTCTTTTTTGCGGAACTCTTGGCGGCGGTTTTGGGCGCGGCGGGAGCCTTCGCAGGCGCCTTCTTGTCGGCTGATGCCTTGGCGCCCTTGGCAGCCAGCCGCGACGGGATCGCGCGAATATTGGTTGCCTGCCGGGCTGTCACGGCCGCAGGAGGGACCAAACGCGTGCCTTTGGCGGCGCGCTTCTTGGGAGCGTTGACGGGGCTCGGCGCATCGGCCGTGCCGTTCGCCCCCGCCGCCTTTGATGTCCCACCGGTCGATTTAGCTTTGCCATTCTGCCCCTTGCGGCCCCACTTGCCGAAGCTGCGGGCCGGCGCGGCCGCCAGCAGAGATTGGCACTCCTCCAAAGTCAGGCTCTTCGGTTCCTTGTCCTTGGGAATCTTCGCATTGCGCGCCTTGTCGGTGATGTAGGGGCCGTACCGGCCATTCAACACCTGAATTCCGGCGTCGGGAAAATCTAGGATCAGGCGATTCGCATCCGCGATTTCCTTGTCGCGTATCACTTCCAGCGCACGCTCGGGCGTGATTTCGTACGGGTCGTCGATCTTGAGCGATACATACTTGGCGCCGTACTTCACATAGGGGCCAAAACGCCCGACATTGGTCGTGATCTCCTCGCCGGACGCGGTGGTCCCCAGCTTGCGCGGCAATTTGAACAGTTCCATCGCTTCGGCGTGCGTGATCGCGTCCATTTTTTGACCCGGGCGAAGGCCCGCGAAGCGCGGCTTATCCTCGTCATCCTTGGTGCCGATTTGCACGAAAGGACCGAACCGTCCCATGCGCACACTCATTGGCTTGCCGCTTTGGGGGTCGTTCCCCAAGTCTCGGGCCTGCGCCACTTCCTCGCGGCTCACCGAGACTTCCGTGTGATTCACGAGCTCGATGAAGGGCTTCCAAAACTTGTCCAGCAAGGGAACCCATTCCTGCTCCCCGTTCGCCACGGCATCGAGCGAATCCTCCATCTTGGCGGTGAAGTCGTAATCCACGTAGGTCGTGAAATATTGGGTCAGGAACCGGCTGACGATTTTACCGATGTCCGTCGCAGTGAAGCGCCGGCTTTCGATATCGACGTACTGACGATCGCGCAAGGTGGAAATGATGGACGCGTAGGTCGACGGTCGGCCGATGCCGTATTCCTCCAATGCCTTGACCAGGGAGGCCTCGGAGAAACGCGGCGGCGGCTCGGTGAAATGCTGCGTAGGCACAATTGCGGTCAAGCTGACTCGATCGCCTTCTTTCATCGGCGGCAGTACATGGTCGGAGTCGTCCTGCACCGCGTCATCCAGCCCTTCTTGGTACACGGATATATATCCGGGCTTCACCAGAGTCGAGCCGTTCGCGCGCAGCGCGGTCCGCCGTGGGCCGTCGTTGCCCGCGAGCATTTCCACGGCAACCGTATCGAAAATCGCCGGGGCCATCTGGCAGGCCAGGGTTCGCTTCCAGATGAGCGAATACAGCCGCAACTGATCGCTCTCCATTTTCTTTTCGATGTCGGCAGGGAGCACGTTCGCGGCGGTGGGGCGAATCGCCTCATGCGCTTCCTGCGCGTTCTTGGACTTGGTCTTGTAAATCCGCGGCTCTTCGGCAAGACCTTCCTGTCCATAGAGCTGCACGATCACGTCGCGAATTTGGCCGATGGCCTCCTGCGACAGATTGAGCGAGTCGGTGCGCATATAGGTGATGAGCCCTACCTGGCCCTCGCCGATGTCGACGCCTTCGTACAGCTGCTGCGCAACACGCATGGTCTTTTGCGCGCTGAAGCCCAATTTGCGGGCCGCTTCTTGTTGCAAGGTCGAGGTCGTGAATGGGGGTGCGGGATTGCGCTTGCGCTGCTTGCGATCCACCGTCAGCACGGTCAGTTCGCCCTTGGCGGCGACTTGCAGAGTGCGCTCGACATCGCGGGCTTGCTGTTCATTCGTGAAACTGAACTGCTCGACCTTGGCGCCCTGATATTCGACCAGTTTGCCCGGGAACTTTTGCTGCGAATGCTCGAGCTCTGCATCGATGGACCAGTATTCCCGAGCGACGAAGGCGGCTATTTCGTCCTCGCGCTCGCAGATCATTCGCAATGCGGGACTTTGCACCCGTCCCGCGGACAGGCCCGGACGCACTTTCTTCCACAATAGCGGCGAGAGGTTGAACCCGACCAAAAAATCCAGTGCGCGCCGCGCCTGTTGTGCGTTTACCAGGTCGACCGAGAGTGCCCGCGGGCTCGCCATCGCCTCGCGGACCGCGTTCTTGGTGATTTCATAGAACACCACGCGCTGCACATCCTTGCCCTCGAGTCCGCCTTGGGCCTTCAAGAGCTCGTGCAGATGCCAGGAAATGGCTTCGCCCTCGCGGTCGGGGTCGGTCGCCAGGAACAGCGACTTGGCCTTCTTGAGAGCGCGCGAGATCGCGTCGACGTGCTTCTGGTTGCGTTCGACGACCTGGTACTTCATCGCGAAGTCATGCTCGGGATCGACGGCGCCTTCCTTGGGCACGAGGTCGCGAACATGGCCGTAGGAGGCTAGGACTTCGAAGTCCTTGCCGAGATATTTCTTGATGGTCTTCGCCTTGGCCGGCGATTCCACGATAACGAGGTTGCTGCTCAAAGTCTTCTAATGCAAAGCGTCGGAACGCTCTTCGAATACCAGATCTTCCATCTGCGCATAAGCGGATTCTTGTCCAGGCTGACTGAACAGGACCATCAGGACGACCCATTTCACTTGTTCAATATCGATTTCGTCGGCTTCCAGCGCCATGAGACGGTCGATGACCAGTTCGCGCTGCGTGCCGGAGAGGATTCGAACATTCTCCAAATACATGAGATATCCGCGCACATCGGTGTCGAGGCGCAGCAATTCCTGGCTGCTGAAGACCCGCACGGCCCGAGCAGTGGCTTCGGCGACTTTACCAAGCTGTTCGCCGGACAATCCGTCCAGCCATTCCAAGGCGCGCTCGATATCGGGTTCCGCGAAACCCGCTTTATCCAGCTCGAGTTTCAGAACGCTGCGATCCGGCCGCGGCTCGTCGTCTGCGCTCATGTAATTCTCGAACAGAAAAATGAGTAGATCGAGAACGTTATCTTTCACCTCCGGCTCCTAACACTCGGGAGTAGCGGCCCCCGGGGGCGGCCTGAACGTGGCCTTCGAGCTCGAGGATCAGCATCATCGAGGACACGGCTTCTGGTTTGAACCCGGTACGGACAACCAATACGTCGAGGTCCGCGGGATCAAAGCCGAGCGCATCTAACAAGATTTTATGATCCTTGTCCATGCCCAGTTCACCTCCAACTCCTGCATGAGGGCGCGTGGCGGCACGAGACCGACCGGCGAAAAATGCGGAAAAGTTCAACTCGCTCAATATGTCATGCGCCGTTTCAGTCAGTTTTGCGCCCTGCCGGATCAGTTCGTGGCAGCCGCGGCTCAAGGGACTGTAGATGGAACCCGGAATCGCGAACAGCTCCCGGCCAAGATCGCCCGCCAGCCGTGCGGTGATGAGAGAGCCGCTTTTGCGCGTCGCTTCGACCACCAAGGTTCCAAGGCTCAACGCCGCCATGATTCCGTTCCGTTGCGGAAAGTGCTCGCGTCGAGGCGGACTTCCGAGGGGGAATCCGCTCAGCAACGCCCCCTGTTGGCGGATTTCCATGCTCAAAGGGCGATTGCTCGCCGGGTAGATGACATCGACTCCCGAGCCTAGGACGGCGATCGTGATTCCCTGCGCCATCAGAGCGCCGCGATGCGCCGCACTGTCGATTCCCATGGCGAGACCGCTGGTTATGACAAGGCCGCGCACGGCGAGATGTTCAGAGAGCTCCGCGGCCGTCTCGCGGCCTTGAGGGGTCGGATTCCGGCTGCCGACGACAGCCAGTTGCGGGTCGTTCAGGGCGCTCACGTTGCCCACGACATAGAGGGCAATCGGAAAACGCGCGGCCGTGCGCAACAAGGCCGGATAGCGGGGGTCCGTGAACGGCACAAGGTGATGGCGGGGATTCTCGAGCCAGGCCCGTTCCGCGAAGCTCAAGGTTGCGTTCGCGCTCGACAAGAACTCGCGCGCCGCCGCCGGCACCCCAGCCTGTTCGCGCGCCGCATCGGAGGCGCCGATGATGCACTGTGGCCGCCCGAAGATCGCGAGCATTCTGGAGAGGATCGCAATGTCGAGAGCCGGCGCTCGCGTGAGCGTCACCCACGCCGAAGACTCTTCGCTCGGTGGCATCGGGCCGAGTATCGGCGAGGCGCTTCACCGATACCCGTGGATTTCCTGACGGAAACGAGCAGATTCGCGCCGACCGGGTGCTCGGCTCTCTACGGATTCTCCACCAGATCGGCGACGCGAATGACGTCCGTAGCTTCCATGATCAGGCCGTAGCTCAAATGGTCGAATGTCTTGAAGACCATGAACGTACCGGTGCGCTCGTCGGGAAGCCGAACCTTCTTGGCCCCCAGCCGCGCCCCTTCATTCAAAAAACCCTTGTTCGCGGAATCGCGAATCACTTCGCCCGCCTGGAACACGGCCAACACGTTGCCCGGCGCGAGCCCGTCGGCGGAGCCGCGATTGATCACCACCACTTCGTACTGACCTATCACGGTGACGCCGTTCGATACCGCCATGATGCGGCCGTTGGTCTTCGTTTTCGGCGGGCTGGGAATGAAATCCAACGGAACGTCGACGCCGCCGGCGAACAGTTTGTCGCCCGGTTCGGTTTCGCGGGCCGACTCCGTCATGATGAGAGTGGTCGGGTCGCCGCCCCGCGTGACGTGACCGGCGCCGGTGAAGATACCGTCGTAGCCTACGATGCGATTGTCATCCGGGTCGCGCAGCGCCTCGCCGACGCGAACGACGTTGTAGTGGGTGCCGAGCTCAACCGGAGCAGAAAATCCGCGTGCGTACAGCGTATCGCCGTTGGCCATGACCACATGCCTGTCGCGGGTCGCCAGCACGTAGGGCGCATCCTTGATTTGCTCCTTTGCGAGCACCGACGGCTTCGACATGAACGCGGCGACGGTCTCGTAGGGGATCGTGGTAACCGCGCCCTCGAGCGGCTGACTGCGAATGCGCGGCAAGACGCGCGCCGCATCGCCGCGCTGCAGCATGATGGTCGGCCGACCTTCGATATAGACCAGTCGCAGGGTATCGCCGGGGTAGATCAAATGCGGATTCT
Source organism: Steroidobacteraceae bacterium (assembly GCA_035996065.1). Lineage (GTDB taxonomy): Bacteria > Pseudomonadota > Gammaproteobacteria > Steroidobacterales > Steroidobacteraceae > Bog-1198. The sequence goes on along the minus strand of DASYJX010000034.1, from coordinate 195,118 downwards.
GAACCTGCGGGTTGACCTGCCAGATCTCCGGCCAAAACCACGGGTCGCGCAAGAAGACCTTGGCGATGCCCCACAAGGTATCCCCGCGTTTCACGACATAGCTGTCTGGGGCGTTCGGATTGAGCGCCGGTCCGCCGGCAGAGGCGGTCGCGGCGGACGGGTTCGTCGAGGGACCCGCATCAATCGCCGCTTCCATCGCGGTGCGCTCGTCACCTACGGGGATGCCTTCCACGGCCGGCTCGGCCGTCGCCACCGCAACCGGTTGCGTCAGCGGCCGATCGGTTTGACATCCCGCGAGCACCGCTGCCGTCAAAGTGAGGGCAATTATTTGATGACCTTGCATTCGATTTCGCTCCCTTGCCGCAGCTTGATGTCGCTGACCGACTGGTATACTGCCGACCTACTGCCAAAGACTGGGACGTACCACCCGGTTTTGCCGTTTGCCCAACGCTCAAGCGCGCTGCCAATACGGACATTAAGTTAAGCAGCGGCGGAACTTTAGCAACATTCCTCGGCCAAAAACACGATATTGCTCTCATAACTCCCATGACAAAGCTCGCAATTCTGGAGTATCCCGATCCGAGGCTGCGCAAGAAGGCCATCCCGGTCGCAGAGGTTGATGGCGCACTGCGTCAACTGGCGGATAACCTGCTGGAGACCATGTACGCCGCCAAGGGCGTAGGCCTCGCCGCGACCCAGGTCGACGTACATAAGCGTTTGATCGTCCTCGATGTGAGCGAGCAGCGCGATCAGCCCTTGGTGCTGATCAATCCGGAGCTCTTGAGACTGGAAGGTTCCGGTCCGGGCGAGGAAGGGTGCCTGTCTGTGCCTGGGATTTACGAGAAACTGCCGCGAGCGACGCATATCCGCGTGCGCGCACTGGGCCGCGACGGCAAGCCGTTCGAAATGGATGCCGATGGGCTGCTTGCCGTCTGCATCCAGCATGAAATCGATCATTTAGAAGGCAAACTCTTCGTCGACTACCTTTCCGAGCTCAAGCGGCAGCTGATTCGCCGTCGACTTGAAAAAGAGCGTAAGCAGCGGTCCGCGGGAAGCGGATTTCGCGCGGCGAAGCCCGGCGTGTCGACGCCAGCTCTCTGAGCTTGAGCACGGATCTTCCTCCCCTCAGGCTGGGGTTCGCCGGCACGCCTGAGTTCGCCGTTCCGGCGCTCGACGCCCTCCGGCGGGTCCACACCGTTTGTGCCGTATTCACCCAACCGGACCGGCCGGCCGGCCGTGGTCAGCCGTTGCATCAGAGCCCTGTGAAAGCCCTTGCAACCCACGGTGGGCTCACCGTGCATCAACCGGCCAGTTTCAAGTCGCCGGGGGCTTTGGAGACGTTGCGTGGCCTGAGGCTCGACGCGCTGGTGGTAGCCGCTTATGGCTTGATTCTCCCGCCCGCCGCACTTCAATGTCCGAAGCTAGGCTGCATCAACATCCATGCATCGCTTCTGCCGCGTTGGCGAGGAGCCGCGCCGATTCAGCACGCCATCCTGGCCGGCGACACCGAAACCGGCATCACGATTATGCGCATGGAGGCACGCCTCGACACCGGGCCCATGCTGGCAAGCCAGGCGATCGAGATCGGCGCCCACGATACCGCAAAGACTCTGCACGACCGGCTCGCCCGGCTTGGCGCGGAACTCATCTGTGGAACGCTGGATGCCCTGGTTCAAGGCCGCGCACGAGAAGTGCCGCAGCCTTCCGAAGGCATCACCTATGCGGAGAAGATCACGAAGGCCGAGGCGTTGATTGATTGGCATCAGGACGCGGTGCAGGTTTGGCGGCGTATCCGGGCGTTCAACCCTTGGCCGATTGCCGAGACGCGGCTCAGCGGTGCACAAGTGCGCATTTGGGAGGCTGAAACTCGCAAATCAGCACCCGGAGCGGTGCCGGGGACGGTGCTGGCCGCGACGCATGACGGCATCGACGTCGCGTGCGGCAGCGGTGTCTTGCGAATTCTTCGTCTGCAGCTCGCCGGACGAAAGCCGCTCTTGGCGAAGGAATTCATCAAGTCGCAGCGCTTGGAGGGAGTGCGCTTCGCACAGGTATGAAAGCGACAGCTGCCAGCGCGCGCTCTCTGGCCGCACACGCGGTAGCGCGGATCCTGCGCGAGGGCGTGACCCTCGATGGCGCGCTGAAGGACGCCCTTGCCGCCGCCGACCCGAAACTCGCGCCTTCGGTACGTTCCTTGAGCTACGGTGCGGTACGCGGGTATTACCGCCATGAGGCGATCTTGGGCCGCCTTTTGTCCGTGCCCGTGCGATCCTTGGATTTTTTGGTGCGCGCGCTCTTGTCGGTGGCCCTATACGAACTCGAGGATGCGAGGACGCCGGACTACGCGGTGGTCGATGCAGCGGTGCAGACCGCGAAGGCTACCGACGCCAATCGTGCATCGGGACTGATCAATGCCGTCTTGCGACGCTATTTGCGCGAGCGCAAAAATGTGGATGCGGAGATCGCGCGCAATCCGGCCACGCGTCATGCATCGCCGGTTTGGCTCGCCGATCGCTTGCGCGCCGATTGGCCCGTGCGGTGGACGCAATTTCTGGCGGCCGGAGACGCGCAGGCGCCGATGTGGCTGCGCGTCAACAGTCAGCGCAGCACGACCGATGCCTATCTCGAAAATCTGCGGCAGGCCGGAATCGGCGCTCGCGCGGAAGCCAGGGTACCTCAGTCGGTCGTCCTCGATTCACCTTGCGACGTGCGCGATCTCCCCGGATTCGCCGAAGGACTCGTTTCGGTTCAAGACCTCGGCGCGCAGTGCGTCGCATTTCCCTTGGGGTTGGCGCCCGGCCAGCGGGTGCTCGATGCGTGCGCGGCGCCCGGCGGAAAAACCGCACTCATTGCGGAACGAGAATCTCACTTGAGTGCCGTGGTTGCGGTCGACATAGACCCGCAGCGGCTCATCCGGGTTCGGGAAAACCTATATCGGGGAAAGCTTCGAGCCGAACTCGTCAACGGCGACGCGGGCGCGCCCGAGAGTTGGTGGGACGGCGTCCCTTTCGATCGAATCTTGCTCGACGCCCCTTGTTCGGCGCTCGGGGTAATCCGCCGCCATCCCGATATCCGTCTGCGCAAGTCCCCGTCGGACATCGACAAATTGCCGCTGTTACAGGCACGATTGCTGAATTCCGCGTGGCGGATGCTGGCCCCGGGGGGGCGCCTCGTGTATGCCACGTGCACGGTGACCCGCAGCGAAAATCGCGACGTGGTCGCCGCGTTTCTTCGCAGCACTCGAGATGCGGCTAGTCTCCCTTCAGAGGCTTGGGAAGGTTGGCCCAACCTTGGCGAAGGCGATGAATTCGGCCGGCAGATCCTCCCGGGGGAGGCGGGTGCCGACGGCTTCTATTATGCTGCCTTGACCAAACAATGAACGCCGCGCGATCTAACCCCACACCCAGTGCACGCCGCCGGTTGCGACCGCTCGCGGAGATCGCATGTCTTTGTTGCGTGGCGATCGGGGCGGTGCTCTGGATGCCGCCTCTGCGCGCAGACGGTCTCGAGGGACGCTTCGAAGTCCGCTCCGCCGATTTACAGCTGAAGGATGGCGTATATCACCTGAATGCCCACCTGGAATTGCCCGTCAGCGACGCCGTGCGACGCGGACTCGCAGAGGGCGTGCCGCTGACGCTGGAACTCGACCTGGACATCGAGCGGGTGCGTCAGCTGCTGCCGAACGCACGCGTCGCCGAACTGACCCAGCGATATCACCTGCAGTACAACGCGGTGAGCGCCCGCTACATATTGCGAAACGACAACAGCGGGCAACAGCAGTCCCTGAGCACCGTCGATGCCGCGATCGAGCAGCTCTCCGAGGTTCGCGGCGTGCCCGTTCTGGACAAAGCGTTGATCAGCGTCGACCGCCGCTATGAAGCGAGCGTGCGCGCCAAGCTCGACTACGGCTCGGTGCCGTTCAGCCTGCGGGTGGTAATGTTTTGGGTCAATGACTGGCATCGCGAAAGCGACTGGTACACATGGACGCTACAGCCTTGATTCGCAAGTACGGCTCCACGGTGCTCGGCTGCATCGGCGTGGCACTGTGGTTGGCGGCGTTGTATCTGCTGGCCGCAGCGGCGCAAAATTCCGGGGAGTTCGACAAGTGGCTGCCGTGGATCCTCTTGATCAATATCTCGGGGCTGCTGACGCTGCTGGTGCTGCTTGCCGGGAAGCTCACGCAACTGGTGCGCGATTACCGCAGGCACGTTCCGGGGTCGCGGCTGAAAGGCCGAACGGTAGCTATTTTCAGCGCTTTAGCGGTCGCGCCAATCCTGGTCGTCTATTACTTTTCCCTGCAATTCATCAATCGCGGCATCGATAGTTGGTTCGAGCTCGAAGTGAGCCAGGGGCTGAAAGACACGCGCGAGCTGTCACATGCCGCGCTCGAAGTTCGGGTACGCGAATTCCTGCAGCATACCCAGCTCGTGGCTCATACCTTGTCGGCGAGTTCTGCACTGGAATTGATAGGGACCCTGGATCGAGAGCGGCGCGAGAGCGCGGCGCTCGAATTCACCATCGTGGGTACACAAGCGCAAATTCTTGCCACCAGCTCCGATCGCCCAATGGATACCCTGCCGGTGCCTGCGACCGATGAAATGATGCTGCAGCTGCGGCGCGGCCGGCCCTATGTGAGCCTGGACACCGACTCGGTCGGCGGCTATGTCATTCGCGCGGCGGCGCCGCTCGACGCCAACGGCAGCGGCAGCGCGCGCGTGTTGATTGCCTTGTATCCGGTGCCCCAGCAGTTGAGCCAACTGGCCGATACCGTGCAACGCTCCTATACGCAGTACGCGAATCTCGTTCAGTTGCGCCGCCCGCTCAAGTCGACCATCGTACTGATCTTGACCTTCGTCGTGCTGATGTCGCTGATTGCGGCGGTTTACGGCGCCTTCTTTTCCGCTCAGCGGCTGGTGCAGCCGGTGCAAGACCTGATCGCCGGAACACGCGCCGTGGCGAAAGGCAACTACGACACCAAGCTTCCGCTGCCCTCCCGCGACGAATTGGGATTTCTGGTGACCTCGTTCAACGACATGACCAAGCGCTTGGGACGAGCCCGCGAGGAAACGCGCCGCAGTCAACAGGCGGTGGAAGCCGAACGCGCGGGACTCGCGGTGATTCTAGCGCGCTTGTCCACGGGCGTGGTGTCGCTCGAGGCGGATTTGACCGTGCGCACGGCGAACCAGGCGGCGAGCGCCATCCTGGAAGTCGATTTAGAGGCCGCCGTCGGCAAGCGGTTCGACGAGTCCATCAGCGACACGACGCTGTTCACGCAGTTTCTGGCGGCACTCAAATCGCATCTGGGCGCCGAGGACCTGGATTGGCGCAGCCAAGTCGAATTGTTTTCGGACTCCGGCAAGCGTGTGCTGATGTGCGCGTGTACCGCGTTGCCGAACGACCTGGGCGGCGCGCCCGGCGTGGTATTGGTGTTCGACGACATTACCACGCTGCTGCAAGCGCAGCGCGACGCGGCCTGGGGCGAAGTGGCGCGCCGCTTGGCGCATGAAATAAAAAATCCCCTTACGCCGATTCAGCTGTCCGCGGAGCGCATGCGGCGCAAGTTCCTCGGCAGCATGAACGCACAAGATGCGCAGATCCTGGAGAGGGCGACGCATACCATCATCGCGCAAGTCGATGCGATGAAACAGATGGTCAATGCATTCAGCGAATATGCGCGTGCGCCCGACATGCACTTCTCGCGATTCGATCTGAACCAGCTGATCACCGAAGTCGCGGATCTCTACCGGGTTCAGGACCCTAGCGCCGACCTCAGGTTGCTCCTCAGCCCCGAGCTTCCCGCAATATCGGCCGACCGGGTGCGAATCCGGCAGATTCTCAACAATCTGGTCACCAATTCGCTCGAAGCTTTGGAAGGCAGGGCGGGTGCATGCATCGAGATCGAAACTCACGTCGCCGACGAGGGTCACAAGCAGGGAGCGTCGGTGGCGATCGTGGTATCCGACAATGGGCCCGGGTTTCAGCGGGATTTGATCGGGACCGTCTTCGACCCGTATGTCACAAGCAAGCCCAAGGGTACAGGGTTGGGCCTCGCGATCGTGAAGAAGATCGTCGAAGAACACGGCGGCCGCATTGAGGCGGATAATCGGCGCAGCGGCGGCGCCCGCGTGCGAATTCTATTGCCGCTGGGCGACAGCGCACGCTCAGTGTTGGTGCGTGAGCCGCGCAAAGGCGAACACAGGAGAGAACGTGTATGACCGCTTCGAGAATACTGGTGGTGGACGACGAGGCGGATATCCGCGGATTACTGAAAGAAATTCTTTCCGAAGAGGGCTATGAGGTGGAGGTCGCTGCGGACGCGGGCCAGGCGCGATCTTCGCGCGCGGCCCAGGTACCCGACCTCGTCCTGCTGGACATCTGGATGCCGGATACCGACGGCATCACCTTATTGCGTGAGTGGTCGGTGACCGACGGGTACGACTGTCCGGTGGTCATGATGTCCGGCCATGGGACGGTCGAGACCGCCGTCGAAGCCACCCGCTTGGGCGCCTTCGACTTCGTCGAGAAGCCGCTGTCGCTGACCAAATTGCTGCGGACCGTCGAGCGGGCGCTCGATGCCGGGCGCCGCAAGCGGCTTTCCGCCCGCGCGCAGGGGTCGGCGCTCGCCGTGCCGATCGGCAAAAGCAAGGTCACGCAAGCGCTGCGCGAGCAGGTGCAACACGCGGCATCCAGTGCATCGCCGGTGCTCCTTCTCGGAGAATTGGGATCCGGACGCGAGGCCTACGCGCGCTACCTGCACTCCCTCAGCGCCCGCGCGGCGAAGCCCTTTTTCATGGTGGTTGCGGCGAGCTTGGGTGCTGATCCAAGCGCAGCGCTGTTCGGCAGCGAACGGGAGGGCCGCATCGAATTGGGAGCGCTCGATCAGGCAGCCGGCGGCTCCCTGTATCTGAACGGCCTGGAGGATCTGAACAGCGAAGCGCAGCGCGCACTTGCGGGTGCCATCGAGCAGCACGGCTACACGCGCGTGGGCGGACGGCAACGCCTGCCGCTCAATGTGCGCTGGATCAGTTCCGCGCAGGACGCGTTCGAATTGCGGGCCGCCCCGGAGCCGTTCCGACGGGATTTGGTGGCGCATCTCAACGTCATTACATTGCGGGTGCCGCCGCTGCGCGACTATGCAGAGGACGTGCCGGACCTGTTGCGCTACTACGTTGATCGCCTGGTCGACGACCAACATTTGCCGCTGCGCCGATTCAGCGTCGCAGCACAAAATCGGCTGCGAAACTATCCCTGGCCCGGAAACGTCGGAGAACTCAAGAACCTGGTGCAGCGCGTGCTGATTCTCGGCGTGGGCGAAGAAATCCGGCTCGAGGAAATCGAACGCGAGCTCGCGGTGAAGCTGGCCGTGGACGAACCCCTGGTGAAACAAGATTTGCTCGCCCTGCCGCTGCGCGAGGCGCGCGAACAATTCGAGCGAGCCTATCTTCAGCAGCAGCTGCTTTTGTGCAACGGCAAAGTGGGCCAGCTGGCCAAGCGGGTCGGCATGGAGCGAACACATTTGTACCGTAAGTTGCGGGCATTAGGCGTCGATTTTCGGCAACTCGGCGAGGATTGAGGCGGCTCTTAGACTCGCGCGATGTTCGGGCTCAGTCGCCGACGCGTATTACCAACACGTCCACATCGGCTTTGCGCAGGATCTGGCGAAGGCGGTTGAGTTCGTCCAGCTTGGAGACCGGACCGATGCGGATGCGGTGCCAGGTATCGTTATCCACGGAGACTTTTTGTACCTTGGATTCCACGCCCTGCAGAGCGAGCTTTGCGCGCACCCGATCTGCGTCAGCGAAGTTCTTGTACGAACCGGCCTGAAGTACGTACGTTCCACGGCGCGTCTCCGGTACGGATCTGGTGTCCGGGCGAACATCTTTTTCCTTCTCTGGGACCACCATTTCGAATTTCGGCAGCATGTCGTAGAAGTCGTACGATTTCGCCGTCTCGTCCGCGCCTGCGCCCTGGCTGTCGGCGTCGGGAAGCTCATTGCCGTGCAATTTTCGCTTGTCGGCCTTGCCGCTTCGGGCGATCGGCGCGTCCGGCCGATGATCCTTGATGTACACGATGCCGGCGACGGCAAGACCCACACCCAATCCGCACAGCACTCCCATCCATCCCGAAAACCCCGCGGGTTTGCGGCGCTTAGATTTGTAGTCGCGTGCCATGACTCTACATGGTTTCGGGAGCAGATACGCCCAACAATCCGAGGCCGTTACGAATGACGGTTTGCGCCGCCAAAGCAAGGTCCAGCCGGGCGTCGCGCAGGCCGGCATCTTCGACAATGAACTGGTGCGCGCTGTAATTCGCGTGAAAATCGTTCGCCAGGTCCCGCAGGTAGTGGACCAGGGTGTGCGGCGCGCGCTGCGCCGCGCATTGCTTCAAGATTTCGGGATACGCGCACACGCGCTTGATCAACTCCTGTTCTTGCGGTTCGACCAGCTGGCTCAAGCCCGCCAGCCCGTGCTGCGCGTCGTGGACCAGCCCGCGCTCCTGAAGTTGCCGCATCACGCTGACCACGCGGGCGTGTGCGTACTGAATGTAGTACACCGGATTATCGTTCGAGCGGGCGGTTGCGAGCTCCATGTCGAAGTCAAGATGCTGGTCATTGCTGCGCATGACGTAGAAAAGCCGCGCCGCGTCGTTGCCTACTTCATTGCGCAGCTCCCGCAGCGTGACGAACTCGCCCGAGCGAGTCGACATTTGCGCCTTTTCGCCGCCGCGGAACAGAGAGACGAATTGCACGAGCCGCACTTCGAAGGAATCCTTGGGTCCGCCGAGCGCCTCCAACCCGGCACGCAGACGAGTGATGTAGCCGTGATGATCCGCGCCCCAGATGTAGAGCAAGTGATCGAAACCCCTTTCGAGCTTGTTGAACACATAGGCGATGTCAGAGGCAAAATAAGTCTTGATGCCGTTCTCGCGGATCATGACGCGGTCTTTTTCGTCGCCGTAGTCCGTGCTCTTGAACCAGAAAGCGCCGTCTTTCAAATATGCGTGTCCGGACTTCTTGAGCGCGTCGATCGCTCGATCGACGGAACCGTCATCGCTCAAGGACCGCTCGGAGAACCAGCAATCGAAGGTCACGCCGAACTCGCCCAGGTCCTCGCGGATGTCGCCTAGAATGACGGTGAGCGCCAGATCGAGGACCCGGCGAAACGCCGCATCTCCGATGAGGGTCCGCGCGCGCGCGATCAGCGCATCGATGTGCACGTCCTTGTCGCCGCCCTGCGGCTCATCGTGCGGCAGATCCTCGAAGATGGCCGCGGCGCCGCGGCGCAGCTCCGAACCTTCGGCTGCGAACAGCCGTTCGCCGATCGCAGCGATGTAGTCGCCGCGGTAGCCGTTCGCCGGAAACGTGAAACGCTCCCCGCAGAGTTCGAGATAGCGCAGCCAGGCGCTGACCGCCAAAATTTCCATTTGGCGGCCGGCATCGTTGATGTAGTACTCGCGCTCGACGCGGTAGCCGACGGCTTCCAGCAGATTGGCGACGCTGGCGCCGAAAGCAGCATGCCGGCCGTGGCCCACGTGGAGCGGACCGGTCGGGTTCGCCGAGACGAATTCCACCTGCACCGAACGGCCCGCGCCCACGAGCGATCGGCCATATTGCCGCCCCTCGTGCAGCACTTTGCCGATTTCGGCGTGATAGGCGCCCGGCGAGAGAAAGAAATTGATGAAGCCGGCGCCGGCAATGTCGACCTTTGCAATCGCCGGGTCGGGAGGGAGCACACGAACGAGCGCTTCCGCCAGTTTGCGGGGATTTTGCCGCGTCGCCTTGGCGAGCCGCATGGCTAGGTTAGTGGCGAAGTCGCCGTATTGCGCGTCGCGTGTGGTTTCAACCTCCACGCCTGCTTCGCGCGAGGCGGCGGGCACCAAGTCTTCCGGCAACGCCGCCAGGGCTTGAACGAGCAATTTTTCGATCAGTGTCTTCAAGGCGAATCCGTGGGTCAGAACAAAGGCCCGGCAGTTTACCGCTGCACGCGTCCGCAATCTTCTCAATCTACTTCGAGGGGATCCACGTCGATCGACCAACGCAGGCCGGGGGGTCCAGGCAGTCTTTCCACGTGCGGAAGCCAGCCCTTCAGAAAGCGCTGCAGGGTCGAGCGCGCCGCCGTCTCGATCAGCAGATGCGCGCGAAAGTGATCGGCCCGGCGCGCAATCAAGGCGCTGGCGGGCCCGAATACTTTCACGGCAGCTTCGTTCAGCAAATGGCTGGAATCGACCGCTGCGCGCAGGTAGGCGTCCAAGGCGACGGAATCTTTGGCCTCCGCGCGAAGCATTGCGAGCCGAGAGTAGGGAGGCCAGCCCGCGTCGCGGCGTTCTTCCAAAGCACTCTGCGCGAATCCTTCGTAGCCTTCCGTGATGAGTCGATTCAGCAATGGGTGTTCCGGGAATTGCGTCTGAATCAAAACTTCACCGGGCTTGGAGCCGCGCCCGGCGCGGCCGGCGACCTGCGTGATCGTCTGCGCGAGGCGCTCGGTGGCGCGAAAATCGCTGGCGAACAATCCCTGATCGGCATCCAAGATCACCACGAGACTGACTTGAGGAAAGTGGTGTCCCTTGGTGAGCATTTGCGTGCCGACCAGCATTCGTGCCTCTCCGCTGTGCACGCGATCGAGGACGGCTTGCACCGCTCCGCGCGCCGAGGCCGTGTCCCGATCCAGCCGCGCAAGAGGCGCGTCCGGGAACAACCGCGTCAGCGTTTCCTCGACCCGCTCGGTTCCCTGACCGACGGGATTCAACGGTTGACCGCAGCTTCCGCAAATCGCCGGCACTACGCTATGCGCGCCGCAGTGGTGACAGCGCAGTTGCTGCGCGCGCCGATGCAAGGTCATTCGCGCGTCGCAGTGCTCGCAGGGCGCGACCCAGCCGCAGGCGTTGCAGAATAGACTCGGTGCATATCCGCGGCGATTCAAGAATACGATGATCTGCCCGTCCGCGTGCAGGTGCTGCGCCATTGCTTGCATCGCCGGCGTAGACAATCCCTGATCGGAGGCGTGCTTGCGCAGGTCTATCAGGGACATTCGCGGCGCCTGCGCTGCGCCCGGACGCTGCGGCAAGATATGTTTCGAATAGCGGCCGGTCACGGAATTTTCCAGGGTTTCCAGCGATGGCGTTGCCGAGCCGAGAATGATGGGCACTGCCGCGAGCCGGGCCCTGACCACCGCGAGGTCGCGCGCCGAGTAGCGAAAGCCCTCGTGTTGCTTGTACGAAGCGTCGTGTTCCTCGTCCACGACGATGAGGGCGAGCCGGGGCAGGGAGGTAAACACCGCGGATCGGGTGCCGATGATGATCCGCGCCTGACCGCCGTGCGCTGCGCGCCAGGCGTCGCGCCGCTCATTGGCCGTGAGAGCCGAGTGCACGGCCACGACGCCGGAGCTGAAGCGGCGGCGGAAGCGATCGACCAACTGCGGCGTCAAGGCGATCTCAGGGACCAACACCAGCGCCTGGCCGCCTTTTGCTATTGCCGCCGAGATGACGCGCAAGTAGACCTCGGTCTTACCGCTTCCGGTCACGCCGTAGAGGAGGTGCGCGGCAAAGGTCGACAAGGACGCGAGTATGGCGGCGACACAGTCTGCTTGGTGCGGCGTCAGCGCCACTTCGCTCGGATGCGACTCCATCGAGTCGTGGTCCGGCGCAATCGACTGCGACATGATCCAACCGCTGGCTGCCAATGCGCGCAACTGCGCGATCTTGAAGTCGCCGGCAACCTCCGCCGCAGTTGCGCCTCCCCGCCCCTCAAGCCAGCCGAGGAGGGCTCGCTGCCGCGGCGCGCGCCGGACGCTCGGAGCCGATAGCTCGTCGCGCCCCGCCTGCGTCAGCGACCACCATTCGATCGTTTGACGCACGGGTTGGCCGGCACGTAGGCCGACCGGCAATGCTGCAGCGAACACTTCGCCGAGCGGATGGTGGTAGTACTCGGCGGCCCAACACAGCAAGTCGAAGGTCACCGGGTCGACAATGGGCTGCTCGTCCAAGATGCGCAACGCCGTCTTCAGCTTCGGAGCAGGGACCGAGGATTCGAAAGCGACCCCGATCAGAATCCCGATCAACTGCCGGCGGCCGAAGGGTACCCGAACCCGTACGCCGGGCCGCGGCGAATCTCCCATATCCGCGGGCGCTCGATAATCAAAGACACGGCGTAGCGGCGTATCCAATGCGATCTGCAGAATCATCGGTCCTTTTGTCCACAAAAGGTGTGGATAAGTCTGTTGAGAACCCGGGATCATCTACCTTAAGTGCCCGTTCCGTTTCGGGACTCATTCAAATTGGTGAAAAAGTGTCCTAAATCGAAATGAATCTTTCAAATTCAACAAGTTACGACGCCCTCTAGATCCCGCAATGAGATGTTGATTGAAAATGTTGCAGGGGAAGTCACACTCGATGTGCGTAAGTCGCTGATCTTGCGCAGCCAGCGACGTCAACCGCAGCGGCGCATAGGCGTTTATACCTGGAACGGCGACTGTCCGTCGACGTTGAGAGGACGAGGCATGCTCCGCTTTGATACGCTGAACCCCGCTAGGATGGTCTGGGATGGTCCCGCTCCAGCACCTGAGGAAGCGGATCTGGAGTACACGCGAGAGCTCGAGACATTCTTGGCTGAAATCGAGCGGCGCGCATTCCGCATGGCGCAGGTCGCGCTCCGTGATCCCGACGATGCACTGGATGTAGTTCAAGACGCGATGCTTAAACTGGCGCGCAGCTACGCATCGAGGCCGAGTGCCGAATGGCGCCCCTTGTTCTATCGAATATTGGAAAACGGCATACGCGATCTGCAGCGGCGGAGGTCGGTGCGCAAGCGCTTCATGACCTGGCTGCCGGGGGTGAAAGAGGATCCCGACAAGGAGGCTCAGGATCCTCTCGACAACGTCGCCGACCTGGGCCCGTCCATCCCTGATGCACTGATGCAGGGACAGGCGATGCGGCAGCTCGAGATCTCGTTGCGGGCCTTGCCCGCGCGGCAACGTGAGGCGTTCATGCTGCGCAATTTCGAGGGTTTGGATGTGGCTGAGACGGCGGCCGCGATGGGCTGTTCGGAAGGAAGCGTCAAGACGCATTACTCGCGGGCGGTCCATGCGCTGCGCGAACGGCTGGGCGGGGTCTGGTGATGAACGAACCCTCCGCCGGACAGCCCCGGGATTCTTTCGAGGAGCGCACCCATGCGCTGTTTCGCGACAGCGTCGAGGGACTGGAGTTCGCGGTGCGCTCGCGCCTCACGCAGGCACGCAACGCCGCGATCGAAGCGGCTTCCGTGCCCCGCCGCCCCTGGATCTTTCGCATGGGAATCTGGACGCCGGCAGGTGTGACCACCGCTGCCATCCTCGGTGCCTTCCTGTGGATGGGATCGCCATTGACCCACCACGCCGTTACAGTAGCTGATGGCTTGTCGAATCTCGACGATCTGGAAATTGTCGCGTCCACTGATGAAGGTTCAGGCGACGCGATGGACATGCTGCAAGACGATATCGAATTTTATGATTGGGCGGATAAAGCCGCGAATCCTTCATCGGCAGCCGAGGGTTGACTTGACGTGGGGAAGGCGTTGGCTAGTGCTCGGCATGACCTTATGCGCAGCAGCCCTCGCCGGTCCGCCGCCTTCGGCGCCGCAAGGGGCGCCGCAACCGCCGTCACCCGGGGCACATCAGTCGCCCTCTCAGGGCGCTCCCGATGATGATCTCATCGAGTTCTTGGGCGCGGACGACATGGATGATGCAGCTTGGTGGGAATTCTTGAAAAAGGTGCCGCCGCGAGGGGGAAATCGTCCCGCAACGCCACCCCAGGAAGCAAGACAATGATCAGGGAGTTTTTCCTCTGTGCAAGTCTGTTCCTCGCGGCTGCGAGCGGTGTCGCACAGGTGCCGGAGGCGCCTGCGGCACCCAAGGCTTGGAATTCGATGTCGCCCGAACAGCAACAATTGCTGCATGGCTATCAAGAAAGGTGGGAAAGCTTGCCCCCGGAACGCCAACAAGCGTTGGCGAAGGGCAGCCAGCGCTGGATATCGATGTCGCCGGAACAACGTTCGAGCGCCCAGCAGCGCTTCACCCAATGGCGCGCCATGCCTCCGGAAGAACGGCAGCAACTGCGCCAGCGTTGGCAGCAGTTCAAGAGCATGCCGCCGCAACAGCAGCAAAGGGTCCGAGAGTCGTTCAATCGGTTCCGGCAGATGCCGCCCGAACGGCGGATGGAGCTGCGCAGGCAGTGGCGTCAAATGAGTCCGGCCCAGCGCCGCGGCGCCACCCCACGGCCGCAGCCAAGCCGCAATCCGCGCTAGCTCCAGGCTTGATTTTTTAAGGGTGGTAGCTGCGCTCGGCATGCGCCATCACGTCTTCGCGGCTGAAGAACACATCCCGGAATATTCCCTGAGTGAACATTTGCGATTGGTCGGTAAAGTGGGGCGATGCCGGATCGCCGCTTTCACCCCCGCTCATGATGGCCTTGGCATGAATGCTCGGGCCGAACTCCACCGCCGCAACGAAGCTATTGCCGACCGATCCGTAGATTTTTTTTGTCTTGCGCGGGTACGAGGTGTCGAACGATGCCAAGGCGCCCCAGTTAGAAGAAGCAAAGCCCACCGGTAAGCTCGGTTTGGTGTCGTCGAACGGTTGCACGATGTCGTCGGTCAGGCGCTGATAGCGGTTGATTTCACCCCATGGCGTCTGCCACCGGCCAAAGTCGCGCTGTAATTTTGCAGTGGCAGCGACCAATCCGTCGATGCGCTCGGCTTGATTCAAGTGGCCGACCAAGTAGTCATAGACAGGTTCGTCGGCGTCCCGGGCTTCCGGGCCCTTATGCTCGAGCAACTCTTGGCCCCAGAAGATGGCGAGAGTGGTCGATACCGAGTCGGCCGCGGTGCGCCGGTCCCAACCGCGCAAGGTTTGAATGGCCTCCTTCAGGCCGGCGCGCCGCGGATCATCCGCCGCCAACCGCTCATAGTCATCGAACAGAGGCGGCAGCAACACGTCGAAGGCGGTGAGATGGCTGTCGTAGCCGGCAGCGATCAAGCTATCCAAGCTCACATCGTGAATGTTCTGCAGCACTTCAACGGCGTGGATGCCGCGAGGATTTTCCCCCTTGATCCACATGTAAGCCGGATAACTCTCGCGCTTCGGGCTGGCCGCTCCGGCAGCCGAGAACGGCCAGTTATTGGTGTTCTGGATCCAACCACTGCCGGGATTGAGGAGGGTGATGGTGTCTTCAAGCGGATGCGGCCCCTGCCATTCGGTTGCGGGATTGCTGCCGTCGACGGGGCGGCTGAAATCGAACTTCGGATCGCGCTTGGGGATGAAATTTCCGTGGAAATAGGCAATCGTGCCGTCCGCGTCGGCATAGACGGTGTTGTTGGACGTATCCGTCCGCATCTGTTGAATCTTGCGGAAAGATGAGTAGTCCGTGGTCTTGGTGCGTAAGTAGGATTGCTCCAGCGCCGGTACCGGATCCTGCAGCAACCGGATGGCGATCCATCGGGCGTCGTCACGCCGGGCGTCATCCGCGCGAACGATCGGACCGTGGTGGGTGTAGTACACGGTGAAGGTTCGATGTCCGGACCGACTGCCATCCTTGAATGGGATCGTGATGCGGCCAACGTGTAATTTTCGCAGCGCGCTGCCATACCGATAATAGAAGCCGTCGGCCTTCCTGACGATCGTCTCAACATATTCGTCGATGGCGTCGCCACCGTACGAGGTGTGCATCCAGCCGTTGCGTGAGTTGAATCCCTGATAGACGAAGAATTGCCCCCACGTGACGGCGCCGTAGACGTTCAATCCTTGCTCGCTGACCATCTGCAACTCCGAGCGGAAGTAGTACGAGGTGTGCGGGTTGATCCACAGCAGGGCATGCCCCGATGCGCTGCGGCCGGGTGCGATGGCGAAACCGTTGGAGCCGCCCGGGACCGGATCCGCGGCCGCGTTGAACAAGTTCGCGGTATGCGCCTCCTGCAGCGGCGGCCCTGCCGGGTAAAAATCCCGAAGCTTGCCCAGGTCGATACTTTCGATGTCGCCCCCGATGCTGCCTTCGGTAAATGACAATGCCATCCAGGGTTCGAAATGATGGATGACCTTAGGCGTCGCGCGCGGATGCTCCGCAAGGAAGTAATTCAGCCCGTCCGCCCATGCGACCATCAGAGTCCTGAGCCACGCCGGGCTGCGACGATAGTCTTGGCGCAAGCGACGAGGATCGACAAACAATCGCTGGCGCAGATCGCTGTATACGGCCGACTCACCTTCGGCCTGCGCCGACATCCCGAGTCCGCTGAGGTAGTTGCGTTCGATGCGGGCGAAGTCGTCCTCGGCTTGGGCGTAGATCATCCCGAACACGGTATCCGCGTCGGTCTTGCCATACACATGCGCGATGCCCCAGGTATCGCGAACGATGCGGACATTCTCGGCGCGCCTGTGCATGCGCGCGTCCCGATCGGCGGCCGATTCGGCAGCGGCAGCCGATCCTAGGACGCATAGGATCGCAAAGACAATGATTCGCAACGGAAAACTCGGGATCGTTTCGAGATCAACCCGCGGCCTTGACCGCTTGGATCAGCTGACTGACGGCCGCCTGCGCGTCGCCGTACAGCATGCGCGTTTGATCGAGCACGAAAAGCGCATTGTCGATGCCTGAAAATCCCTGGCCCTGGCCGCGCTTGATGACGATGACGTTCTTCGCCTTGTCCGCATTCAAGATCGGCATGCCGAAAATCGGGCTCGCCTTGTTGGCGCGTGCGTCCGGATTGACTACATCGTTCGCGCCGATGATCAATGCCACATCGGCGGTTTCGAACTCGGCATTGATTTCGTCCAAGTCGGATATCAAGTCGTATGGCACCCCGGCTTCCGCAAGCAGCACGTTCATGTGGCCCGGCATGCGGCCCGCAACAGGATGAATGGCAAACCGGACCTTGACGCCCTTATCGATCAGCAGCTGCGTGAGTTCCCACACCTTGTGCTGAGCCTGCGCGACGGCCAAGCCATATCCCGGCACGATGATGATCTTTTGCGAATACGCCATCATGACTCCGGCATCCGAAGCTTCGATGGCCTTCTGCGAACCCGTCACGCTGCCGCCGCCCGCGGAGGAACTTTCGCCGAAGTTCGAGAACAGCACGTTGCCGAGCGATCGGTTCATGGCCTTGGCCATGAGCTGCGTCAGCAAGGTGCCGGCCGCACCCACCACGGTGCCCGCGATTATCATGGCGGCATTGTCGAGTACGAAGCCCTCGAAACCCACCGCAAGCCCGGTCAACGCGTTGTACAACGAAATGACCACCGGCATGTCGGCGCCGCCGATCGGCAATGTCATTGTGACGCCCAGCAACAAGGCCAACGCGAAGAACAACGAGACCGCGGGCAGGCCGGCGAACGATCCTCCGACCATCCCGGAAACGACTATGAATCCGAGCCCGACGGTCGCAAGCAGTATCGCCAGATTCACGTACTTTTGACCGCCGAAGCGGACGGACTTCGTGATCAAACCTTGGAGCTTTGCGAAGGCGATCAGACTGCCGCTGAAGGACACCGAGCCGATGAAGCCGCCGATGGTGGCAATGGTCAGATGCACCATGCTGTGCTCGCTGCCGCGATAGAGTTCCACGGCGGCGATGGCGGCCGCCGCGCCGCCGCCCATACCGTTGTACAGCGCTATCATTTGCGGCATGTTGGTCATGGCAACGCGCTTGCCGCTGACCCAGGCCAGCACGCTGCCTACGGCGATGGCGCCGATCATCAGCGCCAAATTCAACGGCGGAGCGCCCATGACGAACGCCAGTGTTACGACCGTTGCAAGCACCATCCCCACGCCCGCCCAGCGCACGCCGCTCACGGCGGTGACCGGGGAACTCATCCGCTTCAGGCCGAGAATGAAGAGCGCCGCCGCCACGAGGTAGGACAGCTGCGTCAGGGTTTGAATCGTCGAAGCGGAGGGCATCCTCAAGCTCCTTTCTTTCTTCCGGCGGTGACGAACATCTTCAGCATGCGTTCGGTCACCACATAGCCGCCCACGGCGTTGCCGGCGGCGAGAAACACGCCGATGACGCCGATAACCCTGAGCAGCGTGGTATCCGCGGCGGCCAAGGCAACCATCGCGCCGACCAAGACGATGCCGTGCACGAAGTTCGATCCGGACATGAGCGGTGTGTGAAGGATAACGGGCACCCGGGAAATGACTTCGTAGCCGGTGAATGCCGCCAACATGAATATATAGAGCGCTATCACGCCGTCGATCATGTAATTATCCCTCTACAGCTTTGCGGCTTGGTTCGTGCTTGATCTGGCCGTCGTGCGTGAGCACGGCGCCGGCGAACACTTCGTCATTCCAATCGATCGCAAGCTCACCTTTCACGAGCGCCGGCTTCAGCAGGTTGAATAAATTGCGGGAATACATCTCGCTCGCGTGATACGGCAACGAGGCCGGCAGGTTCAGGGGGCCGACGATCTTGACCCCGCCGTGCACCACGGTTTCACCCGCCCGCGTCAGTTCGCAATTACCGCCCTGTTCAGCTGCGATGTCGATGATCACGGAGCCGGCCTTCATGCGCTCGACGGCCGCCCGAGTGATGATCCGCGGCGCCGCTCGTCCCGGCACGGAGGCGGTGCTGATCACCGCGTCGCTGACGGCGATGCGTGCATCGAGCACTTCCTGTTGTTTAGCTTTTTCGTCGGCCGTGAGCTCGCGGGCATATCCGCCGGCGCCTTCGGCCGATACGCCCGTTTCGACGAACTTCGCGCCTAGCGATTTCACTTGATCCTTGGTCGCGCTGCGCACGTCATACGCTTCGACCACCGCTCCCAAGCGCTTCGCCGTGGCGATAGCCTGCAAGCCGGCGACGCCCGCGCCGATGACGAGGACGGAGGCCGGACGGATTGTGCCCGCGGCCGTGGTCAGCATGGGTAGAAACCTTTCGAGCGTGTTCGCCGCGATCAGAACCGCCTTATAGCCGGCCGCGGACGCCTGCGATGACAGCGCATCCATGGACTGTGCCCGGGAAATCCGCGGCACCAGTTCCACCGCAAAAGCGGTGATTCCTCGATCTTTAAGGGCGCGGACGAGATCCGCCCTCGCATAGGCCTGCATGTACCCGATGACCACCGCACCTTTCTTGAGCGCGTTCACTTCATCAAGGCTCGGTGGCTGAACCTTCAACAAAACGTCCGCCGATCCCAGGATGGCGGCCGCATCGCTGAACTCCGCGTCGGTATAGAGAGCGTCAGGAAAATGAGCCGCCGTCCCAGCGCCGCGTTCGATCAGCACGCGCGCACCGGCTGCCTTCAGTTTGGCGGCGACCTCCGGGACAACGGCGACACGAGTTTCCGTGGGCTGGGTTTCCCTGAGGACACCGACGACGACAGCCATGCAGATCTCTCCCAAACCCGAGAATTATGCCAAACGTTGAATTATGGCATAAGAGTCGACTATCTTAAGTACTTGTTATGCACTCGCTCAAAGACAAGCGGCGCTTGGTGGATTGGCGTGATGACCACGCGGTTGTGGCGCACGGCTATCCGTTGTCGCAACAGATCCTGCGCACCGACGTGTCCGGCATGCCCTTGGAGTGGGTGGATTATCGGGAAGCGGCGCGCCTGTACCACACCGACCAGGTGGCCTATACGTGCGGGACTTTGCTGTACCGGCTCTATGGGGGCACCTGCGCTCGGACCGGCCTTCGTACCATCGTGGACGTCAATTCGATCATTGCCACGCTGGGAACTTCCGGCAATCCGGGAAACTTGCGGGGGTCTTCATACACGCCGCCGCTCAATAATCAGACCTTGTTTCGGCGCGATGCTTATCTCTGCTTGTACTGCGGAGCCCGCTTTAGCTACAGCTTGTTGTCCCGGGACCATGTGACCCCGTTCAGTCGCGGCGGCCACGATTTGTGGAGCAATGTCGTGTCGGCGTGCCGCCGCTGCAACAACGCCAAGGCGTCGAGGACCCCGGAGCAAGCAGGCATGCAGCTGCTGGCGGTGCCGTTTACCCCCACTTATGCGGAGTACATCTTTTTGAAAGGCCGTCGCGTTCTGGCCGATCAGATGGAATATTTGATCGCGCATTTCCCACGTTCAAGCCCCCTGCACGAGCGCATGCAACGCTGGCCCATGTGAGCGCCGCCGCGGCCCCAACGCATGCGCGGTCCGGCGTCGTGTACTACATCGACGCCAGCTATTTCATTTTCCGGGCCTACCATTCCATGCCCTCGGACATGGTGGACGGCGACGGCAACGCGACCCATGCCTTGTATGGTTTCGCGCGCTTCATATCGGATCTCCTCGAACAGGTCAGGCCGGAGCGCATCGCCGTCGCTTTTGATCTGAGTTTGCGCAGCGAGACTTCGTTCCGCAACGGTATTTATCCGGCGTACAAAGCCAATCGCGAGGCGCCGCCCGCAGACTTGGTGCGGCAATTCGTACTCTGCCGCGAATTTTGCCGGCATATGGGGGTTGCCGAATTCGCCAGTGCGCAGTACGAAGCCGACGACGTCATCGGTACCTTGGCCGCGCGGTCCCGCTCCGCCGGCCTGCGCAATGTGCTCGTAACCCGCGACAAGGACTTATCGCAACTCATCCGCCATGGAGACGTCTTTTGGGACTACAGCGGCAACGCTCGATATCAGTACCACGACATCGGCCCGCGCTTCGGCGCGACTCCCGAACTCATTGCGGATTTTCTCGCTCTGACCGGCGACAGCGTGGACAACATCCCCGGCGTGCCCGGGGTCGGAAAAAAGACCGCGGCCGAGCTATTTGCGGTATTCGGCTCGCTCGATGAATTGTATGCGAATATCGACCGTATACCTTTGATGAAGTTGCGGGGAGCCGTTGCGCTCGCCGCTAGACTGCTCGCGCACAAAGAATCAGCATATCTCGCACGTCGGCTCACGGGGATAGTCTGCAACATTCCCCTGGAGGCGACGCTCGATGACCTGAAGCCGCGGCAACAGAACCGCGCCGGACTCGATGTATTTTTTGATGCGCATGGTTTCGGAAATATATTGCGGCAGCAGGTGCGCCGCATCGCCGCAGGCGCGTAGATCCTTCGGTGCGCTGCTGGATTTTGGGGAGATAGGACAATGGCCCAAAAAGACATTCAATCCGTGCTGCAAGAGGACCGGGTGTTCCCGCCGCCGGCGCAGTTCCAACGTCAGGCCTCGCTTAGGGCGGATGAATTGCAAGCGATGTACGCAAAGGCCGCGCAAGACTATGTCGGCTTCTGGTCGGATTTCGCCGTAGCCGAAATCGATTGGCGCCGGCCTTTCACCGTGTCCCTAGACGACAGCGAGGCGCCGAACTATCGCTGGTTCACCGACGGCCAATTGAACGTGTCGCACAATTGCCTCGACGTGCATCTGCGCGACCGAGCCGACAGAATTGCGATCCTGTTCGAGGGCGAGCCTGGCGATGTGCGCAAGCTTACGTATGCCGAGCTACACGGCGAAGTGTGCCGCATTGCAAACGCCCTAATCGCTCTGCGTGTCGGGCGCGGCGACCGGGTCGTCATTTACATGCCCATGATTCCGGAGGCGGTCATCGCTATGCAGGCCTGCGCCCGTATCGGCGCGGTGCATTCCGTGGTGTTCGGGGGCTTTTCCGCCAATGCCGTCAAAGATCGCATCGAAGATGCGGGTGCCAAGCTCGTCATCACCGCCGACGGCGGCTGGCGCGGCGGCCACCCGGTCGAACTCAAACGCGCGGTAGACAAGGCGCTCGCCGATGGCTGCCCCACGGTGCAAAACGTTCTGGTTTACGCTCGCACCGGTGGCGACTGCCCAATGCGAGCCGGCCGCGATGTGTGGTGGCAGGACGCGGTCCGCGGCCAGAGCGCCGTTTGCGAACCCGAATGGGTGGATTCGGAACATCCACTGTTCTTGCTCTATACCTCGGGGTCGACCGGCAAACCGAAGGGCATTCAGCACTCGAGCGCCGGCTACCTCCTCAATGCCAAGTTGACTACCCGTTGGGTATTCGATCTTAGAGATAGCGACGTATTTTGGTGCACGGCCGATGTCGGGTGGGTCACCGGACATTCCTATGTCGTGTACGGGCCGCTTGCGGCCGGCGCCACGATCCTCATGTACGAGGGCGCGCCCACCTTCCCCGACGGCGGCCGCTTCTGGAAGATCTGTGAAACGCACGGGGTCAGCCTATTTTATACCGCACCGACGGCGATCCGGGCGCTGATGAAATTGGGCGACAGCATCCCGGCCAAGTACGATCTCAGCAGGCTGCGCTTGCTGGGCAGTGTCGGCGAGCCTATCAACCCGGAAGCCTGGATGTGGTATCACAAGGTGATCGGCGCCGGCCGCTGCCCCATCGTGGATACCTGGTGGCAGACGGAGACCGGCGCCATCATGATGACGCCCATTCCGGGCGTCACCCCGACGAAGCCGGGGTCCTGCGCCAAACCGCTGCCCGGAATTTTCGCCGATATCGTCGATGACGAGGGACGGCCCATCAAAACTCCGGACGGCGGCGGCTACCTCGTCATCAAGCGGCCCTGGCCGTCCATGCTGCGCACGATTTGGGGCGACAACGAGCGTTATATTCACACCTACTGGGAGAAATTCCAGAAGCGCTATTACGTTGCGGGCGATTCTGCACGCCGCGACAAGGATGGGTACTACTGGATCATGGGCCGCATCGACGACGTGCTGAACGTCGCCGGCCATCGGCTCGGAACCATGGAAATCGAGTCCGCGCTCGTGGCGCATCCGCGGGTCGCCGAGGCCGCCGTCGTCAGCAAGCCCCACGAAATCAAGGGTGAGTCGGTGTTCGCGTATGTCGTGCTGAACAGCTCGCGGCCGGAGGGAGCGATGGCGATATCGCTGTTGGAGGAACTGCGCAGCTGGGTCGGCGAGCAGCTCAGCCCGATTGCCAAACCCGATGAAATCCGTTTGACCGACAATCTACCGAAGACGCGCTCGGGAAAAATCATGCGCCGTTTGCTGCGCGCCATTGCGCGTGACGAGGAAATAACCCAGGACATGTCGACCCTGGAGAACCCCGCGATCCTGGAGCAACTGCGAGGCGGCCCGGCTGCGGCGGCTCCGGCGAGACGCGTGGCTCCGGCCAAACGCGCGGCTCCGGCCAAACGTGCTGCTCCGGCCAAACGTGCTGCTCCGGCCAAGAGAGCCGCCCGACTCAAGCGGGGCGCGGCAACCAAGAAAGGCCCGGCGCGGCTCAAATCGAAGAAAACGAACGCTGACCTCAAAACACCGCGCGCGCGCGCGGTCAAAGGGGTGAGCCGCAGGCGACGCGGCAAAAAATAAGGCCGCCACAGGGACCCTGCCAAGGCCGCGGCTATCTTAAGATATGTCGAAATCGGAGACTCATCGCTCCGGCTCGGTTAGAATCTGTCCGCCGGAATGGGCGCGGTTCACTTATCGACGCGACTCCATCCGCGTAACCCCTGTCAGCGCAACCGCGGCCAAATCGGCCGTTTATCAATTGATTGGACACACATGCTTTCCACTTCCAACGTCGCCATCCAGTTCGGCGCCAAACCGCTCTTCGAGCAGGTCACGGTCAAGTTCGCCGACGGAAATCGTTACGGCCTCATCGGCGCGAACGGCTCCGGCAAGTCCACGCTCATGAAGGTGTTGGGGGGCGATCTCGAACCAAGTGCAGGCGACGTCATGCTGCAAGCCGGCATGCGACTGGGCAAGCTGAATCAGAACCAATTCGGCTACGAAGATGAGCGTGTGCTCGACGTGGTCATGCGCGGTCATACCGAGTTGTGGGCCGCGATGAAGGAACGCGACCGTATTTACGCCGATCCCGATGCCACCGACGACGACTACATGAAAGCCGCCGAGCTGGAAGGCGTGTTTGCCGAATACGGCGGCTACGATGCGGAGGCGCGGGCGGGCAGCATCCTCACCGATGCCGGAATTCACGAAACGCGGCACAACGGGCCGATGCGCGAAGTACCCCCGGGGCTGAAGCTGCGCGTGTTGCTTGCGCAGGCTTTGTTCTCGAGGCCCGATGTCCTGTTGCTGGACGAACCTACCAACAATCTCGACATCAATTCGATCCGCTGGCTGGAGAGTGCGCTCAACAACTATGACGCCACCATGGTGATCATCAGCCACGATCGGCACTTCTTGAATCAGGTGTGCACCCACGTAGCGGATTTGGACTTTCAGCAGCTCAAAATTTATCCCGGCAATTACGACGACTTCATGCTCGCATCGGTTCAAGCGCGGGCGCGCATCGAGGCCGCGAACGCCAAAGCCAAAGACCGGATTTCCGACCTCCAGGAATTCGTTCGACGATTCTCCGCGAACGCGTCCAAGGCGCGACAAGCGACTTCGCGCAAGAAGCAACTGGAAAAAATCAAGATCGAGGAGATCAGGCCGTCATCGCGGCAAAATCCGTACATCCGATTCGAACAAGGCAAAAAACTCTATCGTTCGGCGGTATCCGTGGAGAAGCTGTCTTTTAGCTATCCAGGGTCCGGCGAGACAGTGCTCAACAATGTCACCTTCAACGTCGAGGGCGGCGAACGCATCGCCATCATTGGTCCGAACGGCGCCGGCAAGACGACGCTGATGCGCTGCCTTGCCGGTGAATTGCGGCCCACGGCCGGGCGCATCGTGTGGGTCGAAAACGCTCAACCGGGTTACATGCCGCAGGACCCGCAGGCCGAGTTCGACGACAAAACCGACCTGTTTTCCTGGATGTCGCAATATACGGGCAAGGCCGACGATGACCAGATCGTTCGCGCGACCCTGGGCAGGCTGCTTTTTTCCGGAGAAGAAACCAAAAAATCGGTGAGAGTCCTGTCGGGCGGCGAGAAAGGACGCATGATTTACGGAAAACTGATGTTGACCAAGCCCAATGTTCTCCTGATGGACGAACCTACCAACCACATGGACATGGAGACCATCGAATCACTGCAAATCGGCCTCGAGCATTATCCGGGCACGCTGATTTTTGTTTCGCACGATCGGGAGTTCGTGGGCGGACTCGCTACCCGCATCATCGAACTCCGTGCGGGCGGCAACCTCACCGATTTCAGGGGTACCTATGATGAATACCTCAAGGGGCAGGGAATCGAGATATAGAGGCCTGCGGTGCCGCCTCAAGCTCGTTTAAGGCGTCCGCGCCGGAAGTCGGCAATGATTTCGCGCGCGGCATTGTGGCCGGGCGCGCCGGTCACGCCGCCCCCCGGATGCGTGCCGGATCCGCACATATACAATCCTTTCAAAGGGCCGCGATAGTCGCCGTGGCCCAACATCGGCCGCGCAGAGAACATTTGGTCCAAACTCAGCGCGCCGTGAAAAATATCGCCGCCGATCAGACCGAATGTGCGCTCCAGATCGAGGGGGCTCATGATTTGCCGCCCGAGTACCGAAGCCTTGAAGTTCGCCGCATGACTATTGACGAGATCGATCATCACATCCGCGACCTGGTCGCGCCGCTCGTCCCAGGACACGCCGTCCGGCAATACGGGGGCGACGTGTTGGCAAAACAGACTTGCGACGTGCTGTCCTGCGGGCGCCAAGCCGGCATCCAGGGTCGAGGGAATAACCATCTCGACGATGGGGCGCTTTGACCATCCGCCGCTCTTGGCATCGAGATACGCTTGTTCCATGTAGGCAAGACTCGGCGCCATGATGATGCCGGATGTGTGATGGTCCGCCAAAGCGCGGCCCGGCAAGGCCGTGAAGTCGGGCAACTCGGATAGTGCGACATTCATGCGAAAGGTGCCGGATCCGCAGCGCCAGTGACCGATGCGCTCGCGAAAATCTTGCGGAAGGGAAGTCGGATCGATGAGCGAACCGTACAATAGCTTCGGGTTCAAATTCGAGACGACGCTGCGCGCACGGATCGCTTCGCCTTTTTCTGTCACCACGCCGACTGCGCAGCCTGCTTCAACCAGCACTTCGCGCACCGGGCTTGCCACTCGAATATCCACACCGCGCTCAGCGGCCGCCTTGGCCATCGCTTGAGTGATTGCGCCCATGCCTCCGATCGCATGCCCCCAGGCGCCCTTCTTCCCATTTACTTCGCCGAACACGTGGTGCAGCAACACGTAGCAGGAGCCGGCTGCGTAGGGACTCGCGTAGTTGCCGACGACCCCGTCGAAGCCGTACGCCGCCTTGATCGGCGCGCTCTCGAACCAGCCATCCAAATAGTCACCCGCCGATTTGACGAACATATCCAGCAGTTCGCGCCGCATGAGCATGTCGAGCCTTGCGATTCGTCTGCCCAATCGCGCGCTTCGCAGCAATTCAGGAATCGCCTGAAGCCAGCCCCCCGCCGTGACATTCGGCGGCGTCTCGAGCACCAGGTCGCGCAGCACATCCGCAATCAGCTCCAGGCGCCGGCCGTAGGCCTGAAGCCGGCCGGCATCGCGGGCGGAGAATTTAGCGACTTCTTGTTCGGTCTTCCCGGCACCGATCTTCAGGTACTGCGTTCCTTCCAGCGGCAGGAAGTTGGCGAGCTGCCGCTCCACCACCCGCAGGCCATGCCGCGGCAAGTCCAGATCTCGGATGACTTTCGGGTTGAGGAGCGACACGGTGTAAGCCGCCACGGAATTACGGAAACCCGGATGAAATTCTTCCGTCACGGCGGCGCCGCCCACGACGGCGCGCCGTTCGAGCACGGTTACCTTGAGGCCGGCGGCCGCCAGATACGCGGCGCACACGAGCCCGTTGTGCCCGCCGCCGACTATGACGGCGTCGCGCGTCGAATCAACCATGGCCTCTTACGCGGCGGCTCGAGGCCCCCTCGGTCCTTTTAGGTTTATGAGTCATCAAGAGCCGCGGGAAACCCCCCTGGCACAAGGCATTGACCCAATCCTCGCACACGGCGATCGCCTCGCGAGGCTTGAACACCGTCGGACTCAAGCTCAATTCTACCCAGAACCCATCGAGCAACGCGGACAATGCGATCGCAGCAGGGCGCAGCTTGAACGGCGGCGCCGCCCCGGATTCGACGAGTTGCCCCAGCAGCGACTCCAAAACGGATCGATACTTGCCGTAGGTGCTGAAATGCACGGCCCGAATTTCGGCCGAGTGCGCCACCATGCTCCAAAAAACCAGCCACACGTTGAATAATTGAGGATCGAGGATTTCCGGGGCGAACGAAGCGCGGAAAAAATTGCTCAACCGATCGCGAGGCGAGAACGCCTTGTTTTCCGCCTGACGGCGGATCGAGTCCAACAGGGACAGCGCCAGGGTTTCATATGTCTCTGCGATGAGACCCGATTTGCTCGGGAAATGATGGTTTATCAGTCCGATGGACACGCCCGCTGCGGCGCTGATACGGCGCACCGATACGCCTTCATGACCGAACTGCTTGAGGCAGCGCAGGGTCGCGTCCACCAATGCTTCACGCCGCACCGCGGGAGTCGCGCGGTGGAATTTCGGTACATGCCGCTTGCTTGCCATTTGCATCCCTTTCTTCGGATTATACCGAAGCGCGGCTGGTCGGCTCGCTCACGAAGGGCCCGATGCGCTCGGTCACGTAGCGACGGATGTCCAGGTTCCAGTCCTCCATGGGCGCGTAGTAGCCCTGAGTATGCACACGCGAGCGGATCCCATCCTGGACGCCCCCGCATACCGCCCAATCTTGGCGGTTCACCAAATCCCAGAAATCCACCGCATCCGACGGGTCAAAGCCGGGCTTCGCGATTTCATGGGTCTCGAACAAAAAATGGCAGAGGATATCCGTGCGCTCCGCGCCCCGAGGTTGAAGAATAAACGCCGCGACGTGATCGCAAGCGACGCTTAGAAATAAATTGGGGTAAACGAGTTCGCCTTTATGCCGCACCTGCTCGTCCGCGTCCAGACCGGGAAAGGCGCGCCGTTCGGTCGTGCCGCTATGGGTGAACGTATAGGCACCTTCACGATGCGGGATTCCACGGCTCCAATCCAAATCGGCGCCGCCTGCCTCGCGGAATGAAGGCACCACTGCGCAAAGTTCCGGATGAACTCCGCCGCAGTGGTAGCACTCATTGTAGTTTTCACAAATGATCTTCCAATTCGCGGCCACTTCGTAGCGAATTGTGGCGCCGACTCGCAAGTCCGCCAGCGGATAGCGCTGCAACCGATCCGGGATACCGTCCAACTGGTCAGCCAGCGGCTTCGCCTCGGCGGGAGTGAGATTCAAGAAAACGAATCCGCCCCAGGTGTCGATGCCGACGGGATATAGATGAAAGTCCTCCTTGTTGAAGCCGGCCGCTGCGCTCAAATGCGGGGCGGCAACCAGCGCGCCGTTGAAATCATAAGACCACTGATGATATGGACAGACGATTCGGCTGCCGGTGATGCCGCCGGGGAGTTTCACGTGCAACGCTTCGGTTTCGGCCGGAGTGCGGCAAAGACGCGACCCGCGATGCCGGCAGACGTTATAGAACGCGCGCAATCGACCCTCGCGATTGCGGACCGCGAGCACGCTCTCGCCGAACACGTCCAATACGACATGGTCGCCGGGTTGCGGCAGCTCTTCCGCGCGGCACACCGCTATCCATTCGCGGCAGAATATGTGCTCCTTTTCGGCCTTGAAAACCTCGGGGCTGCGATACCAGGCGGAGGGCAACGTGCGTTCCAGTTTCGAGGTGTTCATAGCGGAAAATCTCGGGTGTAGGGCGTGGTGCGCGGTTCCGTATCGAACTCGCGGGCGTACCGATGGCCGCTGTGAACGGCATGCACGATCGCTCCCGGCGCAAGTGCGTCGCCGATGCGTGCGACCCCGGCGATACCGGCATTCTGGAGTTCCGGGCCTCGCGCGATGAGCGCCTGATAGAGATCATCGCGCGGCACCCGCACCCCTACGATAACCAGCGACCGGCACACGATGCGCTTCTCGGTGCCGCTGTACACATCCGCGATCGTGACGGCATCGCCATCGAAATCCGTCACTCGGTGCAGCGTGTGAATCGAGACGTTTGCCTTGACGAGGGCACGATGTACCAGCGGCAGCTCGTTGGTCATGAATGTCCAGGCGGACGCGTTGCCCGCGGGAGTTACGTACGTTACGGCACCGACCGAATCGGCCAGTTGCTGGGCGATGGCGCCGGCCAGGTAGTAATTATCGAAATCGAATACGACGACCGGACCTTGCGGTACCACGCCGGAGGCCAGGTCGTCGGGCGTATAGACCGCCGGTCCATCCAGCTCGCCGCCCGGAAACTC
This sequence comes from Steroidobacteraceae bacterium, assembly GCA_035996065.1. Taxonomy (GTDB): domain Bacteria; phylum Pseudomonadota; class Gammaproteobacteria; order Steroidobacterales; family Steroidobacteraceae; genus Bog-1198. The sequence continues at coordinate 165,993 of DASYJX010000034.1, read as the reverse complement.
GAGCGTCGAGAACAGCATTTTGGTCCAGCGCGCGCCGGTTGCAATCACGACATGGCCGTGTTCCAGGCCCAAGATATCGTCCACGCCCAGCGCACTTCCGGGATACATGCTTACGTTCGGTCTGCCGCGCAGCTGCCCCAAGCGCCAATCGGCAACCCGGCCCCAAGTCTTGAGTCCCGGGAGGGCGGTTTCGTAGCGTAGACGGCCGCCGAACTCGTTCGCCGAGTCCGCAATCGTGACCGTGTAGCCGCGCCTGGCGAGCGTGGTGGCGCACTCCAGGCCGGCGGGGCCGCCGCCGACGATCAGAACCGAGGCGTCGCTCGCCGGCGGCGCAAACCGTTCCGGATGCCAATCGCGGCGCCACTCTTCGCCGGCGGTAGGATTCTGGGTACAGCGCACCGGCACGCCGTCGTGCCAGCTGGAGATGCATATGTTGCAGCCGATGCATTCGCGGATCTCGTGCTCCCGGCCCTCGTTGATTTTATTCGGCAGGAACGGATCTGCTATGGAGGGTCTGGCGCCGCCGATCAAATCGAGTATGCCGCGCCGTACTTGCGAGACCATCACATCCGGCGATGTGAAACGGCCGACCCCCACCACCGGGCGCTTAGTCAATTGCTTCACGAAATCGACAATCGGTTCGTGGCTGCCCTCGGAAGCAAACCGCGAGGGCGCGCAATCGGTGGGGCTCGAATCCATCTTGACGTCCCAGAGGTCCGGGACATCGGCGAGGAGCGTCACCACCTCGTGCGCCTCGGAGGCGGCGTTCTTCCCCGGCTTGCCGCGCAACTCCTCCAAGCTGATGCGCAGCGCCACGGCGCACTTGTCGCCGACCGCGTCGCGCGTCACGGTCAATAGTTCGCGCACCAGGCGGACTCGATTCTCGATAGAACCTCCGTAGCCATCGGTGCGGCGGTTGTATTCGGGCAGTAGGAACTCATAGGGCAGATAGCCCATGCCCGCGTATACGTACACGATATCGAACCCGGCCTGCATGGCGCGACGCGCTCCGGCCGCCTGCCAGCGAAGCAAATCCCGGATGTCGTCTTCGTCCATGGTCCGCGGACGCAGATTGCCCATGAACCCCAAATGACTCGACAGCCAAGGCATGCCCGACGGCGACAGGGGGGCGATACGGCTGGTGCGGTTCATCGTGCATGCGCCGCCATGCCACAGCTCGACTCCGGCCAACGCGCCGTGGCGATGGACGGCGTCGGTCATCAAGGCATGGGAGCGAATGTCCTTATCGTCCCACAGGGTGGCGAATGGCAGCGGGGAGTCGTCCGAGCTCTGATGTATGGACACCGCGCCGGTGCATACCACGCCCCAGCCGCCCTCTGCCTTGGTCTCGCGGAAGGCTGCGCGCACCCGCGGGAGTGAATTGGTCATGCCGCTCGCGTGCGGCACCTGATAAAAGCGATTCGGCGCCGTGACGGGTCCGATGCGCACCGGTTCGAATAAAATATCAAAGCGCGGATTGCGCGCCATCGGCGGATCCTTGGGAGGCTGCGGCCAGGGCTAAGGTGTGCGCAGAGTAATTGATCGATCGTACAGTAGCAACTCGCCGGCACCCGGTTTGCGCGTCGTCCCGTCCGCCGAGATGGCCTTGATTCAGGCTGCGCGAAACGCCCGATAATCCAAGCCGAGCGCGCTCGCCACCGCCTCGTGGGTCAGCTGCCCGGCATGCACGTTGAGGCCGCGGGCGAGCCCCGGGTCGTTGGCTATCGCTTGCCGCCAGCCGTGATCTGCCAGCGCCCTGACATACGGCAACGTGGCATTCGTCAAGGCAAACGTGGATGTGCGCGGCACGGCGCCCGGCATGTTCGTGACGCAATAGTGAATGACGCCGTCAAGGACATAGGTAGGCTCGGCATGCGTCGTGGGCCGGCTGGTTTCGAAGCAGCCGCCTTGATCGATGGCGATGTCGACCAACACGGCTCCGGGCTTCATCGTTTTGATCATGGCGCGGGTCACGAGCTTCGGTGCCGCCGCGCCGGCAATGAGCACCGCACCGATGACCAGATCGGCGTCGCGCACGAGTTCTTCGATCGCATGGGTGGTCGAGTAAACGGTTTTCAGACGGCTGCCGAAGATGGACGACAGCTCCCGCAGTCTTTTGACCGATCGGTCGACCACCGTGACGTCGGCGCGCATTCCCACGGCCATTTCCGCCGCGTGCGTCCCGGAAACGCCGCCGCCCAGCACGACGACTTTGGCCGGCGCGACTCCGGGTACGCCGCCGAGCAGGACTCCGAAGCCGCCATTCGCTTTCTGCAAGCTGTTGGCGCCCACCTGCACCGACATGCGTCCGGCGACTTCGCTCATTGGCGTCAGCAACGGGAGCGAGCCGTCGGGCGCGGTGACCGTCTCGTAGGCAATTGCGGTCGCTCCAGAGGCAAGCAGCGCTTGTGCTTGCTCGCGGTCCGCCGCCAAATGCAGGTACGTGAACAGGGTTTGTCCGCTCCGCAGCTGCTTGCATTCGGCGAGCTGCGGTTCCTTGACCTTCACAACAAGATCGGCGGCGGCGAAGATGTCTTGGCCGCGTAGGGCGACACTCGCGCCGGCCGCTTGGTAATGGGAATCCTCGAAGCCGATGCCTGCGCCGGCGCCGCTCTGGACCAGCACCTGATGTCCGGAATCGACGAGTTCACGCACCCCGGCAGGGACCAGACCAACTCGGTACTCGTGGATCTTGATCTCTTTGGGGACACCGATTTTCATATGACGCTCCGCCGGCCGGCCAAAAGAAGGGCTCCCCTAGGGTACGTAAGCTCCCCACCATAAAATTGCAAAAGCGATTCAAAAAGAGCGCCCTAATGGCAGAATATGTCGAGTCTCAGTCTTTTTATGCAAGAAACTGCCGAAATCGGCCGGGAGCGTTGGAAATGAAACTCGATCGCTACGATCGCGCCATCGTCCGCGCCTTGCAGCTCGAGGGCCGCATCACCAATAGTCAATTGGCCGAAGCCGTCAGCCTCTCTGAATCGGCCTGCTTGAGGCGGGTGCGCGCACTCGAGGAATCGGGGTTCATCGAGGGCTACACCGCCTTGATCAATCAGCAGAAAGCGGGCTGTCCCGTGAACGTGTTCGTCAACATCACGTTGGAGCGCCAAGAACAGGCGCATTTACACGCGTTTGAGGAAGCGGCACGCAAGGTCCCCGAGGTGATGGAATGCTATCTCATGTCCGGCGAATACGACTATCTATTGCGGGTGGTGCTTGCCGACACCGCGGACTTCGAAAGACTGCACAGCCAGCACCTCACGCGATTGCCGAATGTCGCGCGGGTGCATTCGAGTTTCGCGTTGCGCACCGTACAACACTCGCGCGAGCTGCCCGTCCGCTAGCGCGCCTCCCTGCGGAGGCGAGGTGCTCTCAGGTCTTGGGCTTGAGCGCCAGCGAGAAGTTTATTTTCACGGCGTCGGCCACTTGATCCGTACTCTTCCAGTCGCCTTGGCCCGCTCCGAAATCGAGCCGCTTGAGCTTCGCATTACCCTCGAGCTTTGCGCCCGCGGGCAATTCGGTGAAATGAAAATCGATCGCCACCTCTTTCGTCACGCCCCGTAGGGTCAGCGCCCCGACCGCCGCATAACCGGCCGCGGTCTTGGTGAAACTGCGAGCGACATAGTGCGCCGTCGGGTAATGCGCCACGTCGAAAATGTCCGGGCCGCGTATCGTCGTGTCGCGATCCTTGTCCAGCGTATCCACCGAATTCAAATCGATCTGCACATCGAAGCGCGAGCTCGCGAGATCGCCCGGCGCAAATTCGATGGCGGCGGTGAACTTGTGAAACGTGCCTTTGAATTCCGCTCCCGCCTGCACGCCGACGAACTCGACGCGGCTCTGCTGCGGATCGGCGGAGTAGCCGGGCGCGGCGGCGGCGGCGGCCGATAGAAATGCCGAGGCGAGCCAAGCAGTCGATGCCGCAACGGGTTTCATCATGGTCCTTTCTCCAATTTGGTCGTTCCGAAATTGGCGAGAGGCAGCATGCGCAGCAGCACGTCGTCCCTATTCCAGAAGTGATGCTTGAGCGCGGCGAGAATGTGCAGTACCGCCAACACAAACAGCGCGTCGCCCAAGAGATGATGAGTCGTGCGCAGGAAATCAAAAGCAGCCTCGTTCTTGCCGATGAGATTCGGCCAGGTGAACAGCCCGAACCAACTCACCGAATAGTTCTTGGCCGACGACATCAGCCACCCGGTCAGCGGCATCGCAAACAGCAGCACGTAGAACGCGGCGTGGGTCGTCCGTGCGAGCATCCGCTCCACGGAGGTCATGCCGGCAGGCAGTTCGGGCGGCGGGTGCTTGAGCCGCCACAGCAGTCGCAACACCGCCAGCATCAGCACCGTCATGCCAAAACTCTTGTGCCGGGCGAGCAGCGCCAGTTTATGCGCTCCGATCGGCAAACCATCGGCCCGAACCGCCAGCACGAACTGGGTCACGATGAGAGCCGCAACGACCCAATGAAAGGCCTGCGCAACCGCGCCGTAGCGCCCCGATGAACCTTGACTTGGCATGCTGCTCGCTCCGCGCGCAAACTCGATTCGCATAGTTTAGCAAGACAACGGGGCCACCGATCGTGTTCAAAATCTTCAATGTAGGGGTTCTTGCTCTCCTGCTCGCGGCATGCGGCGCACCGAGGACACGTCACCCCGCGCCCCAACCCCCCGGTGAGTCCGCCCCCACGGCGCATCCGTTGATTTCGGCGAGGAGGTATCGCGTCGACGAAACCCGTTCCGAGTTGCGGATCCTGGTGTACAGGGCAGGCCCTCTGGCTCGCTTCGGGCACAACCACGTCATGGTCAATCGCAGCGTCCGCGGCTGGGGCAACCAGGATCTCGCGGGCTCTACCGAGTTTTCCTTGAATGTGCCGGTCGCCGCCTTCGTGGTCGACGATGCGCAAGCTCGAGGGGAAGAGGGGCCGGATTTCGACGGCGGCGTTCCGGAGGACGCCAAAGCGGGAACGCTGCGCAATATGCTGAGCGCGGCGGTGCTCGATGCCGTCGGATTTCCCTCAATTACCGTCGACAGCGTTGCGGTTTCCGGTGCAACAGACGCATCGGGCGCAGGCACCCTGGTAGCGACCGTCGCGATCAGCGTCGCGGGCCATGAATCGCAAATGGACATGCCTTTCACGCTGCGGATCGATTCACGCCAATTGTCGGCGGACGGATCGTTGGAATTACGACAATCGTCGCTCGGGCTCACTCCCTACAGCCTTATGTTCGGGGCGCTGCAAGTCCAGGATGCGATCACGATCAAGTTTCGAATAATCGCTAACCTGAGCTAGCAGGCGGTAGGCCACAAAGCGTTTCGGCTGTTTCGGTCAACAAAATCGGCGTCCCCTCAGGCGCGGTCAACATCGCCGCGGATACGTGGCGCAGCGGCGGCGGTATTTCGCCGGCGGGCGAAATACCGATTTCGGCCAGCCGATACAGAGTGGCGCCGACGTCATCAACCTCGAAATGCAGAGTGGAACGGCGCAGGTGCGCAGGGTCGTATAACCCCAGGTCGATGAAGTCGCTGGTGCACGAGACGTGGGGCATCCGATCGTCCTGCTCGTCGATTCCGACGAAGCCGAACCGTTCCCAATACGCCTTGGACTCGTCGCGATCCGGCGCCGGCAGTGCGATCTCCAGGAAATAACCGCATCGCGACCTGTCCAGGCCAAGTCGTTTGCTCGGCGAGAATGTACGCGCCTCGATGAGCCTCACCAGCTGGCCCGAAGGATCGAACCAGCCGATTTCGTTGAACACATCGTTGCCGAGACGTCGGAACTCGAATTGCAACCCCAACTCTTCGAGCGTTTCGAAGTGTTTGAGTAAACCGGGCTTGACGAAGGTCACGGAAGGGGCCGGAATCGCTCCTTGATGCAGGCCGAGACAAATCCTGCCGTCCGTCACCACCGCATAAGGATGCAACCACGCTTCGCCGACGGCCGCTTGGGAGAATCCCAGCCTGGTGTAGAAATCCAATGAAGCCTGGATATCCGGCGTCGCGAGCGAGAACTCCAGGAACCGACCGAGCACGGCCCTGCTAACTCACTCCGCCGACGCATATGTACTTCAACTCGGTGTAGTCGAGAATTCCGTACTTCGAGCCCTCGCGGCCAATCCCCGATTCCTTGACCCCGCCGAAAGGCGCCACTTCGGTGGAGATGATGCCGGTGTTGAGCCCAACGATTCCATACTCGATGGCCTCGGAGACCCGCCAACTTCGCGCAAGATCGCGCGTATAGAGATACGCGGCCAAGCCGAACTCGGTGTCGTTGGCCATCGCGATGGCTTCGGCCTCGGTTTGAAATTTGAACAGGGGCGCCACCGGACCGAACGTCTCTTCGCGAGCCACCAGCATCATCGGTGTTACCTGCGTGAGGATGGTGGGTTCGAAGAACGTTCCCCCGAGGGCATGACGCCTGCCGCCTATCTTGACGGACGCGCCTTTTGCCAACGCATCCGCGATGTGCTCCTCGATTTTGGCAACCGCCTTGGCGTCGATGAGGGGTCCCTGGTCCGTGACGCCGGCCAACCCATCGCCCACGCGCAACTTTCCGACGGCTTCCGTGAGCTTTCCCGCAAACTCGTCATACACGCCTGACTGCACCAAGAGGCGGTTGGCGCAAACACAGGTCTGGCCTGTGTTGCGGTATTTGCTGGCGATGGCTCCCTGTACGGCCGCATCCAGATCCGCATCGTCGAAAACGATGAACGGCGCGTTGCCGCCCAGTTCCAGAGAGATTTTCTTGACCGTACCGGCGCACTGCGCCATCAATTTCTTGCCGATTTCCGTGGAGCCGGTGAAAGTCAGCTTACGCACGGTGGGGTTGGAGGTCATCTCGCCGCCGATCGCCGTCGCGGATCCCGTGATGACGTTGAACACCCCGTTCGGAATGCCGGCCCGGTGGCTAAGCTCCGCCAAAGCCAGCGCGGAATACGGGGTCTGGGTCGCCGGCTTGCAAACCATGGTGCATCCGGCCGCCAGCGCGGGTGCCGCCTTGCGGGTAATCATGGCGGCGGGAAAATTCCAGGGCGTGATAGCCGCGACCACGCCGACCGGTTGCCGCAACACGAGAATTCTCTTGTCGGCTTGATGTCCGGGGATCACATCGCCATACAGCCGCTTGGCTTCTTCGGCAAACCATTCGATGAAAGACGCGGCGTAGACGATCTCGCCCCTCGACTCTGCCAGGGGCTTGCCCTGCTCCGCGGTCATCAGCATGGCGAGGTCGTCCTGATGCACGAGCATGAGGTCGAACCAGCGTCGCAGCGCCGCGGCACGCTCCTTGGCGGTGCGCGCCGACCATGCCGGTAGCGCGGCGGCCGCGGCGGCAATCGCGCGGCGGCACTCGACAACGCCCATGTTCGGGATCATTCCCAGTTTCTCCGCCGTGGCGGGGTTGTTCACGGCCAAGGTGCCGCCGTTGTCCGCGGGCGACCACCGCCCGTCAATGAAGCACAACTCGCGCAGAAGCAAGGGATCTTTGAGGTTCATAGTTCAGCCCACATGCCGGGGCGCAAAGGATAACGCGTTCATTGGTTGCGTCAACGCTCCACGATGGCCGTAACACCCATGCCGCCGGCCGTGCAGATCGAGATCAGCCCGCGCTTGGCCTGAGCTTCATCGAGAATCTTCGCGAGCGTGGCGACGATGCGCGTGCCGGTTGCGGCAAAGGGGTGACCTATCGCAAGGCTACCGCCCTTCACGTTCAGCCTTGACCGATCGATGGTGCCGAGGGGACCGGGCAATCTTAGCTTGTCCCGGCAGAAGGCCGGATCGGCCCACGCCTTGAGCGTGCACAATACCTGTCCCGCGAAAGCCTCGTGGATCTCGTAAAAATCGAAGTCCTGCAGCTCGAGGTGCGCGTCGGTCAGCATTCGCGGTACGGCGTAGGCGGGCGCCATGAGCAACCCCTCCTTCTTGTCGATGTAGTCCACGGCCGCCACTTTGCCGTAGCTCAAGTATGCCAGCACCGGCAAGTTCCGTTCGCGCGCCCAAGCCTCGGATGCCAGCAGGACTGCCGATGCGCCATCCGTCATCGGCGTCGAATTCCCGGCGGTCAACGTGCCGGCGCCGGATGTATCGAACACGGCTTTGAGTTTGGCGAGTTTCTCGAGACTCGCGTCGCTGCGGATGTTGTTGTCTTGAGTGACGCCGAGATACTCGCGCACCAAATCCTTGTAAAACCCGGAAGCGTACGCCGCGGCAGCTTTTAGATGGCTTTCCAGCGCCAGCTGGTCCTGCTCCGCCCGAGTGATCCCCCAGCTCTTGACCATGAGCTCCGTGTGTTCGCCCATTGATAAACCGGTCCGGGGCTCTGCAATACCCGGCAGGACAGGCCGCAGATGCCCGGGGCGCATGCCGAACCAAGGAAGCGCGCGCTCGCCAAAGGTCTTGCCCCGGTAGCTGCGCAGCAAAAGCTGCTGAAATCTCTTGGGGTAGACCACGGGGGGATCACTCACGGTATCGACTCCCGCCGCGATTGCGCAGTCGATCTGGCCGAGCGCAATCTTGTTGCCGAGGGCAATCGCCGCCTCCAAGCTTGTGCCGCAGGCGCGTTGCAGATCGAGCCCGGGGGTTTCCGCGGCAAGTCCGGACCCAAGCACCGATTCACGAGTCAAGTTCCATTGACTCGAATGTTTCATGACGGCGCCGGCAGCAACGTCGTCCAGCCGCTGTCCCTGAAGCCCGTAGCGCTCGACCACCCCGCGCAGCGCCGCCGTCAGCATCTCTTGATTGCCTGCCTGAGCATAGGCGCCGTTACCGCGTACAAACGGAATGCGCACGCCGCCGATAATTGCGGCACGTCGCGGACTTGCACCGACCAACATAGCGCTGTCTCCCTGAATGCAAGGTTCGAATTATGAACCTACCTGCCGGCTTATAATCGATTCATGACTCGATTATCTGCCAAGATTTCGCTCGGACTTGCATTGGCGGGGCTCGCCGCCTGCAGCGCACCGCCTTCGCCGAGTTCCGCCGAAGCTGCGAACATGGGGGCGCCCCATGACAATTTAAATAGGGTTATCGAACGGTATTGGGATGAACACGTGCCCTCCGGCAATCCGCTGTCGCCGCAGTACCTGGCGGATTCCTTGGCCGTCGAACGCCGTTTTCTCGCCGAGGTCCTCGCCGTTCCGCGCACGAGCCTCGATGCGGATGCGAGGTTGAACTACGATATCTTCAGAAAGCAGCGCGAGTCCACCATCGAAGGCCTTACCTATCCGGCCGAGCTCTTGCCGGTCAATCCGTTCGATGGAATGCCGCAGCACATGGCGCGCACGGCTGGGGGATTGGGCGAGCATCCGCCAAAGACCGCCGAAGACTACGAGAATTGGCGGCTGCAGATCGACGACTATGTGGGATGGACGCGGCAGGCGGTCGCCAATATGCGCGATGGAATGCGGCGCGGCTACACGTCGCCGCGGCTATTGATGGTGCGGCTTCTGCCGCTGCTGCAACGTTACGGCGAGGATATTCCGGACAACGTATTCTATGCCCCGGCGCGGACCATGCCGGAGAGCATCAAAGAGCCGGATCGGACGCGCCTTGCGATGAGCCTCGCGAGCGCGGTGAAGGATAAGCTGCTGCCTGCGAATCGCGAGCTGCACGATTTCATTCTCAGAGAATATTTGCCCCGCGCCCGGACGGGCATCGCATTGTCCGCGCTCCCGCTGGGACCTGCCTGGTACGCAGCCGTGGTCAGACGCGCAACCAGCACGCAGCTGACACCGAACGAGATCCACAGCATCGGCCTGGCCGAAACCGAACGCATTCGAGCGCGCCTGCCGGCGTTAGCGCCGGGCGCGCCGCCCGCAGACGGCGTTCCGTTGGTGAATGCGTACGAAGAGCTGAAGGCGAAAACGCTTGCGGCCATGCCGACTCTGTTTTCCGCCATCCCGCGCGGCGACCTCGAGATTCGGACGCTCGGCCGCTGGAGCGAGACCGCCCCTCGCCTCGCCTACCAAGCCGCCGCACCGGGGAGCGGCGAGCCGCCGATCCTGTATGTGAATACGGCATCGAGCGCGGCGCGGCCCGCGAATGTCGAGGTCGCGGGCTTTCTCCAGGAAGCGCTGCCGGGACGCCATTATCAATCCGCCATCCAGCAGGAGCGCACCGACCTGCCCAAATTCCGCCGGTTCGGCAGCGAGCCCGCGTTTGTCGATGGTTGGGCCCTGTACGCGGCGTCGCTGGGCGAGGAACTCGGTCTCTACGGCGACGATGAAGCCAAAAGGGGCGCACTCTTAGGTCAGTTGAAGTGTGCTGCCGCATTGGTCGTCGACACCGGCTTGCACGCCAAGGATTGGACGCGCTCCCAAGCGGCCGGCTACCTTCGTGCGCAACTGGCCCTCGATGATGCCGATGCCAATCTGATGACTGACCGCTTCGCGGCGTTTCCCGGAAGCGCGTTGGCTTGCAAGATGGGTGAACTGAGGTTCCAAGCGCTGCGCAGGCGGGCCCTCGAGGTGCTGGGTCCGCGCTTTGATATCCGCGAATTTCATTCCGAAATCCTCAAGGACGGGGCCATGCCGCTCGATATCCTCGAGGCGAAAATGAAGCTGTGGATCGAGTCCCAGCGCTGATGCACGCCTTCCCAAACCTCCGCCGGGCGGCGATATATATCGAACAGTGTCGACCGATTGGAGTCAGACTACCCAGTGCGCCCGTCATTCACGATCGTTTTTCTCTTACTTGCCGTCTGCGGGACCGCCGCCGCGGACCTCGCGCAGGAATCGGCGCAGCATGGGGACATCGAAGTTGCCGTGTCGCTCGATGCCGCCGAACAGAGCGGCAGCGCGAGCGCATCGGTCAGAATTCACGCACGACCCGAGGTGGTGTGGTCGTTGATCACGAGCTGTGCGGAAGCTGTGCATCTGGTTCCAGGTCTCGTGGCCTGCGATGTCATGCAAACCGCGCCGGACCGCTCGTGGCAAAGAATCCGACACGTGCTGGATTATTCCTGGTACGCGCCCAAGCTGACGTATGAAATACGTGCATCCTATGATCCGCCCTCCCGCGTGTCGATCGAACGCATCTCGGGCGACTTGCGCGTTCTTCGCGGTTCATGGGCGTTACAGAGCGACGGAAATGACACGATTGCGCACTACGCGGTCGATCTTGCGACCGGCTTTTGGGTTCCGCATTGGATCGTGCGCGCGACGCTGCGGCGCGACTTGCCCAAGATGTTGCGTTCGCTGCGCACGCGTGCTGAATTCGTACAAAAGCAGAAATCGGGGTAGTTCATCCATGCTCGGCCGGGCTCTCGTCATTGCGTGCATCGCGGCGGCGCTCGGACTGGCTGCCTGCGAACGCGAGCCGGAACCGCCGCCGGCGCGGGTCAAGCAAGTCTTCCATCTGAATCCATTTGAAAAGGACTTCGGCTATTCCCAAGCCGTGCTGGTCGACAAAACGCTGTATATTTCCGGCTCGATGGCGGCGGACGAAAATGGGCGTCTGGTCGCGCCGGGAGACATGGCGGGGCAAATGCGCGCCGCCTACGCGAACATACGCCGCTCGCTCGCCGCGCACGGCGCGGGTTTTGGCGAGGTCGTGAAAGAGACTATCTATACGACCAACATGGACGCCTTGCTGAAGGCCTCCGACTTGCGTTTCGAGTATTACGACAAAGAGCGGCTGCCGACGACCTCCTGGGTGCAGGTGCAGCGTTTGGTGGACCCGGGATTCCTCGTTCAAATCGAGGTCGTTGCAGAGCTGCCGTAGACAATCAAGGATCGACGTATTGCGTAACGTGGTTGACAAGAAATTCGAGAGTCGCCTTGCCGGCCTCGTCAATTCGGGCGAGAGAGGCGTGTTGCGCGGCGGGCGCAAGGGCGTCGAAAAGGAGTCGTTGCGGGTAACGGCCGCCGGCGCCATCGCGCAGACGCGTCATCCCGAGGCTCTCGGTGCCCCGCTTACCAATGAAAACATCACCACGGACTTCTCCGAGGCGCTGATCGAACTGGTTACTCCGCCGTTCGGCGAGACCTGGGAATTGCTGCAATATTTGTGCGATATCCACCAATTCGTATATCGCCACTTGAACGATGAATTGCTGTGGGCGACGAGCATGCCGTGCGACCTGGATGGCGATGGCAGCATTCCGCTCGCCCAATTCGGGTCTTCAAACGTCGGCCGGATGAAGACCGTGTACCGCCACGGTCTGGGGGTGCGCTACGGGCGCATCATGCAGGCAATTTCGGGTGTGCATTTCAACTATTCGTTTTCGGAGCGTCTATGGGGCGTGCTCGAGGGCATCAACCGATCGCCGCAGCCGCGGCAGAGCTTCGTGTCCGAGCAGTACTTCGGCGTGCTTCGCAACTATCGGCGTTACGGCTGGCTCGTGCTCTACCTGTTCGGCACCTCGCCGGCGGTGTCGAAAAGCTTCTTCGCAGGCCGCGAAACCGGCCTGGCCTCGCTCGATGCGGATACTTTCTACGAGCCCTACGGGACATCGCTGCGCATGAGCGACATCGGCTACCGCAACAAGAATCAATCCGGCCTAAAAGTGTCGGTCAACAGCCTCGACGAGTATGTACGCGATCTCTCCCGAGCGATACACACACCCTTTCCCCCCTACGAGGAGATCGGAGTCAAGGTCGATGGCGAATATCAGCAGCTGAGCGCGAACATCCTGCAGATCGAAAACGAATATTACAGCTTCATTCGGCCGAAACGAGTTGCGCGCTCGGGCGAGCGCCCGACCAAGGCATTGCGGCGGGCGGGGGTGGAATATGTCGAAGTGCGCGCTCTGGACGTGAGCGCGTTCGATCCGGTCGGCGTCAATCAGAACAAATTGCGCTTTCTGGAAGCCTTTCTGGCCCTTTGCTTGCTGCGGGAGAGCGCGCCGATCAGCCAGGGCGAACAGGCGAACCTGGACGCCAATCATTTGCTGGTTGCGCGGCGGGGCCGCGACCCGAGCCTCTTGTTGAGGCGGGACGGGCGAGAGATTCCGATGTCGGACTGGGCGCGTGAATTGCTCGATGCGATGCGAGGGCTATGCGAACTGCTCGATCAAGGCGAACTTGCGCGCCCGTATACGTCCGCTCTCGAACAACAGTGGGCCAAGCTCGACGATGTCGAGCGCACGCCTTCCGCTCGGCTGTTGGCTGATATGCGCCAAAGCGGCGAATCGTTTTTCCAACTGGCCGGGCGGATGTCGAAGATGCACAAGGACTACTTCCTGGGCCTGTATCCTCCGAACGAACACCGTCTCGCGGAATTCGCCGCCGCGTCACGCGAGTCGCACGAGGCGCAAGCGCGCACCGAGGCCGGCGATACGACGGATTTCGATGCCTATCTCGCTCATTATTTGGCGGATTGAGCGGATATGGCGTAACTTGCTTAACATAATGGCGGGACCGGCGCGGCCTCTTTGCTCCAAAGAGTGCCGCAGGTCATTGAGCGCGCGGGCGCAGATGCGTACGGTGCGGTGAATGAGCATTCCTGATCGCCTTCCCGCCGCAGATCTGCCGGATTCCCCCCAGGCCCGGCAGCTGAACGCAGGCTTTCCGTGGCTCACTTTCAATCAGGAACTTGAAGCCGAATTCCGCCGCGCGCATTTCGACGAAAACCTGCTGCATACACGCGTAAATCTGTGCATGGCCGCGGTGATTACCATCGCCTTTTCCGCCATGGAGTCGATCGTTCTCGGACCCGGACTCAATCGCATTGCGAACATGATCCACATGCTGGTGATCATGCCGATTTTGCTCATCGGATTCGCATCGAGCTTTTCTCAGCGTCGCCATCGGCTCTATCCGCCGCTCGCTTTCGTCGCGTCTACGATACTGGGCCTCGGCGCGGCCGCGATCCAGATCATCGCCGCGCTCGGCGGCATCTCGACGCTGTTTCCGTGCCTGATGCTGGCCGTAATTTTCATCTACTTCATGAGCGGGCTCATTTTTTTCCACGCGGTCGCTGCGAATGTGATCGTGATGTTCGTTTATCTTGCCGTGGGCAATGCGCTGCAGCTGCCGGGCCACGAATTCGCCTACGATGCGCTGGCGATGATCGCCGCCAATCTTTTCTGCGCTTCTGTCGTCTTTATGCACGAAAGAACCAGCCGTATGCGCTATCTGGAAGCCTGCCTGCTGCGGGAAATGGTCGCGCGGGACGGTCTTACGGGCATACAAAATCGCCGCATGTTCGACCAGCACATTCAGCGCGTCTGGCAACAAGCGGTGCGGGAACAAGAGCGCGTGGCGGTCCTCCTCGCCGATATCGACTGTTTCAAGGACTACAACGATCGCTACGGGCATCAAGCGGGCGACGAATGCCTACGCGCAGTCGCCGTCTCCCTCAGCCAATGTGCGCGCAGACCTTTGGATTTCGTTGCCCGCTACGGCGGGGAAGAGTTCGCGGTCATTCTTTACGAAGCCAGCCGCGAATATGTCGCCGAAGTGCTGACGCGAATCCAGCGATCCATAGCGGAACTCAATATCCCCCATGAGGCATCCCGAGTGGCGAGCCGCCTCACGGTGAGCATAGGCGCGGCGTTCATCCTGCCGAGCAGCAATCGAACGCACGAAGGACTGATCCAACTCGCCGACGAAGCTTTGTATAGCGCCAAGGAACAAGGCAGAAATCGGGTCGTCGTGATGGAAGCCGAGTACCATACGTTGAGAACCGGCCGCTTCGAGAAGCGCCGGGGGCAGCGCGCCGTCTAAGCCGCTCGCAATTGCCTCAGGGCCGATAAATCGCTATGTGCGCTTCTTCGCCGGCCCTTCTGGCGGCACGGAACATTCCTTCCGAATTGAATTCCATGACGATCTCGCCGCGTCGGTCGATGGCGATAACTCCTCCTTCGCCGCGCAACAAAGGAAGTTCCTCGAGCACGACTTCGCGCACTGCTTCGTTCAACGTGCGCTCGCCGAAGCGCATCCGCGAGCAAATATCATGGGCCACCGCGGCGCGAATGAATATTTCCCCGTGCCCGGTGGCCGACACCGCACAGGAGCGGTCGTCCGCGTAGGTACCCGCACCGATGATGGGCGAATCCCCGATTCGATTATAGCGTTTTCCCGTCATGCCTCCGGTGGAAGTGGCCGCTGCCAACCGGCCGTTCACGTCAAGCGCGACCGCTCCGACGGTGCCCACGTGGGAGATCGTCAACGCCGACAATCCGGTGTCCCCGCCGCGAATGCGTTCGAGCTGCCGCCAACGTTCTGGTGTATGGAAATAGCTGCGGGGCACCGGCGCGATGCCGCGGCTCAACGCAAATTCTTCCGCTCCTGCCCCGCTCAGCATGACGTATTCCGAATGCTCCATGACGGTGCGCGCCAAGTCGATCGGGTTCCTGATATGGGTCACGCCGCATACCGCTCCGGCCGCCAGAGTGGTGCCGTCCATGATCGCGGCATCGAGTTCGTTGTGGCCATCGAGAGTGAACACGGAACCGAAGCCGGCGTTGAACAGGGGATTGTCCTCGAGCACCATCACCGCACGCGTTACGGCATCCAGACTCGAGCCCCCCGCCTGCAGCAGGGAAAAACCCGCGTCCAGCGCGGCGGCCAGACCGGCCCGATATCTAGATTCGCTCTCGCCGTCGGTCTCCGCACGCGGCAAGGTGCCTGCGCCGCCATGAATCGCTAACCCGAACATCTTGGGGTGGTTTCCTCTGTTCCCTCAATCAGTCTAAAGGCTGCCGCTGCGGGACGGTCACCTGCATTCCATCCAGGTCTGCCGCGATGTGAACCTGACAACTGAGACGGCTGTTTTCGCGCGGCTCCCAGGCGCTCTCCAGCATACCTTCTTCCATTTCCTCGCGCGGCTCGAGCTTCGAGAGCCAAGCGGGGTCAATGTACACGTGGCAGGTTGCACAAGCGCAGGCGCCGCCGCATCGTGCCACCACGCCTTGTACGCCATGCTGGCGGGCCGCCTCCATCAAGGTGATGCCCACCGGCACGTCTATCTCGCGCCGGCCGCCGCCGGGCTCAATGAATACAATTCTAGGCATCAAATCGAGTCTTTGAGCGAGACTTGGATGTCCGCGAGCTTTTCCGGATTCAAGCACGCGCGCTCGGCAATGAGCTTGCGTGCCGCCATGTAGTCCTTCGAGTGATTGACGGCTTCCAGCGCAAGCAATTCCCTGCCCTTGAGATAGCAGACGCTGAAGCTGCGGGAGGCCGGATCGCCCCGCAGCACTTGAGCGTCGTAGTCCTGCGAGAGCCCGACGATGAGCAACTTATTGTCGAACTGATCGGACCAGAACCAGGGTACGCGGTCGTGCGCGACCGGCCGATCGAGCAGGTTCAGGGCAGCGGTCTTCGCCTGCTCAAACGCGTTATCGACGGATTCGAGGCGTACCCGCCGGCCGAAGCGCGGGGATGGATGATTGGTGCAATCACCCGCCGCATAAATATGAGGATCGCTGGTACGGCAGTGCTCGTCGACGACGATGCCGTCACTGCATGTCAATCCGGCCCCGCGTCCGAGCTCAGTCGTCGCGGTGGCTCCGATGCCGACAACGACCAAGTCGGCCGCATGGCTGCTGCCGTCAGCGCAAACGACTCTTTCGACCCGTCCCCGGCCTTCGATGCGAACGACCCGCATATCGCAGACGATGGCGACGCCCCGCGCGCGATGCTCCTCGGCAAAATACCGCGACACCGTGGGTGCGACCACCCGATTCATGATGCGGTCGGCCATTTCCAGCACCGTCACTTCGCAGCCCATGGTACGGCAGGTGGCTGCCGTTTCGAGTCCGATATAACCCCCGCCGATGATGACGATGCGGGAGCGTGACTTGAACCCCGCCCGGATGGGCGCCACGTCCGCAAGGGCGCGCAGATAATGCACGCCCGGAAGAGTGGCCCCGGGGCAGGTCAATCGACGCGAGCCTGCGCCGAGACACAGCAACAACCGGTCATAGTTCAGCTTTTCGCCGTCCACCAGTTCCACCTGGCGCGCCGCTGCGTCGAGGCGCACCGCCGGGCTGCCTAATTTAAGCTCCACTCGATGTTCATCGTAAAAGGCGCGGTGCCGGAACAACAGGCGCTCGGCCGCCATGTCGCCGGACAGGTATTTTTTCGAGAGCGGCGGCCGCTGGTATGGGAGTTCGGGTTCGTCGCCGATCAACACCAAGCGGCCGCCGAAACCCTCTCGCCGGAGGGTATCAACCGCCTGTGCGCCGGCCTGGCCGGCGCCTATGACAAGGATGGTGGAGATCATAAGCCGGTTCTCTGCATATGGCCGTGCCTCAAGCACACAATCGTAATAGTATTGTCGCGACGGCCCTTTGACCGGAGTCTAGAATGAAATTGATTACTGCCATTATCAAGCCCTTCAAGCTCGACGACGTGCGCGCGGCGCTTTCCGAAATTGGGGTCTCGGGCATGACGGTAACCGAGGTCAAGGGGTTCGGGCGTCAGCGCGGCCACACCGAATTGTACCGCGGAGCGGAATATGTCGTCGATTTCGTGCCGAAGACGCGCATCGAAGTCGCCGTCAAGAACGAACTCGTCGATCAAGTGATGGAAGCCATTGTCGGCGCGTCAAAAACCGGAAAGGTGGGCGACGGCAAGATTTTCGTCACCGATATCCTGCGGGTTCTGCGCATTCGCACGGGCGAGACAGACAACGCTGCATTGTAGCTGCTTAGTCGGTGAACTTATCCGACGCTTGCCGTTGTTTTGCATTCACAGTGCTCGCCGCGGCGCTTTCCGAACCCTCCTTTGCCGCGAAGTTCACCGACCAGGAACACACGCAGATCGAGGAGCCGCGTCCCGCGGATCTGCCGAGCGATCGTGAACTCGAGGCCGCCGGAGCCGTCATCGGCCGGATCGATATAGATACCCGCAATATTTTCGATCAATCGGATCCGCGCGAGGCCAACGGGCTATTTCGGCTTGCGAACCGCCTGCATATACGAACGAAACATGCAAGCGTCCGGGCCCAGCTCCTCTTCAAGACCGGCGATAAGTATCTCGCGCGCAAGCTCGCCGAGACCGAGCGGGCGTTGCGCCTGCTTACCTATGTCTACGACGCCCGCGTGGTGCCGGTGCGCTATGCCGACGGCAAAGTCGATATCAAGGTGATCACCAAGGATGTCTGGACCTTAAGTCCGGGCATCTCCTTCGGGCGGGCGGGCGGCAGCAACAGCACCAATTTCAACCTCCAGGACTCGAATTTCCTGGGCTGGGGGAAAACTCTCCAGGTGTCCCGCGGCAGCACGGTGGATCGCACGAGCGACACCGTCGCGTATACGGATCCGAACGTGCTCGGTTCGCGGTGGACGTCGGATCTCACGTATTCGAATTCGAGCGACGGTTCGCAGCGGTCGCTGAAAGTGGCGCATCCCTTTTATTCGCTGGATGCGCCGTGGAGCACGAAGATTACGGCCCTGAAGTTCGACCGCACCATTTCTCGATACTCTTTGGGCGAGATCGTCGATCAGTTCGACGACAAACAAACGTCGTTCGAGCTGAGCGGCGGTCTTTCCAGCGGCTTGATCGACGGCTGGACCAAGCGACTGACGTTCGGCATGCGCTATGACCGCAATTTCTTCCTGCCGGCACCCACCACGTCCGTCCCGGCGCAGCATCTGCCTCCGGACCGGACATTGTCATACCCTTTCGTCGGATTCGATATTCTTCAGGACAAGTATAAAAAGATCGGCGACGAGAATCAGATCGGCCGCACCGAGGATCTGTATTTCGGCACCGAAGTCACCGGGGAAGTGGGGTTGTCGAAGCCGATGTTCGGTGCGGATCGCAGCGCGATCATGCTGGTCATGAAGGCCGTGCGCGGCATTGAAATCACCGGCGTGCAGCAGCTGTTTTTGACGAGCGATTTCGCATCCCGCATCGAGGACGGCCGGGCGCGCAATTTGATCGCCGATGCCGGAGCCAAGTTTTACTGGCGCTGGCGCACGGATTGGCTGCTGTACGCAGGGCTCTCGGGAACCGTCACCCAGTCATTGGATCCCGAGATGCAGCTGCTGCTCGGCGGGGACAACGGCCTGCGGGGCTATCCCTTGCGCTACGAGTCCGGCACCTCTCGGGCGCTGCTCACCGTCGAGCAGCGATTCTATACCGACTGGTTCCCTTTTCGCCTGGTGCGGGTGGGCGGTGCCGTTTTTGGCGACGTGGGCCGCACCTGGGGAACCGGTGTCATCGGCAACAGCGATCCGGGACTGCTGCGCGACGTGGGATTCGGCTTGCGGATCGGCAATACGCGCTCGGGGCTCGGCAATGTGCTGCACATCGATCTCGCGTTTCCACTGAACAATATCGCGGGAATTCAAAGAGTCCAATTTCTGGTACAGACGATGCAAACCTTCTAGCCGGCCCTCCTAGTGTTGTGCCGACTTGCGCCGCCGGGTGTAGAGCCAGAGGAAACCGATGCAAACGGCGAAATTAAGCACCCACCACCATAGTTGCCGCGCGGAGTTCTTGTCCTCCGGCTGGCCGTCGCCGGCACCGACTTGCAACGTACCCTTGAGCGTCTCGCGCGCCGCCGCCTGCACGACGTTAAATTCGACCGCCGCAGAGCCCGGCAGCGCCAGGTCCTCTGTCTGCAATGCAAAGCTGCCGTCGGCTTCGGCGATGGTCGGATGCGCAACTCCTCGCAGCACGACCGTCACGGCGGCATCGCGGACGGGCGCGTTATCGATCAACCGACTCACACGGATGCTCATTCGATCGCCGCGCGCCACTCCGACAGCTAGTAAGTCCTGGGAACGCGCTTCTATTCGCGACGCTGACGGCGGCTCCGCGGACGCGCCGCAAGCCGCAGCGGCCAATGCGAATGCGAGGACGAATCCGAGCATCGGCCCCGTCCTCAAAGCAAGAAGCCCCAGATGCCCATGGCCGTGCCGGCAATGCTTGCCAGCACGCCGAAGATGGGGAAAAAGTTCTTGCGTGCCAAGAAATACAAGGAACACAACACCAGACCCAGCTCCAACAAGCCCTCGCCGATGTCGAAGCGCAGGGCCCGAATCTCTTCGACGTCGCTTTCATCATCCTTGGACTTGGCATCCTGCTGGATTTTCTCGGCATCCGATGCGTACTTGGCGCGAGCCGCCTCCAACTTTTGAACAGGAGCCTCGAGCTTCGCGGCGTCCG
This sequence comes from Steroidobacteraceae bacterium, assembly GCA_035996065.1. GTDB lineage: Bacteria > Pseudomonadota > Gammaproteobacteria > Steroidobacterales > Steroidobacteraceae > Bog-1198. The sequence goes on along the minus strand of DASYJX010000034.1, from coordinate 145,933 downwards.
CACCCAAGGCATGCAGCAGGGTGACTCCGACCTCGCTGGTGTATTCGCGAATCTTCTTGGCCTGGTAATAGGCCCATGCGTCGTTCGATTCGGTCCTGTGAATGACCGCGTCGGTATGCGCGCGGTGCGAGGCAATGGTGACCACCGAGAGGAGAATCCCGACAACCCCCACCAAAATTCCCACGCCGCGGGTGTAGGGATCGGCGGCGTGCTCCGGTTTGACTTCAATTTCAGGCATGGGCAAATGTGTCCTTTAAGCTCAAGATGTTGCAACCGCCGGGGTCTCAGGGCGTCGTGATCGGCGCGTGTCCGGGTTGCGAAGCGACCCTCGCCGTCCAGGCGAGAATCGCCGGATAAGCGTTGAGATCGATTCCCGCTTCGGCGGCCACGTGCGTGTAAGCGTAGAGCGAGATATCCGCGAGCGTGAATCGTTCGGCCACCAAGAACGGCTTGTTCTCCAGGCCGCGCTCCAGCACCGCGAGCGCCTCCTGTCCCTTGGCCGTTTTCTCGATCAGCCGCTCGCCCAATTCCGCCGGCGTTTTATGCAGCATGGTCAGCCAGAAGCGCGCAGTGCCGATATTGGGTTCGAGGTTGTATTGTTCGAAGCACAACCACTGCCACAGCTGTGCGCGCTGCCACGCATCGGCAGGAATCAATTCGGTGCCTTCCGCCAGGTAGCTGATGATGGCATGGCTCTCCGACAGGTAGCCGCGGCCCGGAATCTCGAGCAGCGGTATTCTGCCGTTCGGATTTTTTTCGAGGAACTCCGGGGTGCGCGTAGCGCCGCGAGCGATGTCCAACTTCACCAAGCGGTATGGGATCTTCAATCGCTTGCAGACCAGGCGCACTTTGTACCCGTTGCCCGAGGGCAAGTAGTCGTACAGCGTATAGGCGGCAGTCATTTGACGACATGCAGCCGCGGATTGGCCCGTGCGATACCGAGAACACCGCTGCGCACGACTTCGACGATTTCGCCGAACGCGGCGACATTGGCGATGAATTCGCCAACCTCGATTTCGGTGCTCGTGAGTTCCACGATGTAACTCGACGGGTTGGAGGAAAGCACCCTTCCGCCGACGCGCCGCAGCAACGCGCCTACGGCCTCGATATGCTCGGCCGTGATCTGCAGCTTGATCAACAACAGTTCCCGGGCCAGATGATCGCCGCTGGTCATGTCTTCGACAGCCACAACATCCACGAGCTTCAACAGCTGGGCATTAATTTGCGCGATGACCTGGTCGGATCCGATCGTGACGAGCGTGATTCTCGACACCGTGGGATCGTTGGTGGGAGCCACCGACAGCGATTCTATGTTGTAGCCGCGAGTGGATATGAGACCGGTCACGCGCGTGAGCGCGCCCGCTTCATTTTGCAGGAGTATTGCTATGAGGTGGCGCATGGGTTCTCAAGCATACGGGAGGGCGGCACTTGGGCGCCAGGGCGAGAACTGCTAGTCTTTCGCCGTGAAAGACCGTTACGAAATGTTGAATCAAGCCGCCCACCCTAAAGCCGGCGCCAGCATGACCGGTGCGGACATGCTGGTGCAAGTGTTGGCCGACGAGGGTGTGGACACGATTTTCGGCTATAGCGGCGGCGCGATTTTGCCGATATACGACGCCGTATTTCGCTATAACCAGGCACACCAATCCGCGATGCCGCTCATCGTGCCGGCCAACGAGCAAGGCGCCGGTTTCATGGCGGCGGGCTTCGCGCGCGCGAGCGGAAGGGTGGGCGTCGCCCTCGTCACCTCGGGACCGGGCGCCACCAATACGGTGACCCCGGTGCGCGATTCCATGGCCGATTCCGTGCCTATCGTAGTGATCTGCGGTCAAGTGCCGACGACCGCCATCGGTACCGACGCGTTCCAGGAAGCGCCGGTGCCGAGCATCATGGGCGCCGTCGCCAAGCATGTTTTCCTGATCACCGACCCGACCAAGTTGGAGGCTACGGTGCGCACCGCGTTCGAAATCGCCCGCACCGGCCGCCCCGGCCCCGTGGTGCTCGATGTCCCGAAGGACGTCCAGAACTGGAAGGGGGTTTTTCACGGCTCCGGACGCTTGCCGGTGCCCGGATACCGGCAGCGGATGAACCGGCTGGCAGCCAGTAAGGTGCCGGAAGCGGCGTGCGCGGACCTGTTTGCGGCGCTGGGCGAGGCGAAGCGCCCGCTCATCTATGCGGGCGGCGGCGTGATCAACGGCAGTGCGGCGCATGCCGTGCGCGAGTTTTCGCAGCAGTTTCAGTTGCCGGTCGTCACCACTCTGATGGGAATCGGCGCCGTCGATACGACGCATCCGCTGTCGATGCGCATGCTCGGAATGCATGGCGCGGCGTTCGCCAACTACGCCGTCGATGACTGCGACTGTCTGTTGGCGCTGGGCGCGCGTTTCGACGATCGCGTTGCGGGTAATCCGCTCAAATTTGCCGCCGGCGCCAAGTTCATCGCGCATTTTGACATCGATGCATCGGAGATCAACAAGGTCAAGCGGGTGGACTGGAGTCACGTGGGGTTGATGGCGGACGCGCTGCTGAGTTTGTCGGAGTACGGCAATCGCAAGGGCTTCAAGCGTGATTGGTCCGAGTGGCACCGGCATTGCGCTGAACTTCGATCGAAGTACGCCATGAACTACGACCGCGAAAGCCCTTTGATTCAGCCCTACTACGTCATAGAAGAAATCAACCGGCTGACGCGCGGCGAGGCCATTATCACCACCGGCGTCGGTCAGCACCAGATGTGGGCGGCGCAGTATTTCGATTTCCGCAGTCCGCGGCTCTGGCTGACCTCCGGCAGCATGGGCACCATGGGCTTCGGCTTGCCGGCGGCGGTAGGCGCCCAGTACGCGCAGCGCAATCGTTTGGTCATCGACATCGACGGCGATGCCAGCATTCGGATGAACATCGGCGAGCTGGAAACGGTCACGACCTATGATCTGCCCATCAAAGTGGTCGTGCTCAACAACTGCGGCGATGGCATGGTCAAGCAATGGCAAAAGCTGTTCCACAGCGGCCGCCTGAGCGCCAGCGACAAGAGCCTGCACACCAAGGATTTCGTCAAGGCAGCGCTTGCCGACGGCTTTAAATACGCGATGCGGCTCGACAAGAAAGCCGATGTGCCGCGCGTGATCGACGAATTCATCCGCTTCGACGGCGCTGCTTTCCTGGAGGTCATGATCGACCCGGATGCGGGCGTCTATCCGATGGTCGGTCCCGGGCAGGGATACGCGGAAATGATCACGGGCGAGCACATTCCCTCGCGCACGCCGGTCGACATCAAGGCGCCCGACGCGTCGGAAATGTTCTAAGACCCTGCGCTACCAGGCGCCGACGTTGGGCATGGCGGTCCACGGCTCCGCCGGGGAGAGCGCCGCTCCCTTCTGCAGCAGCTCGATCGAAATGTTGTCCGGTGAGCGTACGAATGCCATGCGGCCGTCCCGTGGCGGCCGGTTGATCGTCACTCCGTGGTCCATCAAGCGCCGGCAAGCGGCGTACACATCGTCGACCGCGTAGGCCAGATGCCCGAAGTTGCGCCCGCCGGGATAGGGTTCAGGATCCCAATTGTGAGTCAGCTCGACCTGAGCGTCTTCGTCGCCCGGCGCGGCCAAAAACACCAGCGTGTAGCGTCCCTGCGGATAATCTCGGCGCGATAACTCCCGCAGGCCAAGTGCGTCCCGATAGAAACGCAAGGATTGTTCGATATCGGTCGCGCGCACCATGGTGTGCAAATATTTCATGGCTTATCCCTCGTGCAATTGCAGCAAATTTGGAGGAAGAGATGCACAAAAGCAAACTTGCCGGATTCATCATCGATTGCCAAACCGACGATCTGCAGCGCGCCGCAGATTTTTGGGGCGCCGCGCTTGGAATGCCGGTGCGCGAGTTGCCGGCCGAGGAGGCGGCCCTCTACAAGGGGCTCGTCGATTCTCAGCACGGGCTGAACGTCGAGGTACAGAAGGTCAGTCATCCGAGCCGCGTCCACCTGGATATCGAAACAGACGATATCGACGCCGAGGTGCGCCGGCTCGAAAATCTGGGCGCCAAACGGGTTCAGGCCCTTCACACCTGGTGGGTCATGGAAGCACCGACGGGCCAACGATTTTGCGTGGTGAGGGCCGCTTCGAAGTCGTTTGCCGAGCAGGCGACCTCTTGGAGGTAAAGCACGGTAACGCATTGATGTCGTCTGGATGTCACAAATTGGCGACATATTTGACATAGTGCAGCAATAGCCAAGCAATACGCTATAACTGCTAGATTTTTCTATGGTATCTGTTATTATCCCGTCGTCGACGCAGCGCATATTTGCAACCAGCGTTACTTAGTTGCAACACTGGATTGAGAGAAACAAGGACGAGCGTAAGGGCATCCCTGCCGCCTACGTATCTTCCAATCAAGGACGTGTCGGGTTTTTACCCAGCACCTGTTCCACTCGAATTCCCCGGCAAGTCCGGGGATTCTTTTCCCCGGGGTTTGCGAATCGCTCAACGCTTGGGCGATGGAAAGCCCTGCGAAATGGACCGGTGGGTTGGATGTCGTCAGAATGCGGCGTGAACTCGGCGGAGGACGGTTGAATGCGCATTTGTGATGGGTTTACCGACGCGATCGGAAACACTCCCTTGATCCGCCTTCGCCGGATGAGCGAAGAGACGGGTTGCGAGATCCTGGGCAAGGCTGAATTCATGAATCCAGGCGGTTCGGTCAAGGATCGCGCGGCAAAGTGGATTGTCTTGGACGCGGAGCGCCGCGGCGTCTTGAAACCCGGAGGAACCGTAGTCGAGGGAACGGCCGGCAATACGGGAATCGGATTGGCACACGTATGCAATGCACGCGGCTATCGATGCGTGATCGTCATGCCTGACAATCAGGCGGCCGAGAAATACCAAATCATCGAAGCCCTTGGGGCGCAATTGCGCAAGGTGCCGGCCGTGCCTTACAGCAATCCGAACCAATATCAAAAAGTCGCCGGACGGCTGGCCGATGAGCTCCCTGACGCGATTTGGGCCAATCAATTCGACAATACCGCAAACCGCGACGCCCATTTCGAGTCGACAGGCCCGGAGATCTGGCGCGATACGGACGGCAAAGTCGATGCTTTCTGCGCGTCCACCGGCACCGGCGGCACGCTGGCGGGCATCGCCCGATACCTTAAGTCCAAGTCTACTGCGGTTCGAATCGTTCTCGTCGATCCTCCCGGCAGCGCGCTGTACCACTACGTGAAGGACGGCGAATTGAAAACCGACGGCGGCTCGTCGATTACCGAGGGCATCGGTACGGGTCGCGTGACCGCGAACCTCGAAGGCACCGCAATCGACGACGCGGTGCGGATCGCGGATGCGCAAACCATGCACTTCGTTTATCGCTTGCTGCGAGAAGAAGGGCTGCTGCTCGGAAGCACCGCGGGAATCAACGTTGCGGCGGCGATGACTGTCGCGAAACAACTGGGTCCGGGGCATACCATCGTCACGATTCTCTGCGACGGGGGAGCCAAGTACCAATCGAGGCTGTTCAATCCGGCCTGGATCGCGGAGCGCGGCTTTACCGAGGCAGTGGTCTAGTTCACGCGCTCTGAGACAGATCGAGTACAGAGCCGGTGTTGAACCAAGCGAGCGAGGAGTGCAGCGCTGCGACTTCGCCGACAATGAGCAGTGCCGGCGCTTGCAAATTCGCCTGGGATGAAACGCCGCGAATGGTAGCGAGCGTTGCGCTGACGACACGCTGATTCGCCGTAGTGCCCTGCGCGATGATAGCGACCGGCCGGGAAGCCGGGGCGCCGTGGTCCAGCAGCTTCTGCACGATATGATCCAGGCGTGCGTGCCCCATGTAGAACACCGATGTCGCTCCGGGCATCGCCAGCGCTCGCCAATCGGGTTCCATGCCTGGGTCTTGCCCGTGGCCGGTAACGAAGGTAACGCTGTGTGCGTGGTCTCGATGGGTCAGCGGGATGCCCGCATAGGCCGCGCAGCCCGTTGCGGCAGTGATGCCCGGCACCACCGAAAAATTGATATGCGCGTTCGCCAATGCTTGCAGCTCCTCCCCGCCCCGCCCGAAGATAAAGGGGTCGCCGCCTTTGAGACGGACCACGCGCTTGCCCTGGTTCGCATGTTCGATCAACAGGGCGTTGATTTCCTCCTGGCTGCTGCCGATCTTTCCGGCAGCCTTGCCCACGCAAATACGCGCCGCGTCGCGCCTCGCCAGATCGAGCACCGCCGCCGGCACCAAGCGGTCATGCAATATGACGTCTGCGTCTTGCAGCGCGCGCAGGGCCTTCAGCGTCAACAGTTCCGGATCACCGGGACCGGCGCCCACCAGCGTCACTTCTCCCGCCGCCCGTGGCGCAAGGGAGGTCGTCGCGAGCAATTGCTGCGCGATGCGCCGCGCACCTTGCGCGTCGCCCGCGATGAAGCGACGCCCCGCCGGGCCATCCACGACAGCCTCGAAGTATCGCCGGCGCTCGCCGGTGTCGCGCAGTTTCCGGCGCGTGGTTTCGCGCAGCGCGCGCAGCCACGACGCCAATTCACCGAATCTTTCCGGAATCAGCGCTTCGAGCCGCTCGCGCAATCGGCGCGCCAATACGGGCGACGCGCCGCCCGTGGAGATTGCCACGAGCACCGGGTCGCGATCGATGATGGCGGGGACGATGAAGCGAGACGCCTCGCGATCGTCCACCACATTGACGGGGATGTTGCGTGACTCGCTGAGTTTCGCCACCCATCGATTCACAGCGCGGCTCGAGGTTGCGACGATGACCAAACGGGCTCCGTCCAAGTCGTCGGGAGCAAACTCCCGGATCGCAAGTTCGAGCTCGCCGGCGCCGGCGCGTGCCATGAGCTCGGGCGCGATTTCCGGCGCCACCACGGTGATCGACGCGCCGGTGCGCTCCAGGAGCGAGACCTTGCGAAGCGCGACCTCGCCGCCGCCGACGATGAGCACTTTTTGAGCGGTGAGATCAAAGAAGACCGGAAAATAATTCAATTCGAAAATCCCATTTGACGGCGCGGATGCAAGCCGCACTCGCGTGAATCACCGCGTTCCCACCACCAGCGGCCCGAGCGTTCGTCTTCGCCGGGCTGCACTGCCCGGGTGCACGGGGCGCAACCGATGCTCGGAAACCCTTGGTCATGCAATGCGTTATAGGGCAGCCGCTTCTTACGGATGTAGTCCCAGATCTCGGTTTCCGACCACTCGAGCAGCGGACTGACCTTGTGCAGGCCGTAGAGCGCATCCCATTCCACCGCCGCCGCCAGCGCGCGGCTGGCCGATTGCCCCCGCCGAATCCCTGTCACCCAGGCGCCGCGGCCGGCAACGGCACGGCGGAAGGGCTGCACTTTACGGGCGGCGCAACAGCCGCGGCGCTGATCAAGGCCGTTGCGGAACCCGTTGATGCCGTTCTCGCCGACCCAGCCCTCCAATTCTGCGGCGTTGGGATAGTAGATGGTCAGGGCCCGGCCGTAGCGTTGCTGCACTCGCTCGATGAGATCATACGTCTCAGGGTACAGCCGACCGGTATCGATGCTAAAGATTTCGATGTCGGGTACCGCGCTCCAAATGAGATCGGTAAGGACGATGGATTCGGAACCTAAACTATTGGCATAACACACGTTTTTGAACTCCGCGACGGCTCGACGGAGTTGCGAGATGCTGTCCTCTGCGCGCTCGCGCAGGGTCTTGGAGAGCTGGAACACTTTGGGTCTCGGCGATTTCGCTGCCAATTTGGAGAAGAAACTATAGGGCGGCGGTACGCTCGGCGAAACTAACTCTGGGGCATGAGGACATGCGTTTTAGTATGGTTCGGATAGCGCCCCAAGCGCCGGACGCTCTAACCTTATATCCTAGGGAACCAACACCTCATTGGCGATAAAGACCGGCGGGCATGAAGTTCCAGCAATTGCGCTATCTGGTAGCAGTTCATGAAAACGGCCTGAACATAACGGCGGCTGCGCGGCAGCTGCACACTTCGCAACCCGGAGTGAGCCGACAGCTCAAGCTTCTGGAAGAGGAGCTCGGCTTTCAGCTGTTCGAGCGCGAAGGCCGTGCACTCACCCGGACCACCGACGCAGGCGAGGAAATCATCTCCCGCGCCGCCAGCATCCTGCGTGAAATGCAGAACATCCGCCGCACCTCCGCGGAGCTGCGCAAATCGGATGGCGGCACCCTTTCGATCGCAACCACGCATACCCAGGCGCGCTACGTGCTGCCCCCCGTGATCCGAGCGTTCCGACTCAAGTATCCGAAGGTACGTTTGCATTTGCACCAAGGCACTTCGGAGCAAATTGCCGAAATGGTAGCGCGCGACCGCGTCGATTTCGCCATAGCCACGGGCTCGGAGGAGCAATTCCCGCATCTGGTACGTCTGCCGGTGTATCGCTGGCATCGAGCGGTGGTGGTGCCCCGCGGCCACCCGCTGGCAGCGGCGGGCAAACTGACGCTCAAGAAGCTGGCCGAGTATCCGATCGTCACCTACGTATTCAGTATTTCCGGCCGATCCTCGCTCCCGGCTCTGTTCGAAACCGCCGGTTTGTCGCTCGACGTGGCGTTGACGGCGCGCGATTCGGACGTAATCAAGACCTATGTGCGCATCGGCTTGGGAGTCGGCATTCTGGCCCGTCTGGCCATCGATCCCGCCACCGACGGAGATCTCATCGTATTGGACGCGGCCCACCTGTTCGAAGGACATACCACGTGGATCGGATTCCGCCGCAGCGCGTTGTTGCGCGCCTACATGTACGAGTTCATCGAATTGCTGGCACCCCACCTGCCGCGCAAGTTGGTGCGCGAAACCGAAAAAATGGAGACCCAGGAAGAGGTGGATCGCATTCTGGGCGATTTGCACATCCCGCTACGCGACATGCCGTAAGTGCATATGCAGATGACGGGATGTTAGTTCCGGCCCGCCAAGCCACCCGTTAGCCTCGGGGGGCTCGTTTCGAGCGCTTTCAGTGGGTATTGAATGATCCAGGACAACAGACGTTCGGCGCGCGGGTATTTTTGGTTCGCGTTCGTGCTGATCGTCATTTTGATGAGTTCGGCGGCGCACGCGGCGAAAGTGAAGCTGCTGAACGTATCCTACGATCCCACCCGCGAGCTGTACGAGGATTACAACAAGGCGTTTTCGGTCTACTGGAGGGACAAGACCGGGGATACCGTGACCGTCAACCAAAGCCACGGCGGGTCGGGAAAGCAGGCGCGTTCGGTGATCGACGGACTCGAGGCCGACGTGGTGACATTGGCCTTGGCCTACGACATCGATGCGCTGGCGGTCCAGGGCGGCCTGGTCCCGGCGAACTGGCAGACGCGATTGCCGAACAACAGCGCCCCCTACACCTCGACCATCGTCTTTCTGGTGCGCAAAGGCAATCCAAAAAACATTCATGATTGGAGCGACCTTGTGCGGCCGGGTGTCTCCGTCATTACGCCGAGTCCGAAAACCTCGGGCGGGGCGCGCTGGAATTATCTGGCCGCTTGGGCCTGGGCGCTGAAGCAGCCCGGCGGTAACGAGGTCACTGCAGAGAACTTCGTCAAGAAGCTCTACGGCAACGTGCCCGTTCTTGATTCCGGCGCGCGCGGTGCAACGGTCACCTTCGTGGAACGCGGCATCGGCGATGTGCTGCTTGCCTGGGAGAACGAGGCCTTTCTCGCCGTCAAGGAATCGGGTCCGGCCAAGTTAGACATCGTCGCCCCGTCGCTCAGCATCCTGGCGGAACCGCCGGTGAGCCTCGTAGACCAGAACGTCGATCAGCACGGCACGCGCAAGGTCGCCGAGGAATACCTGAAATATCTTTATTCCAAGCAGGGCCAGGAAATTGCTGCGAAGCATTTCTATCGGCCGCGCGACCCGGCGGTTGCGGCAGAGTTCGCGTCACAATTCGCAAATATCCCGCAATTGGTTACCATCGATGCCGTATTCGGCGGCTGGACCCGCGCTCAGGCCACACATTTCGCTGACCATGGTACCTTCGACAGAATTTACGGACATTAACTGCGAGTCGGCCTGAAGAGCGCTGCAGTAGAGTTGCGCGGTGGCCCCCGGCCGCGTTCAAGGCAATAGCTCCCCCGTCAACAAGGCATCCATGGCAGCGTCGGTTTCGGCAGTCGAACTCGATAAGTCCACGCCGGGCCGCTTGCGCCGGCGGGTGCTGCCCGGTTTTGGACTGACGCTCGGGTATACGATGGTGTACCTCTCGTTGCTCGTGCTGATCCCATTGTCGGCCGTGTTCATTCGCAGCCTGGGATCCGGCTGGGAGCATTTTTGGGAGGTCGTAACCGCCCCTAGGGTGGTGGCGTCGTTGCGTCTGAGTTTCGGCGCCTCGTTGATCGCCGCGCTGATCAACGTGATCTTCGGCCTCATCGTCGCGTGGGTGCTGGTGCGCCATACGTTCCCGTTCAAGCGGCTCATCGATGCGGTCGTGGACCTGCCCTTTGCGCTGCCCACTGCGGTCGCCGGGATTGCGCTGACCGCGCTGTACTCCCCCAATGGCTGGCTCGGTTCTTGGCTGCTGTCGCTCGGGATCAAGGTCGCCTTCACACCGTTGGGGATCGTGGTCGCGCTGACCTTCATCGGGTTGCCGTTCGTGGTGCGAACTCTGCAGCCGGTGCTCGAGGATCTGGATCGGGAGGTGGAGCAAGCCGCGGCGACCCTCGGCGCATCGGGCGCACAAGCATTCATCCGCGTCATCCTGCCCGCGCTGTGGCCGGCCTTGCTCACGGGGTTTACGCTCGCCTTCGCCCGCGCCGTCGGCGAGTATGGATCGGTGATTTTCATCGCGGGCAACATGCCCATGAGATCCGAGATCGCGCCGCTGCTGATCGTCAGCAAATTGGAGCAGTACGACTATGCAGGTGCCACGGCGATAGCCGTGGTGATGCTGGTCTTGTCCTTCACGCTGATGCTCGGCATCAACGCGCTACAACATTGGGCTTTGTCGCGACATGGCGGCCGCTGAAGCGCCGGCGACAGGGCAAGGGCCCGGGGCAAGCCGGCTGCTCCTGATCGCGGCGGCCTTGCTGTTCCTCGGGGTGTTCCTGGTGCTGCCGCTGCTCGTGGTGTTCGTCCAGGCGCTGGCGAAAGGCGTCGGCGCATACCTCCTCGCCATTTCGGATCCCACGGCGCGGGCCTCGATCAGGCTCACGCTGCTGGTCGCCGCCATTGCAGTTCCTTGCAACCTGGTATTCGGCGTGACGGCGGCGTGGGCAATCGCGAAATTCGAATTTCGAGGCAAGAGCACGCTGATCACGCTCATCGACCTGCCGTTCGCGGTGTCGCCCGTCATAGCCGGACTGGTCTTCATCCTGCTTTTCGGTGCGCACGGCTGGTTCGGCGGGTATGTGCGGGCGCATCATATCCGCGTAGTGTTCGCAGTCCCGGGCATCGCGCTGGCCACGATTTTCGTCACATTCCCGTTCATTGCCCGCGAACTCATTCCGGTAATGCAGGCGCAGGGCAAGGACGATGAAGAAACCGCACGCTCTCTCGGCGCCTCGGGTTGGCAAACCTTTTGGCGGGTCACACTGCCCAATATTCGCTGGGCCCTTCTGTACGGTGTCTTGCTCTGCAATGCCCGAGCCATGGGCGAATTCGGCGCGGTCTCGGTGGTCTCCGGACATATTCGCGGGCTCACCAACACCATGCCGTTGCACGTCGAGATTCTGTACAACGAATACAACTACACGGCGGCATTCGCGGTCGCATCGCTGCTCGCATTGCTGGCGCTGCTGACCTTGGCGGGCAAGAGCTTTTTGGAATGGCGGCAACCGGAGCTCAAACGCGCGCCCCGCCAAGCGCGCGATCGAACTCGGAGGGAAAACGCATGAGCATTGCCTTACGGGGAATCACGAAGCAATTCGGCGAGTTCGCCGCCGTCAAGGACATCGATCTGGATGTGCCGACGGGCGCGTTGATAGCGCTGCTGGGCCCCTCGGGTTGCGGCAAGACGACGCTGTTGCGCATCATTGCCGGTCTCGAGTCGCCGGACGAAGGACAGGTGTTGTTCGGCGGCCGTGACGCGACGTTGTTGCCGATTCGCGATCGAAACGTCGGGTTTGTATTCCAGCATTACGCTCTTTTCCGGCACATGTCCGTGTTCGAAAATGTTGCCTTCGGCCTCAAGGTCAAGCCGCGCCGCGAACGCCCGTCTGCCGCTAAAATTCGACAGAAGGTGCAAGCACTGCTGGAATTGGTGCAGCTCGAGTCGACGGGCGAGCGCTATCCGGCGCAGCTCTCGGGCGGCCAGAGGCAGCGCGTGGCTCTCGCACGCGCGCTCGCCGTCGATCCCGACGTGCTGCTGCTCGACGAGCCCTTCGGCGCCCTCGACAGCCAAGTGCGCCATGAACTGCGGCGCTGGCTGCGCCGGCTCCACGATGAGCTGCATTTCACGAGCATTTTTGTGACGCATGATCAGCAGGAAGCGATCGAGGTTGCCGATACCATCGCGGTCCTCAATCGTGGACGAATCGAACAATTCGGCGTTCCCGGCGAAGTTTACGATTTGCCGACTTCGGCATTCGTGCACCGGTTCCTCGGCCAGGTCAACGAATTACCGGTGCAACTGCGCGACGGCCGCGCCTACCTTGGACCCATCGATATCTCGTCCGACAGTACGCTGCGCACGGGCAGCGCCGACAACATCGCGTTGATCCGGCCTCACGAAATTGAAATCGGACCGCAGAATGCCGGGTGGCCCGCGGTCGTGATCGCGGTGCGGGTGATCGGGTCCATCGTGCGTCTGGAACTGTGCGCCGACGGTCAACCGGCCGCAGAGCCGCTCGAGGCGGAAATCAGCCGCGAGCGGTACGAAAGCGAGCGCTTCAGCGTCGGCCAGAAAGTGGGAGTGCGCTTCAGGCGCTGGCAGGTATATCCTGCCAACGGTGCCGCGGCTTCAGTGTGAGCCCGCCATCATTCGAGGGTTGATAAGCCTTCGAAAAAGTCCTCAATGCCGCCTGCGCGTACTCGATGTCGGTTTCGGGCAATTCGAAGCTATTGAATCCGCAGCGCGCCATGAAAAACAACTGATCTCGCCGTACATAACCCGTAGCGCGCAATTCTCCGCCAAACCTCCAGTGCTCGCGGAGCATGCGAGCCTGGGAATAGCCGCGTCCTTCGCTCGGTCCCGAAAACTCGAGAGCGACCAATTCAAACCGCGAAATGTCGGGCGTCAGCAGTTCGATGCGGTGAGCGGGCTGCAGCACCACACCGAGTCGTCGGTCGCGGCTGTCCCACCGGCGACGCTCGCTCTGCCATTGCGACAGAGTCAGAATCAACGGTGCCGCGGGCTCCTCGGTTTCCCCGAGATAAGACCACTCATCGTCGACGAAACGGCCGTCACGCAGCAATCGACGCGGCATACACTCGCTCCTTAAAGGGTTTCACGCCAAGGCGGCGCACCGTATCGAGGAAGCGTTCATCCGCGCGGCGCCGCTCGACGTAGACCGCGAGAAGTCGCGCAATCGTTTCCGGCACGTCGGTCTTGGGCACCGACGGACCGATGACCTCTCCCAAGGACGCGTCGGCACCGGCCGCACCGCCGATCGTGATTTGATACCACTCCTCGCCGCTCTTATCCACGCCGAGAATGCCGATGTGCCCGACATGGTGATGTCCGCAGGCGTTCATGCAGCCCGACATCTTGATCTCGAGCTCACCCAAATCATAAAGAAAATCGTAATCGTCGAATCGATCATTGATGAGCTTTGCCACGTCGATGGACCCGGCGTTGGCGAGACTGCAAAAATCGAGCCCCGGGCAGCAAATCATGTCGGTCAAGGTGCCGATGTTCGGCGTCGCGAGACCCGCCTTTTCAAGCGTCTCCCAGAGTTCGAAAGTCTCCTCCTGCTCCACATCGGCGAGCAATAAATTCTGCGTATGGGTGACTCGGATTTCTCCGAAACTGTAGCGATCGGCGAGATCCGCAACCAGTTCCATCTGGGCGTCGGTGATGTCGCCGGGAGCCACATTGGGTTTCTTGAGGGAGATGTAGACCGCACGGTAGCCAGGTACTTTGTGAGCCGTGGTGTTATAGCGGTACCACGCGAGAAACGCCGTGCTTTTCCGGGCTGCGGGCTCGGAATCCGCAAGTCGCCGATATGCCGGCGGATTGAAGAAGCCACGCAGGCGTGCGATTTCAGCATCGTCGACGCGCAGGCCGCGGTCGCGGATCAGCTCCCACTCGGCCTCCACCCGCCGCCTGAACTCTTGGATCCCGAGGGACTTCACCAAAATCTTGATGCGCGCCTTGTGGATGTTGTCGCGCCGGCCTTCCAAGTTGTACACCCGCAATATGGCTTCCAGATACGAGAGCAAGTGCTCACGCGGCAGGAACTCGCGCACCACCTGACCGATGATGGGCGTGCGGCCTAGACCGCCCCCGGCCAGAATTTCAAAGCCCAATTCGCCTCCGGGGGCGCGCAGGATATGAACACCGACATCGTGTACTTGTGAAGCCGCCCGATCCTGCGCGGCACCGGTCACCGCAATCTTGAATTTGCGCGGCAGGTAGGTGAATTCCGGGTGGAAGGTCGACCACTGGCGGATCAGCTCGCACCACGGGCGCGGATCCTGCAACTCGTCAGGCGTCACGCCCGCGAGGTGGTCGGACGTCGTATTGCGGATGCAATTGCCGCTGGTTTGGATGGAATGCATCTCCACGTCGGCAAGCTCCGCCAGAATATCCGGAACTTGCTCGAGCTTTGGCCAGTTGAATTGCATGTTCTGACGCGTCGTGAAATGCCCGTAGCCGCGATCGTAGCGACGCGCGATGCTCCCCAGAGCGCGCAGTTGAGTCGATGACAGCAGTCCGTAGGGAATCGCCACGCGCAGCATCGGCGCATGACGCTGAATATATAGGCCATTGCGCAGGCGCAGGTGGCGGAATTCGTCTTCGCTGAGTTCGCCGGCAAGAAAACGGCGCGTTTGATCGCGAAATTGTGCGACGCGTTCGTTCACCAGGGTTTTGTCGACCAGATCATACCGATACATAGGCCTGACGATACGTGGGCGACCCCTCCAGCCGCCAATGACTGGAAAGCATGAGCTTATGACTATCGGTCCTAGGCGGCGCCCCGCTTCACAAAACCGTGATTTGCTCGGCAGAGGGAATATTGGGTTACGGGCACCATCGCGGAGTCACTATAGGGGTCCGCATTGGCAACTGAGCTCACGGAAGTCATGGTCGCGCCCGACACTTATCATGTCTCGCCCGAACCCATGCTCATGATCGCCGAGTTGCACGGAGCCCTCGCGCTTTGCCTGCATGACGAGAGCCGGGGCATCGGCGGCTTGCTGCATTTGCGCTTCATGGGGGGGACCGGCCGTCCCAGCGACGTGACGGACAATACCTTAAGTTCGGTACTGGTCGTGCTTGACCGCTTCAAGCGCGCGGTCCTCGGCAACACCGCCCGCGGTGACGAAGTGCAAGCGCGCATACTTGCTCATGCGCTGCCGCCGACGGATGCGTGCGAGCCCAGCGCCTCCCTGGTCGATTTGATTCGAGCCGATCTTGCCGACGTCAAGATTGCCTGCGGTACTCAAACTATGCGCCGAACCGAGCCGTTGCGCGTGTGCTTTCAGCCTTTCGAAGGTCGCGTATGGATTTGCGGGCCGAACGGCCTTCGAACCGTCTCCCGCGCACGCCAGTCCGCGGGATAATTCACGATATACCCGTCGAGGCGAGCTTCATTTAAGATTGAAGGTATGCGACTCGTGGTTCTGGCAGCGATATGTCTCGCGGCATGTGCAAGCGAAAAGCTTCAGCAAGCTCCGCCCGCCGGCGTGGATTTTACCGGGGTCTGGAAGCTCAATGCTGCGGACAGCGACGATCCGCAGCGCTTGATACAAGCCCAATTCAATACTCCCAAGACGACGCAGAGCAGTTCGCCCTCGGGCGGCCGCGGGGGGCGTCAGGGCGGCGGACGCGGCGCAGCAGGAGGTATGAATCCCGGGGGTCCCGGCGGTCCGGTCATGCCCTCCGTCAGTGCGATGAGCGACGGTCTGCGCTGGCCAGGCAAGCAAGTTGAAATCAAACAGGTCGCCGGTGTCGTCGCGTTCACCTCGGACGGCGTCAATCGCATCTGTCAGCCCACCGACGGGACGAGAGGCCATGGACATCGTGCGGACACGGATGATCGAGGCGCCAGGTCAGCGGGACGAAATGCGCCTCGGGCTCGCGACGTGCCGCCCACCCGGTGCGGCTGGACGGAAAAAACCCTCATTGTGCAGGCAGGGGATCCCGATGATGACCATCCGCCGTTCGAGGAGCACTACAGCTTGTCGGATGACGGGCAGCGTCTCGTCGAGATCGTCGATTTCAAGGGGGGCCGTTCGAGCGGCTTCACGATGTCACGCGTATGGGACCGCTCGGCGCAATAAAAAAGCCGGGCGTTGCCCGGCTTTCAAGTCCCCATGCCATTTATTTGTGGCGCTTTTTTTTGCGCTCCGGCGATGATTGGTCTGCTTTCTGCCCTAATGTCCTATTGCGTCCGAGCAACACTCTAGCCCTGAGCCGTCGCCGAAGCTAGCCCAATTGCAAAGAAATGCAAAATTTTAATGTGGCGTTAAAGCAACGAATCTGCCCGGCGGGCCGGCGGCACGAGCCCCCGGCCTACCTGCCGGTTACTGTATCGTGACCGCAACAATTACATACAAAACCTGGAGCCCTAAGCAGTGGTCAAGGCCTCAAAGTTCGCCGTTCCGCCAACGGCTATTCGCACCCGCCGGGCCTATTTCGACTGCAAATTCGGGCAATTGCACGTGCGCACCGCCTTTCCGGCCACGGGCGGCTTCGATGAGCAGGTAACCTTGTTTTGCCTGCACCCGCTTGATGCATCGAGCCGCCTATTCGGTCGCTTCTTGCCCGAACTCGCCGACGTGCGTTCGGTCTATGCGCCGGACTTGCCGGGATGCGGCGAATCGGATCCCTCCGCCACCCGCAGTATTGCGGATGACGCCACGGCAATTTCCGATATGGCGGATGATTTGAGGCTGCGCCAGATCGATCTGTTGGGAGTTCATTACGGTGCCGAAGTCGCCATGGCTATTGCCGCGGCTCGCCCGCAACTCGTGAGGCGCTTGGTGCTCCTCGGCGCTGCGGCCGGTGAGCGCATGCGGGGGGCTCCGCACCGGCATCTCGTGATCGATATTGCCGAATACGGTGACGATCCGTTCGGCAGCGCTCCCCAAAGGTTGGCTAAGCAAATCCACCCGTTCTTGGCGACCGCGCCGAGCACTGCCTAAGATGAGGCTCAACAAATACATCAGTGAGACGGGAGTTTGTTCGAGACGCGAGGCGGACAAGTGGATCGAAGCGGGCCGCGTCACTTGCAACGGACAGCTCGCGAGGCTCGGCACTCGAGTCGTCGACGGCGATCGCATTTGCATCGACGGCGAGCCCATCGGCTTCAAGAAACAACAAATCTATATCGCCCTCAATAAGCCGGCCGGAGTCACTTGCACAACCGAGGCCCATATCGAGGACAACATCGTCGATCTCATCGGATACCCTGAACGTGTCTTTCCGATCGGGAGATTGGACAAGGACTCAGAGGGCCTTATCCTGCTGACCAACGACGGGGATATCGTCAACGAGATCCTGCGCTCCGAAAACAATCACGAAAAAGAATACGTCGTGACGGTAGATCGCCCCAGTACCGACCTTTCCCTGAAGATGATGGCCGGCGGCGTGAAAATCATGGGGCAGCTGACCAAGCCTTGCCAAGTCTCCCGCATCGATCAGCGGTCGTTCCGCATGATCCTCACCCAAGGATTGAACCGCCAAATCAGGCGCATGTGCTCGGCTCTCGGCTACAAGGCGCAGCGCCTGCAGCGTGTGCGCATCATGAATATTCACCTGGGAACCTTGGGTGCCGGCCAGTGGCGCCATCTGACCGAGCCCGAACTTGGCGGCTTGCTGCCGCGCTGAGAGCACGCGCTAATTCGACCGCAGCGCAGCTGCCGCGAGACCTTCCGACCATTGCCGCGCGCTCGTGACACGCCAGTCAGGGTCCTGGGCTCTGGTCGCCAGCCATCGAAAGAAGTCGTGGTGCTGAGTCGTCCAATAGGCGTAGCTGTAGAGCACGCCGCCGGTACTCGACTCGACGGTGAAGTGCCTGCGAAATCCAAAACTTGCCAGCCCGCGGCGACAGGTGATTCGAGGCGAGTTTTCCGAGAGCGCGTATTGAGCTGCACCGACTTGCAGACGTAGGCGTCCCGCTTGCCCGTACACGCAGATGTTCGGTTGCGACGCGCGAATGAGCGCGACCCCGTGCACCAAGGGTGGTGGGATGTCACAGGCAGTCCACGTTCCGCCGAGCGAATGCCATTGCAGCGCCATGCTGTGGCGGCGGAAATCGATCACCGGAATGCTTGTCGCGTTGTCGGGGGGCATCCGCGCAGCATGCCGTATTCAGGTCCTCTTGAAAATGTAAGCGGCGAAAATCTAAGGTGTAGCAGCGTGAGCGGGAGTGTCGGCGAAAGCGCTTTGCACGACGCTCGCCGTCAGAAGCTGAGGCAGGACGAGAGGCTCGGTCGATCCAGGCTTCGAGTTGTACACCAGGTAGAGCGGCACCCCGGCGCGTCCGAAGGCGGCCAAGGCCTCGGTGATCGCAGGATCTCGATTGGTCCAGTCGCCCTTCATCAGCGTGACCCCTTTGTTCCGAAAAACCTCCTGAACCGCGGAGTCGGCAAATGCATTGCGCTCGTTGACGAGACATGTGAGACACCAGCTGGCCGTGAAATTCACCAGCAGCGGCCGCCCAGCCGCGCTGAGTTTGGCAACTTGTGCGGCGTCGAAGGGTTGCCACTCCTCGGCGCCGAGCGCGCCGCCGGCGGCCGCGCTCGATGAAGCGGCAGCTACGTCCGCGAAGCGTATCGGCAGCAAGAACGCGAGGAGCACGGCGAGCGTTGCAGTAACGAGTGCGGCCACACGGCCCGCGGCAGAGCTTGACTTGGATTTTTGATAAGCCCAGGCCGCCAGTGCGATGAGAATGGCGCCGGCCAAGGCAGCACCCAAACCGATGGACGATGTCTGCTGGGCCAGCACCCACACCAGCCAAGCTGCCGATGCATAAATCGGGAACGCAAAGAACTGCTTGAGCGTGTCCATCCAGGCCCCCGGCTTCGGCAGGGCACGGCGCATCCATGGCGCGAAGGACAACAATAGATAGGGCAACGCAAGCCCGAGGCCGAGAGCCGCAAATATGCTCAGCGCGATGATCGTCGGCTGCGTCAACGCGGCACCGACCGCGAAGGCCATGAAGGGCGCAGTGCATGGCGTGGCCACCAGCGTCGTCAGAACGCCGGTGAAAAATGACGCGCGATAACCGTCGCCTTGGGTGAGACCGTCGCCGACGCCTGCAAGTCCCCCGCCCACTTCAAAAACCCCGGACAGGTTGAGGCCCACGGCCAACAGCAAGTACACGAGCAGGGTAACGAACAGGGGCGACTGCAACTGGAAGCCCCAGCCGATCTGTTCGCCGCCGGCTCGAAGCGATAACAGAACCGCGGCGAGGGCTAGCATGGAGCTGACCACGCCCGCGGCGAACACCAGTCCTTTGGCGCGCACGGCGGCGGGATGCTTCTGCGCCTGTTCCACCAAAGCGATGGCTTTAATCGACAGCACCGGGAACACGCAAGGCATCAAATTCAATATCAAACCGCCCAGAATGGCGAACAGCAGCAGCATGGGGAGCGGCGTGGCCGATTTCGACAGTGCTCCCTGCGCGGGAGCGTTCGCACCGGGACCCGCGAAGTGCGCGGCAATTTCCATGGGAACTTCGCTCACGCCGTTGCCGATTTGCTCGCTCGCCAGCAGCACCCCATGAACCGCTCCTTGCTCGGGCGGCCGATCGCCGATCTTCATGGCGATTTCAAGGCCGTCCTTGTTGCGATTCAGCGTCTGTGGCGCCGCATACTCGATGCCCCCCTCTTCATAAGGGAAGAAAGCCAATGATTTGATCTGCGGCAGGGTGGTTCCCCATTCTTTGCCGAGGGCGATTATGAGCCGGTCTCCTTGAATCCGAGCAGTCGTCATGGCCGGTGCAGCGCTCGGCAGTTCGACGCGTGCCGCCGCGAAGAGCGCGGCAGCCGCCGGATCGACGGCGCCCGGCTGGGTGATCGCGGGTAGTTTCAACTGCAGTTCGGCATCTTCCGGAATGCATACGTCGGCACACACCAACCAGCCGGCCCTTGCCGAGAGCATGATCGGCACACCTGCCTTCAAGTCCTTGGGAGCAACGATGTTGACCAGATGCACCGCATGCTTGGAATAGCCGTAATTCACCAGAGGCGGAAGCTCAAAGCGGTGAGGCGTGGACCATACTATGTCTCCGGCCGTGAAGCCCGGCGGCAGCACCCACTTAAGGGTAGTTGCCTGACCCGAGTCACCGGGGTTGCGCCAGTACGTATGCCAGCCGTCGCGAATGTTGAATTCCAGAGCGACCCAGAACGACTGCCCGGGGCCGACCGAACTCACCTCGCTCACCAATTGCGCCCTCACATTATCCGTGGCGACGACATTCCCCGAAAGAGGAAAGGCTGCCGGTGAGGCACATAACAAGCCCAACAGCCAAAGCTTTACGGTGCGCATCGGCATATGTTACCCAATTAGGGGGGGCCGAACCCTTGAAGTGCGAGGGCTGTGGAGGAACTCACAATATGAGGCAGCCATACCGCTCCGTGGAGGCTTGAGCTACTGTAGTCGTTCCTCAACCCATAGCGCCCATGCCAGAAAACTACGTAGATCGCATCCTCAAGGCCAAGGTATACGACGTCGCCGTCGAGACATCGCTGGAAGCCGCGCCGCGGCTGTCGCGCCGTCTCGACAATCGAATCTTGTTCAAACGTGAAGACCTTCAGCCGGTGTTTTCGTTCAAAATTCGCGGCGCCTACAACAAGATCGCGCAGTTGTCGCAGATTAGTGCGCAGCGCGGCGTGATCTGCGCGTCTGCCGGAAACCATGCGCAGGGAGTTGCGTTGGGCGCCCGTACGCGGGGCATTCCGGCCGTCATCGTGATGCCGTTGACCACGCCCGACATCAAGGTGCAGGCGGTTGCCGACCTGGGCGCGGAAATCGTGCTGCGCGGCGATGACTATGATCAAGCCTACGAACACGCGATCGGGCTGGGGCGGGAGCGCGGGCTCGTATTCGTGCATCCTTTCGACGACCCCGACGTGATCGCAGGCCAGGGTACGATCGCCATGGAGATCTTGCGCCAGCACCATGGCGATGAAATCGATGCGATCTTCGTTCCGGTCGGCGGCGGCGGCCTGATAGCCGGAATCGCCGCCTATACGAAATCGCTGTATCCGCGCATCAAAATCGTGGGCGTGGAACCCGAAGATGCGGCCGGAATGTTCGAATCGCTGCGCGCCGGCAAACGCGTAACGCTTGATCGCGTGGGCATGTTCGCCGACGGGGTCGCGGTGCGCCGGGTGGGCGAGGAGCCTTTTCGCCTGGCCCGGCAGTTCGTGGATGAAATTATCTTGGTAAGCACCGATCAGATCTGTGCGGCGATCCAAGATATTTTCCAGGACACGCGCTCCATTGCCGAGCCGGCGGGCGCCCTGGCCGTTGCGGGAATCAAGAAATACGTGGCGCGTGAAAATTGCAACGCGCGTACGTTCATCGCGATCAACGGCGGGGCCAACATGAACTTCGATCGGTTGCGGTATGTGGCCGAGCGGGCGGATCTGGGCGCCCAGCGCGAGGCGCTGTTCGCCGTGGAGATTCCGGAGGCACCGGGTTCATTTCTGCGGTTTTGCGAATTGCTGGGCCGTCGCAGCGTCACCGAGTTCAACTACAGATACGGGAATCTCAAAGCAGCTCAAATATTCGTCGGCGTCGGTCTCACTCAGGGCAAGGCAGAGCGCGAGGAGCTGCTCCACAGCATCGCCGCCGCGGGCTTTGCGGCGCGCGACATGACCGACAACGAGGTGGCCAAGCTGCACGTGCGCTATATGGTCGGCGGCCAAGCGCGCGGGCTTACCGACGAGAGGCTGTACCGGTTCGAATTTCCGGAGCGCCCCGGCGCGCTGCTCAAATTTCTGCAGGCCATCGGCAGCGGTTGGAATATCAGCCTGTTTCACTACCGTAATCACGGTTCGGATTACGGACGGGTACTGGCCGGTATCCAGGTTCCTCTCGAAACGAGGACCGACTTTCTGTTGCATCTCAACGAACTGCATTACGCCTATACCGAAGAGACCGACAATCCGGCTTACAAGATTTTTCTCGGCGGTTGATGCCCGATCGAACGCACGCGGACCCTGAATGACCCGCCGTCGACCCGTTTCCCTACTGCGTGGTTCTTGCCGTCTGCGGCGGTTCCGGCCGCACTTCCTTGAGCCAATTCTGCGCGCGGCGCACTGCCGGATCATCGGGACCCCTCGCATTCATGAGCACGGGCACGGCGGCCGCCAACTCATCTGCGGCACCCGAACGCCCCAGATGGGCGAGGGCATATGCGTGAATGGCATGGGACTGGGCTGTCAGGGCGCTCGGGGCAGGCAAGGCCGCCGTCAATATGTTCAGCGATTGCTCGCTCAGGGCAAGCGCCTCATCGGTTTTGCCGCGAATCACCAGGAGCTCTGCCAAATACATGAGCGCCGAAGCGCGATATAGGTGATTGGCGGGCAACGATTCGTCGTAGATATCGAGCGCCTGGCGAAATTGGTTTTCAGACTCGGCGAGGTCGCCCTTTTCTTGGAGCAAAGTCGCGAGACTCACGCGGGCATACCCGACTTTATAATGGGCTGGTCCGTACAGCGACAGCGCGACCGAGAGGGCTTCGCGCAACAGCGGTTCTGCCTCGGCCAAGCGTCCCTCGCGCTGCAGGAGCAAGCCATAGTTGCCGCGCGCAGCGCCGGTCTCCGGATGGAGGGCACCGTAGGCGCGTTCGTCGCGATGAATCGCATCCCGATAGAGCGTCTCGGCGCGTTTCAAGTCGCCGACATTTTGCGCGACGGCCGCTAGGTTGTTCAAACGCATGGCCACCCCGGGATGATCATCGCCGAGGATGCGTCGATCGATTTCCAAGGCCCGTTCGTAGGTTTGCCTCGCAAGCGCCCACTGCTGCCCGCGCTCATACACCTGGGCAAGCTCATCGAGCAAGGCAGAAACATCGGTCGCCGGGGCCGACGCGGTTTCCAGAATATCCAGAGCGCGGTTATACAGCTCTTTGGCATCGGCCAATTGACCCTGTCGGTGCCTAAGCTGCCCCAACGCCCACAGGGCGCGGCCGGCTTCCTGACTGCCCGCACCCCGGTCTGTCTGCGACAGATGAAGCGCCTCTTGCAAAGGCGCCTCGGCGCCGCCGAGATCGCCGGCGCCCGCGTGCGCGCGGCCCAGCTCCAGCAACGTGCCGACGCGCGCCTTGGCTTGCGACTGCGGCTGCAGAGCCAGGGATTCGTTCAATATCGGCAGTGCGTCCTTGTACTGTCCGAGACTGTCGTAAACCGCTCCTACCGTCGCCAGCAGCGCCGCCTTGGTCGCAGGCTGATCTTGAAGTCCCGCCTGCAGCCTCTTCGCACCCAAGTCCAGGAGCTCTCGCGCGGTAACCTGGTTGCCGCGATTCTCCTGCGGATCGGACAGCTTGAACAGATTGACGAGGAAGCTCGACACCTCCTCGGCACGGACGCGTTCCCGTTCGGCCGCTGCACGTTGTTCCGCGACTCGATCGCGTTCCGCTGCAATACGTGACGATTGCAGGTATGTCGTCATCGCGAAAGCCAGGATCAAAAAAGCCACGCTGACACCTGCCGCCACCGGCACCCAGTGACGTCTGACAAACTTCGCCGTGCGGTACGACAAAGTATCGCGGCGTGCGATGACCGGCATGCCGTCCAAATAGCGCTGAATATCGCTGGCCAATTGCTGTGCCGACCCGTAGCGGCGTTCGGGCTCCTTACGCATCGCCATGAACACCATGTTGTCCAGGTCGCCCTCGAGAACCCGCCGCAGACGCGGGGAACTCAAGTTGCGAGCATCCGCCATGCTTCGCGAGACGGCCGAGTTGTCGGCGCCGATCGCGTGGCTCGGCCGCGGCGGATCGGTCTCGCAGATGGCGCGTTCGATATCCGCGAAGCGCGTGGACGGAATGGTGAATGGGCTGGTTCCGGTCAACAATTTGTACAGCAGGACGCCCAAGACGTAGACATCGCTCGACGTGGTGATCGGCAGCCCACGGACCTGCTCGGGGCTGGCGTGATCGGGCGTCATGATGCGAATGTCCGCATGGGTGACAGCGAGCGTGTGGCGTCCCGCTTGGCGCTCATCCAATAATTTGGCGATGCCGAAGTCGAGCAGTTTGGGGACACCGGCGCTCGTGACCAAAATGTTCGAAGGCTTCAAATCGCGATGCACGATCAGGTTCTGGTGGGCGTAATGCACCGCGGCGCAAACGATCTGAAAAAGCCTGAGGCGGGCCGTGATATCGAGCCGGTTGGAGTCGCAATAAACGTCGATGGGTACGCCTTCGACGTATTCCATCACGATGTACGTCGTCCCGTCCGGCAACGATCCGCCGTCCAGCAAATGCGCGATGTTCGGGTGATCGAGCTGGGCGAGGATTTGACGCTCGATTTTGAGCCGCGACTGAACTCCTCGCGAGCCGCCGAAAACCACCTTGATGGCCACCTGCTGCTCGAATTCGGCGTCCGCACGCTCGGCCAGGAAAACCTCCCCCATGCCGCCGACACCCAAGGTGCGCAGTATCCGATACGGGCCTATGCGATCTGCTTCCATGTTCCAAAGCATGCACCCCGTCGCGGGTGAACGGCAAACATCCGGGCTCTTGCGGCGGAGTGCCGCTTACGTGTATGAGGGTGGATCGCAGGAACCAGGAGCTCGATTCACATGGCAAACGGACAGGGCCCTAATGGACCGCCGCATGAGCCGGGACCCGGAACGGGGACGGCTACGCCGCCGTGGGCGGCCTCAGCGGCAGTGTCGCCGGTGCATTGATGGGCAGCGGGATGCATCGCTAGTTGGATGCTGTGACGGCGTACCAGATGCTGCGCGAGCCGCGGCACGAGACTCTCCGAGTGCGCGGACTCGATATGCATCTGACGCGCTGGGGGCCGGAACCTTCGGAATCGGAATTGCCCGTGTTTCTGCTGCATGGCTGGCTGGACAGCGGCGAGACCTTCCAGTTCATGGTCGACGCATTGCAGCGGGATTGGCCCTTGGTGGCGCTCGATTGGCGCGGCTTTGGACGCAGCGAGTGGCCGCAACAGGGCTATTGGTTTCCTGACTATTTCGGCGACCTCGACGCCTTGCTGGATCTGCTGTCGCCCGCAGCGCCGGCGCGCATAGTCGGCCACAGCATGGGCGGGAACATCGCCTGCTCATACGCGGGCATTCGACCGGAACGAGTCCGCTGCCTCGTCAATCTGGAAGGATTCGGACTTGCGCGGACCTCGCCTGAGCAAGCGCCGGCGCGAATGCGCAAATGGTTGCATCAACTGAAGGCCCCCTCCGTGCGCAAGGAGTATGCCTCTTTCGAGGAACTGGCCGGCATCATTCGATTTCGCTACCCACGCTTCTCAGAGGCTCAGGCCGCATTCGTGGCTCGGGCTTGGGGCAAGCTCGATGCCGTCGGCCAGGTCCGGCTCGCGGGCGATCCGCGTCATCACTGGGTGAATCCGGTGCTGTACAAGCGCGAAGACACCGAGGCGTGTTGGCGGGAGCTGCGCGCGCCGCTATTGATGCTGATGGGCGAGGAGTCGGACATACTTGCGAAGCTCGGCGCCGACGGCACCTCGGCGAGATTTCGCGCAATATTTCCGAATGTTGAAATTGCCCGCATCCCGGGCGCCGGACACATGCTGCACATCGAAAGACCGGATCTCGTGGCGCGGCTGGTCGAATCTTTTTTGGACTCTCATTAAATGACACGCCAGATTTATCCGACCCGCTTCGGACAAGTGCACTTGCGCAGCAGCGAGGGGAAAGGCGTGCCGCTCGTGCTCCTTCACATGTCCCCGCGCTCCGGTGCCATGTGGGAATTGCTGCAGGAAGGGCTGGAGCGGCCGACCTATGCGCCGGATCGATTGGGGTACGGCTTTTCCGACGCACCGCCTTGGGCCCTGTCACTCGAGCAATATGCCCACGCTACGGTGGACACGCTCAAGGCGGCCGGGATCGAGGGCGACGTCGATATATTGGGTATTCACACAGGTTCCATCGAGGCAATCGAAGTCGCCCACCAAATGGGATCCCATGTACGGCGAGTCGTCGCCGTCGGTATGCCGCTATTTTCTGCCGAAGAACAGCAACGACAATTGGAGAAGTACAGCGAACAGCCGCTGCGACCGGCAACCGAGGGCGGCCACGTGTTGGGCGCTTGGCGCGGCGGTTTTGCGTTTCGCCAACCGCCTTACGACTTGTCCGACGTACATCGCCGATTCGTGGAGCACGTGCTGGCGGCGAATCCCGGAGCGGCGTTTCGCGCCGCTTGCGGCTACGCCATAGATAAAAAACTCAAGACTCTCAAGGCGCCGTTGACGGTCTTGGCTCCTCACGATGACATCATCGAGCAAACTCTGCGGGTGAAACCGTTGCTCAAAAGCGGCGCCGCTTACGTGGATTTGCCCGAACTCAGCCAGGATCCATTCCACGTCGCCGTCGATCGAATGGTGGCGCTCGTGAATCGCCACCTGCCCCCTTGAGGCGCGCTGCCGTGGAAGTCTCCAAAGCGCCGCCCGCCGAAGTACCCAATGCCCGCTCCGTGACTTCGGCGGTCACCGGGCAGGGATCACAGTCAGCGGCCGATCCGGCGCCGGTGGCGGCGGATCGCACCGACATCAGTCCCCTCGATATCGCAAGCGCTCTGCAGATCTTGCTGGCGGAAGTGCTGGCGTCGCTCGATTTGCCGATGGAACCCGTGATCCCGCAAAGCCCCGCGCAAGCCGCGCGTATACTCGTCGAGACGCTGCTGCACGGATTGCCCGAGGATGCCGTTGATGCACCGGCATGGGCGGCCGCGCTCACCCGCGTGGAAGCGGCAATGCAGTCGGGCATCGAACGAGCCCTCGGCATCGTGACCAACTGGCGGGATGTGCCCGCGGCGGTCTTGGATGCGGTGAAGGAAACAAGAGTGTTGTTTTGGTCGGCGCTCAGCGATGAACCGGAGATACCGCTCTGGTTTCGTCCGGAATGGATGGGTCTTGTTCAAAGCCTGCATCGCTTCCGTAGACGGCGCCGCAACGCGCGACGTCGCTTGACCGACCCCGACCAGTATTCCGGGAGTCTGGACGAGAGCGACGAGCTTCGCTAGGGAAGGAGAACAATCTTACCCATGCGTCCTTTTGCCAAAAATTCCTGCTGCGCTTGAACGATGGCGGCGAGCGGATGCTCACCGGCCAGCAGCGGTTTGATTTCGCTGCGTTCGATGTACTGCACTAGGCGGCTGAATACCCCCGGCTCGAGCACGGTGCAGCCCAGCAAACGAAGATCCTTGAGATATAAGGTCCGAAGGTCGAGTTCGACGACGGGTCCCGCGATTGCGCCGGCCACGGCGTAACCGCCGCCGCGCCGCAGGACCTCGAGCAATGCCGGGAATCGTCCGCCGCCGACCACATCGACGATCGCATCAATCCGTTCTCGCCCGAATTCCTTCACCGGATCGGCATCCGGCGCGATGACCCGGGCAGCTCCTAAGGATGCAACGGCCGCACTTTTGGAAGGGCTTGCGACGGCCAAAACCTGAGCGCCTCGGCGCTTGGCCAGTTGCACCGCAGCTGATCCGACCCCGCCGGACGCGCCGGTCACGAGTACGGTCTCGCCGGGTCCCAACTTCAGGCGAGTGAGCATGTTCTCGGCTGCCGAGTACGCACATGGAAACGAGGCGAGTTCGGCGTCCGTTAGGCCGCACTCCACGGGATGGGCGTGGTAGGCAGGTACGCGCGCGAATTCTGCAAAGGCCCCGTCGCATTCCGAACCGAAATAGATCGCCGGACCGGAGCCATCGGCACCACGGAACACCGGTTCCACCAAAACCCGTTCGCCGATGCGCTTCGAAGCGACGCCGTCTCCCACAGCGACAATGCGCCCGCAGGCGTCGGCTCCTTGAATTCTCGGAAAGGCCGGCGGCGAGCCGTTCCAGCCGGCATCCTCGGAGCGCGCGCCGGCAATGCCGGCGGCGGCGGCTTTCGCAGTGGTGCCCTCGGTTACGGATCGGGAATACCAGGCGGTGCGGGTGTTGATGTCGGTATTATTCACGCCGGCCGCGCCCACCCGGACCAGGACTTCGCCGGCGCGCGGCACTGGCACCGGCACGTCATCTCGGTATTCAAGCTGCTCGAATCCGCCGTGGCCCTTGAGGAGGACTGCCTTCATTTCGCCTTCACGTGCATGGATCTCGATGGATTGGTGCCATTATCATGCCTACAAACGGCCACGATCACTCAGAAACCGCCATCCGATGGAGAAAACGTGACCTGCAACGCCGTTCACGATGCTTATGATGTCCCGTTGCGACGGGCCGCGCCGATTGTCGCAGTACTATTGGTTGCCTGCATGTTCACTCAACACGCCACAGTCACCGCCGCGCAGACCATCGGAACCGTCACCCAAGTCTACGACGGCACGCTGACCTCGGACATCCAGGTCAACACCTTTCGCCACATCGACAGGCTATTCCCGGTGCGGGTTGTCAAGCATGGGTCCCGCGTGCTCGCGCTTCCAAGAGCGGCCAAGCCGCTGACCAAGGTGCAATTTCGTTCCGGCGGCAAGACTTACGACCTCATCGATTACCTGGCGTTGAATCGCGTTACCGCCCTGTTGGTCCTGAAAGATGGAAAAATTGCCTACGAAGACTATGAAATGGGCAATACGGAGCAGACGCGCTGGATGTCGATGTCCATCGCCAAGTCGATCACTTCTTCGTTGGTGGGCGCCGCAATCCAGGAGGGGCACATCAAGAATATCGACGATCCTGTAACCAACTACGTTCCGAAACTTGCGGGCAGCGCGTACGACGGGGTGAGCATTCGATACCTGCTGCAAATGGCCTCAGGCGTGAAATGGGATGAAACCTATACGAACCTCGCGTCAGACCGCCGCCGCATGCTGGATGCGCAAATTGCGCAACGGCCCGGGGCCATCATGGATTTGATGGCGAAACTGCCGCGGGCGGGGCCACCGGGCACCATCTGGAATTACAGCACGGGAGAGACGTTCGTTGCCGGCGCGGTGGTCCGCTCGGCGGTCGGTCGATCGCTGGCTGAGTACCTGTCGGAACGAATTTGGAGCAAGGCCGGAATGGAGTCCGATGCAACCTGGTGGCTGGAATCGCCCGACGGAGCGGAGATCGGCGGCAGCGGGCTGAGTGCGGTCCTGCGAGACTATGGGCGATTTGGGCTGTTTCTCATGAATGGCGGAGTGGCGGCCGGCGAAAAGATTCTGCCCGACGGCTGGATCCGCGATGCCGGCAGCAGCAAAACGATCGGCGGAGAAGTCGTGGATTACGGCTATATGATCTGGCCCTTCGCTGCGAGACCCGAATCCGCGAACCACGGCGCCTTCCAGGCGCTCGGCATTTACGGTCAACATATCTATGTGAACCCGAGAGAGCGCGTCGTAATCGTCGTCTGGGGTGCCTTGCCGAAGCCATCCGGCATGGAAGTCATTGCCGATCAAGATTTTTTTGCGGCCGCCACCGAGGCGCTTCGTTAGCGGCTCGATCGTCCGCGCAGGACGGGAGACTCGTCATGGGGATTGACTGCAAGCTGACCGGTTTGTCCGGCA
Source organism: Steroidobacteraceae bacterium (assembly GCA_035996065.1). Taxonomy (GTDB): domain Bacteria; phylum Pseudomonadota; class Gammaproteobacteria; order Steroidobacterales; family Steroidobacteraceae; genus Bog-1198. Next base: position 116,213 of record DASYJX010000034.1, on the reverse strand, counting down.
ATGAAATCTACTGCATGCGCCTCAAGGGCCTGACGCCGAGCGCCGTCGTGATCGGCAACAGCATTCAATCGATGGGATTTCTCGGCGGCGTCCGTTCGGCGTTCCGCGGCATTGTCGGAGGCGAAATTCCCGACGTCACGAACATGATTCATGAGGGCCGCCAAGCCGCCTTCGCCCGCATGAGAGCCGAGGCGGATCGCGAACAGGTCCACGGGGTCGTCGGCGTGAATTCGGAGCTGCGCAACCTCAGCGGAAATTCCGAGTTCCTTTTTGTCGGATCCGGGGTCATCGGCGCGCACGGAACCGCGTTGTTCACGAGTTCCGGCGATGCTCAAGAATTGTACTGCCACATGGATGCGGGCTACGAGCCGAGGGAATTCGTGTTCGGTAACATCGCCTACTCGGTGGGCGCCGTCGGGGGCATCGCCGGCACTCTGAAGACGCTGGTGCGTGGCGAGATCAAAGAGTTCAGCGACGTGTTCAACGAGACGCGCCATCACGCGCTCCAGCGGCTCGTCGCCCATGCAAAGGCGGTAGGAGCCAATGCCGTCGTCGGCGTGCGAACCACCGTCCTGCATTTCGCGGGATTTCATGAGATGTACATGGCCGGAACCGCGGCGTTCCACCCGCTACTGCCGGCGCAATTCGCGAGCGCGCCCGTCACGAGCGATCTTACCGGCGAGGAATTGTGGGGCATGGCGCAGTTGGGCTACATGCCCATCAAACTCCTGATTTCGACTTCGGTTTATTCCCTCGGGGCAATCGGCGGGATCAAGGCCGCCTTTCGCAGTTTCGTGAAGGGCGAGATAAGCGATCTCACGACCCTCATCTACGATGCGCGCGAGCATGTATTCGAACGATTGAAGACCGAGGCCGCGGCGGCCGGCGCCGAGGAAGTGGTCGGCATCAAGACCTACATCATCGAACTCGGATCAAGCTTGATCGAAATATTCGCGGTCGGTACCGCGATCCGAAAGCTGCCCGGCATGGGAGTCAAAACCCAGATGCTGCCGGCGCAGGCGATCATTCGGGACAAGGACACCTGGCTGAGCGGGTCCGGCGGCTTTGATTTGACGTCCATCCGCGCCGGCGGTTGATATCCGAAGTTTCATGAAACGTCACCTGTTTTCAGTCTTCCCGGGCATCGCGATGCTCGCTTTCGTGTTCTTGCATGCGATCGGCAGCGCGTCGGCGCGGCACCGCCACTCGAGCCCATCTGCGGCCGGCGATTTCACCTACTACATGCTTTCCCTGTCCTGGTCGCCGGCGTTTTGCCTGTCATCCCCGGGGGCCGCGGAATGCGGCGGACCCCGCGGCTTTGGATTCATCGTCCACGGTCTGTGGCCGCAAAACGAACAGGGCTGGCCCGAGCATTGCGATGTGCACCGTCCGGTGCCCGAGGACGTGGTGCGGAGCATCGTCGACTTGATGCCGGCGCGCGGGCTGGTCTACCACGAATGGTCGGCCCACGGCACCTGCAGCGGCTTGGAACCGGCTGAGTACTTCGCGCTGGTGCGCCGCGCCTACGCAAGCATCAAGATTCCGCAGGAACTCACCGGGCCCACCCGGCCCATCGAAGAGTCGCCGGCGGCGGTTGCGGGCGCGTTCTTGCACGCGAACCCGCGGCTTGCGCCGGAGACGGTGGTAGTGAGTTGCACGGGCCAGGGCGCACCGCGGCTTCGCGAAGTCCATATCTGCCTTGCACGCGATCTGACGCCGCGAGCCTGTTCGGCCGAAGCCTTGCGCGGCGCCTGCAAGGCGCCGCAACTGATCATTCCGCCGGTTCGTTAGCGTCCTGGGTGCGCGCAAATGATCGCGCGAACTCAGGCTGCAACACGGAAGCTCAAGCCTTGTGGAACAAATAGTGCGAGACCAGCCATTCCTGTCCATCGGCATAGCCCCATAATTCGGCACACGACATGAAAAACACCCGCCAGTACGCCCACCATCGGCGCACCTGATCGGCGCCGTAGGTTTCTGCCAGGATCGGTTCGATCGCCGCGCGGTGCCGATCCATGTTTCGCAGCCAATGTTCACTGGTTCGACCGTAGTGGCGCCCGTCCAACTGCCAATGTTTCCGGATGATCAGGTCCTTCTGAAAGTACAGCAGCAGATTGTCGCTGGGCATGATGCCGCCGGTGAAAAAGTACTTCGCCATCCAGTCGCTTTCGTCCCGCACGTCGAACGGATAGGCATACGTCTTATGCGAAAAGATGTGCACGAACAGAGTTCCCGCGGGCTCGAGCCACCCGGCGATCCTCTGCATCAGCGACTCGTAATTACGCATGTGCTCGAACATTTCGACCGACACGGCGCGGTCGAACCGCGCTTCGGCAGGAAACGACAAGTGATTGACGTCGCAGGTGATCACTTCGAGATTCTTCAAGCCGCGTTCATCGGCCCGCGCATCGATGAATTTCTTCTGCGTACGGGAATTGGACACTGCGGTTATTTGCGAGCGGGGATAGCGTTCGGCCATCCACAGAGACAGAGAACCCCAGCCGCATCCGAGCTCGAGGATGCGATCGCCGTCCTCAAGAGCCGCTCGCTCGGCGGTCAGCTCGAGCATATTGGCCTCGGCTTGGTCGAGAGATTCGGCGGGATGCCGGTAGTAGCCCGACGAATACTTGAGGCGCGACCCCAGGATGAGTTCGAAGAAAGCGCACGGCAGCTCGTAGTGCTGCAAATTCGCATCGCCGGTGTTGATGGCGATGGGGCTTTGACGAAGGCGCGTGATCAAGTCCATCAAATGCCGCCGTTGCGCCTCGAGGCCGCCTCGGCGCCCGTCGGCGAGGCGTGCCTTCAAGAGCCGCCGAATGCCGAAGCGCACGAGAAAATCCGGCAGCAGGTTGCGCTCCAGCAGATGCATGGACCAAGACAACGGCATGGAAACGGTTGCGGCATTCATGATGGCTACCTCATTCGCACGGCTGCCCGTTCGAACACCGGCGTCAAGAACTTATAGAACAACCAAACGGCAGGGGGAGCGATCAAGCTCCAGGCGAATCCCGCACGCAGAATCGCGCCCCCGAGCTCTGCAATTGCGTCTCCGGCGCCATGAGCCAGGAGTCCGAGACCCTCCTTGATCGACAGCGATTGGGCCGGCACGCGCAAGATCCATTCGCCGAGTCGCACGAAGGGAATGATCAACAATATCTGCGTCGGCGCCATGGCGGCTTGCACGAGTTGAATCGCCGGCAAATTCAAACCAAATGCCAATGCGATCGCCGTGCAGAGAATGGTTGAAATGCCAAGAATGGGCACGTTGCCGACCACCATCCCGATGGCGACGCAGAGCGCGAGGCGATCCGGCGAGATGCCCTGCCTCAACAATCCCAGCAGGGGCTCGAGAATTCTGCGGTACAGCCGCTTTTTCCGGAAAAGAGGATTTTTTGGGCGGCGGTCGTCGACATGGAAACACATTCCTAGCTTATTCGGCGATGATTGCCCCTCGGATTCAAGCGCCGGCACATAACGGTATGGCTTAAGCGCCATCGAGCCGCTAGGATCGATTTCAGGGAGAAAGCATGCATGTCCAATGAAAATGCAATTCGCCGCGAAGTCGGAGCCGTCGCTCTGATGTTTACCGGCTTGGGCTCGATCATCGGTTCAGGTTGGCTATTCGGGGCCTGGCGCGCGGCCCAGCTTGCCGGGCCGGGTGCGGTCTATTCCTGGATTATCGGAGCGGTGATCATCTTGTTCGTCGCGTTCACCTATGCCGAGCTCGGAGCCATGTTCCCGGAGTCCGGCGGCGCGGTGCGCTACGGACATTATTCGCACGGTTCGCTGGTCGGATTCGTCGCCGGTTGGGCCGCCTGGATCGCCATTGTATCGGTCATTCCCGTGGAGGCCGAGGCCTCCGTGCAATACATGAGTTCGTGGCCTTGGCAATGGGCGCAGGATCTGTACGTGCACGCCGCCAATGGCAGGGGCGAGCTGACGGTGCCGGGTCTGTCGATTTCCGCGGCCCTCGTGGTGGTTTACTTCCTGCTCAATTTCTGGAGCGTGAAGGTCTTTGCCGACACCAACAGCGCCATCACTTTCTTCAAGCTCATCGTACCGGCGGCCACCGCGATCGCGTTGGTGTGCACCGGGTTTCATTGGGAAAACTTCCATGTGGGCATCCATGGCGGCCGCCACGTCGGCAATGTTGCGGCCATACTGACGGCCGTTGCCACAAGCGGCATCGTATTCAGCTACAACGGTTTCCAGAGCCCCGTGAACCTGGCGGGTGAGGCGCGCCATCCGGGACGCAGCGTGCCCTTCGCGATTTTCGGGTCGATCGCCCTAAGCACGGTCGTGTATCTGATGCTGCAGGTCGCTTTCATCGGTACCGTGGCGCCGGAACACCTGCATGAAGGCTGGGCGGCGCTGGAATATAGCTCGCCGTTCGCGCAGCTTGCGCTGGCGCTCAATCTCAATTGGCTTGCCCTGCTGCTTTACGCGGATGCCTTCGTCAGCCCAAGCGGCACCGGCACCACGTACACGGCCACCACTGCACGCATGATCTACGCCATGGAACGCAGCGGCACGGTGCCCGAGGTGCTCGGCCGCGTGCATGCGCGCTACGGGATCCCGCGCCCGGCGATGTGGTTCAACCTCCTGGTGTCGTTCATCTTTCTCTTCTTCTTCCGCGGCTGGGGGAAGCTCGCGGCCGTGATCTCCGTGGCCACCATCATCACGTACCTGGTGGTTCCGATCAGCGTAATGGTCCTCAGGCGCACTGCGCCAAACCTGCACCGTCCGCTGCGCGTTCCGGGATTGCCCATTCTGGCGCCGATGGCCTTCGTGCTCGCCACCCTCATGTTCTTCTGGGCGCGTTGGCCGCATACAGGCGAAATAATGCTGCTGTTGATTCTGCCGATGCCCGTGTATTTGTATTACCAAGCGAAATCGGGCTGGCGCCTTTTCGGTCTCCAGTTGCGCGCCGCCTGGTGGTTGATCGCTTACTTGCTGGCGATGACCGGATTGTCCTGGGCCGGCAGCAAGGAGTTCGAAGGGCACGGCTACATCGGCTACGGCTGGGATCAGCTCTGCGTCGCTCTCGCCGCGCTGGTGTTTTATTTTTGGGGGCTGCGCAGCGGGTGGCGAACTCCGGCAATCGAAGCCGTGGAAAGCGGCCGGAACGATGTCGAAGCTAGCGGGCGCGTCGAAACGTGAGATTGAGCCGACGCGAGCCCAGGGAGTCGTGGTAACCGTCCTGCAGCGCACGCACACCGTGATATCGACGGCGCGATGGGCCCCCCCAGACGACGACGTCGCCGTGTTGCAGCGGCACCCGACGCTGCCTGTCCGACCGAGCGTCGCCGCCGAACAGGAAGATCGCGGGAAGACCAAGCGATACGGAGACGATGGGAGCGCAGAAATCTGTTTCGTCCTTGTCCTGATGCAGCGTCAGGCGAGCGCCGGGTTCGTACCGGTTGAGGAGACACGCATCTGGCTCGAAGCCCACGAATCCGCTTGCAAGCGCGGCTCTCCGGGCTAACTCCAGAAATATCGGCGGCATCGCCGGCCATGATTGCCCGCTCAGCGGGTCCCGCGAATCGTAGCGATAGCCGCGGCGATCGCTCACCCAACCCAGGCTGCCGCAATTCGTCATCGCCACCGACATGCGAAAACCGCCGGGAGTCACCAGATGACGGAATGGCGCAGCTGCTTCAACCGCCTCGGCGGCGGCCAACACCTCTGATGCCTTGCCTAGCGCAAATCCTCGGAGCAACCACGCACCCGGTGCGAGTCGCTCGTGCATCATGTCGGGAGCAGTCCCGCCGAAGAGATCTCTCGTGTGCTCTGGCATCGGCGCTCGCGTGTTCAAGCGTTCAACACACCGGTGCTCACGGGCCAGGTCACCGGCGGCGGGTCCACGCCAAGGGGGGCCTCATGATTGGGATCGAAGGCGCTCAGTTGGCGCCGAAACCACGCCACGAAGCGCTCATCGCCGGCCATTCGCATCTCTTCGCTGCCCCGGGCATATTCTTCGAGCGCTTCCTGCGAAATCACGATGCGGATCATTCTCGACCGTTTGTTGGGTCGCAATGCGTCTATCGATAGCCGCCACGTGGCGAGGATCATCATGTCTTGCGCTCCGCGCGGCACCAAGACTCGCGGGTCATCGCCGAGCTGACGCTTGACGAGATCCCGAAAATGATTGCTGTAGTCCTTCATCGAGTCGTCGTCTTTCGCGGCAAGCTGTTGGGGTATCCGATGCGGGCACTATTGTAACCAAAGCGCAGGGCGCCGTGATCGGGTAAGGCGGCATTAGCGCAACGGGCCGCGAGCCCGAGCACGGCGCGTGGGCTCGGCAGTGTAAGGATCTTCCGGCCAGTAGTGTTTTGGGTAGCGGCCCTTCAAATCCTTCTTCACGTCATGATATCCGCGATTCCAGAAGCTCACGAGATCACGGGTGATTTGCACCGGGCGCCTCGCCGGCGACAGCAATTTCAGCAGCAGGGGCAGCCTGCCGGCGGCGACGCTCGGTGTTTCGTTCAAACCGAATATTTCCTGCAGTCGCACCGACAGCGTAGGGATGTCCCCGTCCAGGTAATCGATCGCTATGTGCGAGCCGCTGGGCACGGTGAAATGCGTCGGCGCCTCCCGCTCCAGGATCACGCCTTGCGGGTAGGTCAATCGAGACCGCATGGCGTTCCCGAGGTCGATCCGCGAAAAATGCTCGCGGCGGGTCATACCGGAAATCCACGGCGGCGCCCACTCCTCGAGAGTCGCTGCGAGCGCCGCATCGCTCAAATCCGGCCAAGGTTCCGGCGACGCGACGGCATATTGGCGCATCAGCATTACGCGTGCCTGCCACTGCCGCAATCCCGGGGTCCAGGGGAGGCCGGCGATGCCAAGCTGCCGTAGGCCCGCGAGCGCGGCATTCTGCAGTGATTGACCGTCAGGATCGCGAATTTCCGCCGAATCCAACACCAGGGCTCCCAGACGGCGCTCGCGCCGCGCGCGGATCGCGTGTTCGCGATCGTCCCAGCCGATTTCGGCGCGATCGTAAATTTGCCCGGAAAAATGCCGCTCGAGGTCCGCAAGCCCTACGGGAGCGGCAAGGAAAATCCGCGCCTCACGCTCCGCGCCGTCCAGTTCCGCCGCGACGATGAACTCGGCTTTGGACAGCGCTTGGGGTTCGGCAAAGCGTGCGCCGCGGCCGTTGGCCAAGAGGTATCGACCGCCGTCGCCGCGCGTTCGCGCAATACGGTCCGGGTAAGCCCATGCCAACAGCAGTCCCGTGCATTCGTGGGGATCGGCCGAGTCCCGACTGCCGCGCGTGAAATCCTTTTGCCAGCGCTCGGAGCTGCGCTTTGCCTGGATCATGGCGCGGGAATCGACGGTGACTCCCGGCGGTAGATCCCGCACATCGCCGCGCAGGACCGCTACACGCAGCCGCAGATCCACGTCGCGCGCGCCCGGCATCGTGCGCAAGATGTCCCGCTCGCTCAAGATGGCCGCGAGGTCGCAGGCCAAGCGCGCCGCGCCGTGCTCGCGGGCCTTGACAAGCATGTGACCAAGACGCGGGTGAGTCCCCAGCCCGGCCAGCGTCCTGCCATGCGGCGAGACATATGCGTTGGAATCAATGGCCTCAAGCTGCCTTAGCAGATCGCGCGCTTGGGCCAGCGGTGCGGCCGGAGGCGGATCGAGCCAGGACAGGCCCGAGGCATCCACAGCTCCCCAGCAGCTGAGCTCCAGCGCCAAAGGCGCGAGATCCGCGTGCAGGATTTCCGGAGCCGTTTGCGGCGCGAGCGACGCCTGCGTTCCCTCCGACCAAAGACGATAGCAAGTCCCTGCACTCAAACGACCGGCGCGCCCGCGGCGCTGGTCGGCGGCCGCTTGCGACACTTTGGCGGTGATCAGATGGCTCATGCCCGTCGCAGGATCGAATTCTGCGTAGCGACGCAATCCTGAATCGACCACCACGCGAATGCCTTCGATGGTCAGGCTGGTTTCCGCAATGCTGGTGGCGAGCACGATCTTACGATGTCCCGCGCGCGCGGGAGAGAGGGCTGCATCCTGGGAAGCGCCGTCGAGGTCGCCGTACAACGGCAGCACGCGCACGGTGCGATCGAGAGCCGCATCATCGAGGGCCCGCTGTACCCGGCGAATCTCCGCCGCACCCGGCAGAAAGCACAGGATGTCGCCGTCGTGGTCGCGCAAGGCGTTGCGTATCAATTGCGCGGTCTGCTGTTCAAGGTAAATTTCGGGACGCCGCGGAACGTATATTGTCGCAACGTCGAAGCTGCGGCCGCGAGCGGCTACGATCGGGGCTCCGCCCAGTAGTTTGGCGATAGGCTCGAGGTCCAGGGTCGCCGACATCACCACCAGGCGCAAATCCTCGCGCAGGTTTTGCTGACTCTCGATGCACAGCGCCAATCCCAAGTCCGCGTTCAAACTGCGTTCATGGAATTCATCGAAGATGACGCAGCCGATGCCCTCAAGTCCGGAATCATCTTGCAGCATGCGCGTGAGGATGCCCTCCGTGACGACTTCGATGCGCGTATCGCGGCTCACGCGGGTGTCGAGCCGCGTACGAAATCCGACGCTGCGTCCGACCGTTTCGCCGAGAAGATGCGCCATGCGGCCGGCGACGGCGCGCGCCGCGATGCGGCGCGGTTCGAGCATCAGGATCTTCTGTCCCTGAAGCCAAGGACTTTCCCGCAGGAAAAGCGGCACGATGGTGCTCTTGCCCGCACCCGGAGGAGCCTCCACCAGCACGCTGCGTGCACGGGCAAGGGCGCTGCCCAGGGCCGGCAGCGCCTCGTTGATGGGCAAATCAGGCAGCAATGGGGGACTCACAGGCTCATAAGATACCCCAGGGCATTACCGCCGCGGCGCGCGCGACAGGGCACATGCTAAGATACGCGCCGTCGGGCCTGTAGCTCAGTTGGTTAGAGCAGGGGACTCATCAATAAATGGTGCCTTCGCATCGCAAGGTGCGAAGTGGACGGGATGAATTCAGGGAAACCTTCCCAGCTTTGAGCTGATGGCAACCCTGAGCCAAGCCGGCGGTACACCGCCGGAAGGTGCAGAGACTACCTGAGCGCTTGAGTGCGCTTAATGACAGGCTAGAGCGTCCCGCACCCCTCTGGGGTGAAGAGATAGTCCACTCCCTCCGGAAACGGCGGGGCTAAAGTGAATCCCTTGGTCCTCGGTTCGAGTCCGAGCGGGCCCACCATATTCCCCGATAGCCGGCTTCGCCTTCCGAATCAGCCGGCACTGGATTCCCAGTCAGCCGTTTGCTTGATTCCCATCGCCCGGCGCTGCGTCGGAGCTCGCTGCCATAGGACCGTCCTTGACCTCGAGTGATGTTGAGGTTGTACGCTACATAAGGATGGCCTCGGCCGGGATAATCATAGTGATGGAGCGAAGCGGGCTTGTTACTCGCAATGCGTGCGCTACATTGGTCACCCATCGGCAGGCGTCGCATGACTTTTGAAAAATCTTGCTTGATTTTAGCGACGATTAGCTGTGTCGCCTTATGCAGTGTCGCTGGGGCGCAGCGCACCGACGAGAACGCCGTGACGGCTGCCCAGGATGCGTTTGGCACGTCGATCGGATTCCAAAACGTCGGGCTCTACTCGGCAAACGACCCGTGGGCCGCGTCATTGCAATGGAATCTGCTGTCGACACGCGTCGCAACGACCGACAACACCCGGGACCTGCCATCGCTCGCGACACTCGGTGCGGGCGTTCGCTATCATTGGATGCAAATGGCTCATCCGTGGACGGTCCGACTCGACGCTTCCAACTTGGCCGATTCGCGAGGTCTGCACGTGTCGGACCTCGACGTGGTGCTGCCTGAACAAGGCAGGCGGTTTGCGCTGACATGGGCAACTGATTTCTAATTCCCGAAAGGTGAAGCTTGGCGACTCTCGTTCAAATATCGTGCGGCGCATTGCGATGATCCCAGGAGAAAACGCTTGAAAGCCATGACATGCGGTGAGGCCGTAATGAAATTACTCTCGGCCTATGAGGTGGACACGGTGTTCGGCATGGCCGGGACGATGACCGTCGAGCTGTATCGCGGCATCGCACTCGCAGGGATCCGCCACGTGCAGTGTCGCAACGAGCAAGGCGCGAGCCTCATGGCCGACGGCTACGCGCGCGCCACCGGCAAGCCCGGTGTTTGCACGATCATTGCCGGCCCGGGCGTGACCAACGCGGCGACCGGCATTGCGCAAGCGTACTGCGATTCGCAACCGATGCTCGTGCTATCCGGAGCGTGCGCCACGAACACGCAGGGCAAAGGCTGGGGAGCGATCCACGAACTCGCTGACCAGGCCGCGGTCACAGCCGGGTTCACCGCGTTCAGCGCCATGGTCCGATACCCGGAAGAGCTGCCGGAATTGATTGCCCGTGCCTATGCGGTGTTTCGCGGCAGCCGGCCTCGTCCGGTTCATCTGTCGCTGCCTCGGGATGTCCTCCCGCTGCCCGTCGAGGCCGACTGGAAGACCCGTCGCGCTCCGACCTTGCCGATGCCCGATCCGGCGGCGATCGACGAGGCCGCGGATCGTCTCGCGCGGGCGAAGCGCCCTTTGATTCTCGTCGGCGGCGGCGCAGTCGGCACGCGCAAGGCGCTGACCGATATCGCCGAGCATATCGGGGCGCCGGTTCTTTCCACCAACGCCGGCAAGGGAATACTTCCGGAATCCCACCCTTTATCTCTCGGCGGCTCGATCGTGCGGAAACCGAGCCAGCAGGCACTGGCGGACGCCGATGTGGTATTGCTGGTGGGTTCGCAAGTCGGCGCAGGCGACAGCTTCCTGCCGAAACTGGATATTTTGGGCGACATCATTCGGATCGACATCGATCCCACCGAACTGGCATCAGTGTACTCGGCTGCGGTGCCGATCCAAGCCGACGCCCGTGCTGCGATGCTCGCTCTGGCGTCCGCCCTCTCGAGCCGCAAGCCAACGGCGCAGCGGTCGCAGGGCGAGAGCCGGGTCCGGGATGTCCTTGCGCGCATTGCCGCGACAATGACCGACGTTGAAAAGCTGCACGCGCGCGTCTGGAAGACGGTGCGTTCAGCCCTTCCTGCCGACGCAATCGTCATGGGCGACGCCTCGCAAATTGTGTACTCCGGCTCTTTTGCAATGCCGATGGAAATGGAGCGCTGCTGGTATTATTCCGGCACGTATTGTTCCCTGGGCGTCGCCTTGCCGCTGGCCATTGGCGCGAAGATCGGCGCGCCGCATCGGCCGGTGATTGCCGTCGCGGGCGACGGCGGGATCATGTTCACGGTCAATGAGCTCGCCACGGCGGCGGAAGAACGCCTCGCGCTTCCTGTCATCGTGTGGAACAACGATGCCTTGAAGGAGATCGTGGAGCAGATGGACCAGCGGCAGATTCCGCGGATCGGCGTGGAGCCCAAGAGCCCTGACTTCCTAAGATTGGCGCAGAGCCTCGGCTGTCATGCCGCCCGCGCCGAGAGCGCCGAACATTTGGCGAAATCCGTGCGGGACGCTCTGGTCGCGGATCGCCCCACCCTCATCGAAGTCCGCCAGGACAGCCGGTGGCTGATGGCCTAGGGCTCAGCCCGGAGGCAGCGCGCGGGGACGTCGCACCGGGTTCTGGTCGCTGATCTCGTCGCGTGGCCGGTAAGGCGCCTCGAGGAAGTCCCTCTCTTCGCCATCGAGCTTGAGCCCCAGCGCCTCCACGGCGACATCGAGGTGCGGCGTTTTCGCGGCACCCACGATCGGAACATTGGGGTTGGAGCTGCCGGCGACCCATGCCATCGCGACATGGGCCGTGCTCACGCTCCGGCGCGCAGCCACCTCCCGCACGCGACGTGCAATCTCGCGATCGATGTCGTCGCCGTAGAATTCCTGATAGACGTCGTGGGCCGCACGCGCGGTGCCAGCGTCGCGCGCAAGGAAGCCTCGCGCGAGGGGACTGAAGGTCGTGACGGCGATGCCCTGGTCCCGGCAGTAGGGGAGCATCTCCCGCTCTTCCTCGCGGTACAGCACGTTGTACTGGCACTGCATGTTGACGAAGGGCGTCCAGCCGTTCATCGCCGCCACGTGGTTCATTTTGGCGAACTGCCACGCATACATCGTGGAGGCGCCGAGGTAGCGCACCTTGCCGGTGCGGACTATGTGGTGCAGCGCTTCCATCGTTTCCTCCACAGGCGTGTCCGCATCGAAGGCATGGATCACGTAGAGGTCAACGTAGTCGGTGCCCATGCGCGCCAGCGACCGGTCGATCGCGGTGGCGATGTGCTTTCGCGACAGGCCACGATCGTTCGGGTCGTCGCTCATCGGGTAGTAGACCTTGGTCGCGAGCACCAGTCGCTCGCGTGCGCTCAATCTGAGCAGGTTCCGGCCGACGACCTCCTCGTTGCGGCCGGTCGAATACCAGTCGGCCATGTCGAAGAAGGTGATGCCGAGGTCGAGGGCACGCCGCAGGATGGGGATCGAATCATCCTCGTCGAGCACCCAGCTCTTCCAGGCGGAACTGCCCATCGACATCGTGCCGAGGCAGAGCTGTGAGACCTTGAGGCCCGTCCGCCCGAACCGGATGTAATCCATGCGACATTCGCTCCGCCGTGTTGATGACTAGGATAACCGCCGCCTACGTGCCTGTCTGCATTGCAAGCCGCGCGCGCCGCTTACTATGGAAATGCGCTACCGTCAGAAACAACGCGGCCGCCTGAAGCAGTGCGCAAAAGTAGAACGGCGCGCCGATGCGCCAGTCACCTTTGGGAAGGTGAGACACCATCGTCAGCAGCGGCGCACCGATGGCCGGCGCGATCACGGCCATCAGGCTATTGATGCCACCGACAGCGCCAAGTGTCTTGCCCTGATTATGGGCGTCCGCCGCGCTTGAAATCATGCTTTGTATCGTTGACGAGACGGTTGCGCCCAGCAGATTGACGAAGATAATCGCGTACATCATCCAGCTGCGCGTAGCAGCTCCCCACAGTGCATAGGCAAGAGTGGAGGAGATCAATCCCAATACAGCGAGCCGACGCACGCTGATGACCTGCAATATTCGCCCCAATAACAATCCCTGCACGATGGCCGATACCACGCCCACAGCCGCGAGCGACCAACCATTTTCCCGAGGTCCCCACCCGAATTTGAAGGTGGTGTAGAGCACCCAGCACGTATAGAGCACAAACTGCGCGAGCCCGCAGCAAGCCACGACAACAGCCAGGGGTGCCACATCCTTCAATTGAGACAGTCGACGCAGCGCGCGGAACGGATTGGCGGCCTTCCAATCGAATGCGTGTCTGCGGCTCGCCGGCAACGATTCAGGCAATACGAAGTAGCCATACAGGAGATTGAGCAACGCGAGGCCGCCAGCCGCATAGAACGGCAGGCGCAGATTGATGGAGCCCAGCAGTCCCCCGATCACGGGCCCGAGAATGAACCCGACGCCGAACATTGCTCCCATCATACCGAAGCGCTTTGCGCGCAGTTCGGGGGGCGTGATGTCGGCCACATAGGCGCTGGCCACTGAAAGGTTGGCCTGCATCGCGCCGGCCACCAGCCGTATGACAATCAACATGCCGACGGACGTCGCCAATGCCGTCGTGAAAAAGCTGAGCATCAGGCCGGAAAATCCGATCAGCAATACGGGGCGGCGGCCGTAGCTATCGGAGAGCGCGCCAAGAATCGGCGATCCGAAAAAATTAGCAAAGCTAAATGTGAACGTAACGACGCCATACCAGAGCGCTTGATCCGTTTTAGTCCCGGTGAGACTGCCCACCAGTGCCGGCAATACCGGAATGATCAGGCCGATCGAGATCATGTCGATCAGCGCCGTGACCATGATGAATGGCATGGCCGCCGCGCGGCTGTGGCGCGCGGCGAACAGCTTGAAGGGGGGCTTAGTGGATGACATAAGGACAGGTTAGCCTAGCCGCGAAGCGCTGCTCCTGACAACTGGCAACGCGGCCGAGCTTACATGACTGCACCCGCGCGAGCGTGCCCGCAGCGCGACGCAAGCTCCTGCTCGACCGGGGTATGGCGACCTACGCAAATCCGCCTTGTTGATTGCGCGACAGCCGCACGCCTTCGGCGGCGTAAACCAGCAGGGCTGCCCAGATGACGGCGAAACCAATCGCGCGAGTGCGCTCGAACGGCTCGTGCAGCACGAACACGCCACAAGCAAATTGCAAGGTCGGCGCTATGAATTGCAACAGTCCCACCGTCGAATAGGGAAGCAAGCGCGTTCCGTAGGCGAAGAGAAAGAGCGCGATCGCCGTGAGGGGTCCGCTTCCTATCAGCAGAGCATCGACAACCAGTCCGGCATGGTCCAGCGCGGCGCTACCCGCGGACTCGCACCAGAGGAGATACGCCGCGGCGAATGGAGCCAGCAGCAGCGTTTCAGTCGCGAGTCCGGGCAGCGACTCGACCTTTACTACCTTGCGAAGGAGTCCGTAGGTTGCAAACGAGAACGCCAACGTCAGCGCGATCCATGGGAGCCTCCCGGCCGAAGCCGTGAGGTAGGCGACACCGATGCCCGCCAGCGCGACGGCAGTCCACTGCGCGGCCGTGAGCCTTTCCGAAAGAAGAACGACTCCCAGCAACACGTTGACCAACGGACCTATGAAATAGCCCAAACTGGTCTCGACGACGTGGCCGTTCATGACACCCCAGACATAGACCAGCCAGTTGAGGGATATCAATGTTGCCGAAACCGCGAGCCGCCAGACGACGCTGCGATTGGCAAGCGTCGCCCGGAGGGCGGTCAGCTCCCCCCGCATGGCCATCCACAGGAATACAAACAGGCATGACCAAACCACGCGGTGAGCGATGACTTGGACCGCGGATACCCCGCTCAGGAGGTGGAAATAAAGCGGAAATATACCCCAGATCGCGAATGCCGCCGCAGCAGGCACAATCCCCCTGCTCGCGGGCGTCATCGCCGCTACCAGTGCCGTTTTTTGGGTAAATCATCGTTGATCGAGTAGTAGTCCGATTGGTCGGCGACAAATATGTGCTCTTGCAACGCTACATTAGTGGGAGTGTCCAGCGTCCCCGCGGTGATGCTCATTTCATCGCGGCCGAATTGCCTCCAAAATAGATTGCCGCCGCACCGGCCGCAAAATCCGCGCTCGGCGGTATCCGAGGATTTGTACCAGAGCAGTGTGGCGGAAGCCGTCAGTTCGATATTGGCCGAGGGCGCGCTCGTCATCGCCGCGAAGTGACCGCTCGTGCGACGGCACTGTGCGCAATGGCAGGCGGTGACGCCGCGAAGTGCGCCGGTTATTCGATAGCGCACGCCCTCACAAAGGCACCCGCCGGTATGTATCGCTTCAGTCTCGGTCACGCGGCTGCTCCTGGAGAGCGGATTCACGCGACATGATAAGCCGTAGACATGTCATCATCGTGCAATTCTCGCCGCGCGTCTCGCCAAATTCGGACCTTAAATCCCTGACGAGGCAGTCAGGAGCCGTGCTTCAACAACGGCGACGACAATCGAGAGACGGTCAGCGATGCGGATGCCGCGTGCCGGCGAAAGCGCGTGTGCGGCCGGGCAGCCACGGAGCCCAGGAGCCTTCTGATCGGATCAGGCGCGAATTCGCACCACTCGATTCCAAAGCCGTGTTTGTACTTCCGCGCAACATACGCCTGCACCACCGGAAACTCATGCTTCGGCCGCAGCGGCAGAACGATGGCAACGTGGATTCGAGACAGCATTCTCGCTGGGAGATCCCCTTCGACCAGGGCACCGCTCACGCTCATGTCGGCCACGCGGCCGTCTCTCACCGAGAATCGGTGCGTCGTTACCCGGACGGGAAAATCAACCTGCAGACGCTCGCCCCACCGATGATCCATGCTCCGATGTTCGCATAACCCGACGCATCGCCCCATCGGACAAACACTGACAATTCGGCATAATTCTGTCGGACACTGTCGCCGCGAGACGACATGTGGGCCGTACTCGGAGCCCCTCAGAATCGTCGCGATAGGTAGAGGAGGCCGGTGTCGATCTTATAAAAGCTCTCCGCCCGAGTGCCTTGCGGATCGCTTGCCAGCACATGATCGCGCGCGACATTCTGTGCATGGCGGAAATCTAGGCCCAGATCCCACCGCGGCAACATGTCGCGCCACAAGGCGCCTACGCCGTAATACATCGAATAAGCGGGCGTTGCCAGATTGTAGCGGGCGACACCGATGAAAAGACCGGCAGCGAACGAGCCGGTAAATCGATATCGATAGTCGAGAGCGCGCACTCCGATCAGCGAATGATGATCGACCTCGTCCAATTCGATACGCACGCCTAAATCATTGTGCGCGGACACGGCGCGGCGCACACCGAGGCCGATATGGGGATCGAAACCCCACTTGCTGGTGGTGAGCGGAATCCCAGGCCCCAGGTCGATGCGAACCCTATTGACGTTCATGCCGGCGTCGACAAATCGTTCCGCACCGTGCTCGGCAGGATTACCGGTGTACGAATCCTCGTTGAGCGAGCCGTCATCGCGGGTATGCTCATCCCCGCCGTAGCGCACAAAACCCGACAGCCGAGAGAACGACTTGCCGTATATGTCGCGTCCGGCGAATATTTCGCCGCCCACAGTCAACTCTTTCCACGGGCGCGTGTAGCGCACTGAAACATCATAGTAGCGATGGTAAGGAAATGCTGGGGTCGCAGAGTACGTTCGCGAGTCGCCGCCAAAATAACTCTGGTTCGCGAGTGTACGCACCCGTTCCTCGAGATAGCCGCCGAACGGCGGTTCCCAGCCAATACGCACCATCTGGCTGCGTGCGCCGACCCCGTCGCCGAAGTTTCGCTGATCGGCGCCCCAGTTGCCGAGCACCAGGCCGTGGTTGCTCATGCCGTCCAAGAAAATATTGTGGACGTACCAGATGTTCTGCCATTCCGAGAATTCGTACGTGAAGTCGAAGTAGCGCCCGAGACGCGGGATATCGATGCCGGCGGTGAGCGCCGAATTGCCCAGCAAGTAGCTGCCGCCGTTCGAGTTGTCTTCGCCTGCGTACTGGAAATAGACTGCCAAGGGAGTTTTGCCCGGAAAAATAAACCGGCTGACGTACGACGCTTGTTGGTTGCCTTGCGTCTGCGAAAGGCCGCTCGGCTTGAAAAAGTCGCGTACCAGGAACCGTGCCGAGCCCGGCAAACCGCTGCCGCCGCCGTACTCCAAGAATCGATTGAGGCCGATCGACCAACCCGGGAAGGGCTCGAGCGAAAATTGCGTGCCGAACAGCCGCGGGCTGCCGCTGCTCAATTGGCCGTTATAGAGGATGTTATTGCTGGGCTGCGACAGGCGCGTCAAAAAAAACTCGTACTGAAACCCAAGCCTGGTGAGAGGTTCGTAGTTCGACAAGGTCACCGACGGCGTCGTCGGCGCTTCGGTACCGATCAGCATGCTGCTGTCGGTGGCGGGGGAGAACCAATGATCGCGGTAGCCGATATCGAGCTGCGCCCAATTGAAGCCCAGACTCAACATCGATCCCGTCGGCTCCGAACGGCCCTTGTAGGCAACTGCTCCGCCGCTCAAGAGAACATAGTCGTTCGGCTGCACGTATCCCTGCGCCGAGAATTCCCAGGAGCTTTTCACGGGTAATCCGTGCGCGTTCGGCACCACACCGGCATCGGCGTCATGCGCGAGCGTGCCGGTCGCGCTGGCATGGGTCACGGCATAGTCGCGCGAGTACCGCTCGAGATACCGCTTGACTTTCGTGCACAGCGGTTTGTCGACCATGCATGCCTGGGGTAGGGCATCGAGCACCAACGCGACGGCGAAGGGCCGCTTGAGAATGGGCTCATCCGCAAGAATGAGCACCCGCTCGATTTGGCGTTCCATTTCGGGTTCGAGGTTGAGCGGCAGATAACTGCTGACCCCGTCCGCCCGAGCAGCATGCGTCAACGAGCCGAGCAGGCAGATGCAAGCGATTCCCGGCCTCAGATACCTCATCACGATTCGATTCATCCCGTACGCCGTAAGATTATGGGCAGTACACGATATGACGCGTCGGACGGTCAAGGCCTTTATCATTCAAGTGGTGCCGTTCGAACGAAACCATTAGGCTTGGTGATGCACCATCAGTGTCGCGAGGACGGAATTGTACTTACCGGCGCATTTCGAGGAAAAACGCACCCCCGTTCTGCACGCGCTGATGCGGGCCCGTCCGCTCGCGACCCTGGTGACGCTCGGCGGCTCGGGACTCGAGGCGAACCACATACCGGTCGAAACGCTGACCGAGCCGCCTCCGCACGGTTTGATACGAGGGCACGTAGCGCGCGCCAATCCCGTGTGGCGGGAGTATCGCGCCGACTCGGAGGCGCTGGCAATTTTCCAGGGACCGCAGGCGTACGTCTCGCCCACCTTTTATCCGTCGAAGCAGGAGACCGGAGAGGTCGTTCCGACATGGAACTATGCCGTGGTGCACGCGCGCGGCACCTTGCGATTTGTGCAAGACACCGCTTGGCTGCGCGCGTTCGTGGAGCGGCTGACTTTCGAGCACGAGAGATCGCGGGAAGCACCGTGGAGGGTCGAGGACGCCCCTCCCCCTTACATCGAAAAAATGCTGTCGATGATCGTAGGCTTCGAGTTCTCGATCGCAAGTTTGACGGGCAAGTGGAAGCTTAGCCAGAATCACCCCGCCGCCAACCGCCGCGGTGTCGTGAATGGCCTGCGCGCCGCTGCTGGGCCGGACTCCGCGGAAATAGCCGACATGCTGTCTTTGCTGGACGAAGAGCGGCGCGATAAGCCTGCCGGGCAGCGCCGGGCGAACGTCCTTCAGACCGAGCGGTTGGATCTGCGTCAACTCGAGTTGGGCGATGCCGAGTTCATTCTTGAGCTTCTCAATGAACCGGCATTCTTGCAATTCATCGGCGACAAGGGGATCAGAAACCTGGACGATGCCCGCACGTATATCCTGAAGGGCCCCGTCGACAGCTATGGACGGCACGGCTTCGGCTTGTACGCAACCTGCCTGCGCGATCGCACGCCCATCGGCATTTGCGGTTTGGTCAAGCGCGACGGACTCGCCGACGTCGATATCGGATTCGCGTTTCTCTCGCGGTACCGCGGGCAGGGGTATGCTGTCGAATCCGCGGCGGCTATTCTGGCGCACGCCAGACAAGTGCTGGGGCTGCAGCGCATCGTTGCCATCACCTCGCCCGAGAATTTCGGCTCGATTGCCGTGCTCGAGAAAATCGGCATGAAATTCGACCGAACGATCAAGCTTGACGAACAAAGCCCGGAACTCAAACTCTTCTTATCGGTTTTGTGCCGAACCCCTCGTATGATCTAATGGCATTCACCCGGTTTCGCGGAGCACCCCCATGCACCCCTTCCCTCATCGCTATGTCGTGATTGCTGCCATGCGCCCGGATGGAGACGTGCCGCTGTCGACGGACGGCGTGCGGGTCATCGAATCGGCGCCGCCCAAGGAGTTTGACGGTCCCGGCAATCAGTGGTCGCCCGAAGGGCTGTTGACCGCGGCAGTCGCCGATTGCTTTGTGTTGGGTTTTCGAGCGATTGCGGCTGCGTCGAAATATGCGTGGGTCAGCCTGGAAGCACGCACCGAAGGGACCCTGGACCGAATCGACGGCAAGATGCGGTTCACCCGGTTCGATACGCACGCCAAATTACATGTGCCGGAGGGCGCGGATATCGAACGTGCCAAGAAGCTGCTCGAGAAGGCCGAGCTCGCCTGCCTGGTCGCGAATTCGCTCAACAGCGAACGCCATCTGACGGTGGACGTCGCCGTGGGATAAGCGCAGCGCCCGCTGCGCGGCGCACGGCGTTCAGTACTCGGTGGTGCTTGCGCGGCCTTAGTCGTCCATCAAGAAGCTGCGAAGCTGTTCGCTTCGGCTTGGGTGGCGCAGCTTGCGCAGTGCCTTGGCCTCGATTTGGCGGATCCGCTCGCGGGTCACGTCGAACTGCTTGCCCACTTCTTCGAGCGTGTGGTCCGTGTTCATGTCGATGCCGAAACGCATGCGCAAAACCTTCGCTTCGCGAGGCGTCAGCTGCGCAAGCACCGAGTGCGTGGTTTCGCGCAACGACTCGGTGGTTGCGGAGTCGATGGGCGAAGATACCGACGTGTCTTCGATGAAGTCGCCCAAGTGCGAATCTTCGTCGTCGCCGATCGGCGTCTCCATGGAGATCGGCTCCTTGGCGATCTTGAGCACCTTGCGAACCTTGTCCTCGGGCATTTCCATGCGCACCGCCAGTTCTTCCGGCGTGGGCTCGCGTCCCATCTCTTGAAGCATCTGCCGAGAGATGCGGTTCAGCTTGTTGATCGTTTCGATCATGTGCACCGGAATGCGGATGGTGCGCGCTTGGTCGGCAATGGAGCGGGTAATGGCCTGGCGAATCCACCAGGTCGCATAAGTCGAAAACTTGTAGCCGCGCCGATATTCGAACTTGTCGACGGCCTTCATCAAACCGATGTTGCCTTCCTGAATCAGATCGAGGAACTGCAGGCCGCGGTTCGTGTACTTCTTGGCGATCGAAATGACCAACCGCAGGTTGGCCTCGACCATTTCCTTCTTCGCACGCCGCGCTTTGGCTTCCCCGATCGAGACTTCGCGGTTGATTTCCTTGATCTCGCTGATCAGTACATGGAACAAGCCTTCGAGGTCCTTCAGCTTGTTCTGACGGCGCTCCACTTCGTCCTTGAATTTGGCCAGAGGTGCAGAATAGCGCTTCTTGGCCTTGATGTGCTTGTCGAGCCAACGCGTGCTGGTCTCGTTCTTCGGAAAAGTCGAAATGAAGTCTTTACGCGGCATCCCGGCTTGCTTGATGCACAGGAACATGATCTCCTTTTCGAGCAGCCGAACTTCGGTAACGTGCTGGCGCAGATTATCGATCAGTTGATCGAACATTTTCGGCGACAGCTTCAGCTCCATCAGCTCGCCGCAGATCTTTTTGCGGATCTTCAAGGTCTTCGGGTCTTTCGAGCCGAGTTTGTCCAGTGCGTTCAAGAACTGGTGATGCACCTTGGCGATGGAATTGAAGCGTTTCGCGGCCTCTTCGGGATCGGGGCCCGTGTCGATCGCTTCTTCGTCTTCGTCGCCCTCGGTGTCGTCGTCGTTGGCGGCCTCTTCGCGCTCCAACGCCATCATTTTCGGATTTTGCGGCTGGGCGATCTCATCCGGTGCATTCGGATCTACGAAGCCGACGATGACGTCGACGAGCCGCATCTGGCCGGCCTTCACGGTTTCGTAATGCCGCAGCAGCAAATCGTATGTGCCCGGGTAGCTGCCGAGCGCGATCTTGACCGCTTCCAAGCCCTCTTCGATGCGCTTAGCGATGCGGATCTCGCCTTCGCGGGTCAATAATTCCACTGTGCCCATTTCGCGCATGTACATGCGCACGGGATCAGTGGTGCGACCGAATTCCGCGTCGAGGTTGGCAAGCGCAGCGGTGGCCTCTTCCACCGCCTCTTCGTCGGGGGCCGCGGTTGCGTCGGTCAGCAGCAAAGACTCCGCATCCGGCGCCTTCTCGTACACCGGAATGCCCATATCATTGATCATGTTGACGATATCTTCGATCTGTTCCGGATCGACGATTTCGCTCGGTAAATGATCGTTGACTTCAGCGTAAGTGAGGTAGCCCTGCTCCTTGCCGCGCGCAATCAATAGTTTCAGTTGCGACTGACGCTCGTCCGCGATTTGAGTCGCTGTGCCTGCCGGCGCTTTTTTGATCAAGGGGACGCCTCGTTAGAGAATTTGGACATTTAAATGCAAGCCGACAAGTATACGATTCTGACCACTACGTAGCCACCTATGGTTGGGGCTCAAGGGGTCGCCCGGAAGCGGCCTTTGGCTTTGAGAAGAAGACTTAATTCGGCCTTTTCGGCGTAATTCAAGCCCAACTCCTGCGCTTTTCGGAGCAATTCGTTCATTCGGCGGCCGGGGCCGTACTCCTCCAGCAGTTTTTCAACCGCCATGCGAAGCTCGTTCCCGGCCGACTCGGATTCGGCCACCATCGGCTCCGCCACGGCCAGCTCGGCCAAGCGGTCGTATTGCGGGAGACCCCGCCAGCGTTCGAGCAGCATCGCCGTGCTCGGGCTGGATGCAGCCGCGGCTTGTACAAGAAGCTCCTTGAGGACCGCTATGCCCGGGTGGTCTAAACGGCCCAGCGCTTCCGGGTCCTTGACCGCCGCTGCGGCGGTGGGGTGGTGCAGCACCAAGGTGATGGCCTGCGTCAACAGATTGCCGCGCCCCACACTCATACGACCGCGAGCCGGGCTCAAGGGTTCCGGCCGCTCTTCAGGGGTCCGTTTGGTATCGGCGCCGATGAACGATTTCTTGAGAGTCGCCGCAGGCATGCCGACTCGCGAGGCTAGACGGTCGGCCAGCATTTCCCGGTAGATGCCCTCCGGCATCCGTGCGAAGAGAGGAGCCGCCAGGGCTTTGAGCTTGGCACGGCCGTCGACATGAGTGAGGTCGACCTCGACCGTCAGATGTTGGATCAGATACTCAGACAGAGGTAGCGCGGCGCTCAAACGATTTTCGAAGGCCGCGGACCCTTCTTCCGCGACCAGGGAATCGGGGTCGTGGCCCTCCGGTAGGAACATGAACTTAAGTTCGCGCCCATCGCGGGCGAGCGGCAGGGAATTGTCCAGCGCCCGCCATGCAGCTTGGCGGCCTGCGCGATCGCCGTCGAAGCAGAAGACAACTTCGCTGGTCAATCGGAAAATCTTGGTGAGATGCTCCTGGGTGGTCGCGGTGCCGAGAGTCGCCACGGCATATGTGATGCCGGCTTGGTGCAGGCGCACCACATCCATATAGCCCTCGACGATCATCAACCGCTTAAAGTCCGCGCGCGCTTGCCGCGCCTCGTACAATCCATAGAGCTCGCGCCCCTTGTGAAAAAGCGGGGTTTCCGGGGAGTTGAGGTATTTGGGTTCGCCCTCAGCGATGACTCTGCCGCCGAATCCTATGACGCGCCCTCGCGAATCGCGAATCGGAAACATCAGCCGATCGCGAAACCGGTCGTAGAAACCGGCCCGTCCGCCGTCGCGCGTGTCGCGTTCGATGATGAGGCCAAGCTGCAGGATTTCGCGGCGTTCCTCCTCTGCCGATCCAAAGCGGCCGAGCAGGGCATCCCAAGAATCGGGTGCGTAGCCCAGGGCAAATTTCTCGCTGGTTTTTGCATCGATTCCGCGCGCCTTCACATATTTCCGCGCCCGTTCGTTGTCCGCCAGATTCTGCTCGAAAAAGCGCGCCACCCGTGCCATCACGTCGTGCAAATCGGGGCGGCCGGAATCGCTCCCGATACGCGAATCGCGCGGCATTTCCAGGCCGGCGCGCTGCGCGAGATCGGCTACGGCATCGAAGAATTCCATCTTCTCGTATTGCATGAGAAAGCCGATTGCGGTGCCATGCGCTCCACAGCCGAAACAGTGATAAAACTGCTTGTCGGGACTGACCCAGAATGAGGGTGATTTCTCGTTGTGGAACGGGCAGCAGGCCTTGAACTCGCGCCCCGCCTTTTTCAGCGGAACCCGCGCGCCGATGATCTCGACGATATCGGAACGGGCGATCACTTCGTCGATAAACGGCTGTGGGATGCGGCCGGCCATGGACCGCCTGCGATCAACCGCCGAGCTTGGCTTTGATTTTCGCCCCGACCTTGCCTAAGTCGGCGCGGCCCTGCGCCTTGCTCTTGATGATGGCCATGACTTTGCCCATGTCCTTGATGTTCGACGCGCCTGTCGCCGAGACAGCCTCATCGATCAGGGCATCGATCTCGGCATCGTTGAAGGGGGACGGCAGGTAGCCCTGCAACAGCGTGATTTCCGCCGCTTCCTTTTCGACCAAATCCTGCCGATTGCCGGCTTGGAATTGCACCAGCGACTCTTTGCGCTGTTTGATCATTTTCTCAAGTACGCTCAATACCTGATTGTCGTCGAGAGCGATCCGCTCATCGACCTCGCGCTGCTTGATGGCCGACGTAATCATGCGGATCAGGCCAAGCCGCTCCTTTTCCCCGGAGCGCATTGCGGCCTTCATGTCGTCTGTAATTCGTTCTTTAAGAGACATCCTTTTGCGGACAGCTCCTAATAAGAGGGTCGAGCGGGCGCTGCCGCCGGAGGGCTGGAAGGTGCGCCTCCCGTGCCGCGCATATTCTCGCGGGACAGGCGCTTCAAATGCCGTTTTACCGCAGCAGCCTTTTTTCGCTTACGTTCCTGGGTCGGCTTCTCGTAGAATTCACGTCGCCGAAGCTCGGTGAGGACGCCCGCTTTTTCACAGGCGCGCTTGAAGCGGCGTAAGGCGGCGTCAAAATACTCATTCTCGCGAACACGAACGCTTGGCATTCAAACCTCAAATGTATGGCGCGGCCGCCGGCATTCGGCGACAGGGGGGCGCATTCTAAGGTGCGCCCCGGTAAAAGGCAAAGGCCGCGCGCCCGGAGCGAGGCTTCGGAGCCGGGGGTTTGGCGCTGAGGCCCTTTGAAATGCTCATGAGCAGGTTTTATGCGTGTAATTGGGATTGAAAGCTCTTGCGATGAGACGGCGGTCGCGGTCTACGACGCCGATCTTGGGTTGCTGTCCCACCGCCTACACAGCCAGGTGGCAATGCACCAAGCTTACGGCGGCGTGGTGCCTGAATTGGCTTCCCGGGATCACGTTCGCCGACTCTTACCGCTGGTCCGGGAGGCGCTTACCGAGGCTCACTCGGACCGGGACTCGATCGACGGCGTTGCGTACACCGCAGGGCCCGGCCTCATCGGGGCTTTATTGGTCGGGGCGGGTTTTGCGGCCAGTTTAGCCTTTGCCTGGGGCAAGCCCGCCCTGGGAATACATCATTTGGAAGGACACCTTCTGGCGCCGCTATTGGAACCCGATCCGCCCACCTTCCCGTTTCTTGCGCTGCTCGTGTCCGGCGGACACACCCAAATCGTGGATGTGGCCGGATTGGGCGAGTACCGCATCTTGGGCGAAACCTTGGATGATGCGGCAGGGGAGGCCTTCGATAAGACCGCGAAACTCCTCGGGTTGCCGTATCCCGGCGGCGCGGCATTGGCGAAGCTTGCCGAAAGCGGCAGCCCTGATCGTTTCGTGTTTCCGCGGCCGATGCTCGATCGGCCCGGCCTCGATTTCAGTTTCAGTGGCCTGAAGACCGCGGCCCTAGTAGCCTTACGCGGCCGCGTTTTGGACGACGCGATTCGAGCAGACGTCGCGCGCGGTTTCCAGGAAGCAGTGGTCGAGACCCTTGCCGAGAAATGCCGCCGTGCGCTCCAAATCACGGGCCATCGACGTCTGGTTATCGCGGGGGGCGTGGGCGCCAATCGCCGTTTGCGCGAACGGCTGGCCGGGATAGTGCGCGGCGTCGGGGCCGAATTGTTTTTTCCACGCCCCGAATTCTGTACGGACAATGGAGCGATGATCGCGCTGGCGGGATGCATGCGGATGACGGCAGGCATGTACTCGCATCGCAGAATCAATGCTCGGGCGAATTGGACGCTCGGAGATGGCGGAGCAATCGGAGATAAGGCGCTTTAATGGACAAAATCTTTCTACACGCTCTCAAGACCGAGGCGATAATCGGCATTTTCGATTGGGAACGGCAGGTCAAGCAGACCGTCATCATCGACATCGAGATCAGCGCCGATGTCCGCAAGGCCGCGTTGTCCGATTCCATCCACGACACGCTCAATTACAAGCGGGTCGCCAAGCGCGTCTTGGCTTTCGTGGAAGAATCGAGCTTTCACCTGGTCGAGACCTTGGCTGAACACATCGCCATGCTTCTTCTGGAGGACTTCGGCATCCCTTGGGTGCGGGTTTCCTTGAGTAAACCGGGCGCCATCCGCAGTTCTCGAGACGTGGGCGTTACCGTCGATCGCGATCGCAATGACCTGGAAAGCTGGCGCGCGCTTGCAGGCGTGCCCCCCAAGCCCTAAAGCCCCCCACGGCGCCGCATGCTGCAACGCATTCTCCTCGATCGTCCACTTTCCTGGGGCCAAGTCGGCGATATAGCCGAAGGCGCATCGCTCGCGCTGTCGGACGGCGCGCAGGCGAGAATTCGCGCGGCCCGAGCCCTGGTGGAATCCATAGTCATCAAGGGTGTGCGTGCTTATGGCGTGAATACGGGCGTGGGAGCGCTGTGCGACGTAGTGATCCCTGAGTCCAAACAGGCACAGCTATCGCGAAATATCGTGATGAGCCATGCCGTAGGCGTGGGTCCGGCGCTGGATTCGGCCGCGGTGCGCGCTGTCATCGCCGCGGCAATCAACAACTTTGCACACGGATTTTCCGGTGTGCGACCCGAGGTGGCGGATGGGCTGCTCGCACTGCTCGAGCATGATTGCCTGCCCGAAGTGCCCGCATTGGGATCGGTGGGCTACCTCACGCACATGGCCCACATTGCGCTGGTGCTCATCGGGGCGGGCACGGCCCGGTCGCACGGCCGAACAGTCAGCGGCGCCGACGCGCTGCGCTCGATCCACCTTGCGCCCCTGGTACTGGGAGCCAAGGAGGGCCTGAGTCTCGTCAACGGGACACCGTGCGCCACGGGTCTGTCGGCACTCGCCTTGCGCCGGACGGAGCGCCTTCTTGACTGGGCGGACACCGTCGCCGCGATGAGCTTCGAGAACCTTCGCGGTCAAGTCGCGGTATTCAATGCGGATGCCTTGCACCTCCGCATATCGGCGGGAGTGCAATCGGTCGGCGAACGGCTGCGCGCGGTCTTGCGTGGCAGCGCTATCTTGGATTACAGCGCCGGTCTGCGAACCCAAGATGCTTTGAGCCTGCGCGCGATCCCGCAAGTGCATGGCGCTGTGCGCGATTTATTTGCGCACGCGGCCCGCGCTGTCGACGATGAGTTGGCCTCGGTGACCGACAATCCCGCGGTCGCCGGCACCGTGGAGGAGCCGCGCGCGCTGTCCGGCGCGCATGCGGTCGGCGCGGCGCTCGGACTCACCGTGGATTCGCTCGGAATTGCCGTGGCGGAGATGGCGGCTATGTCGGAGCGCCGGCTGGACCGGCTGGTGAACCCGTTGCTGAGCAATTTGCCCGCATTTCTGGCGACGGACGACGGCGCGGGTTCGGGATTCATGATCGCGCAATACACGGCAGTCTCCTTGGTCGCCGACAATCGCCGTCTTGCTGCGCCGGCGAGTTTGGACGGCGGGGTGACGTCGGCCCTGCAGGAGGACCATCTCAGCCACGCGACTCCGGGTGCGCTCAAGCTGCATAAGATCATCGATAATGCCGAGACCATCGTCGCAATCGAACTGCTCGCGGCGGCGCAGGCCTACGAACTGCAGCGAGATTCTCGGGCGCGGGCGCCTCGTACCGACGAGGTCTATCGCAGGGTGCGCGCCCTCGTTCCCCAATTTAGAGACGATCGTCCCTTGAGCGCCGACATCCAAAGCGCTCGGGAATTGATTCAGCGGCATGGTTCCTAAATGCTGCGCCCGCCGTCGACGGCAATGATCTGGCCCGTGATGTACGGGGCGTCTTTTGCCAAGAACAAGGCGGTGCGTGCGACGTCCAGCGGGGTGCCGTGGCGCTTGAGCGCGGTCTTCTCGATGATTTCCCGCTTCAATTCGCCGTCCATGTCGCCCTCCGGCCACAGCACGGGCCCCGGCGCAATGCCGTTGACGCGGATATCGGGGCCGAGCTCCCGCGCAAGAGCACGTGTCAACATCGCAAGTCCGGCTTTGGCCGTGCTGTATACCGGGTGCCCCTTGAGGGGACGCAAAGCGTGGATATCGATCATGTTGATGATAAGGCCGCGCTGCTTCGCCAAGCTGGGCGCGGCCGCTTGCGAGAGAAACAGCGGAGCCTTCAGGTTGCTGCCCATGAGGTCCTCCCACTGCGGCAGCGTGATGTGACCGACCGGCGTCGGGTAAAAACTCGACGCATTGTTGACTAGAATATCCAGGCGTCCAAATTCCACCAATGTGGCGGCCACCAGTTTTTCCGGCGCGTCTGCCGTCGACAGATGCGCCGACTGGATGGCCGCGGAATGGGGACGCACTTGATTGAACTGATCCGCCAAGGCGATTGCGGCGGCGGAGGAGGAGCGATAATGAATGAGTATATTTGCTCCGGCCGCGTGCAGCGTGCGCGCGATCTCGGCGCCGACTCTGCGCGACCCGCCCGTGATCAGCACAACCTGGTCCCGCAACGAATTCTCGACAGTCGGTTTCATGCCTAGCAACGATACCGCAACGGCTTGGCAGCGCGAAATCAAGCTGGATGACGCTCAAGCTCGGCACTGCGCGCGCGTGCATGAATATCTGGTCAAGGCGATCGAGGCGGCGGACGGCTGGCTGAGTTTCGAGCGGTTCATGGATATGGCGCTGTATTCGCCGGGCATGGGGTATTACAGCGCCGGCGCGCAGAAATTAGGCGCCGGCGGCGATTTCACGACGGCGCCCGAAGTTTCGCGCCTGTTCGGCGCCTGCGTCGCGAGGCAGTGTGCCGAGGTATTGGGCGCGCTTGGCGGCGGCTGCATCCTGGAAATAGGCGCCGGCAGCGGGCGCCTTGCCGCGGATGTCCTATTGCGGCTCGAGACGCTCGGACGGCTACCCGAGCGGTACTGGATTCTCGAGGTCAGTGCGGACTTGCGCGACCGGCAGCGCCGACACTTCGCTGAGGCTATGCCACACCTGCAGAAGCGCGTTCAATGGCTCGATCGGCCTCCGGAAGAATCATTCGATGGCCTGATCCTCGCCAATGAAGTGCTGGATGCTCTGCCGGTCACTCGGTTTCGCTGGCATGGCAGCCATGTGGAGGAACTGGGGGTTGTGATGGAAGATGGCCGATTTGCCTGGTCGCCGCGTGCGGCCGGCGCGGCGCTGACCGAGAACTGTCTGCAGCTGTCGAAGGCCGGCGGAGGTTGGGACGATGGCTATGTGTCGGAATATTGTCCCCGGCTCATCGCGTGGACGCAAAGCGTTACCTGCTCGTTGCGAGCCGGCGCAGCGCTCTGGTTCGACTATGGCCTGCCTCGATCGCAGTACTACTTGCCGGAGCGGCACGAAGGCACATTGTTGTGCCATTTCCGGCATCGGGCGCATGACGACCCGTTGCTTTATCCTGGATTGCAGGACATCACGGCGTGGGTGGACTATACCTTGCTGGCCGAGGCTTCCCGCGCGGCAGGTTTCATGCTCGCGGGCTTCACGACCCAGAGCTACTTCCTGGCGGGCTTAAGAATAGACGAAGAAATGCAGCTGATGGCCGGCAATGACGCCAATCAATTCGCGCGATTGGCAAATCAGGCGCGGCGGCTGATGCTGCCCGGCGACATGGGCGAGCGCTTCAAGGCCATGGCGTGGGTGCGCGGCTTGAATCTGCCCTTGTCGGGCTTTGCGCTCCACGACCTGCGCCACACGCTGTGACGCGACGACGCCGGTTTTAGACCGGATCATGACGAGTTCGGAACAGGCGCTGCGGACCATTTTCAAGGTACGATTGGCCGAGACGGAAGCCGGAACGATCCATGTCGGCCGCGGTTTTGGCGGGAGCAGGTAGGCTTTTGGACAAATATTCAATCTATCCAGGGATGTAAGCATGAACTCAAACCCAAAGCTATCGTATGCGATCGCCGTGATCTTGGCCGGCGGCACGGCCGGCGGCGCCTATGCGCAGACGCCTCCTGCAGTCTCGAGCGCGGACACGTCGGATCAGATTCAGACTATCGTCGTGACCGCACAGCGTCGTACCGAAAGCATACAAGACGTGCCGATCTCGATTCAGGCCTTTACCGGGCAAACGCTGAAGGAACTGAATGTCACGACGTTCGACGACTACATCAAATATTTGCCGAATGTGTCCGCGGCGAGCAACGGCCCGGGTCAGAACGAGATCTTCATGCGTGGCTTGAGCGCCGGCGTACAGCCCAGCCAGGGCAGCGGTTCGACCGGGTTGTTCCCGAACGTCGCCATCTACCTGGATGACCAATCCGGTCAGCTGCCGAATCGCAACCTCGATGTATACGCGGCCGATCTGGATCGCATCGAGGTTCTGGAGGGCCCGCAGGGCACGCTGTTCGGTGCCGGCGCCCAGGCCGGCACGGTTCGCTACATTACCAACAAGCCGAAGCTCAATGTGACCGAGGGCAATGTCGATGCGGGCTACGGCGTCACCGCTCACGGCGACCCGAATTCCAACCTGACGGCGGTGCTCAACGTCCCGCTGATCGCCGGCACCCTCGCCGTGCGCGCGGTGATTTTCAACGACAGACGTGGCGGCTACATCGACAACGTGCCGGGAACCTTTACGCGACAGGCGACCGACATCGGCATTCACTATGCGTACTACCCGGGCGGTGGCGTCCCGCCGGGTTCCCCGGCCATCAACAACAACAGCATCGCGGGCAGAGCGATCAATCCCGTCACCTACCAAGGTGCCCGCGCGGAGGCGTTGTTTCAGATCAATGACGACTGGAATGTGCTGCTCACGCAGATGTACCAGAACATGGACTCGCAGGGAGTGTTCTACCAGACGCCCAACTCCTCGGATGGCGTGCCGCTGCATCCGCTCGAGACCACGTTGTTCAATCCTGCGTATGACAAGGATAAGTTCGAAAATACGGCGTGGACGGTCAACGGCAAATTCGCCGACCTGAAGGCGGTCTATACCGGCGGCTACCTCGTGCGCCACGTCGATCAGATCGGTGACTACACGAACTACTCGCGCGGTCATTATGCCGATTACTACCAGTGCTACGGGGCGGGTACCACGGCCAACGTGCCCCCGCTCCCATCGACCTGCTTCTCTCCGAGCGCTTCCTGGCGATCCGTCGAGCGCAACGAGCACATGCAGCACGAAATTCGCCTGAGCACGCCGGACGACTGGCGGGTGCGCGGTATCGTCGGTGCGTACTACGAGGCCAACAAACTCTTTGATCGGACCGGCTGGATGTACAAGACGATTCCGGCCTGCACGTCCAACGGCGCGCCGGGCACACTTGGCAATACCGGCTGCCTTTCGGATGTCGGCACGTTCCCGGGGACCAGCGTCGAGAATCCGGGCGTTCAGAACGACAACACGTCTTTCTACCAAGACACGCGGCGCGAAACCAAGCAGACGGCGTTCTTCGCGTCGTTGGACTTCGACCTGATTCCAAAGGTGCTGACGCTCACGGCGGGCACGCGCCACTTCCGCTTCGAGAACTCATCGCAGGGAAGCGTCATCAGTAGTTTCGGCTGCTTCCAGCAGGGCGCGCCGGCCGGCGGATGCCACAACACTAATTTTTCGTACAATCTCGACGCGCAGCACCTTGCCGACAGCGAGTCGGGCTTCAAGAGCCGCGGGAACCTGACCTGGCACATCACGTCGGACATGATGGTGTATTACACGTACTCGCAAGGATTCCGGCCGGGCGGTTTCAATCAAAGCGGCGGCGCGATCCATGCCCCCGGACCGGACGGCGTGGGGCAATACGTCACACCGAGTTCTTATCACTCGGATGACCTGACGAACAACGAAATCGGCTGGAAGACTGAATTCCTGAACCATCGCCTGCAATGGAATGGAGCGGTGTACCGGGAGAACTGGAACAACGTGCAGGTGGCCTTCTTCGACCCCGGTTTGATCGGCAACATATTTTTCAATACCAACGGTCAGAACTTCGTGGTCAAGGGGGTCGAGACGTCGGTCGTGGCCCGCGTAACGGAGGGGTTGACGCTGCAGGGGGCGGGATCCTGGAACCAGAGCCGGCAGACCAATTCGCCGGCGCTGATCGACCGCAATCCCGCCAGCGTGAACTTCGGCAAGCCCATCACCGAGTCCTGCGACACTACCGGCGCCAACTGCGCGCCGATCACCAACCCCTTCGGTCCGATCGGCGCGCCAAGCGCGAATTCACCGCCGATTCAGTTCAGCCTGCGCGCGCGCTACGAGTGGAGCATGAATACCTACAATGCTTTCGTGCAGTTCGGCGCAACTCACACGGGTCATTCGTTCACGCAGGCCGGTTCGAACCCTACGCTTGCGGCCGGCGGAGCCGTCAGCACGGGCAGGTTGCGGTTCGAGGATCCGGCGTACACGATTTACGATGCGTCGCTCGGCGTGGCGAAAGATGCCTGGAACGTGCATGCATACGCACAGAACCTCAGCAACTCGAACGCCAGCGTGTTCACGAATACCGACCAGTTCATCGTCGCGCAGACGGTGCTTCGGCCGAGGGTCATGGGCGTCGCGTTCGGCTACAAATTCTGAGTGCGGCGCGAAGCGAAGCTGATGGTTCCCCTTTATGAGGAGCATCAGTTTCGGGTGCGCTCAGGGAGGCCGCCGGTGTGAGCTTCGGCGATCGCCGCCTTCGCGATGGCGATGGCTTCACTCTCGCTCGCTCCGCTTACGTGCGCATGTCGCCTCTGTGAACCCGCAGGCCGAGGTCCGAACTCGATGAAAAGACCGGTGCTGGCCGCCCCTTTTGCGCTTATTCTCATGGCTGTTCTCGCCGTCGAGCCGCGGGCTGCCGAAGTCTCGCCCGACGCGACCATTCCCTGGCCGGCCACCAACGACTATGCGGCAAACATCCTCGCCGGCATCGGCAATCAGGGGCGAACCAATCAGCAACCCTATGTGACGGCAGGCGACAGGACATACCTGATCGGGACACAGGATGGAAATTTCCCCGACATGGGCCACCACATACCGGGTGAAATGGGCGGGTTGTGGCTGCCCCCGATCAAACTCATCGACGGTTTCCAGGCGCGGATTGCGGAAGTGGGGACCGATAGGAAAATCTCGCTATCGCAAAGCGTGGAGATGGTCGCCTATCCGTATGGCAATCGGTTCATCTATGGCCGGGTGCTGGAGGACTTGGATATCGACCGTTTTCAGTTCAGTCCGGATCACCAGCAGGGCCTGATCGTACAGTACAGTTTCAAGAACGCGTCGGATCGTGCGCGACGCTTGCGCTTCGAATGGTCCGTCAAAACTGATTTGCGCGCCGGATGGAATTCGGAACACCTCGGAATCCGCGACGGAGACGATGTTGTCGATTGGCGTCCGAACGATGGCGTCTTCATCGCCAGGGACATCGATAACACCTGGTTTTGCGTCTGGGGTGCAACGCCTCCCGGGGATGCGCGACAAATCGAGCATCCACGTCCGATCCTCACGAACGGGCGCGGCGTCACGGCCGCGTCCAGTCACACGGTCACGGTCGGGCCACATGCCAGCGCAACCCTGACCTTCGTCATCTCAGGCTCGACCAACAGCCAGAGTGACGCGGTTGGAATCTACAACTTTCTGGCTGAGCACCATGCCGCGCTTTTGGCGGAGAAGGTGGCGCTCCATCGCTCGCTCATCAATCGGGCTCGCATAACAATTCCGGACCAGCGCCTGCAAGAAGTCTACAACTGGAGCAGGATCAACATGGAGTGGCTGGTCAGGGATGTTCCCGGCATCGGTCGGGGTCTCAGCGCCGGCTTCATGGAATATCCGTGGTGGTTCGGCACCGAGACGTACTCCCTGCAGGCGCTCACGGCAACCGGGGATTTCGACCTGGCCAAGCAAACGCTCCGGTTGTTGCGAAACCAATCAGACAAGGTGAACGCCAACGGTCGGATCGCGCATGAGATCACGACCGACGGACAGGTGGCGAATCGAGGGAATACTCAGGAGACCGCGCAGTTCGTCATGACGATCGGCAAAGTATTCGAATGGACGGGAGACCGGGGTTTTGCGAGAGAGATGTATCCCGCCATGAAGGTGGGTATCGATTGGCTCCTGGGCGAGATGGACCAGAATATGAACCTGTTTCCCGAAGGTTACGGAATCATGGAGGTTTACGGCTTGAACGCGGAGCTGATCGATGTCGCGGTCTATACGCAGCAGGCTTTGGAGGCCGCGGCGCACATTGCCGAGGTATTGAAAGACATCGATCGGAAAGACCGATACCTGAAGCTGGCCTCCGACTTGAAAGCAAGGATCAATCATCGATTCTGGATCGAACAGGACGGAACGTACGGGGATTTCTACGGAAGCAGATCACAGGCAGTCAGCGCCGCCGAAGGAGCGATCAAACAGATAAGTCTCAAAGGGGTGGACAAGCTGACCCGAAGTGACAAGGACTTGATTGCGCACTACGAACGGCTGGAGTCGGAATTCTCCGCGATGCCGGATGCCGACAGGGCCTGGATCACCAACAAGAACTGGGTTATCGCAACGCCAATGGAAACCGGTATAGCTCCGCGGGCGCGCGCCATCCGGCTCTTGGACAAGATCCGGCGCGAGAACACCGGCCCATACGGCCCCTACCTCTCTGCCACCGAAAGACGATCGATGATGACGATCTCGACCGGAGTGCAAGCCGTAGCGGAAAGTGAGTACGGGCGCAGCGACGAAGCGATGTGGTACATGAACGAGATCGTTCAAACATTCAACCGCGTATCGCCGGGCTCGATCTCGGAAATGATGCCGGACCATGGCTGCTTCACCATTGCGTGGACCAGCTACGGCATCGTGGTGCCATTGATCGAGCATGTCTTCGGCATTCGGCCGGATGCCGGGAATAAAACGATCGTATTCGAGCCTCACCTTCCTGCCGGATGGGAGAACATCAGTATCGAGGACCTGCCGATAGGAGCGAACCTCCTTTCCTTTTCGCGCACCCGAACCGGCAAAGGCGTCATCTACGATATTGAATCCAAGGAGAACGGCTGGAGTTTGATCTTGAGGGAAAAGGTTTCGCCCAATACTAGGTACTTTCTCAACGGTAGACCGACCAATCCTTCATCTGCCGGAATCCTTATGAATGGGAAGAAGAACCGGGTCCTGATCACGTCCGAGAACCAGGATTGACGCCGCATCGGTCGACCCGAACACGCGCGTGAAGCGTATCGCAATGACCGCTTGTGAGGACGAGCGCTACGAGCGGGAATGCCTACTCCTGGCGGCGATCGTTGCATGCGGCCGTGTGTCGCTGATCGACCCTCTCCAGTCATGCACGAGCGTCCGCTTCGTGGCAGCGGCTTATAGAAGACGTGCGCGCTCGGAGCACACGCCGCCCGTATCCCAAATTGGAGTGTCATTTTCCGAGCGCACTCATCTAGTGTCTCCAGCCGTGATACTGATCATCGAGCGGCGCGATTTTCACGCGTATCTGCGGCGTTTGGTCACAACCAGCGCGGTCACGCGAAGATTGGGTACTTTCCTAAGCGACAAAAAAACTTGCCCAATTCCTAGACTTGGTTTGCGCCAGGTTTTGGCGACAGGCGCGCAACAAGCCGTCTCTTACAAGCGACATTTCCCGATACGGGCCGGGACACTTACGATGCGCCCTCATTTTCCTGAAGGGCGACGGATGAAAAAGGCGACATTGATTTGGTTGTTGGGAATTTCAGCGGTATCGGCCTGCGGCGCCGCCAGCAGCGCGAGCAGCGTCGCCACGACCGCCACGACCCCCTCGTCCTCGGTGCAGATCACGGCCGTGACCGCTAGTGTCAACGGCACGGTCGGCTTCTCAGGCGCGAGCTTCCCGGTCAACGAGTCGGCCGGCTCGGTGAGCATTACCGCAGTCCGCTCGATTGGCACGAAGGGCGCCATGTCGGTGACCTATTCGACGATGAATGGCAACGCGATTGCCGGTACCGACTACACAGCTTCCACCGGTACCCTGAAGTGGGCGGACGGTGATGGCGCGAGCAAGACTTTCACCGTCCCGCTGAACTCCAGCCACTCGTTCACGGGTACCAAGACGTTTGTGATTAAGCTGGCGGCCGGTCCCAACACCATCCTCGGCTCGCACACTACCGCCACCGTGTCCGTCACGGGGGGCGGCATCGGCTTCATCAGTTTCGGTGATAACTTGCCGGCGGCGGGATCGCAAGGCGCCTACGCCATACCACCTGGTGGCGGCCTCGAAGATACATCGCATCCCAACCACGTGGTTGGAAACGGCACGTCCTCAAGCTGCACGAGTGCCGCCGTTGTGGCGGCTGTGAAGGCAGGCGGCGTTATCACGTTCGACTGCGGATCAGCGCCTGTCACCATACAAATGCCCAACACTGCGCAAATCTTCAATAACGCTGCATCAAAAACTGTGATTGATGGCGGTGGCCTGGTCACGCTCAGCGGCATGAAACAGCGGCGCATCCTGTATATGAATACCTGTGATAAGAACATGGTCTGGACCACGCCCCACTGCGATAACCAGCAGTATCCGCAGCTTACAGTGCAAAACCTGACCTTCATCAACGGCAACGCCAGCGGCGAATCCATTCGGGAGGGCGGCGCCATCTACGCACGCGGGGGCCGCCTCAAGGTGGTCAATTCGCGCTTCTTCAATGACACTTGCGCCAGTACCGGACCTGACACGGCAGGCGGCGCAATATACGCAACCGAGCAATATCAGGGGCTACCTCTCTTTGTGGTGCACTCCACGTTTGGCGGCGAAGTGAACCTGAGCAACGTCTGCTCTAACGGCGCTGCGCTGGGCAGCATCGGAGTATCCTGGAGTGTCATCAACAGTCTGATTACCTACAACCACGCCGTGGGCCATGGCGGTAATCCTGCGGCCAGCGGCACGCCCGGCGGTGGAAGCGGCGGTGCAATTTACAACGACGGCAACACCATGACGCTGACCGTCAACGGCTCGACGCTGAACTACAACCAGGTCAATGCCTTCGGTTCCGCGATCTTCTTCGTCTCCAACAATCTCACTGGTAAGATCTTCATCGCCGATTCAACCATCATGGGCAACATCGGTGGTTCCTGGTATGCGAGATATCCGCAGATCTCGGCCATGCCAAGCACGCCGATAACCGTGAAAAACTCGGTGATCGTCAACTGAGCCCGGATTCGTCGGCAATCACCGGTTTGGTCGCCCTTGCCATCTTGCCACGCCGCCCCCCGGCGAACGCGCGTTGCGCTGCTCGCGTCCGCCGGGCTTTCTTCGGGGTGGCGTAAATCACGGGCCCGAACAGCTCTGCGCCAAAGTTCGTGCTTCAGGTCAGCGGTGCAGTCAATTATTGCTAGTCCCTATCTGCGCCCCCGCAGGCCACCGTCGCCCAAGCTAACCATGTCGTGCCAACCTCGCGGCAGGGTTGCAATTGAGGCCTAGCTAGCCGCCGCTCAAGGCGCGATACTGGCGCGCGAGTGACATCAATAAGCAGGTCGGGGGGAATAGCATGACGTACAAGGTCATCCAGGCTGCTGCGGCAGCCGTTTCCGTGCTGGAAAGACCCTACGCGATTTGCGCGTCGCCGAAGTATCGCGGTTAGACATGCAACCAATGCCTTCGACCATGACATCAACGATAATGATCTGCGGGTCGTTCATATACGGTGCCGGCTTGGAAGGAGGACCGAGGCACAGCGTGGACGTGAGCCACAGGTCGCCGGACCAGAGTCGTCCACTGGTCACCAAGTAAGCACGTGGGGCAATCGGCGGCGGCTGACGACCCACTCCTGCCCGTCGCCGTAGTCCGCTTTCCGGTATTAGATCGGTGAATCGCGCTACGCGGTTTTAGATTTCGCACTGCTTGATGATACGGAGCGCAAATGTCAGTTAGCGTCCATCAACATCCTATACACCTCGGGATTGCTCTTTCGATACGCTAGGTTTGGGTCTCTACTGCCATAGTCACGGAGCCGCGCGCAAACCACGGTAGTTGTAATGCCTTGAGCAGTCGCTTGGTCTGCCATGCTTTTGAAGGTTAAATCTACCAGCCTGTCCTGCAGCTTGAAGAGCATTTGGTTCTCTGTCAGGCCTTCCTTAGCTAATAGGGCGGCAGCTTTGACGTATATGTCATCGTTTGCGTTTTTGAAAGCGGTGATAAATGGCGAAATTTCCACGCCAAGCTGGCGGCAATAATTGACCTTGGTTTCGACGTTAATTAGGTAGTATCCGAAGAAGTGGCCCACAGCAAATTGGAGTTTCTCCGCCGCATCATTTGTCGAAGCAAAAAACTTTTCTTTCCTCACTTTCGCGTCTTGCTCAAGAGATTCTTGATAAGGCGTTTTACTGCTCTTACTACAACTAATGAGACCGATTGAAATCACTAAGATGGCAACAAACGGCGATTT
Source organism: Steroidobacteraceae bacterium (assembly GCA_035996065.1). Taxonomy (GTDB): domain Bacteria; phylum Pseudomonadota; class Gammaproteobacteria; order Steroidobacterales; family Steroidobacteraceae; genus Bog-1198. The sequence goes on along the minus strand of DASYJX010000034.1, from coordinate 78,292 downwards.
AAACGCGTTCATAATTGGCTAGGACGAGTGCCCATGTTTTGTGACGAATAGCGAGAGAGCCTACCGGAAGCGTGAACGGCTGCTAAGGGGTAACCATTCTTGCGTGCTGTAGCGCCGCTTTTAAGCCGGCTGCTGGCCGATTGCACTCGAGGGCGGCGTCGCCGGTACGATTTCGGAGTCGACCCGATGTTGACGGTCAGGACCGGCGGCTTCAAGAAATCAGAACCGCGATTCGCTGTTGGACCGTGCAAGGCGCTCCGTCAAATACAATCCCCGTTATTACATTCTACGAGAACGTGCAGAGCGAGTAAGAAAGCACCCTCCAGAACCACATACACGACGCAACGTCCGACGCGCACGCGGCGGGCAGCTGTAGACATCAAAGCTACGGCCAATAGGCCGCTCCCAAGCGGCAGGGAGAATACCGCGAGCCAGTGCCAAACCGACATGGACAGGGGCGGCGGCTCTCCATGAGCCCGGGCGACATGGTAGGCCGAGCCTATGTACGATCCATAAACAATTGGAACGACAACAATTGCCCAGATGGAAAGCCAGACATTTCGGCTGGAGAGTCTCAATTTAGCCAACAATTGTTAGACGACGGATGTGTGGTGTCACGATCAATGCGACAAAATGGCGCGCGCCAACAATCGCTCTCTCCCTTCGCCCGCTCGCCCTGAATAGACCAAGGGCTTGCCTGACTAGTCAAACTTCGTGCGGAATGACCGCAACCTGGAAGGCATTTCGGCACGCCGAATGTCCGGGTTTGGCCGTTCACCGCGGGTGGCGGGTCCATGCGCTGTCGGATACCTCTTATCGGACCCCAAGCCGACCGTGGTCAGCGTCGGCTTTACGGCACCCAAATTTTCAGTGGAGATCAATTTTCTGGTCTCCAATAGAGGATTGCGTGATCCTCCATATGTTGTTTTCTTTCTGCAAAGCGGTGCGTAGCGTCACCGTACCTTTATCCCCCGCGACATCAACGGTCATCCAGACCCATTTGTCTGAACCGACGAACTTCTCTCGATACTTGCCAGACACCGGTAAGGTAATGTTTTGCACAATCCCGACACGGTTCTGAATCTCCTGTGACGCTCGAATTTTCCCTTCAACAAAATGGAAGCCTTCGCTATGCATCCCCCAAAAAACGGCAATCGCCCACATCACGACGCCAAGGACTCCTGCCAATAACACCCAGCGTTTATGCTGCCGAGTCGCGCGCAGCGACATCAAAAATCTCCCATCAGGATGCTTATGCCGAATCCGATTAGAACAAGTCCGATCAACCAACTTTGGAGTTTCACGATGACGCCGGCCAAGGGCTTGCCGGCGCTCGAGAAAATTCTGGTGATTATTCTGCCACGTCGGGATGTTACGTTTTTAGGGCCATAAATCATGGCGATCAGACGCAGCACGACCAATCCAATGCCACCGAGAAGCTTCATCGAAGGTGACCTAACCAAAAAGGGCAAATCATAAGGTTCAGCTTACCGCAGGCGGCGAATGGCGGCTTCCTGGCATGCATTCTGATGTGTCCTACTACCGCCTTTGGCCGATTGCACTCGATGGCGGAGCCACTGCGAGAAATTTCCGGTGTCGACCCAAACCTGCCATCCGCTAAATTGCTGAACGCAAATACCAATAGGGAGAGGTACGATATATTGGTACCCTCCGAAAGCTATGCACATCGATGAAAACACGCCCGGCTCCTTGGCAAACAAGGAGCAGTCCGTGTCCTAAGAGTATGGCTACTGACGCTCTATGTGATGTATTACTTGATATGCGTTGTTTGGGGTCTCGACAAGAATCTTTCAATTCCATACATATTTTGGATATTTTTTCAGTCCCTTTTTTTCTCGTATTTTGTTGGATTTGTCGTGCTTATCATTACAGTCCGTTGCTTTGGTCGCCGGATCGGGATCCCGAAAATCCCTCCAGTGGGCCTGTTACGGTACTGCGTATTATTTGGGGTAGTTTCAGTAATTATGGGCGCTGCGTTCGTCTACCGCTTGCCGTCGCCTATACCAACAGAACGCGCAGAGGCTTCCAAGGTCCCTTGACCGGCGCTTTGAATAGTTCGCCCATCGGGCTCCTGACTGAACTGTCGCCGGTACAATTTCCGGACTCGACCCCAAGCAGTCCTGGCTTCCGAGCAATGAAATGGCCATCAGTCCTGAAAAACGGGAATTGATGCCCGGGGAATTCTATTAGGGAGCCAGAAGTTTCCCGCGTCGAGCTCCATTTTGGAGTAGCTCATCGTTCTTGATATACCTTGTAGTAAGATGTAACATGCATCGGACTGATAGGTATAGAGAGGTCGTATGCGAAAAGGTAACCCCGATTTCATGAACGGTGTACCCGAATTGCTTATTCTCCAGTTGCTATCCGCTCGCGACATGTACGGATATGAGCTGGTTCAGTCGATTCGCGAGCAAACAGCTGACGCCATTCAACTCAGTGAAGGCGTCGTCTACCCAACCCTTCATGCCTTGGAAATCGAGGGCGCGTTGAAGTCGAAGCGGAAAGCCGTCAACGGGCGTAGTCGCATCTATTACTCCATCACAAAAGACGGTTCCCGCAAGTTGGTGCGCATTGCAGGCGCATGGTCGGGCGTAAGGAAGGCTGTCCAAAGTGTCCTGGGAGGAACCAAGTATGCCACTGCAATTTGAGGGTCTCCGCGATCGGCTACTGTGCGGCGGGGTCGCCGCGCGTCATGTGACACGCTATTTGACCGAACTGACTGAACATCTCGAAGACTTGATTGCGGAGGGCGAGCGCGCGGGCCTAGACCGCGAAGCTGCCGAACGGTCTGCCTTGTCTCGCCTCGGCGACACGGAGAACCTTGCAAAAACCATGATCGCGCGAAGGGAATTGCGGGCTTGGTCCCATCGTTCCCCATGGATAGTGTTTTTACTGGGTCCACTCGTGTCATTGGTCGCAATCAATCTCGCGAGTCTCGTATTGTTTATGGTCATTGTGGATTACTTTGGCTCGGGATCTGCTCACGTCCCGATGTTCGTTCCGAGTTGGTTTCGCGGATTGTATGCGGCCACCACAGAATTCGACTTGTTCTTGTTGCCGCTCGCGGTTGGCTGGGCGATTTCCTATCTAGCTGTCCGCCAAAGAATGAAGCCGCTCTGGCCCATCGCCGGGCTTGTCGTCATCGCCGTTTTCTGCGGCCTTCAGACCTACGAAATCCAGTGGTCTTCTATCCCGAACGGACTGAATGGTTTCGGCGCTAGCTGGCCATTCGTGCCACATGGCAGCCGTATAACTGTCGCGACAGGCTGTCGGGTACTGCTGAATATTGGACTAATGGTAACGCTATATTCGCTGTGGAGATCGCAACGCTTGCGACGAACGACTGGAATTCGGCAGAGAGTCTAAGTTGCCGAAGGTCAACTATTGGCCGACAGCGCCAATTCGCGGTCCAATTTCCAGCGAGGGTCGGCATTCGGAAAGTCACGACCCGCTACGGTCAGTTGCGACCGGCGCCTTTGCGGCATCAAATCAGGTCACACCACCTCGGTCGCATGACTCAAGAAGGCCATCGCACGAACGACGTCAGTAATAATCTCATTTGCACGCGAGCCACCTAGGTCTTTGAGGCTTCTACTCTCACGGTAGATTGCGATATTCCTCGTGTTGATTGTCTGGTGTCTCTTCCGTGCGGACGCCAGTCGCTTTTTCAAACCACGCGTACGGTCTAGTTTGTAAAGATATTAGCCGGGCGGGCTGCGCGCGGCGGCATGGCCGCGCAATTCGGCGATCGCATGGAGGCGCCGCCGATGCAGGTTCTCCGCAATCTTCGCTCCCGGGTACGCCGCGATGTCTTCTGCCGAGGGTTTGATGGCCGCCGCGGCGTCGCGCGCCGCGTGCAAATATTCCCGCTGCGGGTAGGGCTCGTTCTCGAGCCCGGTGCGGCCGCGCGAATCGGCCTCGCACGCGAGCAGCGCTTGCGCGAAACGGTCCGGGCGCCGAAATGCGTCGGCGCGCTCCATGAATTCCAGAATGGTTTTGGGCTTGAGTTCGAAGGCGCGGTGAACGTTGCCGTGATAACGAGCCACGATAAGGCTGAGATCGCGATACTCGCCCGGGAGACGCAGGCGCTCCGCCATCGTCCGGATGAGTGAGACGCTGCGTTCCTCGTGTCCAGGGTGGCTCGGCCAGTCCTCGCGCGGCGTCGTGCCCTTGCCGAGATCATGTACCAGCGCGGCGAACCTCACCGTAGTTTCAGAGCTCAGCAAGGCGGCTTGGTCGAGCACCATCAGGGTGTGCAATCCCGTGTCGATTTCCGGGTGCCATCGCGCCGGCTGCGGCACGCCGAAGAGCGCCTCGATTTCCGGATATATCGGCTGCAGCGCGCCGCATGCGCGCAGCACTCTGAAGAATTCGCTGGCCTTGGGCTCACGCAGGGCCTTCTCGGTTTCCTGCCATACACGTTCGGGCACCAGCGCGTCGATCTCGCGGCGCTCCACCATGACGCGCATCAGTTCCAGAGTTTCGGGAGCCACGCGAAAACCCAGCGGCGACAGTCGCGCAGCGAAACGCGCCACGCGCAGCACGCGCACCGGGTCCTCGGCGAACGCGGGGGAAACGTGACGCAGCACCCGCGCCTCCAGATCGCGTTTACCGCCGTGGGGATCGAGCAGGCTGCCGTCGGCCGATTGCGCAATGGCATTGATCGTCAGATCGCGGCGTGCGAGATCCTCTTCAAGCGTCACCTCGGGCCCGAATTCGACCGAGAATCCGCGATATCCGGGGCCCACCTTGCGCTCGAGCCGCGCCAGTGCGTATTCCTCGCGAGTGTCGGGGTGCAGAAACACCGGGAAGTCGCGTCCGACCTCGCGATAGTTCAGGCGCAACAACTCCTCTCGGGTGCCCCCGACGACCACCCAGTCGCGTTCCTTGACGGCCAAGCCGAGCAAGGCATCCCGAACGGCTCCGCCAACCAGATACACTTGCATGCGTGAATATTAGCAGCATAAACGCGACCGCCCGCGCAGCATTGGCGGTCGTTTTGATTGCGGCCTCGAGCGGCGGTTGCTATCTGTTGCAAAGCGTTCAAGGCCAGCTTGCCCTCATGTCCAAGCGCGAACCGCTCGCGCGCGTGATCGACAAGCCATCGACGCCGCCCGGCTTGCGCGCCCAGCTCGAAGCGGTCGCCGCCATACGCGATTTCGCGAGCCGCGAGCTCAAATTGCCGGATAACGGCAGCTATCGCAGCTACGCAGACGTGGGCCGCCGCTATGTGGTGTGGAATGTGGTCGCCGCCCCGGAGTTCTCGGTAGACGCCAAAGAATGGTGTTATCCGATCGTCGGGTGCGTTGCCTATCGCGGCTACTTCGTGGAGCGCAGGGCACGCCACTTTGCCGAAACGTTGCGCGCCCAAGGCTTCGATGTCGCCGTCGGCGGCGTCTCGGCCTATTCCACCTTGGGCCACTTCAACGATCCCGTGCTGAACACCATGATGGGTTGGAACGATGTCGAGCTTGCTGCGATCATCTTTCACGAACTTACGCACCAGCTCCTGTATGTGCCGAACGATTCATCCTTCAATGAGGCGCTGGCGACGACGGTAGAAGAGGAGGGCGTGCGGCGTTGGCTGCGCGCTCAAGGCCGGGAGGCGGATTTGGCGAGCCATCTCGTGCAGCAGGAGCATTATGCCAAGGTCGTCGAATTGCTGACCGCGACGCGCGGCCGGCTACGTGCGGTGTATGCCTCCGGGCTCGCGCCACAGCTCAAGCGCGAAAAAAAACGTGCCGCGTTGGAGTCCATGCGTTCGTCCTTTGCGCTTCTCAAGGCGGGTTGGGGCGGCCACGCTCCGTTCGAGACGTGGTTCGCGGAGGAGCCCAACAACGCTCATCTGGCCTCGGTGGCCACGTATTTCGGCTGTGTGCCCGGCTTTCAGCGCGAGATCGAGGCAGTGGGCGGCAACCTCACTGCCTTTTATGCCCGGGTCCGCCAGCTTGCGAAACTGCATCAGGAGAAACGCGATGCTGCCGTGTGCGGCAATCCATGATTCCCCCCGGTTGTAATGGCGGTCAATGCTCTATGCGTCTGCATGAATTTTCCGCCCTCGTACAGAATGGTCATCTGCAACCCCAGCCCGATGACGAAGACGATGGTGACGGCAAGAAGCCCTTGTGCGAGCCTTGCGGGGAGATTGATTTCGTTCATGATGTACTCCTGGTTGGCTGTGGATCCCGACGTCGGACAGATTGCTTCATGTGCCGAACCCGAACAAACCGAATGCGTGATAATCGGTTAAGGAAAACTTAAGTTGTCAACTGCGTACGACCGGTTGCCTTTGGGGGCTCTGCGGGTATTCGAGGCGGTGGCCACTCATTTGAGTTTCTCGGCCGCGGCCGATGCGCTCAATGTCACTCCTGCCGCGGTCAGTCAACAAATCAAAGCTCTGGAAGGGTACATTCAAGTCCCTCTGTTTCGGCGCAACGGCCGGCGCGTGGAAATCACGGACGAGGGCCTCGAATTGCTGCCCGCCGTGCGAGCGGGGCTCGAAAAGCTCGAATCCGCCCTGCAGCAAATCAAGCAGTACCGACGCGCCGGTCCCCTGCAAATCACGATGCTGGCGTCGTTTCTGCAGATCTGGCTGCTGCCGCGCATCCGCTCCTTTCGGCGCAAATACCCGAATATCGACCTGCGCTTTCACACCTCGCGCGAGCTGGTGGATTTCTCACGCACAGGCCACCATGTTGCCATCCGCTTCGGCCGCGGCAATTATCCCAATCTGCACACCGAGAAAATCCTCGACGATTGGCTGGTGCCGGTTGCCAGCCCCGATCTCATCAAGCAATACGGAATGATCGAGCGCGGAACAAACCTAGGCAAATACCCGCTGCTCGAAAGCGGCGATGAGCCGTGGAGTGTTTGGAGCCAAACCGATGAGGAGGCCGCATGGCTTTCGCGAGCGCCCAGCATCGAAGACTCGGCCGGGCTCCTTGCGGCGGCGGAAGAAGGCTTGGGATACGCTCTCGCGCGATGGACCCTGGTGACCCGCGCGCTGCAGAAAGGCACGTTGCGACTCGCCGGCAAAGGGGCGCTGCCGTACGGTTCGGCCTATTATTTCGTGTGCCCTAAGAACTTTCTGACGCTGCCCAAAGTGTCGCAATTCCGCGAGTGGCTCTTGGCGACCGCGCGCGATTTTCCGGGACCCGACGCGGCTGCGCGGTAAGCCTTAGGATGCGGGAAATCGATGCGCTCATGCGCGCGTACCAAGGCGCGGTTCCCGGCGCCGGCGTCGCCGTATTGCGCAATGGCGCACCCATATTTCGGCGGGCCTATGGGCTTGCAGACGTTGAAAGCCGGATCGCCGCGACGACCGAGACCAACTACCGCCTCGCGTCGTTGACGAAACAATTCACGGCAGCGGCAATACTGCTCCTGGCCGAAGATGGGCGGGTGTCGATCGACGACCCCGTAAGCCGATGGCTGCCGACGCTGCCGGGCCCGGCGGACGGAATGTCCATCCGCCATCTGCTCACGCACACGTCAGGACTTATCGATTATGAGGACGTGATCCCAGCGGGGACGAGCGCGCAATTGCACGATGCCGACGTGCTGCGGCTTCTCGAAACGGAAAGCCGACGGTATTTTGCGCCGGGAAAGAGCTACCGCTACAGCAATAGCGGCTACTCGCTTCTGGCCGTGATTGTCGAACGCGCTTCAGGAGAGGATTTCGCGTCGTTTTTACGCAAGCGCATCTTCCTGCCGCTCGACATGCGCGCCAGCGTGGCGTTCGAAGACGGCATTTCCTGCGTCGCTCATCGCTCATTCGGCTATACCGCCGTCCCGCCGTCTTGGATACGCTCCGATCAGAGCTTGACGAGCGCAACGCTTGGGGATGGCGGTGTCTATTCATCCATCGATGACCTCGCAAAGTGGGACGCCGCGCTGTACGACGATCGGCTTCTGCGCCCCGAATCCCTGCGGATGGCCTTCCAACCTGCGACGCCGACCGACGATCCAGCGGTTCAATATGCGTTGGGTTGGCGCGTCTCGGGCGATACTCTGTGGCATTCAGGCGAAACGGCGGGATTTCGCAACGTCATCGTTCGCTACCCTGAACGGCGCTTCACGATCGTCGTTTTGACCAACCGCGACGATCCGGAGCCCTATCGGACGGCGTTGCGCATCGCCGAGATCTCATTGCCGGCTCACTAAGCTGCGAGCAGCGCATCCGCGAGCACGTCTACTCCGGTACGCACGGGGTCGCATACGGGCAGACCCAACCGTGCCGTCAGGCGCTGAAAATACTCGGCGCACTCGGAATCAGAAAGGCTCGAAGAATTGATGCTGAGGCCGATGCAGCGCACGGCAGGGTTGGTCAGGCGGGCTGCGCGCAGGTAGTCCTCGACCGCCACCTTGAGATCGGGAATTGGAAAATTCGGATACTCATCGATCGTACGGCGCGACGGGTCGTGGCATAGCACGATCGCATCGGGCTGGGACCCATGCAACAGGCCCAACGACACGCCTGCGTAGGCCGGATGGAAGAGCGATCCTTGTCCCTCGATCACGTCCCAATGGTCAGGCGCATTATCCGGAGAGAGCTGTTCCGCGGCGCCCGCGATGAAGTCGGCTATGACCGCGTCGATCGCAATGCCCTCTCCGGAAATCATGATGCCGGTCTGGCCGGTGGCCCGAAAGGACGCGGCGGCGCCGCGGCTCTTCAAGTTCTTGGCAAGCGCCAGGGCCGTGTACTTCTTTCCGAGCGCGCAGTCCGTCCCGACCGTCAATACCCGCTTGCCGCTGCGTTTTCGCCCGCTGGCAGCGCCGTATATCCGGTCGCTGTGCCGCACATCGATGAGCCGAATGGCGCGGCGGGCGGCAGCTTCCGTGAGCTCGGGAAACGAGGTCAGCCGAGTGTGCAAACCGCTCACGACGTCGAGCCCTGCGTCGGCTGCTGCCACCAATTCGGCCACCCAATGCGAGGGAAGCTTGCCGCCCGTCGGCGCGATTCCAACAATGATCGAGCCGGCGCCACGCGCGGCAGCCTCTTGCGGGGAAAGGCGCGCCACATTCAGCGTGACACCGCAGCCGGGCAAGCTCCATTCACCGACCACGTCCTCGGCGCACCAGTCTTTGAGACCGAAGGCGGTTTTCGCCGTCAGCTTGTCCTGCACGTCGCCGAGGAAAAGCAAGTAGGGTTTGCGCAATCGATGCATGGTAAGTTCCGCTACGGCCGCATCGATCAGCTGCGGCCTGCGCTTGCCCGATTGTTGCTGAGGCGGGCATTGTCCTCGAGCGGACCCAAATATTGAAGGGCGGATGCCACCATCGACTGTGGCTTTATCCCCAGCTTTGCGAAGCCATCATCGGTGCAGATGCTGTCGACCGCCAATGAGCGATAGTTGTCGCTCGAGAACGGCCGACCGGGCACGAAGTCCATGACGAACGCCTGTATTCGCGCGACCGCATCCGGCAGACCGATGATCAAGCGCCGGCGGCCGGTGAGCTTAGCGACCAGGGCCACGATTTCGCGCAGGGAGTAAACCTGCGGACCGCAAAGTTGATACGTTTGACGGCTGGATGCTCCCCCGTGCAGACAGAGCAGAACGGCCTCGACCACATCGTCGACAAAGACCGGCTTGAACCGTGCATTCGGTTTTGCCAGAGGAAAAACCAAGGGAACCGCGGCGAGCAGATCTGCGAAACGACTCAGGAATGAACCGCCGGGACCGAATATGAGGGACGGCTGGAAAATGGTCCAGTCGAGCGAAGCGCCCGATTCGCGGATCAGTTGTTCCGCCTCGCCTTTTGAGCGCAGATAGTAGCTCGGTGCGTCGACGGCGGCACTCAGCGCCGTAACTTGAAGGAGTTTTGCGACGCCCGCCGACCGGGCAGCCTGCAGTACGCTCTTCGTGACCTCGGTATGCGCCCGCCGGAACCCAGCGCCGCCGAATCCGCGTTCATTGAGGATACCTATGAGATTGATGACGACGTCCTTGCCGCGGAGGTATTCGCTGAGCCGCGCCGGTTCGTAGACGTCGCAGTTTTCCAAGGTGAGCCCTGGCAGAACCAGCAAATGCTTGTGTTGTTCGCGGTCGCGCGACAGCACGGTGACCCGGCGGCCGCTTTTGACCAGCCGCGCGACGAGACGAGTCCCGAGAAATCCCGTGCCGCCCAGAACGGCTATGGATTGTGTGCGCATCGGATCAGCGTATTTGAATCAGTTGCACGCTGGAGCCGCGCCGTACATTGAGGACCAGGACATTGGCATTCTTCGCCGCTTCTTTGAAGCCCTTGCTGTTCGCGACCGGCGTGCGGCCTACTCCCACAATCAGGTCGTTGGCCCGCAGCCCATTTTGAGCCGCCGGGCTGCCTTCCTGCACGGTTTTTACCAGCACCCCGCCGCTGTCGGGCGCATCGTGAAGTTCCGCGCCTTCCAAGCCCTTGTTGATTTCGACTGCGTTGGCGGTCTCGAGATCGCTGCGTTCGGCGATCAGAGCAGTGACTTTACGCGGCTTGCCGTCGCGCAGCAGGCCGATGTCGACCTTGTCGCCCACGCGCAGCATACCGATGGTGTTGCGCAATTCGCTTGCGTCTTTCATGGCGACGCCGTTGATCGAAGTGATGATGTCGCCGGTTTTGACTCCCGCGTGCTCGGCCGCCGATCCCTGTGCGACTCCCGCCACCAAGGCGCCGCTCGATTCGGTGAGTCCGAACTCTTTGGCGATGTCCGGGGTTACGTTATAAATGTTCACCCCGAGCACTCCGCGCTTGACCTGGCCGTACCTGATCAATTGCTCCATGACGCCCTTCGCCATGTTGACCGGAATTGCGAAGCCGATGCCGATATTGCCGCCGCTGCGCGACAGGATGGCAGAGTTGATCCCGACCAGCTCGCCGCGCAGGTTCACGAGCGCGCCGCCGGAGTTACCGGGGTTGATCGAGGCGTCGGTCTGAATGAAATCTTCATAGCCGTCCGGGTTGATGCCCGTGCGGCCGAGTGCGCTGACGATGCCGGCGGTCACCGTGTGCTGCAGGCCGAAAGGGTTGCCGATGGCGACGACGTAGTCCCCTACGTCGAGCCGGGCCGAATCGCCCAATGCCATCGCGATCAGATTAGGTTGCTTGGCCTGCAAGACTGCGATATCCGCGCCTTCGTCGCTCCCGATGACCTTGGCGGAAAAACTTCGATTGTCGAGCAAGGTGATGGTGATTTCGCTGGCGTTCTCAACCACGTGGTGATTGGTGATGATGTAGCCGTTCTTGGCATCGACGATCACGCCGGAACCAGCGCTCTGGAATTGCCGTTCCCGCGGCCGCGAATTGGGCGGCGCATCGAAGAAGCGGCGGAAAAACGGATCATCGAGCAGCGGATTTCGTTGGCCGGGGTCCTCTTTTATCGTGCCGCGCGTTGCAATGTTGACCACGGCCGGCGAAACACGCTTGACCATGGGAGAGAGCGAGGGCATCGGGGCGGCATCCAGCACCGGAGCGGCCGGTCCGGCATACGCCGCCACGCTGCCGATAAACGCGGGCCCGGCGATGACGGCCGCGAGCGTTGCTGCCGTAAATTTTAGACGCAGATTCATGCGCTGTCCTTCGGATTGATCAAAGTCTCTCTCTGCGCACGAAACGAGGCCGGACCTAGGCAGTCCGGCCTCCCTCTCGCAAGCCGATAGCGATATTACACGGAAGACTGCGCTCGGCGGGACCTCTTAGGCGGCTTGCACGGCGATCCGGTGAGGCTGCACTTGCGCCAATTTTGGAATCGCGACTTCCAGCACACCGTTGACGAACTTCGCCTTGATGTTCTGGGTGTCGACCGAATCCGGCAAGGTGAAACGGCGCTGGAATTCCCCGGTGATGCGCTCCACACGACGATAGCCTTCGCGCGATTCGCGCCGCGCATCTTCGCGCTGCCCGCGAATGGTCAGCACGCCTTGATCGGCAGTGATCTCCACCGCCTTCGGATCGACGCCCGGCAAGTCCACGTGCAATGCAAATTGGTTCGCCTCTTCGTGGATGTCCACCGGCGGCGACCAAGCGCCCGAGTCCGCGGCCGTCGCCGATGGTGCGCCGAACAAGCGATCGATGTCCTTCTGGAGCCGGCTGAGGAGCCAGGGCTCATAACGTATGACGGTCATTGCTAAATACTCCTGAAAAATAGTGATGCGTTTTAAACAAATCAGTTTTAAGACCACGCGCGTGCTACCGAGGTTGGGACGCGGCGCGGCATTTCAACCATCGCGTGGGCGGATGAAAGTGAGACGCAGTTCAAAGTCAATGGGACATAATGTGGATAACGTGTGCAAACACAAGATGTTGCGATTAGGGCTTTCTCCACTTGACCGCGTTCCCGCGAAGTGTAATCAGCCAATTTCTTGAGAGGTTTTTGTAACTAATTGATATTTATGGCATTTGCATATCGAAAAAACTATGAAAAATGTCTTGACGCTGGTCCGTGCTGCGTCTTACCCTCTCCGTCCGCAACACAATATGTTGTGTTCGGCAGTTCGCGATAGTCCCATCGGCCTTTTTCAGTTTCTAACTCTTTATTTTCCGCGGGACGGCCGCAATTTGTGTTGAGTCTTCAGCTCGAGAATTATAAGGGAGCGGCTTTAATACCCATGAATACGGTGGTCAAAATACAGCCCAAAGACGTTGGCGATATTTCATTCCAGGAAGCGTCCTTCGACATCTGGGATAAGAAATATCGGCTGACCGCGAAAGATGGTTCGCCCATCGACAATACGATGGACGATACTTATAAACGCGTCGCGCGTGCGCTCGCCGACGTTGAAGCGGAGGAATGCCGCGAACAGTGGTACGAGTCGTTTCTGTGGGCGCTGCGCCATGGCGCCATTCCCGCCGGCCGCGTCACGTCGAATGCCGGCGCGCTCGAACACAAGCCCGCCACATCGACGATCAACTGCACCGTATCCGGCACCATCCGCGATTCGATGGACGATATTTTGAACAAGGTGCACGAGGCGGGCCTCACCCTCAAAGCAGGATGCGGCATCGGGTACGAGTTCTCGACCTTAAGGCCTCGCGGGGCGTACGTGTCGGGCGCCGGCGCCTACACGTCCGGTCCTTTGTCGTTCATGGATATCTACGACAAGATGTGTTTTACCGTGTCTTCGGCCGGCGGCCGGCGCGGCGCTCAGATGGGAACGTTCGACATCGGGCACCCCGATGTGCTCGAGTTCATTCGCGCCAAGCGCGAGAACGGACGGCTGCGGCAATTCAACTTGTCTTTGCTCGTCAGCGATGAATTCATGAAGGCCGTGAAGAAGGACGGCGATTGGCAATTGGCGTTTCCGCTCTTACGCCAGGAATTCGAGGCGGGCGCAGCAGCCGAGCGGCCCGATCTCAACGATGCGTCGAAGTTCGTGTGGCGCGAATGGCCATACACGGAAGGCTATGTTGCGAACGAGGAAGGTCTGGTGGCCTGCAAGATCTACAAGACCCTGCCGGCGCGCCGCGTGTGGGATGTGATCATGTCCTCGACCTACGACTTTGCCGAGCCAGGCTTCATTCTCGTCGATAAAGTCAACGAGATGAACAACAATTGGTGGACCGAGAACATTCGCGCCACCAATCCCTGCGTGACTGCGGATACCCGTCTGGCGACGCAATTCGGTATGGTGCGGATCGGCGATCTGTACGACGCTCGCGTCGACATTCAGGCGACCGTCGATGGCCGGGCCTTAGGCTGTGGCAGGGGCGTTGCGGTGCGGCCGGCCGTTCCGGCTTTCATGACTTCATCGTCCGCGGACGTTTACCGCGTTGTGACGCAGGATGGCTATGAGGTCAAGGCGACCGAATGGCACGATTTCTACACGAGCCGCGGCAAGCTCAAGCTCAAGGATCTCAAGCCCGGGGATGAGTTGCTGATTCAGTCCGGAAAGGGGCAATTCGGGGGTTGCGGCAGCGAAGAATTCGGGAAGTTGCTAGGCTTGCTTACGGGTGATGGTCATTTCACGAATCGCGGCAAGGGCAAGGAGGCGGCGGTCGTCAATCTGTGGGGGGCCGACCGCGCTGTCGCCGACAGCGTAGTTGCCCACGTCAACTCCTTGATTGCGGGATTCGCCGAGCGGCCGAAGAACTACCGGGTGGGCGCGGTTGCGATCCCTGAACGCAATCTGATGATCATTCGTTCGGTGATCCTCGCTCGTGTGCTGGCGCAGTACGGATTCACTGCCGAGACCAAGCTTAGGGTTCCGGAAATCGTCTGGCGCGGCAGTGAGGACTGCGTCAAAGGTTATTTGCGCGCGCTATTTCAGGCCGACGGCACGGTTCAGCGCGATGACAAAAACGCTTATTGCACGATCCGGCTTGCCTCGAGCCAGCAGTCCTTGCTGAAGGACATTCAGACGCTACTCGCCAACTTCGGCATCTTCTGTCGAATTCTGAAGCGCCGTGCCGCTGGCGAACGGCTGCTGCCGGACGGCAAGGGCGGGAGCCGGCTGTATGCTTGTCAGGCAGATTACGAACTGATTATTGGCTCCGAATCGCGCGACTATTTCATGGAGCAAATCGGATTTTTGACGGACGAAAAAAATGACAAATACCGTGAGCGGAAGCTGGAGCGGGGGAGCGCACACCGCGAGGAATTTCTCAGCCCCGTAGCTACCATCGAATATGTTGGTCGCGAGGCGGTATTCGACACGACGCAACCCGATAAGAACAACTTGATCTTTAATGGAATTGTGACAGGTAACTGTGGCGAGCAGCCGTTGCCCGCCTACGGCTCGTGCCTCTTGGGGTCGGTCAATCTCACCAAGTTCGTCGTGGACCCGTTCACCGAGAATGCACGATTCGATTGGGAAACGTACCGCAAAGTCGTGAAAGTGTTCACGCGCATGCTCGACAACGTAGTGGAGATCAATGGCTTGCCCCTGGCGCAGCAACGCGATGAAATCGTGCGCAAACGCCGCCACGGCATGGGGTTCCTTGGACTGGGCTCGACCATCACGCTGCTGTGCATGAAATACGGCTCGAAGAAATCGGTGGCGTTTACCCAGAACGTATCTCGGGAAATGGCCATGGCCGGCTGGGAAGCCGCTCTTGACCTCGCGCGCGAGAAGGGCCCGGCGCCGATCATGAACGAAGAGTTCATAGTCACGCGGGCGATGCTGCGCAAGCGGCCCGAGATGGTCAAGGATGGGTGGCGCGTCGGCGCACGTATTGCCGGCCGCGTGCTGCACGCGCGCTATAGCCGCTACATGCAGCGCATCGCCGAGGCTTCGCCTGAATTGGTGGATGAACTCGCCGAGATCGGCGCGCGCTTCACTCATCACACGTCGATCGCTCCGACGGGGACCATCTCGCTGTCGCTCGCGAACAATGCATCCAACGGCATCGAACCTTCATTCGCGCATCATTATTTCCGCAACGTGATCCGCGAAGGCAAGAAATCGAAAGAGAAAGTCGACGTTTTCTCATTCGAGCTGCTGGCGTATCGCGAACTCGTGAATTCCCGGGCCATGCCGGATTCGCAGAATCCGGCGGAAAAGCTCCCTGATTATTTCATCTCGGCGGACGACATCGGTCCCAAGGAACATGTCGATATCCAGGCGGCGGCGCAGCTCTGGGTGGACTCGTCGATATCCAAGACGGCGAATGTCCCAACCGGCTACAAGTACGAAGACTTCAAAGAAATCTATATGTATGCCTTCGAACAAGGCCTCAAGGGCTGTACGACCTTCCGCTTCAATCCGGAGGCATTCCAGGGTGTTTTGGTCAAAGAGGACGATCTCAAGAACACCACTTACGTGTTCACCTTGGAGGACGGCACTGAAGTCGAGGCGCGGGGCGATCAGGAAATTGAATACGACGGGGAAATGCATACCGCCGCCAATCTGTTCGATGCGCTGAAAGAAGGCTATTACGGGAAATTCTGATCATGGCTCATATCAAAATCGACAAGAAGATTGCCAAATATCGCGTGCAGAAGCCGGAAGCGAAGGACGCGCCTGCGTCAATCCTCAAGGACCCGCCCAAGGCGCAAGACAACGTGATTTGGATGCACGAAAAGCTCGAGCGTCCCGAGGTTTTGATCGGCTCGACGTACAAGATCAAAACACCGGTCTCCGACCACGCTATGTACGTCACCATCAACGACATCGTGCTCAACGAGGGCACGCCGCATGAGCAGCGCCGACCCTTCGAAGTATTCATCAACTCGAAGAATCTCGATCATTTTCAGTGGATCGTAGCCTTGACCCGGGTCATTTCCGCGGTTTTTCGCAAGGGCGGCGATACCACTTTTTTGGTCGACGAATTGAAGGCGGTATTCGATCCGAAGGGTGGGTACTGGCAACCCGGCGGCAAGTTCATGCCCTCGACCATCGCCGAGCTGGGTTACGTGATCGAGCGTCACCTGCAGTCGATCGGATTGCTCAAGAAGCCCGAGCTGGACGTGCATCAGCGCAAACTCGTGCAGGAAAAGCGCGCGGAGTTCGAGGCGCGCACCAAGCAAACCGACGCCTTTTCAAAGTCGCATTTTCCCCAAGGGGCACAACTGTGCGCGAAGTGCAGCACCGCCGCCGTCGTGATGATGGACGGCTGCAATACGTGTTTGAATTGCGGCGATTCCAAGTGCGGATAGGTCCCGCCGATACGTAAATTCATCAAGATTGTGGGTGATCGCACAACAACATGCCGATCTGCCTATCTGGCTGGTAGCTCAATATAATCCCGATGTGGACTTCGCCGAGGTGCGCCCCGGGACCTCGATTACATTGCCTCGCGTGGTCGCAATCAATCGCCAGTAATGCTGCGGCTCTGCACGTACCGGGTGAGAATGGAGCTGGGAGCCTGTGTGGGAGAGAAACTCATGATGGATCCGTCGGCCGCGCGGACATCGAGTTGGAGCGTCGGACTCGCCGCCATACGTCGCAGCGCTTCCGGAGTAAGCCCGAAGTACGCAGTTTGGCCCCAGGAAACCACCTGCCGGTATGGATCCACGCCAAGTTTTGGCGCCTCGATGAGCGATAGGTCCAATGTCCCGTCCTGGAGGCGCAGGGTGAGGGCGGCTGCCGCATGGATGTCGCCGGGTTGTGGGTCGATTCCGGGAACGATGTGCACCCACAATCCATAGCTCAAGGCGCCGCTGCGGTTCCATTCGACGGGACCCACGTAGGCGAAGCTCGAGCGCTTGCGAGAGATGATTGCCGCGGTTTGGGCGCCCGGCACGAACTCGATCGGCTCCTTGAGGGCAGCCACAGTCATACCTGTGCGCTGGTCGAGGATCTCCACCGGTTTGGTGGAGGACTGGCTCGCGCAGCCGGCGGCCAAGGAGACGAGCAAAATGGCCGAAATCAATGGTATGCGCATGTGTCTCAGTATACCGGGACGTGAGCTAGAGCCGATTATGCCGTACCGACTACACGGTATAATTTTCTCATGATCAATAGAATCGGAGGCAGGCTGACGACGTGCCTGTGGGCGCCGGCATCGTTGGCAATTTGCCTGGCGGCCCCAATGCAGCGTGCCTCGGCCGAAGATATCGCATCCGCCGACCGGGTCGTCGTGCACAAGGCGGAGCACAAACTCTCTCTGTACAGCGGGAGCCGGCTGCTCGGCGAGTATAAGGTCAAGCTAGGCTTGAGTCCGTCCGGACAGAAGGAACGCGAGCACGATTTTCGGACACCCGAGGGGCGTTATTTCCTAACCCGGCGCAATACCCGGAGTGACTTCTTCCTCGCCATCCAGGTGTCCTATCCCAACAAGGAAGACGAAATTCGCGCTCGCAAGAATCGATGGGCTCCCGGGGGCTCGATCATGATTCACGGCTTTCCGAATACGCCCAAGCATCCGGCTTCGTATTACCAGTCGAACGACTGGACCGATGGATGCATCGCCCTGTCCAATTCCGATATGGTCGAAGTGTGGATGCGCACCCAAGACAATATTCCGATCGATATCTATCCCTGACAGGTGTGCCGTGGAAACCACGATTCTATCGTCTGACTTGGTCGATGCACGGGTGGCGCCCAAAGGCAGCCTCGAACACCTCTCGCAGCAGGAGATAGCGAAATTGCTCGATTCCGGGCAGGGCGGCCTATACCCCCTGTTTCGCAAATGCGCGCTCGCCGTGCTCAATTCGGGCAGCGATATCGACGATACGCGGCTGATCTTCGAGAAATACCGGGACTTCGACCTGCGGATCGTGCGTCAGGCTTACGGCATCAAGCTCGAGATCAAGAACGCGCCGGCGGCAGCTTTCGTGGACGGGGTGATGATCAGGGGATTGAAGGATCATTTGTTCGCGGTGCTGCGCGACGTCGTGTTCATTTCGAACGAGATCATGGAAAGCGGCCGATTCGACCTCACTTCCACGGCGAGCATCACCAACGCCGTGTTCCACATTTTGCGCAATGCGCGGGTTCTCGAATTGCAGATGCGGCCGAATCTCGTGGTCTGCTGGGGCGGCCATTCGATCCGGCGAATCGAATACGACTACACCAAAAAGGTGGGCTATGAACTGGGGCTTCGCAGCTTGGACGTCTGCACGGGGTGCGGTCCCGGCGCCATGAAGGGCCCGATGAAAGGAGCGACCATCGGGCACTCGAAGCAGCGCATTGTCGACGGGCGATACCTCGGGATAACCGAACCCGGCATCATTGCGGCCGAACCGCCCAACCCGATCGTCAGCCACTTAGTGATCATGCCGGACATCGAAAAACGCTTGGAGGCGTTCGTTCGACTCGGCCACGGCATCGTCATTTTTCCGGGCGGCGCGGGAACTGCCGAAGAAATCCTGTATTTGCTCGGTATTTTGCTCGATCCGGCAAATGGTGATTTGCCGTTTCCGGTGGTTTTCACGGGACCGGCCGACAGCGCCGAGTATTTCGAGCAGATCCACCGCTTCATCGGGGCAACCTTGGGGTCGGCGGCGCAGTCCCGCTACCAAATGATCATCGATGATCCCGCAGGCGTCGCGCGGGCAATGGTGCAGGGTTTGGCCCAAGTTCGCGACTTCCGCCGGCAGGCAAGCGATTCGTACGGCTTCAACTGGCTGCTGAAGATTCCCCTGGAGTTCCAGCTGCCCTTCGAGGTCTCGCATGTCTCGATGCGGGGGTTGCGCCTGTCGCGCGATCAGCCGATCCACGAACGCGCTGCCAATTTGCGGCGCGCATTCTCCGGAATCGTGGCGGGAAACATCAAAGAGTACGGCATCAACGCGATCGAACAATTCGGCCCCTTCGAACTCGCCGGCGAGCCGGTGATCATGGAGCCTCTCGATCGCCTGCTGCGTTCATTCGTCGCGCAGGGCCGGATGAAATGCACCGGCACCGAATATACGCCTTGCTATCGGCTTGTGGCATGAGCGATCCGCGGCGAATCCGCTACCGATTCGACTTGCCGGATGGATCACAGAAGTCGCTGGAATTCACCTTCGCCGCCACGGATTTTCGACTGACCAACGCGGCGCCGGAAGCACCGCCGTTTTGGACGGCCTTGCAGTTCAATCAATGCGCGAATTGTCCGCTCACCGCCCTCGAACATCCGCATTGTCCCGCCGCACTGCAGATGGCATCAGCCGTCGAACCGCTAAAGGCCTTGGTTTCTTTCGACACAGTCGGGGTAACCGTCACGCAGGCTGAGCGCACCGTATACACCGAAACCACGGCACAACAGGCGATGAGTTCCGTGCTTGGGTTGATCATGGCGACCGCGGGCTGTCCTTGGACCGACCGCTTTCGCCCGATGGCGCGCTTTCATCTGCCGTTTGCCAGCGAAGCCGAAACGGTATATCGGAGCATCAGCATGTTTCTGCTGGCACGCGAGCTGGCAGGCGAAAGCCCCGCAGAAGGTTTTGGGGCCCTCGAGGCGCTCTATGAAAATCTGCATGTCGTAAACCGCGACATGTCGCGCCGCCTCGGCGCGGCTACGCACACCGATCCCGCGCGCAACGCGATGGCTCTTCTCGACGCCTATACGACGTTGTTGCCGGCGGCCCTGGAGTCCTCGCTCGAAGAACTGAAGCCGCTTTTCGATGCTTGGTAACGTCCCGATATTTTGAGGCCATTTAACTTACCGCGACGGGCGGTGAGATGCGCATCCCAATGATGTCGCCGGCCCGCGACAGTGCGGAGTTCCCTGTGACACAGTTCCTGCCCTTGGAGGTGCCCGACACTTACTGTCCCTACATGGTCAGAGGCACAAGCGATGAGTGATTTCAAGAATCAATCTCGATACAGCGGAGTGGACCGCCGCACTCCCCGCGCAGAGCCGGGCGTTCTCAAGCCGGGCGTTCTGAAGCCGGGCGCTGTCGCTCCGCGAGATCTCTACAAGACGGGCGGGCGCCACTCGGCGATAACCAATAACCTCTACAATTTTCACAGCTACAAGAACTGGGCGGAAAAAATTCGCGGTTCCTGGGACGAGAAAAAATAACGCGGGCTGCGCGCCGCAACCACCTCTCAGGCGGTTTCACGCCAAACGCCTTCCTTGGCCTTGAGCCACGCCAACATGGGCTGCCAATCCGCCAGATCCTGTTCAACCGCGTAGGGCTTCATTTCGTGCAACCCTAAACCTTGCTCGGCGGCGCGAACATAATTCTGCGAGTCGCGCAGCGTTGCAATAACCGGAATCCGCAAGGTCTCCAGAAAGCGCATTAGCGACTGGTAGATCACGGTATTGCGCCTTACACGATTGGCGACCACGCCGATTCGATTTTCGTCGCGCCGCACCTTGGCGATCAGGAGCAGATCGGCGATACACTTCGAGAACGCGTGGATATCGATATCGGAAGGCAGGACGGGCACAATGATGGCGTCGGCGCTCCTGGTCATCTCCGGCATATCCTGCGCCGGAACCGCGGCCGGGGTATCGACCACGACATGTCCCGCGTCCTGCGGAATACGCATCTGCCAGGCTCGCGTCATACGGGAGTTGCGTTCGCAAGCCGCGATTCCGTGGATGAATGCCTGCTCGGGCTTGCGCTTCTTCAACCAGCGGGCGCTTGAGCCCTGGGGGTCGTTATCCGACAACAGCGGACGATCACCCAGGCTCGCAAAATAACTGGCGAGATTCGTGGCTATCGTCGTTTTTCCCGAACCACCCTTCGGATTCAGGACGAGAATTCGCTGCATGTAGGGCTTAAGCCTACGCAGCCCTAGGCACCCTGGCAAGGGTGTGATTCCACTCACGGTGCAAGCGCAGTCGCTCACCTAGACTCGAGACCTATGGAATGGATGCTGCAAGTGGTCGACGAAATCGATGACGTCATCGGCGCATTGCGGTTGTCCTTCCTGGGTGTCGCAGCCGAAATCGGCCTGGCCGCGGCCGGCGTTCTGGGGATCGGCGCCATCGGCGCCGCGCTCGCGGCAGGCGCCGAAGCCTCGTTGATCGCAACCGCGTCGATCGTGCTTTGTCTGGCCGCCGCACTGAAATTTCGCGAATCGCAATTCCAACGCAGCCGATAATCGTCCCCCGCGCGGCTCCATCGCCAGGATAAAATCCATTAAGATGGCGGCTATGGCGAGCAATGCCCCCCTGCGAAAAATCGGTGTGGTTGTCCTGGTCGGTTTGATCGCCGCGTGCGGCGGCCAGCCTGGCGCGGTACCTACGAGCGGAGTGAGCACGATGAAATCCGTGGAACTCAAGGCCGGTACAGGCGAGGGGATAGCCGCCGGCAAGATTGCCGTCGTGCATTACACCGGATGGCTGTATGAGGCGTCCGCGAGGGACAACAAGGGCAAGCAGTTCGACAGCTCGCGCAACGGCGGACAGCCGTTTCGATTCCCCGTCGGCACCGGACAGGTCATAAAGGGTTGGGATCAAGGCGTCGTCGGCATGAAGGTCGGCGAGAGCCGCAGGCTGATCATTCCCGCGGATCTCGCCTACGGCGACAGCGGAGCCGGCGGCGTCATACCGCCGGGCGCGACCCTGGTATTCGATATCGATCTCGTCGCGATCGAATGAGTTCGGCGCTCGAGCGTCTTGCCATAGAGGGGCAAGCAGGAGCGCTGGAGCTGATCGTCGAGGATCCGGGCATCGCGGGCTCGAGCTACGCTCTGGTGTGCCATCCGCATCCCCTCTACGGCGGCACCATGGACAATAAAGTCGTGACTACGGCGGCACGAGCGCTGCAAGCAACCGGCATGCCGACCCTACGGTTCAATTTTCGCGGAGTGGGCGCAAGTGCCGGCGTATTCGACCAAGGCATCGGCGAACTTGACGATGCGGACGCTGTTGCCCGGTGGGGCGAGGAGCGCTGGCCCGGTCGAAGCTTGGTCGTTGCGGGATTCTCGTTCGGCGCCTACGTCGCGTTGCGTCTGGCGCAACGGCGTTCAGCGCAAGGGCATGTGCCGCGGCACTTGATCACCATTGCGCCCGCCATTCAAGGTTTTGACTGGAAGGTGGCCGTGCCGCGATGCCCATGGCTGGTTGTCCAGGGGGATGCGGACGAGGTGGTAAGTGCGTCGGCGGTCATCGGATGGGTGAATTCGCTCGATCCCAAGCCACGGCTGGTCGTCTTGCCCGGGGTAGGCCACTTCTTCCACGGCCGCCTGCACGATCTGCGAGACGCCGTCATCGATGCGATCCGGAGCGGCTGAGCACAGCCGCCCCGATCGCAATCAAAGATCAGTTCACGAATTCCTTGAGATTCTTCAGCGCGGCTATGCGCACTTTTTTGCTCGCCGGTTTCGCTTTGAACGTCATTTTTTCGCCGTTGAAAGGATTGACACCCTCACGCGCCTTCGTGGCCGGTTTCTTCACGACTTTCATCTTCAAAAGTCCAGGCATCGTAAACAGGCCGTGACTGCGAAGACTCTTCTTGATCGAGGCGGAAAGCGAGTCAAACACGGCTCCGACCTGCTTCTTCGAGAGCTCTGTTTCCTTTGAAATGCTAGCGAGAATCTCAGACTTGGTCGGTGCTGCATTCTTTTTCGCCATATTAAATCTCCTGCTGGGTTTTGCGGGCGCGGGCATGGGAATGCCCGCAATTTCGACTCGGCGCCGAAAATAACATAGAAAAAAGCCGATGTTTAGCGCAAACGAGAAAAAAGATTTTTGCGCGCCGCGCGGAACATGCTGGTTTTTCAGGCTTCCGCTCGACTCGAGCTGCGGCGACGCGTTCGGCGAGCCGCCTCGTTCACTGTGATTTCAGCGATGTAGGAGACGATGTTCAACGCAGCAGCACAAGCAAGGCGCCGATCACGATGGAAACCCAGAGCACCGAGAAATCTATCTGACCGATCGGCGGAATGATCCGGCGCACAGGCTTTAAGATCGGTTCGCAGAGCTGCGAGAGCAAGCGCACCCCGGGCGCATACCCGCCGGGCGACACGAAGCTCGTGAGCCAATAAAGGAGAAGGGCGAAGAGGTAGACTCGCAACACGAGATCGGCCAAGTTGACGATGGTGATGCGCAAGAACTGAATTACGTCGCCGACGCCTTGGCCGGCCAGAGCCAGCGCCGCGAACGTGCGAATCGATGCGACGACGACCACTGCGACGACGGTTGCGGTGTCGACCTTGCCGATTGGAGGCAAAACCTTCCTCAGAGGCAGTATCAGCCAATTGGTCACGCGCACGATGGCATCCGCCATCGGATCTCGAAAGTTGGCCCGCACCAATTGGAACAGTAGACGCAGCAGGAAGGCGAGCGTCAGCAGCCAGAGCAGCGTATCGACGATATATCTAAGCGCGTCCATGGCGGATGAAGCGGTAACTCCTACTGGCTAGGGGGCGCCGAACTCGGCGGCGAGCTCGGCTGAGCGGCGGTCGGCTGCCGCCACCGCATGGGCGACGATAGCACGAAGGCCCGCGGCATCGAGAACCTCGAGGGCCGCTGCAGTCGTTCCCCCCTTCGATGTGACCTGTTCGCGCAGGGTGGCGAGCGACTCCCTTGATTCGCGCGCCATTTGCGCGGCTCCAAACGCCGTTTCCAACGTCAATTGATGGGCCACCTCGTTGGGCAGACCGCGTTCGTGGGCGGCAGCCTCGAGGGCTTCCATGAACAGGAAAAAATACGCGGGGCCGCTGCCGGAAAGGGCGGTAACGGTATCCATCTGCGATTCGTGTTCCACCCACACGGTGGCGCTGACGGCAGCCATGATCATTTCAGCCAATGCCCGGTTCGCCGCGCCCACGCTCGCCGGCGCGAACAAGCCGGTGGCGCCAAAACCATTGAGGGCGGGTCGATTCGGCATGGTCCTTATCACCGGGATCCGCGGCCCGAACCAGCGCGCGAGGGCTGCATGGGGAATGCCGGCCGCGACCGATATCAGCAACGGTTGAGTTTCGGACAGATGCGGCGCGAGCCCAAGAGCCACGGCACGCATCTGCTGCGGCTTGACGGCGAGTACGACCACTTCGGCGCCCCTGACCGCGCTCGCGTTGTCCACGGCGGTCTTGACGGCGTAATCACGGACCAGGCGTTGCAATTGTTCGTGGCTCGGGTCGGCGACGACCACCCGCTCGCTTGGCAAGCCGCGTTTGATCAGTCCGCCGATCAACGCTGCGGCCATGTTGCCGCCGCCTATGAACGCCAGCCTCCTTATATTATTCATGTAAGTTCCTCTGTGCCCCTACCGGTGGTGATGCGGCTCCCGAACAACGCCGTTCCTATGCGGACCAGCGTCGCGCCTTCGGCAATGGCGGCTTCGAAGTCGCCGCTCATCCCCATCGACAGTGTATCGAGCGCGTGGCCGCTTGCGTTCAGATCTTCCAGCAGCGTACGAAGCCGTTTGAACAGCGCTCGTTCGGCGGCGGCGTCCGATTGCGGGGGTGGTACGCACATCAGCCCGCGCAAGCGCACCCTTGGCAGCTCTGCGGCTGCCGCCGCGAGTTGAGCGACCTGTGCCGGCTCGACGCCGCCCTTATTTGGTTCCGGCACCAGCTCCACCTGGATGCAGAGATTCAGCGGCGGCCCATGGAAGGGACGTTGTTCCGACAGGCGATGGGCGATGCTCAGTCGATCGATGCTGTGCACCCAGTCGAAGCGTTCGGCGATCACACGGGTCTTATTCGATTGAATGCCGCCGATAAAGTGCCAACGGAGCGCAAGGTCCGCCAGCTCCGCGAGCTTGGGCAAGGCCTCTTGAACGTAGCTTTCGCCGAAATCCGTGACGCCCGCCGTGGCGGCCACCCGTATGGTTTCGGCAGTCTGCTGCTTGGTGACGGCGACCAAGGTGATCTCGGCCGGGTCTCGTCCGGCGGCCTGGGCCGCCTGACGTATCCGAGACCGGACGTGGTTCACATGAAGCGTCGAATTCTGCGGACCAATTAACATATTGGGTGACGACACCCTCTTATATACTGCTAGTGGCTTAAACCAGCCGAATTAGGAGCCGTAAATGGCGGTTGATATCGCGCAGCTTCTCGCTTTTGCGGTGAAGAACAACGCGTCGGACCTGCATCTGTCTGCGGGTGTCCCGCCGATGATCCGCGTGGACGGAGACATGAAGCGCGTCAACATGCCCGCCCTGGTGCACAAGGAAGTGCACAGCATGGTGTACGACATCATGAACGACAAGCAGCGCAAGGCCTTCGAAGAGTTCTTCGAGACGGACTTTTCGTTTGAAATACCCAAGCTTGCGCGCTTCCGGGTCAACGCATTCAACCAAAATCGCGGTGCCGGGGCGGTTTTCCGCAATATTCCGTCCACGATCCTGTCTCTCGATGAATTGAACGCGCCCAAGACATTCAAAGATCTCTGCATGCTTCCCCGCGGTCTCGTGCTGGTCACCGGGCCTACCGGCTCAGGCAAGTCGACGACGCTTGCCGGCATGGTCAATCATTGCAATGACAACCGGCCGGACCACATTATCACGATCGAAGACCCGATAGAGTTCGTGCATGAGAGCAAGCGCTGCCTGGTCAACCAACGCGAAGTGCATCGCGATACCCTGGGTTTCAGCGAGGCGCTGCGCTCGGCGCTGCGCGAAGATCCGGATGTCGTGCTGGTAGGCGAAATGCGCGACTTGGAGACCATTCGCCTGGCATTGACCGCGGCGGAAACCGGACATTTGGTGTTCGGCACCTTACATACGAGTTCGGCTGCAAAAACCATCGATCGCATCGTGGACGTGTTCCCGGCCGCGGAAAAGGAAATGGTGCGCGCCATGATGTCCGAGAGTCTGCGGGCCGTCATATCGCAAACCTTGATGAAGCGGGTCGGCGGAGGCCGTATTGCGGCGCACGAAATCATGATCGGCACCCCCGCTATCCGAAATTTGATCCGGGAAGGCAAAATCGCGCAGATGTATTCGGCAATTCAGACCGGGCAGAGTCAGGGTATGCAGACCCTTGATCAATGTCTGCAGGAATTGGTGCAAAAGGGCGTGGTGAGCCGCGAAGAGGCGAAGTACAAGGCGCAGAACAAGGACAGCATCTAATGGAACGCGAACAAGCAATACGCCTGATGCAAGACCTTCTCCGGCGAATGGTCGAGAAGAAAGGCTCCGATTTGTTCATTACCGCCGGCTTTCCGCCCGCGATCAAGGTGGACGGCGAAATCAGGCCCCAGTCCGACCGATCGTTGAGTCCTGAGCAGAGCGCCGGGCTGGTGCGCGCCATCATGAATGACCGGCAAACCAAAGAATTCGATTCGACCAAGGAATGCAATTTCGCGATTGCACCTCCCGGGATCGGCCGTTTTCGCGTCAGCGCGTTCGTGCAGCAGGGCTTTACAGGCGCGGTGCTGCGTACCATCAACGCCAAGATCCCGACGTTCGAGGAACTCGAATTACCGCCGATATTGAAGGAGGTCGTGCTCTCCAAGCGCGGCTTCGTTATTCTAGTGGGCGGGACCGGCTCCGGTAAGTCCACCTCGCTCGCAGCGATGGTCGGCTACCGGAACGAAAAGACCCGCGGCCACATCGTCACCATCGAGGACCCGGTCGAATACGTGCACGCGCACAAGGGCTGCGTGGTCACGCACCGTGAAGTCGGAGTCGATTGCGAGAGCTGGCATTTGGCTCTCAAGAACACGCTGCGCCAAGCTCCCGATGTGATTCTTATCGGAGAAATTCGCGACCGCGAGACCATGGAATACGGCATCCAATTCGCCGAGACCGGCCATTTGGTGTTGGCCACCCTGCACGCCAACAGCTCGAACCAGGCGATCGACCGCATCATCAATTTCTTTCCAGAAGAACGGCGTGAGCAGCTGCTCATGGATCTCAGCTTGAACATTCGCGCGCTCATCTCGCAACGCTTGATACCCCGAGAAGCCGGATCCGGCCGCATCGCGGCGATGGAAATCATGCTAGCCTCTCCTTTGATCTCGGATTTGATCTTCAAGGGCGAAGTCTCGAAAATCAAGGAAGTGATGTCGCGCTCGAACCGCCTTGGGATGAAGACTTTCGACCAAGCGCTGTTCGAGCTGTACGAAGCAGGTTTAATCTCCTACGAAGACGCGCTGCGCAATGCGGATTCGAAGAACGAGCTGCGTTTGCGCGTGAAACTCGAGAGCAAGCGAGAGATGAAAAATCCGGAAGAGGGCGGTCAATCGCTGCAGATCGTCGAAGAAGAAGAAGGACAGGTGTTCTAGAACATGTCCGCGGCCCCCGACGTTCCGGCACAGGTGATGAACACCAAGCCGTTGTTCAAGCTCATGGTCGAGCGCAAGGCGTCTGACCTGTTTTTTACCTGCAACGCGCCCGTCAAAATCAAAATCGAGGGCAAGATCTTTCCGGTGAACAAGCAGGTCTTGAGCCCGGAGACCGTGCGCCAGGCGGCGCTCGGATTGATGACGCAGGACCAGATCGAGCATTTCAACGAGGAGTTGGAAATCGATTTCGCGATCTCTGAGTCGGGGCTCGGACGCTTCCGGGTCAACGTCTTCTATCAGCGGGGCTATCCCGCAATGGTTCTGCGCTACATCACCGCCGAAATGCCCAGGCTCGAGGATCTTGGCATGCCGGACGTGCTGAAAGATCTGGTGATGCTGAAGCGCGGGATGATTCTCATGGTCGGAGCGGCCGGCGCCGGCAAATCCACCACGCTCGCCGCAATGATCAATTACCGCAATGAGACCTCATCGGATCATATCCTGACCATCGAGGATCCGATCGAGTTCTTGCATTCCAACAAGAAGTCCATCGTCAACCAGCGCGAAGTGGGCCTGGATACCAAGTCATTTGCCCGGGCGCTCCGCAGCGCCGTGCGCGCCGCTCCCGATGTGATCCTGGTCGGCGAGATCCGCGACCGCGAAACCATGGAAGCGGCCATCGCGCTCGCCGGCACGGGGCATTTATGCATCGCCACCTTGCACGCGAACAATTGCGCGGAAACCCTCGACCGCATCATCAACATGTTTCCGCGCGACCAGCACAACCAGATATTCCTGGATCTGTCGCAATACCTGCGCGCCATTCTCTCGCAGCGTTTGGTCTCCGCGAAGACAGGCACGCGGGTGGCGGCCTCCGAGGTGATGGTCAACACTCCGTACATGTCGGAACTCATCAAGAAGGGCGATGTGATCGGCGTGAAAGAGGCGATCCGCACCGGCACGGAACGCGGCATGCTGAGCTTCGACAGTTCGCTTTACAATCTGGTGCGCGAAGGGCGAATAGAACTCGAGGAAGCGTTGTCGAGCGCGGATTCGCGCACCAATCTTGAAGCCAAAATAAACTTTGGCTGAGCAAGCGCCTCGCAGCTCTCCAGATTGTTCTCGAATTGCCGGCTGCAAACGTCCCAGCCGGATTTCAAGGCATGCGCCCGGCACGCGTTGGGATCGATGTCGAGTGCACGCCGCGCGGCGGCCGCGAGATCGGGGTCGAGAGCTCCGGTTACCCCGTCTTCGACGACGTCGATCGGTCCGGTGACGGGATAAGCCGCCACCGGTATGCCGCAGGCCATTGCCTCGAGATTGACGAGACCGAAAGTATCGGTCCGGCTCGGAAACACCATGATGTCGGCCGCTGCCAAATTCATCGCGAGATCCTGACCGAAACGGTAGCCGATGAAAGTGGCGCCAGGATATTGCTTCTCGAGCCGCGCCCGCTCCGGGCCGTCGCCGATGATCACCTTGCTCCCCGTCCAGGCCATCTTCAAGAATGCGTCGATGTTCTTCTCGACGGCCACCCGACCGACATAGGCGGCGATCGGGCGGGGCAGCGTCAGGTAACCCTTCGGATAGGGCCTGAAGGTCTCGGTATCCACGCCGCGGCGCCACGTCGCGAGGTTCTCAAAGCCGTGCGACGCAAGATCGCGGCACACCGACGCAGTGCTCACCATACATCGCACGGCCGCGCCGTGGAATCGGCGCAACGCCCCATAGGAGAGCTTGAGGGGTACGGGGAAGCGCGCCCGCAGGTATTGGGGAAACTGCGTGTGATAGGAAGTCGTAAAGCGCATCCCTGCGTCGAGGCAAAAACGCCTTGCGCCCAAGCCCAGAGGTCCCTCGGTCGCGATGTGCAGGGCCTGAGGCGAGAACTCAAGGATGCGGCGTTTCACTTTCCTGTAGGGCAGGATCGAGAGGCGGATTTCCGGGTATGTCGGGCAGGCGACGCTGTGAAAATCGCGCGGCGTGATCATCCTGACTTCATGGCCGAAACGGCCCAGCCACGCCGCAGTCTGCGCCAAAGTGCTGACCACGCCGTTGGTTTGCGGAAACCACGCGTCAGTGACGATCATGATTCTCATGCCGGAACCAGATTCGCATCATGGGATGACGATACGATGAACGCCGATGCGGTTCACCGTCCGCCCGCCGGCTCTTGTAATCGGCTTGTAACGCAATTCCTATATTTGCTTCATGGCCGACCTCTGTTGCAATCTTAAGGAATGGAACCACCATGCGAAGCTTTTTGGCGGAACTGCGGACCCAGCGATGGGATGATCATCGTTACTACCATCACAGCCGAATCAATCAGTCTCTGCATTTGCTGAGCGCGCTGAGCTTCATTGTTGCCTACATAACGGCCTTTGCGGACCCCGCAAAATCCGCGTTGATCGGCTGGCTGGTGTCGATGGTCAGCCGTCAATCCGGACACTTCTTTTTCGAGCCGAAGGGCTATGACGCCGTCAACCATGCGACGCACGAGCACAAGGAACGAATCAAGGTGGGGTACAACCTCAAGCGCAAGGTGATTCTGCACGCCATATGGGCGCTGTCGCCGGCGCTGCTATGGCTGGATCCGACCTTCTTCGGGTTGTTTCACCCCGCCGCCGGCGCCCGGGAATTCCTGCGTCGCGTGGGTGAGATTTGGCTCATGGTCGGCATCGGCGCGCTGTTGTTCCGCACCGTGCATCTGTTCTTCTTGAAGGATGTGCACACCGGACTTGTGTGGCTGACCAAGATCGTCACCGACCCCTTTAACGACGTGAAGACCTATTACAAAGCGCCCTTCTACTTGATGCGCGGCGAGCTGATCGATCCCATGGCCGAAGCGGCCGCCGGCCCCACCCATCTGGCATGAATCATTTCGGCTAATACGCGGCGTCTGATGGATTTGTCGGTGAGCTCCGCATCGTGCCACCACCAGCCCTCGCGCTTCATGTCCCGGGCCGCAGACATCATTCTGTCGGCGACCTCGGCGAAGTCTGCGTCCGTGTAGTTCAAGCTGAAGATGAGGCGGCCCGTGCCGACCCAACTCAAGGATAGCCCCGCGGCGCGCAAATAATATTGGAACATCCAGTTGTATCGCGATGGCGCCGCGTAATGAACCAGCCAAATCGAGGACAGGCTGGCGATACGCACCGGCAGGTCTGCCGCAATCAATCGGTCGTTCAGCGCCTGCGCACGGGTGTTCCAAACGACGTCGAGGCCGCGATACATCCCGCGTACCTCGGAGGCATCGAGGCGCAGCAGAAATTCATGCATCGCACCCATGACGTAAGGGTGCGAATTGAACGTGCCGCGGGCAAAGCAGATGTCGGCCGGCCGGTCCTCGCGAAACCGCCGCATGAACCGGCGCCGCCCGCAAAGAACCCCGACGGGGAGCCCCCCGGCGACCGTTTTGCCGTAAGTGACCATGTCGGCACGGACGCCGAAGTACTCTTGCGCTCCGCCCGGGCCAAGCCGGAATCCAACGAAGACTTCGTCGAAAATCAGCACGATCCCGCGCGCGCTGCAGATCTCGCGCAACCGCCGGAGCCACGCGGTGTAGCCGGCGCGGTCGAAATGCGCCTTGCGCCCGCTGTCGATGAGGGTGGAGTCACCGGGGGCGCTGGTGTTCGGATGCAGAGCCTGCAGCGGATTGACCAGCACGCAGGCGATGTCTCGGCGATTGCGCAGCACGCGCAGGGCCGCCCCGTCCATATCCTTCAAGGTATAGGTTTCACGCGCCGCCAGCGGATTGCCAACCCCGGGCTGCACATCGCCCCACCATCCGTGGTACGCGCCGCAGAAGCGGACCAAACGGTTGCGTCCCGTGTGATAGCGTGCGAGCCGAACGGCCTGCATGACGGCTTCCGTGCCCGACATGTGAAAGGAAATCTCCTCCAGGCCGGAAATCTCCAGCAGGCGCCGCACGTTGTAGGCGACCACCGGATGATAGGCGCCCAGCACGGGCCCCAGGTCGCGGACCCGCTCGGCGCCGCGCTCGATGCACTCCTTGTAGAAGTCGTACCCGAAGACGTTTACCCCATAAGAGCCGGTCAAATCGTACAGTTGATTGCCGTCGAGATCGCAGACGGTCACCCCGGACGAGGATTCAACAAAAGCACCCGACTTGAAGTGCTGCCGCACGAAGCGGCTGAACTGAAACGGCACCCGATATCGAGAAGTGAACTCCAGATCGGAGACGCTATCGATGATTTCAGCGGTCAGATCAGAGGTTCGCTTGAACCGCTCGGCAAAGAGGGCCGCCAATCGCATGAAGCCGGTCCGCCGCATCGCGGCAACTTCCTCAGGTGCAGCATCGGCGCGGAAGAAGCGCGATTCGTCGTATTCATAGAAGGGTACCAGCGACGCAAAGCGCCGAGCCATTCGCGAGTGCCCCGCCAACGAGCGATGCTTCGCGCGCGAGAGCTGCAGTCTCATTTGCAATTTGCGCAGCACGATGGCGAAAGCGCAGACGCCCAATACGTACATAGTGGTTCTAATCGCCGTCTCCTCCGGGCTGCTCAGGCGGCGAACTGTATTGCAGCTGAATGACATTGAGATGAATGTAAAATCTCTCATCGCCCGCGTCGTTCAGCAGGAGGACATCAACTTCCTGCTCTCCAACCGCATTCCGCGCAGTTTTTTGACCCACTTCATGGGGTGGTTGAGCCGCATCGAGCAGCCCTTGGTCCGCGACACGTCCATCGCGCTGTGGAAGCTGTTCTCGGATCTCGATTTGAGCGAAGCGAAAAAGACGCGTTTCAAAAGCGTGCATGATTGCTTTACGCGCGAACTCAAGGCGGGGGCGCGGCCCATCGATCCGGACCCTCGCATAGTGGTGAGCCCCTGCGACGCGATCATCGGCGCTTGCGGGCGGGTGGGCCGGGGGACGGTGCTGCAGGCGAAGGACTTCCCTTACCCGCTTCTGGATCTGCTGGGCGATGCGGACCTCGTGCGTTACTACGAGGACGGCGAGTACGCGACGCTGCGCCTGACTTCGGGCATGTATCATCGCTTCCATGCGCCCGCCGATTGCCGGGTGGAACAAGTCAACTACATCTCGGGCGACACTTGGAACGTGAACCCGATTGCCCTGAAACGGATCGAGAGATTGTTCTGCAAGAACGAACGGGCGGTCATTCGCTGCCGACTACCGGAGAACGGCGCTATGGTGACGCTCGTCCCCGTGGCGGCGATATTGGTCGCGAGCATGCGTTTCAAATTTCTCGACGTGCCGCTGCATCTCCGTTATCACGGGCCCAATATCATCCCGTGCGATGCAGTGCTTCAAAGGGGAGAAGAAATGGGCTGGTTCGAACACGGTTCTACCATTATTGTGTTTGCGCCGCGGGGCGCTCGCCTTGGCGACGACATCCGGGAGGGACGCCGTATCCGGATGGGGCAGGCGTTGATGCGGCTTACAAAGGCCTGCGATGCCTCGTGAGGGTTGCGGCAATCGACGCCAGCACCGCCATTCGGACTGCTACCCCGTTATTCACTTGTTCGCGAATCACCGAACGCGGCCCGTCGGCGACGTCCGATGCGATCTCGACGCCGCGGTTCATCGGCCCGGGATGCATGACAAGCACGCTGGGGGCGGCCAATTTCAATCGCTTGGCATCCAAACCAAAATCGCGGAAATACGCGGCGTCGTCGAGCGAGGCGCTTTGCACCATGCGTTCTTTTTGAATCCGCAGCATCATCACCACATCGGCCCCGGCAATGCCGTCATCGATATGGGTGAAGCGCAGCGCGCCGCGAAATTCCGCTTCAGCCGGCAGCAACGCTTGCGGCGCTACCAGCCTTAGATCCGTCGTTCCCAGGGTGGACAGCGCCTGATACGCGGATCTCGCGACGCGCGAGTGCTTGATATCGCCGACGATGGCTACCTTGAGCCCGGCGAAGCGGCGCTTATGGGTCCGAATGGTCAGGACATCGAGCAATCCTTGCGTGGGATGCGATAAGTGCGCCTCGCCGGCACTGATCACCGATACGTGCGGGGCGACATGATCGATCAGAAATTCCGGCATGCCTGCTTCCGAATCGCGGATCACGAACACGTCGGTGTTCATGGCCTCGAGCGTATAGATCGTGTCCAACATGCTTTCGCCCTTGGCACGAGAGCTCGAGTGCAGGTCCAGATTGAGCACGTGTGCCCCCAGGCGGCGGCTCGCAAGGTCGAACGAGGCGCGGGTGCGGGTGCTTGGTTCGAAGAACAAATTCGCGAGGGTCACCCCGGCAAGTTCGCGGCCTTCGTAGGCAGGTTGCCCGGGCAGGCGGCGGTAGGTCTCGGCGCGGTCGAGAATCGCCATCAACGCATCGCGGGTCAAACCGTCGAGCGTAATGAGGTGGCGCAGGCCCCCGGCGTTGTCTTGTTGTGAACGCATTCGCGCCTCATGTACCTTCGCTGAACCAACGCTCCAGTATGACGCAGGCCGCCGCGGCGTCGATATCGGTTTTGACGACGCGCCGCCGGCGCAGGCCCGATTCGCGCCCGGCCTTGAGGGTTGCTTCGGCTTCCCGCGACGAATAGCGCTCGTCGACCAGTGCTACCTGCTTGCGATAGCGCCGGGCAAGCTCCGCTGCGAAGCCCCGTGCGCCGGCCGTCATTGCGCTGTCGGAATCGTCGACATTATACGGCAGGCCGACTACGAGGAGTGCCGGCTGCCAGTCGCGCAGCAGCGCATCGATCACGTCCCAGTGCGGACCGCCGGGCCCTGCCGGTACGATGCCCTGGGGCGACGCCGTGCGGCTCACGCTGTCGCCGCACGCCACGCCGATGCGACGATGTCCAAAATCGAATGCCAGGACGATCCTCGGCGCTTCACCCAGCACCTCTTCGGGCGCGGCCGGCGTAGGCGCGGCCGGCGTGGGCGCGGCGGGTTTAGGCATTGCCGCTGATCGGGCTGATGCGCGACAACTCCACTCCCAAGAGGCGACCCGCGGCCTCCCAACGGCTTTCGAACGGCAATTCGAAAATTAGCCCCGGATCCACCGGCGCGCTGAGCCAAGCGTTCGCCCTGATCTCGTCTTCCAGTTGTCCCCCGTCCCAGCCGGCATAGCCTAAAGCGACAACGGCTTCCTGGGGCCCTTCGCCGCGCGCCATCGCAGCCAATATGTCCCGCGACGTCGTCACGTGGATGACCTCGGAGACTTTCAGCGTCGAATCCCACTCGCCGCCCGCCCGGTGCACCACGAAGCCTCGATCCGTCTGCATCGGACCGCCGCGCAGCACTTGGCGCTCGCGCAAGGGCCCGGTCGCGATTTCAATTTCCAGCTGCTCGAAAATTTCTCCCATTCGCATGGGGAGCGGCTTGTTGAGGATCAGTCCAAGCGCGCCGCGCGAACTGTGATCGCAGACCAGCGCGACGGTCTGCGAAAAATTGGGATCGCCCATGGCCGGCATGGCGATGAGCAATTGATTGGTCAGGTAACCCGAATCGCTAATTGTTCGGCTCCGAATAAAAGACGCTGGGGCCCTGCGAGGCGCCGCCTAGGAACTGCCATTCGTACGCAATGCGTATTTCGTCATGTTTGATGCTCAACTCGCCCGGAAACGGATCAAAGGGTGCGGCGAGCTTCAGGATCCTCATGGCCGCCTCGTCGATTTCCGGATGTCCGCTGCTGCGTCGAACCAGCGTCTGGAGCAGCTTGCCGTCGGATCCGATGGTCACTTCGATCACGGGCGTCCCGGACATTTTCTGGCGGCGCGCGACGTCGGGGAAATTCATCGTGCCCACGCGCTCGATCTTGCGGCGCCAGCTGTCCAAATACACCGCAACGTCCGATTCACGAGTATCCGCGGCAATCCACAGCTGGCGCATTGCCTCCCCGCGCATGCGCAGCTCCACTCCGTCATCGTTGGGAGTCATTGCGAGATCGGGCCGTTTCTCGAGCAACAGCGGCAGCCGGGAGGATTCCTTCGCGGCGGTGGACGACGCAAAATACAAAATCTTTTGTGCCGGCGCATGAGTAGCGATGAGTTCATCGTCACCCCTAACGGTGCCGGCCTGCTGCGCCGCCAGACCATCCCCGCTGGGGATGCCCGAACGCTCGATCGGCATCAATGAAGATTTGGGGATGAGCGCGCGCTCGCGCTTCAAGGTATTGCCGGCGCCGCGCTGAGTGCGCTCCGAAAGGTATTGCGCATTGGGATTCTTTGCGACGCTCGGCGCTTGATCGTTGACCAAGACCACCTCCAGGGCCGGCGCATCACTGCCGTCCGATTTGCCGCCCGGCGAACTGAACGTTACGCCCAAAATAATGATCCCGTGAATAAACGCCGCCAAAAAGCACGTCGTCAACATGCGGTCGTGCGCGGGCGGCAACCCGGTACGAAGCATTTCCTCGTCCTGATACATGTCGGAAGTCACGCAGCGCTCACCGCTCTTTGAATCGCGTCCACCAGCATCGCACCAATGTCGACACCGTTCTTTTTGTTTAGTTCGCGGATGCCCGTAGGGCTGGTGACATTGATTTCAGTGACGTAGTCGCCGATCACATCCAGTCCGACGAAGATCATTCCCGCGGCCTTGAGCTTGGGTCCGATTTGCGCGCACAGCCATCGATCACGCTCGTTGAGAGGCCGGCTTTCCGCGCGCGCGCCGGCCGCCAGATTTCCGCGGTTGTCGTCCGACGTCGGTATCCGCTTCAGGACATACGGTACGGGCTCGCCATCCACGAGAATCACGCGGCAATCGCCGGCGGTGACAATCTCCGGCAGGTATCTCTGGATAATGGCGTACCTGGAACCGTATCCGGTCAACGTTTCGAACACGACATTGCGGTTCTTGTCGCCCTGTTCCAGAACGAAAATGGACCTTCCTCCCATGCCGTCGAGAGGCTTGCATACCGCTTTGCCGTGCTCACGGAGGAATTCACTCATGTCGTGCATGTCGCGAGTGATGAGAGTGGGCGCACAGCACTCGGGAAACCACGCCGTGTAGACCTTCTCGTTCATGTCCCGCAAACCTTGCGGCCGGTTGCACACCAGGGCGCCCTGAGATTGCGCTCGATCGAGAATATACGTGGTATAGATGTACTCAGTATCGAAAGGCGGGTCCTTGCGCATCAAAATGACGTCAAAGTCCCCCAGTGGGGCACTTTGTGCCGTGCCTCGCAGAAACCACACCGCAGGGTCATCGAACACTTGCAGCGGCGCCAGTCGGCCCCAGGCGACGCCGTCGCGCAGCCATAGGTGTTTCTGTTCCGCATAGAAGAGTTGCCAGCCGCGCGCCTGTGCAGCCAGCAGTATCGCAAGAGTGCTGTCCTTGGCGGGCTTTATCGCCTCGATGGGATCCATGACCACGACGAGACGGACACGGGAAGACATGCTCATTCCTTCAAGGATCTCAAAAATTCCGGCGGCATCGCAGTCTAGCGCAGGCGGACGCCGGCAGGCTCTCTCACCGTCACTTGAGAAAACTGTGAACCACGCCACCGTTGTTTGCCGCAGCTTACCGCGAAATGTCGACTCCATACCGTGGCTTGCGCGGCCTGGATATGTTAAAAAGCCACAAGATTCCAGCACCTACGCGCGCGTAGCCTTGAGGTCCCCTAGGGCAGACTCCATGGAGAGCATGATCAGCAACGGCAAGCCGAAGCTCACCGGACTCAAAGTCCTCGTGATCGACGACAGCAAGACGATTCGACGAACCGCCGAAACCCTCCTGACCAAGGAGGGATGCGAAGTGTTTACGGCCGTCGATGGGTTCGACGCGCTCTCCAAGATCGCCGACCATCAACCCGACATCGTGTTCGTTGACATCATGATGCCGCGCCTCGACGGGTACCAGACGTGTTCGCTGATCAAGCACAACAAGGTGTTCAGGCAAATACCGGTGATCATGCTGTCGAGCAAGGACGGTCTGTTCGACCGTGCCCGAGGCCGTATCGTGGGTTCGGAGCACTATTTGACCAAGCCGTTCACCAAGGACGAGTTACTGGGCGCGATCGAAGCTCACGTCGGTAAATGACGGAGAATACAAGAATGGCACTGATTCTCATTGTCGACGATTCACCCACCGAGGTATTCGTCATGCAGAAGGCGCTCGAGAAGCATGGCTTCAAGACCGCTGCTGCCGAGAACGGCGAAGAGGGCGTTCGCAAGGCGAAGGCCATGAAGCCCGATCTTATCTTCATGGATATCGTCATGCCCGGCGTGAATGGTTATCAGGCCACCCGGATGCTGGTCAACGACCCGGAGACCAGTTTGATTCCGATAATCATGGTCACCACGAAGGGCCAAGAGACGGATCGGGTATGGGGTCTGCGCCAGGGAGCGGTTGATTATCTGGTCAAGCCCGTGTCGGCGCAGGCGTTGGTCGAGAAGGCACAAGCCGCGCTGGCCGTATGACGAGCGCGATGAGCGGGACTCCGACGAGCTTGCGCAGCTTGCGCGACCGTCCGTTCGAATTGCTCAAGGAACTCGAGAAACGCAGCCGGGCAGTGGTGGCGGGCAACATTCCGGAAGCCAGTGCCGGCCCGGAATGGGTAGGTGTGGCATTTCGCATGGGCGGCGAGACTTTCTTGGTCGCTCGCGAGGAGACTCGCGAGGTGCTGGGCTATCCAGCGGCCGTAACGCGCATTCCCGGGGCGAAAAGCTGGGTTAAGGGGCTCGCGAACGTTCGCGGCCAACTGCTGCCGATGTTGGATCTGCGGCAATTTCTGGGCAGCGGAGCCACCGCTTCGGGACGCAATACGCGGATCGTCGTGGTCAACCACCGGGAAATTCCGGCAGGACTCATGGTTGATGAGGTGTTGGGATTTCGGCGCTTTGCGGAAGGGGAATTCAATGCCGAAGCGCCGCCGACGGTGATCCGGTGCGATAGTTTTCTTGCCGGCGCCTTTCGCCGCGGGGGCGAAGTCTGGCCGGTATTGAGTTTGAAAAGTTTGGTAGAGAGCCAAAGCTTTCTACAGGCTGCGAGCTAGGCCCCGCTGGATTAGAGATGACCACGCGCAACGATACAAGTTCTGGGGTGAATTTATTGCCCGTGCTGGCGGGGCTCGTCGTGCTTTGCTTGGCGGGCGCCGCCGCACTGACTGCGCTTACGCGGAGTGGCGGTCCAATGGCCGCAACCGCCGAACTGCCTCTCGTGCTGCAGCGCGTGCCTTACGAGGCACAAAACGCGCTGCGGGGTGAATCGGGGGCCTTCGATGCCCTTTCCAAGAGCGCGGCTCGGCTGAAAACCTTGCGTGCAACCCTCCCGGAGGGGGACACGCGTAGCGGAGCGGGCACGGCGTCCGGCAATTGGAAGAAATTGACCGAAGACGTGGGCACCGTGGCCGAGGGACGGGCCGCCGTTGAAACCATTCAATCTGCCAATCGAGAGGCTCGTGAATTGGCGCCCAAGCTCCTGTCGGAGCTCGGTGATCTTGCAAGCGCGGTGGGCGTGCAGAAGCTCGACGGAATGAGCAGGTACCTGGAGCGCTTCGAACTCATGGTTCAACGTATCCAACAAGACCTGAATGGTCTCGCGTCCGGCGTCAGCGATGCCGCTCCGGCCGCGCAGCGCCTGGCGGACAGCCTGGAGTTCCTGAATCAGGTGATGCGGGGTTTATCCGGCGAAGAATCCGGTCTTGCGCTGACGCGCGTAACAGGCGCCGAAGCCGAGCAGCGGTTGAAGACCGTGATCGCCCGCAACCAGCAATACGGCAACAGCTTGCGCAAGGTCATCGGTGCCGCCGAAGCACTTTCCAAGGCGCAAGCAGCGGCGCGCGCCCTACCCGGCGTGGCCGGCAGCCTCGCCGCCGAAGGGGGCGGTGGATCGGCAACGCGGGTGGACCCCGGCGCGAGTTACAAGCCCTGGATAATATCGTTGCTGGTGCTTGCCGGAGCGTTGCTGGGGGCGCTTGCATGGACTTATTCGAAAACCGTCAACGTGCGGCGCACCAGCGAGCTGCGGGTCCGCGAGAATGAACGCAATCAAGAAGCCATCATGCGCTTGCTCGATGAACTGTCGAGCCTCGCGGACGGCGACCTGACAGTGCAGGCGACCGTGACGGAGGACATCACGGGGGCGATCGCCGACTCGATCAACTACGCCATTGAGGCGCTCCGCGAACTTGTCACCACCATCAATGACAGCGCGATCCAATTGGATGGGGCCACCAAGCAAACTCAGGCTGCCGCAGCGCATATGGCAAAGGCGAGCAGTGCGCAATCCCGGCAAATTTCGGCGGCCAGCGAATCCATGGCCGACATGGCTGCCTCGATCGAGGAGGTTTCGGGAAATTCGGAGCGCTGCTCGGACGTTGCGAGGCATTCCGTCGACATCGCTCACAAGGGCGGGGATGCCGTGCGGCGGACCATCGACGGCATGAATGCGATCCGCGAAACCATCCAGGAGACCAGCAAACGCATCAAACGCTTGGGCGAGAGCTCCCAGGAAATCGGCAACATCGTCGAACTGATCAACGACATTGCCGAGCAGACCAATATCCTGGCCCTGAACGCGTCGATTCAGGCCTCCATGGCCGGCGAAGCGGGCCGCGGTTTCGCGGTGGTGGCGGATGAAGTACAGCGACTGGCGGAGCGCGCCGCGAACGCCACCAAGCAAATCGAAGTGCTGGTGCGTACCATCCAGACCGATACGAACGAGGCGGTTGTCTCCATGGAACGGAGCACAACCGACGTGGTAGGAGGCGCGCTGCTGGCCGAAAACGCAGGAGCGGCGCTCGAGGAGATCGAGCAGGTCTCCAATCAAATCGCAAGTTTGGTGCAGAACATTTCGGCCAGTGCGCGGCAGCAAGCCGTCGCATCCGGAAACATCTCGAAAAACATGCAAGTAGTGCGCGAAATATCGAGTCAGACGGCAGAAGGTTCGACTGCGACCTCGACCTCGATTGCCAAGCTGGCCGCCCTGTCGGCCCAGCTGCGCAAGTCCGTGGCTGGATTCCGCCTTCCCGACTACGGCGGCGGAACGACCACGATCGGAGCGTCCTCGTCCACGCGTTTGCCTGCGAACGAGCCTGCGACGACCGGTACCGGCGCTGCGAGCAGCGGCACGGGCAATACCGGAAAGATGCGCAAAGCCAGCGGCTTCGGCGTTTGACGCCTTAAGCGATTCCGGCATGACCGATATCAGTTCCCAAACCCTGCACATCGTCGCCAAAGAACTCGCGGTGACGCTCAACGATGCGCGCGCCTCGCTCGAGGCCTACGCAGAACGATCGGACCAGCGAGTGTTGCTCGAAAGGTGCGCCGACCAACTGCATTCCGCTCACGGGGTGCTGCGGCTGGTCGAGGTGTACGGCGCAGCGCTCCTCGCCGAGGAAATGGAGCACGTCACCCGCTACCTGCTGAGTTCGGACAACGACCAGAAGCGTCAAGTCGACGGGCTGGATGCATTGATGCGCGCGATGGTGCAGTTGCCGACCTATCTCGAGCGCGTCTTGTCGGGCGGCCGGGATCTCGCCTTGGTGCTGCTGCCGCTGCTCAACGATTTGCGCTCCGTTCGGGGCAGCCCCTTGCTGTCGGAGGGCACGCTGTTATTGCTCAATCTGAAATCCGATCAGCCTGCGCAGCCGCAATCGCAGCGGCAGGACGAGCAATCGATTTCGGTGGCCCAATGGGCCAGGCGTTTGCGGCCGCGATTCCAGATCGGGCTGCTGGGCTACATCCGCGGCGAACGTACCGTGCAGAATCTCGAGATTCTCGCGAAGGTAGCGGAAAAACTCGAACAGATCGCCACCACACAGCCGGTGTTTCAACTGTGGTGGGTCATCGGCGCCATCCTGGAGGCGCTTCGCGCCAACGGCTTGGAAGGCAGCGCGACGCTCAAGCGTCTGCTGGGTCAAGCCGACCGGCAAATCAGGGCGCTCTATGAACTCGGCGAGGCCCGCTATTGCGAGGATCCGCCGGTCGATTTGCTGAACAACTTACTGTACTACGTGGCGCGGGCCTCCACCTCCGGCGGGCGTATCGCCGCGGTACGCGTTTCGTTCAAGCTCTCCGAGCTCTTGCCGGTCGACGACTCGATCGAACACGAGCGCGAAAGCCTGTCGGCACCCAGCGTGAAGTTGATGCGCACGGTCGCCGCAGCGATCAAGGAAGACCTCTCCAAGGTCAAGGATGTGCTCGATATATTCGTGCGACGCGGCGGCGGCCGCAGCGATGAACTCCTGCCGCAGCTGGAGTTGTTGAAAAAGATCAGCGACACGCTCGGTGTGTTGGGACTTGGGGAATTGCGGCAACGAGTCCAGGACGAAATCGCCGATCTTTCGGGCCTGATCGCCGACGGTAAGTCGCCGCCCGAGGAGTCGCTGATGAAGGTGGCGGGCGTCCTGCTGTCCGTCGAGGACAGCCTCGACGATCAGCTGGTGCGGCTCATTCTGCCTACCCCGTCAGACGGTTCGGCCGCCGGCTTGCCGCCCGATCAGGACCTCGAATTCAGGCTGGTCAGCGAAGCGGTGCTGCGAGAGTGCATCGTCAACATGGCCCGAATCAAGGAGGCTGTATCCATTGCCGTGCAGAAGCCCGGCGATTTCCCGCCGCAGGGCCTCGATAACGTGCCGCAGCTTCTCCGAGGCATCACCGCCGGCCTTCTCATGCTGGGCAAGGGCAGGGCGGTCGAATTGATGGACGCCATCGGCGCAGAGGTGCGGAGGCTGGTCGAGCCCGGGGCGCCGGCGCCCGACGCGATTCGCCTGGAGCGGGTGGCCGATGCCATCGTCAGCATCGAGTACTACATGGAAACGCTGCAGAGCGGGCGTAATGATCCTTGGTACATGCTGGACAACGCGGAAACGTGCCTCAAGACCCTGGCGGATGAAGTACCGTCGCGCGTCCCGAACATAGCCATCGCGAGCAGCGACGCCGCCAAGACGGTCAAGATAGATCCCATAGAGACGATCGCTCTGGAGCGCACGAAACGCACTCAAGCGGCCACCCATCCGCTGATCGCGGTACCCGAGCCCGAACCGGTCGACCCGCAATTCGTCGAGCTGTTCATCGAGGAAGCCAAAGAAGAGATCGCATCGATTCAAAGCAGCTTCCCGCAATGGGACCAGAACCCAATGGATCTGGAATCCCTGGCTCTGATGCGCCGCAGCTTTCATACGTTGAAGGGCAGCGGCCGCATGGTCGGCGCCCGATCGATCGCCGAGTTCGGCTGGTCCATCGAGAATCTGCTGAACCGGATCATCGACAAGACGCTGACGCGAACCCCCGGAATGATGGCCCTCCTGCGCAGCTCAGTCGCCGTCTTGCCTCAATTGGTGGAGCAGCTGGAAACCGGGCGAAACAACCCGGTACCGATCGAGCCGCTCATGGCGCGGGCGTTTGCCTATGCCGACGGTCGCGAAGCGGATCAAGGGCCGGCGGCCGTGACGCAGGAAGATCGCGAGCCATTGCCGACGACGGTGGCGCCGGGCGCCGCCGCACCGCCGGCGATGGATCCGATGCTGCATGATATTTACAGCAAGGAGACTTCGAGCCATCTTGCCGAGATTCGCGACTACTTGCGCAAGCGCACAGGCCAGCCCGCACCGCACGATTTGCCGGAGCCGGTGTATCGCGCCATCCATACCCTGAGCGGCAGCTCGAAAATGGCGGAAGCGCGGCATGGCATTCGGATCACCGAACCGCTGAATCAGGTCATGCGCAAAATCTTCGAGAGCGGCCATGGATTGTCCGATCTGGGTCTGGCAACGCTGAGCGAAGCGGTTCGCGCGATCGACAACGTGGTGTCGCATATCAACGAATCAACGGCTTTTTTCTCGGAACAACCGTCGCTGCTCGCACGGCTGCACGAAGTCGAAACCGAACTCGACGCCGCCATTGCCCGCGACGCCATCGACACCAGCGCGTCGGCCATCGCCCCTGCGCTAGCGGCTCCCGACGCCGCACCCGCGGAGCCGGCAGGCGTGATGCCAGCAGAGGAGTTCGATCATGAGATCGCCAACATCTACAGCGAAGAGGCGACTGAACTGCTCGAGGCGGCGCAAATATCGCTGACCGCGTGGAACACCGACCGGAAAGACAAAGAACGAGTCGCGGAACTGCAGCGTCAATTGCATACCCTCAAAGGCGGCGCCCGAATGGCGGGCATCCCTGCCATGGGCGATTTGAGTCATGAACTCGAGACCCTGGTGATTCAGATCGATGGCGGTTCGGTGGCCGGTGATGACCATGCGCACGCCGTGATGCAAGCCAGCCTCGATGAACTCGCCGGCATGCGCGATATGGTCAGCAACGGCTCCCTACCCTTGGGCGCGACGGCCTTGATTGCGCAAATCCGTGATCTTGGGGATCCTGCACGCACGCCGGCAGCCGCCGCCGCGCCCGCCGAGTCCGCAACGCCGATCGCTGAGCCGCAAATGGCTACGCCGCCCGTCACTGCGACGGCTGCTACGGCGGAACCGGAGTCCGCGGCGCCGGCGACCGAGGCGTACGACCTCGATACGTCCGCCCCTCCACAGCCACACGAGGCTGTCCCGATCGCGGCGGGAGAGGACTCGATTGCGAGCCTAGAGTTGAGCAGCGCCCCGGTGCTGCCG
Organism: Steroidobacteraceae bacterium; assembly: GCA_035996065.1. Lineage (GTDB taxonomy): Bacteria > Pseudomonadota > Gammaproteobacteria > Steroidobacterales > Steroidobacteraceae > Bog-1198. The sequence continues at coordinate 34,309 of DASYJX010000034.1, read as the reverse complement.
GGCCGCGAGAGTGCCCCGGCGGAACGCGTGGAAATGGCCCGCGTCGATGCGGATCTGCTCGACACCATGCTCAACAATGCCGGGGAAGTGAGCATTTTTCGAGCGCGTCTCGATCAACAGGTCAACTCGATCGACTTCAACCTCGCGGAGCTGGCGCGCACGGTGACGCGCCTCAAAGAACAATTGCGCGGGCTGGAGATCGAAACCGAAGCTCAGGTTCTCAATCGTCATCAGGACGTGGAGCCGCGGCGCAACGACTTCGATCCCCTCGAGTTGGACCGATATTCGTCTCTGCAGCAGTACTCGCGGGCGCTTGCCGAGACTTCGAGCGACGTTGCGAGCATTCAAGGTCTGCTCGAGACCTTGACCCGCGAAGCGCAGAACCTGTTGACTCAGCAATCGCGCGTCATCACCGAGTTGCAGAACAGTTTGATGCGGACCCGCATGGTGCCGTTCCAGCGCCATGTGCAGCGACTCACGCGTTTGGTGCGTCAGGCGGCAAATGACACCGGCAAGCGTGCGGAACTCGTCGTTCAAGGCGCGTCGGCGGAACTCGATCGTCAGATGTTGGAACGCATCGTGCCGCCGCTGGAACACATGTTGCGCAATGCCGTAGTGCACGGCATCGAGATCCCGGAACGCCGCGCAGCCCTTGGCAAGCCTGACGTTGGGCGCATCTCGGTCAGCCTCGAACGCGACGGTGCGGAGGTCGTGATCGTCGTCGCCGACGACGGCGCCGGCATCAACATCAAGCTGATTCGCGAGAAGGCGGTCGCCCTTGGGCTCACCGACCCGCACGCAAAGCTCACGGATGAAGAAGCCGTGCAGCTCATCCTGGAGCCGGGCTTCAGCACGGCGGGTCACGTTACCCAAGCGGCGGGACGCGGAGTCGGCATGGACGTGGTCGCCACCGAAGTCAAAAAGCTCGGCGGCGGTCTGTTTATCGACACGACTCTCGGCAAGGGTTCTCACTTCACGATTCGCTTGCCCTTTACCCTGGCGATCAGCCAGGCCTTGATCGTGCGCGTCGCGGAGGAGATCTATGCATTGCCTCTTGCGACCGTCGAAGGGGTGGTGCGCCTGCCGAGGAATATCGTTGCCAGGCATCTGGGCAAGGATGCGCCGCTGTTCGAATATGGCGGCCAGAAGTACCGCTTCCAACAGTTGGGCTCGTTCGTGGGTTTAGGCGCCACACGTCTGCCCGAATCGGACGTATCGATTTCGGTGGTGCTGATCCGCGCGGGCGAGCACTCCACCGCCCTGGTCACGGATGAATTGGTGGGCAGCCGCGAAATCGTCGTGAAATCGTTGGGGCCGCAGATTTCGGGGATCCGCGGTATTGCCGGCGCCACGATTCTGGGCGACGGCCGGATCGTCATCATTCTCGACATGGGTTCACTGGTGCGGTCGGAATGGCGCGCCCGCCCCACCGAAACGGTCGTTCTCGATCAGCGCGATCGGCGCACCTTCGCGCTGGTCGTCGACGACTCCATCACGGTGCGCCGCGTGACGCAGCGTTTGTTGGAGCGCAACGGAATGCGGGTCCTGACGGCGAAGGACGGCGTGGACGCCGTGTCGTTGCTGCAGGAGCACCAGCCGGACATCATTTTGCTCGACATTGAAATGCCGCGGATGGACGGCTACGAAGTGGCTGCGCACGTGCGCAACGACCCGCGGCTCAAGGACATACCCATCGTAATGATCACTTCGCGAGTCAGTGAAAAGCATCGAGCGCGCGCCATTGAGCTCGGCGTCGATGACTACCTCGGCAAACCGTATCAAGAAAGCCAGTTGCTCGACGCTATCGAGCCGCTCGTCAATCGCCGCAGCGCCGTCGCGAGATAGCTTCGATGTCCGATTTGCGCGACGAGCTGTACAGCTTGCTGGTGCCCCTGGCGGGGGAGAGGTTGATCGTGCCGCGCGCTTGCGTCGCCGAAGTGATCGGATATCAAGCTCCCGCCGAAATGACCAACGCCCCGCCTTGGTACGCAGGTCTCGTGAGTTGGGGAGGCCGCAGCGTGCCGGTAGTGTCCTTCGAAGGGGCTTTCGGTCAGACGCTGCCGATCGTCTCCAGCCGCACGCGGATCGTCATCTTTCACGCGTCCGGGGGCACGCTGCAATCGGGGTACTTCGGCATGCTGACCCAGGGGTTTCCGCAGTTGGTGCGCGTGAACGCCGACGTGCTGCGGCCGGATCCTTCGCGCAGCTTCCCCGAGCGCTCGCCCGTCATCTGCCAGGTGCGCATGGTCAACGAAACGCCGTTGATCCCGGATTTGGAGCGGCTGGAGCAAATGATTGCCGAGGAAACCTCGGTAATGTCGGGCTGATGCCGTCGGGAGGTCATTGCAATAAGCCGAAGACGGCGATGCTGCCGGTGGTGCCGACGAATACTTTGCCGCCGGCAATGGTGGGTGTGATGAATTTGTTGCCGGGCCCGAAATGATCGCGGTTTCCGGCCGCTTGGTTGCTGTTGTAGAGCTCGTGGGCGAGATCCGCAGCATCATAGGCGTGCAATACCGCCGGGTTGCTGTTTTCGTGCGCCCAGACAATGCCGTTGGATGTGCCGTTGGCGGACACGCTGGGCGCCGTGCCGGGAAAACCGAATTGAGTCGCGGACTGGGATTGCGGCGCCGCTACGAGCTTTGCGCCCGATATCGTGAACGCCTTGAGAGTGTTTCCCACATCGCCGTAGTAGACGGCTCCGTTGTAATAGGCGGGAGTAGAGAAGACGCCGGAAGGCAGTGCGCCGCTCACCTGTTGCCAGATCTGCGAATTACCGGATGAGTTGAATTTGCCCATCGAATCGCGGTTGACGAGGTACATATTACCGTCCTTGCCCGCACCGATCGCGAGATGTCTGACGGTGTTGCTCGAGTCGGTCAAATCCGGCAGCAGCATTGCTCCGCCCGAGCCCAAATCCTGGTCGGCCGACGATTCCGCGACCTCGTTATACATTGCGAAGTAGTCTGCGACGCGCAGCGACCCGCCGGCGGTGGAGATCTTCAGGAACGAGTTGCCGTAATCCTGGTTTTTTGGGAAACCATTCCCATCCAGTGCCGGCTCAAACGCGCCGTTCCCCGTAAGCAGATAGATGTTGCCCGCGGAATCGGCGGCGGGGCCGCCGCCGCTCATCCAGATTGCCGGTCCGACGCCGGGGCTGTTTGGCGCGACGTTGAGCACGGCGGTGCGGGACAGATTGCTCCCCGCGTACGCTATGATCCAGCCGAAATACGGCGGCTGATCGCAGTGCGACGTCCAGCTCGTATATATCGTACCGTTCAAGAGCAGCAACGCAGCCCGTTCTTCGTACTGCCCGGGGCTGAATGTGGTCATGCCACCGTTGGCGGCCGGATAGTCCGCCGCGATCTCCTCCGGCCCACCGAGCAGTTCGACCCCGCTGGCGAGATCGAGCGCATGCAGGCGCTGATGGTAGTTCGATGACGCATCCTTCGACATGGCGACGATGTAGAGGATGCCGTGCGGTCCGGCGCCGCGATCGATGACCGGCGTCGCGGTAACGCCGATTTCCGGACTCACCTGGCTACAGCCGTGCGTATCGCTCAATGTCTCACCCGCCGCAAGGAGGGAGACCTGCCACAAAACCGAGCCGGTATCGGCGTCGCTTGCGTAGACAGAGTCGTGCTCAGTGGCGGCGAACACCACATTGTGCGCCGATCCCGACACGAGGAGGTGCGACACATACAGCGGCTGGGCATCGACCTTGCCGTCAACGGTCAAGTTTCGCAGCAAACCGAAGCCGGAGGAATTCACGTCGGCCGGGCTCAGCATCGACTCAGAAAGATTCTGGCCGCTGCGCCTAAGATCATTCTTGTACGTGAGCACGTCGGTGCCGGTGGGGACGACGCCGCTCGTGACGCTCAGCGCGGCGCTGCGGCTAGCCGTGCTTCCGCTCGCATCGGTAACGAGGACGGCGAAGCTGCTTCCGCTGTCCGCGAGCGCCGCGGCTGCCGTCGTATAGATCGAGGCAGTCGCGCCCGCGACCGGCGAAGAGTTCTTTTGCCACTGATAGCTCAGAGGCGCCGTACCCGTGGCGCTTACCGTAAAAGTGGCCGCCTGCCCGACGGATACGAATTGATTCGACGGTTCTATGGTGATCACCGGCGCGGAAGATGGCGCCGGCGGAGACGAAGACGGTGCGGTCGACGTGGCGGCTCCGCCGCCGCATGCCGTCAACGAGATGGAAGCGAGCAGGAGGAGTGCGCGGAGGGTCTGGGGCATGATGCAGCTTACATATCGCCGAGGCGCGCCTGTAGCCAGACCACGGCCGCGATGGCGGCGGTCTCGGTGCGTAACACGCGGGGTCCTAGTCCGACCTTCGAAAAGCCGGCAATCCGAAACGCCTCAAGTTCTTCGGCAGCGAATCCGCCTTCCGGACCAACCGCGATCTGAGCATCGACAATCGCGGATTCAGGGGCGGCACCTGCATTCGGCGCAGACTCGGGCTCGAATACCAACCGAAGTCCCCCGGACGGCGTCGAATCTCCGAGATAGTTGAGCAATGGCTGTGCGGCCCCGATCGCCGGCAGACGATTGCGGCCGCATTGCTCGCACGCGCTCACCGCCACCGCTCGCCAATGGAGGGCTTTGGATTCCGCCTGCGCCTTGTCGAGGCGAACGACACTGCGTTGGCTCAATACCGGCACAATTCGTGCGACGCCGAGTTCCGTCGCCTTTTGCACGATAAAATCCATGCGGTCGCCGCGCGGGACGCATTGCACCAGCGTTATGTTCAATGGTGATTCCCTATCCACCTCTCGGCCCTCGCCCACCAACGCCGACACGTGCGAGCCGCGCACGGTTTCGATCGCGCCAGTGAATTCGCGTCCGTCGCCGTTGAATAAGATCAGAGAATCGCCGCTGCGTGCCCGCAATACTTTCGCAAGATGCGATGCCGTTTCGGGAGGCAGCCGGACCGAGCTTCCCGGCGTCAAGGCGGTCTCGACATGCACGCGAGTCAAGCGCATGTTGCGTGCTCGACTTCAAGATATTCGGCGGCGGCGCTCATTTGCCCGGAATTGTCGCATATGCGAATTGTCGCATATGCTAGTGCCGGTATCGGCAAGGTAAGGACGCGGGTTTGGAGGTCGACCTAGAGAGCGGGCTCATGCGCGGGGCAAGACAAATCGCTTCGCCGAACCAGGACGCGCGTCCGACGGGGGTCGAGGCGGATCTGATTGTCGTGCATGGCATCAGCTTGCCACCCGGAGAATTCGGCGGCCCCTGGATCGACCGGCTGTTCACGAATACCTTGCCGCAGGAGGTGCACCCCTACTTCGCTGAAGTCGGTTCACTTCGCGTGTCATCGCATCTGGTCATCGACCGGGACGGCCATATGACGCAGTACGTGAGCTTCGCGCAGCGCGCTTGGCATGCGGGCAAGTCGCTTTACGAGGGCCGCGAAGCCTGCAACGACTTCTCGATAGGTATTGAGCTCGAGGGGACCGATGCTCTGCCCTACGAGGGCGCGCAGTACCGCGCGCTTTCGGAAGCGGTCGCTGCGCTGTGTGCCGCCTATCCTCGATTGTCTCCGGGACGCCTGGTCGGTCATAGCGCTATCGCGCCCGGCCGCAAGACGGATCCCGGACCGGCATTCGACTGGCCGCATGCCCGCCGCCTGATCGCCGCCGCTTGCATCCAAAGGCCGCGCCGCTAGCACGCGCTTGCGAGCTTGGAGCAGACGTGAACTCCGTCACGCTTTCCGGCGGCATATTTCCGGGCTAAAGCCAGCAGATTTTTCCTCTGAAGGCGACACTTAGCTGGTTCGGTAATCCATGCTTTTGGCCGGGAGGGGCTAGTGATTCGTTGGTTCGCGGACCTTCCCATCGAGCGCAAGCTCCGCGCGGTTATTTTGGTGCCCGCATTTGCCGTATTTGCCGTGGCCATGACCGTGCACATCGTGATGAATATCCTGCACTTGCGCGACGACTTGCAGTGGAGCGCCGCGCGCGTTGCCCGCACCTCGGGAGCGGCGACCATTGAGGCGCTGCGGCTCGGCGACGATGCTGCGGCACTCAAGGCCGTGAGCGGGCTGCGCGATGAGTGGCTGGTGAGCGATGCCGAACTGTTTGGCTCGAACGGCCAAAGGCTCGCCTCCTACCGTCGCGGGCGAACCGAACCACAGCTCGAGGCGGGCGCCGCGAAAAACTCCCTGGCGGCCCCTCATTCGGAGCGACCCGTCGACCTGCAGCACCCGCCAATCCATTTGCGCGGCGGCCAACTCCATATCGTCGCAGCCGTGGAGCGCAACGGAGAGACGCTGGGATCCGTCCACATCCTCGTGCCGCTCGAGGTGCTGTATCCGGATTGGCGCGGCTATCTTCTAATCACGCTGGCGGCGATCGCGGCCGCGGTTCTGACGGCATACTGGCTCGCCGCGCGATTGCAGCAGCAGATCTCCGGACCCATCGTCAATCTTGCGCAAACCATGCAACGGGTGTCCATCGAAGAGGACTACAGCCTGCGAGTCGAGCGTAGTTCTCAGGACGAAGTCGGCTCGCTCATCGACGGCTTCAATAAAATGCTGGGTCAGATTCGGCACCGCGACTCGCGGCTCGAGAAATATCGGCAGTTTCTCGAGCAGCAGGTCGAGGAACGCACGATAAATTTAGGCAATGCCAACCTTGAACTCAAGCTTGCGATCGGCGAAGCAAATCGCGCCAAGGAAGCCGCGGAGCGTGCAAGCAGCGCCAAGAGCGAGTTTCTCGCGCGCATGAGTCACGAAATTCGCACGCCGATGAACGGAGTCATGGGCATGTCGGAACTCCTGCAGGCGACCGAACTGACGGCGCGACAGCGCCATCTCTCGGAAACCATCTCTCATTCCGCCGAATCGCTGCTGCAGATCATCAACGATATTTTGGATTTCTCGAAGGTTGAAGCGGGAAAACTCGAACTTGAGCACGTTGAATTCGCTTTGCCCGGGGCCGTGGAAGAAACCATCGAGATCTTCGCCGGCCGGGCAAACGCGAAGGGCCTCGAACTGGCCTGCGCCATCGATCCCGACGTGCCCGTCACGGTATGCGGGGATCCGATGCGGCTGCGGCAAATTCTGATCAACTTCGTGGGCAACGCCATCAAGTTCACGGACTCGGGCGAAGTCATGGTGAAAGTAAGGGCGATCGGCAAATATGGCCTGCTGCGCTTCGAGGTCATCGATACCGGCATCGGGATATCGGAGGAGGCACAGACCCATATATTCAATTCCTTCAGCCAGGCCGATTCTTTCACTACGCGCAAATACGGCGGGACGGGGCTCGGGCTCGCGATCTGCCGGCAACTCGCGACGCTGATGGGCGGCCAGGTCGGCGTCCAAAGCGAGCCCAATCGCGGCTCGACATTTTGGTTCGAGGTGAGGCTTGAGTCCGCCCTCGATGGACCCGCCATAAAACTGCCCGCCGTGCAGAAGCCCGCCGTACACATAGCCGCTGCCCAAGCAACGCCGGCCGTGGCGCGTTCGCCGGCCGCCGGAGTTGCGGCGGAAATGCGCGCCGCGGGCCCCAAAATCCTTCTGGTGGAGGACAACGCGGTCAATCGCGAGGTGGCCCTCGGAATGCTCGAGAACCTGGGCTGCGTAACCGATGCCGCGGGGGACGGCCGGTCGGCTGTCGAGGCGATGGGTGCGGCGACCTATGATGTGGTGTTGATGGATTGTCAAATGCCGGTGATGGACGGATTGACTGCCACCGGCGAAATAAGACGGCGAGAACAGAGCTCCGGCCCTATTCGCGTGCCCATCATCGCGTTGACGGCGAATGCCATGGAAGGAGACCGAGAACGTTGCCTGGCCGCCGGAATGGATGATTTTCTCAGCAAGCCCTTCACTCAGCAACAACTGGCGACGCTGCTCCGGCGTTGGCTCGCGCTGCGGACGCTGCCCGAGCCGGAGGAGCGCGACCTGTCGCGGGTGCCGCTGATCGATGCCGGCGTTTTGCGCAACATTGCAGCGCTAGCACGGCCGGCGCTCCTCAACGCCATGATCGATCTGTACTTGCAACACTCGCCGAGTCTTATCGCAGCGATCGGGACAGCCGCTGCCAATATGCAGCCTGACGCGCTCTTCCAAGCCGTGCATACGCTCAAATCCAGCACCGCGAACCTGGGCGGCACCCGCCTGGCAACGGTCGCCAAGGAATGCGAGACGTTGGTGCGTACTGGGGGCATTACGCAGGCGGCGCCGATCGTTTTGAGAATCCGCAGGGAGTATCAAGAGTTTTGCGCCGCACTGACGCGCGAGCGATCAACCAACGCTGCTTAGGGCCAAGCGCTGCTAAGGGCCGCGAAGCTTTCAACGGACACAAAGGACACAATGAACACACCCGAACTTCAATCCATCACCCTGGCCACGGTTCTGGTGGTCGACGACGACCCCGGCGCCAGATTGCTGGTTGGAACCGCATTGGAAGTGGCGGGCTTTCGCGTCATCACGGCGGCCGACGGCGTGACCGCGCTCGGTCAGTTTCGCGAGCATTCCGCAGATTGCGTGGTACTCGATGTCGTCATGCCGGGTATGAGCGGCTTCGACGTGTGCAGCGCGCTCCGCGCATTGCCGGAATGCCGTCACGTCCCGATATTGATGCAGACAAGCCTCGACGACATGGAATCCGTGAACCGCGCGTATAACGCGGGGGCAACCGACTTCTCGTCCAAGGGCATCAACCCCATGTTGTTAGCGCAACGCGTCAAATTCTTGGTGCGCGCCAAACAGACCCAGGACCAGCTGCGCGAGAGCGAAGCTCGCGTGCGCCATCTTGCGTATTACGATCCTCTCACCGCTCTGCCCAATCGGCGGCGCTTGCTGGAGATGTTGGAGCAGCAGGTCGCGTGGGCGATGCCGAGGCAACGCGGTCTTGCGGTCTTGATGCTCGACGTCGACAATTTTTCCCGCATCAACGACACGCAGGGCCAGGCAGTCGGGGACGTGCTGCTGAAAGAGGTCGCCCATCGTCTGCAAAATTGTCTGCGCGACTCTCAGCGCTTGAATCAACCCGATGCCATCGAAACGAAGGACAGCAACGACTGGGTCGCGCGCACCGGCGGCGACGAATTTGCGCTGGCATTGCCGGGAGTGTCAACCGCCGAAGCCGCGCAGGTCGTAGCGCAGCGCGTGCAAGCGGCATTGGCTCGTCCATTCGTGTTCGCGCAGCAGGAGATACCGCTGTCGGCCACCATGGGAATCAGTTTGTTCCCGGGCGATGCGACGACATCCGAGGCTCTCGTCAAGAATGCCGATGCCGCCATGCATCACGCCAAGAAGGGCGGACACGGAGGGCTCGAGTTCTTCAATAAATCGATCAGCAACCGCGCCGCCAGACACTTGTCAATGGAGGCCGACTTGCGCAAGGCGGTCGAGCGGGGCGAATTCACCTTGAATTATCAGCCTCGGCTCGCACTCAAGGACTTGCGAGTGGAAGCCGTCGAAGCGTTGCTGCGCTGGAGGCACCCGCAACGGGGATTCGTTGCGCCCGACGAGTTCATTCCGCTTGCGGAGCAGACCGGACTGATCGTCGAGATCGGCGATTGGGTGTTGCGGGAGGCATGTGCGCAGGTGCGCCGGTGGCGTGATGCCTGCGCGCCGGACTGGCAGGTGGCGGTGAACGTGTCGGGGGTGCAGTTTCGGGATGGCAGCCTGGTGTCGCGGGTGTCTCGCGCCATCGAAGCGGCCGGGATCGAATCGCGCATGATCGAACTTGAGTTCACCGAGGGCGCCTTGATCGAGTACTCGACCGCGGTGAGCAAGGCGGTGACGTCGCTCAAGGAGCTCGGGGTAGCGACGGCTCTGGACGATTTCGGCACGGGCTACAGTTCGCTGTCTTACCTGCGGCACTTTCCGATCGACACATTGAAGATAGATCGAGTGTTCGTTCGCGACATCGCGTCGAAAAACAGCGGTAACGCGCCCCTCGTCGACGCTATCATCGCCATGGCGAAGAGCTTGGGGCTGGCGACGGTGGCGGAAGGAGTGGAGACCGAAGCGCAGTGGCAGTATCTCAAGGCCCGAGAAGCGACTCAGGTACAGGGCTTCTTATTCTGCCGTCCCTTGGCGATCGCGGATTTGGAGAGCTGGCATGCCGATTGGCTGCACGCCAATCAATTGAAGGCGGCGAGCGGCGCCTAGGGGCGCCCTTCATCACTGCCGAAGCCCCCGCAGCAGATGCGGTGTTGCGAGCCACTTGAGGACTGCGCGTCCTGCGCGTGGCGAACCCTCGAATGAAATGCATGCGACCGCATTTTTCTTCATTTCAATTGCCAGAGGCTCGCCGTCTCCGAGCAGGCAGGCGGCGAGCAGAAGCCCGAGACTCGGCTGATGTCCGACGATCGCAACCACTTTGCTTGGATCCTTGGCGAGCAGAGTCAGCACCGCGAGGGCAGGCGCCTGCGGCGAGAGTTCGGGAGCTTCCACCGCCTGCGGCCAGCCTGCAAGGTCCGTCAGAATCTGCGCGGTCTGCCTGGCGCGAACCAAGGGGCTCGTCAGGACGCGATCGGGCGACTTGCTGAACTCTTTTAGTCCGGCCGCGGCCTTTCGTGCCCGCTTTATCCCCGCAGGCGACAGCGGTCTCGCGCCATCGTCGCGCCAGCGAGCGCGGTCGCGCTCGAATGCAATCGCATGTCGAACTATCAACAAATCCATCGTTTCATGGTCCGGAGCCTGGAAGCTTCGGTGCGTCGTTTACGGCCGAATACTCGAGCATCATCCGCAGTCTTTTCCATTTTCTTCGAACTTTTCGATAGGCCTTTGCATGCAGCTTACGCGCCCGCGACGCCGCGCCCGAATAATGTCCGGCCAACCGTCCCATCAAGAACAACGTCTCGGGTGGAAGACTTTTAGGCGGTGCGCCGGCGAGAGCCTTCAGGCGACGGCTCGCGACAATGGCGTCCTGCTGCACGCCCAGCTTCTCCTGCCAGCGGCACAACGCACGCAGCATCTGCTCGGCAGGCTTACCGTAGATGGCCGCCACCGCTTCCAGCGCGTAGCGCAATCTCTTCACGCGCCCGCGGACTTCGTGATATGCCTCCATCGGGGAATCGGACGTCAGGAGATCCGCGCCCTTGCGGACCTTCCGGTATCGCCGTCGAATGAATTCCGGTGCGATGTTCAGCGCAAGCTGCGGTGGCGACTGCGGCGCCGTCGCCGAGGGGGCGGCAAGCAATGACGTCAAGACCTTGAGGTCCGTCTGCACCGAGACAGAATCGAGCACGCTCAACATCCGACCGCGAGCCCGGCAGCGCTCCGATACCAGGTACTGTTTCAAGGGTTCGGCGCTTGCGCGATCCGATTCCGGCAGCTTGCGACTGAAGCTCTCCAACTCACTCAGGGCGACATCCAGATCACGCGTGCTTCCGAGAGCACGCAATATTTTCTTGAGGGTCGGCCGAATCCGCACAAACCGTACGGGCAGAGACGAGCGGAACTGGCGCAGGATGGCATCCGATCTGCGAGCGGCGACCCGCAAGTCGTGCAATTCTTCCGGATTGTCTCCCAAGCGGGCACCGGGCTCATGGAGATACCACGCGGACCAATAACGCCGGAGGTTCGCCAGAGCGACTTCGGCCATAGGCATGGAGGCCTCTACCGCCGTCGGCGCGAATTCCCGTGCCGGCCCTGGCGCCAAGCCCACTGATTTAAGGCCCTGCGAGTACTTTGTGTCGCAGGCCGCCTCGAGTGCACAGTCGTTTCGGAGCGTTTGCACCAGCAACCGGAGGGGTTCGTGGGACGCAGCGAGGACTTCCACCTCGACACGCTGCATGCTCGTCTGGGGCTCGCCGTGGGGGCGCGAGATGACGGTATCATCCAGGGCGATCTCGCCCAATTGCTGCGACTCATCTATCCTGCGGATCGCGAATCTCTGCCTCGATGTGCGGACTTCGAACAAGGGCAGCAAAGCGCGCGCGCCGCTCACCGCGTGCACGCGAGTGCCAACCGGACCAATCGATTGTCGAATCGACTCGCTCTCGGAGCCATCGAGTATTTCGCTCAACTCCCGGCGATCCGCGACTTCGGCGCCGGTGGAATGAAGCGACTTGAGCGTCGCTTCCGATTTTCCGGACTCCGACCGGATGCGCAGCGCGAAGCCCGCGCGGTGGATTCGCCAGTCATCCGTGTCCAAGTACGTATCGAAGATCTGCAGAGTGGAGCGCGGTTCCAGGACGAGCCCGTCGATCGTGCCGTGGTCGGCCAGCCAGCGGCGAACGGAGCCCAGATCCGTCGATGCCAGCTGCCATTCCACCTCGCGTCCATCCTTTTGACCGGGGACCTCGTGTTTTGCCGCGTAGTTGTTCGATGACATGGGCGCAACAGTGTACGAGCTTTTATTTCCGAGTTCGCCGCCAGACGACTTCGCTGCCGGATTCGTGGCGCGCCAGGACGCGCGCCAGCACGAACAAGAGATCGGACAAGCGATTCAGGAATTTCAACGCTTCGGGCGAAACATTTTCGGTGCGCGCCAGCGCCCAACAGCGGCGTTCGGCGCGTCGGCAAATGGCGCGGGCGAGGTGACAGGCCGCCGCCGCCGGCCCTCCGCCCGGCAGAATGAACTCCTTCAGGGGCGGGAGAGCTCCGTTGAATCCATCCAATTCGGTCTCGAGGCGTTCGACGTGCGCCGCGTCGATCATGCGGTGCCCGGGAATGCATAATTCGCCTCCCAGATCGAAGAGGTCGTGCTGTACTTCCGTAAGACACTGCGTAATCGGCGCCGGCAGCGTGGATATGCTTAGGACCACGCCGATGGCGCTGTTGGCCTCATCGACCGTGCCATAGGCTTCGACGCGCAGGTTTTCCTTGGCCACGCGTGATCCGTCGCCGAGCCCGGTGCTGCCGTCGTCGCCGGTACGCGTATAAATTTTGCTCAGCCGATTGCCCATCGGTCGATCTCCTTACCCGGGGTGCGACGGTAGCATAAGGTTTGCTAAGGTAGGCCTTATGAATGCTTCACCAGAACTGCAGGCAGCCCTCGACGCGGCGGAGCAAGCCGCCGATATCGCGCGGTCATTGTTTCAACGCAACATCGAGGTGCGCATCAAGGAGGATAAGTCGCCGGTAACGGAGGCCGATGTGCGCTGTGAAATCGCAATTCGCGAGATTCTCGAGGCAAGGTTTCCCTCTTATGGATTTTTCGGCGAGGAAACCGGCTCGCACAATAAGAATGCCGAGAATCTATGGCTGGTGGATCCCATCGACGGAACCAAGGCATTCGTGCGCGAATATCCAATGTTTTCCACGCAGATCGCGCTAATGCGCCGCGGAGAACTCGTGCTCGGCGTGTCGAGTGCTCCGGTTTATGGCGAACTTGCTTTTGCTGAACGCCGCTGCGGCGCGTATTTGAACGGTAAACCCATGACGGTCAGCCAGGTCGCAACGATCGAATCCGCCGCGCTCTCGTCCGGCAACATGAAAACTCTCGCCACCGGCGCTCAATGGACACGGTACGGCAGGCTTGTGGCCCAAGTCAGCCGTATTCGCGGATACGGGGATTTTCTGCACTATCACTTATTGGCGAGCGGCAAGATCGATGCGGTGATCGAAACCGATGTGAATATTCTCGATATTGCGGCGTGCGCGGCGATCGTCAACGAGGCGGGAGGCCGTTGCACCGAGTTGGGCGGAGCGCCGATCACGCTTGAGTCCACCTCGGTGCTCGCAACGAACGGGCACATGCACGGACCTATATTGGCGGCCCTGAGCGAGCCCTGAGCGAGCCCTGAGCGAGCCCCGAGCAAGCCCCGAGCTGGAGCCCTGAGCTTGGGGCCGACCTGCGATTCACGCCTGGAAAAATACGCGCCGGCCGCTGATTTCAGCCGCCTCAAACCGCGTGTCGTATAACGCCGATAGATGTTCTGCGGTCAGAATATCGGCGACCTGACCGCTTTGCCAGTCCCCGCCTTTGCCGATCAGCAGGGCAGCATCGGCAAATCGTACGGCGAGATTCGGATCGTGCAGCGTGACGATGACTGCGGCGCCCCCGTCGGCGCGCTCGCGCAGCAGCTCGAGCGCCTCGAGCTGATGGTTCGGGTCGAGTTGGTTGGTCGGTTCGTCCAGCAGGAAGATTCGCGGCGTTTGCGCCAGGACGGCGGCGAGTGCGGCCCGGCGCCTCTCGCCGCCCGATAGGGTCAGAACGTCGCGTTCCTCGTAACCGGCGAGGCCCACCGCAGCCAGCGCGTCCGATGCGATCGCGAGGTCGCGGGCCGATTCCCATTGCCAACGAGCGATATGCGGATGACGGCCGAGCAGCACCGTTTCAAGTACGCTTGCCGGAAAAGGGTCTTCAACATTTTGCGGCAGCAGTGCCATCACGCGTGCAAGCGCGCGCCGCGGCCAGTGAGTCAGAGGCCGGCCCGAAATCCTGAGTTCTCCCGCCTGGGGGGACCGCAGCCCGGCGAAGGTGTGCAGTGAGAGGCTCTTACCTGAGCCGTTCGGTCCGAGAATCGCCAGCATCGAACCGCGGTCGACTTTCAGGTCGAGACCCCGCACCAAGGTTCGCTGCCCGACGCAAACATCGATGCCTCGGCATTCGAAGAGCGGCGACGGACTCTCCGCCGGGGCCGCTCCGCCCTCAGCGTGCATGCTGCGGCCAGCGTATTTCGAGCGCCGTGACCGGTCCGATGACCACTTCGTCGAGACTCGCGGCTTGCTGCCACCGTTCCGGCGCGAGCATGAGCCGTCCCGCCATCAATTCCGCCCGCAGTTGCGGGTAGAGGGGACTCTGCGACGGATCGCCGTAGCCGTCCGGAAAGCGCGGCATGCCGTTGGCGACATCGTATTTGTCGCCGGCGCCCACGGTATGCAAGAGCTCGTGCGCGATCACCACATTGTTCGCACCGTTCATATCGGACGCCGCAAATGCATACACCACGCCGATGAGACCCTTCGTGAGGCCCAAGGAATGCGGGACGGTCGGTGTCAGCGCAGGGTCGTGATAGAGAACGAACATGCGAATATCTTCGGGCTCATGGGCATGCCCGCTGACCCGCCAGGCCCAGTATCTCAGCCGCAGGCTCCAAACGGCGGTCCCCATAAGGCCGGCGTCCGCGGCGCGTTGGGGCGGGCGCTCGCGCAATTCCGTTCTGAGCCGCGTCCTGACCGGTTCGGCTGCATCCAGATGATACCGCGCGGCCTCGCGCACGAAGAAGCGGTCGATGGATTTGAAGCGTTCGGCATCCAGGGCTGCAAGATATTCCCTCGTCACGGGGCTTTCGTCTGCGGCGATCGGATAAACGGCGACGTAGAGGGGATCGTGCCAGCGCGTGCTGAGATAACGATCCTGCCAACTCTTGAGCGCAACCACCAGCAACACGAGCAACAATATCGCGATGCGCAGCATCTTGAAATTGCTGCGCTTCGGCGCAGTTCCGTGAGTTTTGCCGGAGACCGCGGTGCGTGAGGGACCGTACCCCCGAGAGAGGCTCACTCGGCGGACTCGACACTGAATTCCGCGATTTCACCGTCCGCAGTGGTGTAGGACACCACCATCGGCTTGCAGCACACGGGACAATCTTCGACATACGACTGCTCGGGGACCGAGAGGTCAAGGGTCAGATTGATGGTTTCCCAGCAATGCGGACACGTGGCGTCTTGCCCTTGCAGGAGGTTCATGGACCGGAAGCTCGACATCGTGGCGAAGTAAGGGATATTACCTGGGTGAGACGCATTCTGGGCGGGCCGAGGCGGCAGGCCTGCTGATCGCCCACATTGTGTTCCCGGTAACGTCACAAACTCGTTCAGATCGCTATACTTCGAGCTTGGCTTTTGGGGGCGTCAACACGAGGAATCATGGAGCCGACCGATACTTCAAGACCTGATTATTTCCATCGGGTGGTAGATTGCCAATGGGCCTGTCCGGCACACACCGATGTTCCCGAATACATCCGCCTGATCGCTCAAGGCGAGTTCACCGCCGCCTATATGGTGAATCGAGAGTCCAACGTCTTCCCGGGCATATTGGGCCGAGTCTGCGATCGGCCCTGCGAACCGGCCTGCCGCCGCGGCCGAATCGAGGAAAAACCGGTTGCCATTTGCAGGCTGAAGCGCGTCGCCTCGGACAATCGCGACGACGTCACCGCGCTGCTCCCCAGGGCGCCGCGCGAGAAGAACGGCAAGCGCGTTGCTTGTATCGGCGCCGGCCCCGCCTCCCTCACCGTCGCCAACGATTTGCTGCCCATGGGCTATGAGGTGACGATATTCGAGCAATACGCGGTGCCGGGCGGCTTGATGCGTACCAACATTCCGGCATTCCGGCTGCCCATCAATGTGTTGGACGAGGAGATCGGCTACATCGTCAATATGGGTGCGGATCTGCGATTGAATTGTCCGGTCAAGAGCATGCGGCAACTGCTCGAATCGGAAAAATTCGACGCCGTCTTCGTAGGGTCGGGGGCACCTCGGGGCAAGGAGCTCGAACTGCCCGGCCGCCATGACACGGACCGCGTCCATATCGGCATCACCTGGCTCGAGTCGGTCGCCTTCGGGCATGTCGAACGGGTGGGCGAGCGAGTCTTGATCATCGGCGTGGGCAATACGGCGATGGACTGCTGCCGCAGTTCGCTGCGCTTGGGCGCCAAGGACGTGAAAGTCATGGCGCGCAAACCGCGCCAATTCTTCAAGGCGTCCGAGTGGGAACTCGAAGATGCCGAACACGAGAACGTCGCGATAGTCGTCAATCATGCGCCCAAATCCTTCGTCACCGAAGGCGGCCGGCTTTTGGGCATGATGTTCGAGAAACTCGAGTACGACGTCGACAACGGCGAGATCAAGGCGACACGCAGCCTGGGCGATGTCTTTTTTCCCTGCGATGACGTCATTCTCGCCATCGGCCAGGAAAATGCCTTTCCGTGGATCGAGAAAGGCATCGGTATCGAGCTCGATAAATGGAATGTGCCCAAGGTGGACAAGGTGACGTTCCAATCCAGCCGCCCTGAGGTATTTTTCGGCGGCGACTCCGCATTTGGGCCCAAAAACATCATCTGGTCCGTCGAACACGGCCATCAGGCGGCAATTTCCATCCACAAATTCTGCCATGACGAACCGGTGGGCGAGCGCATGCCGCGCGGCGTGAGCCTGTCCAGCCGCAAAATGGGGATGCACGAATGGGCCTACAAGAACGAGTACAACGGCGTGGCGAGGCGTCTCGTGCCGCACGTGGGGCTCATCGAGCGCTTCAAAAAAATCAATATCGAAGTCGAACTCGGCTTTACGGCCGAAGAGGCGGCTCTCGAGGTCCAACGCTGCTTGAATTGCGACGTGCAAACGGTCTTTGCGGCCAAGCTTTGCATCGAGTGCGACGCTTGCATCGACATCTGTCCTGTCGATTGCCTCACGATTACGCAAAACGGCACTGAAGCCGAACTGCGCTCCCGCCTGACGGCGCCCGCAGTCAATCGCTCGCAAGCGCTGTATGTCTCGGCGCCGCTCCCGCAGACGGGACGGGTCATGGTGAAGGACGAAGACGTCTGCGTGCACTGCGGCTTGTGCGCCGAACGCTGCCCGACCGCCGCCTGGGACATGCAAAAGTCGACCATCCGCATTCCGCAGGCCATCGATGAGGAGGTCTCGGCATGCCCGGCTTAGCTGCCAACCGTGTGAACGATTTCGTGGTTAAGTTCGCCAACGTCAACGGCACCGGCTCGGCCAGCGCCAATTCGCTGGTCATGAAGGCGATTTTTCGCATGGGCGTGCCGGTTACCGGGAAAAATTATTTCCCTTCCAATATTCAAGGCTTGCCCACCTGGTACGAAATTCGAGTGACGCGCGACGGCTATGCCGCCCGCGCCACCCAGGTCGACATCATGGTGGCCATGAATGCGGAAACCTATTCACGGGATGTCCGCGAGCTGAGCTCGGGCGGCTACCTGATTTACGACTCGACCTGGCCGCGCAGTTCGCTCTTGCAACGCGGCGACATCACGGTGATCGAAGTGCCGCTCGCCAAGCTGGTCAACGAGAATTTTGACGGCGTCCGCAACCGCATACTCTTGAAGAATATCGCCTACGCCGGCGTGCTTGCAGCGCTGATCGACGTCGATCTCGAGGTAATCGGCTGTTTATTGAGCGAGAGCTACGGCAAGAAGCCCAAATTGCTCGATTCGAACACGAAGGCTTTGCGCCTGGGATATGACTACGTCAAGCAGAACCTGACGTCCCCGCTGCCGCTGCGGGTTGAGCGGATGGACAAGACCCGCGGCCATATCATGATCGACGGCAACACCGCCGCGGGCCTCGGATGCGTGTACGCCGGTGCAACGGTCGGCGCCTGGTATCCCATCACCCCTTCGACCTCGCTGATGGATGCATTCAAAGGATTCTGCGAACGCTTCCGCGTCGACCCGAAGACGGGAGAGCGAAACTTCGCGGTTCTGCAAGCCGAGGACGAGCTGGCCGCAGTCGGAATGGTGCTCGGCGCCTCGTGGAATGGGGCGCGCGCATTCACGCCGACCAGCGGGCCGGGCGTTTCCCTGATGAACGAATTCGTGGGATTGGCGTACTACGCCGAGGTGCCGTGCGTGATTTTCGACGTTCAGCGGGTCGGTCCCTCGACCGGCATGCCGACGCGAACGCAGCAGTCGGACATCATGATTTGCGCCTACGCCTCGCACGGCGATACTCGGCATGTGCTGTTGTTTCCCGCAAATCCCGAGGAATGCTTTTATATGGCGGTGCAGGCCTTCGATGTCGCCGAGCGGCTTCAGACCCCGGTCTTCGTGCTTTCCGATCTCGACATCGGCATGAACGACTGGATGTGTCCGGATCTTCAATGGGACGACGCTTACCGCCCGGATCGAGGCAAGATCCTCTCGGCGGAGGAACTCGCGGGTCTGGATAAATTCTACCGCTACGTGGACCGTGACGACGATGCGATCACTTATCGCACGTTGCCGGGAACGAGCCCCAAGGGGGCGTACTTCACGCGCGGCTCGGGCCACAATCAATATGGGGGATATACCGAGGATTCCGCCGAATACCAGGTTGTGCTCGATCGGCTGAAGCGTAAGTTCGCGAACGCGCCGAAATACCTGCCCAAGCCCGTCATCACGGCCATGGGCGGCAACGAGGTCGGAATCGTGAGCCTCGGCAGTTGCGACGGCGCAATTCGCGAGGCTCTCGACGTGCTTCGGCGCCAGAAAATCGAAGTCGACTATCTTCGCGTCAGGGCATTCCCTTTCAATAACGATGTCGAAACCTTCTTAAAATCGCATTCCACCATTTTCGTGGTCGAGCAGAATCGCGATGCGCAGCTGAAATCCCTGTTGACGCTCGAAACCGCGGTGGAGAAGTCGAAGCTTTTTTCCATCTTGAGCTATAGCGGATTCCCGATGTCTGCGGACCCGATCGTCAACGGTATCCGAGCCAAGCTCGCCGAGGCGCCGCGGCTGACCGCGGTCCCGCGCTGATCAAGAGTCCCTATGTCTTACATCAACAAACCCAAAGTCGCCCACCCATCGCTCCCGACCAATTCTCTGGGAATGACTCGCCGGCAATACGAGGGCAGCATGTCGACGCTATGCGCCGGATGCGGCCACGATTCGGTGACCGCATCGATCATCGAAGCATGCTGGGGCCTCGCGCTGCGTCCCGAACAACTGGTCAAATTGTCCGGCATTGGATGTTCTTCGAAGACGACTGCATATTTCGTGAGCGGCTCGCACGGGTTCAATTCGGTGCACGGCCGCATGCCCTCGATCGCGAGCGGAGCAAATGCGGCCAATCGGCGCCTGACCTACGTCGGCGTATCGGGCGATGGCGACTCGCTCTCCATCGGCATCGGCCAATTGGTGCACGCGATCCGCCGCAACGTGAACATGCTGTATTTGATCGAGAACAACGGCGTTTACGGGTTGACGAAAGGGCAGTTCTCGGCCTCCGCCGATATCGGCACCAAGGCAAAGCGCGGCGACGTCAATTCGTCGCCGCCGATCGACCCTGTCTTGTTGGCGCTGACTTTGGGTGCGACTTTCGTGGCGCGCAGCTTCTCCGGCGACAAGGCTCAGCTCGTTCCGCTGATTCAGGCCGGGATGCGTCACAACGGATTCGCCTTGATCGATGTGCTTTCGCCCTGCGTGACCTTCAACGATCATGAGGGTTCGACCAAGAGCTACACCTTCACGCGCGAGCACTATCATGCGGCGGTTGAGACGGATTTCGTGCCGCGGGCGGAGGAAATTGCCGTCGATTATGCGGAGGGCGAGTCGGTTCCCGTGAAGCTACACGATGGAAGCCGGGTCATTTTGCGCAAGCTCGACCCGTACTACGATCCCACGGACCGAACTGCCGCGTACAATTACATCGAGACCAAGCTCAAGCATGACGAGTACGTGACGGGACTCATTCATATCGATGAAACCGACTCGACCGAGTTCCACAATCTCAACCGCACTCCCGAGGCCCCGCTGAACAGCATTCCATTCGAGAAGCTCTCGCCCGGGCGCGCTGCGCTGGACAAGCTGATGGCGCGGTATCGATAGCCCGATCGATAGCGCGAACGCTCAGGGCTGCAGGCGCATGGCCGACCAGGGCGGCTGCGAGCCGGCACCGGACCGATCATCCAACGAACGAGTCCAGCGAGCGCGGTCGTGGATTCGAAATTCGCCCTCCACCCAGAGTTCCACGGCGTCAGCGCGCAGGCGATAGCCGCCCCAATTGGGCGGCCGCGGTACGTCCACGGCGACCTCGCTGGGTTCGGCACTGCCGGGTCCGGCATAGGGAATTGCGAATCGCCGTGCCGCCGCAGCGACGCTCCGTTCGAGCGCCTGACGCGATTCAACCGGCTGGCTTTGCTCACTCGCCCAGGCGCCCAAGCGGCTTTGCCACGGCCGGGTGCGAAAATAGGCGTCATTCTCCGCATCCGAGAGGGTTTCAACTTGACCCTCGGCTCGCACCTGGCGGTGGCGGTGATCCCAGTGAAACACCGCGGCGGCCCGGCGGTTGGCTTCGAGTTCCCGTCCCTTGCGCGAGCGATAGTTGGTGTAAAAAACAATACCACCAGCCGACGCATCGATCTCTTTGCAGAGCACGACCCGAGCCGATGGAAAACCGCGGGCGTCGACGGTCGCCAAGACCATCGAGTTAGGATTGGGCTGGGCGGCATCGAGCCTGGCTTGCAGCATCCATTGCGCCGCGAGCTCGAGCGGGTTCGCCGGCAGGGGCTCAGGCAGAGTTTCCGTCCAATATGTCTTAATGCCGCTGCTCATTGGAGAATGGTAGCCGTGCCATTGCGCTTGCGATAGCCGCGAGCGGCCAGTAAAACGGGACCCGCATAATTAGGAGATGCTTTTTACATGAATCTCGATGAATTGCGAGCCGCGCTGACGGATCTCGACGGACAGCTGGTGGAACTGGTCGCACGCCGGCAAGGATTGAGCGAACAGGTGGCCGCCGTCAAGCGCGCCACCGGCCGCCCGACCCGGGACTTCGGACGCGAGCGCGAGGTGATCCTGCGGGCGCGCAACACCGCTTCGCGGCTGGGCGTATCGCCGGACCTGGCAGAATCGCTGTTGCGGCAACTCATACAATCCTCGTTGACGACTCAGGAGCAGGCAACGGTGGCGGCTCAGGCGCACGGCAGCGGCAAACGCGCATTGGTAATCGGCGGTCACGGCAAGATGGGCGGATGGTTTGCGGAATTTCTCGCGTCGCAGGGTTTCCGCGTCGCCATCGCCGATCCGAGGGGCGCTCTCCCGGGCTTTGAAACGGTTGCCGAGTGGCAGGATGATCCCCTGGATTTCGATTTGATCGTACTCGCGACCCCGTTGAGCGTCACGACACGTCTGCTGGAGTTCTTGGCACAGCGTGCGCCGCGCGGCCTGATCTTCGATCTGGGCTCGCTCAAGACCCCGCTGCGAGCCGGACTTGACGCGCTTGTCAAGGCAGGCTGCCGCGTGACCTCGTTGCATCCCATGTTCGGGCCGGATACCGAGCTGCTGTCGGGTAGGCATGTGATCTTCATCGACCTCGGACATCCCGGAGCGCTGCAGGAAGCGCAGGAATTGTTCGCGCCGACGATGGCGGAGCGCGTCGTCATGGGCCTGGACGAACACGATCGCCTGATCGCCTACGTGCTCGGATTGTCGCACGCGCTCAACATCGCCTTCTTCACGGCGCTTGCCGACAGCGGCGAAGCGGCTCCCAGATTGGCAAGGCTGTCGAGCACCACGTTCGACTCGCAATTGGAGGTGGCGAGCCGAGTCGCCGCCGAAAGTCCCGATCTGTATTTCGAAATCCAGAGTTTGAATGAGTACGGCGGCGAGTCGCTATCCGCATTACAGCAGGCCGTGGAACGTTTGGTCGCCGCGGTCAAGACGGGGAATTCCGCACAATTCAGCGCCCTCATGAATCGCGGCCGCGCGTACCTGGATGTGCGGGCGGCGGCGCGCGCGGGCTGACGGCCGGAGTGGAGATCGGGACATGGATGATGTGATCCGGGAGAACGAAGAACTCAAGAAGCGCCTCTTGGAATTGACCGCCGAGGCGGCCAATAACGAGTCGATCATGAAGCGCACACAGGCTCGGGAATTGACGCTGCTGCGCGCCGACAGCTTGGCGCAGCTGCTGCGCGCCATGGTCGACGGGCTACGCGAGTCCTATTCGCTGGACGCCGTCAGCGTCGTGCTGCTGGACCCCCAGCATGAGATACGCCACTTGCTGGTCGCCGGCGGTGACCGGCCCGAGGAGTTCAAACAGATTCTCTTTGTCGATTCGCTGATCGGGCTCGCACCGCAGCTGGCGGCGTTGCACAAGCCATGGCTCGGTCCTTTCATCGGAGCGGATCACCATCTGCTGTTTCCGGCCAATCCGAATCTCAAGAGCGCCGCTCTGATTCCGCTGCCCCGCAAGGACCGCGCGACCGGCGCCTTGTGCCTGGGCAGCCGCGATCCGACTCGCTTTACGCGTCATCACGGAACTGATTTTTTGGCGCATTTGGGAGCGGTCGCCGCCGTGTGCATCGAAAACGCCGTCAACCGCACGCGCTTGATGCGGGCCGGCATCACCGATTTCCTGACCGGTTGGCACAATCGGCGCTACTTGCAGCAACGCTTGAAAGAAGAGCTGGCACGCGCGCAAAGGCACGCCGGCACGATTGCGTGCTTGATGATCGACATCGACCACTTCAAGAGCGTCAACGACGGCTATGGGCACCT
The DNA here is from genome assembly GCA_035996065.1 of Steroidobacteraceae bacterium. Taxonomy (GTDB): domain Bacteria; phylum Pseudomonadota; class Gammaproteobacteria; order Steroidobacterales; family Steroidobacteraceae; genus Bog-1198. The sequence continues at coordinate 11,167 of DASYJX010000034.1, read as the reverse complement.
GGCGGGCGACAATGCGCTCAAAGAGATTGCCCAACGGGTCGAAACCCAAATTCGCAGCATGGACACCGCTGCGCGTTTTGGCGGCGACGAACTCGCGGTGCTATTGCCGGAGGCGACTGCGGCCGAGGCTGCCACGCTCGCCGAACGCATCCGCGAAGTGATCGCGGCACTGCCCTTCGAGCTTACCCCTCACATCGAACGCAGCTTGACGGTATCGGTCGGCGTTGCGGCGGTTGCCCCGGGCCGGCATGAGACGGATATGAAGACGATGGCCGACCGCTTGCTGGCCGACGCCGATGCGGCGTTGTATCGGGCCAAGGCGCTGGGCCGAAATCGCGTGCAAGTGGGTGCGGGGTAAAGCGCACTGCCCGCAAGCGCGCCGGCGCTATGAAGTGATGCGGCGTTCGCGGCGCATCAGAACCAAGAATAAGGGCACTCCGATCAGCGCGGTCAGGGCGCCAACCGGCAGCTGCCGCGGCGATGCGGCGATCCGCGCCAGGGTGTCGGCCAGGGTCAGCAGGGTGCCGCCCAAGAGTATCGATGCCGGCACCACGATACGGTGATTGCTTCCGGCGACCAGCCGTACCAGATGCGGCGTGACCAACCCGATGAAACCGATGCCTCCCGCGGTCGTCACCGCCGTGGCCGTCAATGCGGCGGTCGCGCCGAACAGCGCGATTCGTGCCGGCGATAGCGCGAGCCCCAATGATTGGGATTCGATTTCGCCGCGCGCCAAGACGTTCAAGCTGCGCGCACCGGCGATCGCCAGCCCACCGACGGCCACCAACATGCAGAGTGCCGCCGGCGAGAAAGATGCGAACGATAAATCACCCATCAGCCAAAAGAGCATTCCGCGCAATCGAGTTTCGTCGCCCAAGGCGAGCATCAGACTGACGATTGCGGCACAGCCGGAGGCAACCACTACTCCGTTGAGCAGCAGTCTTTGCGGCGTCCAACCGCCGCGGGCGTGGGCAAGCGCAAACACCAGAAGCGTCGCGCCCAGGGCCCCCGCTCCCGCCGCCCAGTCCACGAGCAAACCGCCAAAGCCCAATAACATCGCACCGAGAGCCGAAACTGCGGCTCCGCCCGAAATCCCCAGCACGTAGGGGTCCGCAAGAGGGTTGCGCAATAACACCTGCATGAGGACGCCGGCCAATGCAAGCAGGCCGCCCGTACTGAAGGCGTTCAGGGCGCGCGGCAGCCGCAGGTCCAAAATCACATCGCGTACAAGAGGATCGCCCCCGTTCAGCAGCGCCGTCAGCACGGCATCGAGGCGCAAGGACGTGCTGCCGACCGATATGGCCAAAACGAAGCTCGACAGCGCCATCAGCGACAATAACGGGAGCAATCTTACGGGTTTCATCGTGCCGCGTACTCAGGAGCCTGTCTGGGTATCCCAGGTGAGCCTGGATTCTACCCAACCTCGTCGGCTCCGCCTCGATTGAAGGCAAACCCGTCGCGCTCGCGGCCACGCGGAATACCCAGACAGGCTCCTTTGGCGCTTGCGCAGCGACCACAAGCGGCCGGTGATATGGAACAATCGAGTCAATGTCCAGCCAGCCAGCCACCGACTACATCGACAAGGATGGTTTTCGCGCCAACGTGGGAATCGTGCTCACGCGCGCATCCGGCGAAGTGTTTTTGGGCGGCCGGGTCGGCGGCCGCGGCTGGCAATTTCCCCAAGGCGGCGTCAACCGCGGCGAGCGGGTTGAAGAGGCGCTGTTTCGCGAGCTCAAAGAGGAAATTGGACTGGACCGCCGGGACGTGGAGGTAATGGGCTCGACGCACGGTTGGCTGAGATATCGCCTGCCGCGGCAGTATGTGCGCGATCGCTGCATTGGCCAGAAGCAGCGCTGGTTCTTGCTGAAGCTGGTCGCCGACGAGTCGAAGTTGCGGTTCGATTGCACCGGCACACCGGAATTCGACCGCTGGCGGTGGGCCGATTATTGGGCGCCGGTGCGCGAAGTAGTCTATTTCAAGCGCCGAGTTTACGTGAGGGCTTTGCACGATCTGGGGAAGGTGATGTTCCCGGAGGGCCTGCCGCCCTATCCCGCCTGGTGGTCGGAAATAAAGGACCGAGCCGCACCGACCCCGTAGATGCTCGGCGCGAAGCGCCTAACCAGGCTTGACCACGGCGAGCAGCACGATGGCAATCAGCAGCAGCGAAGGCACTTCATTGAAGCCTCGGTACCATCCGGCGCTGTGCGTGTTCCGATTGCGGGCAAAATCGCGCGTGAGCTTGTAACAGTACAAGTGATACGCGATCAGCAACAGCACCAGCAGCAGTTTTATCCGCAGCCACCCCATGGCGAGGTAAAGCGGCGCCGCCGCGAGCATCGCCGCGCCGAATGCCAAGGTGGCGAGGGCGCCGATGGTCATGATCGCAAATAGCCGGCGCTCCATGATTCCAAAGCGCCCGATACTGATCGAGTCCCGAGCGTCCGCGTGATAAACGAACAGCCGAGGCAAATAGAATAGACCGGCGAACCAAGTGACTACCGAGATTACGTGAAATGCCTTGAGCCAGAGCATCTGTTAGTTCCCTTCCGCACGGCATCGTATACCGTGGGGCGCCGGCTGTCGCCGCAGGGCCAAAGTCTGTCTCAAGGGGCGCCGCATCGTGTAATGTCAAGTTCCCTTGGCGCGCGCGTCGGAATCGACATATGGTGGATTCGTTCGGCAAAATGGTCGTCAGAACACATGCGCCGAAGCGGCGTGCCGTGCTGTTGGGCTTGACCGTGCTCTCCATTCTGGGCGTGCTGTATGCGGCGTTTGAAATCGGCCGCTACGACGCAGGATTTCGCGTGGTTGATTCGGTGCGCGGCGCATTGGCGGCCAGCGCGCGGATTCGCGATCTCGAAGCGGACAACGCAAAACAGCGTACCCAGCTGGCAGCGGCCGAGGTAGCCCGGCGCGTCGATAACGAGGGTTATAAACAGGTTCAGCGCAGCCTTGGCGATATGCAGAGCCAAATTGCCCGCCTGAACCAAGACTTGTCTTTTTACCGGGGGTTGGTGCAACCGGATTCGATCATTCACGTGAAAGTGCAGCAGATGCAAATCTTGCCGGAGGCTGTTGCGGGCCAATTCCGTTTGAAATTCGTGCTGATGCAAACCGGAAAGCCGGACAAGGAAGTGGCGGGCAACGCCGCGATCACCATCGATGGTCTGCTGCATGGCAAACCCTCCAGCTTGTCTTTTGGACAGGTGGCACCTAACCGGCGCGTCAGCCTGGCATACTCCTTCCGCTACTTTCAGGATTACGATGAAGTCATCCAATTGCCGCAAGCGTTCGAGCCGACGCGCCTCGGCGTCGAGATTCGCAGCAGCAAAGACCGCGACGCCAGCCACAGTTTTCGGCAGGCTTTCGTTTGGAAGGCACAGGGAATGTCGGTCGAGACCGAAGCAAGCGGTAATCCGTCGACCAAGGGTGAGGCAGATGTTCAAACAGAAACAGAGTAAGAACGCGAGTGTTGGCACCCTGATCGGACCTAAGACTCGAATCAACGGCGACGTCGAATTCACCGGCGGCCTGCATGTCGACGGCTGTATCACGGGCAACGTCAAGGGCGACTCAAAAGAGACTACCTTCGTGTCCGTGAGCCAGGAAGGCTCGATCGAGGGATCCGTGATCGCGCCCAACGTCATTCTCAACGGCATCGTCAAGGGCGACATCGAGGCGAGCGATCGGGTTGAACTCGGCTCAAACGCGCGGGTGATGGGCAATGTTCACTACACGACCATTGAAACCGCGGTGGGCGCCCAGATAAATGGGAAATTGATACATCGGGCGAGCCCGGGGGACCGGCATGGGTGAACCCGGTCCCAAAGACAGCCCGGAACTTTGATCGGCCGACGCTTGACGGGGTAGAATGGCGACATGAGTGCGACACCAGAATCGATGAATACGGGCGATTTGGCCCCGCCCCCGCCGAATGTGCTGGTTTTCACCGACGCTGCGGCGGGCAAGGTGGGCGAGTTGATCCGCGAGGAAGCGAATCCGAACCTCAAATTGCGGGTATTCGTCTCCGGCGGCGGCTGTTCAGGCTTCCAGTACGGATTCACCTTCGATGAGAAGATCGAGGACGGCGATTTCTGCGTCGAAAACCACGGGGTGCAGCTGCTCGTCGATCCGATGAGCGCGCAATACCTGATGGGCGCGGAAATCGACTACAAAGAGGATCTACAGGGCGCCCAGTTCGTCATTCGCAACCCAATGGCGAAAACAACCTGCGGTTGCGGGTCTTCATTCTCGGCCTAAGAATGTTGTCCGTCTAGATGAGCGGCGGTCGTGTCGTGCCGGACGTGCTCGCCGCCGTCGACTTAGGCTCCAACAGTTTTCACATGGTCGTCGCGCGTCATTCGCACGGCCAGCTCGTCATCCTCGATCGGCTCCGGGAAATGGTGCGCCTTGCCGCAGGCCTCGGCGATAGCGGACGGCTGGATGACGCAGCGACCGAACGGGCACTGCGCTGCCTCGAGCGCTTCGGTCAGCGTCTGCGCGCCATGCAAGCCAACAGCGTGCGCGTTGTCGGCACCAGTTCCTTGCGGCGAGCCAAGCGCAAGCGCTGGTTTTTGGAGCGCGCCCGCGCCGCTCTCGGTCACCCCATCGAAATCATCTCCGGACTGGAAGAAGCGCGGCTAATTTACGCCGGCGTCGTGCATACGAGTCCGATGAGCCCCGACAAGCGGCTGGTGATCGACATTGGCGGCGGATCGACAGAGGTCGTGATCGGCGAGGGGTTCAATCCGATACTGCTCGAGAGCTTGTCGGTAGGCTGCGTCGGTTTGAGCGTCGTCTGCTTCGACGACGGCAAGATTTCCGAAAAGCGCTTCGAACGCGCACGCACGGCGGTCCGGCTCGAACTCGAGCCGATACAAGAGGCTTATCGAAAACTCGGCTGGCTGCAGGCGTTCGGCAGTTCCGGCACCGTACGCGTCATCGGCGAGGTGGTGCGGCGGCTCAATCCAGAATCGCCTCACATCACTCTGGATAACCTACGGTCGCTTGCGGATCGGGTGATCGCGGCGGGCCATGTGGATGAACTCGATCTCGAGGACGTGGACGCCGAGCGCGCGCCGGTGTTTCCCGCCGGTCTTGCGATTCTCTTGGAAATTGTCGAGAACTTCGGCATCGACCGGGTTCGAGCGGCCGAAGGGGCCATGCGCGAAGGACTTCTGTACGACCTCATGGGCCGCTTCACCGACGAAGACGCGCGCGTGCGCAGCGTGCGCGCCATGGAAAAGCGCTATCACGTCGACGGCGTGCAGGCGGATCGGGTTGAAGCGACGGCGGTCGCCCTGCTCGAGCAGGCCGAGTCCGAATGGGGCTTGGAAGATCCCTTGGCGGAAATGGTGCTGCGCTGGGCGGCGCGGCTGCATGAAACCGGCCTCGACATCGCTCACTCCAAATATCACCGGCACAGCGCGTATCTGCTGCAACATGCCGACATGCCGGGTTTTCCGCGCGAGGAGCAGCTGCTGTTGTCAGCCTTGATCGGCGGGCACCGCCGGCAATTGTCTTTCGATTCGCTGGAGGATTTGCTGCCGCCTTGGGATCGCCTTGCAGAATTTCTGATTGTGCTGCTGCGGCTCGCCGTGCTGTTGCACCGTGGACGCAGTCCGCAGCCGCTGCCCGGAGTCGAACTTCGGGTCAAGGGCCGCACCGTGACCATGGGCCTGCCGCAAGGCTGGATGAAGGAGCATCCGCTCACTCTCGAGGACCTCGAGCAAGAACGGCTTTACTTGAAGGACGCGGGGTTTCGCCTGAATATCGTTTGATGCGCGCATCCGCTCAAGCGTCGGTGAGCGGCACGCGTTCGTCGTACAGGCTCAAGAGGCGCGTTTGCGCGCACACGTGCTCGTCGCGCTGGGCGCGCACGTAGTGGCCGGAGGAATTCAAGACCCACGCTTGACTGTCGTCCGCCAGATAAAGCTCCAAGTCTTCCGCGACCCGCGATTGCAGGTCGGGCGCCTCCACCGGGAACGCAACCTCGATGCGCCGGAATAGATTCCTGTCCATCCAATCCGCGCTGCCGCAGTAGATCTCGCGCTCCCCGGCGTTTTGAAAATAGTAGACGCGGGAGTGCTCCAGGAAGCGGCCTACGATGGAGCGCACCTTGATTCGGTCCGAGATCCCAGGAACCCCCGGTCGCAAACAACATATACCGCGCACGATGAGGTCGATGTTCACGCCTGCGCGCGAAGCCCTGTACAAGGCTTGAATCATGACGGGCTCAGTGAGCGCGTTGAGTTTCGCAATGATGCGGGCGGGCCTGCCTGCACTCGCATGGGCACTTTCCCGCTCGATCTTGGCGAGGAGCGCCTGATGCAGGCTGAAGGGCGCATGCAGGAGCTTGCGCAGGCGCGGCACGCGGGTCAGTCCCGTCAACTGCAGGAATATCTCGTGGATGTCCTCGCCGATCGATTCATCGGCCGTGAGCAAGCCGTAGTCGGTGTAGAGGCGCGCCGTCTTGGGGTGATAGTTGCCGGTGCCCATGTGGCAGTAGCGCCTCAAGCCTTTTTCTTCGCGCCTAACCACCATCACGAGCTTGGCATGCGTCTTGAAGCCGAAGACACCGTACATGACGTGGGCGCCGGCTTCCTGAAGTTTGGTTGCGAGTTCGATGTTCGCTTCCTCGTCGAAACGCGCCCGCAGCTCGATGATGACGGTCACGTCCTTGCCTGCCTGCGCGGCCTCGGCGAGTGCGCCGACGATGGCGGAATCGCTGCCGGCGCGATACAAAGTTTGCTTGATGGCCAGCACCAGCGGGTCGCTGGCTGCCTGCTTGATGAAATCGGCGACGGGGCCGAAACCTTGGAATGGGTGATGCAGGAGCACGTCGCCGGCGCGCAAGGTCGTAAATAAATCGGTGCCCATGCGCAGCCGCTCGGGGATGCTCGGCGTGAACGGCGGGTACTTGAGTTCCGTGCGGTCCACTAGATCGTACACGGCCATCAGGCGATTCAGATTCACCTGTCCAGAAACCCTATAAAGATCCTCGTTGGTGAGCCCAAATTGACCGAGCAGGTACGAGAGAATTTCGTCCGGGCAGTCGTGCGCGGTTTCCAATCGAACGGCATCGCCGAAGCGGCGCGATGCGAGCTCGCCTTCGACGGCACGCAACAGGTCGTCGACTTCTTCCTGCTCGACGAACAAGTCGCTGTTGCGCGTGACTCGAAACTGATAACAGCCGCGCATATGCATTCCCGCGAACAGCTTCGAGACGAAAGCCTCGACGATAGTGCCCAGGAATACGAAGTTCCGGCTGCCGAGCTCGTCGGGCAACTTGATGATGCGCGGCAGGGAACGCGGGGCCTGCACCACCGCGAGACCGCTGTTACGGCCGAAGCCGTCCTCGCCTTCCACGACCACCGCAAAATTCAAACTCTTGTTGAGTATTTTCGGGAACGGCCGGGCCGGGTCCAGCGCCAGCGGGCTCAAGACCGGTTCCACCTCCCGGCTGAAATAGTCGGCGAGCCAAGCTGCCTGGGCCTTCGTCCACATTTCGGGCGAGACGAACACCACTCCTTTCTTGGCGAGTTCAGGCATGAGTACATCGTTCAGCAACTGATACTGCTCATCGACCAAGCGCACGGCGCGAAGCCGAATCGCCCTCAGCTGTTCCGGCACCGACAATCCGTCCGATCCGCCCTGCACCGCGCCGGCTTCCAAAAGCTCCTTCAGGCCGGCGACCCGGATCTCGAAGAATTCATCGAGGTTTGCGCATGAGATGCAGAGAAACTTGACTCTTTCCAACAGTGGGATGCGGTTGTCCTTGGCCTGCTCCAGGACGCGCTGATTGAACTCCAGAAAGGAGAGTTCGCGATTGATATACAGTTGCGGTATTTGCAGGTCGCTATCGTTCATCTCGAATTAGGCTCCTCGGCGTAACGATACACGCCGCCCGGCATCCGCGCGCCTGAGATAGAAGCTGTTTGAAGCGCGAGGCTCGTATGAAGGCGTCAGTTGATCGAGATTCGCGATGGATTGTCGCCGAAGCCGGAACTCGAATCATCGAGGACAGAGGAGACCGCAAATGCACTGCTTGCAAGCGGTCCGGCGGGAACTTCCGTGGCAACCGGGCCGGCGGGTGCGCTCTTGATGGAAGGCAGCTCCGCGAGCAGGGATGCGGTCACACTGCGGAATTTTTGCAGCACCTCCGGACGCAATGGTTCGGCACCCGCCAAGTGCACGGTCTGCGGATTCTGGTGCACACCATTCACCAGGTACTCGTAGTGCAGGTGAGGGCCCGTTGCGAGTCCGGTCATCCCGACGTAGCCGATGACGTCTCCCTGATATACGTGCGTGCCGACGCGTATGGGCTTGGCAAATCGCGACATATGACCGTACAAGGTCGACACGCTGTTGCTATGCGCCAAGACTAGGGCGTTTCCATAGCCGCCGCGCCGTCCGGCAAAGCTGACCCGTCCGTCTCCGGCCGCGTGAACCGGCGTGCCTGTCGGCGCCGCGTAGTCGGTACCCATGTGTCCCCGGATGAGGTTCAAGATGGGATGCATGCGGTGCGGATTGAACACCGAGCTGACTCTTGTGAATTCGACGGGTGCGCGCAAGAAAGCCTTGCGCATGGGCAGGCCGTCCGGAGAGTAATAGCTGGCGCTGCCCGTGTCCGCAACGAAGCGCACCGCGCGATACACCTTGCCGGAATTGACGAATTCGGCCGCCAACACCTCGCCGTCGCGAAGATATCTGCCGTCCTGATAGATTTGTTCGTATACGGCGGTGAAGCGGTCGCCCTCGCGGATGTCGAGCACGAAATCGATGTCCCAGGCAAAGATAGCGGCGAGTTTCAGCGCCACTGTGTCGGAGATATCTGCCGCGCCCGCTGCCTGAAACAATGAAGAGTCGATCGTAGCGCTCGCCGTCCGAATCCGCGTCTGCACCGGCTTGTCGATCATCCGGGCCGCGAAGCCGGCATTCTCACGCACGACGTTGAGGGTTTGCGTTTCGCTGACCTTGCGCGTGAGTTCCTTGATCTCGCCCCGAGAATGCACGAGCGTGATTGCATCACCCGGCTTGAGGAAATCGAGACTCTGGCGAATGCCGGGTAATTGACGAATCGCCGCCAGATCCGCCTTGCTCAGCGCCATCCGGCGAAAAATGGCGTCCAGGGTATCGTGTTTGCCTACAACCGCCTCGATGGTGGCGCCGGTTACGGAAGGCTGCGAATGGGCCACCGGAGCCGCTTGAAGAGCTGGGGCGGCCGCGTTCGGCAACTTCGACGGAACGGGGACGGCGTCTTCTCCCGCGGCATGCCACGGCGTGGCCTGCCAGAAAATGACCACCACCGCGCCAGCGACCGCGGCAAAAGACGTCAGGCGGATGAGGGGATGCTTGAATCGCGGGGATAGTTTGAATTTGTTGCGGTGCACTAATATACCAGGGTCGTCCCAGCGAAAGGAGATTCCAGGCTAGCCGCGAGCCCAGTCCCGGTCAATCTAATGCGTCTCGTTTGCCGATGCGACCCGGCGACCGTACAGTGCGGGATCGCCCAAAACTACGAGGCCGACGCTTGTCCAACAATGTAGAAGAACAACTTGCCGAACTGAAACGCGGCGCCGTGGATCTGATACACGAGGCGGATCTTCGCAAGAAGATGCTGCGGGGCAAGCCCTTGCGAGTGAAGGCGGGATTCGATCCGACGGCGCCCGATCTGCACCTGGGCCATACGGTGCTCATCAACAAACTGCGGCAGTTCCAGCAGTTTGGGCATGACGTGATTTTCTTGATCGGCGATTTCACGGGAATGATCGGCGATCCTAGCGGCAAAAATGCCACCAGGCCGCGCTTGGACCGCGACGAAATAGCCGCCAATGCCCGGACCTACCAGGAACAAGTATTCAAGATCCTGGACCCGCAACGGACGCTGATCGAATTCAACTCCACGTGGTTCGGCAAGATGAACGCAGCGGGACTCATCGAGCTCGCAGCCAAACATACCGTGGCGCGCATGCTGGAGCGTGACGACTTCGAGAAGCGCTACAAGGGCGGCCAACCCATCCTGGTCCATGAGTTTCTCTATCCTTTGGTACAGGGATACGATTCGGTTGCGCTGCGCGCCGATGTCGAGCTCGGCGGCACCGATCAGAAATTCAATTTGCTGGTCGGCCGGCAATTGCAGGAAGCCTACGGACAGGAACCGCAAGTGGTGTTGACCACTCCCCTGCTCGAAGGACTCGACGGGGTGCAGAAGATGTCGAAATCCCTCGGCAACACCATTGCCATACATGATCCCCCCGAGTTCATGTTCGGCAAGCTCATGTCCATTTCCGATCCATTGATGTGGCGCTATTTCGAACTGCTCAGTTTCCGCCCTTTGACCGCGATTGCGGCGTTGCGCCACGAGACCGAGCAGGGCCGCAATCCCCGCGACGTGAAATTCGAATTGGCCCGTGAGATCGTTGCCCGGTTCCATTCCGCGGCGGCTGCGGAACACGCGCAACGCGACTTTACGACGCGTGTCCATGGAGGCGTGCCGGAGGATTTGGCGGAGCAGCTCATCGAAATCGCTGCGCCGAGCGCTCGATTGACCGCCCTTCTCCAGGGCCTCGGATTCGCCGCCAGCGGCTCTGAAGCAGTGCGCAAAATCGAGGAAGGGGCGGTGCGGGTGAATCAAGAAAAAGTCGGCAACCATCGCCTTGAATTGCTTGCGGGAAACACCTACATCGTGTCGGTCGGCAAGCGCTCTCACGCCAAAATCAGGCTTGCAAAAGTCGGCTGATTGGGGGCTGCGCGAGCCGCGGACAAAGAATCGCGGCGGCGGTTGACAGAGCCTAGCCCAGGGCTATACTGCGCGCCCTTTCATTTGAAACGCGTTTTCCGAGACTTTCCGGCAATTGACGGGGTCTGAAAACGCGTTATACTTGGAAGTTCGCCCCAGACCTTTGTCGTCGCGGGATATTCTTTAAAAATTCGAATAGGTAACTTGTGTGGGGACTCGCGTCACTTGCCTTTGGTGCAATTGATGATTCGAGTTCCAAACGACCAGTTGTTCATTCGTGAACAAGTGAGAGTTTGGGATCGAGATTGCTTCAGTGAAAAAGTGTTATTAACTGAAGAGTTTGATCCTGGCTCAGATTGAACGCTGGCGGCGTGCCTAACACATGCAAGTCGAGCGGTAACAGGTGTAGCAATACATGCTGACGAG
>DASYJX010000033.1:0-34981 GCA_035996065.1 Steroidobacteraceae bacterium | reverse complement strand
GGGTTCTACCAGTACTTCGGGCTGCATCACTGCCAGAAGAAGCTGAGTTGGATCCATTGTGAAGTTCAGCAGCAGTGGCGACGCACGCTACGCACGCAAAGCCAGCGGCATAAACTCTACTGGAGTTATTTGGAGACCCGTGACTGGTTCAAGCTGCCCTGGCCCCCACGAGGGGTGGTTCACCCAACGGTCTGACTACGCATGATCGGCAAAAGCGCTCTGGGGAGCCCATTGCGGGAAATCTGCACGAAGGGTTCTGAGCGGGGGGACGAGTACAAGAGGTTACGCCCAGTCGGTGAGGGCACCGGCTCGAAAGAGTCGGAATACAGCGAGGCTCCGCAAAGGGCTACCACCTCAAGGCTCGTCCCTACCCACCAGCAGGATCATCGAGCGATCAAACGCCGATGCGCCTCGATGGGAGGCTTCAAGTCTTTCCGGAGTGCGGCCATTACCTTGGCGGGCATCGAGCTTGCACATCAGATTCGCAAGAGGCAATTCTCGCTCGGGCGCGGCCGATATCGGAACTTCGGATCGTTAAAGCAACTCTGGGAACGAGCACTCGCGTAGTACTTCACAAGGGGATGCGCTCATTTGTGTCGGTTCGATCCAGATTCCCGCCGGGGAGCCAATTTCGAGCGCCTGTAATGCACCACTTCCGTTTTTGCGGGTTCTGTTGCAATTGCGGACAACAGCCCCAATTCGACCTCCGAATCACTGATCACCTCGAACCTGGTGTTCTCGAAATGCGACAAGATCTTCAAAGATCCGATGACTACCGCGGCGGCCATCGATCGGGTCGTGCATCACGCCGTCGTGCTCGAGTTCCTGGGGCCCAGCGTTCGGGCGGAAGTCGCAGAGGAGCGTGCGCGTTCGAAGCGCAACTCTGCGCCCTCGGCGGAAGCATGAACAAGAAGCCACTTGCTGATTCCACGCATGTCGGCCAGTGTTTCCAGCGGATGACGGGCCACGAGTCCATGGCATGCCGGGCCGGTTGAGGCAGGACGTAAATACTTTCGTTGAGACTGCGGATTTCGTCAATGACCTTTTGTTGCTTTGGGGGCGGCAGTCGTTCTCTGTTTGCGCATCGAGTCGCCCTTCAGAGCGAGTCGATAGCTGTTATGGATCAGCCGGTCGAGGATTGCATCGGCCAAGGTCGGATCCTCGAGATAGGCGTGCCATTGTTCGACCGGTAGCTGGCTCGTGATCAGCGTGGAACGTCGGTCATAACGATCGTCGAGGATCTCCAACAGGTCACGGCGGATCTGATCCGGCAAAGGCGTGAGGCCGAAGTCATCGAGGATCAGCAGATCCGCTTTGGCGATCTGTCTCAGGAACGTCGACTTAGTCTGCAAAACGGCGTGGCGCGTGAGTTCGTCGATGAGCCTGGGAAGCCGGAAGCAGCGGACACTGTGATCGGCGCGACAAGCGGCGTGGCCGACAGCACAGGCGAGAAAGCTTTTGCCGACGCCGGTGGGTCCTGTGATGATGACGTTGAGGCGTTCGCGGATCCAGCCAAGGTCAGTGACCTGGCCGAGCGCTGCCCGATCGATGCCGCGGGCGGCTTTTAGATCCAGATCCTCAAGTGCTGCGGTCTGCGTGAACTTGGCCCATCGCAGACGCTGGCGTAAGCGACAGGACTGCCTTTCGATGAGTTCGTGTTGGATCAGCAGGCCGAGTCGTTCCTCGAAGTTTAAATCCTTGGAGGCGAGCGTGGTGAGTTGCTGCTCGAGCGCAGCGGCCATGCCGCGCAGTCGCAGCTCATGGAGTTGTTGAAGTAGTGGTTGCGTGAGCATGGGTTCCTCTTACGTGAAGTAGCGGGCGCCTCGCACGTTGTCATGCGTGGTGGTGGTGGACGCCGCAGCCGTGGGCGCCGGCGGCGTGATAATCAACGTGCGTACGGCGCGATAGCTGTAGGTCTTCAGGGCGAGCGCTCGCTCACAGGCCTGCTCGAGGGCCACGGCACTGAAGTCATGCGCGAGACGCAAGATCCCGAGCGAGGCGCGCAGCGCCTCATCCGGATGGGCACGCCGGTGCACCTGCTCGCGCAGCAGCGAGGCGGTCGCGGGACCGATGGCCTCGGCGCGTTCAAGGAGCCGCTCGTGGTTCAGCTCAATGACGGCCCGATGCCGCTCGGGTCGATGTTCGGACTCGGTGCTGAAGCGCCGCGCGCCGCTCACCCGCAAGTGTCGGGCGACCGACTGCCCCCGATAATAGACTTCGATCGTGTGGCTGCTGATGCGCAGGTCAACGCTTTTGCCGATCAGCCGATAGGGAACCGAGTAATACTGGCGCTCGAACTCGACGTGATAATCGAGAAAGACCTTGGCGCGCTTCCACGTCGCGTACTCGTACCCATGCACCGGCAGCGCGCGAAGCGCGGGACGGTCGAGCTCGAGGAAGCGGCTTCTCCGTGTGCCGGCCTCGCGCGACAGAGGTCGATCGTTGTAGCGTTCGAGCTCGATGCGCAGTGCTGCGTTGAGCTCGCCCAAGCTAAAAAACGTCCGATGGCGCAGCGGTGCCATGATCCAGCGTTCGATCCCCTGGACGGCGACTTCGACCTTGGCTTTGTCGCGGGGCTTGCGCACCCGTGCCGGCAGGATCGCGACGCCGTAGTGTTCCGCGAAGTCCTGATAACTCGGGTTCAGATCCGGCTCATATCGGCAGACGCGGCTCACGCCGCTCTTGAGGTTATCCGGAACGATGGCGCATGGCACGCCGCCGAAGTACTCGAGCGCTCTGACATGTGCGCCAAGCCAGTCCGCCACTGTCTGCGTTAGGCTCGCTTCGACGTAGGTGTAATGGCTCGCGCCCAGAGCGGCGACAAACACCTGGGCGACTTTGACTTCCCCGGTGTAGCGATCGACGAGCGCCATTGTCTTACCTGCATAATCGACGAACAGCTTATCGCCCGGTGCGTGCTCGAAGCGCATCACCGCATCCTGCCGACCGAGCCAGACCTCATAGTCGCGGCAAAACGCGCTGTACTGGCAACCGTCCGGATGGCGCGCCTTGTACTCTTGCCAGAGCAACATCCGTGTCACGCCTTTATGCGCGAGCTCGGCCTGGATCGCCGCAAAGTCCGGCGTCGGATATCGTGGCGCAACCTCGACGCGCGGATACAGACGCGCGCTCAGCTCCTCATCGTCAAGCTCTGCCGGGAGCGGCCACGACAGACCAGCCAAACGCGCCCGCTTTAGACACTCCTGCACTGTCGATCGAGCCGACCCGAGCACGGCGGCGATCTGGCGGTCACCTAAGTGCGCCTCGTTCTTGAGGCGCAATACATCCCGAATCTTGCGCACGGACAACCTCGCTTGCGCCACCGTCTACCTCCCCGGAAAAACCGAAAAGGTCACGATAGCTTAGGTTGTCCTACCTCTTCCTAACCGGCCCGGCTTGCTGCGGAACGGTGGCCCGGCATGCCGTGGAATACCGGCCCGACATTACGTGGAATCCTGGCCCGGCATGCTGTGGAATCTGCAGCCACTCAACGGTCTCACGGGTTGGTGAGGTAGCGGCTACCAAGAGATCGCCGCTCCTGGACCTTCCCTTCCTATGCGTTCGATCTGCGGCGAAATCTTCGGCAAATCTCGGACTCCTCCTTTTCCCCATCGGGCGGTCGACAAGCACGGCTAGTCGGGCCCAGATTTCGCGACCGGTCCCCAATGTCGAGCGCCTGTAACGCACCCGTTCCGACCGCTCTTGCGGCCGTGATGTCCGGTGTTGCTATCCGGGAATCGCGGCGACGGCCTCGATTTCTATCTGCAGGCCGGGCAGTGCCAACGCATTGATGCCGACTAACGTGCTCGCCGGGCGATGCTCACCGAAAAACTCTTTGCGAACCGGATTGATCGCGCTGCGCTCGTTTACGTTCAACATGTAAACCGTAACTTTGAGTACATCCTTGAATCCGATGTTGCCGCCGACGGCGTCGAAGATTTTCTGCATGTTCCGAAAAATCTGGCGAGCTTGACCGACCACGCCGCCCTCCGCCAGTTTATTGCTCTCGTCCATTCCGACGACCCCGGAAATGTAGAGAGTATTATCGTGCCGAACGGCGTCTGTGTAATGACTCAGCGGCTCGGGCAGTCCCTGGACGCGGTATTCTTGGCGCATGTGTTCTCCTCAATCAGAAAGCATTCAGAGGGTTTCGCAGGCTAGACCAGCCAACCTTTCGCTGAAATATCGAAGATTACGCCGTCCGGATCCTTGAATTTGCGCTCGAAGTTGAAATCATCCTCCGACTTGCCGAGGTCGAAGAAGAAGCTCCCACCCGCAGCCTCGATCCGTTTTTGTGTTTCCTCGATGCTGTCTACTTTGAAGCCAAAATGGTGCGCACCGACGAACGAACTCGCGTCTTGTAAACCCGATCCGCGCTCGCCTTTGTACTTGAGCAAAGCCAGGTTGATGACGCCGTCACTCAGGTAAATCCCGGATGCGAAGTCGGCCTCTTCGGCACCGACCCGCTTCAGCTCAAAGACCTGTTCGTAGAACTTCGCTGCTTTTTCGAGATCCTTTACCACAATTGCAAAGTGTCTCAGCTTAGCCATCTTGTATATTCCTTGTATCGGGAAAATATAGTATCGCTGCGTTGGCAAGGTCGCACCCTTCCCAGCGCTCACCGAAGCCCCATTTGCCCCAGCACGGCCCGCCCCAGTACATCGTAAGGATCGCCCAGGGTTTCGTGGATCTCGAAATGGTTGTAACCCTCGGCCAGATGAAGTTCCACTGTTAGGCCGCGCTCCTTGACCGCTTGCGCAAACGCTTGCGACTGACGTTGGAATTCCGGGGTCTCGAGAGAACCATAAACGACGATCAGGGGCGTATGTAGCCGGTCCAAATGCCTGAGCGGACTTAGGCGTTCGACCATCTCATCGGTGAAGCGCACATAGGCGCTGCGCGACGAACGCCGCACTGGCTCCAGGTCGTAGATGCCGCTGCACAACAGCGCGCCCAGGAATACGTCGTGCGGCAGGCGGTGTGCAAGCCAGTCGCTCGTCAAGGCAACCGCGGCGAGGTGTGCGCCGGAAGACGTGCCTGATAGGTAGATCCTGCGACGGTCACCATTAAACGTATGGGCATTCGCATGGACCCACGCAATCGATTTTCGCACTTGCTCGACCATCGGGAACAGGCTGCCCCCGGCTTGTTCGACACCGATAAAGTCGGGTACCACCAAATGGGCACCTGCGTCACAGAACAGCTCGGCGAAAAACCCACATTCACTTGCCGAGCCGAGCCGCCAGGCGCCGCCGTGGATGAAGATATTGATCGGCGCGGCCGGAGCGTCGCAGACGTAGATATCGAGTTGCTCGATCTCGCTATTTCCATATGCACGCCGCAACGGATTGCCGCGCAATGCTCGCGTCGCATTACTGCGAGCGACGTAACGGTCAAGCAATTGTTGCCGATTGGACGCATATGCACCCTGATTGTAGGCTTTGTCGAGCGCCGTCTGGTCCATGTCCAGCCAGACCAACGAGCCGCCGTCGGGAGCCGGCACGGAGTTAACTTCCGCGGACATGCGTCGCCGCCGAGGAAGAATCCACGGTAACCCGATCGAGAGCGCCCGCGCCGGTCGACACGGCATCAGCCGTCGGTTCAGCCGCCTTGTTCGCGAGGTTCTCGCTGAACTCCTGCCACATCCTGTCGACTTTTGTCTTGATGATACTCAGTCCGAAGCTACCGAACCTCCCCATCAGTTCGACCACCAGCCGCGTACGAAGCTCGGAACTACCGTCACCCTTATCCGTCAGGAATACTTCGCTCGTCTGAGTGAGCGAACTGGTAAGGCTGGTATCCTCGCCCGTTCCCGCGCTGCGCAGATAGGTGGGCGCCCGGGTCTCGACGATGGTTGTCCGCACCTTAAAGCGTGCACTGATGAAGGCGATCTTCACCTGCACGGTCACCAGATATTCGATAGGGCTGACCACTTCTATGGTCTCGACGCCAGGCACGCAGGCTCCCATCACATTCGGATCGAGCAGCATGACCCAGATACGATCGACCGGCGCGTTTACAATGGCACTCTTCTCGAAGATCATCCCTGCACTTCCTTTGTTTCCTCGGCCATCGCCCGCGCAGCTGCCATCACGGACTCCACGATACCCACGTAGCCCGTGCATCGGCACAGATTGCCGGACAACGCGACCCGTACGTCTTTTTCCGTTGGGCGCGGATTCTCCGCAAGGAATGCGCTGGTTGCCATGATGAAGCCGGGCGTGCAATAGCCGCATTGCAGTCCGCCGTGTTCGAGAAAGGCTTTCTGTATTGGATGCAAGGCCTTATCCGCTCCGCACATTCCTTCGATGGTCGTGAGCGCGCGACCATCAGCTTGGACTGCAAGCGCGAGACACGATTTAACAGGCTTACCATCCAAGTGGACCGTGCAAGCTCCGCAGATGCCGGTCTCGCAGCCGCGCTTCGTTCCAGTCATGTGCAGGTCATCCCGCAGCATCGCAGCCAGCAGGCGCCGTGCCGGCACGGAGACCTCGTGCTCCTCGCCATTGATTTTTACGCGGATAAGGTGTTGGCTCATGGCGCAGGCCTTAAAGTGACACGCTGAATACGGTCGCTGCCGTGCGAGCCAGTACGACCCTGATCATGTCGCGGCGATAAGCTTCGTCGCCACGGAAGTCGGATACGACGGATACGTCGCCGGCAGCCATCTCCGCCATTTCCAGCAATAGGTGGGGGGTAACCGCCTTCCCCTTCATAAACTGCTCCGCGCGGTGAAGCCTGGTGGGTATTAGAGTCGAGGCGCCCACCGTTATCCACGACTCGAGGCACTCACCGCCAACGGCGCGGGCCACAACTGCAGCCCCTACCAACGGACGATGTTCGGCGCGGGTCTTGACGAAGCGAGTGTACATGCCGGTGACCCCGCTCATCGGGGCCGGAACCCGAATTTCAACCACGATTTCCGCGGGGCGAAGAGCGCTTTCGTAATAATCGACAAAGAAGTCTTCAAGTTTGATTTCGCGCCCGCCGTCCGGGCCGATGGTCAATACCCACGCGCCCATCGCCATCAGGCAAATCGGCGGGTCGGTGGCAGGATCGCCGTAACAAAGGTTCCCGCCCAGGGTCGCCATGCTCCGCACCTGAGGATTGGCCACTTGCCCGGCCATAGCCGCCATCATTGGATAGCGCGCCTTTATCAAAGGATGCTCAGCGATTTCGGCTACCGTGACGAGAGCCCCGATACGCAAGCCGTTTCTCTCGTCAAATTCGATTCTGTGAAGGCCCGCCACGCCCCCCAAATAGACTACGTGCGTCGGCGTCAAGAGACGCTGGCGCAGCGCTAGAAGCAAGGCGGTTCCACCGGCGAGCAATCGTGATTCTTCTCCGATGTCCTCGAGCATACGGCTCGCCTCGGCCGCTGTGGCGGGACGCAAGAATTCAAAATCACGCATGGGGTAGTTCCTTCTCCCTAGATGTCGCTAGTTCCCTCAGTGCCGCGAGCACCTTTTGCGGCGTGATCGGCAACGAATTGATACGTACGCCAACGGCGTCATACACCGCATTTGCGATAGCGCCGGCGATCGGAACAATGGCGGTTTCGCTGGCCCCCTTTGCCCCATAAGGACCATTTGGCTCCATGGACTCGACGATGGCGGCGCGCAGCGCCGGCGTGGCGTCGGCCGTCGCCATCGTGTAATCGGCGAAGTTCCCGTTCACCAACCTACCGTCCTCAAATTCGAAGTGTTCGTACAGAGCCCAACCAATCCCCTGAACGGTGGCCCCATGCACTTGACCCTCAACGGCCCGGGGGTTGAGCGCCCGACCGCAGTCGTCCGCCACGAAGCTGTCCAGCAGGAGCACTTGGCCAGTCTCGGTGTCCACTTCAACCTCGGCCGCCATTGCCGCGAAGGAATAGGCCGGCGCGACGTTCCCGTAGTACGTTTCCTTGTCCGCCATCGTGGTCGGCGGATCATATGTCGCTTTGACGAAGATTCCTTCGCCCCCTACGCGGAACATAGCCATGCGCGCCGCTTCCGCCAGTGGCATGAGGTGCTCCGGATTACCGGCTTGGCAGATAAAGCCCTCTTCAATAGTGAGGTGTTCAGCCGAGAGATGCAGTTTCTCGGCCGCAACGGCGAGCAATTTTTCCCGCACTTCCCGCGCCGCTCGAACGATCGCGTTTCCGGCCAGGATGGTCACGCGCGAAGCGACCGAACCGAAACTGAGAGGCGCAATATCAGTGTCCGGCATATTGACCGTGACATGACCGATCGGTATGCCCAATGCCTCTGCGCAGATTTGAGCCATGACCGTATTTGATCCCTGTCCTATGTCACTTTCGCCCGTGGTCAGAATGACTCGCCCATCGAAATTCATTTTCAGCAGGACCGTAGAACCGTCCCAGTCGGCGATCTGCCGGTTGGCGGTTACGTGAATCCCGCTGCCGATACCCACGCCGCGCCTACGGGTCGGATTTCCAAGGCTGCGACCATGCTTTTCATGCCAGCCAATGCCGTCGCGCGATTTTTCGAGGCAATCGGTCAGGCCACAGCTGCCCATGTACCAACCGTGCACGCTGGTGTCGCCCTGTTGAATTGCATTGCGAAGGTGAACATCCACCGGGTCCATGCCGATCATTTCAGCGAGCATCGTCAAGTGACTGTCGACGGGAAACGCCATCTGCTGTGTGCCAAAGGCACGAAAGGTGCCGCTCGGTATTTTGTTCGTGTACGCCAACCGCGCATGGCAGCGCACATTTTTCAGGCGATGCAGGCTGTCGGTGCGGAATGCGGTCACCAACACCTGTTCCAGCGTTAGGTTGCTGAAGGCACCGTTGTCGGCGACCACGATTGAATCCTTCGCCAGTATTTCACCGTCGCGTGCCAATCCCATCTTAAGCTTTACTCGGGCCGGCATGCTGGAGCGGGCGCCAAGAAAATCTTCCAACCGGTTATTCAACAGACGCACCGGCCTTCCTGACTTGATCGATAGGAACGCGCAGATCGGCGTGTTCAAATCCTCGGTCAGCTTTCCGCCAAAAGCGCCGCCGGTCAGTGTTTGTATGACGCGGATATCCGTCTGAGGGATTGCGAGGGCTTCCGCTAAAATTTGGCGAGTGAAAAACACCGACTGCGTCGGCACCCAAACGGTCAACCTGCCATTCGGATCGACCTGAGCCAGTGTGCACATGGGCTCCAGGTAGCCGTGGTACTGATAGCCCATTTCGTAAGTGGCCTCGTACACAGCAACCGATCGGTCGAATCCTTCCTCGATATTGCCGCGCGCAATGCGAATCTCGCGGGCCAAGTTGCCGCTTCCCGCATGGATCTCCGTCGCACCCGGCTTCAAGGCCTCTTCCGGATCAAGCACCGCCGGCAGCGGCTCATACTCCACGCGGATCAGCTCCAGCGCATCTAGCGCCGTCACCTCGTCCACCGCAGCGACCGCAGCGACTTCTTCGCCTGCATAGCGCACCTTGTCGACGGCCAGAATGCGGTACTCCTTGTGCAAAAAGCCAAAAAGATTGTTCGGTGTATCCGCACCGGTGACGACTGCCTTCACACCGCGTAGCGCTCGTGCTCTCGAGGTATCGATATGCACGATGCGGGCATGCGGATGCGGGCTGCGCAATACCTTCGCCTCGAGCATACCGGCAATTTTCATATCGCCCACGTACTGAGCCGTGCCGAGCACTTTTTCCCGCGCATTGAGTTGCGGAACCGAGACACCGATTTTTGCAGAGCTCATCGCTGCGCTCCTTGAATCGTAGATACGACAAACCGCGTCATACTTTATCCGGTTGCGGCTCCATTACCTGCGGGCGCGCGCACGCGCGGTGCCGGCGCCCTTGCGGTTGAGCGAGCTCGCCGCCTGCAAGCCGCCCACCAAGAAGTCCAGCATTCGGGTGACCAGTTGATCCAGATCGCTTGCATCGAAGCGGTGGTCGGACAGCTCATCCATCCGGTCCACGTCGGCCAGCATGTAGAGATACGTGCCTATCAGAAACATCATTCGAAAGGAGATGTCTTCCGGATCGGTATTGGGCAAAGTGCGTTCCAAAGCCGCGATGTACCGTTTGGTTGACTCGTCGTAGACTTCGCGTCGAAGCCGAAAGGCCATTTCCTCCGGCTCATTGTGAAGCCGCGCCTGCAGCCTGCAAAAGGCCAAACCGGCCGGGCCGCTGCGCTTCATGTCGAATTGCGGGACCAGATACGCCTCCACCAACTCGCGCACCGTCGGGGGAGGGCGGCGGGCCTCCAGCGCATCGATCAGCTCCAGCCGGCGTCGCACAATTGCAAGACCCCGGCGCTTGAAGACGGCTTCGAAAAGACCGGTCTTCGATCCGAAGTGATAGCCAATTAGCGCCTGGTTGACTCCTGCATGCGTCGCGATGTCGCGAACGGAGGTGCCCGAGTATCCGCGTGCAGCGAATAGCTGTTCGCCCACGTCCAGGATGAGCCCGACGATATCCTTGCCGGCGGCCGGCCTCCCGGGGGAGCGGGCGGATCTAGAAGGCGGCTTTTTCATGCTGAGCAAGACAACTCCCGAAAAAAACGTCCAGCGTTGTTACGCACGATGCTATCAGTCGTACGCGCCATCCGGGGGCAAGCGGTCCGCGGCGTCGGCCGATTCTATCGCGCCACTTGACAACGACCGATATTCTACATACGTTTAATTAATTAAACAGACTTCCCGGTAGTTCCGCAATGGCAATCAGCGATCTGGATTTGTTCAATGCGTGGAACCACGTGCTCAGGCTTTGTCGGCTGAAGTCGGGAGAAGTGGTGACCATCCTGACGAATGCGGACAGTCATGCGCAGACTCTGCTGACGGCGGCCATGGCGGTCCAGAGCGTAGGAGCGAAACTCAATCGCCTGGATCTTCCGGTCCTGAACGGTGAGAAGGCCCTTAGTCGAGATCGCTTCGCCTATTTGGGGGCGACGCCTTTGGAAGGTAATCGGGCCGCCATGGCGGCGCTCAAGGCCAGCGACCTGGTGCTGGACCTGATGCTGCTGTTGTTTTCTCCGGAACAGCAAGAGATTCTCAACGCGGGCACGCGCATTTTGCTGGCAGTCGAGCCGCCGGAAGTGCTCGCGCGGCTGATTCCGACGGAACAAGACCGGCTGGCCGTGCTGGCCGCCGCAGCGAAACTCGAGCGGGGCAAACACCTGCACATTACCTCAGCGGCCGGCACAGATCTGTCGTGTCCCGTCGGACAGTACGCCGTGCTCAAGGAATACGGCTTCGTTGATGAACCCGGACGCTGGGACCATTGGCCGAGCGGCTTTCTGGCGACCTGGCCCAACGAAGGCCAAGTCCGCGGCACAGTGGTGCTCGATCGCGGCGATATTCTGCTGCCGATGAAGTCTTTCGTGCGCGATCCCATCACCCTGAAAATCGACAAGGGATTTCTGACCTGCATCGAGGGGGGGCTGGATGCCGACATCCTGCGCGAGTACATGGAGTCCTTCGACGACCCGGAGGCCTACGCCGTGTCGCATGTGGGCTGGGGTCTGCAGAAGCGCGCGAAGTGGTCGGTGCTCGAGCTGTACGACCGCGAGGCCGCCTACGGGATGGACGCGCGCGCCTTCGCCGGCAATTTCTTGTTTTCTTTCGGGCCCAATACCGAAGCCGGCGGTTCGCGCAACACAGCTTGCCACATCGACATTCCGATGCGTCATTGCAGCGTCATGCTCGACGGCGAAACGGTCGTCAATCGGGGTCGCTTGGCCGGCCAGGACGAAGTCGCGCGATGAAATCGGGGTGCCGCGACGGACATCGGCAGCCGCGCAGTGTCACCGATTGCATCGGAGGACGCCGATGAAGACGAGCTATCGCATAGGACAAATCGTGCCCAGTTCGAACGTCACGATGGAAACAGAAATCCCGGCGATGCTGCGTCTCCGTGAATTCATCCGTCCGGAGCGCTTCACGTTCCACTCGTCCCGCATGCGGATGAAGACTGTGCGGAAAGAGGAGCTTGCGGCGATGGATGGCGAATCCGATCGCTGCGCGCTGGAGCTCAGCGACGCGAATGTCGACGTTCTGGGCTATGCCTGCCTCGTGGCCATCATGGCGATGGGAACCGGCTATCACCGGCAGTCTCAACGGCGGCTTCATCTGCGAACCATCGATAACGGCCATGGCGCGCCGGTGGTCACGAGCGCCGGCGCCTTGATCGATGGGCTCGCCGTCATCGGCGCTCGCAGAATTGCCCTCGTGGCACCCTACATGAAGCCGCTGACTCAGACCGTGGTCGATTACATTGAGGCCGAAGGCGTCACGGTGGTCGATTCGGTCGCTTTGGAGATTCCGAACAACTTGGACGTCGCGCGCCACGATACCGCGCGTCTGCCGGCCATCGTGCGGTCTCTCAACATCAAGGATGTCGACGCCATTGTGGTCTCCGCGTGTGTGCAGATGCCTTCGTTGGCAGTCGTCCCGCGTATCGAAGCGCTGACGCGAAAACCGGTGATTTCAGCGGCAATCGCCACCACGTACGCGATGCTCAAAGCGCTGGATCTTGAGACCGTCGTGCCGGGAGCGGGTGCACTGCTTTGCGGAGGGTACTGAAGCGGCGGCCGCGCCGGAGTTTGCCGCCGAATGGGCCAGATTTCTAACTAAGGGATGCCAAAATGACGGTAGTACGAGTTCGCGAACACTTGATAATGGTTGTTGCGGTGTCAGCGCTTGCGACAGGGTTCGGCGCCTTGGCGGTGGCCGCCGATAACTCGACCCAACCTTCCAATGAAGCGTCCGCCGACGATCAATTGCAGGAAATCATCGTCACTTCCCGCAAACGCGAGGAGCGGCTCATCGACATCCCGGAGTCGATCGCCGTCATTTCTTCGGCGGAACTCACGGATAAGGGCATTCTGTCGGTGGAGGATGTCGGTCGGCAGACACCCAACTTGCAACTCAACATGCGTCAGGATACCACCACCGATGTCGTCATCCGCGGGATCGGAGCGTACGGCGACGTGTTGGGCGTCGGGTTCGATATCGACGGGGTGCCGAATTTCACCGACCAAACCATGCGGCTGGAGGATCTGGAGAGCGTCGAAATATTGAAGGGCCCGCAGGGCACGCTGTATGGCGGGAGCAGTATCGGCGGCCTGATCCGTTATGTCAGCAAAAAGCCCGCATTCAACTGGGAAGGCGAGACATCCGAGGAGGTCGGAAGCTATTCGCAGATCAGCCTATTCGCCGCGCAGAACTTCCCCATCATTGCCGATAAGCTTGCGCTGCGCGTTTCCGCATACGACGCCAAGGGCGACGGGTTCATGACGAATAGTGCTTTGGGAATCAACGCCGCCCCATTTTCGGACTACGGCGTCAAGGCCGCATTGCTATTCCAGGCCACCGACGGTTTCAATGCACTCTTGACGCTGCGTCATTCCTGGCTCCGCCTTGGCTCCAATGCGTATCCCCCGGTCCCCAACGTCAACAGTTACACCTATGATGCGCCTTTATTTCAGCCGACCGTCAACACCCGGATGACGAACGGCGGCGTGCTCGAACTCAACGATGACTTCGGCGCAGCAAGACTGACGTCCATCTCATCGTTCACCTCCGCTCAGGCCGAGTTCAATTACGATGTCACGCAGACTCCTCCGGGTTTTCCCGGAGAGAGCTATTACACCCTGCCCGGAAACCGTCCCACTAAGGTTGCCACCCAGGAATTCCGGGTGACTTCCCCCTCAGGCGGTCGGTTTGAGTGGCTGGCGGGCCTGTACGGCGCAATCATCAAGAATGTGTTACAGAATCAGATCGGCGCGACGTTTTATCCGACACCGGCGATCCCCACGGAGATCATCGACTTCGACACCAAACGCACCGACACGGCCGCGTTCGGCACAGTCACTTATCACATCGGGCGCTTGCGGCTCGACGGCGGGGTGCGCCTCACACAGACCGTCTTCGATGCCGACGTGTACGTGGAGACCGGAGGGCTGCCGAATCAGCGCGCCTCCATAACTTCTCGCGCCGCCCTGCCAAAAGTCTCGGTGTCATACGCGCTGCCGACCGGCGGGCAAGTCTACGCGACCGTGGCCAAGGGCGAGGAACCCGGCGCGGTGAATACTGTATCGACGGCGCCAATCCCATACAAGGCGGAAACGGCGCTCAACTATGAAATCGGCGCCAAAAGCGAAGCTTTTGACAACAAACTCGACTATGGAGTCGCAGCGTTTTACGCCTCGAACAAGAACCACCAATATCAAACGAACCAAATCATCCCGTCCTTGGGCGGCATCGTCGTGTTGACCAGCAACATAGGCGATTCACGTACCTATGGCCTCGAGGCCAATGCCAATTGGCATCCGACGTCCGAACTGCGTTTCGGTCTGGGCGCCGGCTATCTCAATGCCAAGTGGACCACGGCGACCGTTTTCGGGGCCCGGATCGACGGAAACGTCATTCCCAACGCGCCGGCAGCCACCGCCAATGCCAGTTCGGGATATTCCCGTCCCGTGTTCACCAATCTGCAATTTGATGCGAATCTCGACCTTTCTTACACGGACGCGATGTGGTGGGACCTTCCGAACACACCCGGCTCCAAGGAGCATCCACACTGGCTCGGCAATGCAAGAATAGCGCTCGGCTCCCAGCACCGCGGTTGGCAGGTGGCCTTTCGGGTTACCAATTTGCTCGGCGCGAAATATTGGACCGAATACTACCCCAACATTTTCCAGCCCGGCGGCTATCCCTGCAACGGCTGCAGCGACATTGGCGCGATTGGGGCTCCGAGGCAGTTCTATGGATCGGTTAGTTACAAGTACTGACGATCGATCTGAAGCAAGGTGGCGCACGAATGACGCATGACCGACAGGGCCTTTAGATGAGGCGGCCGGAGTACGGTCACGCTCCCGTCGAAAGCGGCGGAGTGGGCGCGCGCGTGCGGCGGCGTGAAGATGAGCGCCATCTGCACGGCAAGGGTAGATACGTCGCGGATTTCGCTCTGCCGGGTTTACAGGAGGTGGCATTCCTGAGAAGTCCGCTTGCGCATGCGCACATCCGAAGCATCGGCAAGCCGCCGCATGTGGCCGACCGCATCGTCGTGCGGGAAGACATGCACGACGTCCAAGATATCGTCGCGAATTCGAGCCTTCCGACCTACAAACCCTCCGCTCAGCCGCCGCTCGCATCAGGCAAGGTGCGCTTCGTCGGGGAACCGGTCGCGATGTGCTTTGCGAACACGCGCGCCGAAGCCGAAGATATTGCTGAAGAGGTCGGACTCGACCTCGACCAGCTGCCGGCATTTGCCGACGCATTCGCCGCGCGAGAGCGAGCCGATGTGCGTGTTCATGATCACTGGAGCGACAATCTCTTTCTGGATCTGAAGGTCGACATCGACTTCGAGGAACACGCGCGCAACGCGCCGGTGGTCGTGCGGCAGAAGGTCGATCTCGCGCGCCAATGCATGGTGCCGATGGAAGGCAAGGCAGTGCTCGCCTACTGGGACCACCTGCAGGGCCAATTGGTGGTCATCACGTCGACGCAGGTGCCGCACATGATCCGCACCGGGCTGTCCCAGTGTCTGGGGATCGAGCAATCACGATTGCGGGTGATTTCCCCGGATGTGGGCGGTGCATTCGGTTATAAATGCGTGTTGCAACAGGAAGAGGTGTGCGTCGCATGGCTGGCGTTGACGCACAAGCAACCGTTCCGCTTCATCGAGGACCGGCGCGAACATCTGGTCGCGGGAGCGAACACGCGTCAACACCACTATGAACTGACCGCCTATGCGGACCGCGAAGGACGCCTGCTGGCATTGGACGCGCAACTGCTGATCGACGGCGGAGCCTACTCGGTGTGGCCGTTCACGATCGGTCTCGAAACCGGCCAGGCCCTGGGCAACTTGCCCGGACCCTACGACTTTCGTGGCTATCGGTGCCGCACACAGTGCGCCGCAACCAATAAGCCGGGGTTCGTGCCCTATCGCGGCGTGGCACGCACCGGAGTGTGCTTTGCGATGGAACTCACCATGGACGCGATCGCCCGCAGGGTGGGGCGCGAGGCGTGGCAGGTGCGATACGACAACCTCATCCGGGGTGCCGACATGCCCTTTACGAACGTGGTGAAAAAGCACTACGACAGCGGTGATTATCAGGCGTGTCTCCAGCAGGCGGTCGAACATTTAGACGCAGAGAAATGGCGTCGACGTCAGCAAGCGGGCGAGGCGGACGGGCGTCTGGTAGGTATCGGCTTCGCAACCTTTACCGAACAATCTGCGCACGGAACGTCCGTGTTCGCCTCGTGGGGAACGGCTGTCGTGCCGGGTTTCGAGCTCGCGACGGTACGCATCACTCCCGACGGCGGCCTTGAGATACGTGCCGGTATTCATTCGCACGGCCAGGGCATGGAAACCACGCTGGCGCAGATTGCGAATCAGGTATTGGGTGTCCCCATCGGCAATATCAAGGTCGTCCATGGCGATACCGCACTCACGCCGTATTCGACGGGAACCTACGCATCGCGGAGCATTGTGATGGCGGGGGGCGCCGTCGCGACCACCTGCCGTGAACTTCTGCCACGGGTGATGAAGATCGGCGCCCATCTGCTCCACGAGCCGGAGGAGGGGGTGCGATTCGAGAGCGGAAAAGTAATCGGCGCGGGCGGCAGCATGACGCTGCACGACATTGCAGCCGCGTGGTATCTGCGGCCCGAGCTGTTACCGCGAGACGTCGATCCAGCAGGACTCGAAGCGACCCAAGGGTACAAACCCAAGGTGGACACGGGTGCATTCAGCTATGCCACCCACGCAGCAGCGGTGGCGGTCGATACTCAAACCGGTCAAGTCGAAATTCTGGACTACGTCATCGTCGAAGATTGCGGCATCATGATAAACCCGATGGTGGTCGAAGGGCAGACAATCGGCGGGACGGCGCAAGGCATTGGGACAGCGCTCTTCGAGGAGACGATATATGACGACAACGCCCAGCCGCTGACGTCGACTCTCGCGGACTATATATTGCCTGGGCCTACCGAGTTGCCGTCGATCCGAATCTATCACATGGAGACGCCCTCGCCCTACACGGAGTTCGGCGCCAAGGGGGTGGGGGAGGGCGGCGCGATTGCCCCGCCTGCCGCGCTCTTCAACGCCGTGAATGACGCGTTGCTGCCGCTGGGCGCCCTGGTCGCGCAAACTCCGCTCACACCGCGCCGGCTGTTGGAGGCGATCGAGGCGGCGGGCGCATCGCGCCGCGCGGTTGCCGGGGCCGCGCCCGAGCATGGAGCGGCTCGATGAAGGCCGCGGCCTTCGAATACGTGATGCCGCACACGTTGGCGGAAGCGCTGCGCGAGATCGGCGATAAGAAGGCCGGTCCGAAGCCGATGTCGGGCAGCCAGTCGCTGGGTCCCATGCTCAACCTGCGGCTCACCCGTCCCCGCCGCGTGATCGACGTGTCGAGGCTGGATGCGCTACGCAGCGTGAGCGTCGAAGAGCACGTGATTCGCATCGGTGCAGCAGTGACGCATGCGGAAATCGAGGACGGCAAGCACGAACCCATCCGACGCGGCTGTTTACAGCAGGTGGCTTCCGGCATTGCCTATCGCGCGATCCGAAATCGAGGAACGATTGGCGGCAGTCTGGCTCATGCGGATCCGGCCGCCGACTGGCCGCTGGCGCTGGCCGCGCTCGATGCGCGAGTCGAACTGGTCAGCGCCGAAGGTGTCCGGCAGGTGCGCGTCATCGAATTCATGATTGGGGCATTCACGACCCTGCTCGCTGACGGCGAGTTGATCGCCGCAGTGCTGGTGCCTAAGACGGGTGCCGGGCTGCGCTGGGGATACCACAAATTGTGCCGCAAGACCGGCGAATTTGCCCATGCGAGCGCCGCGGCGGCGTTCGACGCCCAGAC
Organism: Steroidobacteraceae bacterium; assembly: GCA_035996065.1. Classification (GTDB taxonomy): domain Bacteria; phylum Pseudomonadota; class Gammaproteobacteria; order Steroidobacterales; family Steroidobacteraceae; genus Bog-1198. The sequence goes on along the minus strand of DASYJX010000033.1, from coordinate 17,159 downwards.
GCGGCTGGCGCGCGTCGTGGTCGGTGCGCTCGATGGTCCACCGGTATGCTTGGATGCACTGAGCCGTGCGATCGCCGGACAGGGAACCGGTGCGGCAACCGCCGAGGCGATCGCCGCGGGCGTGGCGGGCGCGATGCCCAATGCCGACGGGATTGCGCGCAAGATGCACGCAGCCGTCGTAGCGCGCTGTCTCGCACAAGCTTTCTCAGCCGGGCGATAGCGAGAATCGCGTGTCCGTCATCGAACTCATGGTCAACGACAAGGCCGTGCGCCAGGATGTCACGCCGCGCACCCACCTCGGTGATTTCTTGAGAGACAAATGTCATTTGACCGGCACGCATCTTGGCTGCGAGCACGGAGTCTGCGGCGCCTGCACGGTGCTCGTCGACGGTGATCCGGTGCGGTCATGCATCACGTTCGCCGTCGCGTGCGGCGAGCGTCATGTGCGAACGATCGAGGGCTTCGCGGACGATGAGCTGATGGCACGGCTGCGCCGTGCGTTTTCCGTGCACCACGGCCTGCAATGCGGCTTCTGTACGGCAGGAATGCTGATCACGGCGCGCGACATCGTGAAACGCTTCCCTGATGCTGACGAGGCGCGCATCCGCCTGGAACTCTCCGGCATTCTATGTCGTTGCACGGGTTATGTAGGCATCGTGGCAGCGATCGAAGCAGTCCTGGGCGATCTGCGGGTCAATCCTTTGCATGGCGAGGCGGCGTCAGTGCGAGTGCCAACGGGCGCGCGCGCCGCCGCCCCGCCCCGGGCGGTGGCGTTCCCGACATTCGACGCGCTCGTCACCGCCGCCGCCCCTGCAACACCCGCTGCAACGCACGGCGGAATTCCGCAGCCGATCGCGGAACGCAAAGGCTGGACTGCGATCGAAGATGACTTCCTGATTCCCTTTCCGCGAGCGCAGGTTTGGGCTTTCATGGGCAATCTGCCGTTGGTGTCCGGTTGTCTGCCGGGTGCCGAACTCATCAAGCACGATGACAAGAACGTGCGCGGCAAAATTGCGATCAAGTTCGGTCCGATGTCTGCATATTTCGTCGGCGCCGCCCGTCTCGAGCGCGATGACACAGCGTATCGCGCGGTCATGCGTGGCGCCGGCCAGGACAACATCAGCCGCTCGCGGGCGAACGGTGACGTGACCTATGCCTTGTACGCTGCGGCGCAGGGCACACACACGCGCGTTGCGGTGACGCTCGAATACATGCTGCAAGGCCCGCTTGCACAATTTTCGCGTTCAGGCCTGGTCAAGGACTTCGCGCGCCGGATGATCGCCGACTTCGGTGCGCGCATCACCGCGCAGCTTGAGGGCGCAGGACAGCGCTCCACCGCGGCGGCGCAGTCATTCAACGCAGGCAGCCTGCTCTGGAGCGTGATCTGGACCCGTATCAAGCAACTGTTCGGCAGGAGTATCAATTGAGCAACAGGATTCGCAAGATCGCGCTCGAGGAGCATTTCTCCGCGCCTGGCTTTCAGGAATACTCCAAGAGCTTTACCCGGCACATCGACCCTGTGGTTCGCGCAGATCTCGGAGCGAGGCTTGAAGATTTCGACGAGTGGCGCCTGATGGAAATGGACCGTGCCGGGATCGATTTCGCGATTCTGTCGCAGACGGGTCCGAGCGTGCAGGCGGAACCGGACTACGCAGTCGCCGTGCGTCGGGCGAAGCAGAGCAATGACTTTCTGGCTGCACAGGTGGCGCGCCATCCGACGCGCTTCGGCGGCTTTGCGACGTTGCCGATGCATATGCCCGAAGGAGCGGCCAGCGAGCTGACCCGCGCCGTGCGGGAACTCGGCTTCAAGGGGGCGCTCGTGAGCGGGCATACGCTCGGCCGCTACTACGACGACAGGGCCTATGATGCATTCTGGGAGCAGCTTCAGGCATTGGATGTGCCGTTCTACCTGCACCCGGCCGATGCGTATGTCACGCCGGTCGCCTATGCGGGGCACCTGGAATTGACGGGCGCCACCTGGGGCTGGGGCGTAGAGACGGCAACGCATGCTTTGCGCCTGTTGTTCAGCGGCGTATTTGACCGCTTTCCGCGGTTGAAAGTGATTCTCGGCCACATGGGCGAAGGCTTGCCTTACATGCGATGGCGTCTCGACAGCCGGTTTGCCGTCTATTCGCACGGCATCGAGCTCGAGCGCGCGCCGTCCGACTACATCGGCAGCAATATCGTGATCACGACCTCGGGTGTTTGCTCCTCACCGGCCCTGCTCGGCGCCATAGGCGAACTGGGGACGCAAGCGGTACTGTTCTCGGTCGATTATCCGTACGAATCCATGGCGGTTGCGGCGAATTTCATCGAGCAAGCGCCGCTGGCGGACGACGTGCGGAAGCTTGTTTGCCATGCCAATGCCGAACGCATCTTCAAACTGTGAGGGGGAACGTTTCCCGATGAACGCGAGGGCCACATGACGGTCGCATCGACATTTCTCTACGGCGGAAACGTTCATGCGAACGGCATTCGCCAGCATTACCTGCGATATGGCGGCGAGGCGCACGCGGCCCGCGATACTGTCATCATCGTGCCGGGCATCACGAGTCCGGCGGCGACCTGGGGCTTCGTCGCCGAGCAGTTCGGCGCAGCGCTCGATACTTATGTGATCGACGTCCGTGGCCGCGGGCTCTCGTCGGCATCGGACTTGCTGGACTACGGTCTCGACGTCCAGGCCGAAGACTTGATTGCATTCGCCGATGCGCTCAGTCTCAAACGCTATAGCGTTGTCGGTCATTCCATGGGGGCGCGCATCGGTATCCGTGCCGCGCGTAAGCAGCCGGCCGGCCTTGCACGACTGGTAATGGTCGATCCGCCGGTGTCGGGGCCGCAACGCCGACCTTATCCCTCGCAATTGCCCTGGTATATCGACTCGATTCGCATTGCCCGCGAAGGCACGGATCTGAACGCGATGCGTGCCTTCTGTCCGACCTGGAACGACGCCCAGTTGCGAACACGTGCCGAGTGGCTGCATACCTGCGACGAGCGGGCCGTGCTCGCGAGCTTCGAGGGCTTTCACACGGACGATATTCATGGCGATCTGCCGCATATCCGCGTTCCTGCCATCCTGATGACGGCGGGGCGCGGCGATGTGGTGCGCGCCGAGGATGCCGCGGAAATGCGCAAACTGCTGCCGCAACTCGTGCTCGCACATGTCGCAAATGCTGGGCACATGATCCCATGGGACGACGAAGCCGGCTTTTATCGAGCGTTCGGCGATTTTCTCGGCGCGCCGTTGGCGACATGAGAGACCGCAATGACCAATGAACTCGAATCCTACGGGCGTCAGGGCTTCGGCACGACGCTTCGCGCGAAGGCGCCCGTCGGCCTCTTGATCGTCGATTTCGTCAACGGCTTCGCCGATCCGGCCGTGTTCGGCGGCGGCAATATCCGAGAAGCAATCGAGCGCACGATTCCGTTGCTCGCGGCCGCGCGTGAACGCAACTGGCCGATCGCACACACCCGCATCGTCTTTGCAGATGACGGCGCCGACCGCAACATCTTCACGCTGAAGGTGCCGGGCATGCTGATGCTTAAGGAAACTGCGCATAACAGCGGGATCGTGCCGGCGCTCGCGCCGCGAGATGGCGAATTGGTGGTGCGAAAGACGGTGCCGTCCGCCTTCTTCGGTACGCCGCTCGCGGAATGGCTCTCACGGCGTGGCGTGCAAACGCTGGCGGTTGCCGGAGCCGTGACCAGCGGCTGCGTGCGCGCGAGCGTCGTCGATGCGATGCAGTACGGGTTCCGGCCGTTTGTGCTCTCCGACTGTGTCGGCGACCGTGCGATCGGCCCGCACGACGCCAATCTGTTCGACATGGCGCAAAAGTATGCGGAGGTCATGCCGCGTAATGAAGCGCTGCAAGTTCTCGCAAATCTATAGGGAAGCGGATCGATATGAGACTCGAAGCGAAATCTCCTGAATCCACCCGCCGTACCCACAGTCAGCTATCACTGCAAAACGTCAGAACGCTGGCGCTTACTGCGGTGGGTGGAGCACTCGAGTACTACGACTTTATCGTTGCGGTTTTTTTTACAAAACTCTTGGCAGCAGTATTTTTTCCGCCTCAAACTCCGACCTGGGCGGCACAACTGTCAATTTTTTGCATATTTGCCGCTGGTTATCTGGTCCGTCCCATCGGCGGTCTTTTTTTCGCCCACTATGGCGATCGTCTCGGCCGCAAGAAAATGTTTGCTTTGAGCCTGTTTGTCATGGTCCTGCCCACATTTTGCGTCGGCATTCTGCCGGGGTTCAACGAGATCGGAGTGGCCGCGCCACTCCTGCTTCTGGTATGTCGGGTGCTACAAGGGCTGTCGGTGGGTGGCCAGGCCCCTGGCGCGTTTGTATTCGCATCTGAGCACGTGAGAACCGACCGGGTTGGCTTTGCATGCGGTCTTGTCATGTCGGGAATTTGTACGGGTATTTTACTGGGGGCGCTCACCGCGACGCTCCTCAACTCTGTTCTCAGCAAGGAAGAGATGGCCTCGTGGGGTTGGCGAATTCCATTTATCGCCGGCGGCATTGCCGGCTTCATCGCGGTGTATTTGCGTCGCTTTCTTCGGGAAACGCCGGTATTCGAATCGCTCAAGACAAGCACAGATAACTTGTCGGAACTGCCGCTGAAGGTCGTGCTGAGAGACCACCTACCGACTGTTATTCTGTCTATGCTCGGTACATGGATTTTTGCAGGAGTCTTCGTCGTATTTTTCTTGTATATGCCGACTTACCTGCAAACGCAGTGGCACCTGGACGCTCGAGCCGTTTTTACTGCGAACTCATGGTCGATATTATTACTCATCGTAGGCAGTACCTGTACGGGATGGCTCGTTGACAAGGTTGGATGGGCCAAAACGTTTTTCTGGGGCAACATGGCGACCGGTGTACTCGTGTCCGTCTTCTTTTATCAGCTTGCTCAAGGTTCGAACTCTCTGAATGTTTATATAGCCACCGGATTCTTTATCGGTGTCATCACGGTTGTGCCCTACATTATGGTGACCGCATTTCCGCCCGCGGTAAGATTTACCGGGTTCTCGTTGTCGTTCAATACTGCATATGCGGTGTTCGGAGGTACCGCCCCCGCCATCATGGCGGCGCTCGTTGGTGCAGGCGCCTGGCTGCTGGCACCACTTTTTTACATAGGCGCGCTGTCACTCATGGGAATGGCCATCGGAATGGGTTGGAAAAAGCCCTCTGGTTAGAATGCGGAAGTCCGCGCCGCCACGCGCATGTCCGCGCCCTTCGCCAACAAGTCGATCAATTCCTCCGACAGGCCATCAGAAAAGTATTCCTGGTCCTTTTTCTCGCTCATGTCGGTAAACGGCAGCACGGCGATTGACTTCTACGGGATCGAAGCCGGTGCAGAAATGCTGGACTGAGCCACGGACATTACCCGTCCGCATCCGTGCCGTGCTTTGACATGACGAACTTATCCACCGCCAGGCAACCGGCCGCGATCATCGCGACTGCCGCGATAATCAGAAGAGGAGGAGGCAACTTCGGTGAAGCCACAGGCTTCGGCCTGAATGGCGGGGCCAATGCCGGCTGATTGGCGGAACTGCGGCGAGGCACTGGACGCGTCGGGAGTCAGCAGGCTCGAGACGCGTTCGACGAAAGCTGGCGAAGTCTCTCCCGAAGGCAGCCGTGACCATTGAAGCTGTCGGAGCCGATCCGGCACGCGCGCCGTGGCATCAGGCGGCGCGTCGATCACCACCGGCAGCAGGAACGATGCATCGTCGGCCATCAGGTGGGATCGGTCTACTGCGAGCTTCCATTCAAGCCGGAAGTAGCCTCGGTCCGACCGTCCGTGTTGCCCGAGATGATCGGGATGAAGAGTGCGCTGCCTCTGCCAGGAACGTGACCAACTCAGATTGAGTGTGCCAGGATTGTCCCGTGGCGTGCCTGGGAAGGGGTCGGCAAGACGCTGCAAGTGATTGATTGATAAACCCCTGGAGCTTCCTCGAAACGCCTGAAAATCCGCGTGTCGGGGGTTCAATTCCCTCCTTGTCAGATCTTTGCCAATCTCTCGACTGTGTCGGGATATCTCTCAACCATTCGGATCAATAAAGCTGCTTGCGCGTTAGGGCGGGCGCGCCCTTGCTCCCAGTTTTCAAGAGTACGTACATTGGTCCGCAGATATTTTGCAAATAACGCTCGAGATAGGTTCATACGCTCACGCAAGGCCGACAGTTCCTTTGCGGACATTTTTGGTGCGACCTTAGTTTGAACGACATGGGTGCGCAAAGTGCGCTTGCCGGTTCGCTGATCGGCCAGCGCCAGAAAACCCTCTGTCAACTCGGCCATCAAATTGCGCTTTTTCTTCATACCTACTTCCTCATCTTCAATTCGATCTTCAAAAGACTTTCCAGCGTTGCTCGATCCTTTTTCGATAAATCGCTCAATTCATTCTTGTCGTACAGAGTGAATAGCCAGAACTCCAATCCACGGACCCAGTCGAAATATATAACTCGCAGGCCGCCGCGCTTGCCCTTTCCGCGCCGCTTGTCCGTCCAGCGAAGCTTGCGAAGACCACCTGTCCCTTGAATGACATCGCCCGCTGACGGATCATCCATCAAGGCGTTCTGCATCGCTCGAAAACTCTCATCATCGAGATATTCATTGCGCAGTCGCTCGAAAGCCGGTAATTCGACGAACAACGCACGCATGACGGGGACTATACGCAGATTGCGTATGATAGTAAAGTACCTGGGTATGCCTTGTTACGGAAAGATGAAATCCGTCACAGTGGCATCGCCGGCAGACCCATGTTCTGCTGTACGCACTGACAGAAATCGAACTGATCAATCGAGGCGACAGGCTAATACCGGCATACTTGGATGGGCATGGCACGTGATATTGACTCGATTTGCGCACGCCTTGTCGTGTTGCCCTCTACGGAGTTACCCGTTTTGTCAAGCACCGTCCATTCATTCTTTCAGGTTCTCATAGTTGTTCCACCCCTCTTGAGTTTTAGTCGTCGACCCGTTTTGAGTGTGCTGATCGATAGTCGACAAGAATCAGCCTGCGTCTCTCTACTCGGCCTTGTTGGACGCACAAGCCAGCGTCCGGGCACTCGATAAAAACCGCGCACGATGTCCTCATTCACGATAGCGGCGTCACACTGTGACAATGATCGGTTGTCACAATGACGGTGCGCGCGGAGGCAACACCAGGTTTCCATCGTGCTCGGTCTGACCTTGTAAACTATCACTCTGCAGAGCTCATTAGGAATTCAAAAGAGAATATCCATCGTCACCCGTTACGCTGATTTGGCGTGGCGCCGCCAAGCATCTGGATCGTAAGCCTCGTCTTTGGCAAGAATGGCCCAAATAATTCGCGCATGCTTATTGGCAATCGCCACCAGGGTTTTGCGATATCCGCCACGGCGTGCCAGCTCGATCATCCACTGCTGAATGCGAGATCGCTTTCCGGTGCCCGACGTTGCGCTGCTAACATCGCGGAACATGCTCCTTGTACAAGCAACCGACGCAGATAGGCATCCCCTCGTTTGGTAATCGAACCCAACCGCGCCTGCCCGCCAGAGCTGCGCTGAGACGGAACCAAGCCAATCCATGCGGCCATCTGCCGGCCATTTTTGAAGTCGGTGGCACGCGGCACCGTGGCAATCACCGCGCTGGCGGTTACGGGACCGACCCCATTGAGCACAACGATTCGTTGTGCCGCCTCGCTCTGCTTGGCATGCACGCCAACCTCCACATCGCACCGTTCGATGCGTTGCTCGAGTTCGTGCAACTGCTGCTGAGCTTCGATGAGTATCGGACGTACCCGCGTCGGGAGCCGCTCATCGCCCTGCAGTTGCGTCAACGCCTGACGCAGCGCGCTCGGAGAACGGCGCAGCCATATACCAAACTCGGCCAGCAACCCGCGCATGCGATTCATTAGCGCGACCTGGTCCTGAATGAATCCGGCTCGCATCCGATGCCAAACCAACATGGACTGCTGCTCGACGGATTTGATGCTCACAAAACGCATGTCGGGCTGGCGCACCGCAGTTAGAATCGCCTGCGCATCGTTGCGATCGGTTTTAATGCTGCGGCTTTTTCGAAACGGATTCACAAACTCGCCAGCGATCAGTCGAACCGTGTGCCCGTAATCACTGAGCCGCCGCGCCCAGTAGTGCGAGCAGCTGCATGCCTCCATTCCAAAGGTGCACGGGGGCAGATTTGCCGCCCATTCCCCGAATCCGGCGAAGCTAAACTGCCTAGAGAGGATCTTGCGCCCTGATTTGTCAGTTGCACTGATCACAATCACGTTCTTTGCCAGGTCTACGCCCACAGTAGTAAGGTCACTCATCGGAATTTCCCCTGTTTAACTTCAGATTGAACACTGACTCAATCTTGACACCCGACCGAGCGGTGCAGCCACTGCCCGGAAACGGGGAACTCCTTTTTATTCACGTAATTTTGTTACCGGATGCCTCATGAGCGTTACCGGTGGCCCGGTCAAGCCTGGATTAAGGCATGATTCGGCGCCCGACTGACTCACTAATAAGCCGCTGGACGGCCTGCTGCCTCCAGACTCTGACTCGCTTCTGAAGGGTATACAGTTGTCTTTGGCTGTAACGGCCTGGGTATCTAACCTGGAACTCGACGAGTAGCTCAAGGGCGGTCTGATCGGGATCCTCCTCAAGGCACTCGAGCATTTCTTTCCAGTGATCCGCGAAGATGTCACGCTTCCGTCCGCTCCATTTGTCATTGAACACTCGGTAAGTCTTCGTGATGACCAATACGCCGCGATCGTGAGCATCTTCACGCCAGCGGTTTACGCGTCGAAGGAGCGCAGGATATTGTCTTGGGTGAACCGTCCCGGGAACTGGATGCAGAGCTCATCGAAGAGCTGCATCGCACTGATATTCGGCATTCCCTCGAGTCGACGGGCAACAATTGGCCACGCCATACGCAAGGCCTGGATTCGAGCACTGCCAGGTGCGGCGTATACCGGCTGTGGCTTGCTCTGCAGTTTTGCAGGCATTTTGGCGGCCACTATTTCCGTCTTTAGGGTCGGAACCTCCAGCGACTGAGATGGCACAATGACTGGGATTGCTTGTAGACCACGGAGATATCGCGGCTTCGCGTCAATGGAGAAGGTTGGTCGCACCTCTCCGTCTCGCCATGCACTCGAGAGACTCGCGACGAACGTGGCAAGGTTGGGGGGCTCAGCGGTCATGGTTGCGGGCGCATCCCCGTCTGCTAGTGCAGTCAGATAAGCCTGCACCGCTCTCATCCCCTCCAGGAGTTTTAACGGATCGAGTTGGGCCGAGACCTCGCGTAGCTTGTCCTTGGCTGCCGCCGGGACACCTTCGGTCTGCAGGATGCGATCACAAGGCGTCAGCGGCGGATGATATCGTTTCGTGACTTTGGCGCCGTCGCGGTGCTTGGAAGCGAGCTTGAACGAGGGCTGGAAGAAGTTGACGAACAATCGGGACGCTCCGTAAAGGCGAGTGATCGCCCTGGCTGCGGCCAAGCCCTCGAAGCGCCGGTATCCCAACAGCTTCCTCACGACGGCGCCGTTCTTCTGCTCGATCCAAGCCTGATCATTCTTGCGGTACGGTCGCGAACGGGTGAGTTCGATGCCGCATCCCAAGCAATACTCGATCAGGCGCTCATTGACGAACTCGGTGCCGTTGTCTACGTCCAACGCCTGCAGCGCGAAGGGTAAACCAGTGCGGATACGGTCGAGGGTTTCGACAACCAAGCTCCCTTCGCGCATCACGATCGGCGCAGCCTCCGTCCAGCCGGTGGCAATGTCGGTGAGCACAAGACTGTTCACGTAGCTGCCGCTATTGACGGGGCCGCAATGAGCAACCAAGTCCATCTCGATGCTGCCGGGTGCCGGATCATTCCAGTCGGCAAAGGTACGCATTTTGATCCGACGGCGAGGTTCTGGGATCACCCGTGGAGGCTTCCTTGCTCGCGTCGCATTTCTCGGCGTCCGTAACAGCCGATCGATGGTTGCGGCGCTCATGGACAAGACCTTGGCTCGGATGCCTGCGTCGAGTTTCAGGTGGCCGTTGCGCTCCATCGCGGTCAGCAAGATCGGCGTGAGCGCCTTCAGACGTTTGCTGCACACCCGATCGGAGGCTTCCCAGAGCACTATGAGCGCGGCCCGCGAGGCATCGTCGTAGAGCGACGGCCGCATTCTTTTTTGCCGCTCCTTGGCGGCTCGAGCCCCGTTGAGGACGCGGATCGCGGACTTCTCGTGATAGCCAGATGCAGCGATGAACTCGTCTAATATTCTGCGCTTTGCTTTACCGGATGCTGCGCTGTACCTGCTGCGAACGGCGTCGACCAATTCTGCACGCGCCGCCTGTGTCATCCTCGTCTTCATGGTGCCTCCCAAGTGTCGAAGTCATCATGGTCGCACGGCCTCCCGGTAACATTTCAGGTGAGGCAACGACCTAGTCCGGTAACATTTTTAGTGAGGCGATGCGTGGTTGAGAAGCGACTAAAGGCTGCTCAAGTAGATTACGAGGTGAGATAGGGCAAAACGCGTAAATAAGATGGAACGAGTCGATGAAGGCAGCGGCAACGTCCTAGTGGATCTGGGGTTATCGGACGCCGCGGAACTCACCACCAAAGTGCAATTGGCCGCGGCGATCAATCAACAGATAGAGGCGCAAAGTCTGTCTCAAATCGCCGTGGCTGAACTTCTGAGCATCAATCAACCTAAGGTCTCCGCGTTGCAGAACTACAAGCTGAATGGCTTTTCGGTGGAGCGCTTGATGACGTTTCTCACCGGGCTAGGTAGCGACATCGAGATCCGGATCCGCAAGCCAAAACGCGCTTCGAATCGTGCTGGGCGTATCTCGGTCGAATCTGCTTCGAGCATTCGCAATCGCAAGCGACGGTTTGATGGCCATCGCATCGCCATCGATCGCACCTAGAAGGTTCAAGCAAGTTGGGCTGCTCGTAAACTTAAGGGCTAATTCGGCAGACCTGGATGACCAAAGAGCGTGATATTGCTTCGAATGCGCGCGCCTCGCGGAGCTTGAGGCAGAACGCAGCGAGCTGAACGAGCAATTGGAGGAGGCGCAACGCGGACAGGAGAAGGTTGGCAGCCGCGGCGACTCGCCAATGACAGCCCACTCGACCCCCGCGGAGAAAATAACACTGTTCCGTCGACTGTTTGCCGGTCGACCCGATGTCATCCGGTGCGATGGGAAAATCGAAATACAGGGAAATCCGGCTATGCGCCTGCCTGCGCGAATGAGTGGGTACGCGGTGTCTGTGGCAAACCACAGGTGAAATGCGGTGAGTGTCCAAACCAAGCATTCAATGCGTTATCCGACAATGTATTCGCCAGTCATTTGCGCGGCGCCGATCCAGGCCGATCGAACGGCACAGAATTTGTGGCAAGCGTGTACCCTCGTCAGGGGCGATGAAACTTGCTGGTTTTTGGCAGCGGATTTTGACGGGGATGACTGGTCAACGGATGCGCTAGCCTTTGTCGAGACATGTCGTCTGAGTGCCGTGCCCGCTGCGCTCGAGCGATCCCGATCCGGTGAGGGTGGTCATGTCTGGATCTTCTTTTCGCAACCGATTCCGGCCAGAGATGCACGACAGTTGGGCGCCGTCTTGTTGACCGAAACGCTGGAGCGTCGGCCGGAATTGGGATTCGCATCTTACGACCGAATGTGTCCAAGCCAGGACACCTTGCCGAAGGGTGGATTCGGCAATTTGATCGCATTGCCCCTGTCGTCCTGCATGGAGGACTTTCGGCCGGCGAACTTCGTACCGCGCCAGCGGGGCTTCAGCCCTGCGGAAGTGGAGAACGATTGGTGCTCGCGACCGGGCGATATCTCGGGGAAGGATTTGACGATTCGCGCCTCGACACGCTGTTTCTCGTCATGCCAATTTCATGGACCGGGACGCTGGCGCAATACGTCGGTCGCCTGCATCGCGATCACGACGGAAAGCGAGAGGTTATCGTGTACGACTACGTCGACCAAGCGGTGCCCGTACTCACACGAATGGCCGCGAAGCGTGAGAAGGGCTACAAAACTTTGGGATACGTCCTCGAACAATGATTTGGCGCCGAAGTGCGATTAACGTCCACCGATCTCCATCAACAGCCGAAGAATCTGCAAATGCTAGTTGCGCAAAACATCTCTGTTCGACGCAGGCAAAACCCGTAATGAAGCACTCGACCTGGTCTGCGAGCAGTATTCGTATTGCAGCGATATCGTAGTTTAGGGTGATTGAGTGGCCGCTTCAGGGAAAGGCGTCCGGCACTGGTCGGCCACTTTGAGTCATTCGACCACCAGAAATGCGCGCGCCGGTAAGCATTCACGGCGCGCGGTGGATTGCTCGGATGCAGGGCCAACACCGATGCCGGAACTTTCCCAAGAATGACCCAGAATGACTGTTCAACGGGGCGAGTCATCCGACAGCCGCCGCCGGGGTCAACTGTGATCAGCCCATAACGGAATTGCGAGCGATTGGAAGCGGACGTTCGATAGACTGCGGCGAAAGCAATTGTTGCAATGCGAGTTGGCGCGGGCCCCAGCGCGAACCTTGTCGGGATGGCGCGGTCCAACAGTGCGGTCGATGCCAATACTAAGAACAACAGCGTGCGCGGGGTTGCGTGAAGTACTTTCCACTGGTCTGGGCAGCGCTGTGGCGCAAACCGGCAGAAGCCATATTGATATGGCTGGCGGTCACGGTCTCGTTCACCCTGTTCGGACTCATGGTCGGCCTGCATACCACCTATGACCGCCTCATCGAAAATTCGCGGATGGACCGGCTGTATGTCAACGCGCGCTTTCCCAGCGCGAGCCCAATGGGAATCCTCTTACCCTTTGCGCTGCGCGATCAGATCGCGCACGTAGATGACGTGTCCGCGGTCAGTTCCGCCCGCTACCTGCGGGGCTACTACCAGGACCCTCACCAACGTGCGACGGTCTTCGCGGTGGACGAACAGATGCGAAAGGCCTGGCCGGAGTTGCCACTCACTGCCGCTCAATGGGATCAGCTGCTCGCGACTCCCGCCGGCGTCTTCATCACCCGCGGCCGGGCGGCGACCCTGGGAGTCAAGCCCGGTGACGCCCTCCCACTGATCACGCCTCCAGGGACGCGCGCCGATGGAGCACCGTCGTGGGAGTTTCAGGTGCTCGGAGTCATGCCCAATATGCCGGGCCACGAGTCACTGATCCTGGGTAATCTGAGCTACGTGGACAATTCCGTGCCGGTGCCCTTCCGGGGCTATGCCTGGGAGTTTCGCGTCGCCGTGCGCGATGGCGCGAATGCGAACAATATCAGCGTGCATATCGATCGAGGGCTGGCCAACTCCAGTACACCCACCCTCACCATTCCTGACAAAGTTAGCGAGATAGACGCGGTCAATTCAGGCATATCCGTTGCTTCCAAAACCTGGCCAGTGGCGGCTGCCGGCATCTTTATGATCCTGTTACTCACCGCCAACGGCATCGCACAGTCTGTACGCGAAAGGACCCCGGAGTTCGCCGTTCTCAAGACGATTGGATATCCCCAGTCGAACCTCATCGCACTGGTGCTCGCCGAAGCCGCCTTTCCCTGCGTTGCCGGCGCCGGAATAGGCATGGGTCTCGCGGTGCTCGTGACGCGGCTGCCGACGCACTATCTGCCCACGGATCTCGATTCGTTGCCCAAGCCAACAATCTCGGCAGGCGTATTCGCCTTATCACTCGCGTGCGCATTATTGCTGGCGCTGGTGGGCGCCGCGATCCCGCTGCAGCGACTGCGCCGGCTGAGCGTCACCGACGCATTGGCGGGGCGCTGAGCATGCGTGTGCTGATGCAAACCCTGGTACTGACACGCTTGGGATTATTGGGAATTCTGCAGCGCAAGTGGTCGTCGTTGGTGCTCGTCGGCAGCGTGGCGTCCGTGATCGGTGTGCTGCTCTCCATGCTCTCTGTCACAGCGGGGATGCTGCGTGCCTATCGATCGGGAGAGGATCCACGGCTGGCGATCGTATTCGGGCCGCAAAACAGTACCGAATGGGGAAACGGCATTCCCGCAAATGCCATCGGCACCATTCTAGACGCACCCGGAATCGCGAGGAGTCCCGATAGGCATCTGCTGGCCGATCCGGAAGTCCTGGTATCAGTCCCGCCTTCGGGTGCATATCTGAACGGTGGGCCGACACTGCGCGGCATTGGCGCGGCTGGGCTCGCGCTTCACCCCAACTTGAAAATTGTCGAAGGTCGGCAGTTTCATTCCGGTCAACAGGAACTCACAATCGGTGTGGCGGGCGGACGCGCCTTTCACCTGCGGGTGGGAGATCGGATCACCTTGCCGGGCAGCACCTGGCCTATCGTCGGCTCATTCACGGATGGCGGCAGCATTCTCGAAAGTCAGTTCATGGCCGATGCCGAAACCTTGCTCGCCGACGCACGGACGGCCGGTTACGGCAGCGTGCTGGTGAAACTCGAAAATCCGGACGTATTCGATGCGTTCTCGCACTGGCTCAGCACCAATCCGAATCTCAATGAATCGGCGGAGCGACTCACCGACTACTCGCAGCGCAACGCCCACCAGTACTCGGCATTCTTCACTGCGCTTGCGTACGCCGTCGCCTCTATGATGGCCCTTGGGGCATTGTCCGGTACCGTCAAACTCATGTGCGCGGCAGTGAGTGCACGGACACGCGAAATCGCAACCCTGCGCGCGATCGGCTACGAGCCGCTGCCGGTCGCCCTGTCGGTCCTGCTTGAAACCACGACCCTCGCGCTCACTGGCGCACTGATAGGAGCGGCAGGGGCGTGGCTGCTGTTCGATGGTAAGCATACGACCCAGGCGCGCAATGTCTTTGATCTTTCTGTGTCAGGTCATCTGATCGCACTCGGCATCGCTTGGGCCCTGTTACTGGCTGTTTTGGGCGGCGTTCCACCTGCCATCCGCGCAGCGCGAGGCTCGGTAAGAGACGCGCTCGCGATGCAATGACGTGATGCGAGCGCATGAAGGCCGCGGAAGAAAGCTCATCTTTCTTTTGGTGCTCTTGAGTCATTGCGCACTGATCTTCGTTATTAGCCGTTCGAACACTACGCAAAAATGTGCAACGCATATTCTTCATGAGCCATGGTTCATATTTCTTTTGGATGGCATCAAAGCGAAAACAGATGCTGGTGCCACCAAGGAACCAGCAAAAGCACGAACTGTGCTGAGACGCCAAAACACCGTACCTCCGACCAATCTATCCAAGCCGACCGACCCCGACGTAACATCATTCAATACCATCACCGATTGGGATGCTCAGGCTCACAACGTCGCGGAGGACGTTCTCGAGAAAGACCGAAACAAAGGCGCGAAACACGCTTTCGAACACAAAATGCCATCGGCTCAGGCACGTGAACCGACCTCCATTTTTGAGCCGCTACCCGTCCGTCGCGCCGGCACTTGGGATGGTCCAAACCGTTTTTACGTCACTGATAATTGCTATTACGAATGGGATCGAGCGCCGCGACCACCACCCACACTTCTAGACAATCGCCTCAGGACGCCTGTTTGTAAGCCGCCGCCCAAAGCGGGCGGTGATGCGATGTTTAAGGATCTGACTCCTGACTATCTGAAAACGCTGCCAGAATCCAAAAGTCATTGAGAACAGTCTTTCCCATAAAGAGCCGTGAATGAAAGAGTTAATGGACCGGCATCATTGCCTCGCAAGGGATTGATCCTACTGTGGCGCAGCGGCACCCAATGCTCGTTTTTGGGAAAGTTCGCGATTTGATTGCTCGGAAGCGGCTGCTCGCCGAGGGCCGCTCGGAGCCGAAATGCGGTGATAGCGCGCAACTCGGCTGCAGTCGGCGAATGCCGGCAATTCAGGCCGCTAAATTGCTCGCCTGTTTGCTGACGCTCGCAACTCGCGAGCTGCTCGCCTGTTTGCTGACGCTCGCAACTCGCGAACTGATAGAGTGCGGCTCGAACTACGTTCTCCGCTTGTCGCAACGGGCAAAGACTAAACCACGCAGGGATGAGTCTATGGTCAAGTATTCAATGGCGCTTGCACTTACGTTAGTGGCGTCGTCGGCAATTGCCACGTCCCACGAAGACATACCGATTAATTCTGGAAGCGAATTGCGAGACTGGTGCCAGAGAGAGTCCGAGGCGACATTCATCGGCAAGGGTATCGCGCCGTCCAATTGGAGCGCATCGTACTGGGACCAAGGTAATGTTCTGATGGTAAA
This sequence comes from Steroidobacteraceae bacterium, assembly GCA_035996065.1. Classification (GTDB taxonomy): domain Bacteria; phylum Pseudomonadota; class Gammaproteobacteria; order Steroidobacterales; family Steroidobacteraceae; genus Bog-1198. The sequence continues at coordinate 978 of DASYJX010000033.1, read as the reverse complement.
GGGTACCTGGCGCATCAATGGCTCGGGCGTTACCGTGGAATGCAGAGTTGCGCGGGGAGCAGAAGCTCGGTACGCGACCATGTCAATTCAGGAACCGTAATGGCTTTGATCTGATCGTAAATTCCCGGGAGGCACGATGGCTGGCAATGGTTCGCTTTTTGACCTGAGTGGCCGCGTCGCCGTGGTGACCGGTGGCAATCGCGGAATCGGCCGCGCCATGGCGCTAGGGTTGGCTCGCGCGGGCGCATCCGTGGCCGTTCTCGCGCGCAATGCGGAACAGAATCAACTCGTACTGGCAGAGCTGAAGGCCATCGGCAAGCCCGCACTGGTGTTGCCCCTCGATGTGACGGAGCGGGCCACATTGGCTCCCGCGGTGGCCGAAGTGGAGCGTACGCTCGGCGGTATCGACATATTGGTCAACAATGCCGGGATTGTTGCGCTAACAGGTGGGGTACTGAACGAAACCGCCGAAGTATGGGATAAGACATTAGAAACCCATTTGAACGCTTCCTTTCTCCTGTCGCAGTTGGTTGCCAAATCAATGGTCAAGCGCAAGAGCGGCGGCAAAATCATCAATCTTGCGAGCATGTACTCGATCTTTGGATCGGGGCTGGTGCCTTCCTACAGCGCTGCCAAGGGAGCTATCGTTCAGCTCACCAAATCACTTGCGATTGAATTAGCGCCACACAACATCCAGGTTAATGCCATCGCGCCCGGATGGATCGCAACGGACATGACGGCGGCGGTGCGTAGCTCGCCGATGAATGACGAAATCATCGCGCGCACGCCCGCCAAGCGCTGGGGAAGAGCCGACGAAATCATCGGAGCAACTGTTTTCCTCGCCTCTCGCGGAGCTGACTTCATCACGGGCGCCACACTGCCGGTGGACGGTGGGTATTCGGTTTACTGACGCGGCGCAAGGCCCACAAAGCTCACGCCCACGCAGGACCGGCGGGTCAACAGAATCGGTTGGCTCGA
>DASYJX010000032.1:0-161138 GCA_035996065.1 Steroidobacteraceae bacterium | reverse complement strand
CGCCGTGTTCACCGCGTTGTTTTGAACGGGGTCGATTTCGCTTAGCAGCAGCGGAACATCCGCGTTGTATGAGACGGCTGTGGCCGTGGGATTCGCCGCAGGATAGGCAACGCCTGCGGTACCACCGCCGGGCGCTTGCGTGACGACCAGTATGCCGTACAACCCCATCGGCCCTTGGATGGACGGATGCGTCCCCGACTCGATCAAATAGGTGCCCGGACGCGGCACCTTCCATGTCAGCGTGGTGGTCGCTCCGGCCGCCACTTCGGTGGCGAAGGATTGAACTCGAGGGCCTTGGGGCGGTGGCGTGAAAGTAGGTACCGTGGGATCGGGCGTGCCGGTATTCGGAGAAGTCGGCGTCGACCACGACACGCCAAGCCCGTTATGGGTAGGACTGGGTGTGGTGGTTGCGCCCGTACCGAGACCACCGCCCAGCTGCCCCACGATCACCAAGGAGGTCGGTATCGAGGCGGTTGTGGCGGAGCCGTTCGTGAACGTGAGATTATTCGTCAGGTTGATTGTGAGATCTTGACCCGTTTGAACGGTAATGAGCACCGGGGACCAGCTCCCCGCCGCTGCCGAGGCGTTCAACGGAGCACAGGTACCGATGCCGCCCGCCACCGGAGCGCCGCAGCTGTAGCCCCACATGGGAACCGCAGTGCCGTCGGGCAGGTAAGCCGCCGCGGGCGCCGCGGTGAGATTGACCTGCGCGTACGACATCCCGATGCCGAGCAGCAGAACTGAGACAGCAAGTCCGGATTTGATCAGGACTGACTTGAAAATTTTGGATCGCATTGCGGTTTCCTCGCTCTAATTCGATTCGTCGATCACGAACTCTCGCGAATCGACCAGCATCATCATGAACATTCCGCCCGGGAACACGTTGTTGGTGGTGATCTCGCGTTCGTTATGCGAGTGCCACATGAACGCGTAGCCACGCTCGTTGGCCGGATTGGCCTGCGTGTTGGCGGGTTGAAAAACACTGTTGGGTCCGGTCGCCCGAGTGGTTGCGTCCGGACCCAGATAGGGACTGCCGCCATACCACGCGCCGTTGGTAAAGATGTTCGCATCGGGCAAGGTTGCCGGGCCGCCGCTCGGCACGTCGCCGAACGGCGCTGCTTGCAAGGGCTTCAAATGGTCTTGGCACCACTCGTAGTAGTTGATCGCGGTTGGCGCACCCGTGTTGTAGCCGTTGACGTCCGGCGTGCATGGCAGGTTCGCCGGAGTGTTCAAAAGATCCTTGGAATTGTGCCCATACGCATCCCAGTTCAAACCGCGCCCGGTCCAGTAAAAAATGCCGTCGAAGGCGAGGCCCGGCGTGGTTGTGGTGGTGAACATCAACGGACCTGCGAGGCTGGGATTGGTCGGCGAATCCGACGCGCTCAAAATTAGATTTCCGTCGCGCCCGAGGATGCGCACGTGGTTGCCGTGTTCGTGAAACGGATGCTGCCAGCGGCCTTGGCCGATCACGCGTATCAACACCTGCTCGCCCGGGTGCATGTGCGGATTGCCGTTGTAAGGTTGATTCGGGTATTCGGCGGCAAAATTGGAATCCATGTCATCGGGCATGGACCGTCCGTTGATCAGGAAATAGCCGGGGTGGTAGGGTTCGGTCGGCACTTGCAGAGTGCAGCCCGGCGCTCCCGCAGCGCAGCTGCCCAACGCGGCCACCTGCGCCGACGCCGTGCGATGAATGTTCACGTCCATCTCGGAGAACTGGAACAAGTACTCCCGGTCGTAGCACGTCTTGGGATGGTCGTAGGCGGCGTTCGCCAGCCGAAAATCCTTCTCGCCCCAATGCAGTTCGGCAACTAGATTTTGAGCAGCCAATCCGGTCGTACACGCCGCAGGTACGGCCTTCGGCAGCACGATGATCGCTCCATAGAGACCCATTTCCACCTGCAGATCGCTCTGCGTTCCGCTGTAGTAAGAGCGCGTGCCCGGGGATCCTGCCGTGAAGGTGTAGGTCACCGAGCAGCCCGGCGCCACCTCGGTGGTGAGCAGACCGGCAGGAGCGGGGCTCGCAGCGGTGCAACCCGCGGGTTGCGCGACTGTCGGCGCAGCGCTCACTTGGAAGCCCGGGAACATGATCGAGGTATTGCCGGCCGGCGTCGGCAAATTGTTGGTGAGAGTCACCGTGATCGACTGACCTTCGGTCACGACCAACGTTGGACCCGGAATCTGCATTGACGGGCATGTGGCCTTCGCCGCCAACGCCGTGGGAACGAATCCGTTGGCCGGCGCGCCGTTACAACCGTAGCCCCAGGAATACACTTGAGCGCCGTCGGGTTGATTGATGTTCGCCTGCTGCGCGATCAGGTTGAACGTGGGGCCCGCGATGCCCGGAGCGGCCGCATTCGCCGCCGCCGCGCACACCAGCGCTCCTGCCGTCATGACAATGGGAAGCAGTCGGTTCATGGACGTCGCCTTTTTCATGGTAATTGCGCTCATTGCCGCACCTAATTGATGTGGACCTCTGTCATCAAGCCGCCGAAATTTTCAGCGTCGTTTGACAGGTGATCGAGATTGGGGGTGTAGAGGTAATACACGCTGCCCGCCGGATACTTTGTCTGGTCGCTCGCATCGAGGATGACATCCAGCGACTCGCCGCCCGCCAGCGTGATGGAATTGGTGTAGTAGTCCATATTGTTGCCCGACTGGTCGCGCAACAGCTTCGCGTTGAAGCCGACCACGTGCATGGGAATGCCGAGCGACGCGAGCGTCTGGTATTCAGTCACGTCGAGATCCGAAATTCTCAGCAGTGCTCTCTTGCCGGCGGGGATATTGATGATGGACGGCAGCGGTTGCGAGTAGTGGCTGCGGCTGTCGGATGCCTGCGTCGCCATCGGACCCGGCACGACGGTGTCGGGATAGCTGCGCCCGTTCAGCAGAAAATACTTGTCCTTCATGTCCTCGAATGCTTCGGGATTGAACGTCATGCCGACGAAGTGAAAATTGGGATCGAAACCGTGGATCTGAAGCGGGTACTCGACCTCGTATGCGGACATCCCGTCGCCATCGTTATAGGCGTACTTGACCCCGGCCTTGGCCACGGTCGCTTTGGTGTTCCCGGACAGTGTGCCGAGGTCGGAAGGCAGAGGATTGCTGCAAAGAATGTCCGCGCTCGTGCAAGCCGTGCGCAGGTCGGCCTGTTGTGCCTGCAGACCGGCATACAGCGTAGTGCCGTGAGGAACTCGATTTTGCCGCGGCCGCACGTAGATCTGACCAACCATGCCCATTTGCAAGTGTTCGGGCGGCGTGATGTGACAGTGCCAAAAATAAGTGCCCGCATCCGGCGCCAAGTAGTAATACGTGAAGCTGCCGCCGATGTTGATGGCCACCGACGCGTCGGGCACGCCGTCGTACAGCGACGAGGCGTTGGGATACCCGTGAAAGTGCACCGTGTGCTGCTCGAACAGATCGGGACGCATGATCATGCCGACGTTTGACAGGGTCAAAAAGAACTCGTCGTCTTCATCGATCGCCATGAGCGGCGCCGGGATGTTGCCGTTCATCACTCCGACATCCAGGATCTGGCGCGGATCGACGTGCCCGTCGATACCGGCATACACGCCTGACTCGGCAGTGCCGGCGGTGGCCTTGAAATTCACGCCCGGAGTCGGCGTGTTCGGACAGGGAAGCGGGGTAGGAGTCGAACCCGCGGGCAAAGCGGCATTGGCGGCGGCGGTAGCGGCATTGTCCGCGAGGCAATCGTGATTGGGCGTCAGTCCGACGGCGCCGTTGTACTTGAACAGCGGATCGCCCTGTACATAAGCGCTGAGACCGAGTGTCGGGTCCGCGTTGTAATCGTTGGCACCGTCCGTGGTGGCCGGATCGCCGGGCTTGAAGACGCCCGAGTACACTCGGTTGAATTCTTCGGGAAATACCGTCCCCGGTTTTCCGGCGGCGATGTGCGCCAATCCCGACAACGGGCCAAATGAGAACATGTAGGTCTGAGTGCCGTCGGCCATGGTCGCGTAGCCGTCGCCGCCGCCTATTTGCTGGCATTTGATCGCACCGTTCGCGGTAACCGGAGCATTCGAGGACGGCACATCAGGCACGAGATAACCGTTGGCGCCGGGCGTTAACTTCGTCGGCCCGACGTACGGGTGCTCCGCACTGTTGACGCCCGTGTTGTTCGGATCCGGATGCGTGACGGTGCTGCTGGGACACTGCACGCGGAACGACTGTGCGGCGGCAGGCAGTGACAGTAACGCCAGTAGAATCGTTGGTAATCCTAGCTGGACCAAGCGAGTATTAATCATGTGACCTCCGACCCCTCATGCTTGCGGTGGCAGCGCTCAAAAAAACGGTGGATGCTCGAGAAACGCGAGCCGTCATCCCGTTCGAAGTGAACCGACGGGTGTCGCTCGTTGCGCGGATGATGATTCTTTTCCATGGCCATCCCTGTCAGATCCCGATGCTCGTGCAATGTGATTTTTTCTCTCGAATTGCGAGTGAGAGAATGCCGCATCGGGGAAAGCCTCAGGGGGAGGCAACTCTGCAGTTTCGGCGTAGGAACCACCGTATTCCGGTGGTGCGGCCGCCCCATATGTTCAATCGGAACGAACGCAGTTCGCGTTTTTGAGGACCGTTGTCGTCAGGACGCCGCGCAGGAAGAGGCGCAAACGCGATTCTTCAAGGCATTAGGTGACAGCCGAATTACGGCGAGGCGGATTTACAGCGCGGATCTTATCTCGCGACCAAAGATGCCGGGGCCGCATCCCACGATTTGCGCTCAGTCATGAGGTCAGCCGCCCTGGCGAAGCCATCGAAGCGGACCCACGGCCTGCCCGGCGCTGCACGCAACAGCGTGAGCGGCGAATGGCTCATTTTATCGCCGCGATAGGCATTGAATGCCTTTTGCACCGCAAGCACCGATGCCAGCGATCCCGAGTAGTGGTCCCAGCCGCGTTGCGCGTGAAATTGCGCGCCGTACGCACGCAGCCGAGCCGGAGTGTCTTGCTCAGGGTCGATGGAAATCGACACGAGATGAACGGCGGCATGCCCGCCGCCAAGATTTTCTTGAAACTGCTCGAAAACTTGACTGCTCAGGGGACAGATCGTCGTGCAGCTCGTATAGATGAAGTTAAGTACCACCGGGCGGCCGTCATCCAATTCGGCCGATAACGCGACCGATTTTCCATCGTCCCGGACCAGCGTCACGTCGGGGATGATGTACTGTGCCTCGGAGCGATGCACATCCGCATTGCGGCTCGCTGCATGATGCGCATGCGCATCGCCTGGCACGCCCGGACTAGGCGCCAGCTCACCATTCGCGATCGCCGTGGCGCACACCAGACTCGACAGACCCATGAGGCTGGCCGAAATCAGATGACGCCCGCCTCTGGTAGAACTCATGACTTCCGCTCCGAAACGCTGATGGATGCACGTTGCCCAGCATGCCGATTATCGGCGCCAGGCGCCGCCGTTGCCATGGGTAAAACACCCCATACCGTCCTCCAAAGCTATTTCGAACCCGTCAATGAACGCTCAAAATCCGTCCAAAATTTGATTTCGCTTGCGAAATCGCCGGCGGCGTCCCTCAACGCCCGCTCGGTCGCGGGAGCGCCTGCCTGAAAGGCAACCGCCTTACGCAGCACGCCCGTCGGCGACAACAGATACGCCTTCGACGATTTGCTCTCCTCGTTGTAAGTGATGAGTACCACATCCTCGTGGTTGGCCGTGCAAACGTTGAACGTTCGTACCGTCGATCCATCCCGCATCACGGCCTGCTTGACGGGCATCGCCCGTTCGATACGGCTGACGCCGAACACCATCGACAGGTGTGCCGGCAAGAGATTGTCCGCCCCCTTGCGGATCACGGTATCGATCAGATCGCTCAGCATGTGCGTAGCGGCATGAGCCGATGATAGCAGCGATATCGCAAGCACGGCCGTCAGCCACACGCTTCTCCGCATTGATTTACACACATCGATCTCCATCGTTAGGCCCGGCATCAAACCGCCCGGTGCGGATTCGCGGCGCGCAAAACGCCGACCAAGTCTCGCATCGGCGCGATAGATTCGCACTTTCCCCGCAACACCGCTATGGTCTTTGTTACGTAAAATCAAGCGTCTGGATGCATGCGCCAAGCGGGAGTATTTCGAATGCCGAGATTGTGGCGCGCCGCCGCCTATGCCGCTCTTTTGGCCATATTCGCGGGACGCACGGCGCTAGCCGAACACGAGCACTCGTCGAGCGAATTCGAGGTCTTCGTCGCCACCGATGCGCTCGTCGGGACCGGCCAGCCGCATCCGCGCGACGACTACTCATGGATCAATGCCGACGTGATCTTCGGGCTGACCCATGGCCAGTTTCGCGTCTTCGGCGAAGATTACATCACGCCCGAAGAACACGATCTTGAACGATTGCAACTCGGTTATGAAGTGGTCCCCGACACCATGCTCTGGCTGGGCCGCTTTCACCAACCGGCGAGCGCATGGAACACCGAACATCATCACGGGCGCTACCTGCAAACATCGATCACTCGACCGTCGATCGAAAATTGGGAAGATGAGGAAGGCGTGATACCCCAGCACATCACGGGCGCACTTCTGGAAACACGCCGCCCTCTCGGCTCGGTATCCGGCGTGCAGTTCTCCGGCGGTGCGGGCGCCTCGCCCGCATTGACGGAGCAAGGCAACGTCCCGATCAACCTCGTCGGCAACAACCCGGGGAAGCACGGCGTGTCGCTTTCCGGCCGCCTCGCCTATCTGCCTGAATATATCGGCACGAGCAGCGGCGGCTTGTTGTGGGCTCGCGACGAGGTATTCGTGAGATCCTCCGCCTACGCGTCCCTGCGCTCGAACCACGTCGGCGTCGACGTCTATGGCGCATATGCTGATTGGTACGTCGACGCCTGGCACCTTATCGGTGCCGCATATTACGTGAACATCGAACTCGATCGGCCGAACCCCGATGAGAGCTTCATGTCGGGCTATCTTCAGGTCGAGCGGCAATTTCCGCATCAACTAACGCCGTTCGCCCGTATCGAAGACTCGGCGCGCATGCAGCATTCGCGCTATGTGGCGCTGTTCGATCAGCCCGGCGGAAACATCGACATTTCCCTGCGGCGCCAGGCCGTCGGATTGCGCTGGGATTTCGCGCGACGCCAAGCACTCTCCAGCGAGTTCGCGCGCGTGCTTTCCCTGACCCAGCACGAGCACGCGTATGAAATGCGCTTGCAGTGGTCAGCGGCGATCCCGTGAGCAAAATCGCGGCGGCGTTTCTGCTCGCGCTGCTGCTGAGCGCCGCGGCGCCGGCTTTCGCCGGGGAACAGCTGGTGCTCATCGTGAGTTCCCGCAGCAACATCGATCAGCTCGATAGCCCGCTGGTGAGAAGGCTGTTCCTTGGCCTTACCGTCACTCAGCATGGCACCCGGCTGCGTCCGCTCCTCAATGAATCCGATACTCAGCTGAAGGATATTTTCCTGCAAAACATCGTTTCCATGTCGGATAGCACTTATGATCGATATTTACTGCAGCTTTCCCTAAAACAAGGCCGCACGCAGCCGATGGTTTACCGCGAAAACGCACAGGTGATCAGCAGCGTCGCAGCCGATCCCGCCGCTGTAAGCTACGCGTGGCTCAAGGATGTCGAGCGCGACAGCCGCATACGGATATTGCGTGTGGTATGGCACGATTGAGATCAAGGGTTGCAAATCTCGTCACCGCCTGGGTGCTGGCCGTGCATCTCGTGCTGTTGCCGGCGCTGTACTTCGGCGTGGGCTATGTGATTCGCAAAAGCCACGAAGATCTATTCGTCCAGCATGCCAGAACTTTTGCGCGGATACTCGCCGACGAATTCGAGGTGGGTGCCGCGCTCGAGTCCGGCGCTCGAACCGAGGACCTGCTTGACCTGGCGATCATTCATGGCGAGAGCCGCTACGCAGAATTGGTGGAGCATGACCATACCATCCGCAGTGCGCTCGGGCCGCCGGACATAACCGCTCCGCACGAGCCGGACATGAGGTTCGCACATGGCGGCGACGATATTTACTTCATTGTATTGCCGATCGTGCATGCGGGCCAAAACGCGGAATTACGCTTGGGGTTCGACGAGCGGCCCACGCAGGCGAGGATTCAGCTGGCGCTCAATCGCATGCTGCTGTTGATGACCGGCTACTTGTGCGTGGCGGTCGGAATCGCGACCTATTTGAGCAATCGGCTGTCGCGTCCGATTCGCCGGCTGCAGGATGTCTCCCGGTCCATCGCTTCTGGAGACTACGCCCAAGCGCTTCACGTCAGCACGGGTATCCGAGAATTGCACGAGCTTGCAGCGGATTTGGAGGCCATGCGGCGCGAGCTCGTGGGCGTCAACGATCGGCTCCAGGAGAAGATCAGAGAAAAGGAGATCTCCGAAACGCGGCGCGATGAGCTGCAAAAACAGTTGCGTCACCGCCAACGGCTGGAAACGGTCGGCACCCTCGCGGGCGGAATTGCGCATGAATTCAACAACGTGCTGGTGCCCATTATCCTGTTCACCGACACGGCGCTGCAGGACTTGCCGGCGGGCAGCGCCTCGCATTCCGATCTCGAACGTGTATTGGCGTCCGCGCGCCGCGCCAAGAACATCGTGCAAAAGATACTGACCTTCAGCCATGTGCTTGGCGACACGACGCTGGCCCCGATCGATCTGCGCACCGTGGTGACCGAGAGCGTGGTGCTTTTTTCGGCGCTCGCCCCGCCCAGCATCGAGATACGCACTGAGATTGCCGAGCACGTTCCCTTGGTTCGCGCCGACGCCACGCTCGCGATGGATTTGGTCATGAATCTGTGCACCAACGCCTATCAGGCAATGCAGGGCACGGCGGGCATTTTGAGCATCGGATTGTGCGTGCTGCCCTCGACCACAGCGGATGGGATGCCGGGTGTCGAACTGCGGGTCGCGGATACCGGGCATGGGATGGAGCAACCGACGGTGGAGCGTATATTCGAGCCATTTTTCACGACGCGGCCGGTCGGTCAAGGCACCGGCCTTGGACTGTCCGTAGTGCATGGAATTGTCGAGAGTTTTGGTGCTAGCATCACCGTGGAAACCGCGCCCGGTGCGGGGACGACCTTTAGAATATTGTTCCCGGCAATCGCCGAACTCACGCAAGCCGCTCGATCCTCCGGGTCCCCTGGGACGTAAATGCACAATGTTCTGGTGATTGATGACGAAGGCGACGTGCGCGACGGCATCAAGCGCGTCCTCGAACGCGCCGGTTTTTCCGTCCGAACCCTCGACAATGCAACCGATGCGCTGCTCGAGCTCAAACGCGCGCCCACGGACGTCGTCATTACCGACATCATCATGCCGAAACTCAGTGGCGTCGACGCCATCCATCGCATCGTGCAGGAATTTCCGAGGGTGCGGATCGTAGCGATTTCCGGCGGCGGCAACTTCGACGCGAGCAGCTATCAACCCGGCGCCATCACGACGACCGCATACCTGGCAGCCGCCAAGAATGCCGGAGCACATTTCATCTTGACCAAGCCGTTTGAATCCCGCGAGCTGATCGACGCCGTAAAACAGGTCATCAGCGCGGGCCACGCCTGAGCAGCACGAAGAGGATACTCGATGAAGAATTCCGTGACCCGCCACCCTTCCCTCATACTCGCACTGCTGATCGCCGCGCCGGCGTACGCTTCGTCGGGCATGGCCGCCGAATCCGGGCCGCCAGCCGCGGCCCCCAAAACTTCTGTCGCCCCCCCGCAAGCACCCGCCGTCAGTTCCGAGCGGGGTAGTTACGACATCGGGCTCATGCTCGGCAGCCAGCTCGAGCACAATGGGGTACTGCCCATGTTGTCGTTGGATACGGTCATTCGCGGACTCAAGGACGCTGCCGGTGGCCGCGCAATAACGGCCGAGGAACGCGATGCAGCGCTTCGGTACATGCGTGATGCCCGCGAGGCGTTCGCGGAGAAGAATCGGGCAGCCGCCCGCGAGTTCCTCGCGCGAAACGGCAAGCAACCGGGCATCATAACGACGCCTTCGGGCCTTCAATACCGAGTGCTCGCCAAGGGCGAGCCCAACGGCAAGTCGCCGACAGCGGCCGACCGGGTAACCGTGCGCTATCGCGCGAGCCTGGCCGACGGTACGGAATTCGATCGCTCGGAAATTCACGGCCAGCCGGCGACTTTTCGGGTCAACAGCGTGTTCAAAGGATGGCAGGAAGCGTTAGTCGCGATGAAGCCCGGCGCGAAATGGCAGCTGTTCGTGCCGCCCGAGCTTGGCTACGGCGCGAATTCCCCGCCGGCGGTCCCGCCCGGTGCGCTGCTGATCTACGAGCTCGAGCTTTTTCAGGTCGAACCTGCCGCCCCGTCAGCGCGCGATTCACACCACTAATTTTTAAGGAGTCATCCAGTTGCCGTCCGGAATCACGTGCTGGCTGCCCGTCGCAAAGTGTACGAGGTAGCCGCCTTTGGACGCGAAACGCTGATGCGGACCGAGCGCCAAGCGCGGATAGTATCCGGTGATGATGTGATGCTCGACCGTATCCTCGAGGCGCTCGACGAGGTAATCAGGGATGAATGCATCGACCATGTGCTTCACGGTCTCTGAGACGAGGCCGCACGCCAGGTACGTATCCACCTGCACTTGTTCCGCAATGACAGGGATTTTGCGGATGCGAAACCAAGCCAGTGGATAATCGACGCGCACGCGTCTACGCTCGGGCAAATCCGCGGGATAGGCCATGTGTAAGCGATCGCGCCACGCTGGCGGAATGGGTGCGGAGTCCAGGCCGCCCATGACACCGGACACGTAGACGGTACCCGGGGGTATGGGCGCGCCCTCGAGGGCTGCGAGATCCGATGGCCGCAGCCACAGCACTGTCGCGTCCGCGGTCGACTTCTCCCTTAATGCTTGAGCGAGGGCGTTCCCTTGCGCGCCCTGGGGAATCACCCGGGACACGACGCTGCCCTCCGGACGCTGCGCCGCCAATGACCGCGCGCCTGCTTCGCCGATATCACCGGCGCGATACAGCACCTTGACGCGCGAACGATCGCCGCCCGCCGTGGCCTTGAGGCCCGCGGCGATGAGATCGGCTTCGAGCAGTACGCCCCGCGAGAAATAGAGCGTGTGGAAATCGCGATCCGCATCGGCGGGCGGCTGCTCGACGTTGGGAAAGATGCAGGGCAGCGCGCGCCGCTCGCAGAAATCGCTGACCGGCGCCCAATTCTTTCCCGCCAGTCCCGAAAGTACTGCGAACACGGGTGTTTCATTTAGCTTTCTGCCGAGCTGCTCCGGCCAACTCGTCGCAGGTCCGGTGAGTTCCCAAACGTGCAGCACCCATCGGCGATTGACTTTGAACATTGATCGCACCGACGCCGTGTTTCCGGATGTGATCATCGTCTGCGCGGACGCCCCGCGCGGCGCGGCGTTACGGTCCTGGAAGAAATGTTCGAGCACGTCGAGCATGCCGCGACGCTTCACCGGATCGGCATCGGCCGCGATGATGGTGGCGAAGTGGAGTTCGGTGCTCGACACGCCGGGCACCTTGCGATGGTCCAGGGTTCGCAAATGCGCGATCAGCGCTGCCATGTCGGTCTCGCTAAGTGCGAAGCGCGGCATCAGATAGCTCAGCGGCTCGCCTTCGGAATCGACGCCCTCGCGAATCGCGCGCGCCAGCGTCGCATCGGTGTACGGCTTGCGTTCGAGCCGTGCGCCCGGAATGTACGGCAGCTGCATCTCCTCGGGCGCCTCCCCGAGCGGATGAAACAGAAACTCGCCCGTGATCGGGGGAATGGTGTTGCGAGCCTCTTTGACGCCGAGGCCGCTGCGCCGATGACAGTTGACGCAGGCCGCTTGTTCGCCGGTCACAGGATCCGAGTCGGCGCGGGCGGCCGTGAGCGGTGCGCCGGACCCGAGCACTCCATTGAGGTAGATTGCTTCTCCCGCCGGCGAAGCCGGCGGACCGGGCTCGGCGGCGTGCGGCCTGGCGAATGAATCCACTCGGGCGTCCGCAAGTCCGACCAACAGCAAGCTAATTGCAACGAGCTTTGCGGGCGTCATCGATTCAAGGGCTGGGCGTGCGGGGGATGGGTACCGCGGCGCAAGGGTACCGTGGGTGGCATGAAGGCATCCGCATCGAGCTTTGGGTTGATCAGGACCCGGTCGATCACGAGCATATCGGTCCCCTCGGCCCCGGTGCCGCCGGCGACGCCCGTTTCGATGCCGCGCGGAATCTGCAGACCTTCCACTGACCCGTAGTTGCGGTAGTACACCGACACGGGTGCGCCCGGCTTGAGTGGATTGGTCGCGGGCCGGTCCGAGCGGACTTCCAGGTTGGTATTGGTATCGATCCACACCTTGCGCTGGGCGCCGGAAGGGAGTCTCAGGGACAGGCGATAGGCCTTCTGCCCTTCGACGGTCTCGATGCCGTCGAGATCCGCGGTCACGCCTTTGGCCACGCAATCGATGAGCGGCCCATCGATCACAAATTCGGCGCGCGCGAAGTTTACCTCCTCCGGGGAAAACGACTTCGTTTCCGGCCGTCCATCGGTCGCCGGGCGAATCTTCCAACCATGAACGCCGTCGAAGATGCGTGTGAATTGACTGAATTGTTCCTTGAGTTCGAAGCGCGTGAGATTCGGACGCTTGAGCTGCATCACGAATGGCACATGCTGGGCATCTCGCGTCTTGCGCTCGAGATGACCCAGCCACACCATGGTCTCCACCTTGCGCCATGCCTCGAGTCCGCCGCGCGCCGCGACATTGCGCTCGATCACTTCGGCGGCGGTTTTGGCGGGCGCCCTTGCAGAGGCCGGGTAGGCCGTAACTACCCTGGCGGCTGGAAAGGCGCCGACGAGGCCGCCGCACAGGATCATCAATGCGAGACGGCGCATATCAGGGACGCTTGGGCCTCGACGATGCGACCGCCGCGAGCTGCGGTTTCTGGAACAGGGAATCGTCCATCGGCTCGTTCACAACCACCCGCGAGACTGTCATTTTGTACGGCGGCTGCTTCACGCCTTCGACGGCAGTTTCCTGCATCCGCGGCGTAGTCAGCCCGTGTTCGGTCTTGTAGTCGCGAAAATAGACGGCGACTTTGTGCATCTTGCCGTCAAGCTTGCGGGACTCACCGTCCATCTTGAGTTCGAGGAAGCTGCCGGCGTCGACCCACAGGTTGCGCTTGTCACCATTTTTGAGCGTGAGCCTCAGCTTGTAAGCGGGATGTCCTTCGACCTGCTCAGTGCCCGCAAGCGCGATCTGCGTGCCCTTAGCAGCGAAGTCGATGAGCGGTCCGTCGAGATCCTGCTCCGCGGCCGCCGATTTGATCTCGGCAGTCGTATACGTCTCGACCTCGTTTCTGTTGAGGAAAGGCCGCACCTTCCACCCTTTCGCGCCGTCGTAAACCTGCACCGAGGTCTGATCCTTGAAGATGATCTCGAGACGGCTCTTGCGCGGCCGCTTCTCCTTGAGCACGAACGGCAACGCATGGTTCGGCTTGCCGCCCGCATCGAGCTCGCCGGCGACCGTCAGCGTCGTTACCGCATGCCAAGCGGCAAGCCCGCCCCTCGCAGCGATGTTGCGGTCGACGATCTGTTCGACGCTGAGTGGGGCCGGCGCCTGCGCGGCGGCAGCTGCGGTCGAGGAGGTAGTGATGGCGGCTGTCAAGGACAGCAGGCCGCCGGCAAATAGGGAAATACGCGTCATGGTTGGAACCCTCTGATACACATGCGGATTATTCGACGAGCAAGCCGTCGGCGTGAAATTTACCAATGATGATGTTCACTCGCTCACCGGGCCGCACGAGATTGCCCTTGTTGGAAAACACCATCCAGTAGTCCTTGTTGGCCTCGACGGTGCCGAGCTGCCGGAGCTGACCGATCTTCTCCATAGTCGGTACTTGCAGCATAGCATTGGTTCGCGGCGCAAAAAGGTATGGCGTCGCTTCATGGTCGCCGAGCGCTTTCGCGAGCTTCGGCTCGGTAATACGGTAGCTGAATCGAATCAGATTGCCGGACGAGGTGTAGCTCACCCGGAGCCGATCGACGCCCCAGGCGGCCGGATAGTAAGTCCTCGCCTTTTCGCTCACCTTCATGCCATGGTAGGGCGACGCTTGATTCCTGCGCGCGACCGAGGCTTTGGAGGCAGCTCTGGGAGTGGCGCGCGGCAGGGTAAGTCCTGACCGGCCTCGCAGCGGATTGGCAATCACGGGATCGGTTGGCGCCGGATTTGATGCCGCCGGCTCGCTCGACACCGGCTTCGCCTCGTCCGCAAGCGAGTCCGCTTGCGCCGCCGATGCCGAGGCAACTACCGCGCTGAGCATCAATCCGACCAGCGGCAGAACGACGGCGCGCGCGCCCGTGTAGCTCACTACTGCGGCCTGCCACCGACGACCGGCTTCGACGGTCGATGTGCCCGGCCCACCGGTTGCGGATGACCGGCCGGCGCCAGGCCATTGCGCTCGCGCTGCGCGGCGGCACGCGCATACGGCGATACCACCGCTTTCTTCGCGGGCTTCGAGGTCGCGGCTTGCTTCGTAGCAACGGATCGCAGAGGCGTTTGCGCCGATGCTGACGTCCCGATGAAACTCGCGATGATCATCGCGGCAATAAGATAGGCTCGGCGCATTGGATTGACTTTAAACATACAAGCTCCTAAACCGTTTACTCAAGAGTCGCGCCGTCTCGCCTATTTCGGGCGGGTGGCGGTCATCCACACCGAGACGTTGGGCTGCGCGGAATCCCGCGCAGCCGGTGGCTTCGGCGGGTTGTATTTTTTTCTCTGCTCATCCGTGAGCATCTCCCGGATCAGGCCGGCGGTCCGGTCGGAAACAGCGAGCGTGGCAGGACCCCGCTCGGCCGGCGGCAGTCCACTGTCGCTCCAGATTTTCCTCACCGCATCGCGCTGGCGCTCGAGAATCTTGCGCAGTTCCGCCTGCTGCCTTGCGTCCAAATCGAGTGCCTTGGTGACGGCTTTGACGCGCCGATCGAGTGCGCCGGTCGTGACGGTCTGCGAAACGGCAGGCACCTTGGCTGCATCTAGGTTCGGCCCGTTGGCAAACGTCGCTCCGCTCGCGCCTGCGGCACTACCGGCAATCGCAACCATCAACCACACCTGTGCGCCGCTCGCCGCTTTGACAAAAATCCTCGTCACGTGACTCAACATGCTTCGCCTCTATTCACGCTGGAACCCGTCGACGGGGGTCACTCGCTTTCTCTCGAAAGCACCTGAAATTCTTGGGCCGCCGTTGGCTTGCCCTTCGACAGCGTATAAAGAAAATGCCGCGCATCCAATCGGTAGATGCGGAGACTGTGACGATCATCTCAAGTATCTTTTCGCGGTTCGCCGCGCGGACCTCCTAGTCCGCGCGGCGCCCTTCACATCAATGAATCCCTTGTGCATTGACTGCCGGCATTACTGTCCGGTGCCCGACAACGTCGAGGTCTGACTCCCGCCCGAATAGCTGACCGACACCGTTCCACTCTTGGCCCCCGTTGTCTGGGGACGGAACTGCACTGTGACATTGCAAAAGGCGTTCGGAGCCAGACTTGTGATGCTAAGGAATTGGCCGCCACCGGCTGGACCGCACGAAGACAGCAATCCAAAAATGCCAAACTCCGTCGAATTGAGTCCGCCTACTGCACCTTGCGTGATGTTCGTGAGAGGAACGGTGCCTGTGTTCTTCAAAACGAACGTCTGCGTCGCAGTCCGTCCCGTCCTTACGCCTCCAAAATTGTTCGACGTCGGTGTCAGGGTCGCCGACACCACCAAGGCCACGCCGTTACCTGTCAACGCGACCGGTGCTCCCGAGAACGTGGTACTTGTCGCCGTGACGGTCGCGGTGCTCGGATGCGCACCCGGCGTGGTCGGCGCAAATATCACTTTGATCGTGCAGGTCGCACCCGCCGCCAATGTAGTGGTGCAATCCCCCGCGCCGCCCGTCAACCGCGAGTATGGCGCCGTCAAGCCGATCGCAATGCCGGAGAGCGAATTGCCTGTCGTATTGTGCAGCGTCAGCGTCTGAGCAGCACTGGTATTACCGTCGTTGACGCTGCCGAAGTTCAGCGGTCCGCCCGTCACGCTCGGTGGCGCAGTCACCGTCACGGTTACCTGCGCCAAATTGTTGGCGGTGTTGGCCTCGATGTATCCGGCAGGTGCCGTCACCGTCGCAGAATTCACCACACTGCCCGCCGCGCCAAGCGTCGCCGCGATCGAGAACGTCACGCCGCCGCCGCCGGCCAGAGTGACGCTGCCGCCGTTGGTCGCAGTGATGCTGCCGGCGCCGCTCGCCGAGCCGCACGAGGAACCGCCAGTCGCCGTGCACGTCCAGGTCGCCGTGACGCCCGAAGGCAGCGTATCGATCACCCTGGCACCGACTACGGTCGCGGTGCTCGCGTTGCTCGCCGTGACCGTGTAATGCACCGTTCCGCCCAGAAGCACGTTCGAGGTGTCGGCGGACTTGGTGATTGCGAGGTCGACCGGCTGCGGCGCCAGTTCCACCGCACCGATGTCGGTCGCGGATCCCTGTGAGCGCGGCTGACCGAAGAAGTCATGGGTCGTGATACTGCCGACGTTCGCACCGGCGTCGATCGCCGCCGATCCTTCAATGATCGTATAGGCGCCGCTCGCGGCGGCCACCGGCGCACTCGCGACGATCGGTTCGGCGTTGAACGAACCATTGCCGGTCACCGGGCGGCCCAAAGACAACGGACCGTACGTCATGTTGATCCAGTTGTTGCCCTCATCGACCGTTGCACTGGCCTTGATGCCGTTGAACGAGAACACCGGCGCGACACCGAAGGTCTCCGATTGCCCAACGGGCGCGAAGTAGCCCATACACATGCCGATGTCGTTCGCGCCTTGGTTGGTCGAGCACTGCTCGGGCGGTATACGAGCCCCGTTGCAATACTGCCCCTGGACGGGCGCCGAAGCGGGTACCACGTTCGGTGCTCCTGCCACCGAATTGATATTCAGCAAGTTCACTTGGTCGCTGAGGATGGAGTTCGTCGCGGTCAATGCGATGGGCCCGAGATCACATCTTGTTCCAGGGCAATTATTGCCGTTGGCCGTGATGCCGCCGCCCGTGATCGTGACGGACGGAGCACTGGTGTAGCCGCTGCCCGCGTGGAGGAGAGTGAATCCTGTCACCTGGCCGGTCGCGGGACTCCAAGTTGCCTTGGCCGTCGCCTGTACGCCGCCGACCGCCTGCGGTGGATCCAGGGTCACCGTCGGCAGGCTCGTGTAGCCCGCGCCCGGATTGATGCGAGTCACCGCCGACACGGAACCCGTAATGGTGCTGTTCGCTATGGCACCCGATCCGCCTCCGCCCGAGAAGACGACGTTCGGATTGGACGTGTAGCCGCTACCAGCGGTTGTCACGTCGATCGAGTTAACCACGCCGTCGGGGGTGATGGTAGCCGTGGCCGTCGCACCCGCACCGTCGCCATTCACGAGCGTGACCGTCGGGGCGCTCGTGTAGCCGCTGCCCCCGCTGGCGATAGTGATTGCCGTGACGCTGCCCTTGATCTGGGCCGTCGCCGCCGCCTCAAGGGTATAGCCGGTGCCCACGGTGGCGCTGTTGAATACCAGGTTGTGGCCGTTGGTATCGGGCAGCCCATCCATGCGTACGCCAAGATCCCAGTACAACTGCGTCGCCGTACCGTCGGGCATCAGGAACGGTGGGTTCGGGCACTGCCCGGTGAAGCTCTGGTTGAGCGTCGGCACCAGCGCAATGATGTTTTGATGATCATGCAAGCCGGTCCCGGTGGGCTTCGCCGGATCCTTGACCACTTTGCCATCCGCGCCGACGATTTCCACGGAGAACGCGCGGTTCTGCCAGAACATATCGTTGACGAGGCTCGGCAGGCTCACGAGGATGCAGCGGCCGTTTGCAAGCGAGCTGCTCGAATCCTGCGCATCGCCGTACCCGAAGCCTTTCGGGCAATTCACGGTGCCCTTGAGCTGGGCCATCAAGTTCGGCGTGTTTTGCATCGTCACGAGGCCCGCCGGCTGTGGAATGTGCGGCCCATTCGTGAGCATGCAGTTCGGCGACTGAGGCTGCGTCGGATCCGGAGTCGGCAGGCACCCAGGGGGCGGCGACGCCGCGTCGATCGCACCCAATGTCTTGAACAGCACGCCGGCCGATGCCGTCGTGTCATTGGATGCAACCGTGTTGTTGACGAACACCGTCTTGAACGAGTCCTGCAGGGAAACGCCGCCGCCGTCCCAGCCGGCGACGTTGTTGACGATGATGTTGTTCGTGACCGTGACGCCATACCATCGCTGCGGCTGAGTCTCGAAGGCCACTACTTCGTTGCCGTTCGTCTGCCGCAGGCGCAGACCGCCGCCGCTGCCGTCCTCAGCGCTGTTGCCGAGTATCAGGTTGGAGTCGATCACCAGTCCCGGCCCAGTACCGTCGCTCATGCCCGGCGGGCAGTCGAGGTCGGTGGTGCCACCGCACTCCTGGCCGCTGGCGAGCGTACGGTCTTCCTGCGCGCCCATAATGATGATGCCGCCGCCGTCGACCGGCAGCGTCGGGTTGTTGGCTTGGTTGAACAAGACGAAGTTGTTGCTGATGTTGCCGTTGAAGCTGACGCCCATTTGCGCCACGCCACCGCCGTCGCTCGAGGTCAGGTTGGCTGCGATCCAGTTGTGATCCAGCTGATAGAAATCCGACCCTGCACTGATCGTTACGCCGCCGGCGCCGGCGGGCGTGCCGGAGAACAGCGCGTCCCCGATCGAGGCATTGTCCAGAATCTGGTTATGGTGGATGCGCACGTTGGTGTTGAACTGGAACGGAATCTGTCCGTTGACCGGAATCTGCACGCCCTGCGGAAGGGGCGGGCAAAGCGGTGCGGGATTCGGCGCCAGCCCCGGGTTGGCAAAGCAAATCGTGTTATCCAGTATGAACGACGGTGCGGTCTCGCCGTTCCCCAGGTTGATGCCGCCCGACAGCGTTCCCGCGTTCGCAGAAATGCGGTTGTTGGCAATCTGCATGTTGTGGCCCCAGCCATGCATGAAGATGCCGCCGCCGCCCTGCGAGCTGTTGAGAATGCTGAAACCGTCGATGCTCGATGGGTTGCACAGATAGTTGCCGGTGCCGTAGTCATCGACCGTGGCGCTCTTCGTCGCGGTCCTGCAGTCGCTGCTGCCATTCACATAGCGGCTGCCATCGGCGAACGAGCCGCCGCCGATGGACTGGCCCCATAGGTCCCTTTCGCCCGAGCGCACCTGATTGACGCCGCGACCGATGACGGTGATGGACGCGCCTTCATACGCACCCATTAGCGATGGTTCCTGCAGTACCTGCGCGAGGTTGCCGTTGCTCGCCGCATCCCAGCCGACGAAGCCCTCGAACGGAATGCGGTCCGCGCGGAAGTACATCTCGGCTGGGCAGCTGTACTGCCCTGCCGGATCGTAACCCGCGAGGCCAGCGGCCGGTAACGGCCCGCCCTGGATGGTCAGGCCGAATAGACAGCTCACGCGGCGACGCCACGCGTCCATCTTGCCGGCGGGCTGTGCGTCGCCGTTGATCGTGACGACCGCGGCGCCCACACCCTGCAAGCGTACGGGTTTCCACATGATTAGGTTTTCGCGATACGAGCCCGCTTCGACCATGATCAGGTCTCCCGGCACCGCCTTGTCGATGGCTGTCTGCAAGGGGTTCGGGTAGAACTCGCCCCATTTGTTGCTCGTCGGGCTCGACGGAGTCACAACCGTCGGCGCCTTGCCGCCGAGCGTCACGGTAATGCCATCGATGGTCTGCTTGCCGTTGCCCGCAGTCACCACCACCTCGCCGCACACGGCGGGAGCGGTCACATTAAGCTGCTGCACCGGGCAGGGCTGCAAGCCGGACGGCACAGTGACGTTGATCGTCTTGTCGTCCCAGTACGTCACGCCGGCCTTGAGACCGCCGACGGTGACGCCGGAAACCGCCAGGCAGTTGGCACCAATGGCCGTGCACTGGGTACCGAAGCCGTAATGGCGCGTGATGGTCTTGCTGTTATACGGAGGCGCCGCCGCGGAAGGGCCCGCAAACTGCGGATTCTGCACCACCCGGTCACCGAGGGACTTGAGCACCAGCTGCAGCGATGTCGTGACACCGCCGATGGAACTAGTCGCCGCCGCTCCGCCGTTGCCCGAGAAAGCGACCGTGGGCGCGCTCGTGTAGGCCGAGCCTCCGTTGGTGAGCGTGACGCCGTTGACGGATAAAGAAGCCGTTGCCTTTGCATTACCCGCGGAGAACGCTACCGTCGGAGAGCCCGTGTAGCCGGTCCCGCCGTTGGAGACGTTGATGCTGGCGAGATTGATTGACGCAGTCGCCGCCGCGCCCGTTCCGCCGCCACCGTTAAAGCTCACAGTGGGCGCCGCGGTGTAACCACATCCAGAACCCTGGCCGGTAAGCGTCACGGCAGTGACCTTGCCGCCCGACACGGTAGCCCGTGCTGTCGCGCGGGACCCGTTCGGGGCCCCGCCACCGGTCAGAGTAACGTTGGGACGATTGTTGTAGCCCGTGCCTCCGGCCGTAACCGTAAAGCTTGTGACGCCGACGCAGGCGGTCGCTGTGGCGCCGCTGCCGCCGCCGCCCGTGAAAGAGACGCCGGGAGCGCTTGTGTAGCCGCTCGCCGACGTGATCGCGACTGCATTCACCGCCATCGTCGCTACGCCGCTCGCTCCGCTGCCGCCGCCGCCGTTGAAGGAGACAGAAGGGACGGTGGAATAACCGCTGCCGTTGCGGGTGAGCGTGACCTTCGACACCGCTGCCGAGCCCGCCGCCCACGGACCTGGCGTGGAGTTTTTGTCGAAATCCGCGCGCTTGATGACTGGCGTGTTGTCCGGGTATTCCGCGTCAGGGAGGTTGTAGTGATCGGCGAACGCCTGCGTCGGCGTCACCGGTGTGTCCATGTAGGCAGTGAAGCCCGGCATGAACGGCGTCTCGTAGCAGAAGTTGCTGTACGCCGGGTTGTAAGCCGGATCCGTGATCATCGTTTGATACGTCGCCGAGGTCGGATCATTGTCCAGGATGGGACCCGGGTCATTCATGCAGGCCACGGACATCTGCGGCGCGTAGCCCGTTGGATTCGGCGGGTTAACTTCCCAGCTCGAGAAGTACAGGCCGTTGTAAGCACCCCATTGATCGGCGTACACACGGGTGACTTCATCGCCGACAAAATCGCGCATGCGGATGGGCAGGTTCGGCACGCCGAATTTCTCGCCGAACTGCGGCGAGAACGGATCGAACTCCGAAGCCATGTCGTTGGTCATGCCGCCGACGAAGTGGCCGGCGACGTGGTTCTTCGTGAATATGTAGAATTTCGCGCTCACCGAGTCCTGATCGTGCAGCGTGATTTCCTTACGGTCGCAAAGCGGCCGGGACGCGCCTGCGAACGGCGCCGTCTGACCGACGGCCGGGAACAAGCTCATGACGTCCGGCACGACGCGCATCTGTCCGACGCATGGCCACAACTGGTCGGTGCTCGCGAAGTCCTCGCGCGGATTTGCGACGCCGAGATTGGTCGTCGGGTTCACCGCGTTGTTCGCGTTGTAGTACGCGTTCATTGCCGCCTGATCGGGCAGAATGAATACGTTGCCGAGTCCCGCGAACTGCTGGGTCACCGGGGCAACATAGATGTCGCCCATGAGGATATTCTTGTCCTCTTCCTTGACAACTTCGTAGCCGGGCGGAGTCACTACCTCGACGACGTACTTGCCAGGCGGCAGGACCGGATTCGGGTCATTAGCATCTACGATATTTGGCTTGCAAATCGAGCAATTGGTGCCTGGGGTCCCGGTGGGAACACCGTTCAACTGGCCCTGCCCCGAGGGCTTGCCGGTCTTCGGATCGCGGTCGACGATGCTCGGGAACACGTATTTGCCGTCGTACGGACCCGGCTGAATCTGATTCAGCATCGACCAGCCGTCGAAGCACTTGAATTGCGACTTGTAAGCCAGCGGGTTTTTGTTGGGGTTGGTGATGTGGCCGTTCGCGTCATAGATGGCCGGCGAATCGAGCCACATCTTGCTGCCCGCGAGGGTTGCGAAGAACCCGCTCGACGGGTCCTGGCCCGGGCAGTTCATGTTGGGAACCAAGCCGTCATTGGCCGCACTGACCGAGTTGTCGGCCACTGAGGCCTTCAGCGGGGTCTTGCCGTCGCCGTTGGTTCGGAAACCCTGCGACCACGCGTCCCAGCTCGAAGTAAGTGTTGTATCGACGAGCGTCAGCGTTTTAGTGCCATCCGTCGCGACGTCTTCTTTGTAAAGATTGACTCGCACGTTGGGAACGGCTGGTTCCCAGGTCAGCTGAATCAACAGACCGGGGTCGTCGAAGGGACGGGTCGAGGAATAGACCACGAGGCCCTGGATGCCGCCGGTTTCACCCGGGAGGAACGGCTTCATGCCGAAGTCGATAAAGCTGTGCTGGCCGAGTAGGCCTTGCCACGCTTCGGTCTTCCACGGCGGATCGATGCGGCCGCTCGACACGCTCGGAGCGGGCTTCAAAGTGCCGTTATAGTAAGGGCTGTTCTTGATCGAATCGGCCGCGAGGCTGCAGTCGGCATCCGGGCAGTAGACGGCACCGGGAACCTGCAGGGCGGGTGGCAGCGAGTTATATTCGGTCGTCGACGCGAGGTGCGCGGCTGTGTTGGAGCAGGCTGGCGCGCTCGCGGTGCAGTCATCCGGACCGCCGGCGTCATAGACGACGTGCTGGCCCGTCTGCTTGTAGCGCGTGGTGTCGGGCTCGACGACCAGCCAGTTCATGAACGGAAAGACCTCATTGTACGTGGCGTAACCGTTGAGATCAGTCGTGTTCGCGAAACCGATGCTGCCGTCGCGGTAGCGGACTTTGATCGGCACTAGCGTCGCACCGAGTTCCTTATCGTTGCCGTTGGCATCGCGATCGGGAATACCGTTGCCATTCATGTCCAGATACGTACGGGTGTAAAGGTTCGTGCGCCACTGGGTCGCGGTTACCGTCACGGGCGTGTCGCCGTTAACGGCAACGGCGGTAACCAGGCCGTCGAGCATGATGTCATTCCACTGGTCGAACACGGCCAGTTTATAGATGCCGTCCGGCAGGCCGCTCATCGAGAAGTTGCCGTCGGCGTCGCACTTGGCGAACGCGAAGTCCTGCTGGTCCGGAATGCCGAGCGACGCGTAGCAGTTCGAGAACTTGAAGGCGTCGTAAGTCTCGGTGTCGTAGGTGCGCTCGTCGGGCGTGCGGCTCATGTGGTTGCCGTGCACGTGTCCGGTCACGGTCGACTTGCAAACCATGCCGCCGCCGGCCGGGAGCGGGTCGCACAAGCCTGTACCTGCGCTGTTCGAGCGGCGATCGTTTATGAACTTCGGATTCGCAAAGCCGATTTGTACGTGGAAACCGCCGGGACCGAATTCCTGGAAGTACGCGGGCTCGCCGGGACGGACGAAGGCCTCGTGCGGCTTGCCGCCGTCGAGCGTATTCGTCTGCAGCCATTCTTCACCGCGTGCGATGCGGTCGGCGGCAGGGAATGCTTGGGGCTCGTAGATACCCGGGTACAGATTCGCGATCACCGCCTGGCCCGCCAACGGCGACATGGTCTTGCCGTCGGACTCGTAAGTCGGACACGTCACGACCATGGCGGCGATACCATCGGGGTTCGACGCGATCGGACAGGCATCGAGGCCGGAGATGGGATCTTTGGTACCGGCAAGCGAATTGCTGAGAGGCATGTTGAACATGTCGTAGGTAATCTGGCCGGTGTTGTCACCAAGCGCGCCGGCTTGGTCGTAGAGCTCTATCTGGAAGCCCCCGAGACCCGGCTCATTCGGCGCGATGATATCGACGCCGCCGCCCGCATCGTTCTCACCGTTGAGCGGAAAGTCGTCCTCGTAAACCAATATCGCGATCTTGGCGGTCGGCAGCGGCGTCTCCGCGAGCATCATGGTGGCGACCGGCGCGACCGTGCCGTGCTGTGCATCGAACTGCGGCCCGATTTGCGCACCGCCCATGTTGTGGCCGCACGCGCCCGTGCCGGGAGCGAAGTCAGCCTGGGTCGGGCAATCGATCAGCGGGGCGAACTGTCGCGTGGCGCTGCCGACCGTGACCGGTCCGCCCGCGCCGTTGACCGTCGGGTTGATGCCGTCGCCGGGCATCACTGAGATGAAGTAGTGCTTGTTGGGATCGAGGGCCACTTGGCCAGGGTCAAGCGGGATGCGCGCCGCCGTCAGAGGTAAGGGATTGCCCGCCAGGTCTGTTGTGCGGCAGGTGCCGTCACCACCATCGCAAACAGCGGGCTGGCCGAGGACCGTCTGGCCCTGCTCGCAGGACACTGATCCCACGCAGCCGGTCGCGACCACGGGCATGCCGGCTGAATGGAAGTTGTAGCCGAGCGCCTCCACCGGCAGCAAGGGACAGTCGCGGCCGTAGGAATCCTTCGGGCGTGCGCCGACTCCCGTGTTGATCTGGCACTTCGGATCGATCCAGAACGTGCGATCTTCCTCGATGACCCAGCGGTAATCCTGCGCGAGTTCCCAGCCGTGATCTTTGTCGAGCAGCTTGACCTTGAGTCCTGAGCCGGCGGGAAAGTTCAGGGTCACCGTCGCGTAGTTCTGAGCCGTAGGCGGGTTGGTGCTGGTGCCCGGTACCATCTGGCTGCCCGGCGTCTGCTGTGAATTCTTGACGTTGTAAGTGAAGGAGTAAGTGCCGGGCCCGGAGGCCAGGGCCGTGAAGGAACCGTCCGGATTGACGATCAGGTTGGTTAGACCGACGCCGCTTTTCACCGAGCCGACATCCACGGTCAGGGGCAAGCCGGCCGGATCGGCGTCGTTCAAAAGAACGCCGGGCGGGCTGACGACCAGTTGCTGTGCGTTGCTGCTGTTGAAGCTGTCATCCACAATCTGCGGCGCCCCACGAACCGTGCAGCCCATCGCTGCGGAGCTGCCGCTGCTGGCATCGCATTCGGCAATGGTGGCCGTGATCGGCGTCTTGCTATTGTTGACGACGAACTGAAAGCTGCCGGCACAGGTACCGGTGGCGGGCGGAGTGTAGGTAAAAGTGCCGTTGGGCTGGAGCACCAGGGTGCTGCCCGGGAGCAGATTCTTTGAGAACAAAGCGACGCCGTTGGCGCCGGTTGTCCCGCCAAGAAGGCCGCGCAGAGGATCCGATACCGACAGGGTCGTCCCGTTGACGCAGAGATACGGCGGCGGAGCAGCGACGTTGAGGGTTACGTCCGAGCCATTGACGCCGCCCGCGCTGGTGCCGCTGGCACCGACGCCCGAAGTCGCGCCGCCGGCGATCGAAATGTACGACTGCATGCCGCCGTCGCGCTGGTTGTTGGTCGAAAGGCTGAGCTGCCGATCGAACAGCGGGTACGTAGCCGCGCTGTACGCGCCGGCAGTCTGCGTGGGATTCACCACAATGTCATAGGTCTTGCCGGCGGCGAGGAACACTTCGTTCTGCAGGCGCGGCATACCCGGCAGCGCATTGCCGTCTTCGGCGATCAGCGTCATTGGCAATCCGACTATCGATGGCACATGCATGCGCAAGCCCGCGTTGACCAGACGCACCAGTACGTTGCCGGTCGGCGGCGCGACGGTGGTGCCCGTCTTCAGGATCGATGCCGTCGATGCTCCGAGGTTGGTCCGGTCGAAGGACACGCCGTTGACCAAGTAGTAGCGCGGGCTGTAGTTGACGGCAGGCGGATAGCAAGTATTGAACTGGGTGGACGATGGATCGCCGCAGGCGCCCGGCTGGCCGCTCCAGACATTGGTCTCTTTGAAGCCAGCAGTCGCTACTGCCGCAGCAACCGCTGCGTTCTGCACCGGATCTATTTCGCTCAGTATGACCGGCAAATCGGCGTCGTAGGCGGACGCTTTGGTCGCCGGGACGTTCGCTGTGGTCGGATAGGCCTGGCCTGCCGCCGTGCCGTTGACGCCCGTCGTGACGACCAGTATTCCATAGAGACCCATCGGCGCTTGGATCGAAGGGTGCGTGCCCGACTCGATCAGGTAAGTACCCGGGCGCAGGTTATTCCAAGTGAGCTTCGTTGTCGCACCGAACGGCGCTTCGGTGCCGAAGGACTGCACGCGCGGCAACTGTGCCGGCGGCAGCGCCGTCGCGGTGCCCGCCGTCGAGAACAGGACGAAGTCCACCGTCGCCGCCGCCCCGGCTCCGCCGCCGCCCGAGATGCCAACCGTCGGAGCGCTTGTGTATCCACTGCCGGCATTCGTCAGGGTGATGCTGGTCACCGCGCCGCTCGCATTGATGTTCGCGACTGCCGTTGCACCCGAACCGTCCCCTGAGAGGGTCACGACCGGTGCCGAGGTGTAACCGCTGCCGCCGGCAGTGACGTGGACCGAGTTGGCACTCGAGTCGATGCCGCCGATGACCGGCCACGTCGCACCTTGAGGGGCATGAACAGGACTGGTCGAAGTCGTATGGTGCGAGCCCGAACCCGTGAGTTCCAAGCCGCCGCCCAGCTGACCGACGATGACGATCGATGTCGGCAGAGTATTCGAGCCCGAGCCCGCGGGGAACGTCAGGCTATTGGTCAGGTTGATCGTAAGGCTCGTGGCGCCTGACGTGTTGTACGGCACGGTGATCACGATCGGCGACCAGGTGGGGCCCGCGTTCGTGTTTGCAGCGGCGCAGGTCGCCGGGGTGGAACCCGTATCGGCGGGACCGCACTGGTAGCCCCACATCGGCACATTTTGGCCGTCAGGGAGAGTCGTGCTGGTTGGTGCTGCGGTCAGGTTGACCGTCTGCGCCAGAGAGGCCTCGCTTGCCAGCAGGAGAACTGAAGCCGCAAGCCCCGAAAGTAGCCAGCTTGCTTTGGACGTGAAGAGTTGCATCTATATTCTCCTGAATATCAATTCGTTTCGTTGATCACGTAGCTACGCGGATCGACGAGCATCATCATCATCATTCCGCCGGGGAACACGTTGTCCGTGGTGATTTCGCGCTCGTTGTGCGAGTGCCACATATAGGCGTAACCGGCCTCGCCGGTCGGCGAATTCGCGACGGTGCCTGCGGGAGGAATCGGCGTGCCGCCGACGGCGCGCACGGTCGCTTCGGGCCCGAGATAGGGACTGCCACCGTACCAATTGCCGTTCGTCACGATATTGGGATCCGGCAGAGTCACAGGGCCGTTCGAGGCCACCTGCCCTGTTGGGTTCTTCTCGAGCGCCTTATTGTGGTCGCCGCACCATTCGTAGTAGTTCGGCGCCGTCGGATCCGTGGTCGCATACCCGTTCGCATCCGGAACGCATGGAGTTGTGTCGCCGTTGTATCCGTGTCCGAACACATCCCAGTTGAGACCTTTGCCCGTCCAATAAAAAATGCCGTCCATGGTGACGCCCGGCGTCGTCGTCGTCGTGAACATCAAGGGGCCGGCCGGCAAGGTCTTGCCGTTCACGTCGGGTGGGCTCAGCAACAAGTTGCCGTCGCGGGCCAGTACGCGCACGTGGTTGGCGTGCTCATGGAACGGGTGCTGCCACCGGCCCTGGCCGATGATGCGGATGAGTGTGAGCTCGCCCGGATGCATGTGCGGATTGCCGTTGTAAGGCTGGCTCGGATACATTGGCGCGTAGTTCGGGTCCATGTCATCCGGCATCGATCGTCCGTTGACCATGAAGTACCCCGGAACGTAGGGCTCGGTCGCAACTACGAGACAGCCCGTCGCGCTCGTGCACTGCTGGGCCGCGGGCTTCGCCTGATCGGCGAGCACTTGCTGCTCGGCCTGCGTGTGAATGTTGTCGTCCATCTCCGAAAACTGGAACAGGTACTCCCGGTCATAGCAGCTGGACGGGTGGTTATAAGCCGCCTTTGCCAGACGGAAATCGGCTTCACCCGTGGTCGATTCGGCGATGAGATTCTTCGCGGCGAGGCCATTGGTGCAGCTCATCGGAATGGTCTTCGGCAGCACGATCAGCGCGCCGTAGAGGCCCATCTCCACCTGCAAATCGCCCTGCGTTCCGCTGTAGTAGGAATGCGTGCCGGGAGTCGATGCCACGAACGTGTACGTGACGGAGTTGCAGCCGGAATTCGTGGTCGCCTTGCATGAGGCGGAATTCCTGGCCTCTTGAGTCAGCAGACCGGTTGCCCCGCTGAGAAGCGCGGCGGTGGCCGTGGCCCCCGACCCGCCCCCGCCTGTGATCGCAACGGTCGGCGCGCTGGTATAGCCCGAGCCCTTGGTGGTGATGGTGACCGCGGTCACCGAACCGGTAACGATTGCCGTGGAGGACGCGGGGGGCGTGCCGTCGCCGCCCGTGATCGCGACCGCCGGAGCGCCGGTGTAGCCGGTACCCGCCGTCACCACGGAGATGGTGAGGCTGCCGTCCGCATTGACCGCAGCGGACGCTGTCGCACCTGTTCCGCCGCCGCCCGTGATTGCAACTGTCGGTGCCAGGGTGTAGCTGCTGCCGCTATCGCTGAGCGAGATCGCCGTCACCCCGCCCGTGATAGCGGCGGTGGCTGCAGCCCCGGTTCCGCCGCCGCCCGTGAAGGCTACGGCCGGTGCAGCCGTGTAGCCGCTGCCAGCGTTCGTGACCTTGACTGCGGTCACCGGTCCGTTGACGTTGGACGAAGTTGTGAATCCGGGAAACAGAATCGAGGTATTGCCCGCCGCCCCCGGTAGGTTATTGGTGAGGACCACCGTGACCGTGTCGCCCTCGGTGACGATCAGCGTCGGCCCTGGCAGCTGTGCCGCGACGCAGTTCGCACCGGTCATACTCGGTGCGAACCCGGGTGCCGCGGCCGCTTTCGGGTCGCAGCCATAGCCCCAGGCATACACGCTCTTGCCGTTGGGCTGGGAGATGCGGGTGGCTGCGGCGTCCAGATTGAACACCGGGTTGCCGGCCGCACCGGTGATGCCGGGCGCCGCCGCCTGCGTGGAGAACGCGAGCAACGATCCGAGCGCGAGAGTCGCGCACTGCAGGCCCTTAACGGGCAGAAATTCATTGTTCATGTTGCGCATCACTGCTCTCCTAGATCGTGCAGGCTTTGGTCTGTACGTCGACCGAGCTACAAATATTCACTTCGGTCATCAGGCCACCGAAGTTCTCGGCGTCGTTCGAAAGGTGATCGAGGTTCGGTGTATAGAGGAAAAATTTTTGGCCTGAGGTCAGGCCGGTCGCGTCCAAGATCACGTCGATGGATTCGCCGCCCGCGAGCGTGATCGAGTTCGTCTTGTACGACAGGTTGTTGCCTGCCATGTCTCGCAGCAGGCGCGCATTGAGACCAACCACGGTCATCGGGATGCCGAGCGACGCGAGGGTCTGATACTCGGTGACGTCGAGGTCCGAGATCCGCAATAGAGCCCGGCCGTTCGCCGGAATGTTGATGACGGTCGGCAGCGGCTGCGACGCGTGGTACGTACCGTCGGTCGATTGGGTCTCCATCGGACCCGGCAGAACGGTGCCAGCAGCCCTGCCCGAGCATGCCGGAAACGGGTCGGGCGTCGGGTGCCTAACGTCGCCGCAGACATAGCCGCCGACGGTATCGGGGTAGCTGCGTCCATTCAGCATGAAGTACTTGTCCTTCATCTCATTGAACGATTCGGGGTTGAACGTCATGCCGACGAAGTGGAAATTCGGGTCGAAGCCGTGAATCTGGATCGGGTACTCGACGTCGTAATGCGTCGTGCCGTCGCCATCGTTGTATGCATAACCACCGGTCGCTGCACGCGGCGCGTCTTGGGCGGGAATCGGCGTCGTGCAGAGGATGTCTCCGCGGCAGCCCTTGCGCACCGGCTCATAGGCGGCGTACGCCGCCTGGAGTGCGTTACCCGCAAGACCCGTGGGATCCACGAGCGTGCCGGCGTTCTCCCACTGGTTCAGCGCAGCAAGCAACGACGCGCCGGCCGCCACTTTGTTCTGACGCGGCCGCACGTAGAGCTGTCCAACCATGCCCATCTGCAAGTGTTCGGGCGGCGCGATATGGCAGTGCCAGAAATACGTGCCCGCATCCGGTGCCAGGTAATAATACGTGAAGCTGCCGCCGACATTGATGGCGATCGATGCGTCGGGCACGCCGTCGTAGAAGGCGGACGCGTTCGGGTATCCGTGGAAATGTACCGTGTGCTGCTCGAACAAGTCCGGACGCATGATCATGCCGACGTTGGTCAACGTCAGGAACAACTCATCGTCCTCGTCGATTGCGATCAAAGGCGCGGGCTGATTGGCATTCATGACGCCGACATCCATGATGGGACGCGGATCGACGTGGCCGGTGAGGAACGAGTCGGGTGGAATCGCTTGCCAGACCCAACTGACGGTGCCGTCGGTGATGGGCGCCGTTCCCGTGGCCGTAGGTCCGGTACATTGCGGCAGGCTCGGATTCGTAACCGGCGCGCAGGAAGTGCCGGACGTTGCCGCCTTGTAGACGTTCGAGGCGTTCACGACCACTTGGCCCGACGTATACGCCGTCGACGGAGCCCATCCGCTAGAGGCAACGCCCTGCGTCAAATCCGGAACGAGGCCGATGGCGCCATTGAAGGAAAAATTGCCGTCGGGCATTCCGACCAGCGAACTCGGGGTCGATGTTTCGAGCGCAGGATCGAGCAACGAATTGAACGTGGTATTGGCCTTAGTGCCGGGCAGCCCGTTGTAAATGTCTCGCAGCCCGGACAGAGGTCCGAAACCAAACAGGTAGATGGTGTTTCCGTCGCCCATGGTCGCGTAGCCGTCACCGCCCGCTATTTGTTGGCATTTGATATTGCTATTCGCCGAACCATCCGGATTCGCCGGGTGAAATGTCGTGCTCATTGGACATTGCACGCGGAAGCTTTGCGCCTGCGCATCCAGGGCAACGAACATCAGCCCGAACACGGGCAGCAAGCAAAGAAGGCGCGGAATGCTCTTCATGTCGGGTCCTCCATCAGAATCGCGTGCAATTTTTTGTTTCATGAATCACCGGGCGGCGTGCAATTGGGAAAGATCGGAAAGTTCGGCGAGCATCTGGTCGGCGGTAGCGAACCCTTCGATGCGAATCCACGGCCCGTTCTGCGCCGGGCGAATCAGAGTCGCGGGCACGTGGTCCATCTTGTTGCCGCGATAAACATCGAAGGCGCGCTGCACGGTCTGGCTCGCGGCGAGCGTGCCCGTGTAGTGCTGCCACTCGGGACCGGCGTGGAATGTCTTGGCGTACTCGCGTAAGCGAGCCGGGTCATCCTGCTCGGGGTCGATCGTGATGGACATGAGATGCACGCGGCCGGCATGCTCACCGAGCTTGTTCTGCAGCTGCGACAGCGTGTGGCTGACCAGCGGGCAGACCGATGTACAGCTGGTATAGATGAATGAAAGCACGACGGGGCGGCCGTCGTTGAGTTCCGCGTTCAGGTTCACGACAGTGCCATCCTGGCGGATCAGCTTTACGTCAGGAATGGCGTAGCTCACGGTGCTGCGGGTGGTGGCGGAAATCGCCGCCATGTGATGATGAGTGTGATCCTCAGCGGCGGTTTGGTTCTCAGCCGCGCCGTCGCTGCCGCTCGCGCCCGCGGCAACGCCGGAGATCACCATGATCGCCAAGGTCGTTGCCCCGATGAATTGCCAGCGAAACCGCATCCGTGTCCATCCCGTAGTCTGTGGCCGGAGAAATCCCTAAGGTCTCCGGCTCTCCGTGGATTGGCATACTCGCGGGAATGCACGGCGCTTGCGATTCGGTTGATCCTCCCGTACCGCTAAGTAAAGTTACGTACGCAGAAGGTAGGGAAAAGACGTAGAGGAGTGTCGGGTTTCACATAACGCGTTTGGAGGCATGTCGGGGTTCACATATCACGCACACGCGGGTTCTTTCGGCATATGTGGCCGCTCATGTTCCGCAAATGTGGCTCGCCGCTGACGGCGATTGCTTTGGCGTGGGATTGGTAGGCGCGGGATCGAATCAAGCGCGATCGCGCCACGGTGAACGCTCACGGCTGCGTGCGCCCAAAAGAGAAACGCGCTAAGCGCGGTTCAGGCGGAAGCGGTCGACGCGAGGGGCTGCAGGCGTGCGGTCGGCCGGTCGCTGAACGGCTCGGTGCCGGTCAGCCCGTTGCGAATCGCGAACATGGTGATCGCGGCTGCGTTGTGCAGCTGGAGTTTCCGCATCAAATTGGAACGGTGTTTCTCGACGGTCTTCGGACTCACACCGAGTTCGCGCGCGATCAACTTGTTCGAGTTGCCGAGGGCAATGCGGGTCAGTACCTCGCGCTCGCGTCCGGTAATGGACTGCGCAACCGCCGGAAAAGGCGCCTTCTGCTCGCCGGAAAGGTAGCCCGACAGAATTTTGCTGGCAATGGCCTCGCACAGAAAACGCTGGCCGACCGACACGGTACGGATCGCCCGGTTCAGTTCGGCGCTGTTGGCATCTTTCAATACATAACCGTCGGCATCGGCATTCAACGCGGCGCGGATGTACTCTTCGTTGTCGTGCGCAGTCAGAACCATTCGCCGCGAGCGCGGCGAGAGCCGCCGGATTTCTCCCAGCAGCTCGATGCCCGAACGTCCGGGCAGCGCAAGGTCTGTAATGACGAGGTCGGGTTGCAAGTCGCGAATGCCGTCCAAGCTTTCTTCGACGGAGCAGTATTCGCCGACGACGTGGAAATCGGAATCGAGCTCGATGAGCGCTTTGAGGCCCTCGCGCAAGATCGCATGGTCTTCGACCAATACGATGCTGATTCGCGGTTTCCCACTGGGGTTAACCATGATAACGGGCTTCGTCTCCGGTCCCACTTGCATCAATTTCTCCACCCCTGCGATGACTTGTTGAGTCGTTTCCCGCCAGTTTTCGACACCCCAAGCCTCCGATGCAATATTTACATGTGCGGCGAGTCTAATGGGGGGCCCAGGGAAGGTGCAAGGCGTCAATAGGCAAGACTCAGCATGACGCGAGCCTGAGAGATCGGTTTTCGCGCTGATTGTGACGTAGGTCACACTTTGGCCGGATTCTGTAAACATCCGGCACCCGCTGCGGCGGGCAAGCGGCAGCGTGCAATGTGGGCTTCGCCGGCGCCGTAGTTGCGCTGGAGTGCGATCGGGACCTTCTCATATTTTCCCCGCGAAATCAGCTGTCGCACACGGACGACAGTGCCCGAACGGAGCAATTGTGTTGCAAACTTCGACTATGGCGCGTCGTCTTGCGGCAAATGCTTTCGTGTTCCTCCTCATCGGTTGCAATCCGCTGGGTATCGCATCCGTGCATGCCGCGCTCGGCGGCGATGCGGCCAGTGTGGTTTCCGATGCGGACGATTTGCACGGCACCGCGGAGTCTACGTTGCTCGCGCACTACGATATCCAAGAGATTACCAATGACAACGGTATGCGCGTGCGCGAATTTCTAACCAAAGCCGGTGTCGTTTTTGCCGTGGCCTGGAACGGCCCGGCGGTGCCGGATTTACAGCGATTGCTGGGTACGAGCTTCGATACCTATACAAAATCGTTGTCGGCGCTGAAGGAACCCGGAATGCATAGGTCCCTGCGGATAGCGACGGCCGAACTGGTGGTAGAGGCCGGCGGACATATGCGCGCCTACAGCGGGCGCGCGTATTTGCCGCGGTCGATCCCCGCCGGCGTCTCGGCAGCGGATTTGCGCTGACGCTCGCACCACCACCATTGCCCATGCGTATACAGCACTTCTCCCCCCTGGTTTTGTTCTCCTCCGTGGTTTTGACGGCGGGTCTGCTCACCGCGTGTCTCGGCAGCAAGAGCACGTCGGGGGGCGGTGCAGCGCCGCCGCCGGTGGTGAACACGATGGCGGTGACCGTTGATTCCGGGCCTGCCGCAGCGACCGGCGCGATCAACCACGCCTACGTGACGGTGAGGGTATGTGCCCCGGGCAGCACGACGCAGTGCGCGAACATCGATCATGTGCTTCTCGACACAGGTTCCTGGGGATTGCGGCTGGTTCGATCGGTGCTGGCTGCGGGAACCGTGACGCTCGCCGCGCAAACCGACTCGCAAGGACGAGCGATCGAAGAATGCGAAAGCTTCGGCGGCGGTCAGACGTGGGGGCCCGTGGCCTTGGCCGACATCACGCTCGCGGGAGAAACGGCGTCCAAAGTGCCCGTGCAGATCATGGATGACACCAATACGGGTGCGCCGCCGCCGGCACCCTGCGGAACCAATGGCACGCTGCTCAACGACGTCGCAGGCTTTCACGCCAATGGACTGCTCGGCGTCGGCGTACTCGTGCAGGACTGCGGTACTGCCTGCGTGAGCGCCGCGTCGCCCCTGCCCGTGTATTACGGCTGCACTGCCTCCGGTGTATGCACCGCGGAGAACGTGCCGCTTGCCTCGCAGGTCACGAACCCCGTCTCACTGTTCGCGGCGGACAACAACGGCATCATCGTCAACATGGCGAACTTGATCAACGCCAACGGCGATGCGTCGGTCACCGGCGAGCTTACGTTTGGGATCGGCACGCAGACCGACAATGCGCTGCCGCCGGCATTGACGGTGCTCGGCGCGGATCCGGCGACCGGCGACTTCAAGGCAACGTACGCGAGTGCGACCTACAGCAGCGGCGCGACACCGCTGCCGGCGCTGATCGACTCGGGAACCGACGATTACGCCTTCAATGATCCGACCATGACGGTGTGCTCTACCGGCAGCTTCATCGGCAATTACTGTCCCAGCGTCGCTCCGCAAAGCGTGTCCGCGACCAACATCGGCGTGGGTGTGAACAATGGCACCGGCCGCGTGGATTTCGCGATCGGCGATGCGAATACGTTCGTGATCACCGCGGCCGCCTTCGGCACTCTCGGCGGCGGCGGCGGATCGACCAATTTCACTTGGGGCATGCCGTTTTTTTACGGCCGCAAGATCTATATCGGGATCGACCATCGCGCCGCCGGCACCTACACCGGGCCGTTCTACGCGTATTGAACTCTGTGGACGCGCTCAGCCGCTGCCGGCCAATTCCTTGGTGATCGATGCGAAACCGCGGCCGGCAGCGACGTCGCCCGCGGTGACACCGGCGCTGTTGCGCAGACTCTTATCCGCTCCGGCCGACAGCAACAGGCGGCATATGACCGTGTAGCCGCCGCGGCTGGCGGCGATCAGCGCCGTGTCGCCCCCATGGTTTTGAATATCGAGAGCCGGCGACCGGGCCAGCAGTGCCTGCACCATTTCGATGTGACCCGTGGCCGCCGCGATCATCAACGCGGTTTCGCCGGCACTGTCGCGCCGGTTGACGGAGAGGTCGGCCGCCAAGAGAGGGTCGAGGACGCCGATGTTTGCTTGGGCGGCAGCGGCGTGCAGCGCCGTGATTCCTCGCGCATCGGCCGCTTTCGGATTCGCGCCGGCGGCCAAAAGGAGCACTACTTCGTCGCGCGAACCGAAGGTCGCGGCATCTAACAGCGCCGTGCGGCGTTCTTTATCTTCTGTGTCGATTTTCACGTGGTGCTCGAGGAGTACTTTCACGAGTCTCTCTTCGCCGCTTGCGCATGCCAGCATCAACGGCGTGCGGCCTTGCGCGTCTGCGGCCTCCGCATTCGCGCCGGCAGCCAGCAAAAGCTCCGCGACATCCGAGTGGGTCGCACGCAGCGCGGCGAGCAGCGGAGTCTGCTCGGTGGCAGCGTGGGCGTCGGGCGGTACGCCGGCGCCGAGCAGCGCCTTGACGATCTCGAACTCGTTGCGAGCCGCCGCGAGCCATAACGCGCTATGCCCGGAATGGTCGGTACCGGTCGGATTGGCGCCGTGCGCCAGGAGCAGCGGCAGGATGGGGAGGGCGTGCGCGTCGGCAGCTACTTGCAACAGCGGATCGCCCTGGGGTACGCGCAGATTGGCATCGCTGCCCGCCGTCAGCATCTGCTGAACGGTGGATGTGTCGTTGCGCGACGCCGCAAGTGCGAGTGCAGGCCACCCTCGATAGATATCTCCAGGATGCGCTGGGTCGAACTTGCCGCTTTGGCGCGCCGGGTCGATCGTGATCCGATTGGCATGGAGGCCCAAGGATCGAAGCTGGGCGGCGCTATCCTCTGCGCCCACGACGAGCGCGGCATCAAGCGCGTTATACCCGCGCGCGTCCTTCGCATCGAGCGGTGTGCCGGCGCGCTGCAGCGCGCCGACCGCCGCGGTCCGATTTGCCCGGGCCGCATAAAAAAGCGCAGTACGCTGCTCGCCGTCCAGCGTTTGGGCAGCGGCCCCATGCTGCAGCAATAGATCCACCATCGCTTCGTCGGAACCCTCCGCGGCGATCATCAGCGCGGTCGTGCCGGCCTTGTCCACGGCGCGCGGGTCGGCACCCATGCCCAGCAACGCCGTCGCGGCAGCGAGAGAACCCGCCGCGGCTGCGTGGGACAGCGCGCCGCGGCCGAACTCATCGCGCACCGAGGCGCTCACCGGCCCAAGCCGGCGCAATTCGGCGGCATCGTTCTTGCGCGCGCAGTCGATCACCCAGGGCGTGAGTAAAGTGGGATCGGTGGCGCCCACCGACTCGCGATCGAGCAAAGGTCTTCCGGAGCGCAGGGCTTCTACCGCGCGGTAGTAGCCTATCTTGGCAGAACGCTCCAGCCACTGCCGCGCCGATTCGGGAGTTGCGCCCGGTTCGCGTGCGATCTCACCCGCCAGCACGTATGCGGCAGCGCCATGGCCATGCTCGGCGGCCGTTTGCAGCAATGCACGGCCACGGGCCGCGTCGGCCACGATACCCACACCGTTCAAATACATGAGCCCGAGCAGGTATTGCGCTTCGGCATTACCGCCGTTGGCGGCAGCGGTGAGCAGCGTGTTCGCCTTGTCGAACTGCAGCGTGCGCAGCGCCGCGCGCGCCGGCTCCAACGGGTCCTTGGGCGGCGCGATCTTTTTGCCGGGGGCTGCGGCCGAGGCCAGGCTGATGACGCAGCACAGTGCGGCCGCGCACACGCGGTGTAACTTCAGCATGCCCTGCCGTCCTTGATAATGCGTGACCGTCTTTGATTCATGCGGTGCCGAACTTGGTCTCGACTTCGATGCCGATCGACTTCAAAAAATCGTTCGGCAGTACGCCTCCCGCGCTTACGATCACTGCGTCGTTACGCACTTGCAGGTCCTTTCCGGATTGCTTCAGGAGAACTTCCTCCGGTCGAATTTCTTTGATCTGGGAGTTGAGCAGCACCTTGAGCTGACCCTTGGCGCTCGCCGCGTCGACGCGCTGACGGTTGCGCTGCTTCGCGCGCTGAAACGCCTCGCCGCGGTACGAGAGATACACCTCGGTGTCGCCGAGTTCAGCTATGCTTGCCGCCGCCTCGAGCGCGCTGTCGCCGCCGCCGACAACCATGACTTGCTTGCCGCGGTACTGCTCGGGATCAATGAGCCGATAGACCACTTTGGATAGCTCTTCTCCCGGCACGCCGAGTTTGCGCGGTGTCCCGCGCCGTCCGATTCCCAGCAACACGGTCGATGCGACATAGTGCTTCTTGCTGGTTTTTACGTGAAACGCGCCATCTTTTTTTTCCATGCTTTCCACGCGTTCCCGGTAGCTGATCTTGAGATCATTGCCGTGACAGGCCTGGGTCCAGAATTTCAGCAACTCTTCCTTGGATGTATTGCGAAAATGCACTTTGCCGACGATCGGCAATTCGACCGGCGCGGTCATCACCAGTTTGCCGCGGGGATACTGGAATACCGCCCCGCCCAGAGCCTCCTGTTCGACGGTTTGGTAGGACAGGCCCATCTTTTTGGCGGCAAGCGACGCGGAGAGACCGGCGGGTCCGGCGCCGACGATCAGCACGTCGAGCACTCCCGAGCGTTTGACCGCCGTCTTGGCGATTGCCTCGAGCGCCTGCTGACCCTGGGTGAGGGCATTCTTGATGAGTCCCATGCCCCCGAGTTCCCCGGCCACGAAGATCCCGGGCACATTGGACTCGAAATTCGGTTTCAACAGCGGAATATCCAGACCGCGCCGCTCCGTGCCGAACACCAATGTGATTGCATCGAACGGGCATGCTGTCTTGCACGCTCCATGGCCGATACACTCCGTCGGGCCGATCAGCACAGCCTTGCCGTCGATGAGGCCGAGCACATCGTGATGCGAGGTCTCGGGACAGGCCTTGACGCAGGCGCCGCATCCCAGGCATTTGGCGGCGTCGATCAGCGGATGCAATGACGCCGGTTCCGTCATCCCGGAGGCGATCGTATCCTCCAGGACTTGGAGATGGCGCGCCTGCGTACGCCGTTGGCGCGAAAGATAAATGCCGGTTACAACCGCCAGCGGGACCACATACACGGCGAGCGACAAGATTTCCGTCATAAAGCCATGCTTTGTAAACTCTACAAGATGCCGAATTATGTTCAATGAACGACGGGGCCCAGGGCCCTGAACTCCCGCAATATTGTGAGTCTCCTCACTTATTGCATATATCGAAAGTGTCGCGATTTGTACACATTGTATTGATCCAATTAAGCGGTATTACAATCCGGGCCACGAGAACCTAAGCGCGCTGCAAGGGAAGGTCCCGCCAGTCGGGCGCACAGCGCGTTTACCGGAGATTCCTCAATGGCGATATTTTGGTTTTTGGCGGGTGCACTCACGACGCTCGCCGCCCTGTTAGTGATGCTGCCTTGGCTGCGCAAATCGCCGCGGTTCGGGTCGCTGCCCGTCGTGCCGTGGCAAGCGTCGCTGAGTGTCGTCGTGATGGCGATTGCGATTCTCGGAGGGGTTCACTGGTTGGCCCAACCCAAAGCGGCACCCCAGCCGGCCGCGATTCCCAGCAGCGCATTCGGCAACGCGGCGAAGGCATTCGCAAGTGCGACAAGCGGACCCACGGATCCGGCCAAGACGCCACCCGCGGCAGGCTCGATGAACAGCGCAATTGCAAATCTTGAATCGCGGCTCGCCAAAGGTGGCGGCACCGACGGTGACTGGGAGCTGCTGGCGAAATCATTCGAATTTTTGGGCCGTCCTGCCGACGCGGCTAAGGCGCGTGCGCGGCAATTGCCGACGATGCCGACGGATGACGGACCGGGGGGCCCGCCGGTGGCGTCCGATCGTGCTGCCGCCGTTCTTGGCTCCGCCTCTGCCTCGTCGGCGACGGCCGATGCGGCGACTGCCAAGTCCGCGACTGCCGCGGCCGGTGCGGCAGTCAGCGGCGAGATTACGCTCGCGCCTGCGCTGAAAGCCAAAGCCGCCGCCGGCGAAACATTGTTCATCGTGGCCAAGTCCGTCGACGCACCCGGGGTTCCCGTCGCAGTGTTTCGCGGCAGCGTGGGCAGCTGGCCCTTGAAGTTCACGCTGGATGATTCGCAGTCGATGCTGCCCGGCCGCAATCTCTCGAACGCGGGACGCGTGACGATCGAAGCGCGAATTTCCCAGAAAGGTCAGCCGCTCCCGGCGAGCGGAGATCTGCAAGGCTCGACGGGCGTGATCAATCCGGCGGATCACCAGCCGCTCAAGATATTGATCGACCGCGTCATCTCATGAACACGCTAGCCGCGAAACTTCCCTCGACTGCTGCGGCCTCGACCTCCGCAACGACGCTGCCGCGGCTGCACTGGCCTCTGATATGGACCTTCCTTGTTGCGGGTCTCTTGGCTTGGGGAATGCACGCCCACCTCGAGCGCTACATCTCCCCGCAGCGCGGCTTGGGATACTGGCTGGGAATCACCGGCGGTTCGATGATGTTGCTGCTGCTGATGTACTCGGCGCGCAAACGGCTGCGCTGGCTGCGCTGGCTTGGCGGAATCCCCGTTTGGTTTGAATTCCACATGGTGCTCGGCGTGGTCGGTCCCATCCTGGTGCTGTTTCATGCCAATTTCAGCCTCGGCGCGACCAACAGCAACGTCGCTCTCTTCAGCATGTTGCTGGTTGCCGGCAGCGGCGTCGTGGGCCGCTACATCTACACGCGTTTGCACGCACGCCTGGAGGGCCACGAGGACACGCTCGAGCAATTGAAGGCGGTGGGCGAGCGGCTCCGCGTGCAAGCGAGGTCGATTTCATTCCTGCCCGGCTTATTGGATGCGATCGAGCGGGTGGAAACGAAATTGATCGAGCCTCCGAAAGGAGCCGTTCGAAAATTCCTGCACCTGAGCACCGGGGCTGTCCGCATGGCCATGGCGCGCTGGATCGTGCGCCGTGAAGTCAAAGAGGCGGTCCTGAAGGCGCGTAGGCGCGAATCGCTGGTGATCGCCCGGCACGCGACACGCCTCGGCGAGGTCGCTCGCCAATACGCGTATCGGCGCTTGGACGCCGGCCGGCGCACCCGAGAGTACAAGATGTATGCACGGTTATTTTCATTTTGGCACGTGCTGCACATACCGCTTTTCTTCATGCTGTTGATTGCCGGGGTGGTTCATGTCGTTGCCATCAATGTGTACTGAGAGTGACCGACGGAGCGAATCGAAGGCGGCGCAACCATAGACTTGTGACACATGAGCTTTTGCGGATGACGGCAATTCGTTGAAATTGACGATCGAAGGGTGAGACGGAGGGAGATGGCAATGGAGTTGACAGGCGACGATGCACTTCGGCTTCTTGCGCACGCCAGGACTGCGGCGGTGGATATCGATTCCCCTGGGCCGCCGTGCGTCTGCCCCTAAGAGCCCTACTGACCATGTCGCTCCTCGCAGCACTTTTCGGAGCAACAGCGAAACCTGCGCGGGCCGCCAACGTGGAGACGCTGCTGATGCCCGGCAAGGTGACGCAGGCTCATGTAAAGCAGGAAGAGAATTGTGCGAATTGTCACGACCGCTCGAACGCCCGAACGCAAACCTCGCTTTGCCTGGACTGCCACAAGGACATCGCAGACGACGTGCGCGATAAACATCGCTATCACGGCCGCATGACCAATGCCGGCGCCGGCGAATGCCGCGCTTGTCATACGGAACACCGAGGCCGCAACGCCGACATCGTGGAACTGAGCCGCGCTCAATTCGATCATCGCATCACCGACTTCGCGCTCGAGGGCGCTCATGCCGGTCTCGCCTGCGAAAGCTGCCATAAGAAAGGCGAGGCGTGGCGCAAGGCGCCCGCGGCCTGCGTCGGTTGCCACAAGGGCGACGATGCTCACCATGCGCAGTTCACGCAGACATGCGGCGACTGCCATAGCTCCTTGACCTGGACGGGCGGCAAATTCGATCACGACAAGACGGATTTCAAGCTCACGGGGAGTCACCTGTCCGTCACGTGCAATGCCTGTCACGTCGGAGGCCGGTATAAGCAGACGCCAAAGACCTGCGTTGGTTGCCACGCGACCGATGATGAGCACCGGGGTTCGCGCGGCGAAGACTGCGCCAAGTGCCACGTCACGAAGGAATGGAGGACGGCGAAGTACGACCATCTCAAGGAAACGGGTTACGCGCTCTTGGGCGTGCACGACAAGATCACCTGCGTCGCCTGCCATCGCAGCGGCAATTACAAGGATAAGATCCCGAAGGACTGCAACGGCTGCCACGAAGCCGATGATGCGCACGCGGCACGTTTCGGCGCGAAGTGCGAGGACTGCCATGACAACGACCGCTGGCAGGTAAAGGATTACGATCACACCGGACGGCACAAATTTCCTCTGGTCGGCGCGCACGCCAAGATCGATTGCTACGCCTGTCACACGGGCGTAGTGGCCACCCAAAAGTTGGCCAAGGACTGCGCGGGCTGCCATCGCAGTGAAGACCCGCACGCCGGCAAACTGAAAGGCGCCTGCGATACCTGCCATGGCCAGCAAGCTTGGCGTTCCGGCATCGTGTTCGATCACGATCTCACTGATTTCCCGTTGCTCGGACTCCATCGCGTCGTCAGCTGTGCTCAATGTCACGCGACGTTGGCGTTCAATCAGGCGCCCGTCGCATGCGGCGATTGCCATTCGCACGACGACGTCCACAAAGGCGGCCTCGGCAAGAAATGCGAGAGCTGTCATTCGACCAATGGTTGGCAGCTCTGGGCGTTTGATCACGCCAAGCAAACGCCGGATCACTTCGCGTTGCTGGGCGCTCACGCCAAGTTGCAGTGCGCCGATTGCCATCATGAGCCGCCGGGCTCGGTGAAGAACTCACCCTTGTGCGGCGGCTGCCATCACAAGGATGACCGGCATCTCGGTGAATATGGTGCGCAGTGCG
Source organism: Steroidobacteraceae bacterium (assembly GCA_035996065.1). Lineage (GTDB taxonomy): Bacteria > Pseudomonadota > Gammaproteobacteria > Steroidobacterales > Steroidobacteraceae > Bog-1198. The sequence continues at coordinate 119,225 of DASYJX010000032.1, read as the reverse complement.
ACCGCTGTCATTCGGTCTATTCCTGGAAAGGCGCACGGATTCAATAGCAATGAAACATCGCCTCACAACGGGGTGGATGGCGGCGCGTGCAGCGGCGCGTGCAGCGGCGCGCGCAGCGGCGTGTGCAACCGCGCGCGCAGCGCCGCTCGCCTTGGGTGTGCTGGCCCTCGCGCTGTTGCTGCTCGCGCCGGAGACACGGATCTTCGCGGCGGGGGCGCCGCCGATCACGGTGCCCTTCGACCACTTCTCGACCGGGTTCGAACTCGATGGCGTACACCGCGACCTGCCGTGCGAGTCCTGCCATCTGAACGCAATCTTCAAGGGAACACCGAGAAACTGCGGCGTGTGCCACATCGCGGGTTCGACGTATAACGCGACGCCGAAGACCCCGACGCATATTCAGAGCACGAACAATTGCGCAGCGTGCCACGACACGACTTCGTTCCGGCCCGCCGTGCACTTTACCCACGCCGAAGTGATGGGAAGCTGCGTCAGTTGCCACAATGGAACGATTGCGCAGGGCAAAGGGGCGACGCATCCGGCGACGAGTCAAGTGTGCGAAGCCTGCCATACGGTGATGAGCTGGAATCCCCCCAAGGCGGTCGATCACACCCAGATTCCGCTGGCGGTGTCCGGCTTCTGCATCATCTGCCACAACGGCGTGCAAGCCACCGGCAAGAACCCGGGGCACATCGTGACGAGTCTCGAGTGCGGCGATTGCCACCTGACCACCACCTGGCTTGGCGCCGACTTCGATCACACGGGAATCAGAAGCGGCTGCGTGAGCTGCCACAACGGCACGAAAGCCGTGGGCAAGCAGGGCAACCACATGCCCACGACCAACTTGTGCGAGAACTGCCACACCACCGGCCTCGGCACCAAAATGCCGAGCTGGGCACCCTCGGCTTTCGATCACACGCAGATGACGGTCACCACCTGCCAGACCTGCCACAGCGGCAGCGTGAAGATTACGACCGGTTTCGTCTCCGGGCAGCCAAGCAATCACGTCCCTCCGATCCCCTCTTCCATCGACTGCGGCATTTGCCATGGAAACAATCCGTCGGCCGAAACGTGGACGGTACTGGCGGCGAGCATTCCGGTCTTGCACACCGGACTGAATGTGTCGAACTGCGTGCTGTGCCACGGTGGGGAGACATTCGCGGGCGTCCCTGCTCCCTACATTCCGATGTCGATCTCCGGCGTGTCGCCCACCAAGAAGACGCCGCTGACGCCGCCGCACATCCCGATCCTGGCCGGCACCGATTGCAGCGCCTGCCACGGCGCGGCCTACACGGCCGGCGGCTTCGGGCCGGCGACGGCGATGAGCGCCGCCAAGCACGCCTTCGTATCCACGACGTGCGATACCTGTCATGACACCGGCAAGAGTTTTTACGTGGGCAGCGGCACGCCTTTGCAGCTGCGGCCTGCCAACCACCTCAGCAGCAACGACCCGCGCATGGCCACCGGCGACTGCGCGCTGTGCCATTCGACCACCGACTGGACCAGCACGGCACTCCCGAGCGGCCACATGCCGAACCCGAGCAATCTCTCCTGCGTGACGTGCCACGCATCGGCGCCGAGCGACTACACGCCCGCGACCCTCGCGGCGAACTCCGTGCTGCACACCGGCATCAAGAGCAACTGCGGGCTCTGCCATGGCGACACCGTCACGGCGCTGACCTGGGCCAATAACTACACGCCCAAGGACGCGATGCTGTCGCCGAATCACATTCCCTACTTGTCCGGCACCGACTGCAGTTCCTGCCACTCCTCGAGCACTTATGCGGTGGGCACATTCGGCCCGATGAACATGACTCCGGCCAAGCACGCCTTCGTGCCCACGGCCTGCAACACCTGTCACGAAGCGGGCTTGACGTTCACCATGGGCGCGGCGAGCCCGGGGCTGCAGGGTCGCCCGGCCGATCACAACACGGGCCAAATGGTGGCGCCGAACGACTGCAGCATCTGCCACACCACGGCGAACTGGAACAGCAATGCATTGCCGGTGGGCCACATGCCGAATCCGGGCAACGCTGCCTGCACGGTTTGCCACATCGACGTGACCAACTATAAGACTCTGGCGGCGCTCCCGATCCTGCATACGGGCATCAACGGCGGCTGCAGCACCTGCCACGGCGGCACGACGGTGCTGACCTGGTACAACAATTACGTCCCGAAGGACGCGTTGCTCACGCCCTCCCATATTCCGTATCTGTCCGGAGCCGACTGCAGCTCCTGTCATGCCGCGACTTACGTGAGCGGCGGTTTTGGTCCTACGAACATGAGCGCCGCCAAGCATGCCTTCGTGCCGCCGACCTGCGACACCTGCCACGAAGCCGGCCTGAATTTCTATCTCGGCGCATCGACTCCCGCGCTGCAGGGGCGCCCCGCCAGCCACCTCTCGAGCACCAACCCACAGGAAAAGACCGGCGACTGCTCGGGATGTCACAATACGACCGATTGGACCACCACGGCCAAGCCGGTGGGTCACATGCCGACTCCGGGCACGCAGACCTGCTCGGTTTGCCATACGGCGATCGGCTCGACGGAAGCGAGCTACGCTACGCTGACTACCAGCATGCCGACGATGCACACCGGCATCACCGGCAACTGCGGACAATGCCACGGTGCGATGGCGCCGCTGACCTGGTACAACAGCTACACGCCGAAATACGCGGTGACGCCGGCGCTAAAACATATTCCGTATCTGACCGGCACGGATTGCGCCTCCTGCCACGCGGCGACTTACGCCGTGGGCGGCTTCGGTCCGGCCACGGCGATGAGTGCCGCCAAGCACGCCTTCGTGCCCACGACCTGCGATACCTGCCATGACACCGGCGGTTTCTATGTCGGTAGCGGCACAGCGCTGCAGACGCGGCCGGCGAACCACATCTCCGCGCCCAATCCGCCCAGCCAAAAGACCGGCGACTGCTCTCTCTGCCACAACACGACCGTGTGGACTACGCCCACGACGCTGCCGAACGGCCACATGCCGATCCCCGGTACCCAAACCTGCACCGTCTGCCACACCGGGGCACCGTCGAACTACAACGCCTACGCGAGCCTACCGATTTTGCATACGGGCATCACCACCGGCTGCGCCCAGTGCCACGGCGGTGCAACGCCTTTGGTGTTCTACAACAATCACGACAACCCCAAGGCCGCGCCGGCCAACCATATTCCGTCGTTCACCAACAACGATTGCAGTGCCTGTCACAAGGCGAATTACGTCGCGGGCGGCTTTGGGCCGATGAACATGACCGCGGCCACGCACCTCAATGTCTCGACCATGGCTTGCAAAACCTGCCATGAGGCGGGCCTCGCCTTCTACATGGGTGCAGCGAGTCCGGGCCTGCAGGGCCGTCCCGCCGATCACACCGGCGCGGGCATGGCCGCGCCGAACGACTGCGCGAGCTGCCACACGACGGCGAACTGGAACAGCACGGCATTGCCGGCCGGCCACATGCCGAACCCCGGCAACCAGAATTGCAACGTCTGCCACACGGCGGCGCCGGCGAGTTACGTGGCGATGGCGGCGAATGCAGTCCTGCACACCGGCATCAGCGGCAATTGCATGCAGTGCCACGGCGTAACGCAGCTGTCGTTCTACAACAATAATGACCCGCCGAAACCGCAGGTTGCGAATCACATTCCGTACCTCGCCGGCAGCGACTGCGGTTCCTGCCACAAGACGGCGACCTATGCCGCGGGTGCCTTCGGGCCGATGAATATGACTCAGGCGACGCATGCGTTCGTACCCACGACCTGCGCGACGTGCCACGAGAAGGGCAAGTCTTTCTACATGGGTGCGGCGAGCCCCGCACTGCAGGGACGGCCGGTCGATCACACGTCGGGCACCATGCTCACGGGTGATTGCGGCGGTTGCCACACCACCGCGAACTGGAACAGCAACTCGCTGCCGGCGGGCCACATGCCGAATCCCGGCAATCTCGCATGCACGGTTTGCCACACGAATACGGCCAACTACGCGATTCTGGCGGCGAACTCCGTGATGCACACGGGAATCAGCGGCAATTGCATTCAGTGCCATGGCACCACTCAGCTGTCGTTCTACAACAATAACGACCCGCCGAAACCGCAGGTTGCGAATCACATTCCCTACCTCGCCGGCAGCGATTGCGGTTCCTGTCACAAGACCACAACCTATGCGGCGGGCACGTTCGGGCCCATGAACATGAGCCAGGCGACGCATAAGTTCGTGGGCACGACCTGCGCCACCTGCCACGAGAAGGGCAAATCCTTCTATATGGGTGCGGCGAACCCCGCACTGCAAGGGCGCCCGGCCGACCACACCTCCGGCACGATGCTGACCGGGGATTGCAGCGGCTGCCATACTACCGCGAACTGGAACAGCACCAGCGGAGCGCTGCCGGCCGGCCACATGCCGAATCCCGGCAATCAGGGGTGCAACGTCTGCCACACGGCGGCGCCGGCGAATTACACGACCATGGCGGCGAATGCGGTCCTGCACACCGGCATCGCCAGCAATTGCATTCAGTGCCATGGCCAGACGCAGCTGTCGTTCTACAACAATAACGACCCGCCGAAACCGATGGTGGCCAAACATATTCCCTCGAAGGCGACACCCTGCGAGAGTTGCCATACGGGCTTCACCACCTTCAGCGGCACGACTATGTCCGCCTCCAAGCACACGTTGCTGCTCGCGGATACCGGCGGCACCTGCGACCAGTGTCACGAGTCCGGATTGAGTTTCTTCGGTGTGAACAACCTCACCGGACGGCCTAACAATCACCACGTCGGCAAGGATTGCAACGGTTGCCACAGCCCGAACAATTGGGGCGGCGGGAACGCGAAAAAGAAAATCGCGGCTGCGCAAACGACCACACGCGCCACGGTCACCACCGTCGTCAGCGCGCCTGCGGCGTCGCAGAGTGCGAGCCGCGTGGGCGGCCCGGGCGCCCTCGCGCCGGGCGGGGCTATGCGAGGCATCACCATACCGGGCACACTGCGCCGCGCGGACGGTGCGATGCCGTCCCACGCCGGCGTGACCAGCAACTGCGTCAGCTGCCACAACGGAGCGCTGGCGCAGGGCAAAGGGGCCGCCCACATCGCCAGCAACAACTCCTGCGAGAACTGCCACACGACGCTCGCCTGGATGCCGGCACGTTTTGATCACCGGGGCGTCACCGCGCAGTGCGTCAGCTGCCACAACGGCGTTTCGGCGCCGGGCAAACCGACACGGCACGTGATAACCACCCAGGACTGCGGCGGGTGCCACGGCACGCTCGCGTGGCGGCCGGCGACGTTCAATCACCTCGGCATCAGCGCGTCCTGCCAGAGCTGCCACAACGGCATCACTGCGACGAGCAAGCAAGCTCAGCATGTGCGCACCACGCTTGATTGCGGCATGTGCCACAACACGTTCAATTGGAACATCACGGCTAGGCCGCCCCCGCTGCGACCCCTGTTACCGCGCCCGCGCGCTGCGACCGCCGGTCCCGCCAAGTGATGGCGGATGCGAAGCGTAAAGGTCTGCGCTGGCAGCCGCGGCTGCTGCGTGTGAGCGCGCTGTTGATCGGTTTGGCCGGACTGAACAACAACGCACCCGCCGCGCCCGGCTCGATCCTGCCGGTCGGCCCCATAGTGCAGCTCATCGATACCCAAGAACTCGAGGATCACGCGGATATCTCGATTCAATTTGCCTGCTCCGTGCGCTACGTTGCCAACACCCCCGTCAGCCATGGCACCGGCACCACCATAACGCTTCGGCTCGGACCGGATTGCGGCACTCAATTCAGCTCGCTTCCGCCTGAACTGCCGTTGGTCGGCGGCGGCGGGAATCTCGTCACGGGGGCGCGCGTCGATTCGATCGTTCCCGGTGAAATCACACTCGAACTGACGTGGGCCAAGCCGCTCGACTTCGTGATGGCCCCCACGGCGTCCGGACTTGGCCTTCGCGTGCGCTTGCTGAACATCAACCGCCGTAAAGGCAATGTCCTCGTGGCCGAAACCGAGCCGCCCGGCGTCTATGCCGTCAATCTCGAGTCCTCTCTCACCAAGATCGAGCGCGACAAAGCCGAGGCGGCCGCTGCCGCCCTGCAGACCCAGGTGTACGTGTCCGAAACCGATATCGAGGATCAGCATTGGTACCGCTTGCGTGCGGGTCCGTTCACGACGCGCCAGGAAGCCGATCGCGTGCTGAAGATTGCACAGGCCGCGTATCCACAGGCGTGGCTTGCGGTCAATGACGAGCAGACCGACCTCTCGGGCGTCGAACGCGCCGGCGTTTCGTCAGCGGCGAGGAGCGGACCGACCGACCCGCCGCTCGCAGATGGGGAGCGTGCGCAAATTCTGCGCGAGGCACGGGCCGCCCTGGAGAAGCACAACTACCCCGAAGCGATCGACCTGCTGAACCGCTTGCTGCGGCAGCCGGAATATCCCGCGCGTTCTGAAGCCCAGGAATTGATGGGCTTGGTCCGCGAGCGGGCCGGCCAACTGGCGCAGGCTAAGGCGGAATACGAAGAATACCTGCGCCGCTACCCGGACGGTCCGGCAGCGGCACGCGTACGCGGCAAGCTGCAAACCCTTGCCTCTGCTTCGCTCGCTCCGAGGTCCACCGGCGAGTTCGGCGCGCCCGTGAACAATCGCTGGACAATGGCGGGGAGTGCCGCCATCAGCTATCAGTACGGCAAAGACCAGACGGTGACCTCGGGCACCACGACCACCACGAATTCCATCAACTCGGCCCTGGTGTACGGCGATCTGCTGCTGCGCGACCGCGGCGAGCGCTACGATTTTACCGCCCGGTTCGATGGCGGTTATACCCACAATTTGTCGACGACCTTCGGCGGCAGCCAGGACCGGACGACTGCCGCGTACGCGGAACTCACCGATCGGCTGTTTGGCGTGACCGCACGCGTCGGGCGTCAGTCGCTCGCGAGCCAGGGCATCGTCGGGCTGTTTGACGGCCTGTTCGTCGGCTACCAGGTGAACTCCAAGCTGTCGGTGAGCGGCGCCGCGGGCCTGCCGGCTTACACGGGATACTCCGCGGTATCGAGTCATGAGAAATTCGGTACGGTGACTGCGGAGTTCGATCCGTTTCATCAAGCTTGGGTTTTCGATACCTACTTCTTCAATCAGACCAATGAAGGTCAGACGGATCGCCGCTCGATCGGGTTTCAGACCCGCTACTCGGTCGCGGGTCGCACAGCCGTCATGCTGGTCGACTACGACATTGCATTCCGGCAGATCAATTCGGCCACGCTGATCGGCAACTCGAGGGTGGGACAGTATTGGATTCTGAGCTTTGACGCCGACCACCGCCGCAGTCCTTTGCTGGAGCTCAACAATGCGCTCATCGGCCAAACCGCATTGGATCTGAATGCGCTGGAGCGATCCCCCTTCAACTATACGCCATCGCAGCTGCGGCAATTCGCGCTGGACCGCACCTCGACCAGCAACACCTTCGTCGTCTCCGCCAGCCGCCCTTTGGGTGAACGCTGGCAGTTCATGACCGACCTCGGCGCTTTCCAGCTGAGCGGCACTCCGGCCTCGGGCGGAGTCAGCGCCACTCAGTCGACGGGCCTCGACAAGAACGTATCGGTGCAGATGGCAGGATCTAGCCTGGTGCAGTCGAATGACCTGCACATTTTCAGCGCTCGATTCGATACCTCGCCCGCGGCGCGAAGCACGACGTTATCGTGGGACGCGCGCTTCGTGGCGGGCGGGAACTGGCGCTTGGGCCCGCGCCTGAGTGTCGAACAATTGAATGACCCCTCGCTCGGGGGCAAGCAAATGCTCTACCTGCCGCAGGTGCGCGGCGATTGGACCAACCGGATCTCCGTATTCGAAGTCATCGCGGGCTACCAATTGCAAAATCAGCAGGCCGTGCAGCAACAGCAGGCGTTAACCGGCCAGGTCCAGACGGCTGCGGTGAATCAACGATCGTTGTACGTTACGGTGGCGTACCGGGTACGATTCTAGATCCTTATGAATATGCGCTTGGCTTTGCTGCTGGTGCTGACGGCGCTCATGTCCTGTACAACGCGGCCGTCCAAGCCATCGGCCGAGATCTTCGATGAGCAAACGGGGAGCACCCTGCTGGTGGTTTCCGTGCCCATCGTGTTTGCGCGCGAGCGCTCGGATGTAGCGGCTCATTCGCGCGATTACGCGACGCTCGTGGCGGTGGAAAATGATCGCTCCGGCGAATACGCCCAGTATCTATTGCTGTACCGTTGGTCGACGGTAGACCGGCGCATGTCGCCGCCGCCGGGTGCGGACGAAGGCGAACTGAAGATTCTCGCGGACGGTCGGACCATCGATTTGAAGCCCTTGGAGCGGCCGCCGACCAGCTTCGCCCAGCGCCGCGCATTGCACGTGCCCGAACATGGCGATATCGTCTATCGCTCTTACCGCGTGGATTCGGCGACGCTGCATTTCATCGCTGCAAGCCGCGAAATCAGCGTGCGCATGCCGCAGGAACAGCTCGACACCCCGTTCACACTATGGGAAGACGGAAGAGGGGCGCTGACGCAATTCCTGGAGCGTGCGGCGCCTCCCTAGTTCAAGCGTTCGGCGCGCACGATGTCCGTGTAGCCGCCATGCCCACAGCCGCCGGCAGCAACGGCGGCGCGGACGCGCGGGCTGAGCAGAGCCGCAAGTTCGTCGGCATGCCGATAATCGGTCATCGACTCGGCAATGGCGCATCCCGATTGGACGGCCGGGTGAAGATAGATTTCCGTGACGCCCATCGGCAGCCGCGCGAGAACCGCGAGGAGCTTCTCCTCGTCCATGGCGCCGCTTGCGGCGACGCCGAAGATGCGATCGTTGTGCACGACTTGCGCACCGCGTAATCGGCGCTTCATCAGTGCTATCCAGGGGCTGAGCAAAACAGCATTCGCGCCGGAAAACCCGTTGCCGAAGCGCGCCGCGAACCAGATCGGTTCATCCGGCACCCTCAGGGCCGGCGCTCCGAATTCGCGGCCGATGCGCACCAGCATTTCCAAGACGGTCGGATGCAAGTGAAAATGCTTGTGCGCGTTGACGTGATCGAGCGCGAGGCCGGTGCGCATGAACGCTGAGAATTGTGCGCGGATTTCCGCTTCGAGCTGTCTGCGAAGTGTGGGGCGGGCGAAAAAGCGGATGCCGTTGACGAACATCCGGCTGTTCATGCGGCCCGCTTCGTCTGCAAGTCCCGGGATGAGATCGGGCGTCAGCATGGCATGGCCGTCCGCCAGAACCAGATGCAGACCGACACGTAAGTGCGGCACCTTGCGTGCGCGGCGCACCGCATCGGCCGCTGCCGGCGCGCCCACCATGAGACTCGCCGCCGTGAGGATCCCGGCGCGGCTCGCCTGCTCAACCGCGTCGTTGACGGCCTCATGCAGGCCAAAATCATCGGCGGTGACAATCAAAAACTTTCGCATCGGATGCCGGCCACCCGTCACGTCGCTTCTTTCGCCGTCCATTCCGTCTTGACTGCGGTGCCGGCGTCCAACAGCACTTGCTCGAGAACGGCTAGATACTCGATATAGCGTTTGCGTCCCAGGCCGGTGATGCGGCAAAAGGTCTGAGGGCGGTTGTTCTGGACGCTCTTCGTGATTGCGATCAACTTCGCTTCTTCGAGTACCTGCAAATGCCGATTTAGATTGCCGTCCGTCAGCGCGCACAGCTGTTTCAAGTCGCCGAACAGCAGTCCTTTCGCATGCGTCACGAGCGAGGTCAATACGCTGAGGCGGGCCCGTTCATGAATCACGCGGTCCAACCCGTCGTATGCAAAACGAGGAGCGGTGCTTTTCTTACCGATGCGCTTATTCAAGAGGTTTTTCATACCCATATTGAAGCACGGCCGCGACCAGAAGCTGACCGACGCCGAACGGAATGCCCATGAACCAGGGAGAGAGTGCCCGGGTTGAGCTTCCGGCGGACAGACAATAGAGGCCGGCCGCCAAATACCACACACCGACCACAAACATCTGTCGCGGCAGGAACCGGCACGAGGCGAAAACTCCCAAGCTGAAAATCAATTCCCATAGGCCCGGGAGGATCCAGCATTCCCGCGGGGCGACCCGCATCATCACGACCGTCAGCAACAATCCGACCATCACCGCCGGCAGAAACTGTTCGACGGCGGACTGGACCATTTCTCGGGCAAATCCCACATGAACGCGCCGGGCGCGGGCAAACGTATCGATGCCGGTGAGAAGGACCGAAACGGCGGCCGTGCCGGCCCACACCGCGACCCACATCGTCAAATGGGTACTCTGTTGAGCCGTCCATTGTGCCTGCACGAATGCCACCAGCATCGCAAGCAGGCCACTCGATGCAATCGAGGCCGGCCCGTAGCCGCGGAATTCCGTGCCTCGCGCCACTTGATTGCGGATGCTGTGAATCTCGGACAATGCTCGTTCTAATTCTTTCATGCGGCAACCTCGTTCACCCGTACCCATCGACCGCTCGAGTAGGAAATACCCGAAAGGCCCGCCGTGGTCAACCGCGGAACGGCCGGCTCACGTAGCGCGAGCCGGCGAGTCCGAACCGCCAAGGGTGCGAAACCGCCTTCGAGATGCCGATTCGCGGACCGGACACGACATCGACCTCCGTGGCCGCCGCCGTCAGTCTGAACGGCGACCTGTCGATGCGCATACCGTTCATTGCATGAGTGATTCCCAAGGCCTGGCCCAGCCTGCCGGGCCCCGCACACAATGTCCGCAAGTCCCGTTGTCCCCGGCGCTCGCTCATCACCGATATTCCGACGGTCGGCTCCAAGGCACGAATCAGCACGCCCGCGCCATGACCCGTTTCGCGGCAGACAAAATTCAAGCACCAGTGGATCCCGTAGGAAAGGTAAACATACGCGCGGCCGGGCGGACCGAACATCACGGCATTTCGCGGCGTCGGGCCCGAAAAACTGTGCGATGCCGGATCTTCGCGGTCGTACGCCTCGGTCTCGACGATGATTCCGCCGGCGCCGTTGACGAGCAAGGTCATGCCTATCAACCGGCTGGCGACCTCCGGAGAATTGCGCGTGAAATCGATGCCGCTCAATCGTGAAGAGCCCGATGCACCTGCTGCACGCATGCCGATCCCTCGCCGACGGCGGCAGCCACTCGCTTGACGCTTCCGCAGCGCACATCGCCGACAGCGAATATCCCCGGCCAATTGGTTTCGAAAGATTGAGGCATCCCCCGCGCCTGACCACTCGACATATCGGCCGCCGTAAGGTCGGATCCTGTTCGCACGAATCCCTTGTCGTTCAGTGCAATGCACCCTTTCAACCAATGGGTGCTCGGCACGGCACCCGTCATGAGAAAAACGTGGCCGAGCGCATGAGTCTCGAGAACATTGTCGGGCGCGGTTTTCCAGATGACGCGTTCCAGCTGATCGTCGCCTTCCAGGGATACGATTTCGGTATTCACGTGCAGCGTTATCGTCGCTGTTTCGGCGATGCGCCGGATGAGATAGTGTGACATGGTGTCGGCCAATCCTCCGGACCGAACCAAGAGGTGCACGTGACGGCACTTGCCCGCAAGATAGACGGCGGCTTGCCCGGCGGAATTGCCTCCACCGACCACTATCACTTCCTTCATCTCGCAGCGCCGCACCTCGGTGGCCGTTGCCGCATAATAAAGACCCGTGCCGAGAAAGCGGGATGCATTTTCTATGGCAATTTGGCGATACTCGGCGCCGGTTGCGATGATGATCGTGCGCGCGCTCACCGCCGTTCCCAGCCCGACTTCGACCACATAGGGCCGCCTGCCGCAATTGAGCTTCGACGCCGAGTAAGCGGTCCTGATTTCCGCGCCGAATTTCTGCGCCTGGACCCGCGCCCGCCCGGCCAGTGCCAGGCCGGAAATACCGGTGGGGAATCCCAGATAGTTTTCAATTTTTGAGCTCGACCCCGCCTGGCCGCCGGGGGTTCCCGTTTCGAGAACCAGCACGTCGAGCCCTTCGGAAGCGGCATAAACCGCGGCGGCGAGTCCCGCGGGGCCGGCCCCGACGACGATAACGTCACGAACCCGGTCATCGTCGATCTGCTGATTCATTCCCAGGCAGGCAGCCACTTCCTCATTGCTGGGATTCTTGAGCACCACCGCGCCGCGGAAGAGCACCACCGGAACCTCCTCCGGTTTGATGCGAAAGCGCTCCAGCAGCGTCTGCACGCTGGGATCGGTGTTCACGTCGAGGTTGACGAAGGGGAACGAATTGCGGGTCAGGAATTGCTGCAGCCGCAGCGTTCCGGCCGAGTGACTCGAACCGAGCAGGATTACGTCACCCGCTTGGGATGCGATGAGACCGACGCGCCTCAGGATGAAAGCACGCATGAAGAGCTCGCTGAGCTCGGCGTCGGTCTGAATGATCGCACGTAGACGCTCCTCGGTGATCACGAGAATCTCGCCCTCTTCGCGGACCCGTGCGCGGACCAAGCTGCCGATGCCCGTCAGCGTGCTCATTTCTCCCGTAAAGCTGCCCGCATCGTGCACGACGATCAAGGCCTCGCCGTCCATTCCAAGCTGGACCACTTCGATGCTGCCCGAGAGAACCACCAGCAGCGGACGGTTGCGATCGCCGGGTTCGGCGAGTATCTCGCCTTTGCTCATTTGGCGATGAGTCCCGTGTGCTGTCAGCCTGGAAATTTGCGCAGAGCTCAATTGCGGAAACATCTGCGCCTTGCGGCCGATGAACGCTGGGTTGTTCGCCATGCCCTCCCCGAGCTCCGCTGTCATATAAGGGACACCTCGATGTCGTCGATGAAACACCAACTCCAATCTTCTCCCGGTTCGAACGAGGAGATGATCGGGTGCGTGGATTTGAGGAAATGCTTGCGAGCATGACGATTTTTTGAATCGTCGCAGCACCCGACGTGGCCGCAGGTCCTGCACAAACGAAGATGAACCCACTCGTCGCCCATCGCCAAACACTCCTGGCAACCGTCTCCGGAGGGCGTCACTGGTTTTACCGTACCAAGGTGCGTACATTGCTGGCGTGATTTAGGCATTTGTACTCCATTTGTGACGCGGATCGCACATTGCACCCTGCTTGCGCACGTGGGCGAACTTCACCGGCGGGCGGCGCTCTAAGCCAAAGCTTATCAGCCTCAAGAGGATTTGATGTTCCCATGCAATTGCGACCATACGCGCTGATTCTAGCAATCCTTCTCACCGGAGTTGCCGTAGCGGGCCCCGCGCCATTCGACCTTGCCGGGCCGACGCTCGAAGTCAAAGTCACCCGGGGTGAAAAAACCCTGCCGGCGGGCGAAGTTCCGAATCTCGCGGCCGGCGACAACATCTGGATCAAGGCCGATCTGCCGGCCAGCCAATCTGCCCATTATTTGATGGTGATGGCATTTTTGAGCGGTTCCACCAACCCTCCTCCGCAGAATTGGTTTTTCCCTTGCAAGACGTGGACGGTCAAGTGCAGCCATGACGGATTGACGGTAACCGTCCCGGAGGGCGCGCAACAAGTGCTTATATTTCTTGCACCGGAGACGGGCGGAGACTACAGAACCCTGGTGAACGCCGTGCGGGGCAGACCCGGCGCTTTTGTACGCACTTCGCAGGATCTGAATCAAGCGGCATTGGACCGTTCCCGCTTGGAACGCTATCTGGCGGCGATCCGCAGTCTAAATGATGCCGATCCGGCCAAACTCGCGGAAGCGGCTCCGCTTCTCGCGAGAAGTCTCGCGATCAAAGTGGACGAGAAGTGCCTCGACAGGATACCGCAACTACAAGCACCTTGCCTGACGCAAGGCCAGGAATCGCTCATCTTGAATGACGGACACAGCACCTCGATCGTCGAGGCGTTGACGTCCGGTCCCGGCAGCGATTTGGCCATGGAGGCAAGCTTCACGCCGCAATTGAGCTATGGCTACTACAGCCCCTACATCGCGTCCATTCTCGATATTGGACGCATCATGGACTCCTTCCGGACCGCGCAATATCAATACATTCCTGCGCTGGCCACTGCGCGCGGCGAGAAACTCGCCCTGACGCTCAACGCCGCGCCGTCGTTTCACAATCCCCAATCGGTATTGGTCGCGGCGCTTCCCGCGGTGGAACAACCGCAGACGCCGCCGCTGCACGCGGTCAATCCGAAAGAGATCTACTGCGCGGGAAAAACCGCGCTGGTGTTGGCGGTGGATGGTGCCCCGCTGGTTTTTTCGACCGCGTACGCGCATGGCCTGACTTTGAGTTTTACCGGGAAGGACGGCAAGAGTATCGACTTGCCCGCAACCGCAGACGCGGTGCAAGGCGGCTACGTCGTCGACACCTCGGCACTGCACTCCGCGTCATTGGGCGACAGCGTGCACGCATCACTGCAAGGCTATTGGGGCTTTGACCGCTATCACGGTCCGAACTTCGTCTTGATGAATGCGCACTCGAAGACTTGGAACCTCGCGGCCGGCGACGAAGACGCGCTCGTGGTCGGGCGGCAGGATACGGTGCACCTGCAGGCTGATAGCGTCAGCTGTATCGACGGCATCATGCTCAAGGATCCCGCCGGTAAGGCCCTCAAGGCTGAGTGGAAAACCGTCAGGCCCAACGAAGTCGAGGTGAAATTACCGCTTCAAGAAGCCAAACCCGGTGCCATGACGTTGTTGGTGAGCCAGTATGGCGTCAGCGAACCCCAACCCATTTCGCTTCAGACCTTCGCGGAGGCAGGTCATTTCGACAGCTTCGCCATTCATGCCGGCGATATCCGCGGAGTGCTGAAAGGTAGCCGCCTCGATGAGGTCGCGAGCCTGTCGATTCGAAACCTGGTCTTTGTGCCGGGAGAGCTGGCGAGCCGCAACGGCGGGGTCGACGAGTTACCCCTCGTCGCGCAAGACACGACCGCTGCTGTGAGTCTCAAGCAGGAACGCGGCATCGTCGCGAAGGTCACGCTGAAGGATGGGCGAGTTCTCCCGGTCCAGGGGGCGGTTGATGCCCCCCGGCCTCGAGTGACGTTGATCGGTCAGAGCGTGCAACCGTCCGCATCCATCAAGGACAGCAATATCCAGCTGGCCGATCAAGGCGAACTGCCGCAGGATTCGACTCTCACCTTTGCCTTGCGCGCATCGTGGCCGGCGACATTTACACGCGACGAGACTATCGAAGTAGCCACCACCGATGAGTCGTCGTCGACCGTTTTGAGTTTCCTCAATGGCGGAATCACGCTCGAGAACGCGCAAGTTGCCGTCGCCATGTTCAATCCGGCCAAGGCGTTCGGTGCTTCCGCTTTCGGCCCCCTGCACTTTCGGCTCGTGGCCAAGGGTGTCGCGGGCGACTGGCAGCCCCTCGGCAACTTGGTGCGTTTGCCCGTGCTGAGAGACATCATTTGCCCTTCGGCACCTGAACTCGCATGCAAGCTCTCGGGTTCCAATCTGTTTCTGGTCGACTCCCTGTCCGGCGATCGCGGCTTTGCTCACCCCGTGCAAGTTCCGGACGGCTTCCTGGGGTCTGCTTTGCCCGTTCCGCACCCCATTGGGGGTCCGCTTTACGTGAAGCTGCGTGACGACCCCTCGATCATCAACCCAACCTCCCTGGATGTGCAGCAGCTGCCCCCGTCGCCGAACGAGACTTCACGTTCGGCCGTCCGGCAGCCGGCGCTGCCTGCGGAGACCCCGGCGAACCCGAAGCAGCTAGACGAGGCCGATCCTGCGGCCGAGCGTAGCCACCCCAATCCATGAGGCTTTAGCTCGCTTTTTTCTTCGGCACTTTCTTCCCCGCGCGGCGCGCTTCCGACAGCCCGATCGCGATGGCCTGTTTCCGGCTTGTCACTTTTTTTCCGGACCGGCCGCTGCGAAGGGTGCCCGCTTTCTTCTCGCGCATCACTTTTTCCACTTTTTTTCCGCTGGCCTTGCTGTATTTACGTGCCATATCGATGCCTCCGCGCCAATGATCGAAGGAGTATCGAGAAACCGCGGCCCATGGGTATCGGCAATTTGACCGCTCTTATGTCAGCGCTCCCCCACGCGGCGTTCGGGTTCTTATTTCAGAAAATACCCAAGTCGATGCCGGCAGCCAATGTCGCACCGAGTTCCTCGCATTCCTTCAGCGCGTCCTGCGGAATGTGCTTCGGCCGCAGAATCTCTTCCGGTGTTTGAGCGTGGGTGCACACGATGAGCGGTTCGGCTACCGGTTTCAAGCGCCAACCGGTCGCGATTCGTTCGATCTGTTGAGCTGCATTGCGCCCGTCGCTGCCTGCGCATATCAAGGAGGCGTAGGGTCTTCCATTGATCCGATCGAGCACTGCGTAGTAAGTACGATCGAAGAAGTCCTTCATCATTCCCGAGATCGCGGCAAGAGTTTCCGGGGTTGCGAAGATAAAGCCGTCGGCATTCAGCACATCGCTTGCGTGCGCGTCGACGGCATGAACCAACGATACCCGGAGCGCGGACTCGCGGGCGCCCGCGGCGGCAGATTCGGCCATCCGCAGGGTACCCCCGGTAATGGAGTGATAAACGATCAGGAGACTCTTCACTTGCGGAATTTAGCAGAAACGGCCGTGCGCGCGCCCGCTTGATCCCGGCGTGAGCTATATCCTACAGGTGGCGACGACACCTTCCGACTGCACCGGCGAGCCCCTATACCGGAGACTCCGGTCACTCGCAGAAAATGCTGTCGCAACAGAGGTGTGGTCCATGCTTCACTATGCAGTTGTCTTCTTCGTCATCGCTTTGATTGCCGCCGTATTTGGCTTTGGCGGTATCGCCGCCGGTGCCGCCGGCATCGCGAAGATACTATTCGTCGTCTTCCTGATCGGCGCCGTGATCAGTTTTTTGATGAGCATGGGCCGCCGCGTCTAGGCCGCACCTGCTCGAATAAGGAGTACCCATGGAATCAATCCAAGACTCGACGAACGCCCATAAGTTCAGCGACTATGCCAATGGCCAGGTCAACAATTTCCTCGATAGCGTCGAGGACTTGACGAAGGCGCTGAAGGATATCGACACCCCCGATATTGCGAGAGTGCGCACCAAGGTCAAGATCGCCCTGGTGGCGGCCAAGAGCGCGGTCGCTGATACGGCGTCGCAGCTTCGTGATCAAGCTCAAGAAGTGAGCAAGCGGCTCCGCGATCAGGCTCAAGAAGTCAGCAAGCGCACCGACACGTACGTACGCGATAATCCTTGGCAAGTCGTCGGAATTGCGGCAGTCATCGGACTCGCGGTTGGCTTTCTAGCGTCGCGGCGATCTTAAGCCGCGGCTACTTATACGCGCCGCCATTGCGTCGCGCCGCCCGGTTTGTCCTCGAGCAAGACGCCGGCGGCAGTGAGTTGCGCGCGGATCCGGTCCGATTCGGCGAAGTCGCGGGCGGCGCGGGCGGCTCGGCGCGCGGCCAGCAGCGCCTCGACATCCGCATCGCACATCAATTCGTCTCCGACGCTGCGCTTTAAATACGTGTCGGGATCCTGTTGCAGCACTCCCAACACCGCGCTCATGGCGCGAAGCGTAGCCGCCGCGCCGGTCGTCTTCGCGGAGTCCCCCGCGGCTTTCGCCTGATTGAGTTCCCGCGCCACCCCTTGCATGGCCGCAAGCGCTTCCGGCGTATTGAAATCATCGTCCATGGCGCTGCGAAATCTGCCGAGCCACTTCGCATCAACGGGTCCTGACGTGCCGACGCCCTTCAGGGCCCGGTACAGCCCCAGCAACGTCTCGTCCGCTTGCTCAAGCTGCACCGTCGAATAATTGATGGGTCCCCGATAATGGCTGCTGAGCAGAAAAAAACGCATCACTTCGGGATCGCGCAATGTCTTGAGGACTTCGCGGACCGTAAAAAAATTGCCGAGTGATTTCGACATCTTCTCGTCATTCACGCGCACGAATCCATTGTGCATCCATACATGAACGAAGGGGGAATCGCAGGCCGCGCAGGACTGCGCGATCTCGTTTTCATGATGGGGAAATTTAAGATCTTCCCCGCCGCCGTGGATATCGAAGTAGCTGCCGAGCAAGCTCGTCGACATGGCTGAGCACTCGATATGCCACCCCGGGCGCCCGTCGCCCCAGGGCGATGCCCAGGACGGCTCACCCGGCTTAGCGTGCTTCCAAAGCACGAAGTCCAATGGGTCGAGCTTCGCGTCATCCACCTGTACGCGCGAGCCGGCCCGCAAATCGTCGATTTTCTTTCCCGAGAGGCGGCCATACTGCGGGAATTTTCGCACGGCGTACATGACATCGCCGTTGCCGGCGACATAGGCATACCCCTTGCCGATCAAGGTTTGCGTCATAGCGATTATCGGCGCGATGTATTCGGTGGCGCGGGGTTCCAGGTCGGGCGCCTGCAGTCCGAGCGTGGCGCAATCTTCATGCATGGCCGAGGTGAAACGCCGCGCGAGATCGGCCCAATTCTCGCCGTTGGCGGCCGCGCGCTCGATGATTTTGTCATCGATGTCCGTCACATTGCGCACGTACGTGACGTCGTAGCCCAAAAAACGCAGGTAACGCTGAATGAGATCAAATACCGTCAGCATGCGTGCGTGGCCGACGTGGATGTAGTCGTAGTTAGTCATCCCGCACACGTACATGCGGACTTCGTTGGCCCGCAGAGGTTTGAAGTCCTCTTTTTGGCCTGTGAGAGAATTATGAATTTTGAGCATGGTGCTCAAGGCGGCGACGTGCCGTCGCCGGCGACATGAGTTTGAGCAGTGGCCCGAGTTCGGGACCGTGCGCCTGACCGGTCAAGGCAACCCTGAGCGGCATGTAAAGATCGGCGCCCTTGCGTCCGGTACGTTCCTTCAAGATTTTGGTCAAGACTGCGAGGTTCGAGGATGATTGGTCGAACGCAGCCGCCGCGGCGGCGAAAAATCCGGGTCCAGCCGCTGCGATGACGCTCTTTTCGTCGCTTCCCAAGGGCGGCAAGTCGCCGTGCACCACGCTTCGCCATTGGACGGCGTCGTCGGGCAATACCACGTTGTGACGCACCAGCTCGACGAACTCGGGCGGGTCGCGGAACCCCAACCAGACGGCCAACTCTTCGGCCGACATCCTTTCCACCGTCTCCTTTTGCCAATGCATCAATTGCGATTCATCGAAGCGTGCCGGCGCGCGACCGAGATGCTCCGGTCGGAAGTGAGCTGGCATATCCTCCGCGACCAGCCAGCCGTCGATATCGCTCGCGTGTCCCAGACGGAACAAATGATTGAGTAGGGCCGCGGGGAGGAAACCTCGATCGCGAAGCTCCCGGACGCCGGTGCTGCCGTGTCGCTTGGACAGAGGCGCGCCGTCTGCCCCCACCAATAACCCGACATGGCCGTAGCCGGGACGGCGCAAACCCAAGGCGTCCAGCAGCATGAGCTGACGCGGCGTATTCGTGAGATGATCATCGCCGCGCAGAACGTGGGTCACTCCCATCGCCGAGTCATCGACTGCATTGCAGAAAAAAAATGACGAGGTGCCGTCCTCGCGGCGAATGATGAAATCGCCGATATCGTCCGAAAGAAATCGCTGCGGACCATGCACCGCGTCGGTGAACTCGATAGCCTGACCGATCGGCACCGCGAATCGCAGGGTTGGCCGCAGGCCCCGAGCTTCGCGCTCGGCGCGCTGGATCGCCGTGAGGTGCCGGCAAGTTCCCGCGTAGCGCGGCGGCTTGCCCGACATTCGTTGCACCTTGCGCGAGAGCTCCAGTTCAGCCGCCGTACAGTAACAGGGGTACGCCTGGTCATTCACCTCGAGTTGCCTGAACAAAGCTCGATAAAAATCGCCGCGCTCCGCCTGCGAGTAAGGGGCCGACGGACCACCCTTGTCGGGCCCCTCGTCCCACTCCAAGCCCAGCCAGCGCAGATCCGCCATCAATTCCTCCCGGAACCGCGGTTGACTGCGCTCGACGTCGGTATCTTCGATACGCAAAATAAAGCGGCCGCCGGCTTTGCGTGCCCATAGATGGCTGAACAGAGCCGTCCGTGCGTTGCCCAGGTGCAGGGAACCGGTGGGACTCGGTGCGAACCGCGTCGTGACGGCGGATGGATCTTTGATTGCGGACATATCTCAAGATTGTACCTATTCGAGTAGAATCTCGAGCATGAAACAACTACTCCTTGCCGCCGGACTCATCCTCGGGGCTTGCCTTCCACAGAGTTTCTCGGCCGAGACCCAGCCCAAGCCCGCTGCGCCGCCCGCCGCGGCGACACCCCGCGCGGGGGCGAGTTCCTCGGCCGCGCAGCAAGTCCTCGTCGTCACGTCAATGGGAAACTTCACGCTTGAATTGAATGCCGAACGGGCGCCGCTGACGGTGGCGCATTTCTTGAAATACGTCGATCAGGGGCACTACTCCGGCACTCTGTTTCACCGCGTCGTCGCGAACTTTGTCATTCAAGGCGGCGGGTTCGACACCAACAGCAATCCCGTACCCGCGCCCGCCAAGGTGGTCAACGAGTCCGGGAATGGCTTGGCCAATCAGCGCGGGACTGTCGGCATGGCGCGGAGCCAGGATCCGCACGGAGGCGATGCCCAATTTTACGTGAATCTATACGATAACGAGGCTCTCGATCCCAATAAGACACGATGGGGCTACGCGGTGTTCGGCAAGGTCGTACAAGGCATGGACGTCGTCGATAAGATCGGCAATGTGGCGACGGGGTCGCGTGGGGTATTCAAGGAAGACTCACCGCTCCGGCCAGTGGTGATCGAGCGAATCGAGCGCGTTGCGGGCCCGTAACCATTGCCGATCCCAAGAGCCAGTCTGAATCTCTCGTGGCCGCGCTCTTCATTTCGGATTTGCACATCGACGCAACCCGCCCGGCGATTGTCGAGCAATTTATAGGCTTTCTCGCAACCGAGGCCAAGACCGCCGACGCCTTGTACATTCTCGGCGACCTGTTCGAATCGTGGGTCGGCGATGATGCGGCGGACGCCGCGCAAACTGCCGCGATCGCGGGGCTTGACCGCCTCACCGCGCATGGCGTGCCGTGTTTTGTCATGCACGGCAATCGCGATTTTTTGTTGTCGGAGCAATTCTGCCGGATGAGCGGCGCCTTGCTGCTGCCGGATCCGCTGGTCGTGACCCTCTACGGAGAACGGGTGTTGGTGATGCACGGCGACGCGCTTTGCACCGATGACCGCGCCTACCAGCGGCTGCGTGCCACCGTGCGAGAGGCCGATTGGCAGCGGCAGTTTCTCGCACTCTCGGCAGCGTCGCGCCGTGCGCTCGCGGGCGCCGCGCGCGGCGGCAGCCAAGCGCACCTCGCGGCCGTGGAATATGCCATCACCGATGTCAACACCGACAGTGTTGCTCTGGCTTTGCGCAATGCCGGAACCTCGACGCTCCTGCATGGCCATACGCACCGCCCCGCCATTCACGCGTTTCAAGTCGACGGTCGCCCTTGCACGCGCATCGTGCTCGGCGATTGGTACGAGCAGGGCAGTTTGCTGCGGTGGGACCATAACGGGCCCGAGCTGGTATCCCTATCGCGTTGAAAGCCCGGGTGTTTGCTCGCATGTGACGGTCGTCACGCTTTGCGGCCATCGAGGCAGCCCGCATTGAACATATGCGAAATCGGTGCCGATACGGCCTTGCCGAAAACAGTAGCGTTCAAGTGTCTGAGGCGAGAGTCTCCAGTACGAGCATCGATGGTGCATCAGAAATCCTTTTCGTTCCCCTTGTGGTCCGCGGCCGTTCTCATCGGCGGCCTGTATGCCGCGGATGCCTGCGCTGCCGCGCTCACCGGCGGGGTGCGTCTGGCGGTGCTGCCGCAGAGCTGGCAGGATGACAGCGGCAAGTTGCTTTCCCTGGCTGACCTCTCGGGACAGGCGGTGGTGCTCACCATGGCCTATGCTAACTGTCACCGGATCTGTCCGATGACGATGGCCGGTCTCACGCGGCTGCAGGCGGCGATGGATGCCAAGGGCACCCATGCCGCGTTCGTCGTGGTGGGCTACGACCCTGAGAATGAAAATCCGGCCACTTGGCGCCAGTACCGCCGGAGCCATCATCTCGAGCGCTCCAACTGGCACTTCGTCTCGGGCTCTCCCGCCGACACTGCGCGACTGGCTCGGCAGCTCCATTTTGAACTTTGGAAATACGATGAACACGTGATGCACGACTCTCGAGTGCTTGTGTTTGACGCGCACGGATTGCTGGCTCGTGAGCTCGGCCCCGGGGCCGACTACGCCGCAGGCGCGCTTTGAAAGCACCCCGAGCGAGGCAGCATGTCGATCTTGATCCAACGTAATTTCGGGGCCTTGTGCCTCGCCGGTATTTTGGCGGCCGCCATGCCGGGTGTCGCATCGGCGGATGACGCGAGTTCCGACACCGTCAAATTGCTCCAACAGAAGCTTGACCAGAGCATCAAGATGATTGAAGCGCTGGCGGCGCGAGTGCAAGAACTCGAAGCGAAACAGGCCGCAACGTCAGCCGCCCCGGCGGCGGCCCCTGTGGTTGCCGCCGGTTCGCAGGCGCCGCCGACGCCGACTGAAGCTGCGCGCCTCCAGACCGTCGAACAGCAAATCAACCAGATCGAAACCGCGAACGCCGCGCGGCAGGGCGATGACAGCGGCCTCACGGTGCATGGGTTTGCAGACGTCAACATCGGCAACCACAATCCCTTCCACGCTTATGAAAAGGGCGCCAGCCTGAACAATCTCGATCTGTATTTGACGCCGAAGCTCGGCGACAAGTGGTTGTCTCTGTTCGAACTCAACTTCGAGGTGGACCACAACGGCAACTTCGGCGTCGACGTCGAGCGCGGCCAGCTGGGCTATCAGTTCAGCGATGCAGCGACCGCCTGGGTCGGCCGCTTCCACACACCCTATGGCTACGTCAACACGGCGTTTCATCACGGCGTATGGCTCAACGACGCCCTGCGGCGGCCCTCCTTCCTGATGTTCGAGGACCAGGGCGGCGTGTTGCCGGCCCACACGGTCGGTGCGTGGCTCACCGGTGCTGCGCGCGGCGAGAGCGGGAAGGTGCTCTACGACGTGTTCGCCGGCAACGGCCAGCAGATCATCGGAGGCCTGATCGATATGCGCAGCGGCGGCAATGAACACGGCAAGCTTATTTACGGCGGCCGCCTCGGCTACCAATGGACCGCGGGCTCGCTTGAAGGACTCACCCTCGGCGTCAACGCCTTGGATTCGAAGATCAACGATGACCAGATACCGCAGAATCTGACTGACGTCAGGATTGCGGGCGCCTTCGCCGTTTACGATACCGACCTCTGGGAGATTGTGTCGGAGGCCTACTGGTTCGACAACGTCAGCCTTTACCGAGGCTTAGGTACGCATCGGAGCGAAGCGTATTTCGTGCAAGTCGGCTACCGCCTGCCCTCCTTCGTCCCTTACGTCCGTTACGAGCGGGCGCACCTGGATCAGACGGACCAGTATTTCGCCCAGCAGATGACCGGTGCTTCCTACTACAGGACCGCCGCAGGATTTCGGCGCGACCTCAATCAGAAGGTCGCGGTCAAGTTCGAAGTGGCCAACACGCACTACACCGATCGCACGGTCGGGGAAATCAACGAGTTCCTGTCCCAGCTCGCGATCCGTTTCTAGGCCACTAGCGCATGTCGGTGTACATCAACATTTCAGATCGAAAGTCGAAGTGGGTTGCGGCGCTCCAGCTCGCCATCCTATGGCTCGCGGCGCCGGCTCCTGTCGCCCATGCGGATGAGCTTTATGTCGTCTGCAGCGCAAGCGTGACGCTCGCGATGGCCGATATCCGTGACGTTTTCCTCGGCGAGAAGCAATTCGCGGGGCCGATCAAGTTGGTGCCGGTCGACAACAGCGCGGTGCAGCCGGACTTCCTTGCCAAAGTGATGAAGATGGACGCCGGCAAGTACACGACGGCGTGGACGAAGAAGTCCTTCCGCGACGGATTTACGCCCCCGTCCGTCAAGGGCGCCGACGGAGAAGTCGTCGAGTTTCTCAAGCACACGCCCGGCGCTTGCGGGTATCTTGCCTCGCCGGCGCCGCCGGGCCTGACGCTCATCGGCAAACTCTGATGTCGATGCGCGGCCTGAAGTTCTGCGTGTGCCTAGGAGTTCTTGCCGCGGCTGATGCTTGCGCAAGCGACTTCAACATCGACACGCTGGCTGCGTACATTCGCACCCGCAATGTACAGTCGGTAGAGGAGATGTTGGCGCTGTTGCCGTCGGAGCTGCGCGCAAACTATGCGCTCGCCTTCGCCAGCCGTAGCCTGCAGGAC
The DNA here is from genome assembly GCA_035996065.1 of Steroidobacteraceae bacterium. Lineage (GTDB taxonomy): Bacteria > Pseudomonadota > Gammaproteobacteria > Steroidobacterales > Steroidobacteraceae > Bog-1198. Next base: position 95,123 of record DASYJX010000032.1, on the reverse strand, counting down.
GCGACGCCGTCGGCGCCCAGGGCAATTCTGTTCGGCAGTGATGCGCGGTTCATCGTCACCTTCAACGGCGACGCCGGTAAACGCGGCTACGACGTGCTCGAGACCATGCAGTTCGACGAGCGCAGCAATAGCTTCCACTTTCGCGAGGTGTCGTTCCAGTCCGGCGGCGGGGGCGTCATGTCGGAGGACAATCCGGCCCGGTGCGCAGCCTGTCACGGCCGGCCGGCCCGCCCCATATGGGACACACCCCCGAGCTGGCCCGGAATCTACGGCGAACGTTATCGCGCCGGGCTGTCGAAGGCGGAATCAACCGGCATGGCCGCGTTTCTCGCGCGCCAAACAGCCGATCCGCGCTACCGCTATTTGATCGGCGCGCTGCAACTTGGCGAGCGTGCGACTTACGTGCCAAGTGCGCATGCGCTCTACAACGGCGCAAGTTTTGACCCCCCGAACGCGCGCCTTGCAAAGCTGCTTGCGAGCATGAACGTGCGCTCTCTCGTCTCGGAACTCGCCGATTCCCCGGCATTCTCGGCGCATCGCTACGTCCTCTTGGAGGCCGCCGGCGGTAACTGTGGTTCCCTGGCGCAGTTCTTTCCCAGTGGGTTGCGGATCCCGCTCAAGCAATCCATGCTTGTCTACGAGCGCTCATCCCTGGCTTCCGACGCCGGACAAGAGGCGGCGAAGCGCCTTCGCCGTGCGAGCACCGGCGACGCCTACCATGCCGGACTCCAGGTCGCCGACCCGATCGCGCTCAGATTCATCGCGGAGCAACTGGTCGGACTCCCGCGCCAGCGCTGGAGTCTCGCGCTGGAAGGCGGAACCTTCGACCTAGCGGCTCCGGAAGGCGCTCTGTCGCTCGAGCAGCTGTTCTTCGAGAGGCTTGCCGCCGGCGAGCCGGAATTGCGCGATCTGCGTTCCTTTCGCAGCTTCTCCGCGACGGATGCCTACTGCGCGGAGCTTCGCAGGCGTAGTCAACGCGAGCTGACGGCGTTCTATGGCGTGGCAGGCGCCGAACTCTCGCATCCCCCCGGACTGCCGATCAGGGAGGATATTGCGCGGCATCCGGCGCTTCTCGATCACTGCGTCGCGTGTCACGACGGCGAAGTGGGACCGGCACTCCCGTTCGGCGATCCGGTCGCGCTCGCGCCCCGTTTGATCGCGGCAGGCTATGCGCACGGACGGCTGCTCGATGAAATCCTCTATCGCCTGGCACCTCAGGCCGGCGCCGGGCGCATGCCGCGGGACGTGATCCCGACACCCGCGGAACTGCACGAATTGGAAGACTACTTCGTGCGCGTCGCGGCATCGGGGGGGCTGATCCATGAGTAGTCCGATGCGTCGACCGACTAATCTGCCGCACCGCAACACGCGCAGGGGTCAAGTTAGGTATGAGTCGGCCGATCTTAGGGGTTGGCGGGCAACCAGATCGCGGGGAACGGCTTTGACTTTTGATGCAGTCGCACCATGAAACGTGCCACCGACAAACTCATTGCGTTGCAATTCCTGGCGGTCGTTCTGCCGATCGCCGTGGTACTGCTCGTCCAGATGGTTGTCGACGCCCGCCGCGCGTCCGCACTCGAGCATTCTCGGCCGCTCAGAATATTGGCGGACGAGATTCGCACGGAGTACAAGACATTCACCAACGGCGCGGCCGACGCCGTCGATACCGGGACGCTGGGCGCACAATCGGTGGAAGCGTTGCACGCTGCCGCCGCGCGATTGGCGGAACTCTCAGAGCGAGGAGAAGCGGCCGCCGTCGGCGATGCGGCCGCAGTAGTGACGAATCTCGCCGCCATCATCCCCAAAGGCGCAACTCTCAATAACTTGATGCCTCTGCGAGAGCGCATCCTGCAGGGCGATCGCCTGACGAAGGCGATCAACGACGAGTTCGAAAGACGGGACGAGTTCGTGGTGAAGGACGCCATTGCGTCCGCCGTACGGCAAAAACGTGCGGTTATCGTCGCACTCATCCTCAGCGCCATCCTCACGGTGTGGTTTGTTTCAGCGACGCGGCGACGCCTGAAGGCAAGGCTGGAGGCCGACATATCCGCCGAGCGCAAGCAGCGTGCCGAAATCGAGGCGATTTCGCTTCGCGTCGGCATTGCGACCCGCGCCGCTCGGGCCGGCGTCTATGAATTGAAAAATGACGGGTTGGAATTATGGTGGAGCGACACGATGCACGAGTTGTATGCTCAACCGTCGGCGGCTTTTCGGCCGACGATGAACTCGTGGCTCGGATTGATCCATGTCGACGACCGCGAGCTCGCGCAAACCGCAATCAGCACCGCAATGCGAGAGCAACGCCAGTTGCGATCCGAATACCGCATCGTGCGTCCGGACGGATCGATCTGCCACATCGCGTCCCTGGCAGCGGTGGTGATGGATTCGATCGACGCCAAACCACGTTTGGTCGGGATCGATCTGGATATCACCGCCCGCGTCGAGGCGGACGAGCGCGAGCGGCAGCTGCAGCAGCAACTGCGCGATGCGTCGCGGCAGGCGGGAATGGCGGAAATCGCCACCAATGTGTTGCACAACGTCGGAAATGTCTTGAACAGCGTGAATATATCGGCGAGTGTCCTCGCGGATAAGATCAAAAATCCCAGGGCAGCGGGCCTCGGCAAGGTCGCGGCGCTGTTGCGGGAACGGGCGGCCGACCTGGGCACATTCGTCTCCGCTGACCCGCGCGGCAAGCAGCTACCTCTTTACCTGACGCAACTTTCCGAACAGTTGATTCTCGACCAGCGTCTTACCCTTGAAGAACTGGAATCGCTGCGCAAGAACATCGATCACATCAAAGAAATCGTAACGATGCAGCAAACCTACTCGAAGCGGGTCGGCGTGCCGGAAAAGCTCGCCGTCACCAGTCTCGCCGACGATGCGTTGCGCATGAACGTGGGGGCATTTACTCGCCATGGTGTGGCCTTGAAGTGCGAATTCGAGGACGTCCCGGAAATCGTAGTCGAAAGACACAAGGTCCTGCAGATTTTGGTCAACCTCTTGCGAAACGCAAAATATGCCTGCGAAGCATCGGACAGGAAGGACAAGCAAGTGCTGATGCGCATTGCGAGTCACGTCGACGGCGTGCAAATCGCAATTTCCGACAACGGGATCGGCATCCGGCCGGAGCACATGCCGCAGATTTTCTGTCACGGCTTCACCACGAAGGAAGACGGCCACGGTTTCGGCTTGCACAGCGGTGCCTTGGCGGCACGGGAAATGGGCGGCGGTTTGCGCGTGGAGAGCGCCGGCCGCGGTCACGGCGCGACGTTTACGCTCGAGTTACCACTGAAGTCTCCGGAGTTGTTATATGGGTAAGACCACATCGCCGGTCAACCGGCGGATCCTCATCATCGACGACAATCGCGACATCCACGCCGATTTTCGCAAGGTCATCGGCGGCGCTCCCGACGACGCGAGTGCCCTGGCGGCCACCGAACTTGCGATCTTGGGCGAGCCCTTGGTGGCGAGCACGAATCGGGGTTTTGAAGTCGATTCCGCGTTTCAAGGCCAGGAAGGGGTCGCGCGGGTGCAGCAAGCATTGCAGGACGGCAGGCCTTACGCGATGGCCTTCGTCGATATGCGAATGCCGCCCGGCTGGGATGGGCTGGAGACCATCGAGCGGCTTTGGGCCGTCGACCCGGATGTTCAAATCGTCATATGTTCCGCGCACTCCGACTATGACTGGACCGATGTCGTGGCTCGGTTGAACAATTCCGACAAATTGCTGGTGGTGAAAAAGCCATTCGAGGCCATCGAGGTCCTGCAATGCGCGAACGCCTTGACCCGCAAGTGGCAGAACGAGCGCATCGTGCGCCGCCACGTCGAGAGCCTCGAACAAGTGGTAACCGCGCGCACGCAGGGCCTCGAGACCGCGAATAAGCAATTGCGCCACTTGGCAACGCATGACGCGCTCACCAGCCTGCCGAATCGCATTCTCATGGACGATCGCATCAACCAATCGATCGTCACGGCCGACCGTCACGGCCAGACCTTCGCCGTGATCATGATGGACCTCGATCGTTTCAAGTCGGTAAACGATTCCCTCGGACATCGAGCGGGCGATGAACTCCTAAAGGAGATCGCGCAGCGCCTCAAGAGCGTGGTGCGCGAGGTCGATACGGTCGCGCGCCTCGGGGGAGACGAATTCGTGCTGATCATCACGCCAAGCCCGGAACGCGACACCACCCAAGAAGTGGCGAAGCGGATCATCGAAGTGATGCGTGCTCCGGTGCGCATTACAGGCGTAGAGATCCATACCTCTGCGAGCATCGGCATTGCGTTCTATCCGGCCGACGCCACGACCATCGAGGCTTTGCTGGCGTGCGCCGATGCGGCCATGTACTGCGCCAAGCAACGGGGCCGCAATAATTTCCAGTGCTTCATGCCCGGGATGGATACGGCAAGCCAAGAGAAGGCGAAGCTGGAAGGCGACATGCGGGTCGCGCTGGAGCAAAAACAGTTCGAACTGCACTATCAGCCCAAGGTGAATACCGCAACCGGCGTAATGCATGGCGCCGAGGCACTGTTGCGCTGGTGGCATCCGGTGCGCGGAGCGATCCCGCCTGCCGAGTTTATTCCCATTGCGGAAGAAAGCGGATTGATCGGCCCGATCGGAGCCTGGGTCGTGCGGGAAGCCTGCCGGCAAGCACGAGCCTGGCAAGTTGACGGTCTGCCGCCGTTGCGGGTTGCCGTGAACCTGTCGCCGTCGCAATTCCGGCAAGGAAATATCGTCACGATGATTCGAGATGCGCTGAATGACGCCGGCCTCGAAGCGCGCTTCCTCGAAGTCGAGCTCACTGAAAGCGCCGTCATGAGCGACCCGGAGGAGTCGATCGGCATCCTGGAAAAACTGAGCGCGATGGGCGTGCTCGTATCGGTCGACGACTTCGGAACGGGATATTCGAGCATGAGCTATTTGCGCCGGTTCCCCATCGACAAACTGAAGATTGACCGAAGTTTCATCAGCGATGTCGCATCGCGGCCCGAAGACGCCTCGATCGTTCGCGCCATCGTTTCGTTGGCGCATAGCCTGAAATTGAAAGTGGTGGCGGAAGGTGTCGAATCGACGGAGCAGCTCGAGTTCCTGAAGACGCTCGGCTGCGATCAATATCAAGGATTCCACTATAGCGCCGCTTTGCCGCCGTCGAAGTTCGAGGAACTAGTGCGTTCCCAGCGGCACGCCGAACCTAAATTGACCGACTTCGATCCGGGGCGCACTTACAGCAAGTTATCCGCATACAGACCGAGGTAGGCGGAGGGCCGCGGCCGGGGTGGCCCCCGCGGGTATCGTTGTCGCATTAAATCTTCGTGGCGTTTTGGCGTTTAAGCGGTCTCCGAAACTCCAAAACGTCATGAAAACTAAATACGTGCTGCCGAGCGGCGCGATCGACCACACCCGCTGCGGTTGCCAAGCGCTATGTTGGCTCCGCGGGCTCCGGAGGCGGTCCCGAGTGAAAACGAAAGACCGCGTCGGGCAACGTGACCAGCTCCGCTTCGAGCGCCGCGAATTCTTCGACGCGCGCTTCCAGTGCCGCCCCGGCCCGCTTGGCGGCCCGTCGAGCCAGATCCAAGTACACCCGGTAATGACGCGCCTCGGCATTGTGCAAGCCCTGAAACAAATCGTTCAAGGGTGGCCCGATCACCGTCGACAGGGCGCCGAAGCGCTCACAGGAGCGGGCTTCTATGAAGGCGCCGCAAATCATCAAGTCGACTTCGCGTAGCGGTTCGCTCTTGGCGACCAGGCGGCGCAATCGCTCGGCATACCGGCCGGGAGCCAGGCGCTGGGCCGTCACTCCCAGGCCTTGAATCAGTTTCGCCACCTGCTCGTAATGCCGCAATTCTTCGCGGGCGAGCCGCGACATCTTGTCGGTGAGCTCGAAATCTTCTGCGTAGGCGAACATCAGTGCGAGGGCGGTCGATGCCGCCTTTTTTTCGCAATTGGCGTGATCTATCAGCAACGTGTCCCGCGAGACACAGGCCTTCCGCACCCAGCCGGCCGGAGTGGGAACGCGCAGCAAGGAATGCGCGAAAGGCGCCGCGATCACGCCGGAATCTTGAGCGCCGAGATCGCCTCGAGCAGCTCGTGAGCCGACTGATATCGGTCTGCGGGGGACTTGGCGAGCAAGCGCGTCAGCATTTCCCGATAGTCGGACAACCGCGGCGCGATCTCCGGCAAGTCCGCCCGCTTGTGCTTATAGATCACTTCCATCGCGGTGGCGCCGGTGTAGGGTTTTTGGCCGGTCAGCATTTCATAGAACATGACGCCTAAGCTGTACAAATCGCTGCGCGCATCGAGTTCCTCGGCGTGGCCCTGCTCGGGACTCATATAGTAAGGGGTGCCGAAAATCTCCCGCGTACCCGTCAATGAAACCTCAATTTCATTTGCCTTCGCCAACCCGAAATCGATCAAGCATAGCGATCCATCGGCGCGCAGCATGACATTGGCCGGTTTCAAATCCCTGTGCAGCACCCCCACCGAATGAATGGCCTCGAGTGCGCTCGCAATCTGTTCGAGAAACTTGAGCGCCGTCGCGGGCGATAACGGCGCTTTCATGCGGTGGCGCAAATCGCCGGCCGGGAAATGCTCCATGGCAATGTAGGCATGATCATCCGCGATGCCGAGATCATAGATTCGCACGATATTCTGATGCTTCACTCCGGCAACGATTTCGTATTCCTGCAGGAAGCGGTCGAAGCCGATGATGCGCTCGGAGACGTCCGGCACTTGATTGAATACTTTGAGCACGACCAGCGTGCCCGCCCGCTCGCTTTCGGCAAGATAGATCGTGCACATGCCGCCGCTGCCGACCTGGCGAATGCAGCGATGGCCGCGGATCATCACGGAGCCGAAGCGATAGCGTTGTTTAAAATCCGGTTGCGCGCGCAACATCAAAAGGCTCCGCTTGTGCTCGCGCGAGGCCTTCTCGATCGCTCTGATCAGGCGATCTCGGTCGATCTTGCGTCCGTAGAGGCGGTGTAAACCGCCGACGGCGGCGGGTTCGGGATTCGGTGCTTCCTCTAGCAGGAGCAGCACGATCGGCGCGAACTCCGGCTTGGCCAATAAGCTCGCTACCAGGGCTTCGGCGGCGGCGGTCGGGGTTACACCGACGACGACGACCGCGTCGTAACCGACGGCGGCGAACTGCGCGTCGAGCGGACTGTCTTCGCCCAACCGATGCTCCACGAGATCCGCATCCGGCCACTCGATCTCGACATGCTTCCTGACGAGCAGCCGATGGTCGGCGCGCGCGGCGATCACCAGCAGACGCATGATTCGCGGCTGGTTAGCACCGGGATCTATCGGACGGATTTGAGCCCACGACCCGCACCGTCGCGACGCTGCTGTTTGGCTTCGTCGGATCGCTCTCGCTGCAGGCGCTGCAGATACTCCGGCGTCACATCGCCTGTAACGTATTCGCCCGAGAAGCACGAGGTATCGAAATCCTCGATCTTGGCATTGTCGTGGCGCACCGCATGTTCCAGGTCTTCCAGATCCTGATAGATCAGCCAATCGGCACCGATGATGTCGCGAACCTCGTCGTCGGTATGGCCCGCGGCCACCAGTTCGGACGCATCCGGCATGTCGATGCCATACACGTTGGGATATCGAACCGGCGGCGCTGCGGATGCAAAATACACTTTCTTGGCGCCTGCTTCGCGCGCCATGTCGATGATCTGCGCGGATGTTGTGCCCCGCACGATCGAATCATCCACCAGCAGTACATTTTTGCCGCGGAACTCCAGATCGATGGCATTTAGCTTGCTGCGCACTGACTTCGAGCGCTGCTCCTGACCGGGCATGATGAAGGTACGGCCGATGTAGCGATTCTTGATGAAGCCCTCGCGGTACTTGACGCCAAGCAGCTGCGCGACCTGCACGGCGCTGGTGCGGCTCGTGTCGGGAATCGGTATGACCACATCGATGTCATGGTTGGGGCGTTCGCGCCTGATTTTATCGGCCAGGCGCTCGCCCATGCGCAACCGCGCCTTGTATACCGAGATATTGTCGATGATCGAGTCCGGTCTCGCGAAATACACGTACTCGAAAATACAGGGCGTGTGGCGCGCCATCGCGACACATTGCTGCGCGTAAAAGCGGCCTTGTTCGTCGATGAACACCGCCTCGCCGGGCGCCACATCGCGCACCATGTCGAATCCCAGCATATCCAGGGCAACGCTTTCGGATGCCAGCATCCATTCGGTGCCCTTCTTGGTCTCGAGTTTGCCGATTACCAACGGACGTATGCCGTTCGGGTCGCGAAAACCCAATATTCCATGACCGATGACCATCGCGACCACCGCGTACCCGCCGCGGCATCGGCGATACACGGCGTTTGCGGCGGCGAAAATATCAGCCGGCGTAACGCGGGGCGTTCCGACGCGCTGCAGCTCCGAGGCCAACACGTTGAGCAGCACTTCGGAGTCGGAACCGGTATTGAGATGGCGGCGGTCTTCGCGCACCAACACCTCGGTGAGCTCGCGCGAGTTGGTCAGGTTGCCGTTGTGGCCGAGACAAATGCCGTACGGCGAGTTGACGTAGAACGGCTGCGCATCGTTGGCGCTTTCGGCGCCGGCCGTGGGGTAGCGCACATGACCGATTCCTATGTTGCCCTTGAGCTTGAGCATGTGCTTCTGCTGAAACACATCGCGCACAAGTCCGGAATCCTTGCGCATGAAGAGTTCGCCGTTTACGGAGGTCATGATGCCCGCGGCATCCTGACCGCGGTGCTGCAGCACAGTCAGCGCATCGTAGATGCGCTGATTGACCGCGCTCACGCCTACCATTCCGATGATTCCGCACATGAAGGACCTCCGCCCTACTTGGGTCTGACTTTGACTCCGGTCAGGCGCTCGAGCTTGGCCCAAGGGTCGCCTTTCTCGCCGACCATGGCCCGCAGCCAATCGCCTACCGTTTCACCGTAAGGAACCAGCTTCGACCGGTTCCACCACTCTTCCTGGTTCAAGTGCAGCAACTCGGCACCGATGGTCATCAAGCCCACGAGCACCATGCCGCGCAATATGCCGAACAGGAGCCCGATGACGCGATCCATCGCCCCCAGCCCTAAGGTGCGCGTGAAGTAGCTCAGCAGCATCCCCACGACCCAACCGATCAAGAGGACGAGCACGAGTATCACGAGGCGTCCGACCCATGGCGCGATATTGGGATCGGCGAGCACGCCGCCCAGATGAGGTTCAACGCTGGGGCCAAATTTCCACGCCGCCCAAATGGCGATGATCCAAAAAACGACGGATACGGCTTCGCGCACGAAGCCGCGCAATAACCCAATGATGGTCGAACCCAACAGAACCAAAAGTATTAGGACGTCGGCTCCGGTCAAACGGCCACCCTTATGAATCCCAAGGTTATCGCCCCAACTCCCGGTCCAAGCCTGCATTCTAGCAGCGCCCCGAGCCGCCGCCGTGAAACGAATGTCACAAACCGCAAATCAACGTGCCGGAGGCACGAAACTGGAGGCATGTCCCAGCATTTTCAGTTTTGTGGCCGCCTGCGTAGCCGCGCCGCGATCCGTCAGCGGGCCTACTCGCACTCGATATCGCACAGAGCGGCCTGAGCCGCCCGATACCACATAGGTCTGAAAGCCCTGAGCCTTCAGTTGGCGCATCAATTTATCGGCGTTGGCGCGGCTGGCGAAGCTGCCCAGTTGCACCGCCCAGGCACCTACCGCAGTCGTCGGTTTTGACGCAGGTGGTGGCGATGTGGGGCCCGCTGCCCTCGTTTCAAGCCGTGGAGAAGGCAAGGCTGCTCGGGACGCAGCCGCCGCCGGCCGGACTGTGACGCGAGGCGCTTCGGCAGGCGATACGCCGGAGGGTGAGGCGTCCGCGGGAGCGTCGACTGCCGCGCTCCGCGTCTCCTGCGGCTGGGCAATCGATGCACCGGCAGCCTCGACGGAAGGATCCACAGCGGGCGCCTTGCTGGTCGCCAGGTCGACGGTGATGTTGCGAACCGGTTCCGGCGCGCTCGCGGGCAGCCGCGGACCGGTCGGCGCCCGCAGCGCAGGGCCCGATAGCAATTCGGGCACGATCAACACGAGGAGCAGCAGCAAAATCGAAGCGCCGACCAGGCGCTCCTTGACCCGGCGATCGTCGGCGGTCATGCCGCCACCAATCGCAGCGCATCGGCACAGGCCATGCGGACATGGGGTGTGAGCTCAACGGTCATGAATTTTCAAATATCTTGCCAAGGGCCTATGTCGCAGCGTACTCAGGGCGCCGCAGTATATTCGGGAAGCGCGGCCGGCGGCAGCAAGTCGTTAGCCTCGAGCCAATTGAGGGCGGGTCCTACCACGTGAAACGAGCCGAAGACGACGACTCGGTCGAAAGGCTTTGCATTTGCCAATGCCGCCGTGCATCCGGCGGAGACGCTGTCCGCCGCTTGGACAGGCGCCGCGACCTTCTCCTCGATCATCCGTGCCAACGAAGCGCCGCTGCGGCCTCGTTCGCCGTCAGTGGTAACGCACCACCAGGCATCGATGCAGTCGCGCAATTCCGCGACAACCGCCGCCGCGTCCTTGTCGGCCAAGATCCCGCACACGCCGAGGGTCCTGCCCGCGCTCGGATGGTCGCGCAAGTTGCGCGCAAGCACTCGAGCCGCGGCCGGATTGTGCGCGACATCCAAGATCCACGTGGGTCCAGGGGAAGCAGTGGGCACGATCACTTGAAAGCGCGCGACCAGGTCTACCTCGCGAAGCCCCCGCGCCACCGCCGCGGCAGGAATTGCCAGACGCGCATCGATCTCTTCGAGAGCGGCGATGGCGGTCGCTGCGTTCGCGTATTGTGCCTCGCCCATCAGGGCCGGCGGAGGCAGCTGCGGCAAATTCCAACGGCTACCGCGAAAGTGCCAGATTGCACCCTCGTGCGCGTACGCATACTCCTTTCCCAGACGCTTGAGCGGAGCGCCGACCTTGCGAGCGGTTTCTTCGACGACCGCCGGCATGTCGTTGCTGCCGAGTACAGCCGGACGGCCGCGGCGGAATATACCGGCCTTCTCGCGGCCGATGGCCTCAAGGGTCGTGCCAAGATACTCCTGATGATCGAGTCCGATGCTCACCACCACGGCGACGTCGGGATCGACCACATTGACGGCATCCAAGCGCCCGCCCATGCCTATCTCAAGTACCCACACATCGAGCTGCGCCGCGTCGAATACCAACAGTGCCGCGAGGGTGTTGAACTCGAAGAAGGTCAATCCCACCGTGGCGCGCGCGGCCTCGATGCGCTCGAACGCAGATACCAGCTCGTCGGCGCTGGCGAGGCGATCATGCACTCTGACGCGCTCCCGATAGTCGCGCAGATGCGGCGAAGTGAATGTGCCGACTCGCAAGCCCGCAGCCGCCATGATCGCCGCGCAATAGCCGCTCACCGAGCCTTTGCCGTTGGTGCCTGCTACGGTAATCACGGGGACCGCCGGCTGCTGCCAGCCCAAGCGGTTAAGGACCTCCCGTAGCCGATCCAGTCCGAGATCTATCGCCTGAGGGTGCACCGCTGTCTGGTAGGCCAACCATTGCTCGAGACTCCGCTTGGCGCGGCCGACCTTAGGAGTACTCACACAGGCCCCTATGCTGCGGCAGGTGCTGCGGCGGGTTCTTTGGCGGTCAATAGGCGCAGCATCGCGCCGATGCGATCGCGCAGTTCGCGCCGATCGATGATCATATCGAGCGCGCCGTGCTCGAGCAGAAACTCGCTGCGCTGAAACCCTTCCGGGAGGGTCTCGCGCACTGTCTGCTGAATCACGCGTGGACCGGCAAAGCCGATCAGGGCCTTTGGTTCGCCGACGTTGATGTCGCCCAGCATGGCGAGGCTCGCGGAAACGCCCCCGGTGGTCGGATCGGTCATGACCGAAACGTAGGGCAGGCGCGCTTCCGACAAGCGTTTGAGCGCGGCACTGGTCTTCGCCATTTGCAGCAGCGAGTACAGTGCTTCCTGCATGCGCGCACCGCCACTCGCTGAGAAACAGATGAGCGGCATGCGATGTTCGAGCGCGTGCTCCACTGCGAGCGCGAATTTTTCGCCCACCACGGAGCCCATCGAGCCGCCGAGGAAACGGAATTCGAACGCGCACGCGACCACATCCAAACCGGCCAATTTTCCCGCCATCACGATCAACGCGTCGCGTTCACCGGTCTGCTTCTGCGCTTGAACGAGCCGATCCTTGTATCGCTTCGAATCCTTGAATTTGAGGGGATCCTCGGGTTCGACCTTGAGCGCAAGCTCGGTGGTCGATCCGGTATCGAGAAATTTAGACAGCCGTTCGCGGGCGTTGATTCGCATATGGTGGCTGCACTTTGGGCACACATGCAAATTGCGCTCGATCTCAGCGCGGTATAGCACCGCATCGCAGGCGGGGCACTTGGTCCACAATCCCTCCGGCACCGAACGCGTACGGCGCTCGGTCTTGATACGCGACGGGACAATTCGCTCGAACCAGGACATGCGCTAGTCTAGCCCAATAAGCCCGCCGGCGGCAGCACGGGACCTGACCAAGGCGCAAGTTGCGGCGACGGGATGCGGTAGACGGCCGGGTACTCGACCCGCCACAGGTATAGGCCGGCGGCAGGGGCGGTGGCGCCGGCAAAGCGGCGATTGCCTTTGGTCAGGACTGCCGTCATCGCCGCCGCCGGGTCCGATTCGCTCTGTACGGCAAGCAGCGTCCCCACGATGTTGCGAACCATATGATGCAGGTAGGCGTTCGCCGCGATCTCCAGCCAAAGATAATCGCCCTCGCGCCGCACCTCGATCCGATCGACGCGTCGAACCGTGGTTTTTGACTGGCATTCGGCCGAGCGAAAGGCGGAAAAATCATGTTCGCCGATCAGTGCCTGCGCCGCGGCGTGCATGGCCGCCTCGTTGAGCGGGCGATGAATCCAGGCAGCGCGCATGCGCTGCAGCGCCGAGCGTGCGCTGCGGTTCAATATGCAGTAGCGGTAGATCCTGCGAGTCGCCTGGTGCCTCGCGTGAAATCCAAAGGTCACTTCCCCCGCCCACTGCAAGGCGATCGCAGGTGAGAGCTTGGTATTGGAGCCGAGCACCCAGGCGCGCGGCGTGCGGACGGCGTCGGTATCGAAGTGGATGACCTGGCCGGTCGCGTGCACGCCGCTATCGGTGCGCCCGGCGCAGATGGCGACGATCGGATGGCCGGCCACGAACGATATCGCCGCCTGCACGGCGTCTTGGATGGATGCCGAGTGCTCCTGCGACTGCCATCCGGCGTAGTCGGTGCCGTCATACTCTACGACGGCGGCGACGCGGCGGCCCGTGACCTCTGCTCCAGAGGCCGTCACGTTAGCCGGGCAGAGTCTCGATCAGGCGCTGGGCTTCCTGTTTCTGACTGGCCGAGCCTTCGTGCACGACCTCCTCGAGAATGCTGCGCGCACCTTCCGGATCGCCCATGTCCATGTACGCCCGCGCCAAGTCCAGCTTGGTGCCGACCTCGCTCATGGTCACCGGTTCCAATTCCGGCAGCACCTCATCGTCGGTCTTGAGCTTGGTGGTGCGATTCGTCGCGTTGATCGCCGTCAGCTTGTTGGTCGGCGCCTCGGCGCCATTCATCGCGTCCCCCACGTCGAGATCGACGCGGCGGCTGCGCTGGCTGGCCTCGAAAACTTCCGTCGAGAAGACCTCATCTTCCGCACGCGGCTGCTCGACGGTATCGCCGCTTCCGAGCGCACTCGCAAGCCGGTCCAAATCCAAGTCGATGCTGTCGCCGCTGAGGGCGCCGAGGCCACGCAGTCTCGAGGTGGAATCGACATCCACTTTCTCGGCATCCGCGACGTCGGAGAACTCGGGAGTCTTGAAGCGCGACGTCGGGCTGGCGTCGAATTCGCGCGGCATTTGAACGGTGGGCGCGGACTCCGGCCCCAGCACTGCGGTTTTGATTTCGTCGTGATCCGAGCCTAGGTCCGCGACGAACGAAGCTTCCAGTTCGCGTTCCAGTTCGGTCAGGTCGCGATCGCGCGAGCGGCTCTCCGCTTCCGCCATCATGCGCCGCGACTTCTCATCGAGGCCGGCGACCATCGTCGGCGCGTCGGCGGGATGATCGGTCTCTTCAAGATGCGAGCCGCTTGCGGCTGGCGAGCCAGTCTCCTCCAGGTGGTCGAGATCCAGGCCCAGATCGTCGATCGACACCTCGGCTGTCTGGTCCGCCTTGATCGGCAACTTCGAGGAAATGCGGTCGTATGTGTCGTTGGACTTCAAAGCCGGCGATTCGGCCGTTGGCGCATCCGCGAAATTCATCAGTTCGGACTCGACCGTAGGCTCATCACGGGGCGCCATTTCGCGAGTCGGGGACTCATCGGCGCCGCGCTCCGGCGTATCCAAGGTAAAGTCGAGATCGGATCCGGCGCGCATGGAGGGCGACTCGCCGGTTGCCGCCATATCGCTTTCCTTGGCGTGATCCGCTCGGCCGTGTTCGCCTTCCGGATCGCCGAACAAGTCGATATCGACGCGGTTCTCGCCGCCTTCGAGATTGAGGTCGACCAGGGCGCCCGCGCCGCGGCCACTGCCCGCGGTCGACGCGAACATCGGATCGTCGGGGCATATTTGTTTGCCCATGATGACGATCTTGTCCCACTCGCCCGCGGGAGCACGGTCGCGCGTCGCTTCCAAGCTCTTCGCCGTCTGCAGGAAGGCATCCTTGTTGCCCCAAACGAAATAGATCTCGAGCAGCTTCAGGCGCAGATCGCGCCGATCCGGCTCGCGCTCGAGCGCAATTCGCACCAGATCGGCCGCTTGGTCATACAGTCCGTATGCCATGTGAAAATCGGCTTCGGCCAGAGGATCGCCCTGATCGAGGTTGACCGCACTCTCGCTCGACATCGTGTCATCGGGCGCTTTGATATCGGTGTGCGTATCGCGCAACCGATCGGGCGCCTCGTCGAAATCCGGTAATCGATGTTCACCGGATTCCTCGACCACGAACGAATCGTCGCCTTTGCGCACGCCCTGGGGTCTGACGGTCGGATCGCGGACTCCGGCAATGTCGGTCGCGTCCAGCCGATTCAGATCGGCCATGCCGTCTTGTCTGCGCCGCCAGGCCGCGAAGGCAAGCACGACGATCAGGGCGATGATCACCGCGGCCGGCACCCACCAGTTCGCCGCCACCCAGTCAATCCACGACCCCGATTCGGGAGTTGCCACGACCGGCTTTTTCTTGACGGGCACAGGCGCAGGCACCGGAACAGGCGGCGATGTGCTTTCCGCCGACTGCGGCGGAGCCGACGGCGTTGATGCGGGGGGAGCGGGCGGCGGTGGCGCCGCCGCAGTGGGTGCGGTAGTCGTTTGCGGGGGAGCCGTCTGAGGGGCCGGAGTCGGTGCCGGTGTTTGTGCCGGCGCCGGAGTCGGCACAGGTGTCTGCGCCGTGGGCGGCACGCCGAGCTTGCGCTGCAGGGCGCTCAGCTCGCTGTTTCGGATATCGATCAAGCGATGCGACGCCGCGAGCTGCGCTTCCAGATCCTTGACGCGATCCTTGAGCGCTTGGGCTTCCGCGTTGGCAGCGTTCGACTCGCCGGTGCCGGTAGCGCCGCCGCCGCTCGGAGTTACCAAGCGAAGGTGTCCGCCGGTGGCTGCGGCGCCACTATCGCGCCAGGCATTCATCTGGCGGTGAACTTCGCTCATCGCCTCGGTTTGATTCAAAGCGGCAATTTCATCGGCGCCGGGGATACGCAGTACCGCGCCGCGGCGCAAAATATTGATATTTCCGCCAAACGCATCGGGATTGGCGCGATACACCGCCATCATGGTTTGATCGACGTTCACGGGCGCGCCTGCGTGCAGGCTTCGCGCGATCTTGGTCAGCGTGTCGCCTTGGCTCACGTGATAGCTGGAGCCGCCGACTGGCGCGGCGCTGTCGGAGCCGGTGCCCGGCGTGCGATTGACCGGCGACGGGGTCGCGCCGGGTGCGGGTGCGGTCCGGCGCGCCGGTGCGGCAACGGTCGGCGCAGTGACCGGAGCCGCGCTGCTCGCCGTTTCTCCGGGCGTGTACACCGGGGGATCCAGCAATACCGTGTATTCGCGCATCAGATGGCCGCGGGCCCAATTCACGTCGACCAAAAACGTCACGAACGGCTCGGGGATGGCATCCGAGGAACGCACCAGCAGCGCGTCGCGGCCATCCTTACCCTTGCCCACCTTGAAGGTTAGCGTGGACAGGAAAGGCGGGCGATCGATGCCGTAACGAGTAAATGCTTCGCGGCCCGCAAGGCTGGCTCGCAGGGCGGATAATTCGTCCGGGGAGGCCGCAATCAGGTCGATTTCCGCGTTCATCGGCTCGTTGAGCGCCGAATTCAAATGGATCTCACCCAGGCCGAGCGCCCAAGAGGAGGACGGCCTCAAAAAGGACGTGGACAGCAGGCACGCCAGCAGCATTAGGCGAGGCATCGTCACGGACATTTCTACTCCCAGGAATCTGGTGGGCAAGCGGGTAAAGTTCATTGTGCAATAGGAGCTTGGAATCGAATTCTCACTTGCCTTTTACATAAGCCAATAACTATATCTTACTGGGGTCTATTTACCAAAATATGGGCCACAGAAACTGCGTTATGTGCCGCACATTTCCGAACATTATCAGCCACGATCCAAAAATTTAGAGCGCGGTCACGGGTCATATCGGCTCGCACCCGGCCTACATATACCTTATCGGGCGCGATTGCCAATGCGGCCGGGGTCGGAAATTCCGCACTCGAATCCGCGTCGATGACGTGAAGTCCCGTGCCGCGTTGCAGCACCGCGGTGGCCTCGGCCACGCTCAACGAGCGCGTGAACGTGGCATGCACCGCGAGGCTATGCCCAAAGAACACCGGCACGCGAACTGCGGTCGCGTTTATCCCTAAGTTCGGCAGGTCGAGCACGCGCCGGGTTTCCTGCCATAAACGACGCTCCTCGCGCGAGACTCCGTCCGCTTCCAGGGTATCCACCTGCGGAATCACGTTGAAGGCGATCTGCCGGCCAAAGGCGCGTCCCCTCGCCTTCTTGCCGCTCAGCATGGCCACGGTTTCCCCGGCCAGCTCATCCATGGCTCCGCGCCCGCTGCCGGATACCGCTTGATACGTCGCGACCTCGGCGCGCTCGAGGCCGGCCAGCGCATGCAACGGTGCAAGGGCCGTGGCCAGCGCGACGCTGGCGCTTCCCGGCAGCGCAATGAGACCCCGGGCACCTACGGCATCGAGGACTTCAGGGTTGACATCCGCCGCCACCAGCGGAACATCGGCGCGCATTCGAAACGCCGCTGAGCCGTCGATGACCCATGCTTGCTCGGCAGCGGCTTCGGCGTAGCGCTCCGACAGCGTCGAGCGGCCGCAAAAGAAAGCCAGGTCGACGCGCGAAAAATCGAAACCGGCGATGTCGCTCACCGCCGGCGTCTTGCCTTGGTCCGCGCCCTCCGCCTCGCTCAGCGGCCGGCCGACATTGCGCTCGTCGTCGAGCGCATGTAATTCGGCAAACGGTATTTTTCGCGCACGCAGCTCGTCGATCACCGCTTCGCCGATGAGGCTCGAGACGCCGACCACGGCGATGCGCAACGAAGATCTCTTACTCGGCGGCGAAATGCTCATTCGCTTCGAGCCGTGATGACCGGTGTCGTGCGAACCACATCCCCGCACTGGGCGCGAAACCGCAGATAGTGATCCATCAACACGAGCGCCAACATTGCCTCGGCGATCGGCGTGGCGCGAACACCGACGCACGGATCGTGCCGACCGGTGGTGACGACTTGCGTAGGGTTACCGTGAATGTCGATGGTCTCGCCGGCCATGGTGATGCTCGACGTCGGCTTCAGCGCGAGGCTCACGACGATGTCCTGGCCTGAGGAAATGCCGCCGAGCACCCCGCCTGCATGATTGCTCTTGAAGCCGCGGGGCGTCAATTCATCGCGATGTTCGGAGCCGCGCTGCTCGACCGCGCGGAATCCCGCGCCGATCTCGACACCCTTCACGGCATTGATGCCCATCATGGCGCTCGCAAGGTCCGCGTCGAGCCGCTCGAACACGGGCTCTCCCCATCCCGGAGGCACGCCCGTGGCGATGACGGTCACTCGCGCGCCGATCGAATCCCCGGCCTCGCGGATGCCCCATATGAACTCCTCGAGCTCTTTGACGCGGCTCGGATCCGGGCAGAAAAAAGGATTATCGTAGGCGCTGGCCGGGGCCACCGGCTGCAGCACCAAAGGACCCATCTGCGCAAGGTATCCGTGGATGCTGACTTGCAGCCGCTCGCGTAAGTACTTGCGCGCAATCGCACCGGCCGCCACGCGCATAACCGTCTCGCGTGCCGAAGATCGGCCGCCGCCGCGATAATCGCGAAAGCCGTACTTTTGGGTGTAGGTGTAGTCGGCATGACCGGGCCGAAAACGATCCTTGATCTTCTCGTAGTCGCGCGAGCGCTGATCCTCGTTGGCGACCAGAAGGCCGATCGGGGTGCCGGTGGTCTTGCCTTCGAACACACCGGAGAGAATGCGCACGGTATCGGACTCGCGGCGCTGGCTGGTGTACTGCGAGGTCCCGGGGCGCCGGCGCTCGACGTCCGCTTGCAAGTCCGCCTCGCAGAGCGCCATTCCTGGGGGGCAGCCGTCGACGACGCAGCCGAGGGCGGGGCCATGGCTCTCCCCAAAGCTCGTCACGGTGAAAATGCGACCGAAAGTATTGCCTGCCACGCGCTAGTTTCCCAATGTCCCTTGGAACTCCCCGTCAAAGTCCCGTGCCCGCAGTAAAAATACGCCGCCGCCGCCCATCGTAATCTCCGGCCAGACAAACGGCAGCCTTGGAAAGGTGCGCAGCAACGCGTCTTCGGTATTGCCGACTTCCACGACCAGTATGCCGTCGCGGCGCAGATGCCGGCGCGCGGCGGCGAAAATCGACCGCACCGAATCGAGTCCATCGGTCCCCGACTCAAGACCGAGCCGCGGTTCGTGCCGATACTCGCGCGGCAGCCGGCGCATTTCCGCGCGCCCGACATAGGGCGGATTGCTCACGATGATATCGTAACGGCGGCCCCTCACGGCGTCGAAATAGTCCGATTTCAAGATCCTGACGCGCCCTTCGAGACCTAATCGGCGCACATTGCGGCGAGCCACCTGAAGGGCGGCCGCAGACACATCGACGGCGTCAATTTTCCCCTTGGGGAAGGCCTCCGCACAGGCCACGGCGATCGCTCCCGAGCCGGTGCCGATATCCAGAATCCGGCGCACGCGGCGCGCATCTGCCCAGGGCTGAAAACGCTGCACGATGAGTTCGGCAATGGGCGAGCGCGGCACGAGGACACGCTCGTCGACGTACAATTCAAGGCCCGCGAAGAAGGCGCGATGCGTGAGATAAGGCAGTGGCACACGTTCGCGGATGCGCCGCTCGAGCAATTCACCGACCCGCGCTGCCCGGCGCGCATTCAGCTCTTTGCCGTAGGCCTCCACGCCCAAGTCATGCGTAAGGCCCGCGGCAAAGAACACCAATTCGGCCGCCTCGTCGCGCGCATTGTCGGTGCCGTGACCAAAATGCACGCGGGCCGATTTGAGCGCACGTGCCACCCGGTCGATGGCGACTCCCACGGTTTCAAGGGAGGCGCCGCGGGCACCACGCCGCGCGGCGCCGCCGGCGATTTTAGCGGCTGTATGGGATAATCGGGGCATGGCAATTCAACCGAAATTCCTGTCCTTCATACTCGTGTGTGCCGTCGGGATCGCGGGCATCGCCGCATCGCTCATTTGGCGTCACCCTCCGGCTGCGGTCGATCTGATTACGGGGACCTATCTCGCGCCGAGCCGCGAGCTGCCGGATTTTAGCCTGATCGACCATCAAGGTAAGGCTTTCGGCTCCGCCGATCTGCGCGGTCACTGGTCCCTGATGTTCTTCGGCTATACGAATTGCCCGGATTTTTGCCCGACGACGCTTACCACATTGGCCGCAATGCAAAAGCGCTTGCGTACCGCCAAGGCTGCAGTGCTGCCCCAGGTGATCTTCGTGTCGGTCGACGCCAAACGGGATACCCCGGCGCAGCTGTCGAAGTATGTGCCGTATTTCGATCGGGAATTCATCGGTCTGACGGCTGCCGACCAGGCTCAAATCGAGGCGGTCGCGAAAAAGTTGGGTGTCGGCGTGGTAATCCAGCCGGCCTCCGACGGGAATTACACGATCGATCATTCGGCCGCAATTTTCGTGCTCGATCCGGACGGACGGCTCGCGGCGATTCTGACGGGCCCTTTCACCGCGGATGCCTTGCGGAGCGATTTCCAGCGCATTGTGTCCGCCCGCGGCATGTTGGCCGGACGCGCATGAGCACTGGCGGCCGCCTGTTCGTTTGGTTTCAATATCTTCTGCCTCAGCACGCACTCTCACGGCTGGTGCTGGCGGCGACGCGAGTGCGCGCCGAGTGGTTCAAAAATCTGCTCATAGGGGGGTTTCTCAAGCTTTACCGGGTCGACATGACGGAGGCTGTCGAGAATGATCCGTATCGCTATGGCAGCTTCAACGAGTTCTTCACGCGCGCGCTCAAAGACGGCGCCCGCCCGATCGCGCTCGAGGCGCAGGCCATCGCAAGTCCCGTCGACGGATGTGTCAGCGCGGTGGGCACGATCGACAGCGGCCAGCTGCTGCAGGCGAAAGGCCGCTATTATCGCCTCGCGGAGCTGCTCGCCGAACAGCCCTGGGCGAGCCGCTTCGAAGGCGGCTCCTTTGCGACGATTTATCTCGCGCCTTTCAATTATCACCGCGTGCATATGCCGCTTCGCGGGGTGCTCAGGGAGACCGTTTATGTTCCCGGCCGTCTGTTCAGCGTCAATGCCGTGACGGTGCAGTATGTTCCCAGCCTATTCGCGCGCAACGAACGAGTCTTGACGCTGTTCGATGCAGCCTTCGGTCAGTTCGCGCTGGTGCTGGTGGGAGCGCTCAACGTGGGCAGCATCGCCACGGTGTGGGCGGGAGACATTGCACCCGGGTCACGGCGCGTGATCACCAGGTTGCCGGCGCCGGCGATGATGTTGGAGAAAGGCGCCGAACTCGGCCGCTTCAACATGGGTTCGACGGTAATCTTGTTGTTCGAACGGAAACGCGCGCGCTGGCGGTCCGAGGTGCGGGCGGACAGCGCCGTCCGGATTGGGCAGTCGCTCGGCATCATCGAATGAGTTGGCATCCGACCGCATCTTCGAGCGCGCTCGTTCGGCGCGCCGCGATGTTGGGCGCTGTGCGCCAATTCTTCGCCCAACGCGGCGTCCTGGAAGTCGATACCCCGATTTTGAGCGGAGCGGCAGTGAGCGATCCGCAAATCGAATCGTTGGCGACGCAGGTCGCCGGCATGCCGGCAGCGGTCTATCTTTGCACCTCGCCTGAATACGCCATGAAACGATTGCTGGCGGCGGGCAGCGGCGATATCTACCAGGTCTGCAAGGTGTTTCGCGACGCCGAGCGCGGCCGCTGGCACAATCCCGAATTCACCCTGATCGAGTGGTACCGCGTCGGATTCGACGACGCGGCCCTCATGAACGAGGTCGAAGCGTTGCTCGGCTACATGCTGGCGCCCTATCGGGAGTTGGGGCCGGCGGAACACCTAAGCTATTCGGCTGCGTTGCGGCGCCACGCCGGGGTGGATGCCCACAGCGCAAGCGATGGCGAGCTGACCGAAGCGGCGCAGCATCATCGCATCGTTTGTCAAGCCGACCTGGACCGCGACGCCAAGCTCGACCTTTTGATGGCCCTCGTCGTCGGTCCTCGCCTAGGGCTCGAGCGGCCGTGCTTTATTTGCGATTACCCGGTGTCGCAGGCTGCGCTGGCACGATTGAAGCCGGGGCCGCCGCCGGTCGCGGCGCGCTTTGAGCTGTACCTCGACGGGGTTGAACTAGCCAACGGCTTTCACGAACTCGCGAACGTACGCGAGCAGCGTGCGCGATTTGCCGAGGATCAATGCCGGCGCCGCGCGCGCGGCCAAGTGGAGCGGCCGTTGGATGAGAATTTGCTGGCGGCATTGGAGGCGGGTTTGCCCGATTGCGCCGGGGTGGCATTGGGCTTCGATCGCTTGGTCGCTACTGCGCTCGGAGCGCCGCAACTCGCCGACGCCATGGCTTTCACCATCGACAACGCCTGACGCCGGATGGCGCGCTCGTAGCGACCTTCATCGAAGTCAAGTCGCCCCGGGACCACGTGCCTGCCCGCGCTGATCTCTTCGATCAGTGCTTGCCGCGCGACAGATATTCGCCCGTGCGGGTATCGATGCGCAAAATCTCGCCTTCGTTGATGAATAGCGGAACGCGAACCATGGCGCCGGTCTCGAGCTTGGCGGGCTTCGAGCCGCCGGTGGCGG
Source organism: Steroidobacteraceae bacterium (assembly GCA_035996065.1). GTDB lineage: Bacteria > Pseudomonadota > Gammaproteobacteria > Steroidobacterales > Steroidobacteraceae > Bog-1198. The sequence goes on along the minus strand of DASYJX010000032.1, from coordinate 72,827 downwards.
TGTCCCCGCGAACGCCGGGATCGGTCTCGATGACCTTAAGCTCCATATGCGGGGGCGGCGTCACCTGTAAAGGAACACCGTTCCACAATGTGACGACGCAAATCGTGCCGTCTTTCAGCCACTGCGCGCCATCGCCGACGGCCTCCTTGGAGGCCGTGAGCTGCTCGAAAGTCTCGGGCGCCATGAAGTGATAGAAATCGCCGTCGCTGTACAGGTACTGCATATCCGTGTCGAGCACATCCGCAGCTTCCACGGTATCCCCGGACTTCCATGTGCGTTCGATGGTCCGGCCCGTTTTCAGGTTGCGCACCCGGACGCGATTGAAGGCCTGGCCCTTACCCGGCTTCACCATTTCGTTCTCGACGATCGCATAGGGATCGCCGTCGATCAGGATCTTGAGACCGGACTTGAATTCGTTCGTGCTATAGCTCGCCATCGAAGGCCTCGGACATGGGGGCGCGTATGATAGCTGCAACTCCCTACCTTAGCCAATTCGGCCCATTTTTAGGCAGCCTCCTTAGACGCCGGTCCCAGATTCGACAAATCCCTGGTGTTACACTTCGGACCCCGTTTTTAGAGGATTATGACCCGTGACCGAACAGGGAGCAGTTCCAATGATCGTCATGACGAAGTCGCAGGACCACGTCGAGGCGATCAACAGCACCCTGCGCAAGGCCGGCCATCCGGTGCATTGCACCTGGCTGCCGGACGCCCGCGATCTCGGGGATGCCCTTACGCAGATCAATCCCGAAATGCTCATCGCATTCATCGAGGAGCTCGGAATCGACCTGGCCTCGCTCATGAAGATCAAGCAAGCGAGCGCGCCGGGTATGCCGGTTTTGATCATGCGCGAACATGTCGACGAGGCCGCTATTGCCGAGGCCATGCGGCTCGGCGCACAGGACGTCGTAACGCTGGCCAACCGCAGCCGCCTGCAATCGGTTGCGACCCGCGAGCTGCGGGCCTATCGGCTGGAACGGGCGCTTTCGACCACGTTGTCGTCGGCTCGCGAGTACCGGGAACAGCTGCAGCACTTTCTCGAAGGTTCGGCCGATGCCATCACGCATGTCCAGGAAGGCATCATCGTGGATGCGAATCGCGCGTGGCTCGAACTGTTTGGCTATTCGGGCGACGACGCGCTTACCGGCACACCGCTCATGGATCTATTCGAGCAGGAGACGCACCCTGCGCTCAAAGGGGCGCTCGTGGCTTGCTTGCAGGGCAAGTGGTCGGGCCACGATCTCAATGTGCGCGCCCTGCTCTCGGACGGCTCCGGCTTGGCGCTCAAGCTGCTTCTCACCAAGGCTGACTACGAAAATGAACCCGCGATTCGCATCGCGATATCCGCGACGCACAAGAAGGATCACGATCTGGAAGTACAGCTCGCCGATGCAGTCAAGAACGACGCCACGACACGCTTTCTGCAGCAGCGCTATTTGATCGCCGCCGTGCATGAACGTTGCGCCCACGGCATGAAGGGCGGAGTGCGTCAGTTCGCCCACATCAAGCCCGACCGTTTCATCGACATCCAGCATGCCATCGGCGTGCTCGCAAGCGAGGATTTCATGGCGCAAATCGCCGAGCTGTTGCGCCCGCAAATGACGGCTACGGATTTGTGCGGCCGATTCGGCGGCAACGGCTTCTTGATCCTGCTCGAGCGCGGGACCGTTCGCGACGTCGAGACCTGGGCCGAGAATATCGTGAAGCGCGTGAACGAGCATGTGTTCGGGATCGAGGACAAGACCTTGTCGGCCACGGTAACCGTCGGCTTGGGACTCCTGCCCGCCGCCAATCCCGACGTCGGAGCCGCCATCACCGATGCGATCAGCGCCACCCGCCGCGGGCGCGAGCTGGGCGGCAATCAGATGTACGTCGTGGACAAATCCGATACCGACACCCGCGTGCAGGCCTACGACAAGATCTGGGTCAAGCACATCAAGAGCGCCCTGATGGAGAATCGCTTTCGGCTGGTGCAGCAGCCGATTGCGAGCCTGCTCGGCGAAGACAAAGGCATGTTCGACGTGCTGGTGCGCATGCTCGACGAACAAGGCACAGAAGTGCTGCCCGCGGAATTCATCGCTGCCGCCGAGCGCAACGATTTGATGAAAAACATCGATCGCTGGGTGATCGGCGCGTCGATGTCGTTTGCCGCCAACCGCAAGGCGGCCTGCATTTTCGTGCGCGTGTCGAAGGACACGCTGCTCGACAAAAGCTTGCTTGCGTGGCTCGACACCCAGCTGAAATCGCTCAAGATCGACGCCAAGCGGATATGCATCCAGGTGACTGAGGATCTCGCCAATCAATACGTGCGGCAGACGAAGGACGTGGCCGAAGCTCTGCGCAAGCTCGGCTTTCGCTTCGCATTGGAACATTTCGGGACCGGCCGCGATCCCTTGAAGCTGCTCGCCGACATCGACATGAATTTCATCAAGGTGGACGGATCGTTGATGCAGGGATTGTCGACGAACAATCTACAGCAGCAGCGCGTGAAGGGACTCGTTGAAGCGGCGAAGCGCCGAGGCATCGAAACAGTCGCCGAACGAGTGGAAGATGCGAACACCATGGCCGTCCTGTGGCAGCTTGGCATCGAATTCATCCAGGGATATTTCGTCAATGCGCCCGAGGATGTGACCATGTCGGGCGACCGGCATTAGGACCGGCGTAGTAGGCGGGGCCTATAGGGGCGCGACCTCGAGCCGATCGATCTGCTTGTAGGCGCGCGAGAATCTTTGGCGGCGCTGACCCTTCTTGTCCTGAAACTGTTTGAGCTCTTCGAACTTGAGCTTCATCGGCGCGCTGTTGCCGCTGTAAATCGTCAAGACCTCGCCCGGCCCCACCACCGCCATGGCCACCAAGTATTCGTCGCGGTCCGCGGATTTCTTGCCCGGAATGCCGAACAGGTTCTGTCCCTTGCCCGCGGCCATCTCTTCGATTTGCGCCGTCGGCAGCGCCAGCACTTCGCCGTCGTTGTTGACGAATACCGCCAGCGCCGTCGGTTGTGAGATCGGTTGCGCCGGCAATACCCGTGCGTTCTCGGGCACCTTGAGTATGGACTTGCCTTTTTTGTTGCGTGCGTAGAGCTCGCGCAATTTCACGGCAAATCCGTAGCCGGCATCGCTCGCGAGCAACCAGACATCTTCCGGTTCGCCGATCAAAACCGCCGCAAAAGTGGCGCCGTCGGGCGGATCGACGGTGCCCGACAAGGGCTCCCCGTAACCGCGCGCCGCTGGCAGCTGATGCGCATCCAGACTGTAGGCCCGGCCGGTGGAATCGATGAAAACGGCCTGCTGCAGGTTGCGGCCGCGGGCGGCGGCCTGGAACTCGTCCCCGCTCTTGTAGCTCAAAGCGCGGACATCGATGTCGTGCCCCTTCGCGGCCCGTACCCACCCCAAGCGGGACAGAACGACGGTGGCGGGCTCGCTGGTGAGGAGCTCCGTCTCGGAAATGGCCTGTGCGGCCTCGCGCTCAACCAAGCGGGTGCGCCGCTCATCGCCGTATTCCTCGGCGTCGGTCGTCAATTCGTCTCGAACCAGCCTGGTGAGCTTCGCCTTGCTCTTCAATATTCCCTCGGTTTCTGCACGCTCTTCACTGAGCTCTTTTTGCTCCTCGCGGATTTTCATCTCCTCGAGACGAGCCAAATGCCGCAGCTTGGTCTCCAGTATCGCTTCCGCTTGCTCGTCCGACAGCTTGAAGCGCTTGATGAGCTTAGGCTTCGGCTGATCCTCAGTGCGCACGATGCGAATCACTTCATCGAGGTTCAGGTACGCGATCAGCATGCCGTCGAGGATGTGCAGCCGCGCGTTCAATTTCGCGAGCCGATGGTTCAGGCGCCGGGTGACCGTGGACTTGCGGAACTGCAGCCACTCCAGCAAGAGCTCCTTTAAACCCATCACCCGCGGCCGTCCATCCAGGGCGATGACGTTGAGATTCACCCGGTAATTGCGCTCGAGGTCGGTGGTGGCGAACAGATGCGCCATGAGCGCCGCCATGTCGACGCGATTGGATTTCGGAACGATGACCAGCCGCGTCGGATTCTCATGGTCGGACTCGTCGCGCAGGTCCTCGACCATCGGCAGCTTTTTCTGCTGCATCTGGGCGGCGATCTGCTCCTGCACCTTGGATCCGGACACCTGGAACGGCAGCGCGTCGATCACGATTTCGCCGCCCTCGATTTTATAGGTCGCGCGGGCCTTGAAACTGCCGGAACCCGTGTCGTACATCTGCACCAGATCATCGCGGGGCGAAATGATTTCCGCGCCGGTCGGCAAATCCGGTCCCTTCACATGCGCCATGATCTTGCGCGTGCTCAAATCCGGGTCGTCGAGCAGCGCAACGCAGGCCTTGACGACTTCGCGCAGGTTATGCGGCGGAATGTCCGTCGCCATTCCGACCGCGATGCCCGAACCGCCGTTCAGCAACAGATTCGGTACTCGCGCGGGCAGCATCGAAGGTTCGTCCAGCGAACCGTCGAAATTAGGCGTCCAGTCGACTGTGCCCGCCCCTAGCTCCTCTAGCAGCAGCGTTGCATAGCGCGTCAACCGCGATTCGGTATAGCGCATTGCGGCGAACGATTTTGGGTCGTCCGTCGAACCCCAATTGCCTTGGCCGTCGACGATCGGATAGCGATATGCGAAGTCCTGCGCCATGTGCACCATGGCCTCATAGCAAGCAGAATCACCGTGCGGATGGAACTTGCCTATTACATCGCCCACCGTGCGCGCCGATTTCTTGTGCTTGGCGCCGGCGGCCAGCCCCAACTCGCTCATGGCGTAGACGATGCGCCGCTGCACGGGCTTGAGGCCGTCGCCCAAGTGGGGCAGTGCCCGATCCAGGATCACGTACATCGAATAATCGAGGTAGGCGCGCTCCGCGAAGGACTTGAGAGGCTCGCGCTCGATGCCCTCGAAATTGAGCTCTTGCTCCTTCATATGCGCGCGAGATTACCCTTGGTCTCGAGCCACTCGCGCCGGTCGCCGGCGCGTTTCTTCGCGAGCAGCATGTCCAACATTTGATCGGGACTATCGTGTGCGTCGATGGTCATCTGCACCAGCCGGCGCGTCTGGGGCGCCATGGTGGTTTCGCGCAATTGCAGCGGGCTCATTTCACCCAAGCCCTTGAACCGCGTCACCACCAGCTTGGCCCGGGGATTTTCGGCGGCAATGCGCTTCAACGCCCTTTCGCGTTCCGCCTCATCGAGCGCATACACTACTTCCTTCCCGGCGTCGATGCGGAACAACGGCGGCATGCAGACGTACACGTGTCCGGCCATCACGAGCGGGCGGTAGTGACGAAGGAACAGGGCGCACAAGAGCGTTGCGATGTGCTGCCCGTCGCTGTCGGCGTCCGCCAGGATGCAGATCTTGTGATAGCGCAAGCCCGACAAATCGACGGCGGCAGGTTCGACGCCGATGGCAATGCTGATGTTATGGACTTCCTGGGATTGCAGGATCTCGCCCGTGTCCGATTCCCAGGTATTCAAGATCTTGCCGCGGAGCGGCATGATGGCCTGCGTCACGCGATCGCGCGCTTGCTTGGCCGAGCCACCCGCCGAGTCGCCCTCCACCAAGAACAGCTCGCCGCGCGCCGGATCCTGGCTCACGCAGTCGGCGAGTTTGCCGGGCAGCGCAGGGCCCGCAACGATGCGTTTGCGCGCGATCTTCTGGCTGTCCTTGAAGCGCTGCTGCGCATTGGCTACGGCCAACATGGCGATTTTCTCGCCCTGATCGGGATGCTGATTGAGCCAGAGGGCAAACGCGTCCTTGATCACGCCCTGAACGATCCCGGACGACTCGCGCGAAGAGAGCTTCTCCTTGGTTTGGCCGGCGAACTGGGGCTCGCGCATTTTCATCGACAGCACGAAACTCACGCCGTCCCAGACATCCTCGGGGGTCAGTTTCAAACCGCGCGGCACGAGATTGCGGAACTCGCAGAACTCGCGCACCGCGTCGGCGGCACCCGTCCGCAGGCCGTTGACGTGCGTACCGCCTTCCACCGTGGGAATCAAATTGACATAACTTTCGGTAATGCCGTGCTCGGATTCGAGCACCCAGGCAAATGCCCAATCGAGGGAACCGCCGTCGATGTCGCGCTTGCCGTAGAAAGTCTCGGCCGGCAGCCATTCACCCTTGCCCAATTCCTCCGCGAGGTATTGGTGTAATCCGCCGGTATAGAACCATTCATCGCGCTCGCCGGTGAGCTCGTTGACGAGCGTGACGCGCAAGTTGGGGCACAGGACCGCTTTCGCGCGCAGCACTTGTTTGAGCTTCGGAATTGCGAATTTGTCGGTGTCGAAGTATTGCGAATCCGGCCAGAACCGAATGGTCGTACCGGTTTTCGATTTCGGCACTTCTCCCACGACCTCGAGCTTGGATTTGAGGCGCCCGCCCGCGAAACTCACGTTGTATTCCTTGCCGCCGCGGCGCACCCAGCACTCCAAGTGCTTCGACAATGCGTTGACGACGGAGACGCCCACGCCGTGCAATCCGCCTGAATGCTGGTAGGTCTTGTCGTTGAATTTGCCGCCCGCGTGCAACCGCGTCAGGATCAATTCGACGCCGCTGATCTTCTCCTTGGGGTGAATATCGACGGGCATTCCGCGGCCGTCATCCTCGACCGACAACGAACCGTCCTTGAACACCGTTACATTGATGTTTTCACAGTAGCCGGCCAGCGCTTCGTCGACGCTATTGTCGATGACTTCGTGCGCGAGATGATTCGGCCGCGTGGTGTCGGTGTACATGCCCGGACGCCGGCGAACCGGGTCCAAGCCGCTCAATACCTCGATGTCGGAGGCCGTATAAGACGATGCCATCGGTTACCTCGTACGAAGGCGGCGGAGTCTAGCATGCGAATCCGCCGCTAATCAGCTGGCAGCCTGCCCACGATTCGGCTATCTTTCGCGCATCATGGGAATCGCAAACGCTCAGAACTTGGTGCGCACGTTGCCGGTGCTGCCGCGTCCATACGGTATTCGGGTGCGCCTCAAGACCGGAGATCCGTTTGCGAAGCTGCTCGGCGCCGACTGGCAGAAGACCCATTGGTTTTTCACCGCGGCGGAGCGCGACCGCGTCCTGGAGGACATGTCGCGCCAGCACGAATACTCGCGAATCGGCGACCAACCGTCGTTGGTGTTTGAAAAAGTCGAAAAGCTCGCCGAGAGCCGCAATTTTTAGGCCCCTGCGCTCGACGCGTTTGCGCGCGTCAAAAGGTGCGGCCCAGAAATAGATAGAATCCTGCGCTGCCAACCTCATCGTAGCCGGACCCCAGATATACCGGCCCCAAAAATGTGTCGAATGCCACGAATACCGACGCATCCTTGCGCGCCGACCTAAAACTTATGTCGCCGCGGTGCTCCCAGGTATTGCCGGCCTCCAATGACATGCCTATATACGCGGGAAACTCAAAAAATCCCTCGCCGCCGCGGCCGATCTTTCGAAAATAGAGAGCCCGGGCGATCGCATAGTGCGGCCCGATCAAGGAATTCGGTGCGAGACCCGACAAATTGAAAAATCCGCCCAACGAATAGAATTCGGGCAGGTCGGTGGGTTTGTAGTCGCCGTCGAGAATGCTTCCCGCCGAAGTCCAGATCAACAGGGTGTTGCGACCGCGAGAGCGCGCCATCAACCAATCGGCCTGCACCCGATCGGATGCGACATCCGCGCCTAAATTGTTGCGATTGCCCTCCCATTGGACGTTGAATGTCTGGCCGTCGCGCGGGAAATGCACATTGTCCAGGCGGTCATAGCTGAACTTGAAGAAGTACTCCCCATTGTTGTATTGCTGGGTCACCAAAGCCGCATCGCCGAAACGCACGTGGGTCAAGCCGTTGGTACGATGCAATCCCCAGCGGATTTCGCCCCAGTTGCCGAGGTTGCGGCCGACATCGAGGTCGGCTTCCACTTCGCGATCGCGAAAGTCGGCCACCTCGAGATTCTTGGTGTAAACCCCGAGATCGCGAGCTTCGATGCGCGCGCTCGGCGCGACGAACCAGGTTCTGGAGGCATCGAGCGGCTGATAGAACTCGCTGACAACTTTGGGGTCGCTGCCGATTTGCACATCCGTGAGCAATTCCGCGCCCAGTTCGTTGATTTCAGTCAGGACAAAACGCGCTGCCGCATTGTAGCGGCTGTTGCCTTGGAAATCGTCCTCGATGTTCAATCCGAAACGAAGGTAATTGGGACCCCAGGACTTGCGCCGCGCCCGCACTTCGAGGCCGGATTCTCTGGTGGCGCCCTCGCCTTGGTCGGCCAAGGTATAGTCGAGAGTCTCGAAATTCCCGAGGCCGTAGAGTTCCGTGACGCGCTTGCCCACTTGATCGAGGTCTAGGGGTTTGCCCACCAGCGGCTGCATCTCCGCCCGGATGGTTTTTTCATAGCGTTTGGACTGTTGGTCGACGCGCACGAACTTGATGACCGGCAGCCCCGGCTCGCGCGTGGCGCGCCGTGCGAGGTAGTCGCGGTACGCGGTCTCGCCGACGCCGTAGGCCGAGAGCTGAGCTGCGGCATCGCGCGCCGCGTTCTCGCCGCGGGCGATGACGGCGGTTGGAGCGGTGAAATCCGTCGCGGTCGACGAGCCCAGATTCGGCTCGATCAAAATGTCCCGCGGGCTCAAAGACGCCCTCTGGTGATCGGAGTCCTTGCGCACCAGAATCGCCAGCATCTGGTTGGAAATGGACAACGCCGAGTCGAGCGCAGAGCGCGGCTGCAGCGGAAAGCTCACGTCCGATACGATGAGCACGTCCGCGTGCATCGCGCGCGCCACGTTGACGGGTAGATTCTCCGCCAAGCCGCCGTCGACCAACAACCGGCCGTTCAATTCCACTGGAGAGAAGACGCCGGGCGCGGACATGCTGGCGCGCATTGCGATCGCGAGATCGCCCTTGGCCATCACTACGGCATCGCCGGTTTCCAAATCGGTCGCCACCGCGCGAAATGGCGTGGGCAGCAGGTCGAAATCCGTGCTGTTGCTGAACGGCAACGTCAGTTGACGCAGCGTCTCCTGCAGCTTTTGTCCTTGAATGAATCCTTTCGGCAGCAAGATTTGTCCGTGTTTCAAGCCGAGCGGCAGCCGAACTAGAAAATTGCGGTCGTCTTGTTTGCGCCTGAATGCGAGATCGCGGCGCGGCGGGGCATCGCGAAATGCCTCCTGCCAATCGAGCGAGCGCATGGTGGCATCGATCTGAAGCGCAGTCATGCCGCTTGCATACAATCCGCCGACGATGGCGCCCATGCTGGTGCCGGCGATGCAATCGATGGGAATTTGCAATTCCTCGAGGATCTTGAGCACACCGATGTGCGCAATGCCGCGCGCGCCGCCGCCGGACAACACCAGACAGATCCGCGGACGAATCGCCGGATCAGTCGACGCTTGTGGCGCGTCCGCCCAAGATCCCGGCGACCACAAGCACCCCGCGAGCGCCGAGGCCAGTCCAATCCGTAAGATGAGCTTCCCCATGTTGGGGGGCTTGGTTCCCTTTTAGTTCACGACATCGATACTGGAAGCAGTAAAGGTATTGTTGCCGCGGTTGTACACGCCCGTGGCCACGAAGTGCAGAGCCGGAGTCGCCGCGACAATCGACTTGGGCAACTGGGCCGCGAAGTCCGAGAAGCCGTTGTACACGGAAATGCTGGTGGTGTTCGCGGCCGATAGATTGCCGATGGCAAACAAAGGCAGAAACGCCGCGGGCACGCCTGCGGACGGGGCCGGCGCGGTCTGCGGAACGATCGTCGGGCTTGCCGCCAGGGACTTCAAGTCGATGCTCTCGGATCCGACGCGAATCACGCCCGAGCTGAAATTCGCATTGGCAAGGTCGATCGTCAACCCGGTGGCCGTCAACGCGGCGAACGGCGCCGTCGTGCCTGTGCTGGTCCAATCGACCTGCAGTCGGGCCGGGACGGACAACTCAGAGGTGATTGCAAACGCCTTGAAATCCGGCGGAGCGGCGCCGAATGGCGCGACAACACCGTCGACCCACACCGAATCGCCGGCGACCAAGCCCGTGGGGACCGCGAGGCTGCCGGTGGCTGCCGTAAAGCTCGCAGGCGTCACCGGAGCGGGCCCATTCCCCGTAAAATTGTAATCGCTGACCGGCCAATTCTCGATGGTCTGCAGATTCATCACCAGGCTTCCCGCCGCCGTGGACGTCAGAGTCCCCCAGAGTTCGGTCGAAATGAGACGCACCGATCCCGTGTTAGCGCTCGACGAGCCGGTGGCATCCAGGGTCACGACGCCGGAAGCCGGCAGTTTGTAGAGACCGCGAGCAATGATGTGCTGCCCCGCTGCGATCGAATTGTAGTTGAGGCCGGTCAGGGTGGTATTGTTTTCCGCTGTCACGATGGTGGCGGGTCCGACCAGGACCACGGCGTCGGCGTTGTTGTACTGGCTGGTGCCGTTGTTGAATTGCAATGTCGAGCCGCGCACCGTCAAGGTGTTGCCGCTGCGCGCGATCACATCGCCTTCGAGGCCCTGGGTATAAAAGTCCTCGAGCGTGCTTCCGGCAACCACGAAGTTCGCATTGAACACTCCTGCGGTCGTCGCAGGAGTCGCCGTCGGGACGTAGGTGGCGTAAGCCGCCGTCATGGTCGTACCGGCGGACAATTGCGACAGGGCGGTGAGGCCCGCCGAGCCGATGTACGTATTGCCGTTGATGCTGTACACCGTATTCGCACCGTTGAAAATCGTCAGCGATCCCAAGCTATCGACCTCGTCAAAGAAAGGCCGCACGTACACCGTGTACGTACCGGCCGAGCCGGACGCACTGCCGGTCGCGCTGGCACCGAGGCTCGAGTTGATCAGCGGTCCCCGCACCCTGACCGGTTTCGTGTCGGGCGCGCTGGTGGCAACCGTCACAAAAGGCTTGATGGTCACTGTCGGCGGGCTGGTCGCCGTGTTCACTGTGTTCGAGGCGGCGAGGTTGAAATCGATGGCGAGACGCTGGGCGTTGGTCGATGCATAGGTCGGCGTAATGACCAGAGGGTGACCTTTATCGAGTGTCACGTTGATCGTCTGCGTGGTCACGGCCGCACCCTTCGTGTCCACCACCTTCGCTTTGGTCGGGACGCCATTGACCATCACCGAGATGCTCGCGTTCGTGTAATCCAGAACAATCGAGGCCGACGCGTAGGTGTCGTTTGGAATGCTCGCCGCGCTCCAAAGCTCCGAGATATCGTTGAGCTTCGTGAAATCCACGGGTTCAACCGTGGACACTGCGGTAATGACGCCGACAACCTTGCCGGTCAGGGTCACCGAGTCGACGTTCACTTTGTAGCTGGTGAAATCCCCGGGCGTATCGCTCAAGGTGACCCAGCCGATGCCGTAGCCGCTGGTGGTGTTGTTGCGATGGCACCCGGCGGCGGCGATGATGGCGGCGGCGCAAACGAGCGCGCATGCTAGTTTACGAGCGTATCGAACGGGCGATGAGTGCACTACGGCTTCCAATATTTGTGGCGTAAGAGGGAATTAGGCTGCGTAGAATAAAGACTTTCGAGAGCGTGCGCGCAGCAAAGTTCCATTTGCAGACATCAGCGGCCCGCCGCCAGGGGGACTTGTTGGGTAATACAGTGAATATTGCCCCCGCCCAGCAGCACCTCGCGGGTTGCGACACCCAGCACCGTACGGGTGGGGAACAAGCGCTTGAGCATACGCTTGGCCGCGGCATCATGGCGTTTGTCGTATAGCGGCATGACGACGCATCTATTCGCGATATAAAAATTGATGTACGACGCCGCCAATCGATCGCCCGCCTTGCGCGGCCGGCTGCCGGCACGCTGATCGATTCCCGCCGCTTCCTCTGCAGTCATGTAAAGCGGTCCCGGCTGGTGGATCTTATGGATGGTCAGCTCTCTGCCCCGCGCATCACGGGCCGTTCTCAAGCGCTCGAAGGCGTCATGAGAGATCTCGTATTGCGGATCCTTGCGATCCAGAGTCCAGGTGAGTGCGACGTGACCGGGACTGGTGAAGCAGGCGAGCTCGTCGATATGGCCGCCGGTCTCATCGAGATAGACGCCCTTGCCCAGCCAGATCACGCGCGTGACGCCGAGATGGCGGCGCAACTGTTCCTCGATGTCGGACCGGGTAAACCCGGGATTGCGATTCGGATTGAGCAAGCATTCTTCGGTGGTCAAGCAGGTGCCTTGCCCGTCCACATGGATGGCGCCGCCCTCGAGCACGAACGAGGTCCGGTACCGGTCGGTGCCTTCGATTTCCAATACCTTTTGCGCGACTTCGTCATCGCGATCCCAGGGGAAATACAAGCCGCCGCGCAGACCGCCCCAGGCATTGAAGGTCCAGTCGACGCCGCGCCGCCGGCGCCTGGCATCGATGACGAAAGTCGGCCCGCAGTCGCGTATCCACGCATCGTTGCTGCTGATTTCGATGACGCGCACGTCGCTCGGCAGCCGGGCGCGCGCATTCTGGAATTGCGCGGCCGAAACGCCGACAGTCACCGGCTCGCCGCCGGCGATCGCGGTCGCGATCGCCGTGAATACCGCTTGAGCTGGTTTGGCGCCGCAGCGCCAATTGTCCGGGCGCTCCGGCCAGAGCATCCAACAGCCTGAATGCCGTTCGAATTCCGCGGGCATGCGGAAGCCGTCGTTCGCGGGGGTTGATCTGAGTGTACGCACTGCTTCGTGTCCGGTCGCGCATGCTAGCATTGCGGCTGAATTTATAGGAGCGAAGCGAATGTCAGACGCGAAGCCTGTCCACGTGCAAGTCCCTGCCGGCGGCGAGAAAATTACGATCTCGAACGGCAAACTGCATGTACCGGACCAACCCATCATTCCGTTCATCGAAGGCGACGGCACCGGCCGTGATATATGGCGCGCGGGCGTGCGGGTATTCGACGCAGCGGTTCAAAAAGTCTACGGCGGCAAGCGCAAGATTCACTGGATGGAAGTATTCGCCGGCGAAAAGGCGAACAAGGCCTATAACACATGGCTGCCCGATGAAACCGTCACCGCCTGCCGCGACTACCTGATCTCGATCAAAGGACCTCTCACTACGCCGGTGGGCGGCGGCATTCGCTCGCTTAATGTGGCGCTGCGCCAATTGTTGGATTTGTACGTATGTTTACGTCCCGTGCGTTGGTTCAAGGGCGTGCCCTCCCCGGTCAAGGCGCCCGAGAAGGTCGACATGGTCATTTTCCGAGAGAACACCGAGGACATCTACGCCGGCATCGAATTCGAAGCGGGGACGGCCGAGGCCAAGAAATTCCTCGATCTGTTCAAGCAAAACTTTCCAAAACAGTTCGCGAAGATACGTTTCCCCGACAGCTGCGGCATCGGGCTTAAACCCGCATCGAAGGAAGGAACCGATCGATTGTTTCGCGCCACCGTCGCATACGCCGTCGCCAACAAACGCAAGAGCGTGACGATCGTGCACAAGGGCAACATCATGAAATTCACCGAGGGTGCGTTTCGCAATTGGTGCTATCAAGTGGCGGAGCGGGAATTTTCAGGCGAGGCGTTCACTTGGGAACAATGGGAACGCATCAAGGCAGCCAAGGGCGAGCAAGAAGCCAATGCACAGATGGATGCCGCCAAGAAGGCAGGCAAGATCATCATCAAGGATGCAATCGCGGACATCACTTTGCAGCAAGTGTTGACGCGCCCGGATGAATTCGACGTCATCGCCACCATGAATCTGAACGGCGACTATCTGTCCGATGCCTTGGCCGCTCAAGTCGGCGGCATCGGCATCGCACCCGGAGGCAATATCAATTATTTGACCGGCCACGCGGTCTTCGAGGCAACCCACGGCACCGCACCGAAATACGCGGATCTCGACAAGGTGAATCCCGGATCCCTCATCCTCTCGGGTGAAATGATGTTGCGCTACATGGGTTGGTTGGAAGCCGCCGACGCAATTATCGGCGCGATGGACAAGGCGATTGCCCAAAAGACCGTTACTTACGATTTCGCGCGCCAGATGGACGGAGCAACCGAGGTCAAGTGCAGTGAATTCGGAGATATCCTGATTCGCAATCTGTAGAGCAGCGCGCCGCTATCTCGCTGCGTGCGCGAGCTTGAGATGCACGGTCTGCGGCGCCGAGCGTTGCTTCAAGACATCGAAGGCGGCGATTCGGTAGGCTTCGGTCATCGTGGGGAAGTTGAAGATTTGTTCGATGAAGAAGTCCGCGGTTGCTCCCGTCGCAATTGCCGCCTGACCGAGATGGACGAGTTCGGTGGCGCCCTCGCCGATCACCTGACACCCCAGGACGCGCGCCGTACTGCGCTCGCACAAGAGCGCCAGGAATCCGACGGGCTCGCCCGCAATGTGGGCGCGGGCGACCTCGCTGAAGTCCGCTCGGCCGACGATCAAGTCGATCTTTTTCGCCGCGGCTTCGCTCTGCGACACGCCGACGCAGGCGATCTCCGGAATCGTATACACGCCGCTCGGGACGAGGCTGGTGACGGCGGGCGGCGGCAGCCTTAGAGCCGCGAGGGCGGCCCGCCGACCTTGGTCCGCGGCTGCGCATGCGAGCGCGGGCGGACCGATGGCATCGCCGGCTGCAAAAATCCCGGGAATATTGGTCTCGAATCTCCCGTCGACTTCAACATGCCCGCGGCTGCTGATGGCGAGTTGCAGCCGGTCCAGGCCGATGCCGTCCAAGTTGGCGACGCGGCCGAATGCTGCGAATACGATGTCGGAGGTCAGTACTGCGCCGCCCTTGAGTTGCACCTCCACCTGCGAGAAACCGTCGAAGCGTGCACCGGCAACTTCAGCGCCGCCCTGATATTGGCCGCCCATCGCTCGGAAAGCGCTCAGAAATCCTGCGCGCAGCGCGGCGTCCAGAAATCCCAGCGGCTCCGGCGGCTTGTCGACGAGCGCGACGGCGCAGCCCAGTGCGGCAAATATGGATGCGTACTCGCAAGCGATCACGCCGCTGCCCAGCACGATCATGGAGCGCGGTATGTACGACAAGCTCAGTATGGAGTCGCTGTCGAGAATATGTTCATGATCCACGGCGATGCTCGCGACGTGCCTTGGGCGCGAGCCGGTGGCGAGCAGGATGTGCGCCGCGCCCACAACGATTCGCGAACCGTCCAAGCGTTGCACCTCGACACGATTTGCATCCAAAAAGACCGCGCGGCCGCGAATCAGCTCCACGCCGTTGCGCGCAAGCTGTGCCTGAAGATAGCGGTCTTGAGCGTCGATGACGATGTCGACGCCGTGCAGCAGAGCAGACAACGGTGCATCGCCGCGCAGTTCCACGGCAAGCGACGATGCGCTGCCCTGCATGCGCCGATAGCGGAGCGCTTGTTCTCGCAGCGCCTTGCTGGGAATCGTGCCTGACAACAGGCAGGAGCCGCCCACCTGCGATTCGCGCTCGACGATCGCCGCGCGATACCCGGCCTTCGCCGCCTGAATCGCCGCTTTCTGGCCGGCCGGACCCGAGCCTATGCAAAGAAAATCGAAGTCGTTGGGCTGCATCGCTAAATGCCCGCCAGCGCGCGCACATGATCGAGTTTCGCGAGCATGCGCCGACGATCGTCGGGGAATACGTTCAGTTGCTCGAATACCGGACTCTCCATGACCAGCGTTTCGTCCAAAAGCTGCGGGTGCATGGTGTGGGTGGCCAACAGATGGGCGAGGTGCACGGTCCCCGCGAGGTCGATTTGGCTCGATTCACGATAGTTGCGCCAATCGCTCGCCGCATCTTGCACGTCTTTGGGTAGCAGCCAGCTATTCATCAATAGGCGGCCGAAAGCGGGCTCGAATTCGACGACGAGATCGCCGAACGTGTGTGCGTCCATGACCGTGCGCTTCTCAAATTCAAAGCGCGACAGAATCTTCAATGCGAGCGCGGCGCCCGTGCGATGCATCAGGCCGGCGAGAAAAGCGCTCTCCACATGTTTGCGGCGCTCGCGCGCGATTTCCTTGGCCCATAAAGCCGCCAGCCACGCCTCTCGCCACAGCTCTTCGGATTCCGGTTCATGACCGGGAGCGACGAAAACCTGGCCACGCAGCATGACCGCCATGGCGATATTGCGCACTTCCGCGACACCGAGCCACGACACCGCTTGCTGCAATGAAACGACGGCGCTTCGCGGCCGCAATGCGGGGGAATTGGCGACGCGCATGATCTCGCCTGCGAGCGCCGGGTCGGATTGAATCAAGCGCGACAGCTGGGCCGCATCGATCGCCTGCTGCGCCGTGAGTTCGGCAAGCTGCGAACAGACCCGTGGCAGCGGCGCAATGGTCTGGGGACTGATTACGGATTCGTTCAGGTACTCACGCGCCACTTGCGAGTGCAGGGCGGAGGGAACAACGACGGATTCGAGACTCACTGATTACCCCACAACAATGGCGCGTCCACTAACTTAGATCGGCACGCGGTGGGGATGCTTGAGCAGGGCTTTATTATGTCAAACGAATGCCCTCTCCAGGGCCTGTGCCAGATCCTGGACGAGGTCCTCGGCATCCTCCAGGCCGATCGACAAGCGAACGGTCCCCCGCGTTATGAGCGAGGCGGCGCGCAGCTCCGGGTTGGATTCGCTTCCGGCCAACAGTTGCGGCGGCATCACCAACGACTCGGCAGACCCGACGCTCGCCGAAATCGAAAAGAGCTGCAGCGACTCCGCAAACCGGCCGCCTTGCTCCAGGCCGCCCTCCAACTCGAACGTCACCACGCTGCCGAAGTCCCTCATTTGCCGTCGTGCCAGCAGGTGTTGCGGATGGCTATCAAGACCCGGGTAAAAGACTCTTTTGACGCGCGGATGGCTGTTCAGGAAGAGGCTGCACGCAAGCGCGTTGGCGCACTGGCGCTCGTAACGCAGGAAATAAGTACGCATGCCCCTCTGAATCAGAAACGCCGCATGCGGATCGAGCGTCGCACCGATGGACACGATGTCCTTGCGCATCAGGGTAATCAGCTCTCGGCGAGCAATGATTGCGCCGCCCATCACATCGCCGTGGCCCGAGGCGTACTTGGTGAGACTGTGCAGGAAAAGGTCGATGTCGTAGGCGCCATGGTTGTGAAAGCCTGCAAACGTATTGTCGAGCACTGTCAGAGCGCCCGCGCGCCGCGCCAGAGTTGTCAGGTGCTCGATGTCCGCGATTTTGGTGACCGGATTGGTGGGGCTTTCAAATATCACCAGCCGGGTAGCTGTACCGAGCAACACCCGCTCGATGCCCTCGAGGTCCTCGATGGACAATAACGTATGAGCAATACCGAACTTCGCGAGAAGATGCTGCACGATATAGCGAGTCGGACCATACGACTCGATGAAGGCGAGAACGTGGTCGCCTTGTTTGCAAAGGGATAGAAGGCTCGCGGCGATTGTCGCGACGCCGGACCCCGTCAACAGACAGTCGTCTCTGCCTTGCAGCTGTGCCAGCAAGAGCTGCAATTGCGTTAAGGTGGGATTCGAAGAACGGGAATAGAAAAATCCCTCTCGCTCGCCGCGCAAGTAACGCAGCGTCTCGTCGGTATCATCGAACGAGAACTTAACCGACTGGTAGATCGGAGCCACCAGAGGACGATTGTCGGAAGCAATCGGAACGGCGGGCGGGTGATTCACCAGAGTGCTGTTCTTCATGGTCTGAACGATAATCGAGCTCAGGCCGCATTGAAAGCGCTCGATGCGTCGTCAGCGACGCACGTTGGAAGTACCGCGCCGCGTCAGGCGCTCAGGGCGCGAGGTAGCGATCCAATTCGGCGTTGATGGAAGCCGCGGAATCGAACAAGGGCTCGCTATCGGCGGACGTCAGTCCAAGAGCCCGGTACGCCGCAGTCCTCACGAGCAAATCGCGGGCGGACTGGGTGGATTCGAGCAGCGTGAAGTCCGCCAATGCGTGCGCCACGTTGACCACATTGCATTCGAATCGCACCGGACCGGCCGCGGAATACGCCTCCCACTGCGAAATCACGGTCGGCACCGGCGAGGGCAGCGCCCACGCCCCGATGACCCGCGCACCGATATGGCGGTGAAATGTTTCAATGAGCCGGTCATAGTCCTGGCCGGTCAGTTTCTTGCCGGCTCGTT
Organism: Steroidobacteraceae bacterium; assembly: GCA_035996065.1. Taxonomy (GTDB): domain Bacteria; phylum Pseudomonadota; class Gammaproteobacteria; order Steroidobacterales; family Steroidobacteraceae; genus Bog-1198. The sequence continues at coordinate 54,843 of DASYJX010000032.1, read as the reverse complement.
GAGCGACCTCGTGAACCGCGCCCAAGGTGACCACCTTACCGATATTGTGCAGCAATCCGCACAGGTAGCACATGCCGGTCTCCTCCGCCAACATATGCGCCAGTTGCCGCGACCACAGTGCACTCGCGAGCGAATGGCGCCACAGCCGCCGCGCTTTGTGCTGCTGACCTTTCACATCCAGCAATTTGCACTGCAACGCCAGAGTAAAGGCGATATTTGCCACCTCGTCGAATCCCAGCCACGCGACCGCGTGCGGCAGCGTCCCGATAGGCAATGCCGGCTGTTTCGCCGCGGATCTTGCGACGCGCAGCACAAACATGGTGAGCGCCGGGTCGGCATTGATGATTTCCGCGAGCTGTCGGGCATTGGTCGAGCCTTTGGGCCCCGCGCGCACTACGCGAACTGCCACCTCCGGCAATAGGGGCACGGCGAGCTCATCGCTGCCCAGGCGGCGTTCCAGGAGACCATGGACAATCTCGCAATTGTCCATTTCCTGCCCCGCACTCCTCGAAAGGCCATCCGAAGCGTCCGTCATAGCCCGTGTAGCGGCCGCCGCAGCCTTGACTTGAGTAGTGATGTGTTCCGTTTTAGCCGGCCGCCTCGTCCAGCTTGGCCATCCGCGCCATCCACAGACTTACGCCGACGATCATCAGAGTCACCACGGCGATGGTGATGGTGGCGAGCACGTTGATTTCCGGGCTGACGCCGAGGCGAACTTTCGAGAACACCACCATGGGCAAGGTGCTGCTGCCGGGTCCCGAGGTAAAACTCGAGATAACGAGGTCGTCCCACGAGAGGGTGAAGGCCAGCAGCCATCCCGACAAAATGGCCGGAAATATGATCGGCAGCGTGATCACGAAGAATACTTTGAGCGGACGCGCGCCCAAGTCCATGGCCGCTTCCTCGAGCGCCGTATCGAAAGTCGAAAGCCGCGAATTCACGATCACCGTGACGTAGGCCATCGAAAAAGTCATGTGGCCGATGGTCATGGTGGTGATGCCGCGTCCCGCGGGCCAACCGATCAGCTGCTCCAGGGCGACGAACAGCAGCAGCAACGACAGTCCCGTGATGACCTCCGGCATGACCAACGGCGCCGTGGTCATGGCGTTGAGCGTGAAGCGTCCCCTGAATTGCCTGAACCGTGCCAATCCGAAGCCCGCCAGCGTGCCGAGGATCACCGCTCCCGATGCGTTGATAACGGCAACTTTGAGAGATATCCACGCAGCATCGAGTATTTCCTCGTTGTTGAGCAGCGCGTAGTACCACTTGAGCGTCGGCGAATGTGCCGCATCCCAGACCGTCACCAACTTGGAGGCGTTGAATGAAAACACCACCATCGAGAGGATGGGGAGGTATAGAAACGCGAATCCGAAGCCGAGGCAGGTCAAGATGAAGTAAGAGCTTTTATAGTTCATCGCGCGCCCGCCGATTCGCGCGCCTGCACGCTCTGATACCACATCATGAAGGGTACCAGCAGGATGAGCAGCAGAATCGCCACCGCGCTTGCGACCGGCCACGCGCGGTTTGAGAAAAATTCATCCCACAACACGCGGCCGATCATCAACGCATTGGGACCGCCGAGCAGCGCAGGAATGACGAACTCGCCCACTGCCGGAATGAATACCAGCATCGAGCCTGCCAAAATGCCGTTTCGCGACAGCGGCAGGGTGATCTTGTAAAACGCCTGCCATGGTCGGCATCCGAGATCTTCGGCGGCTTCGAGCAGCTGCCAGTCCATTTTCTCCAGGTTCGCGTACATCGGCAGAATGAAGAACGGCAGGTACGAATAAACGATGCCGACGTACATGGCGAACGGCGTGTACAGCATGGTCAAGGGTTCGTGGACGACTCCCAGCCACAACAGCACATTGTTGATCACGCCGTTGGCTTTCAAGAGACCGATCCAAGCATAGACTCGCAGCAATAGCGACGTCCAAAACGGCAGGATCACCAGCAACAAGAGCAGGTTGCGGGTTGCCGGTTTAGCGCGCGCGATGCCATACGCCATGGGGTAGCCGATCAATATGCAAAGGACCGTCGAAATGAACGCGACCTTGATCGAATTCAAGAAGGCGTTGATATACAGCCTGTCGGTGAACAGAAATGCGTAGTTGTTGAAATCGAGTTTGATGGCGAGAGAGTTCTTGCCCACCCACTCCAGCAGGGGCTTGTACGGCGGAATCGCAAGATCGATATCCGAAAATGATATTTTCAGGACGATGACGAAGGGGACGACGAAGAACAACAACAGCCACAGATACGGCAGCATCACCACCAGGCCGCGGCCGGTGACGCCGAAGCGCCGCAAATGTCCCGTTGTCCTCGAGTGGCTAACGGGTCACCACCACCGGACTCGTCGCATCCCAGGACAGATACACCTGCTGATCCCAGGTAATGGCCTCGGCATGCCGCGAGGTATTCGGCTGGGTCACGCGCACGATCTTGCCGGTGGACAACTTGACCAGATAGATCGACAAGTCGCCGAGATACGCGATGTCCTGCACCGCGCCCCGCGCCACGTTGTCGGCACCGGCCGGAGGCGCCGTGCTCATGAAGATCTTCTCCGGCCGCACCGCTGCCCACACGATGGCTTCCGGCGGCGCGCTGATGCCGTGGCTGACATAAATCGTCCCGCCCAACTCATCCGAGGCAATTCGCACGTATTCCGGTTCGTCCTCGATCAGCTTGCCTTCGAACATGTTCACCGAGCCGATGAAATCGGCCACGAATTTCGAGCTTGGAAATTCGTAGATTTCCGAGGGCGTGCCGGCTTGGACGATTTCGCCGTGATTCATGACTCCGATGCGGCTCGCCAAGGTCATCGCCTCCTCCTGGTCGTGAGTCACGACCACGAAGGTCACACCGAGCTTGTCTTGCAGGCTGACGAGCTCGAATTGCGTGTGTTCGCGCAATTTCTTATCGAGCGCGCCCAAGGGTTCGTCAAGCAACAGCAGTTTCGGGCGCTTGACCAGCGAGCGCGCCAGCGCAACCCGCTGTCGCTGGCCGCCCGATAGTTGATGCGGCTTGCGCTTGCCGAAGTCGCCCAATTTCACGAGCTCCAGCATCGTCGCCACGCGCTCTTGGATCTCGAGCTTGGGCACGCGGTCCTGTTTCAGGCCAAACGCGACATTCTGTTCGACGTTCATGTGCGGAAAGAGCGCATATGATTGAAACATCATGTTCACCGGCCGCTCGTAAGGCGGTACCCCGGTCATGTCCTCGCCGTCGATGTATATTTTTCCGGAGGTCGGGGTTTCGAATCCGCCTAGCATGCGCAGCAGCGTGGTCTTGCCGCACCCCGAGGCGCCCAACAAGCAGAAAATTTCGCCTTTGTAGATTTTAAGACTGACATCATCGACCGCCTTGAACTCGCCGAACGACTTCGTGATGCGATCAACCTGTACGTAGGGACGTGCATTCGGATCCTTCCAAGGCGCCGCTTTGAGAACCGCTCCGCCGGATGTCGTCATCGTCTATTGGCCGGTTTTGAATCTTTGCCAAACTCGCGTAATGGCGCGGGTTTGATCGGGCGAATCTGCGAGCTGGACGGCCAGCTTTTGCCGCTGCTCGGGCGGAGGATAGATTCCGGGATCATTCTTGACGGCATCCAGCACGAAGGGTTGCGATGCGAGGTTGGCATTGGCGTAGCGCTTGAAGTTCGAAATATCGGCAATGACCTGCGGGGTCATGATGTAGTTCATGAAGGCATAGGCGCTGTCGGGATGCGGAGCGTCCTTCGGGATCGATAACATATCGAACCACAGGATCGAGCCCTCCTTGGGCACGACATACTTGATTTCGATGCCCTTGTTCGCTTCGCGGGCGCGGTCGCGGGCCTGCATCACGTCGCCGTTGTAGCCGACGGCAATGCAAAGATCGCCGTTGGCAAGGGCTTCGATATACTCCGAGGAATTGATGTTGCGGATGTAGGGCCGGATTTTCGTGAGCACGCCTTCCGCCAGGGCAAGTTCATCCGGATTCTGGGAGTTCGGATCCTTTCCCAAGTAGCTGTAGACGGCACGGATCATCTCGGCGGGCGAGTCGAGCACGCTGATGCCGCACTTGGCCACCTTCGCCGCCACGGCGGGATCGAATACCAGGCGCCAGCTGTCGAACGGCGCATCCGGCATCAGCGCCTTGACCATTTTCTCGTTGTAGCCGATGCCGTTGGTGCCCCACGTGTAGATGATCCCGTGGGCATTGCCCGGGTCGTGCAATGCGACCTTCGCCATGAGCTGCGGATCCATGTTCTTGAGGTTCGGCAGTTTCGATTTATCGAGCGTTAAATAAACGCCGGCCTTGATCTGTCTCTCGAAATAGGATGCGGTCGGCACGACGATGTCGTAGCCGCTGCTGCCGGCGAGCAGCTTGGTCTCCAGCGTTTCATTGGTGTCGAAGTAGGCGGCGTTTACCTTGATGCCGGTTTGCTTCTCGAAATCAGGCAGCGTATTTGCCGCCAGGTAATCGGACCAGATGTAGAGATTCAGCACCTTGCCCGTGCCGCGGTCCGCAGTTGTAGTCGTCTTATCGGCAGCGTCGGGTGCCGCCCCGGATGCGCTCTTGCGGTCGCCGCACGCGCTCAAAGTCAACAGGCAGGAAAAGGCCAGAATCGTCACCCGGCGAACGCTTCCTATCAATCGATTCCCCTTCGGTTTCGCGACTGCGACCGCTAGAACGGCGCTTCAAAACCTCTTTATAGCGTAGCCCGCGGTTCGGGGACAGGGCCTTCGCGCATTGAGAGTCGCCCTTTCCGCTCGCCGTCGCGCTCACCGACCCCGATTGCCGATGCCGCGAAACCGAAGCGATGGCTAAACGTTCAGCAGCAAATGCTCGCGTTCCCACGAACTGATGACTTGCGCAAACGTCTCGTATTCGGCGTCCTTGACCGCGGTGTAGGCCAGCACGAAACGATCGCCGAACAAGTCCACCAAAGGTTTGGACTCGCGCAGCAAGCGCAGCGCTTCCGCCAAGGTGCGTGGCAGAGCGATCGCCAAGTCATAGGCGCTGCCGGCGATCGGCTCGGACGGCTTCAGGCCTTCGACCATACCCAGATAGCCGCACGCCAAAGACGCGGCGATCGCGAGATAGGGGTTCGCATCGGCGCCGCCCACCCGATTCTCGACGCGCCGCGCGTCGGGTCCTGACATCGGTACGCGCAGGCCCGCCGTTCGATTGTCGTAGCCCCAGTGCACGTTGATCGGCGCCGACGAATGGCGGGTGATGCGCCGATAGCTGTTCACGTTCGGCGCGAACAGCGACATCGCCGCCGGAAGATATTTCTGCAACCCTGCGATGTGCCCGAAGAACAAGGCGGTGGGTGATCCGTCCGAATTGCTGAAAATGTTCTTCCGGGTCTTCGCATCGATGATGCTTTGATGCAAATGCATGGCGCTGCCGGGCTCTTTGGCCATCGGCTTGGCCATGAACGTGGCATACATTTTGTGGCGCAGTGCCGCCTCGCGGGCGGTTCGTTTGAACAAGAATGCCTGGTCGGCAAGACTCATCGGATAGCCATGCAGCAGGTTGATTTCCATCTGCGCAGCGCCGGCTTCGTGAATCAAGGTGTCGATTTCGATGTCCTGCGCCTCGCAGAACGAATACATGTCATCGAACAGCGGATCGAATTCGTTGACCGCCGCGATGCTGTATGCCTGGCGCCCGATTTCCGGACGGCCGGAGCGGCCCACGGGGGGCTTCAACGGATAGTCGGAATCGACGTTGGGCTCAACCAAGAAGAATTCGAGTTCCGGGGCGACCACGGGCTCCCAACCGTGTGCCTCATACAAGTCGAGGACCCGGCGCAACACGTAGCGCGGCGCCATGGTGACCGGCCGGCCATCGCCGTAAAAACAATCATGAATCACTTGAGCAGTCGGCTCCGCGGCCCAGGGGACGACCCGTACGGTCTTAGGGTCCGCCTTCAGAACGATATCGATATCGGAGGGGTTCATGGCGCTTTGATCGTCGGGATAGTCCCCCGTCACTGTCTGCAAAAAGATCGCCTCAGGCAGGCGCATGCCCTCCTCTTCGGCAAATTTTTCCGCAGGCATGAGCTTGCCGCGAGCCACTCCGGCCATGTCCGGGATGATCGCCTCGACTTCCGAGATTCCGTGTTCTTTTAAGAATTGCTGAATCGTGCTGGCCATAAATTACCTTTCAACTGAGCGCGCCCGGCTGGCTTCACCAAACGCCGCAAACAGCGCGCGCGAAAATGGATTCTCTGCAAACTGCCATTCCGGATGCCATTGCACGCTCAAGGCGAAATTCGGCGCAGAGCTCACCCGGAACGCCTCGATGACCCCGTCCGGTGCGCGCGCCTCGACAGCCAAATCCTCCCCCAGCGTTTTAATTCCTTGCCAATGCAGTGAATTGACCTGCAAGCGATCCTGTCCGGCGATTGTGCGCAGACTCCCTCCAGGCTCCAGGAGAACTTCGTGGGCCGGCCCGTATTGCACGTCGAGCGGCGTGGATTCATCCTCGCGGTGATCGAGGTACCCCGAGACCTCATGGAGCCGCGGGTACAACGTGCCGCCGAAGGCAACGTTCATTTCTTGAAATCCGCGGCAAATCGCCAGCACCGGCAAGCCGGCGGCAATTGCCCGCGGAATCAGCGGAAGCGTCGTAGCATCCCGATTTGGATCATGTAGCGTTCCCGGCTCACTTGCCGGTCCTCCGTAGTGGTGTGGTTCGACATTCGATGCGCTTCCGGTCAGCAACAATCCATCGCAGGCATCCAAAAGGGATGGCAAATCGATCTCGGACCCGAGAGCGGGTATGAGCACCGGCAGGGCCTTCGCGCCCAACGCGACGGCTTCGATGTACTTCTCGCCGGCCATGTGAAAATAGTGCTTCCCACACAGCCTGCGGTCGGCTGGAATTCCGATGAGCGGCAAGCGAGACATGTTTAATATATTAAACGTCCAGGAGGACGATGGAGCTTCCTTTACGACCGTATTACACCACACCACCGATGACTCGTCCTGCTCGAGCTGGCAGAATTGGCTAAGATTTAGGCATTTCCATGACTTAGCGACGCTTTGTGCGGTGCAACAACATTGAGCATTGCGCTAAAACGAGTGCAGGCCCACAGGCCCTGAATCCTGTCAATAGCTACAATATTTTAAACACTGTCGATAAAAAGAGAGCCGCCTTGAACCTGTCCTACCCTCCCGCCTCGTCTTATTACGCCGCCTCCCTCGCGACCTCGGCGACGGTCGAAAGCAAGCCGGCTCATCGCGAGACTCTGCGGGGCTCCATCGAAGCCGACGTTGCAGTGCTCGGCGGCGGCATCGCCGGCTGTTCTGCGGCACTTCATTTGGCGAAACGAGGTTACCGCGTCGTCTTGCTCGAGGCGCGCGTCGTCGGTTACGGAGCGTCGGGGCGCAGCGGCGGTCAAGTTATTTTTGGCGTTGCCGCGAGTCAAAAATCGCTTGCTGCCGAGGTCGGCCGCGAAGACGCACGGCGTTTGTTCGATATGTCCATCGAGGCCTTGGATCTCACACGTTCGCTGATCGGCGAGTACGCCATCGACTGCGACTATCACGCGAACCATCTTCACGTTGCAGTCAAACCGCGGCACCTGAAGGAACTCGACGATTGGGCCCGCGAACTGCACGAGGAATGCGATTACCCCTCCGCGCGACGGCTGCATCGAGACGAGCTTCTGACGCATGTACGCAGCGAGCGCTATCTGGGAGGACTCCTTGACCCGCGCAGCGGCCATATGAACCCGCTGAAATATACTCAAGGGGTGGCACGCGCAGCCGAGTCGGCGGGAACCAAGATCTTCGAGAATTCCCGGGTACTGCGCTACGAGGATGGCCCTGAAGTCATCGTGCGGACAGCGCAAGGCAGCGTACGTTGCGCGCATCTGGTGTTATGCGGAAACGTCTATATCGACGGGGTCGCGCCGTCTCTGGCGCGGCGAATTTTGGGCGTGGGCACCTACATCATTGCGACGGAGCCGATGGGAGAGGAGCGCGCTACCGCGTTATTGCCGAGCAATGCCGCCGTTGCCGACATCAATTGGATCTTGGACTATTTCAGGCGCTCGGCCGATCACCGCTTGCTATTCGGCGGCCGCGTTAGCTATAGCGCCGTGCAGCCGCCCCGACTGGCCGAATCCATGCGCAAGCGCATGTTGCGGATATTTCCGACGCTTGCCGACGTCAAGGTGGCGTATGCCTGGGGCGGATACTTGGACATCACCATGAATCGCGCACCCGACTTCGGACGGCTCGCGCCGAATGTCTTCTATTGCCAAGGATTTTCGGGCCACGGCATGTCGCTGACCGGCCTCGCCGGCAAATTGGTCGCCGAAGCCATCGCCGGCACCGCGGAACGCTTCGATGTCTTTGCACGTATTCCGCACCGCGACTTTCCGGGAGGCCGGCTGTTCAGGAGGCCGTCGCTGATGATGGCAATGATGTACTACCGGCTGCGCGATGTGATGTAGCGGCGCCAGTTCAAGATCAGCCGCGGCCGGCCGACTCATTTCAGGCCCGGCTGCTCCTTGCCGAAACTACCGACGAGCTTCTGACCGGTATCGAGCAACGTCACTGAATTGAGGCCCCCGCCGTGCGATCCATCCCGCAACGGGCTGAACGTCACGCTCACGCGATCGCCTGTCTTGATGGATTGGCGAGTCCATCCGCCGCGGGTCAACACTCCCGGGCTCGTGGTTTCGATCGACCACTCTTGCGCAGCGCCGCCGTCATCCGGCTGTACGAGGATCCAAATGACGACGTGCGGATTGGTCCACTGAAACGTCTTGACGGTGCCCTTGAGCGTCAAAGTCTTGGTCGGTTCATACATGGCGAAGGAGTGGTGAGCGACGGACGATGCGGCACCGGCCGCGATCAACGTGGCCACAAGCGCGGACTGCCGCCACCATGCGCGCTTCATTTTGAATCCGATCCCACGGGAACTCCGTTGTGAAACTTGATGGGTGCGAAAACCGAATTGCCATTTTTGTCGACGGTCTCGGTAAAGGAGCCTTGCGCGCACACGCCTTCCACGATGTCGTACTTCTGCGCCCGTTGCCGATAATATTTGCGCGTGGTGAGCCAGGGCTTGGACAAGACCTTGTTGGCGGTGATCTGCAGATCATCTGCCAACGTGTCGGGATTCAGCAGGTGCAGCCGCTCGACAATGTGCATGTCGCCGTTGTTCGGCACGCCCACGGCTTCGTTCACCGCCAGATAGGCTTGGGGAAGGACCGCAACGGTGTCGACGACGAGCGTGTCCTTCTCCCAATGTCCGATGGAATGACCGTGAAAGCTCGGATCGGGATCGGCCGGGTGCGGCCGTCCGTCGGTATAGATGCGGCGCAGCCGATTGCCGTCGCCCTCGCCCAAGATCGTGACGCGCCCGGGGGTGAACAAAATCTCGAAGGCATTGTGAGTGATGAGCATCCAGCTCGGCATGCCGGTCGGGAAGCAGTGATCGATGATGGGGAAGGGATGGCCGCCGGCCTCTTCCGCATACATGCGCTCGATCTGCCTCGCGACCTGCGGAGTCCAGGGCGGAGGATTGGTCTTCTCTTGCGCGAATTGATCGCTGATCACCGGCGTCCAAACCCCGCTCCAATCCGGCACTTTTGCGAGCGCCTGCCAATCCTGTGCGGTGGGCGGAGCATTGATGGGATCGTTACCCTCGGCCATGAGGGGCGGCATGCCGAGAAGCGAATGGACGGCCATGGCCGCGATCAATGCGGTGCGAGCGGTGCAAATCTCCATATGCCGCGAAGAGTACCGCAAGCTCAAGGCAAGTTGTCAATCATTTGAACGGGTGCAGCCATCATTGAATCGGATCGTGAAGCAACGGTGGATGCGGGAATGCCGCTCGAAGTCCTTGGGAATGGTCTGAGCGCTGATATCGTCCACGGCAAGATCGGCCAACGCTTCCGCGTCGAGCTTGAAGCGCGTGTAATTGGTGGAGAATACCAAGCGGCCGGAGGGGCGCAACAATTTCAACGAGCGGCGAATCATGCCGACGTGATCGCGCTGGACGTCCAGCACACCTTCCATCCGCTTGGAATTGGAGAACGTCGGCGGGTCAACGAAGATCAAATCGAACCGCGGACCTTTCGGCTCCTGCTCTTCGAGCCACTGCAGGCAATCGGCGCGATACAACTCATGGTCGGCGCCGCCAAAACCGTTGAGCAGGAGATTCTCGTGCGCCCAATCCAGATAGGTGTTCGACAGGTCTACGCTTGTGGTCCTGCGAGCGCCGCCGGCAGCGGCATAGACGGTGGCGCTTGCGGTGTAGCAAAATAAATTCAGAAAATCGGCGCCCTGAGCCCAACCGCGCAGCAGGCTGCGCACGATGCGGTGGTCGAGAAAGAGTCCCGTATCCAGATAATCTCGAAAGTTGACCCAGAATTTGAGGCCGCCTTCCTGCACGGTATGGCGTTGGGCTTGGGTATCCCGCTTCTCGTACTGCTCGTCGCCCTTCTGGGGTTTGCGCACCCGCGAGTGCAGTCGGGAAATGGGCACCGCCAGGACCTCGGGAAGCACCGCCAATGCCTCCCGGCGGCGTTCGCGCGCGCCCTCCTGATCAACGGTTTTTGGCGGCGCATATTCTTGAAGATACACGTGACGCCCCGCACGGCCGTAAAGATCGATCGCGAACGCGTATTCCGGCATGTCCGCGTCGTACACGCGATAGCAATCGATGCGCTCCCGCTCAGCCCATGGATCCAGGCGCAGTAAATTCTTGCGCAATCGATTCGCGAACATCTGAGCACCGGGCCGCGAGGACCAATCCGCGCGTACCGCCTCGGCCGGCCGTTGCTCGCTGGCCTCGTTCAACTCGAAACGCAGCAGGCGGCACTCGATGGCGCCATTCATAAATCGATGGCTGCGCTTCGCATAAATCCCGAGGTTACGGGCGAGCGGCGGATTGCCCGTGAGAATTGCGGCTTGCCAGCCGCGAAAGCGATCGCGCAATGTCGACCCCAGTTCGGAGTACAAGGCCGGCAGGCCCGATTCAGCACCGATGCGTTCACCGTAAGGAGGGTTGGCCACGACGAGGCCCGGAGCGCCCTTCGCCGGCATGATCTCGCTCAGCGAACGTTTCTCCACGTGCAGCCAATCGGCCACGCCCGCGCGCTCGCCATTGGCAATCGCCATGCGCACGGCATCCGCGTCGATATCCGATCCGAGAATGCAACGCCGCGGGGAGCGAGCCGCGCGGCGCGTGCGGGCCTCCTCGCGCAAACGTACCCAGAGCTCCTGGTCGTGGCCACGCCAGCCCGTGAATCCGAAATAGTCGCGATCGTAGGCCGGCGCGGCATCCGCGGCGATCAAGGCGCCTTCGGTGAGAAAGGTGCCCGACCCGCACATCGGATCGAGCAGGATGCCGCCTCGTTCGCTTACGCTTGGCCAGCCCGCGCGCAATAGCACGGCGGCGGCAACATTCTCTTTGAGCGGGGCGCGCCCGCCTTCGGCTCGGTAGCCGCGCCGATGCAGGCTTTCGCCAGAAAAATCCAGCGACAACAGCGCCGTGGGGCCTTCGACATGCAGGTGCAACAGCACGTCCGGGCGCTCCGGCTTGATGTTCGGCCGTTCGCCGGTCGACTCGCGCAGATTGTCGCACACCGCGTCCTTGAGCAACTGCGAGCCGTAGATCGTGTGGCGTATGGATTCGTTGCCGCCGCTGCAATCGCAGGCGAGCGTCGCAGCGGGCGCGAGATGTTCCCGCCAGTCGATGCGCTTGACGGCTTCGTAGATGCTTTTGGAACTGCCGGCATCGATCGATCCCAAGCTGAGCAGCACCCGCGTTGCGGTACGCGACCAGAGGCAAGCGCGATATCCCACCTCGAGCGTGCCTTGGAACTTCACATCGTGGCTGCGCTCCCGAACTTCGTGGGCGCCGAATTGCGCAAGTTCCTCGGCCAGTACCGAGGCGGCGCCCAGCGGGGCCGTCGCGATCCAATAACGCACGTTATCGTTCACGTGCACATGGTGCTGCCGCGCATATCAACCCAGTCGAGTTTCGGATTTTTGGCGAAATAGCGCGCGAGAATTCTGTAGACGTCGACATCGAATGCGCTGCTCGAGCCGCTCGCGCCGAGCGTCGCGAGTTCCTCGTCGGTCCGCGCCGTGCCGAGGTAAGCCCACTGGTCGAGGACATGCAAGTCGGTGTTGAGCATCCATTCCGGCATGCCGCTCCGAGGAGACCGCTCGCGCAACGCAACGCGACCCGGAAACGGCCACGCTTTCAATTTCAAGGAGGACAAGGCCAGCTGCAGCCGCATGTTGTGCAAGATGAGCGGCTCCTTGCCGATGCAGGCGCCTTTGCACTTTCCGACCTGATAGGCAAGGCATGAGCCTTCGCCGTCTTCGATCCCCAGAACTTTGAGACACAGCTGCTTTGCACGCGCGATGTCGCTGAGTGCCTTGCGCGCGTCCTTTACGGAATGAAACACGCCGAAACACTGCGCGAGATCCGCGGCATCGACGCCGTCGATGGGCAGCGCCTCGACGGGCGAGGCGGGGCCGCCTTGGGTCTGCGCGGCGGGGACGCGCAAGGTATGGCATTCCGCCGTGCTCTTGAGGCGCCGGTTAAATACCGGCTTCTCCGCCCTGATCCACTGAGCTTCACGCAGCATCGCCCCGAGCTCACCGGCAGTCTGCACCCAATCGATCCGGCGCACTTCCTTTGCGAGTCGTCCGTCCACCGATTGCGCATCCTGTGTGGCAAAATGGCTGCACACGCGGGAACGCAGTGAATTGCCCTTGCCGACGTATAACAAAACGTCGTCTTCGCCGAAAAAACGATACACGCCCGGGCCCTCGGGTAAATCATCGGCCAATCCGTGCGGTAGGTGGGCGGGCAATTTGTGCGCGCCAAGTAGCGCCTGCACGGCGGCGGCGAGTCGCGGTTCGTCCACTTCGCGGCGCAACTTGCTCCAGAAATCATGGAGTACCCTGGCGTCGCCCAAGGCACGATGCCTGGCGCCGCAGGTAAGCTCGTGGCGCTCCATCACCGCATCAAGATTGTGGCGCGCATATTCGGGAAACAATCGCCGCGAAAGTTTGACCGTGCACAAGACTTGCGTGGAGAAGTCGGTGTCCGACTTGAAAAATTCAGCGCGCAGAAACGAGTGGTCGAAACGCGCGTTATGCGCCACGAACACCGCCCCTTGCAGCTTCTGCCGCACGACCGACGCGATCTCGGCAAAGCGCGGGGCGCCGGCCACCATCTCGTTGCTGATGCCGGTAAAGGCCTCGATGTACGCGGGAATGGGGCGTTCTGGATTCACCAGCGAACTCCATTCCTCGATGAGTTCGCCGTTCCTCACGCGAATGAGGCCAACCTCGGTGATGCGGTCATGCGCCGCGCTGCCGCCCGTCGTCTCCAAGTCGACGAATACCAGATCCGGAGGAAGACCTTCAGCCGCGACCATCGAGCGACAGCAAGGGATAATAAAGATCAGGCCTTCGGTCGCGGAACACGCCCCACGACTGGCGGTAACGGCGCACCTCATCCAGATCGAAGTCGGCGGTCAGCACCGTCTCGGAGACGCGGTCCGCTTCGGCGACTTTTTCGCCGGTCGGCGACGCGATGAACGATGACCCGTAAAACGTCATGGTGTACTTTTCGCCCTGCTCCGTGCCGATGCGGTTCGAGGCGATCACGGGCATGATATTGGCCGCGGCGTGGCCTTGCATCGTTCGCTGCCAATGCCCGCTCGAGTCGATACTGGGATCCTGCGGCTCCGAGCCGATGGCCGTGGGATAGAGCAGCATGTCGGCGCCCATCAGTGCCATCGATCTTGCGGATTCCGGAAACCACTGATCCCAGCAGATCGCGACTCCCAGCCTGGCATAACGGGTATCGAACACCTTGAAGCCGGTATCGCCCGGCGAGAAGTAGAACTTCTCGTGGTAACCCGGGCCCTCGGGAATATGCGACTTGCGGTAACTGCCGAGCACCGCGCCGTCGGCATCGATGACGACCACGGAATTATAAAACGCGTTGTTGGCACGTTCGAATACGCTGATCGGCAGCACTACGCCGAGATCGCGTGCCACCGCACGGAAATGTTCTACCGCCGGGTGAGCATCCAAGGGCTTGGCCAGTTCCAGATGCCGCGCGGAGTGATCCTTGCAGAAGTACGGCGTCTCGAATAATTCTTGGATAAGGATCACCTGAGCGCCGCGGCTGGCCGCCTCTCGGATCAACTTGTCGGCGCGCGCGATGTTCGCGTCGCGGTCCCAACTGCAGGCCATTTGGGTGGCCGCTACCGTTACGATATTCATGGATCACTATGCTACCTGAAGGTGTTCGATATGCGGGCTGCGAGGCGGATTAAAAGGTCGGGGGCGAGCTGGCGCTCACGATCTCGCATTCATCGCGGCCGATGTTGCGGAAGCGATGCGGCAAGGAGCTCTTGAAATAATAGGCGTCGCCGGGCCCCAGAATCCGCGACTCGCCGCCGACGGTGAGTTCGATCTTTCCTTTGACGATCACGCCGCCCTCCTCGCCTGCGTGCGTCAGCATTTCTTCGCCGGTGTCGGCATTCGGGGCATAGCGCTCGTGCAAGATCGACATGCTGCGTTTTGCCAGCCGGCTACCGACCAGTCGCAGCTCGACGCTGCCGGTACCGATATCGCTCAATTCTTGTCGTGGAAAAAAGACTGGAGGCTGGCCGCCGAGATCGAGCGTGAAAAAATCGGCGAGCGCCATCGGGATGCCGTCGAGCACCTTTTTCAACGAGCTCACCGAAGGGCTGACCCGATTCTGCTCGATCAGGGAAATCAATCCATTGGTCACGCCGGCGCGCTTCGCAAGCTCGCGCTGCGATAGTCCGTACATTTGGCGTACGGCCTTCAGATGGGTCCCGACGTCTAGACTCATAACGTCTATTATAATAGACACTTGGCCCGGGAATAAGCCAAAAATTGAGCTGAGTGTCGATTTTCCTTATCATCTGCCCGTCCGATGGCAAATACCGCAAGGATCCCGCAATGAATGCCCAGCTCTCTCCCGCTCCCGCAAACGGCGATCTCGAGGCGTTTTGGATGCCGTTCACGGCGAATCGACAATTCAAGTCGAATCCGCGCTTGCTGGCGCGCGCCGAAGGAATGTACTACTGGACCTCCGACGGTCGTGAAGTCCTCGACGGGGTCGCGGGCCTCTGGTGTGTGAATGCGGGCCACGGCCGCCGTGAAATCACCGAAGCGGTCACCAAGCAACTGAGCACCATGGAATACGCTCCGGCCTTTCAAATGGGCCATCCAATCGCCTTCGAACTGGCAAATCGGTTGGCCCAAGTGGCGCCCCCAGGCCTGGATCGCATTTTCTTCACGAACTCAGGCTCGGAGTCGGTCGATACCGCTCTGAAAATCGCCATTGCCTATCACCGCGCTCGCGGCGCCGGGCAGCGCACCCGCTTGATCGGCCGGGAAAAGGGGTACCACGGCGTTGGCTTTGGCGGTATGTCGGTCGGCGGGATGGTGAACAACCGGAAATTCTTCGGCGCCTCGATGTTGCCCGGCGTCGATCATCTCCCGCATACCTTGGCAATCGAACACAATGCCTTCTCGCGCGGACTGCCCCAGTGGGGCGCCCAATTAGCCCACGAACTGGAGCGGCTGATCGCCCTGCATGACGCATCGACGATTGCCGCCGTCATCGTAGAGCCCATCGCCGGTTCGGCCGGTGTTGTCCTGCCTCCCATCGGCTACCTGAAGCGCCTTCGCGAAATCTGCGATAAGCACGACATACTTCTGATTTTCGACGAAGTGATCACCGGCTTTGGCCGCGTCGGCAAACCGTTCGCGAGTCAAGCGTTCGACGTCACGCCCGATCTCATGACTACGGCCAAGGGCCTGACCAACGGCGCGGTTCCCATGGGTGCGGTGTTCGCTCACCGTAAAATATATGACGCTTTCATGCAGGGACCGGAAAATGCCATCGAGCTGTTTCACGGCTACACCTACTCCGCACATCCCATCGCCTGCGCGGCCGCCCTGGCCGCACTCGATGTGTATACCAAGGAAGGGCTCTTGACCCGCGCCGCGTCGCTCGCACCCGAGTGGGAAAACGCCGTGCATTCGCTGCGAGGATTGCCGCACGTGCTCGACGTGCGCAACTACGGACTGATCGGCGCGGTGGAACTCGAGCCGCGGGCGGGAAAACCCGGCGCGCGAGGTTTCGAGGTGTTTCTCAAGTGTTTCGAACGCGGCGTCATGGTGCGTCAGACCGGCGATATCATCGCCATGTCGCCGCCATTGATCATCGAATCGGCGCAAATCGCGCGCATCGTCGAAACCTTGGGCGCCGTGCTTCGCGAAACGCCTTGACGGCGGGCGTTGAGCTAGCTCGGGCCCGAGCTAGCTCTTAGCTTCGAATATCGCGTACCACTTCTTACAGGGCTCGGTGACTTCCCAGATGCCCTCGAAACCCGCGGGCACGACGAAGGCATCGCCGGCGCGAAACTCGTGTTTCTCGCCGGAGGCCGACTCCAGGCGCACTCGGCCTTCGATAATCACGCAGAATTCGTGTTCGGTGTAACGCACCCGCCATTTGCCGGCGGTGCTCGTCCAGATGCCGCAGAAAAATTGCTGGGTCGGCTCGTCGTACTGATTCGATGCACGCGCCCGGGGAATACCGGCGAGAATATTTTCCGGCGACGGATTGGCGGATTCTCCCGTCTGCAATCGGTCCAGGACGATTAATTTGGGGTGCGCACTCATGGCGCTATCCTAGGCTGGGGTCACGGGCGGAAACAAGTGCGGCCCGGAGCGCCAGGTGCTCCGGACCGCGCGGCCCTTATCTCCATTCTTGCCGAATCACTGATTCGCGGCCGCCTGGGCCACTGCTGCGCTGCCCTGCGCTTGCACCGTCAAGCGGACCCGGCGCTCCAGCGCATAACCGTCGCTGTCGGCCGCAACGCTCTGACTCTTGCCGTAAGCGTTGACTTCGAGCGCCTCGCCGGCGATCCCTGCCGCAAGAAACAGATCGCGCACCGCGTTGGCTCGATCTTCCGAGAGCTTCAGGTTGGTATCGACCGTGCCGCGCGGATCTGCGTAACCATCCACCCGGACTTTAAGCTCGGGGGACTTGGCCACCGCCAGAGCGAGCACCTGAATCTGGTGCGCGATCTCCGGGGTGATCTCAGCGCTGCCGGTGCGGAACAGCACGTCGCCCTGCAGCCCGTCGAGCACCTCACTGCCGCCCGCCCTCGCGTTTTGCGCCGCCTCCACCTTGCGAGTCAAATCATCGAACTGCGCCGTCAAGCTGCGATTGGTCTCGACCAACGCCTTCTTTTCGTTCAACAGCACCGATTTTTCCGTCCGCAATTCGCTTTCATCCGTCTGCAACGCAGCAACCGTCGCTTCTGCCTTGGTGGCATCCTTCGCACGGTGCACGCGGTTTCCAAGCCATGTGCCAAGCCCTGCGCCGACGACCGCCCCCACCGGCCCGGCGGCAAACGCGCCGATCACGCCACCCGTTACAAATCCGATCGGCTCATGCGGGGTCGCCGGCTTAGGCTCGCCAGCCAAGGCCACTGCGCTTGCACCCAACAGGCCGATTGCCCCGACGACCCTGGAAAATACAGTATTCATGACAGCTCCTCACTTTCGTTCGCCAAGAGACGACGACCGCCGCCTCATGGGTACCATTACGCGTCGGCATTCGGGCATTGACCGGTCCGACTTGGGGCAAATGATGGCGAAGCTGCGACGAATTGAGCCCTAAGGCTTCAGCGAGAACGGTGTGAAGTTGGTATCCGTGTCGTAGTAATCCTCGTTCTCGGCCTTTTTAAGAAATGAGACGACCCGATATGTCAGCGGGGCTGCGATGATCTCCCAGCCGCTCTTAAGCGCATATTGAGTGAACATCAGGCCGATGAGCTGCGACGGCGGTATACGCCCATAGAAGGCGACGAAATAGAAAATCATCGAATCCACGAGCTCGCCGCACACCGTCGAGCCGACGATACGGGTCCATAGCCAGCGGCCCTGGGTCCAAATCTTCATCTTCGCGAGCACATAACTGTTCACGAAGGTTCCGCACCAGAATGCCGTGATCGAGGCCGCCACGATTCGCGGCGTGTTGCCGAAGACCGCTTCCACCGACGCTTGCGTGGCGCGCGACGCCTCGGACGGCGGCAGGCGAACCACCACGGCCGCCATCACCGAGGCAAAAAGCAGTGCACCGAATCCCGCCCAAACGACCCGTCGATCGCGTCCGTAGCCGTACACCTCGGTCAATATGTCGCCAAATATGTATGAGATCGGGAAGAACAGCACGCCGGCGAGAAAGGTGACGGTGCCAAACAACGGCACATGGATCGAGGTTTCCTTGGCCGGGCCGATCAAGTTCGAACAGAGCAAAACACATACGTAGGCTGCCATCACGAAATCGTAATAGCGGTATTGCCGGGCGTGCGATGGCGCAGTCATGGGGCCTCGGAGTCGGTGACGGATGGCTTCCGATGATATGTCACACCGGCCCTCTCCACTGTCGCATTTTGGCGAAGAGCATCACATCAAGAAACGCCCTCGTACGGTAGATATACAGCTCAAACATTACGTAGCGGATCTATGGAGCAGGGCAAACCCTTCAGCGCGTCAAATGGTCCGCTCGTCGACTACGACGCTGTCTGCCAGAAAGTGCGTGAGGCCGTCGAACCCGCGCGCGCCCATGCAGTGTCTCTGCACGACGAGCAAGGCGATGTGCTTTGGCTGAGCGAAAGCTCCATGGGTCCCGACGAACACAACGCGGTCCGCGACGCCGTGGAGACATTCTCGAGCGGGGAGGGACCACCGGTACTGGTATCGGATCTGGGCGACTCCCGGTCCGCCGTGATGCTGCGCGCAGTCAACGGTCGGCGGACCATGGTCGGAGTCATCATGATCATCATGGACGCCCGCGTCGTCAGGCAGGACGCTCGCGGCGCACTCAAGGCGATGACGCCTAAGCTGCAACATGCGCTCGCCGATTTCGCAACGATGCGTCCCGACAGTGCACCGGCGGCGCGCTTGGCGTCGGCACCCGCCGCGCGCAGTTCTACAACCACGGCGGCGCGCGGATCGCCCGCATCCCCGGTCTCAGCGCCTCCCGCGCCGGCTCGCGCCACCGCTTCGCAAGCCCCGTCCGGGACTGCCGCCAAACGGCTGCAAGGCGGAGTGACGCCTGAAATCGATCGTTTGCATGCCGCTTTGCGCCGCAGCCCCATTGCGCTGCACGTGCAACGCCTAGTCCCCCTGACCAAGGGCAGCCAGCTCAAACGTTATGAGGTGCTGCTGCGCTCCAAGTCCGATACCGCGCCGAACGCGGCCCCGCAGGCGATGCTGAAGGCTGCCGTCGAGAACGGCCTCGGCTCCATGATAGACCGCCGTGTGGTCACCGAACTCATCGGTCACTTGGTTCATCATCCGGAGATCTGGAAATCCACCGCCGTCATGTTCTCCGTGAACCTCACGACCACCGCTCTGCACGACGAGCACTTCATCAAATTCATCGAACTGTGTTTGGCGAAATCCTTGTTGCCCAAGGGAATGATTGCTTTCGAAGTCGATACCGCGACGGCGGTAAAGCTCACCGACAAGATCGCGGGTGTCGCCGCATCCCTGCATCGCCTCGGCTGCCCATTGGTCCTTGATGATTTCGCGTTGAAAACCGAGTGTTTCGACCTGCTGCGCCTGCCGGGCGTGCGCTACGTGAAGCTGGCTCCCGAAATCACGGCGACAATGCGCACCGACAGGTTGTCGCAGGCGGCGATTACGGCCGTCGTGCAAATGGCCCGGGTGCTCGGCATGCACACGGTGGCCAAGCGCACCGAAACCGCGGCGGAACAGGAATGGCTGACGGCCCTCGGGGTCGACTTCATACAATCGAATTCGATGTCGCCCCCAGTCTCGATCGAATCACTGGCGAAGGCGGCGAACCCTTCGAGACCGGTACCGACGGCCTAATTACTCGGCGCTTGCGCGCCTCGCCCTGCGGGCCGCCGCGTTCGCGGCGTTCAATTCGGCCGGACGGCCGAATTAGTGCTGCGCAAGAGGCGGTTCGAATCCTCGTTCCAGCCGCCGCCGAGCGCCTTCACCAGATAGACGACGGTGGCGAACTGCTGACCGCGCACTTGCACGGCCTGCCGCTGATTGCTGAGCAAGACCTGCTGCGCCGTGATCATTTCCAAATACGTATCGACGCCGCCCTTGTATCTAGCGGTTGCGATGTCGAACGCTTCTTGAGCGCTACTCACGCTGGCATCGGCCTGGGTCACGGCACGGCCGAGCGAGGCCAAGCCCGTAATCCCGTTTTCCACCTCTTCCATGGCGGTCAGGACCGTTTGCCGATAGGTGGCCACCGTCGCAGCGTAATCTGCGGCCGCGAAACGCACATTTGCTCGAATTTTCCCCGCGTCGAAGAGCGTCTGCGTGACCGAGAGCCCAATCGACCATAGTTGGCTCGGTGCCGCGAACAGGGTCGCCAATGCGTTGCTCTGCCACCCGGCAATGGGCGTGCCTAAGTTCGATCCCAACTCGATGCTCGGGAAGTAAGCGGCGCGGGCGACCCCGATACGCGCATTGGCGGCGGCCATGGAACGCTCCGCCGACGCTACGTCAGGACGTCGCTGCAGTAAATCCGATGGCACTCCCACGGGTATGGCCGGCAGCGCTGCACTCGCCTGCGCGGCCGGAATGGCGAAACCCGGTGCCGGAACGCCCGCCAGAGTCGCGATCGCGTGCTCGTATTGCGATCTTTGGTTGGCGAGGAGTTCGAGCTGCGTGGCGCTGGAGTCCACCAACGCCTGCTGCTGGGCCAAGTCCAGACCGGTGGCGAATCCGAGATCGTGTCTGGAGACGATGAACCGCAGAGCGTCGCGTTCCAGGTCCAAGCTATGGCGCACCACCGCGATTTCCGCGTCGAGTTCCCGCAGCGCGAAATAATCCGTCACGAGCTGCGCAGTCACCACGAGTCGCGTGTTCTCGAAATCCGCTTCGGCCTGCTGAGCGGAGGCACGGGCCCCTTCCACCTCGCGGCGCACTCGGCCGAAGAGGTCGGCCTCGTAGGTCACCGTGGGGCCTACTACAAAATCATTTTGCACGGTGGACTGGGTTGGTAATGAATACCCGGCGAGGGGGCGATTCGCTGAGGTTTTCGCGCGGGACGCAGCGGCGGACAGGCCCACCGTCGGGTATAAATCCGCGCTGGCGATAGTTACCTGCGCGCGCGCCTGATCGAGCCGGGCGGCAGCAACGCGCAAGTTTTGATTGCCGGCGAAAACGCGCTCCACCAATGGATTCAGCGCGTCGTCTTGGAACAGCCGCCACCATGCCCCTTTGAGCCCGCCGTCGCTCGGTGCCGCCTCATGCCACGGAGAATCCGGATGCCATGCCGGAGGCACCTCAGCCTGGGGTCGGTGGTAATCGGGGCCGGCAGCACAACCCGCGGCGAGGCCGATGACAGCCCACGCTAGGATCCGGCGCGGCTCGAGAACAGTCACGGTGATTCGGCTTTAGCCTGGGGCGCGGCGGGGAGAGTCACTACGTCGCCGTCGGCGAGCGAATCGGCGGGGTTGAGTACAATCCGATCGCTGGCGTTGAGCCCACTCAAGACCTCTACCTCCGTACCGAAGTCCGTGCCTAATTTCACGGAGACCAAATGCACTCGGCCGTCCCCGTCCACCAGCGCTACGCGGGAGCCTTCGGGCCGAAACAACAAGACATTGGTGGGCACCACGAGAGCTCGGGAATCCATATTGATTGGCAGGCTCACCTGTACGTAGGAACCGGCGATCAGTGCGCCCGTGGGATTAGGCAGTTCTATTTCGACTTGCATGGTACGCGTGGCGGTGTCGATAGCCCGCGCGGTGCGCGCGATGGTGCCTCGAAATTCCTGGCCCACACGTTCCGGCAACGTAACCGTTACCGGATCGCCGATCTTGATTTGCGGCGCGTACACCTGCGGCACGTACACGTAGAGACGCAACGGATCAACCTGCGCGACCGCGAACAGTGCCTGCCCGGTTCCGCCATTGCCTGCATTAACCAGGTCGCCGACATCGACATTGCGCCGGGTCACGACTCCGTCGAATGGCGCAACGACTCGATTGAATCCTCGCAGGTTTTGCAGGCGCCCCACATTGGCGTCCGCCGCCGCAAGGTTTGCGGCCGCTTGGTTATAGGCGCTCTGGCGTTCATCCAGGTCCTGCTGCGTCACCGCATCCTTTTGGCGCAAGGCCTGCCAGCGCTCGGCCGTGCTCTTGGCCAGGCCGGCGCCGGCAGACGCCTGCGTGCGCGCCGACATTGCCTGGGATAGCTCCTGATCGATCTCGGGCGCCGCGATTTCGGCCAGGAGTTCACCTTTTTTTACCGCACTGCCAATATCCTTGGCCCAGCGCACGACATAGCCGTTGCTGCGCGCATAAACCGTCGATTCGATGACTCCCAGCAAGGTGCCGGGCAACGTGAGCGGCTGACCATCGTCTCCCGCCTTGGGGGTGATCGTCGCCACATATTTTTTTGCGTGAAGAGTCGTGGACGCTGCCAGGGCACTGGCTTGAAAACTCCGCAAAATCAACACGACCACGGCCCCGATAAGCAGCACCGCGACGATCCCCCCGACCACGAACTTGGCGCGGTTCAACACAGCAGCATTTTCAGCTCCGGACATTTCAGGCATTCCCTTCGGCGAGCGGAGGCGGCGCTGATAACCGCCGTTCTTTACGCTCCTGCAGGCGTCGATGGGTGCCCGCAAAAATTACCGGCACGAAGAACAAAGTCGAAAGCGTGGCGAACAGAAGTCCGCCGATCACCGCGCGGCCCAGGGGCGCGTTTTGCTCGGCGCCCTCACCGAGACCAAGCGCCATGGGAACCATGCCGATGATCATCGCCAATGCCGTCATCAAGACCGGCCGTATGCGAGTCGCCCCAGCATCGAGCGCCGCCTTGATTGGATCGATCCCCTCGCCCATGCGCTGCCGCGCAAACGAAACGACGAGAATGCTGTTGGCGGTCGCTACACCCATGGTCATGATGGCCCCTGTCAGGGCCGGAACGCTCAAGGTCGTCCCGGTCAGAAGCAGCGTCCAGCAGATTCCCGCCAATGCCGCGGGCAGCGCCGTGATGATGATGAAAGCATCGACCCACGATTGGAAATTGACGACGATGAGCAAATACACCATCACGACCGCCATCACCAAACCCGCCCCCAACTCGACGAACGATGACTTCATGGTTTCTGTCTGGCCGCGGATTTCAACGCTCACACCGCGCGGCAGATGGGGCCGAAGTTCGGCCACCAGGCGCCTTATATCCATGGAGATACTGCCCATATCCCGGCCTTGCGCGCTGGCGTAAATATCGATTGTCGGGGCCAGGTTATAGCGCGAATCAACGGCTTCCTGCACCGCGGGCGCCACCCCGACGAGATTACTCAGAAGCTGGGGCGCGGTCGCAACGGCGGCCGATGCCGCGCGAACCGGCGTGCGCAGCAGCGCATCCAAGCTGTCGACCGCATATTGCGGCGTCTGCACGGTCAAGTTGTAGACCACTCCGTTCGTGGGACTCAGCCAGAATGCGGGCGCGGTTGTCCCGGTACCTGCCGTGGACACCAAGAGGTCGGTGGTCACGTCGGTGGGCGTCAATCCCAGCGTCTGTAATTGAGTGCGATCCATCTTGAGCGACACCGTCGGCTGATTGAGCCGCTGATGAATGTGAGTATCCACCGTCCCCGGAATCATTTCTATCTGCTTCATAAGCTTCGCAGCGATACCGTAATCGGCGCGTAGATCGGCACCGGTTACTTTTACGTCGATTGCCGAGGGCGATCCGAAATTCAGAATCTGCGTCACCATATCGGCCGGCTGGAAGAAGAATTCCACGCCGGGGAACCGTCTCGGCAGTTCGCGCCGCATTTGCTCGATATAGTGCTCCGTGGGGCGGTGGCCGCCATTGAGCGACACCTGAATCTCGCCGTCGTGGCTGCCGAAGGTCCCGGCATTGCTGTACGTTTTATTGATGCCGCTGACCGCTACGCCCAGATTGTCGAGGATCGTACCAAGATCAGCGGCGGGCACTATCGTGCGAATTACGTTTTCTACTTCGTCCGCCACCCGCGCGGTTTCTTCGATACGCGTGCCCGTGGGTACGCGCATGTGCAGCCGAATTTGGCCGCCATCCACGCTGGGGAAAAAATCGCGTCCCAGAATGAAGGCCAAACAGCAGGACAGAACGCAAAAGCCCAGGAACGCTCCCGCGAATAAGCGGCGCCGCTCGAGTGCGCCCGCCAGAATGATCGAATAGCCGCCGCGAATTCTCTCGAAACGTGAGTTGAAGGCCAGGTACACCCGTTGCAGCGCGCTGGGCCTCGCGCTCGTCCCCCCCGGCGAATGGTCCATCATCAACATCACGAGCGTCGGCACCAACGTGCGCGACAGGACATACGAGGCCAGCATCGCGAAAACCACGGCCTCGGCGAGCGGCGCAAACAGGAATCGAGCTACCCCGGATAGAAAGAACATCGGCACGAATACGATGCATATGCAGAGTGTCGACACCAGGGCAGGAATGGCGATTTCGCCGGCACCCTCCAAGATCGCCTTGTGCAAATCCGAACCCATGTGAAGGTGACGCTCGATGTTCTCGATGGTCACTGTGGCGTCATCGACCAATATGCCCACCGCGAGTGCCAGGCCCCCAAGGGTCATGATATTCAACGTCTCGCCCATCATGTATAAGGCGATGATCGAGGACAGGATCGACAACGGAATCGACACGGCAATGATGCAGGTACTGCGCCAGTTGCCTAGAAACAAGAGGATCAGCGCGGCGGTGAGACAGGCTGCGATCATTGCTTCGCGCACTACGCCGCTGATGGCGGCTCGAACGAAGCCCGATTGGTCGAACAGCGGCGTGATCTTGAGGTCCTTGGGCAGGATTTGCTCAACGTTCGGCAATTCCGCGAGAAGCGAACTGACGATGTCCAAGGTCGACGAACCGCCGTTCTTGATGACGGACACCAGCACTCCGCGCTCGCCGTTCTGCCGCACGATGTTTGTTTGCGGCGAGAATCCGTCGCGCACATGCGCCACTTCGGAAAGATACGTCGTGGCGCCGTTTCGGGTCTGCACCGGAATATTGTTCAGTCCGGCAATAGTGTCCGGAGAACCATTGGTGGCGAGCACGTACTCGGTTGCGCCGATCTTGGCCGTGCCGGATGGCAGCACCAGATTCTGCGCGTTCACCGCATTGACCACGTCATTGGGCGTCAGGCCTTTGGCCAGCAAGGAGTTGGTGTCCAAGTCGACCGATATCACGCGCTGTTTTCCGCCGTAGGGCCACGGAACGGCCACGCCGGGGATGGTGACGAGGCGTGGGCGCAGGAAATTCACCGCGGCATCGAACACCGCCTGCTCGGTCATGCTCGGGCTTGATAGGCCAAGTTGGATGACCGGAATGGCGGACGCGGAGTATTTGATCACCAGAGGAGGCAGGATGCCGGGCGGCAATTGGCGCAATTGGGCCTGTTCGATCGCAACTACTTGCGAAATGGCTGTCGGTATATTGGCGTTCGGCTGAAAGAAAATCTTGATGATCGAGAACCCGGACAGCGATTCGGATTCGATGTGCTCGATGTCGTTCACCGTGGTCGTGAGGCTCCGCTCATTGACCGCAGTGATGCGCTGGCTGACTTCCTGCGCAGACAAGCCGCCATAGGTCCAAACAATGCTGATGACCGGAATATTGATTTCCGGAAAGATGTCGGTCGACATTTTCAGCAGCACGAGAGGCGTTGCGAGGAGAATCAGCAGCGCCATTACCAAGAAGGTGTATGGCCGCCGCAGCGCAACTTCAACAATCCACATTATCTACGGCCTTGAGCCTGCGTGCGCGCAGCTGCCGTTCGCGCGGCGCAAACAAACCCTAGGGAACACAGGAATACTCAATAACCATTACTCGCGCCACGATGGGCCCGGCGTAGTTAACACCCCGTGGCCAATTTATTAAAGTCTGTTAATGAGCGCATTATCCTTGCCGACACCGGCCTGAAAATCAACAGAGGCCGGGAATGACATAGAATGAACCCCCATCGCGCGCGAGCCCTATGAGCACTAATCGCAAAATCACCCTGTTTCATGCCCCGAATTCCCGTTCCACGGGGGTTGTCATTCTGCTCGAGGAACTTCAGGCCGATTACCAACTGCACACTCTCAACATGAAGTCGAACGAACAACGCAGCGCCGCATATCTCGCCGTCAATCCGATGGGAAAGGTGCCTGCGATCAAGCATGGCGAGTCTCTGATCACCGAGCAGGTAGCGATCTTTCTGTACCTCGCCGACTTGTATCCGGAAGCGCGACCCCGCACCGCCCGCCATGTCCCCATACGGCGACTATGACACCATGCTCGCGGCACTCACCGATCAACTCGGGAAGGGACATTATCTCTTGGGCAATCACCTAACTGCAGTGGATCTGTTGTGGGGCACTGCCTTGAACTGGATCCTGCGCTTCAATCTCGTGCCTGCACTGCCCGTCATTACCTCGTATGCGGAGGGCATTGCCGCGCGTTCGAGTGTGACGCGAGTCACGGCACAGGAAGCCGAACGTGCATCCGCTTACGCCACTTAGCACGACAGCACTTGCAAATCATTGGAAACAAAGCAAACTATGAGGGTCTGCAACGAGACACCGGGACCGGGCTAAGTGTTTTGTTAGTCCCATGAGGTTCGGTTCCGGTTCCCGTTAGACTTCCCACCATGACATTCACCGCATTGATCGTCGTCTTGGCGCTGGCGGGGATTCTGTTCTTGTTCGCCGCCATTCGCCGCTTGCGCCGGCGGCGCTTTGGTTTAGGCGGGGCATTGAACGGCGCCGCTGCACTCATACTCATCTTGTTCAGTGTCTGTGCTGCGCTGATGGCCGTTGATTTGCGCACCTTCCAGCGCTTGACCTTCGAACAACTCGCCGGGGAATTGCAGTTGATGCGCACCGGAGAACGCGAGTTCAACGCGGTTTTGACCTATCCCAGCGGCCAGCGCGCGAATTTCGCCTTGAGCGGCGACGAATGGCAAATCGATGCCCGCGTGCTCAAATGGCACGCGTTTGCCAATATCGTGGGGTTCGACGCGGCTTATCGCCTGGAGCGCATCAGCGGCCGTTACTCGCGCATCGAAGATGAGCGATCCCAAGCTCGTACCGTCTATTCCCTGAATCCGGCGCAACGCATCGACCCTTGGGAACTCCTGCATCGCTACCACTCGTGGATACCATGGATGGACGCGCTCTACGGCAGTGCCACTTTTCTCCCCATGGCCGACGGCGCCGTCTACGAAATCAAAGTGTCCCAGAGCGGGTTGATTGCGCGCCCGCTCAACCAAGCCGCGCGTGACGCGGTCGGAAGCTGGCATTAGGGGTGCCGGCAGCGATGCTGCAATTGCACAACCCCATGCTGAGCAGCTCTTCAACGCATTGACCCCGGGGCTGATTGCACTGCCGCTTGCGGACCGACGGCTGGAGCAATTCGCTCACTGTATCTCGCAGCAACACAGAGCCGATCGGCGCTTGCGATTATGTCAACTTGCCTGCGACTCCTACATTTCCCTGCGGTACGATCACTCGACAAGCAGCGAGGGACGCCTGCCAAGGTAGGTATCGAGCGGTTGGCCGATGAGCGCAAAAAAAGCAAGGCAAGTTCTTAATTCGCGTAAAGCCAACGGTAACTGCGCACAACGTAGATACATTGCCCGCGATGGTTTCCTGGGCTGACGGATGCGGGGCGGATATCGTCGATTTTTCGGTGGTGCGACCGGAGGATTTTTGGACCAAGGAGACATACGCGAATGTATGGGTCGATGAGGCTCGCCTGGCCACATTGAGAGCATCCGTAGACAGATTGATCTGCATGAAAAGTGCCGGGGCTGCGATCGAAACATCCGTTGAAAAGCTGCTTTCCTTTGCGCCTCATTTCCAAGGACTTGACGTCAAGCATGGATCGGTTCCGTGCAGAGTCGGAATGCGCGACTATTTTATCTCCCCTATGGGCGACGTGAATATGTGCTGGGAGTATCCGATAATCGGAAACATTACAAAGAATAGCGCGCGGGAGATATGGGAGGGCCCTCTGGCAATCTCGGTGCGCAGTGACACGGTTAAATCCAGTAAGTTCGGGTCAATAATTTGCGCCAACTCATGCCGCACGCATAGAACAATAAAGCAGGAGATTGCACGCGCGATTCAATGGCTTTGAGGATGGCTACACGAAACTTGAGAAAAACCGCCCGGCGTACGGGTTGACGCACGGAAAAATGCGATGGGCAAATGCGATGGGAGAGTTCAACTAGAGAGAATTCAATTCTCCAGGGAGATCCGATGGCAGACACCTATGTTTACTACTTCACCATCCTCAACCAGCGGACCGGTGAAAGCATGCTGACTCGACGAAGGGCGACACTCGAGGCAATTAAACGCAACAGGGGCGAGCCCGTCTTCGAATCCCAGCTCGAAGTCGATCTCTCCGAGGTCGATAGTAGCGGCTTTCTCGTCAGATCCGTCGGCGGTTCGCACCCAGCAGATGAGCTTTGGGGGGAAATACGTTCCCTCAACTTGAGAGCCGCATCGCGCGAGCGGGAGGCTCTGCAGTTGGACGAATACAGCGAGGGTCCCCGCAGGCACGTGCTCGATCTCGAAAGTCGCGAGCTGCGTAAAGAGGCCGAGCGCCTGCAGAAAAAGCGTTCCGACACATTGGCAGCAGAGCTGGGCCACCCTGAACAGGCGGCTGAGATTAAACGATTCGGGACCAGCCCTACCCCTGAATGATTTGTCCAATGTCCCGGCGCCCGGCTCCTCGGCTATCGGTGAGCGGCTTGACCAGGTAGACCCGCTGCATGTCTCGTAGATTGAGATATAGATGAAACCGATCCAGTTGCAGTTTCGTGGACAAGAACTCGAGGGCAGTCAACACCGCCTTGCTTTTTGAGATCACGCTGTCAGGTCTTGTAGTTCAAACTCGGCAACGGACTCCGTAATACACGGACTGGCGTACATCAGCCACAGATGGCACATCTAACGATGCGGTTGCGTTGAGCAACTCCTGCCGCAAAGACCTCATCTGCCTCCGCACCTACCGCATGAATTGCAGCCTGTATCTGCGTGGCTTCGATTATTTTGGCGACAGATTTGCCGCATAACTCGCAACTCCCTGTCGGCGGTGTGCTTGGCGTTGAACGATAGCAGCTAGCCGCATTTTCTGCGCCACATTGCGGGTGGGCGACCGGCCGTTATTCAGCTCCTGCGGCCCGTTGGCAATGTTTATGGAGTGCCAGTAAACTGAGTCTGGAAACGTGAGCTCTTGCTTTTTGCCGGCTTAGCACAGTGGTAGTGCAACGGTTTTGTAAACCGTAGGTCGGGGGTTCGAATCCCTCAGCCGGCAAGCCTTTCTTGGTGTCCTATTCGAGGACATCGTCGTTCGATTTATGATCCGGCGAATCGCCTTGACGGTCGGCGATCCAAAGATAGAAACCCAGCAGTCCGGCGAGCGTTGCAATGGCGACGGAAGCACCGGTCAGAAGCGGCACCAGTTTCAAGATGAAGGGCTTTTTCGTGATGTGCAGCGCCATGGTTACGCGACCCCAACCCTTGGGAGTCGCATATGCGGCGAAGGTGCCGACTATGACCGATATCGCGCTCGCAAAGCCCGCGATCGCACCGGCCGATTTATGGACCTTCTTGGAGTCGAGAGTCTTGCTGACGATGCTAAAGAGGTGGGTCATTGCCGTTACTACGTTAGGTATGCCGGCGACGGGGCCGTTCAGAGTGTAGGCAAGGAGGCCGGCGTCGGCAACTCGGTCATTTCGCGCAGTGCGCGATTTCCAGGTGCGGGCCCGGTTGAAGCATATCGATTGGAGGTGGTCGAATGGGTGTAAGGTGCGCTCAATTCCTTGGACTGACGACCCAGATGTATTATGAAAAAATTGGTCGGGATGCTGCTTTTGGTGCCTTTGGCAGGTTGTTCGGTTTGCAAAAGCTCCGATTCCCCTGAGGTCTGCAGAACGAAGCAACGAAATCATTCGCAGCCCCGTACATTCGCGAGTCAGCCTATGCCAGCCGCAAACGACTTGAGTGGATCCGCAATCGTCTTGGGGCCGCCCGCGTCGCAGCGCCCTTGATACGGCGCGTAGTCGTTCCTCTCCAGTTCACCCGAAGCGCTAGTTGAGGTCTTGAGCCGTGCTGGTAAAGTAGCCGCGTTAGACCTGGAGAGGTACCCGCATGAGCGAAAGAATAACGTCCAGCCCCCACTCGATGTCTCACCGCGCAGCGAAAGCCGCAGGCATCTTCACCGCGCTTGCGTTGCTGGTTGCCCTATCGGGATGCGATGGGTCGAGTGACGGTGACGAGTTAACCAAGGTCAACGGCTCCATTCACGTGCCCGCCGGTAAGGCACCGGGCGCCGTAACAACGGTCAACGGCTCGATCCACATCGATGACAACGCCGCGGTCGCCGGTGCAACGACGGTGAACGGCAGCATACATCTGGGCGCTCATGCCACCGCGGTGTCGCTGAATAGCGTGAACGGATCCATCATTCTCGGTGCTGGTGCGCACGGGTCGGGTAGCGTCTCCACGGTCAACGGCGAAATCAACTTGGGAGACGGAGCGGAGATCTCCAGCTCTGCGTCGAACGTGAATGGGAAAATCACCCTGACCGCTGCGCACGTGGGGGGAGGCATCAAGACCGTGAACGGCAGCATGAACATCACCGGCGCTTCACACGTGGAAGGCGGTATTCTCGTGGAAAAGCCCTCGGGTCAATTGATGCGTCTGGTGCAAGATGTTCCACGGATCGTCATTGGACCGGGAGCAACGGTCCAGGGCGAATTGCGCTTCGAGCGCCCCGTAAAGCTGTACGTCAGCGACAGGGCAACCATCGGTCCGGTGACCGGTGCAACGCCGATTCCGTTTACCGGGGATACTCCACCCAATTAAGACGTCCGCCTGGAGGGTGGCGCCGCACCGGATAAATTTGTGACACTGACTCGATAGACACTCTTAAACAAGGTATTGCCATGCAAAGTCTCCACTTTCGCGCATTGTTGGCCGTGGCCCTGCTGGGTTTGGCCGGATCTGCCGTTTCAGCTGCCACAAAGGGCGACGCTGCGCTCGCCTCCGCGGTCGCAAGTCCCGCGCGCAGCCCGGCTGCCGTAGCAAGGGACTCGGCTCGTCATCCCGTTGAGGAGCTGACATTCTTTGGCCTTGCTCCCACGATGACAGTGGTTGAGTTGTGGCCGGGCGGAGGGTATTGGACGGATATCCTGGGGCCCTATCTCGCTCCGGCCGGACACTACTACATCGCCCTGCCCGCGCCGGGAAATTCCGAGGAAGATTCAGGCGTGAAACGCTTTCACGCGCGCATCGCCGCGGAGAAGGACCGACTGGGCACGCTTCACGAAACGACCTTAGGCCCCGGCCACTTCGAGATCGCCCCGCCGGGCTCCGCCGATCTCGTGCTCACGTTTCGCAATCTGCACAATTGGATGGATGGCGGCTATGCGGACGAAGCGTTGGCGGCGTCCTTCAAAGCACTTAAACCCGGCGGCTTCCTGGGCATCGAAGAACATCGCGGCCGCAATGATCAGCCGCAGGATCCAAAGGGCAAAAATGGCTACGTGCGTCAGGACTACACAATCGCGCTGGCGAAAAAGGCCGGCTTCGAATTCGTCGGATCATCAGAAGTGAATGCAAACCCGCGAGACACGAAGGACTGGGTTGATGGCGTCTGGACGCTACCCCCGACTCTTTCCCAAGGTGAGAAGGATCGTGCAAAATATGTCGCGATCGGGGAAGCCGATAACTACGTGCTTAAGTTCCGCAAGCCGAAGTGACCTCCCGCGGTGATTAGATTTCGGGGCCGATCACGATTGGCGAACCGTCGCTGAACCGGGAGGCACGAAAAGGCGCCGGATCAGCGGACGGGGTTTCGCCGGTTGCAAGTTCGGCCGCCAAGCGACCGGCCGCCGGGCCGATACCGAATCCGTGCCCGGAAAATCCGGCCGCAATCGTCAGGCCCGGGAGCGTACTAACCTGACTGATGTAGGGCACGACATCCGGCGAGACATCGATATACCCGCCCCACTGTTGCACGACATGCACGTCACGAAATTGCGGATAGAGCTTGATCATCGCAGCCAGAGCCTGGCCATTGAGCGCTCCATTCGGCGGAGGATCCAGCACCCGTGCGGACTCGAATGGGCTCGGTCGATCCAACGGCCAATGCCGCGGCCCGCGAAGCTCGCGTAGCGACTGTGCGTTGAAGCGCAGCCGCAACGAGTCGGGTTCCTTGCGGATGGTCGGTAGGAAATCACGCAAATACCGCAGCGAATCGGGCACGAGCGGCACAACGTAGCCTGCGCCCCTGGCAATGGTATAACCGCCGTCACGTCGCTTGCGGTAGCCAACCTCATCCATGTAGGTACAGGTGTCCGGCCCATTGGCGATCGGCGCCGTGCGCAACACGGAGGACAGCACCTTCAATTGGGGCAGCCGGATCCCGAGGCTCGCGCAGAACAGGCTCGACCACGCGCCGCCGGCGAGGACTACGGCCTCACACGCGATTCGGCCTCGTTCGGTTATGACGGCCGCGGCGCGCCCGCCCGTACGGTCGATGCCGCGCACTGCACAGTGGGTGACGATAATGGCTCCCTTACGCTGCGCGGCACGCGCGATTGCAGGCGCCGCGCGCTGCGGCTCCGCACAGCCGTCGGTGGGCACATGCAATCCGCAAGCGAACGTGCGGCTCGCCCCCGGCATGAGGGCGCTGACGTCGCCGCCGCGCACGATGCGCGTCCCGATGTCGTAGGGTTTTGCCATCTCGGCCCAGTCGGCAAATCGCGCCTCGTCTTTTTCGCTTTCGCCCACATACAGAACCCCGCACTGGCGAAACCCCGTCTCGGCTTCCGTCAAACGGTCCATGTCGCGCCACAACTGCAAACTCTGGACGATCAGAGGCATCTCCCGCACATCGCGGCCCGCCTGCCGGCACCAACCCCAGTTTCGGCTGGATTGCTCACAGGCGATATATCCTTTCTCGCAAAGCACCACCGGAATGCCTCGGCCGGCCAGTGTCAGCGCGGCGAAGCTGCCGACGATGCCGCCACCGATGATGACCACGCTGGTGCTGGCCGGCATCACCTCATCGGAGACAATGGAATCGACGTAGGGACCCATGGATTCGCTATGTAATGCCTTGCTTTTCGCCCACCGGACCGGCTAGTGCCCGGACCGTGTGCTTCATCTGCAGAATGGGATGATTCTAACCTGTCTGGATGTCAGTAAAAATGATCGATGTATGACGCTTTAGCAACCTCCAAAACGCCAAAACGTCAGGGCCAAAAAAAACAATATACTTACCTGCGCCTTGTCCTACCCCGGCTTCAGTGAAAGAGCAAAGCATGGATCACTCCATCCCTCTTATCGATATCGGCTCACTATTCCATGCGCCCTCGCGCCAGCGCGACCTCACTGATCAATCGATCATGACGGCGGCCGCAACACCGGGTTTCATGGTTGTGAGGGGATTTCCGCCTGATATACCCGCAGGCCGCGCCGCGCGGACAGAGTTGCTGCGTCTGTTCCAACTGCCCGAGACAGAGACCCGCAAACTCTGGCGTCAGAAGTTCGATCCGGCGCACCCAAACGTTTATCGAGGATGGTTCCCGCTGCAGACGGGGTTTTTGACCGCCAAGGAAGGCATCGATATCGGTGCCGACGTGGTCCACGGTGCAGCGGTTGTTCGCAGCGACGATCCCTTGCGCGAACCTACTCCGCTGCCGCCGGCAACTGCCCTTCCCGGATGGCATGAGTCGGTCGCCGCCTACTATCTCGCCATGGAGAAGGCGAGCCAGGCGCTGATGCGGTCGATCGCGCGCGGCTTGTCTCTGGACGAGCATTTCTTCGATTCGGCATTCGACCGGGGCCTGTCCACATTGCGCTTGCTGCGGTATCCAATACGAACCGACATCGAGCGAACCGCCCGATCGGACCCTAGCGTTTGCGTAACCCACGACGGCGTTCAGTCTTACATCAACGGCGCACCGCATGTCGATTCTGGATTTCTGACGCTGCTCGCCCAAGACGGAATCCCGGGGTTGCAGGCGCGCCACCGCGACGGCACCTGGCTCGATGTACATCCGGCCGACGACGGTCTCGCAGTCAATTTCGGCAAAGTGCTCGAGCGCTGGTGCGGCGGCCGCATAAAGGCGACCGAACACCGCGTGATCGGCAGCGGCCGAGAACGCATGTCGATCCCGTTTTTTTACGAAGCGCGCGCCGATGCCGAGATACGTCCGCTGCCGATGGACGGCGCGGAGTCCTTCGAGCCTTTCTTTTATGGGGATTACCTGTGGGCTACCACGACCCAATTTGTCGAATTCAAGGGAATGGAATCGCTGCGCAAACCCACGCGAACCTGACCCCCGCGGCCTTGAATCGGCGGTACGCCGCCCCCACCGTAGACTCCGTGAGTGCGCACCGCTTCTTTTTGAATCCCTTCTGGCTGATCTTCTCGCTACCTGGATATATCGGCTGGCGGCTGTTGCCGCCATTATCGATCGGGCCGATCGGCGTTGTCGCCGGAGTAGCCCTGTTGATCGTGTGCTGCGGGGTCATTCCAATTTCGGTGCGCAACCATACGATCCGCAATCGGAGCCTGGAGCATCTCCTGGCTTGGGTCGGCGTGCTCTCCATGGGATTCTTCTCCTCGCTTTTCGTCTTTACTTTGCTGCGCGATGTCGTGCTGTTGGGCGCCCATGTGTTCCTGCCGTCCCTGCAAGCGGCGTCATTGGTTGCACCCTCCGCCCGGTGGACGCTGGCGCTCACTGCGATAGTCACGCTGGCTGGTTTAGTGATTGCCCGCCGCCGGCCTCACGTTGTCGACGTTGACATCCCGGTCACCAATCTCCCGGAAGCTTTGAACGGTTTTTCGATTGCGCAAATCAGCGACGTGCATGTCGGCCCCACGATCAAGCACGGCTTCGTCGAGAAAATCGTGAAGCTCGTGAACGGGCTGAAAGCCGATCTGATCGCAGTGACCGGTGATCTGGTAGACGGCTCGGTGCAGCAATTGTCTTTGCACACCGCTCCCTTGGCTGGACTGGCCGCGCGTCACGGCGCCTACTTCGTCACGGGCAATCACGAGTACTACTCCGGTGAGCGTGCTTGGACCGCGGAAATCAGGCGCCTTGGATTGAGGGTCCTCAAGAACGAGCATGTAGTCTTGAATCATAATGGCGCTTCGCTGGTCCTCGCCGGCGTCACGGACTTGAGCGCTCATCATTTTGATGCCGCCGAGCATAGTGACCCGGCAGCGTCGCTGCGCGGCTCTCCGGCCGATGCGGGAGCCAAAATCTTGTTGGCCCACCAACCGAATTCTGCGACGGCTGCGGCCAATGCGGGCTTCGATGTGCAGCTCTCCGGACATACCCATGGCGGTCAATTCTGGCCATGGAACTTGTTCGTGGGCTTCTTCCAGCCCTTCACGGCGGGTCTCTACCGGCTGAAAAATTTATGGGTGTACGTGAGCCGCGGTACGGGCTATTGGGGTCCGCCCAATCGTTTCGGTGTTCCGTCGGAAGTCACTCGCATCAGGCTGATACCCGCCACGCCATAGCGTCTGCGCGCTCCGCCGGCAGATGCCTGAGGAGAGATCAAAGTGGCGGAGAGGGTGGGATTCGAACCCACGTGCCGGAATTACCCGACCATCCGATTTCGAGTCGGCGCCGTTATGACCACTTCGGTACCTCTCCGGTTAACTTAAAATTTGTGCGGAATTTACCTAAGTTTTTGCACTCTTAACTTAAGAATTGCTGCAGTGTGACGCGCTAGTCATCGGTGAAGGAAACGTATTTGTCAAGGGTCCATAGGAAGAAATTAAGGGTTATTCTAGCGCATCGGCAATGGGCCCGCCTCACGGAACCTTATCAGCTCACGACCGTGCGTAACTTGAATCCCAACATGAATTGGCAGCGCTGGACGAAGGTCCTCATGTCCGTTTCGGCCGTCCTGATGCTGGGGACATGCACGCCGCTGCCGAGTTTGATCGATCAAATTAAGACGCTCGGCGAGCTGCGCGTAGCTACGCGAAATGGCCCCCTTGCCTATTATCAAGGTCCCGACGACATGCCGGAAGGTCCGGAATATGAACTGGCCCGTCGATTCGCCGATGAGCTCGGGGTAAAGCTGAAAATTACGCCGCTGCACAGCTACGCGGAGATCTATGATGCCCTGGCTTCCGGACACGCGCACTTGGCGGCGGCAGGACTGAAAGTCGCTTTGCAGGGCATCCCCGGTGTCGAGTTTGGACCCGCATATCAGCGGGTGCGCGAACACTTGATCTACAGGCGCGGCGCCACGAGGCCTGGTTCGCTCGCTGAAATCGGCAATGGAGATCTGGAAATAGCGGCCGGCAGTTCTCATGCAAGGACTTTGCACGCGGCGCGTAATTTGTTGCCCAATCTCGTATGGGTTGAGAACGCCAGCACCGATACGCAGGCGCTGCTCGATGGCGTCGCGGACGGGACGATTGACTACACCATCGCCGATTCAACGGAATTCGCATTGGCGCATGATGCTCACCCGGAGCTGCGTATCGCCTTCGATTTCGCCGGCAGCCAATCTCTCGCCTGGGCCGCGAGCACGCGGGACCCGGGATTTCTGTACGAAATGAGCAACTATTTTGCTCGGATAAACGCCACCGGCGAACTCGCAGCGATCGTCAAGCGCTACTACGGCCGCTCCGAGGATTTATCATTCGCGGGCGCGCGCGGCT
This sequence comes from Steroidobacteraceae bacterium, assembly GCA_035996065.1. Lineage (GTDB taxonomy): Bacteria > Pseudomonadota > Gammaproteobacteria > Steroidobacterales > Steroidobacteraceae > Bog-1198. The sequence continues at coordinate 18,058 of DASYJX010000032.1, read as the reverse complement.
TCATGCGCCATTTACAAAGCCGATTGCCGCTTTACAAGAAATGGTTCGAAGAGGCCGCACAACAAAGCAGTCAAGACTGGCGCCTGTTGGCTGCGATCGGTTATCAAGAATCGAAATGGAATCCTAGCGCAGCCTCGGCATCGGGCGCTAAGGGGTTGATGCAGTTGACGGTCGATTCGGCGACCGAGGCCAAGGTGACCAACCCGGGTGACGCCAGGCAGAGCATCTTCGGCGGCGCTCGCTATTTTCGGCAGGTCTACGAAAAAATACCAACCCACGTGCCGGAACCGGATCGAACATGGTTTGCACTCGCTGCCTACAATATTGGCTACGGACATTTGGAGGACGCGCGGGTGCTGACGCAAAAGGCCGGTCGCGATCCGGACTTGTGGCAAGACGTGCGCGAGTTTCTGCCGCTGCTGGAGCAGGAACACTGGTACTCCCAGACCGAGAACGGATATGCGCGCGGCTGGGAACCGGTGCGATATGTGGACAACGTGCGCGGCTACCGGGACCTGTTGGAATGGGCCTGGGGCGCCGGCGCTTCCGCTCTGAACTAGGGGATAGGCTGCTTGCGCCGCCTCTCGAAGAAACATCGCAGTAGTTCAGCGCTTTCGTCGCTGCATACACCGCCGAAAACGTCGATATGGCGGGTCAGCTTTGGCTCGCGCGGCAAATCGATGACGCTGCCGCAAGCACCGGCCTTTTGATCCCATGCGCCGAATACCACCCGCGAAACACGCGCATTGAGCGCGGCGCCGATGCACATCGCGCATGGTTCTAGCGTCACGTACAGCGTGGACTTCTCCAGCCTATAGTTGCGCAGCCGGCGCGCGCCTGCGCGCAGCGCCACGATCTCTGCATGCGCCGTCGGATCGTGCTCGCCGATCGGCCGGTTCCATCCCTCGCCGATCACTTCCTCGCCCAGCACCAACAAGGCCCCTATAGGCACTTCGTTTTTCCGCGCCGCTTGCTGCGCGAGCTCGAGTGCACGGCGCATAAGATCAATATCGCGGGACGGGCTCACCTCGCGCCTCCTTTGCCCTGCCTTCCCCTGGCATTCCTGGCGGCGAAAATTGCCGCATAGAGCATAAGCAACGCGGCAGCGCTGTAGCTCAACGAGTTATGTATGCCGACGATCGAACCCAGCAGCCCCACACTCAGTCCGCTGAAGGTGCGCAACCCCATGGCCGACATCGAGAATACACCAAGGACTCGTCCGCGGATCTCGCCGGGCGCATTCAGCTGCACCAGCGATTGCGCCATGGAATTGAAACCCAGTTCGACGAACCCTGCAGCGAACAACAGCGTAATAGCCACTGCGTAGGTAGTCGAACGGGCGAACCCGAACAACGCGCAGCACCATACCATCGCCAGAATGAAGGCCGTGCGCGGCTTCGGCGGAAGCAATCCGCGGCTTTCCAATATGACGCCTCCGGCCAGTCCGCCGGCGGCGTCGGCCGCCAGAAGCACGCTGTACGCGAAATCCACCCGCTCGTGCCCGAGATCCGCGGCGAAGCCAGGCATTTGCGCCTGATACGCATTGCCCACGAAAAACGAAGCGGCACCGATCAATACCGTCATAGACGCGAGAACCGGGTTCTTCGCCATCACCTTCATGGTGGACCAGATGTCGGCAAAGCCGTTGACGCTCTCCGCCGCCCGAGGCTCGTGCGCGTGCTGCCGACCATAGGGTACTTTCACCAACCAGACAAACATCGGCAAGTAGATGAGTGCGTTGGCGAAAATTCCGTAAGCGGTCCCAAAAACGAATAACAGCCCGGCGCCGACAGCAGGCCCAATTCCGAACGCCAGGTAACGGCCCGTAGCTGTCAGACGAATTGCACTCGGCAATTGTTCGACCGTGACGATTTTGTGGATCAATACCTGCGATGCCGGTATCCAAATCACGCCGGCGAGTCCATGAACGACCAGCAGCACGGCTGCCTTCCACACGGCCGACGAATCGGTCATGAACATGATGCCCCAACTGATCGATACGCCCATGAACAACAGCATGCCGATTTGAATGAGACGCCTGAGATCGAAGCGATCGGCCAATCTGCCCGACAACCCGCCAAAGAACAGATATGGCACCCAATGAGAAACGACTGCAAAAGCGCCCAGCGCCGGGGAGTGAAATTTTTGAAACATCACAAAGTAGCTGATGACGTGCTCGATGTTGTCGGCCATCATTGCCGCGGTGGCGGCAAAGAAAAAGACACGAAAATCTGCGTTTGCAAACGACGTGAAGGCGCGATGCCCAGACGGGGGTAGCGGCGCGGTGGTGGCGGAGTTCAATGCCGATGATGCCTCGTTAGCGTTTATTCCGGCATCGATTGTAGCGGAATCCGCGAAAACTCTTCGAATGCCGCCGGCCGGCAAGTAGAATCTCTCCATCGCCTATGGCAATACACAAGAAGACGAGAATTTCATGCGTGTTTTTCTGCTCGCGCTGATATGCCTGGCGGCCCCACCCGCTTTTGCGGACGAAGGAATGTGGACGTTCGACAACTTCCCTTCCGGCTCAATTCAGGAGCTCCATGGGGCGAACCTCACGCCCGCCTGGCTCGATCACATTCGGCTGTCGACGATTCGACTGACGAACTGTACGGCATCCTTCGTCTCGCCCGAGGGCTTGATGTTGACCAACCACCATTGCGTGGAGTCGTGTCTGGCTGAGCTTTCCTCCAAGGACAGAAGTCTGGTGGAGCTTGGGTTCATCGCGTTGGAGCGAGTCGCGGAGCAGCATTGCCCGGCGCAACTCGCGGACGTGCTGGTCGCGACCGAAAACGTCACCGTTATTGTTGCGAAGGCCATCGCAGGATTGGACGACATGGCGGCCAACAATGCGCGCAAAAGGACGCTGACAACCCTCGAGCAGGCATGCGAACAAGCGAGCGCCAAAGCGAAGTCCGGCAAGCTTCGATGCCAGGTGGTAACGCTTTACCATGGAGGCGAGTACTTCCTCTACAAGTATAAGCGCTACGACGACGTTCGTTTGGTGTTCGCTCCGGAGGCCGACATCGCGTCATTCGGCGGCGATCCGGATAACTTTCAATTTCCGCGCTGGTCGCTCGATTTCTCGATCATGCGCGCCTATGAGAACGGCAAACCTGCCGTCACGCCCAACTACTTGCAAGTCAATTTCGCGGGAGCCGGCGCCAACCAATTGGTGTTTGTTGCCGGTCACCCGGGATCGACGGCGCGCATGCAGACGCGTGCTCAGCTCGAGTTCGATCGTGACTTGCCTCTGCCCATTACATTGCTGCGCGCAGCTGAGCTGCGGGGCCGCTTCATCCAGTTCGGCACCACTAACCCGGCCAATTACCGCATTGTGCAGGCGCCCCTCAATAGCTTGCAGAACGCGATCAAGGTGCGCCGCAAGGAGCTTGATGCGTTGAATGAGCGTGCGCTGTTGACGGACAAGACGAAAGCGGAAGAGGAATTACGGGGAAGCGCACATCTCGGGGGCACCGACCCGTGGCACGAAATCGAATCCGCGACTGCGCGCGAGCGAGCGCTCTATCTGCAATATACATTTCTGGAAAGCGGCGCCGGCTTCAACAGCGCCCTGTTCCGGGACGCGCGCCTGCTGGTGCGCGGTGCCGATGAACGCACGAAGCCCAATACGGATCGGTTGCGGGAGTTTACCGATGCTTCGCTTCCGGTGATTCAGCGCGAACTGTTCGCGAGGGTTCCGGTCTATCCGGAGCTCGAAGTGTTGACGTTGTCCTTTTCGCTCGAACGCATGCGAGAATGGCTGGGGCCGGACCATCCGGTAGTCCGCAAATTGCTGTCCAAAGAATCTCCGGATTCGTTGGCGACGCGGCTAATTGCCGAGACCAAGCTGGACGACGCGGATGTGCGCAAGAAATTGTGGCAAGGCGGGAAGGCTGCGGTGGACGCATCGCTTGATCCCATGATCGTGTTTGCACGTACGATCGATATCGATGCGCGCGCCGTACGCAGGCAATTCGAGGATGAAGTCGAAGCGCCAATTGCCGCGGCTGCGGAAAGAATTGCCACAGCACGATTCAAGGTCTACGGCACAAATGTATATCCCGACGCGACGTTCACGCTGCGCCTCAATTATGGAACGGTGCAGGGGTGGATAGAGAATGCCACTCCTATCGTGCCGTTCACATATCTGGGCCGCGTCTTCGAGCGCGCGACCGGGGCTTCACCTTTTAAAATCCCCCCGAGCTGGATGAGGGTGAAGGACCAACTCGACATGCGCACGCCGTTCTGTATCTCGACCAACAACGACATCGTCGGCGGAAACTCAGGCAGCCCATTGATCGACGTCAACGGCAAAATCGTCGGGCTGATGTTCGACGGCAACATTCACTCGGTTGCGGGCCACTACTGGTTCAATGCCGCAGATAATCGCGCGATCGCCCTGCATACAGCGATTATTCGCGAGGCGCTCGACAAGGTGTACGGCGCGAAATCTCTGCTGGCGGAGCTTGAATCGAAATGACCCCTACCGAGCCGATAAAGATTGGTCAGGCGAGCGAACCCGGGGAATACGACGACGGCATGCAGGCGTTGCTGCAAATCATTTGGGGCGAGGGATTTTTGTCGCCCGGGGGTGCCGCGGAGATCGCCCACCTTCTTGAGGGCAGCGACATCGCCGGCTGCGCGCTGCTCGATGTCGGCTGCGGCTTGGGCGCCATCGATTTACTCCTGGTCAAGGAATTCAACGCAGCCTCGGTGGTGGGGATCGACGTCGACGCGTCGCTGCTCGCGAGCATGCAAGGCCGCGTCGAGCGAGCGGGGATGACCGGCCGTGTTCGAGGACTCGAGGTAGCGAGCGGCCCGCTGCCGTTCGACGACGCCAGTTTCGATGTGGTCTTTTCCAAAGACTCTCTGGTGCAGATTCCCGACAAGGCGGCCATCTTCGCCGAAGTGCTGAGGGTGCTGCGGCCTGGCGGTCGGTTCATCGCCAGCGATTGGCTGCGCGGCGGCACGGGCGAGTATTCCGCAGAGATGATGGAATACTTCCGCCTCGAAGGCATTGCCTACAATATGGCGACGCTCGCCGAGAGCGCTCAAGCATTGCGATCGGCCGGGTTCGACGATGTGGAAATTCGCGACCGCCATGGCTGGTATCTCGATTTGGCGCAGCGGGAACTCGAAGCCATGAAGGGATCCCTTCGGCCCGAGATCGTACGCCGCATCGGGCACGAACGCGCCCAGCATTTCATAGCCAACTGGCATCAGCTGGTGATCGTGCTGAAGCGCGGTGAACTTCGCCCGGGACACTTAAAGGCGGTCAAGCCGCCCTCTATTCTCACTGCGTAGTGCCATTCGACGCATCTTCGGGTGGTCTATCTTCCGCGTGTCGCGATTTCTCGATCAAGGCCATCGCTTGTTCCCACGGCAGGAGGCCTTGGTGCATTGAAAAGACGTTATCGACGATGAGATTTTCGCGCTTCACGGCCTGCGCGACCTCATACATCAGTTCGGGGGCATAGAGGGTGCCGTCGTCGTTCAACGCCAGCGTGTCGCTCGCGTACAATAAACGGTGTTCCGGAAAATAGACCATGTATTGCCGTTCCGTGGACGCGCCGCGCAAAGGATACAGCTCCATCCGATTTGCGCCACGGCCGATCTCCTGCTTCTGGGCCACGATTTTCCAATGAGGCAACTTTAAGCGTTTGGACGTTTGCAGTGCATCGGGTTCTATCGTGTGGGGCGCGCTCATCATCCTGTCAAGCAAAGGCTGGTTCAGATCGAGGATGTACACGGACAAGCCAAGGGCCACCGCCTGCCGCACGCCCCCGGTACGAGGCCAGGAATCCGATGTCGACACGACGGCGGTGACGGGCAGATTCGGATGACGCCTCCTCGCCTCCTTGAGCACGCCCTGTGTGTACAACCCAGATATGGGCGCTTCGAGGATGACCATTCCATCGGGTTCCCTCACAACTGTGGCATTCCACGATCCGGCGTAGAGGTCGATCCCTGGCGCCAGAACAGTCGCTTGTTTGACGCTGAACGGGCGATTCCAGCCCGGCGAGGCTGCGCTTTGTTTCGCGGCTCCGGCATTCATGTCGAAGAACTTGCCAGCCAGCTGAACATTGAATTCCACATTGAGCGCCTGAGTCGAGCGCCAAACGATACCGTTGCGTTCCTCGACCCTGTTTGTTGGGAAGCTGATCCCCTCGATCAGCTTCCAATTGTCGAAATAAACACGTTGGCGCACGTCGCCCCAGAAATACCAGAAATCGTGGAACACCCGAGTAGTCTCGACGGCGTCGGGGAAGTGGTTGTATGGATTGATCATGACTCGGACCGGAATGCCTCGCCAGCTGAACGCCACGACTGCATGGGCCGTCGATCGAAGGACTTGCGGCATTTCGAAGTGCAGATCAGGCGCTCCGACAGCCGTCAATAAAATGCGAGCGGGACCCAGAGCGAGTGCTTCCCTCGCAGCCTCCAAATCGCTCAAGGAGCACGGCGAATCGCCGAAATTGGTGTGGTATACGCCGCCCTCGGGACCTACCACCAATGTGGTATCGGAGTCGACCTGATTCGGATCGGATTCCGGCCACGTCAATTTCGATTCGGTAAGCAGTCTTTGGTTCGCCAGGTCCATTGTGCTGCGACCGCGCTCGTATGACGAAATGAACGGCTCCTGTCGATAGGACTGCTCCACCAGAAGCGTGTGCCCGACTGTTTGCATACGGATGCTTGACACCTGCTCCAGGCGTTCGCGGCCCCCCATCGCTTCAAGCGCGGCGGTAACGCACTGCTGCGGATTCTCGTGATCGCAGCCCGGCGAGCCCGTGCTTTTCTCAGTGGCATGACCGCCCGCCATTATCCAAAGTCCTGCCGCCGCGGCTCCGTATGTCCGCAAACGTCGGCGATTCTGATATCGAAACATGGGGTCTCCAGAACTCGGCGCCGAATGCCCGGCCGCGGTCACGCGTCCGTTTCAGTTGCACTATAGGAGTGAGCCGCCCATTGTCGATCGTCTCTAAAAACTTACACTGCTACAAACCCTGCGAAGCGGGCAGGCGCGACCGTTCAAGGCTCGCACCGGCCCGCACCTGCATCGCGTGCGTTACTTTTTTATGGGCGTATTCATTGCCCAGGTCACCCCGAACGGATCTTTCAATTGGCCGTAACGATCGCCCCAGAACATGTCGGCAGGCGGCATCGTAGGCGTGCAGCCCGCATCGACGGCGCGCTTGTACCAGGCATCGATGTTGTCGACAGGTAGCAGGATGTTGAATGCGGCCGGCTGCTGCAGCGCGTGTCCGTGTTCAGGATAGGCATCGCTGAACATGACCGAGGCGCCGTTGATATAAACGTGAGCATGCATGGTACGGCCTTTCTCATCGGGCGGCTGGATCGATGCGACTTCCGCCGCGAATGCCTTCTTATAAAATTCAGCCGCCTTAACTGCGCCGTCAATGGTCAGATAGGGGACTGCACCGCCTTTTACCGGCGGATTGGGATTTGCTGCCATGTGAACCTCCTTAAATGGACCGTGGTATCAGCTGCTGAGCGGGCCGCCGGGCGGATGTTGCGGTGAGGATATACACTGCACCCATCTAGAGTCGAGCGATCTTACTGGAGAGCCAACATGAGTAATGAAAACATCCACACTGGAACATGCTTTTGCGGCGAGGTGCAATTCGAGGTTACAGGTCAGCCTGCGGCAATGGGATATTGTCACTGTGAATCTTGCCGTCATTGGTCGGCGGGACCGGTCAATGCATTTACCTTGTGGAAACCGGATGCCCTCAGGGTGACGCACGGGGCGAAGAGCATTGGCACTTACAACAAGACGCCCATTAGTTATCGCAAATGGTGCGAGAAATGCGGCGGTCATCTTTTCACCGAGCATCCGACCCTCGGACTCGTGGACGTCTACGCAGCACTGCTTCCACGGATGAGCTTCGAGCCCGGCGTGCACGTGCATTACCAGGAAGGCGTGCTGCGCATTCGCGACGGCAAGCCGAAGTTCAAGGACATGCCCAAGGAGATGGGAGGCTCGGGTGTCAATCTTCCCGAGTAGGAGGCGGGGCGCCGAGCCATGGATTACCGCTGCATTGCTGGTGACTATGCGAGCGGAAGTCAGTCGCGCTTCAAGGGCCGAAGCAGCGGGGTGATCAGATCAATCGGTAACGGGAACACGATCGTCGAACTCTTCTCGCTGGAGATGTCGGCAAGTGTCTGAAGATAGCGCAGTTGCAACGACGCGGGCTCCGCCGACAGGAGCTTGGCTGCCTCCGCCAGCGTGACTGCCGCTTGCTTCTCGCCGTCTGCGTGGATTACCTTGGCACGTCTGCCCCGCTCTGCTTCGGCCTGACGCGCCATCGCTCGGATCATGGTCTCATCGAGATCGATATCCTTGATTTCCACATTGGACACCTTCATGCCCCAAGCTGCCGTATTTGCATCGAGAATCTGCTGAATAGCGGCATTGAGCTTATCGCGCTGAGCAAGCATCTCATCCATCTCGTGTTGTCCCGCCACCGAGCGCAGGGTCGTCTGCGCGAGCTGACTGGTCGCTTCCCACGGGTTGGTGACCTGCAGAATTGCCTTTTCCGGATCGACGATGCGGAAATAAACCACGGCGCTGACCTTCACCGAAACGTTGTCCCTGGAAATTACATCCTGTTTCGGTACGTTCAGCACGACGGTGCGAAGTTCCAGCTTCTTCATCTGCTGAATCCCCGGCAATACGAGCCGCACGCCGGGGCCCTTGACGCCGGTGAAGCGGCCGAGCGTGAACATCACACCGCGCTCGTATTCCTTGAGGACGCGTATCGAACTCACGACCAAGAGCAGCACTATGACGATGATGACGGGTAACGAAAGACTCATTGGCGACTCCTTTAATCCTGTTACGGTTCCACCCAGAGCGTCAGCTCCACTACTCTGACGATACGGGCCTCTTGCCCCGAACGCAGTGGACTTGCCGTGCGGGCGTTCCACAATTCTCCGCCATAGCGCACGACGCACCGCTCCTGACAATCACTCACCGCTACAACGCGCGCTCCGATCATCGCCTCGATCCCCGTGCTCGCGGGCCGGCGCCTCGCACGCGCCGCCATCCAGCCGATGGTGATGACGACGAGCCCGCCGGCAACCGCGATTCCCGCAATCAATGGCAATGCCACTCGGAGTCCCGACGCTGGATTGTCGAACAGTATGAGGGAACCGACGACGAATGCCGTCAGACCGCCGACGCCAAGCGATCCAAATGCCGGCATGAAGAATTCCGTGACGATCAGGCCGACGCCCAGCGCCATGAGAGCGAGCCCCGCATAATTGACCGCGAGCAGCTGCAAACCGTAAAGGCCAAGCAGCAGCGATAGCGCGCCGACGACGCCCGGCAGCACCGCTCCGGAGTTATATCCCTCGAGCAGCAGGCCGTAGATACCAATCAATAGCAGCCCGTAGGCAATGGTGGGATGGGTCAATATCAAGAGGACGCGCGTACGCCAGTCGGGCGCGATGCTCCGTACAGTAGCTCCATGGGTGTCGAGCGTAGTTTCGTGATCGGCCGCTTTGACCTCGCGCCCCTGCAACTGCCGCAATAGGTCCGGCACATTTTTCGCGACTATTTCAATCACATGCTGCGCCAGCGCGTCATCCGCGGACAAACTCGCCGCCCCCCGCACGGCGGCCTCGGCCCATTCGGCATTCCGCCCGCGCAATTGCGCCAGCGCTCGAATGTACGCGACCGCGTCGTTGATCGCTTTGCGCTCACCGGCTGTACCTGCCGGAATCGCTTCAGGGGCTTTCTGTTTCTTGTCGTCGCGCGGATTTATCGGTGGTGTTGTCGGTGGGACGCTCGGTTCCCCGCCGATCGAAATAGGCGTCGCCGCTCCCAGATTGGTCGCTGGAGCCATTGCCGCGATATGGCTCGCATAGAGGATGTACGTTCCCGCACTCGCGGCCCGCGCACCGCTCGGTGCCACATAGGTCACTACCGGTATCGGCGAAGCGAGGATCGCTTTGATGATGTCGCGCATGGAAGTGTCGAGCCCCCCGGGCGTATCCATCTGGAGGATTACGACGGTGCTGCCTTGCTCGGCGGCGTTCACGAGCGAGTGCTCGACATAGCGGCTCATCGCGGGGCCGATAGGACCGCTGAGCTCGATGAGAGTGGCAAGCCGTTCGGGAGATGCCGCGGTTTCACTAGTTCGGCTCAACGCCAGGCTCGCCGACAGCAAGCCGACCGCGAGCCAGCTCGCGACGACTTGTAATTCAAACCGCCTGGAACGAACCTCGTTCATTGCCTGGCACCACCCAATGCGTTGGGGTATTTAGGCCGGCGCCGCCGTGTCTCGATATAGCCAAGCGACGATCGCCCCGAGTATCACCATCAAAACGCCGTCGAAGACGATCTGCTTGAGTACCACATTCCCGGGCATCGGCTGCACAACGAAGTAGATGAGGTAACTCGGCACGATCGTCAATAACGCTACGGCAACACCAAAGCGCACGCCTTGCACCAGCCACGGCTTGGCCTCGACGCCGCGCGCGTAGATCCATACGAACGCGCCCGAGAGGATCACATGCGCCAGTAACATCAGCGGAAAGTATCTCTGCTGGTCACTTTCTGCCCGGAAAAGATTGGTCAATTGCATGTAATCGGATCGTAACAGCACGCCATGGACGGCGAAGCTTCCAGCGAGCCATGCAACGAATAGCACGACCCACGCGATGATGAATTTTTTGTTCACGGTATCCCCTTTTTTTGGATCCCTTCGCGGGCCGTAGGGTACCCACGGGCGTCAGAATACGCTTGCGCTGTCCTGAGGCAAATCCTCGGTGCTCCGAAAACAGAGGTTTTCATCGGGGCGATGAACCGACGAGGTTGTGCGCCGCACAAATAGCTGTCATACGAGACCGGCTGCTCGCGCGATCAGGAACAACCCTGCCCCGATGACGACGGTTCCAATAGGTCGCGCGACGCGCTCAGCGGCCGGTGCCACACGCTCGACGGTGGTGGCTATCGTCACCAGTGTCATCGCGCGCGCGTCCATGACCCCGACGACTAGAAGTATCGCTGTCAGGCCGCCACAGCAGCAGATGCAGTGGAGGCCGAGCCGCAGGCCGTGTCGCCACGCCGTTCCGACGTCCGCCGGCAGGCTACGGCCGCGCCCTGGGGACTCCCGGCAGCAGGCAAGATGATGTGCCTTCCACGCGGTGAACTGGAGCAAGCCGGCGAGCAGGACCACCACACCGACCGCGATTGGAACGGCAGCGGCTAGGGCCGGCAACTGCATCTCAACTGACGCAATCGTGACGCCCAGCGGAAACGCGGCCATTCCGGACACGGTCCACACGAAGAAGTACCCCACGCCCACCAGCGCGGTCAGCCGACCCATGCGCGCCTCGCCTGTCCTGCCGACGGCCCGGCGGTAACGCCACAACATTGGCGTCAAGGATGGCAGCATCATCGCTACCATCATCACGACCCACATGGCGAGGAACGACGCTGCAGCGCCTGACAACGTTTGTCCGGGCATCCGCATCCAGGCCATCGACATCGTCCAGCCGCCTGGCATCGGAATCTCGCCCATCGCCGACATCGACGCGCACCAAACGATCGTGATCGCGGCGCTGGCGGAAAAGAGCAGCGCTGAGGCGCCGAAGAAGGTTCGCTGGGAAGCTTGCTCGGAAACGCCGCCGATCTCATTGCGCCCCATGGCCATCGTCGGTCTCGAATCGGTACTCCTTCTCGACCCGGACCCACGGCAGCTCCTGACGTCGCCGCGCCAACTCATCGCTGCGCTGCTTGAGATCCTTCTCCGTTTCCAACAACTCGAGACGCGCTGCCAGCCATTCTTCACGTGTCGCGGTCATGTGCTTCATCATTGCTTTTGCCACTGCGCCTGTCCGGCATCGGACACCTCGACCCAGTTCGGATCGGGCGCGGCGTCGGCGACGTAATTGTCGTGCCAATTCCACCACTTGTACGGCGCCGTCCGGGGGTAGCCCCGCGGCGAGTCCTCCCATTCCTCTTGGCGCCCGAGCGCAGTTACGTCGAGATAGTTCCAGGTATTCCCCATCTGTTCATCGCCGCGGTTGTTGATGAAGTAGGTGCGGAACACGCGCTCGCCGTCCCGGAAGAACACGTTCGTGCCGTGCCACTCGTCCACGCCGAAGTCGGCGTCGAAGCCGTCCGTAATGGTGTACCAAGGCATCTCCCAGCCCATTCGCGCCCTTAAGCGTGCAATGTCCTTCTGCGGCGCGCGCGAGACGAACGCCAGGCTGGTATCTCGGGCGTTCAAATGGGCGACGTGGGCGACCTGGTCGGCCACCATCGAGCAACCGCGGCAGGCGTGTTCGGGCCAACCGAACACGCCGGGCTCGAAAAAGGCGCGGTAGACGATCAGCTGGCGGCGGCCGTCGAACAAGTCGAGCAGGCTAGCCTTGCCTTCAGGCCCGTCGAACTCATAATCCGTCTTCACGGCCAGCCACGGCATCCGCCGACGCTCGGCGGCCAGCGCGTCACGGGCGCGGGTCAATGCCTTCTCCTTCACGAGCAGCTGCTCGCGCGCAGCGTCCCACTCCTGCGCCGACACGATTGGTGGTCTATCCATCGCAAGCCGTCCCCCTTGCCGGTAGTTCTTAGGTGATGTAGCCATGGCCCCGAAACCTCGCCTCGTTCGTTGATCATGAGATAGTTATAGCGCCAGGCATCGAGCGGTGGGAGTTACAAGTGTGACGGGATTCCGATGGATTCGATGATTACCGCTGCGGCGCAGGCGCTAACGGCGGGTGATCCCCTCGGCGCATTGAAGCGGGTGGCCCTGCGCGACGACGCGCCCGCGCTGGCGCTTCGAGGCATTGCAATGGCGCAGCTCGGCGATCTCGTTCGAGCAAAGGCGCTCCTAAGAAGCGCTGCGCGCGCGTTCGGTCCGAACGAAGCGGTGGCCCGCGCGAGGTGCGTCGTCGCCGAGGCCGAAATCGCGCTCGTCTCGCGCGACTTGGGCTGGCCTGCGAAGGCGCTCGACGCAGCGCGGGTGACGCTCGAAGCGTACGGCGATCGTGTAAATGCCGCGCATGCACGGAACCTCGAGGTCCGGCGCCTGCTCCTGATCGGTCGCCTTGATGAAGCAGATCGCGCCCTCGCCGCGCTCGATCCCACACCGCTTCCACCTGCGTTGCGAGTCGCGCATGAACTGGTAGTTGCGGGTATCGCGATTCGGCGCCTGCAGACGAAGGCGGCGCGAGCTGCTCTCACTCGGGCCGAGCACGCCGCGCGCAAGGCGTGCATCCCCGCGCTGATAGCGGAGGTCGAAAGCGCGTCCCTCGTGATGAACACGCCCGCAGCGCGTCTCAGCGCGGGTGGCGAGGAGCGACTCCTCCTGCTTGAGGAGGTCGAAGCGCTCTTTGCGTCAGGAACGCTCGTCGTGGACGCATGCCGCCATGTGGTGCGGGATGCAACCATGATGGTCTCGCTCGCGACGCGCCCGGTATTGTTCGCGCTTGCACGCGCGCTGGCTGAAGCGTGGCCCGGTGACGTGCTCAGGGGCACGCTCGTCGCACGCGCCTTCCGAGCGAAGCACGCCGATGAATCCTATCGCGCACGGTTGCGAGTCGAGGTCGGGCGGCTTCGCGTGGAACTTGGGACGCTGGCACACATAAGCGCCACGAAGCGAGGCTTCGCGCTGTCGCCGCGCCGCGCACGCAAGGTCGTCGTGCTGGCGCCGCCCATCGACGAGCAGCATGGGTCGGTGCTCGCCTTCCTCGCCGACGGCGAGTCGTGGTCGAGTTCGGCCCTGGCGATTGCGCTTGGCATGAGCCAGCGCACCGTGCAGCGGGCGCTCGATTCGCTTGCGGCAGCCGGCAAGGTGCAGTCGTTCGGTCACGGGCGAGCACGTCGTTGGATGAATCCGCCTGTGCCGGCGTTCCCGACAATATTGTTACTCCCCGGTCCGCTACCAAGTGACTAGAATAGGCGCATGAAACAATCCGCAGCCGAAATTCTCCATGAATATGGACCTTTTCCGGGCGTCGATCACGTGCATGGGGTTACGTTTGACGGTCAGCACGTGTGGATTGCTACGGGAGACAAGCTCAACGCCTTCGATCCGGCGAGCGGTAAAACGCTGCGCTCGATTGATGTCGCCGGGCATGCAGGAACGGCCTTCGACGGCCAGCACCTCTTTCAAATCGTAGAGGATCGCATCCAGAAAATCGATCCGGATAGCGGCCGCGTTCTCGCCACGATTCCGGCGCCCGGTGGCGGCGGTGACTCGGGGCTCGCGTGGGCCGAAGGAACGCTCTGGGTGGGGCAGTACCGAGAACGGAAAATCCATCAAGTTGATCCCCAAACAGGGGCGATACTTCGCACGATCGAGTCCAACCGATTCGTCACCGGAGTCACCTGGATCGACGACGAACTCTGGCATGGCACGTGGGAAGGCGAGCAGAGCGATTTGAGGCGGATCGACCCTCGAACGGGAGAGGTTCTTGAGAGCCTCGAGATGCCGTTCGGAGTGGCAGTGTCCGGGCTTGAGTCCGATGGCAATCAACAATTCTTCTGCGGAGGAGGAAGGAGCGGAAAGGTTAGAGCTGTCCGCAGGCCCAAGCGGCCCCCTCGAGAGTGATTCGATGCGGCGGCACACGGAAGAGGAGCAAGGCGATTGAACCAGACAGCACACAGCTATCTGGTGTTCGAAACAGCAAGCGGCTTTTGCGCAATCGCCTGGAATAGCGTGGGCATCACGCGTTTTCAGTTGCCGGCACGAACTGCCGAAGCGGCCCAACGAGATCTGCTCCGTCGACTGCCGGGGGCTATGCCTGGCACGCTCACGCTGCAGGAGCGTGAGGTGGTTGTCGTCATAAAGCGATATTTCGAGGGCGAAAATATCGATTTTTCCAAGTTCCTGATCTCCCTCGATGAGCAGGATAGTCTCTTTAAGAAAATCTACGCTGCCGCTCGGCGCGTCCGTTGGGGTCAAACAACCACCTATGGCACCTTGGCGAAGGAACTCGGCCTAGGCCCGGAAGCGGCGCGGGACGTCGGCCGCGCGATGGCAAACAATCCGATCCCATTGATTATCCCCTGCCATCGGGTGTTGGCTGCCGGCGGCCGGGTGGGTGGTTTTTCGGCGCCGGGCGGCTCGGCCGCGAAAATCCGCATGCTCGAATTAGAAGGTGCTCAGTTCTTACCGCCGCCACCGGCGCAGCAATCGCTCAAACTGTGAACTAGACATCCACTTAGACCTTGCTGATCACGATGTGGGATTGGGCGTTCTACATATTCTTTGGGATTGTTGAAGTCGTACTTACGGCTTTAGTTGTGGCGCGAATAAAGGGAACATCGAGGGTAACTCCATGGCCCAATCTTAATCTCAATCCTGCTGGGCGGCCCAGCGCGATATACTTTCGGACATGACCGAAGTGCGCATTCTGTCGATCATTCCGCCGATGACGCAGCTCAACACGCCGTATCCGTCTACGGCGTATCTCACGGGATTCCTACGCTCGCGCGGGTTCAAAGCAGAACAGGTAGATCTATCCATCGCCCTGGCGCTCAAGTTGCTGTCGGTGCAGGGCGTGCAGGCGATTCACGGGCGGGTGAGCGTGCTGTCTCGCAAACAACACACGCTAGCCACGCGCTTTTTCGCCGAGCATTTCGAGTCCTACCGCACTACAATCTCGTCGGCCATTCGATTTCTGCAAGGTCGTGATCCGAGCCTCGCTCATCGTATCGCGTCGAGGCATTACCTGCCCGAAGGCCCGCGTTTTGCATCGCTCGAGCACTACATTGACAACCAGCACGAAGGCGACGCGCTCGACTGGGCCTTTGGTGCACTGGGGCTGCAGGATCGCGCCAAACACGTCGCCACCCTTTATCTCAATGACCTTGCGGACGTCATCCGCGATGCCATCGACCCGCGCTTCGAGTTCGTACGCTATGCAGAATCGCTGGCGGCGAGCCAAGCGACGTTCGATCAGCTGCAAACGGCGCTCACTGAGCCGCACAATTTGGTAGATGCATCCCTGCATGCACTCACGCTCGAAGCGCTGTCGCAGTATCAACCAACCCTTGTGCTCATCACCGCGCCTTTTCCCGGCAACGTTTACGGCGCCTTTCGCATCGCGCAAACCACCAAGCAGACCCACCCGTCCACCGTCACGGTATTGGGCGGCGGTTATTGCAATACCGAGCTGCGTGCCATGAAGGAGCCGCGTGTTTTCGACTACTTCGATTTCATAACGCTCGACGCCGGCGAACGTCCGCTGCTTGCACTCATCGAGCACCTACAGCACAAGCGACCACTCGATCAGTTGGTGCGCACGTATACGCGCGAGCATCACTACGTCGACTTCAGAGAGCCAGATATCGCTTTCTCCGAAAGCGGTACGCCCACCTACGCGGGCCTGCAGTTGCAAGACTATCTGTCACTGCTGGACATGCTCAATCCCATGCACCGTCTCTGGTCGGACGGCCGCTGGAACAAGCTGACGGTCGCACACGGCTGCTATTGGAAGAAATGCAGCTTCTGCGACGTAACCCTTGATTACATTTCGCGCTACGACTTGGCGACTACCGATGTGCTGATCGGTCGAATAGAATCGCTAATTCGCGAGACCGGACAAACTGGATTTCACTTCGTCGACGAAGCCGCGCCCCCCAAGGCACTCAAGTCGCTTGCATACGCATTGCTGCAACGGAAACTGGATATCTCATGGTGGGGCAACATTCGTTTCGAGAAGTCATTCGATACTGGCCTTTGCCGGCTACTGGCCGAAAGCGGCTGCATCGCCGTCACCGGCGGATTGGAAGTGGCATCGGATCGTCTGCTCAAACTCATGAAGAAAGGCGTGTCGGTCGAGCAGGTGGCCCGAGTCACACATGCCTTTTCCGACGCGGGAATCCTCGTACACGCCTATCTGATGTACGGGTTCCCCACTCAAACCGCGCAAGACACCATCGACGCCCTGGAATACGTTCGCCAATTGTTCGCGGCCGGCTGCATACACTCGGCTTTCTTCCACCGCTTCACTTGCACCGTACATTCGCCGGTCGCCAAACATCCGGAACAGTACGGCGTGACCTTGTCTGCGCCGCTCCGGACCACATTCGCCAACAACGATGTGAATTTCACGGACGCCAGCGGCATAGACCACGATGTGTTTGGCGCGGCGCTCAAAAAAGCGCTGTACAACTACATGCTCGGCATCGGACTTGATCTCGACGTGCGCGAATGGTTCGAGCAACCCTGGTCTCTTCCAGGCATCCGCAAAATAGCTCGCCGCCGCGCGGCCGACGCTGTGCCACGCACAATGGTGCCGCCGAATCTGATCGAGCGGGCGCTGGCCTGAAGATGCCCGCGTGCTCATCGCCTTCAACAAGCCGTTCGGTGTTGCGTGCAAATTCAGTCCGGCGCCCGACCGCAAAACTTTGGCGGATTACATCGACATAAGAAGCGTCTACCCCGCCGGCCGCCTCGATACCGACAGTGAGGGCCTGTTGCTGCTCACCGACGACGGCGTCTTACAGGCGCGCATCGCGGAACCTAAGCACGAGATAGAAAAGGTGTACTGGGCGCAGGTGGAAGGTTCTCCGTCTCTGCCGGCACTCGATGAGCTGCGCAAAGGCGTGAGTCTCGGTGACTTCACGACGCAGCCCGCGAACGCGAACCTCATGGAGGCACCGCAAGCACTGTGGCCGCGAGATCCGCCGATCCGCTATCGTGCGAGAATTCCGACGGCGTGGATCAAGCTCACGATACGTGAAGGAAAGAACCGCCAGGTGCGGCGCATGACGGCGAGAGTGGGGTTTCCGACGCTTCGTCTGATACGCGCGGCAATTGGTAAAGTAAGCGTCGAAGGACTGGCGCCGGGTACCTGGCGCCAAATCGGCCCGGACGCCCCGTGGGGCGGGCGGCGATAAAGCCGATACACGGCGACTGGCCATCGTCATTCCCACTCAATCGTCGCCGGCGGCTTCCCGGAAATGTCGTACACGACGCGCGAAATTCCCGGCACTTCGTTGATCACGCGATGCACGACGCGATCGAGGAATTCGTAGGGTAATCGCGCCCAGCGTGCCGTCATGAAATCG
>DASYJX010000031.1:0-140563 GCA_035996065.1 Steroidobacteraceae bacterium | reverse complement strand
TCGAGCGTAACTTTGCGATACCGGCGTTCGTCGGCACGGCGACGACGGGGATGTCGGGCAGGAATTTGGCGATGTTGGCGAAGGAGGTCTACACGCAAGCCGAGAAGCAGGGAGGCGAGGCAAGCGAGGCGACCTGGCAAGAAATCACCGCGCGATTTCACAAGGCCGGGAACACGCCGGTCGACAAGGGTGCGCAGTGGGGATCGCTGGTTTTGCCGGATGCCGTGATCGACAAGCTGCGTACCCTGTGCGACACGCTGCGCCAGGTCGAAGAGTACAAGGCGCAAGGTTTCGACGTGCCGACGGGCGCGCTCCTATACGGCCCGCCCGGCACCGGCAAGACTCAGATCGCGCGCACGCTGGCCAACGAAAGCGGCCTTGCCTTCATCGCCGCGACCACCGCCGATCTCAAGGCGGGCTACGTCGGCCAGTGCGGCCAGAAAACGCGGGAATTGTTCGAGCGGGCGCGCGGCGCGGCGCCTTGTATCTTGTTCATCGATGAGATCGATGCCGTTTGCCCGACGCGCGGCAGCCGGCGCTCGGATACCTTCACCGACGAGATTGTCGTGCAGTTTCTGCAGGAAATGAACGGCGTGGTCGCTTCCGAGCGCCCGGTGTTCGTGCTCGCGGCTACGAACCTCATGGACACGATCGATCCGGCGGTGCTGTCGCGATTCGAGGAGAAAATACCCATCGACAATCCCGACGCCGCGCAGCGTCAGCGGCTTTTCCGGCAGGCGCTCGGGAAGCTGCCGGCCGACTTCGATCGCGACGCGCTGGCGACGGAACTCGCGGGAGTCACCGACGGCATCGGCGGGCGCGACATCTTGAGCATCGTTCGGCGCGCCTCGCAGAGGGCGGTGCGGCGCTCGGCGGGAAATGCCAAGGCGGCTCAACTGCTGCGCGCGGATCTCATGAGTGAACTGCCGGCCGGCCCCGGTGCGTGAAGGGTTGTTCCGTGGAAACCGCCGGCGCCCAAAGTACTAAAACGATTTTAGCTTCCCGAGAACGGCTGGCGGCTGCCTGGAACAAGATCGTCCTGCCGCCGCAGGTGAAGACGGATCTCTTGGATATCGTGGAGCAGTTTGCCTGCGGCGACGCCGCGGCGCCGCGCGGTCTCCTGCTGTACGGCCCGCCCGGTTCGGGCAAGACCCTGGTCTTGCGCTGCATCGCCGACTCTCTCGACTGTAAATTCATGCACCTTAACGCCGGGGATTTGTCGGCGGGATATGTAGGGCAAACTACGGAACGCGTCCGCACCCTCTGGCGCGACGCACGGGCGTCTGGGTGCTGCGTGATGGGCATTGATTGGTTCGAAGGCGTATTTCCCGCCCGCGGCGGCCGCAATTCCGACTCTCTTGCGCAAGAGCGGGTAACGGCTTTTCTCACCGAGTGGGATGGGTTTCCGGCCGCGCAAAACCGCGGCGTCTTGGTGATCGGCGAAACCTATGATCTCAAACCCGTCGACCCGGCGATATTGAGCCGCTTTCGGCTGGGCGGAAGGGTGATCGAGCTTCCTCTGCCCGGAACTGCGCTGGAACGGCTACAGATCTTGAGCCTCGAGCTTGAGAAAATCGGCCGTACGGCGGAGATTCCTGCCTTTGTGGGCGCAGCGACGGAAGGCATGTCGGGACGCAATCTTGCGTCCCTGGTGTACAAGGCCTGCATGCAGGCTGAGATGCATGGCGTGTCCGCGCTCTCGGGCGAACTTGCCTGGCGCGCCGCACTTGACGAGATTCGTCCGAAGCACGATCGCGATCGCGAGAATCGATGAAGGACGCACAGCCCCCGCCCGGTCAGGTGCGCAGCGCGCCACCCAAGTCCGCCGTCGCCGCCAAGACCGTCCCCGCCGCGGGTGCGGCCGCGCCGCAACCGGCCGCTGCCGTCATGCCGCGGCCGCAAGTCGACGTGGCCCGATCGTTCGCCGATCAACCGCTCAGCATTGAGCCCCTTGCATCCGCTGACAACGATCCCTCATTGGCTGTCGAGTGGCGGCCGATCAAACTCGGGGCGCAGCGCACGCTGGGCTGCGGCATACAAGCTCCGGCCGGGCATGTGCTTCGCGTCCTCATCGAACAGGGCGTTTATCGCAAGACACTGTCGGGCGCCGAGTGCATCGATATCAGTGCCATTCCGGTCGCCGCGTTGGGCACCGAGGGCACTCTCAAAATCGACGACGAAACCACTGGCGCCTCGGCGACTTTCACCTGGACGTGGCATCCGCCGGGGCTGCGAAGTGTTTCGCGGACGGCCAAGGCACAGACCGTACCGCAAGCAAAGCAGGCAAAACAAGCGCCCGCAGCAGCGGCGGCGGCTCGCGTTGCTACGAATGCCGCGGCGACCGTATTTTTCGGGCAGCCCGCGCAGGGGCAACACATTGCGTTCATTTTGGACATGTCGGGTTCCATGGCGGGGAGACGATGGGAAACCTGTCTGCGCGAGTTGACCGCCGCGTTGCAAGCATTGTCCGGACGGGGCGAGTTCTTCGTGGTGCTGTTCTCGGACCATCTCGCCGAGCCCCCCGGCCAGCTCGACTGGATGACGGCCCATCCCGATGTCATTCAGGGAGTGATCGACTGGATGACGGCCGTCGAGCCGACCGGCGGTACGATGCCGGCACCCGCCTTCGAGCGCGTATTCGCGTTATCCGCGCGGCCCGCCGCAATCTATTTCCTGACGGACGGCATCTTCGGTGATTGCACGGCAGAGGACGTGGCACGGTTGAACGGCTCCGGCACCTTCTCAAAGCTGGGCGCCTTTGCGGCGGGTTTGGGTCGTTCCCTGTTCGGCAAGAGCAAGGACGATGCGCCGGCCGTCATCAATACCATTGCGCTGGATGATGCGGGGAGCGCCCCGGTCTTGCAGAAGATTGCCGCCGACTCGGGAGGCGATTATGCGCATGCCTCCTCCGGCTAGCGGGCTCAGGGCCGTGGACAGGCACAACTCGAGGGCACTGTGCTCGTCTTATTGGAGTCGATGATTAAGAACGCATGATAGAACTGCGAAAGCAGGACGGTTATTTCGGGGCCTTGGGGGTCGCCGAGCACCACCTGGTTGTTTGCGACCGATCCGTACGGTACGCGCACGTACTTCTTGAGAAAATAAGCATGACCCCACGAAAAAGGCCCTTTCGGTTGAAACATTTGCGGGCAGATTGAATCGCCGGCGGGGCACTCCGACTGGCTGTGAAACGTGCCCGCAATGATGGCCTCGGTATTGTGATACAGCTGGTAGAGCTTGGAATCCAGCGCCGGCAGGGAGCTCATCGAGCCTTGATGCACGTCGAAGCTGATCGTCACCGTTCCCGCCATGACCCAGGGACCCGCCGGCACGGATTGCGGGCACGGATGATTGATGTCTTTGCATTGTGTGGGATCCACATCGAAGTCGGCGATCAGATGCACATCGTTGTTGCCCGCGACATCTAAGATCCGCACATTGACCTTTTGCCCGGCCGGTAGCGGCAGGCCTACCAGCAGTGGCTGCCGGCAGGAATGGCTTTCTCGGCAAATCCCCGTGCAATTCCTGGTATGCGGTGCTCCCGTCCATGCCAGGCATACCTTCAGATTCGGCTCGATCGATTTCAAATCGAAACGCAATAGACCACCGATGACGCTGTGTCCACCACGATCCGCCAGTGCGGGCGAATCATGAATCCAAACGGACTGCACTTGATTCTCGGGCGTCGTCGCTTTGTGAATGTCATAGGGGGGATCGCTTGGGAGGCCGGTGATCCATTCGAGAGTTCGCGCTGGATCGACGCCATTATCGTACAAGTTTTTGTTGTCATAGCCATTCGGCAATGTCTTGACGAAGGCTTTTTCCATCAGGAGGGGCCAGCTGATCGCGCGCACGCCCGGGGGCCATCCGTTAAGGCTAGGGGGGCGGGCAAAAGCAAAAAACGGCGTCTCGAGACCGGTCAGATAGCCTCGGCCGAGATTAGGGAGAATCACCGAGAATAATCCGCCGAAGATCTTTGAATTGGGCTGCTGAATGCTCGGGAACGTACCGGATACGTAAACATTCCTGAAGCTGAAATTCTCGAAGTACCGCACGTTATATATCTCATCGTGGCCGTGTTGGGTCTGTTGCAGGGTGTCCACGATGGCACCCTCCAGGGTGCCCGGACTCGCGATCGATACGGCGCCGAGAGCGGAGAGGAAGGAGCAATCGTTGAGCGCGCCTTGGTGCACGTCCGTCGGGCAAATACTGCATGGGGTTTCGTCGCCGAACGGCGCGGCGTGAAAAGACTGGTACACCGGCGGGTCCGTGTTGAGAGGTGGCGGGGGATTCTTGGGGTCGTAATTCGGGTCGGTGTTATTCACGATCCAGGCGGGGACCGCCGGATCCTCCGGATCAGAAATGGCCTGCGCCATGGCCTGACCCGCGAACCCCAACAGCGACGCCAGGCTCAGAATCAGTGCTGAACGATCGTGCATCGCGATCCTTTGCCGGCCGGGACACCGGTTCTTGTAGTACCGAAATCAGATTGTATGCCGGCATCCCGCTTCGTGAAACTGGGGCACATCGGTACGAGGTTTTCACACGGCGCCGGTAGTCAGCAGCTCGCTCATTCTTTGCTTGAAGGGGGGCGTCAGCACCAACTCGAGTGCTTTGGCTAGAACGTGCACGTTGGCGCCAATCCGGAAGTTGAACCAGGCCCACACCGCTGGATTATGTTTTGCGCGCAACGTGAGCGTTCCGCTGCGGACGTTCATGATCACCTCGTCCCACGCACAGCGATGCACCTGATTGGGTCCGAACGGTCTCCAGTGAATGAAGTCGACTCCGTCGTCGCGAAACCGTGTGTTTCCGAAGCGGATTTGCCCCCCGGCCTTGAGGATCTCGCAGAACTCGGCCAGCAGACGCACGCCCGCCGAGTACCAGAGCCCCTCGGTGAAACTGAGATAAAGCGTCTCGTTGCTGGTTTCGAGATACGACTCCTCGCGCGCGTCGCCGAAGCCGATGGTGTACCGGGTCGACTTCCGGAAAATACCGCTGTAAGTGACCGCTCCCCAGCGGATGCGCGCAATCGATTCGATCGGGTAGTGCTTGCGGCGCCAACGCACTCCTGCAGCGGAAATACTCAGCCGGCGTTTGAACAGGCGTCCGACGGTGCCGCTGTAGTTGATCTTTTGCGCGAGGTTAGCGAAGGTTACTTGGTCGAGTTGCAGGCGCTCCGCAAGTTGCGGCACTTCGGCGAAAATTTCTCTTCCGAGATCATTCAGGCGAGTGGCCAGATCGAGCATCCGGTGCTGATTCCACGCCTCGACGCTGAGGCGGATGATCGCATTCCCAAAGTCGAGGCTGGCCTTATGGTCCAGCCCGCGTGCTTCGCAGCTCAACTGGAGCGGCTGCGCAAGTCGATCCCAATTACGCGCCACCGCTTCGAGTGACCTTAAGATGGATTCGAGGGCGCGGGAGCCGCCGACGAGTTTGCTCCGGATCAAGTCCATCAACTGACATGCCAGCGCGGCCTCCCGCTCCATGACGGTTCGGATCGCGATCTCGTAGCTGTCCACCAACCCGTCAAGCAGCGCGCTCGCGTGCCGGCCCTGACCATTTGCCGCCGCTGCCGCGTCCCGCAGGACGCCGATGATCGAAGCTGACGGCAGCGCATCCAGGGCGCTCTCGATGAGGGCCCGCAGGTCGCGCACGCGTTCAGCCACTCCGGACTCGACGAGCGCGATCGCCTGAACCGGCGGAAACCCGGAGACGGTTCGGTCTCTGTTGATGTCGTCGATGACCGCGGCGGCCGAGATGTCGCCCACGGCGGCGTCGGTCTCGAGGATGAACTCCGCAAGGGCCTCCGCGCTCGCGCCTCGCGGCAATTCCCGCCAGACAGCCGCGAGCAGGTTCGCGCGAGCGAGGGGCGGGAGCCCCGTCTCCCTGCGAATCGACTGCGGCGCGGAGCGCAGAAGATCGATGAGGACAGCGCCCTGGCTCGGCGAGATCCCCGGCAGCCAAGCGATCTCCGCCGCGAGCCGACTGCGTGGATTGGTCAGATCGGCTCTCGCTCGATCGCACACGCCGCTCTCGAACTGCAACCCGCGCGCCTCCGCCAGCTCGAGCAACCGTCGGCGGTCATCACGCGGCGTCGCTTGCAGGATGAAGAAGGGGTTCTGATTGAAGTGCGGCAGGTTCACCGAGAGTGGCACCGAGAGTGGCACCGCGATCAGCGCGGCGGCTCGCTCGGGCGGCCCCCCGTCGCGTGAGCATCTTTCGGCGCTGCGGGCGCCGGGGGTGCGCGTGTATTCAGGCGGTCCCAGGCGGCGCTGGCCAGCCATGCGCTGAGGGCGACGGCCGGCGGTATCCCGAGCACCAGAAGAATCCGAATCAGGCTCTTCCACAATCCGGCGAAGGACCTTGGGAATCGAGTGAAGCGCAAGGCGCGCAGCTCAGGGTTACTCGCATCGGGCTCAGTGGCTCCGGCATTGGTCTTGAAGGACTGCAAATCGACGGAAGACGCCAGCGACTTAAGTCCGGCAAATCCTCTGGCAGTCTCTTGGGAATCTTCGAGCACGAAACACTCACTCCTATACGAAGCCGATTCGATTACACGAAGCCGATTCGATTGCGCCTGCCTGCATCAGGATCTCGCGACGGCGTGCCTGCGAGCGCCGACAGCAGGTCGGCTTGACTCAATCGGTCCCTTCCGGCGCGGCCCGCGCGGCGCGCGCCTTCGCGGACCACGAAGGCAACGTCGGACAAGGGTCGGCCGGCCAGCGCAACGGCGAGCGGCGTCGGATCGACATCGGCATCTTTCGGCAGCGAGTCTAAAAGCACCGCGAGCAAGGAGCGAATTTCGATCTCGCTCGCATAGCCCACGTTGATGATGTGATCGAAGCGGCCGCGGCGCAGTATGGCCGGATCGATCAAGTCGATCCGATTGGTCATCGCGATGATCAGCACTTCATTCTTCACCGCCTCCGGGATTCGGCGCAGAAACTCGGCTACTTCTTCGACGCGGTGGTGTCCGGATGCGGTGTCGCGATCCGCGACGAAGGCCTCCATCTCGTCGATTATCAGTACGGCCGGTGAATTCTTCATCGCCTCGTCGAACAGCGCTGCAACTTTCCTGCTCGTGTCGTGGATATAGGGACTCGCGACGCTGCTCGCGTCGACGGTGTAGCTCGGCCACCCCAGGAATTCGATCAATTGCTCCACGGCAAAGGTCTTACCGCAGCCTGGCGGTCCATGCAGAACGATCGCACCCGGGAAATCGACGCCCAAAGCCATGTACCGTTCCTTGTTCTGAATAATGTCGACCACGTGTTCGTTGATAAACTCGGCAAGTTCAGGTCTTCCGGGAAGCTCGAAGGAGCGCCCCGGTACGGCCCCAGTGAGTTTACCCCCAGTGGACGCATCGGACTCTTGGTGCGCCTCGCCGCGCCGTTCGGCGACGATTTGATCCGTCGGCGACGCGGAAATCCCAGCGGTCCGGACAATATCCTCGATCTCCTCGGGCGAGAGCCAGGTCAAGATCTGCTGCAGGCGTCTCAGAGACATCGCAGATAGGCTGGCGCCGCCCGTGAGCCAGCGGCCCAGCACCACGTCGTCGCCCGCCCGAGCCGTGATGCCGTAGGTGGGGAGCAAGCGGCTGATCTTTTCCACGTAGATCGCGTCTTGCAGAGGCGTCTCACCGTCAATGGCGCGGGTCGCCTTGAGCGACAGCGCGAAGGCTAGAGCCTCTGATCTTGATTTAGGCGAGGGGCTTTCCCCCACCGGCGACAGCACGTGACAGGGATCGCAACACAGCGCCCGATATCGCTTTGCTCCGAAATCGACGGCCGGCAGAGTCGATTCATTGACCAGTGCCGAGCCGATCCACCGTGCAGCGAGACCCTCATCGGCGATGAGCACTCTTCCGTGTTCCGAAGTCTCGAGAATCTGCCAGCCCGCTCCGCCGAACAGATACCGGCCGCACGCGCCGCCGCCGGGCAGCGCATGGCCGATGGGAAACCAGGGGTCGTGCAGCACAGCTATCCTCGCAAAAGATTTACCGAGCCCGCCAGGTCCGCGTCGCTCGGCGCCCAAAAGCGCTTCGCATCGAGTTGCGCAACGACCGACCGCAGCTTGTCGATGTCGTTGGCTTCCAAGGCCTCCGCGCCCAAGGCGACGAGGTCGGCATGCTCCTGGGCGGCGGGAAAAAGATGCGGCGCGTCGGCCAGCGCTTTGAACCGGTCGATCGCGAACCAATCCTGGCGCCACATGATTTGAAAATTCCTGCTCCTCAGGCCGTCCAAATGAGTTTCAAAGTCGCCGGCGCTGCGATCGATCGCCCGCTGCGCGGTCCTGACCAGCTTATCGAACGCAGTTGCCTCGGCCGGACGCGCCAGCTTTCGGAGCGACTGCTCGAAGTGATTGACGGCAATATCCAATTCCATCCGGCGCATGTCGGCGAGGTGGTCGCGGCGTACTAGCGCGAGCAGGCGCCTGGCCTCCTGAATGGTGTCCATGCCCCTTTTTGCAATCTCCGGATCCAGATTGCCGATCGATGCGCTCCGCACGCCGTCGAGTCTCGCGCGGGCCTGATCGAGCCTGTCATCGTCGATCTTCGACGACATCTCTTCCAGACGCGCGCTCGTTTGCTCGCACAGGTGCTCGATCAGCTTGGCCGCCTTCGTATAGTCGATTTGGCCGTCATGCCTTGAATAAAAGTTGCGTCCGCTGTGCAGCAGGACGCCGATCGACGGCACCGACACTTTCAAATCGATGTTGCCCGAATCCAGGACCTCGTAGTCGACGACCAGTTTCTCGCCGGCGCCGATGACACCCTGTTCGATATCGGCGCCGTTGATCCGCAGCGCTCCGATCGATTGATTGTGATGTACCGGGTCGGCGATGTCGCCTTCCCACAGACGAATCTTGATGGATCCCGCCCCGCCGGATCTCAGGGACTCCGCCGCCTTGTATTCCCTGCGGCCTTTCGCGGGCAGCCTGTCGCCGGCGCGGACCAGATAGTCGAGCACCGGCGTGCCATTCGGCCGCTCCAGTACTTCGATGCCGATGGAATGGGACGCCGGGATGGCATCGATGCTCGCGGCCGTCCGGCAGATCACGATTCGATCCTGCGGTAGGGCGATGAGAGCGCCGTTCGAGTCGAACACGAAGATCTTGAACCAGTTCTCCGCAGGCTTGGAGAGCAGCAACTCGACCGTCGCGCCATCGTTGAGCGGGATGCGACCGGACGTCCAGCCCGAATCCAGGCTGTCCGCTTGGAATGCGGCGCCGGAGGCAATCTCACCGGCGATTCGGGCCACGATGCGAGCCTTCGCGTCCGGCGTGCGCGCGACGAAGTCGAATGACACGGCCAAGCTACCGCCGCTCAACATACCGCGGGACGGCCTGCGGCCATGACTCTCGGTTGACCAGTCGATCGACTCCGCAAAAACCGCGGCGCCTTCGGCGACGGCGGTCATCGGGTTGACGTCCGTCGAGGGGGTGACGCCAAGCGCCGCGGCGACCCGCTCGCGCAAGGCCGGGTACTGCGTGGGTCCGCCGACGAACACGATCCGGTCGACGTTGCTAGCACTCAATCCTGCCCTTGCCAGGGTGTCTCGCGCGGCCTCGATCGAGTCGTCGACTTGGGCCGCGATCAGACCGTCGAGCATGGCGCGATCGATCGGAATTTCGATGTAGACCTCTTCCCCGGCCAAGTCGTGTACTCGAAAGTCCCCCTCGGTGAGGCTGATCACCGCCCCATCGCGTTGAGAGAGAGCAATTTTGGCGTTCTCCGCCGCCCACGTGCCCATCCGTTCTAGGGAGCGATACTTCGGGTCGCCGGACAGGTCGTCCGGAAGGTCGAAATGGCGGAGCAGCCAGGGCTTTACGACGTTGTCGAACATCGCTCGGTCGAAATCACGTCCGCCGCACATCGTGATTCCGCCGTGAGCGAGAAGGCTCACGCGCGCAGCCGTGCTTTCGGCAATCGCGACGTCGAGCGTCCCGCCGCCGAGGTCATACACCATGAAAATGCCGTCGCTTGTCTGCGTGCGCATGACGCTCATTACCGCCGCCACCGGTTCCTGCATGAGCGCGACGCGGCCGATGCCGGCACTTGCCGCGGCCGTCATGGTCGCGTCCTTTTGCATTTGGTTGAAGGCGGCCGGCACCGTGACCACGTACCCGGTGGCATCGTCATCGCGGATCTCAGGAGGGAGATAGCCATGAAGCAGCCTTAGAATTTCGGCCGAACATTCTTCCGGCGTCAGCGTCAAATTGACGGCGGGGAGGCTGATGGGCGTGCTGGTGCCCATCAATCGCTTGAAGTTGAGCGCCGCGTTGTCGGGGCTGCGGGCCGCGTTGTTGCGCGCCCGAGCGCCGAAGTATTTATTGCCGCGCTTGTCGATAAAAATGGCCGAGGGGGTGACGTCATGCTGCTCTACGCTCTTGTAGAGCTGCAATCGTTCACCATCAAACGAGCAGATCACGCTGTTTGTCGTGCCGAGATCGATGCCGACGTAATTCATTCGTGGCGCCTCCTCAGCATGACGGCGCCTTGCCGGCGAAGTCCCTCGCGGCCCATGATGATGGGTTCTATCATTTGCTCGACCACGAGAGTGTCGTCCGGACCGAAATCGTCCAGGTTCAGAGCGCGGACGGCCATGCCCGGATCGAAGTCATGGCCTTCCATGTTGACCAGCGTCAAAGCGACGGAATCCAAAGTCTCCTCGATCCGGCGCCGAAAGTAGTCCAGCTGACTGACGTAACGGGCGATCTCCGCGGCGTCGAGCCTGTGCGCCAGCCGCTCGAAGACTCTCGAGAAACGCCAACTCTCGACCGCGAGCGCAATCAAAGATTTTTCGGCGTCGACAGAAACGGCGGATTGGTCACCGGCCACAATCTTCTCCTCTCCGGCACGGTTGGATCGCACCCACGCGGACCGCGACGGATGCCTTGCATTATCAGCCTAAGGAGCCGCCGCAGCTACACCCGGTCTCGGTCATTGCGTGGTGGGCCGGCTCAAAGCGCGCTATGATGCTTTGACCAAGGGAAGAGCAGGGAATGCATATGGCCGGTAGCTTGGACAATCAATACGCACCGCCAAAAAGTGCGGTTGCGGATGTAGGGGACGAAGCGGCCTCCAACTTGGCGTCGCGCGGCGCGCGATTGGCGGCGGTCACGATCGATGGTCTGCTGGGATTCATCGGCTTCATGCCCGCTTATGTAATGAATTTTGCGACGCTGACGCAGCACGCTCGCAATCCCGTGGCAGCCTGGATCGGTATCGCAAAATCCGGCGGCTGGTTCTACGTCGGTGTGCTGCTTGCCCTCGTCGTGCTCGCGATCGATCTCAGGTTGCTGGCGCGCAATGGTCAGACAATCGGCAAGAAGCTGCTGGGCATCAAGGTGGTGCGTGTCGACGGATCACCGGTGACGCTGTTCCGTGTGTTTTTCCTCCGTTATGTGTGCAACACCTTCATCCAGTTCGTCCCGTTGTTGGGATCGCTTTATGCGTTGGTGGACGATCTGATGATTTTCGGGGAGAAGCGCCGAACGGTCCACGATTACATCGCCGATACCATAGTCATCAACGCTTGAAGCCGGCGATCGATACGGTCATCTTCGCCGAGACTCCTGAAGGCATCGCCATCGCGCTGCGTGCCGCGGGATTTCCGGTGCGCTGCTGCGCATTCCTCATCGATGGCGCAATACGCTATGTGGTGTTCTTCAGCATAGCGGAGGTATTGGCCCAAGGCGGTCGAATGGGCATCGGGCTCATGTTGATCGTCGCATTTTTCGTCATTTGGCTTTATCCGGTGATCTTCGAGCTGATGCCGGCGGCGGCCACCCCCGGAAAGCGCCTCCTGGGCATTAAGGTGATGATGGCGAACGGCCTGCCGCTCACGCCCGCGGGTTCCTTGATCCGCAACTTGCTTCGCGCGGTCGACATGCTGCCGTTGGCCTATGGGTTTGGAATCCTCGCCATGCTGCTGCGCCCCGATGCCCGCCGGCTCGGCGATTTGGCCGGCGGCACCCTTGTCGTGTACAGGGACCAGACTCCGCCGGCCGGCGACTTCGGCGTCGGCGAGCCGATGCCGCCGCCGTTTGCGTTGACCGCCCGGCAGCAGGCGGCCATTGCCCGATTCGCGTGGCGCGCCCCGAGACTCACCGCGGAGAGGGCCGAGGAAATCGCGGCATTGGCCGCTGCTGTCGTTCCCGGCTCGAAACCACCGGCGGCGAGCCGCTTGATCGGAATCGCGCGTTGGCAGCACGGCCAGCGGCGCACCGTGGTGCAGGACACGGCCGGGCGATCGTGACGCCGCTCGACTTCGAGGCCGAAAACCAGGCCGCGTGGCGCGAGCTCGAGAGCCTGTTGGAACTCCAAGAACGCAAGCTCGATCCGGACCGGTTTCTCACCTTGTACCGCCAGTGCTGCGAGCACCTGGCGCTGGCTCAGTCGCGCGGCTTTCCGTTGCATCTGATCGATCGTCTCTCCGCCGTCACCTCGCGAGCGCACCAGATCGCTTATCGTCAAAGCGGCGCCGGCATGAAACGGGTGATTCGAACGCTGGCCGACGATTTTCCGGCCATGGTCCGCAGGCACCGGAATTACGTCGCGCTCGCGATCGCGCTGTTCATAGTTCCGACGCTCGCCGTCGGCATTGCCGTCTACCTCCAGCCGGACCTGATCTTGTCGGTCGTGGACCGGCACACCGCAACGGCGTTTGAGCAAATGTACAGTCCCGGCGCGCAGGCGATCGGCCGTCCGCGGGACGTCGCCAGCAATTGGATGATGTTCGGTTTTTACATCAAGAACAACATCGGGATCGCTTTTCAGTGCTATGCGACGGGCCTCGTACTTGGATTGGGGAGTCTCTACTTCCTGGTGTCCAATGGCGGGTTCGGCGGCGCAGTCGCGGGCTACGTCGCCTCGCTGGGATTTGGCGGCACGTTCTTTCCCTTCGTCGCGACGCACTCGGCATTCGAACTCACCGCGATCGTGCTGTGCGGAGCCGCGGGTCTGCGCATCGGGCGTTCGGTGCTGCTCCCCGGACAGCTGACTCGCACCGCCGCCTTGGAGCTTGCCGCAAGAGAGACCAGCCTCATCGTGTTCGGTGCTGCCGTCATGCTGTTGATCGCAGCGGTCATCGAAGCATTCTGGTCGTCGGCCGCCTGGGTCACGCCGGCTGCCAAACTCTGTCTCGCGGCATTTTGCTGGATTCTGGTGCTGTCCTTTTTCTTGCGGCGCGCCCGTGCAGCCTGAAACTGCGGGCGTCGTCTGGAGAACCCGCACGCCGTGGGAGGGCGCCGATCTTGGTATCCGCCTGTTGCAACGCTGGCTGCGGCCGGTGTTTCTCAGCTATTTGTCGGTCGCATTTCCCCTGTTCCTGTTGTATGCGGCACTGGGTGCGGCCGTCTCCTGGCTGCCGGCAGTGCTCATCTGGCTTTCAAAACCCTGGCTCGACCGCACCATTCTGTTTGCGCTTTCGCGTGTTTTGTTCGGAGTGTCGGCCTCGCCGAACGACATCTGGAGGGCGCGCGCCGAAGTGTGGTGGTCGCAGTTCATCTCGACGTTCACCTTGCGCCGCTTGAGTGCGTCACGCTCGTTCACCCAGCCGGTTCTGCAACTCGAAGGGCTGCGCGGTGCCCAGCTGCGTGCACGTTTGAAACAGATCACCGCGCGTCATCGCGGTATTGCGCGTGCAGTTACCCAATGCTTTGCGACGGCAGAGCTTGCCCTGTTCGCGGGTCTGTTCGGTCTGCAGATATGGCTGGCGCCGCACAGCAGTGCCGAGCCGTGGAGCGATTTGAGTTCCCTCGCGGGCCCCGGCCAGACCTGGCTCGAAACCGCGGAATACGCGGCGGTGGTGCTGTTTCTGGAACCCTTCTACGTTGCCGCCGGATTCGGCATGTATTTGAACCGTCGGGTCGAGCTCGAGGCCTGGGACATCGAACAGGAATTCCGGCATGCGTTCGCGTAGGGGAGGCTGGCGCATCGCCTTGCTGGTCGGCGCCTGGGCGGCGGCCGCGCATTCGGCGCCGGCTGCTGTCGAGCGGTCTTTTACCGCGGTAGATTCGGCCGTTGCTGCCCTTGAGCGCGATCCCAATCTTGGCGGCGAGTCCAAAGTGCGAACGCTCAAATGGACCAACACATCGCCGCAGCCGACGCGGGCGACGGATACCCCGCCCTGGATCATCGGTCTCTTCGACTACTTGGGCCAGATATCAGGCTTGGTGTTGTGGGCGGCCGGTGTCGTGGCCGTGGCCGTGGCGGCGATCTGGATTTTTAGGCACGTCGGAGGTCAGAAGCGTACGCAGGCACCCGACATGACGCCCGCCGCGAGCCGGGTGCTCGATCTTGATATCCGCCCGAACTCGCTGCCCGACGACGTGCCTGCTGCGGCCATGGCGTTGAGCAGCGACGGTCGCCCGCGCGAGGCATTGTCCTTGCTGTACCGCGCGTCATTGTCGCGGGCCGTCAACCTTCTTGGAGTGGCCATCGGTCCTTCGCTGACCGAGCGCGAAGCGTTGGGAGTGGTGAGAGCGTTGCTCGACGAATCGCGGGCGCGGTACTTCGCGGACTTGGTGCTGATGTGGCAACGGGTGGTCTACGCCGGCGAGGCGGTGGCGCACGGCGAAGTCGTTCCGCTGTGCACGCGGTTCGCCGACACCCTGGATGCACTGCCCCCATGACTCGCAGGCGCTGGACGCAACTGCTGGTCTTTCTGCTCTTCGCCGGAGTCTTTGCGTGGATCGCGCGGCATACCTATTGGGACTACGTGACGGTCGACAAGCCGCTCAAAGGCGAGGCGGCGACCAATCGCTTTTACGCATTCGAGCATCTGGCGCAGCGACTCGGGATGCATGCGCGGGAAATATCGAACCTGCGCACGCTGCCTTCGTCGGACGGCGTCCTGATGGTCACCGACTTGCACGGCGCACTGCTGCGCGATCGGTTGAGTGCCGTTCAACGCTGGGTCGAACAAGGTGGCCGCCTGCTCGTGTCGCGTGATGTGTTGCTGTCGACTCCGGCCCTGCAGTCCTGGAGCGGGATGAGCCTTGCGCTGCATGATCCGGATCAGAGCCACCGCGAGCCGCCCCCTAGGCGGGTCGGTCCCAATGCGCTTCCCTGCGCGCCGCTGACCGAGCGCGTCGACGGTACGATCTCCGGCCGGCAATACCGCGCGTGCGTGCGCGCCTCGGAATTCTCGCTCGCGAGCAAGCGCTCGCCGGCGTGGTCCCTGTCGAACGAGTACGGGATCCAGATGTTGCGCGTGCCCATCGGCAAAGGCAGCCTCGCCGCGATCGCTTGCGAATGCGTGATCGATAACAGGAGTCTGCTGCGTGAAGATCATGCGCGTGTCGTGTACGCCGCGGTGCCGCTCGGCAGCGGCGGCGAGATCGCGATTCTCAACCCGAAGGACGCGGCGGGGCTGATCGTCATGCTCTGGCGCGGCGGGACGGCCGCGATCGTGTGCGGATTCATAGCTCTCACGCTCGCGATCGGGCGGAACCTGCCGCGCTTCGGTGCGATTGCTCCCGTGGCGCTGCCGTTGCGCCGCTCGCTCGCCGAGCAGATCCGCGCCAAGGCTCGCTTTGCGTGGCGAACCCGTCACCTCGCTTCCCTGCGGCGAGCGGAGCGCACGGCGTTGGAATGCGCCGCGCGCCGGCGTCTGCCGGCCTATGATCGGCTGGATCCGGCACAACGCATCAGCGCCCTGTCGTCCGGCTGCGGTGTCGGTACCGCTGCCTTGAGCTCAGCGCTGGCCGAGGAATTCCGTGGCGGTGCCGAAGCCGAGCTCGCGGCGATATCGCTGCTCGAAACAGCGCGCCGAGCCTTGGATTTTCAACCGACCCTCTCCCACGGTGGCCGCACATGAACGACGAATCGAATACGATCCAGCGAGCCGGCGAGCTGCTCGCGAAGCTGCGCGACAGCATCGGCCATGCATTGGTCGGTCAACGCGCGGTGGTCGACCAAGCCATCATCGCGCTGTGCGTGTCCGGTCACGTCCTCATCGAGGGCGTGCCGGGTCTGGGAAAGACTCTGCTGGTTCGCGCGCTCGCTCAGGCGATGTCGTTGAATGTGGCCAGAATCCAATTCACGCCCGATCTCATGCCCTCCGACATCACCGGACATGCGGTGTTGGATGCGGCCACGCGGGAATTGCGCATCGTGCGCGGTCCCGTGTTCACCAACTTGCTCCTGGCCGATGAAATCAACCGAGCGCCGGCGAAAACGCAGAGCGCATTGCTGGAAGTCATGCAGGAATATCAGGTGACCCTCGAAGGACAGACGTTGCCGTTGCCGCGCCCGTTCATCGTGCTCGCCACTCAGAACCCCATCGAAACCGAAGGGACCTATCCGCTGCCCGAAGCGCAGCTGGATCGATTTGTTCTCAAAATAGTCATGAGCTATCCCACCGAGGCCGAGGAAGTCGACATCGTGGTGCGCACCACCACGGGACAGTCGGGCGACCAGCTGCCGTTGTCGGGCGTGAACCCGGTCCTCAACGAACGGGCGGTGTTGGCGTTGCAGAGTCTCACCGCACGGCAGCGCGTGGATCCGGCGGTTGTCGACTATGCCGTGCGGATCGCCCGCGCCACGCGCGAATGGCCCGGCATCGCGATGGGAAGCGGATCCCGCGGCCCCATTGCACTGATACGGGCCGCGAAGGCGTTTGCGCTCATGGATGCGCGGTCGTTTGTCGTCCCGGACGACATCAAGGCAGTGGCGCTGGGCGTTCTGCGGCATCGCATCGTGCTGTCGGCCGACGCACAATTGGACGGCCGCAAGATCGACGACCAGTTGCATGACATTCTGGAAGCGACGGCAGCGCCGCGCGCCTAAGAAGCACCGATGCTGAACGCAGTGCTCCCCTCGAAGTTCCTGATCGCCGGCTTCGTCTGCGTATCGCTCCTGTGCGCGGCACTGGCGTTCACGCCGCTCGACGCGGGCATGCTCATCCGAGTGGTGGCGGGCGCTGTCTTGGCCGTGACGGCGCTCTGCGGCGCCGATGTGATGCTGAGTATGGCCGAATGGCGGCGCTCGCCGCTTAAGTGTAGCCGCCGGTTGCCGCATGCCTTCGCGATCGGCGTCCCCGTCATCGTGCAGGTCGCGCTCGACAATGCGGGCGCGGCACGGCGCAAAGGGCTATTCCAGGAATATGCCGACGCCGCGCTGAGCACCCGTGGTTTGCCGATGCGGTTCGAATTGGGTCCACGGCAGCAGGAAATCCTTGAGATCGAGATCACGCCGACCATGCGTGGAGTGAAGCGCTTCGAGGCGGCGGGGATACGGCTGCGCTCCCGCCTCGGCTTGTTCGACTTGGGGTGGAGAATCGGGGTGCCCGAGTCGCGCCGCGTGTTCCCAAACTTCGAAACCCAGGCGCGATTTGCCTGGCTGGCCGGCGACCGCCGGATCCCATCGACGGGTCTTCGGTCGGTGCAGCGGCGAGGATCGGGCACGGACTTCGATCAGCTGGTCGATTATCAAGCGGGCGATCCGATTCGCCATATCGATTGGAAGGCGACCGAGAAGCATCATCGGCCCATCGTGCGAAAATTCCAGGATGAGCGTGATCAGGACGTCATGATCCTGCTCGACTGCGGCCGGCGCATGCGGGCCGACGACACGCAGCTAGGCCTCGGAACAACGCACTTCGATCAGTGCCTGAACGCGCTGATGCTGGTCGCCTTCGTCGCCTTGAGCCACGGCGATGCGGTCGGTGCGATGACGTTCGGAACCGCCGAGGAATCGCAGAAACGGTTTGCACCGCGCAAGGGCCGGCATACATTGAATGCGTTGATGACCGAACTTGCCGACGTCGAGCCTACCGCCACGTATTCGGACTACGAACGTGCCGCCGCCGACTGCCTGTCGCCGCGGCGCAAACGTGGACTGATCGTGATGATCACCAACAGCCGCAATGAAGACGCGCCGGCGCTGTGCGCTGCGCTCGCGCTGCTTCGAACTCGGCATGCCGTGATTGTGGCCAATCTGCGGGAGGCCGTGGTGGATCGCATATCCGAGCAGCCATTGGCGGAGCCCCATAGCGCGCTCGAATGCGCCGCAGCGCAGGACTATGTCCAAGCACGCGACCGGCTCTTGCGGCGCATCGCGATGTCGGGGGTGCGCACGGTCGATTGCACGCCCGAACGCCTCGGCGTGGAACTCGTCAACCGGTACGAGGTTCTCAAACGCACGGGCTCGATTTGAGCATCACTTGAGGTAAGATCGCGGTCAAGCGCATGAAGAAGTTTCCCCCTTATCGTAGCTCCCGCACTCGGCGCTTGCCGGTCGTGTGGTGGGCATTCGCCTGGATTCTGTTGGCGGCTCAAGGGACAGCTGGTGCAGCTTCGCAATGCAGCCCGGCCGAGGCCGTATCGAGCATGGAGGATCACTCAGCCATGCAGTTGACGGCGACGGCGCAAACCAACGGGCACCGCTCGGGGAGTTGCGAGCATTGCCAATCGCGCACGAACGGTCACGCTTGTCCTGGGCTGCAAGGCTGCAGCGCAAAGATTGCAGTGGTAACGGACAATTCTGCGACGCCCTGTGCAAGGCAACTGCCCCTCGCCTTGCTCCCGACGGCGCTTCCGCGCATTGCGACCCCGGCTTTCGACCCGCCTCTAAGACCTCCTCCCGCGTAAGCAAACCTCGCCGTGCTTTGGTGCGGCGTTGAGGGATTGCTGCTCGCGCACTCGGGTGCCGGGCGTTACTCGCCATTGGAGCTTGCATGAAATTTACATTTCGATCTTCGCGAG
This sequence comes from Steroidobacteraceae bacterium, assembly GCA_035996065.1. Classification (GTDB taxonomy): domain Bacteria; phylum Pseudomonadota; class Gammaproteobacteria; order Steroidobacterales; family Steroidobacteraceae; genus Bog-1198. Next base: position 121,849 of record DASYJX010000031.1, on the reverse strand, counting down.
GGTGCGGTCCCAACTCCGCCCGTCGCCGGCTTGTTCAAGGCTTGGCGATGAGCGGTGCCGCCGCGGCCTCGGGGTTGTCGGTGTTCTCATCGGCCGGCCGTGCGCAAGGCACATCGGACGCGAGCGGTCCTCAAATCTTGAGCGGCACCGAGTTTGACCTGACGCTGGGCAATACGCCGATGAATTTCAGCGGACGCTTGACATCGGCCACGTCCGTCAACGGCAGCGTTCCGGCACCGACTTTACGTTGGCGCGAAGGGACCACCGTCACCCTGCGGGTACATAACCGGTTGCCCACCTCGAGTTCCATCCACTGGCACGGGATTATTTTGCCCTTCACCATGGACGGCGTACCCGGCATCAGTTTTCCGGGTATTCCGGCGGGAGAGACTTTCACCTATCAGTTTCCCGTGCGCCAGAGCGGCACCTATTGGTATCACGGCCATACTCGCTTTCAGGAGCAGACCGGCCTCTATGGGGCGATCATCATCGAGCCGGAGGCGGGAGAGCCGATCCGCACGGATCGCGACCACGTCGTTTTATTGAGTGACTGGACCGACGAAAACCCGGAGCACATCTTCAGCGCGCTCAAACAGATGAGCGACTTCTATAATTTTCAGTTGCCGACGGCGCAAGACTTTTTGCGCGATGCGAATTCCATGGGCATCAAGGGTGCGGTCGCCAAGCGGCGCATATGGAATCTCATGCGCATGAATCCAACCGATCTAGGCGACGTCTCGGGTGCCACCTACACGTATCTGATCAACGGCGCATCGCCGGCAGCGAATTGGACCGGTATCGCAAAGCCCGGGGAGCGCGTTCGGCTGCGCTTGATCAACGGCTCCTCATCGACCTTTTTCGATCTGCGCATACCCGGCCTGAAAATGACGGTGGTCGGCGCCGACGGTCAAGCGGTTGACCCCGTAACGGTCGAGGAGATCCGCTTGGGCGTGGCCGAAACCTACGACGTGATCGTAGAGCCTCAAGATGACCGCGCGTACACCATTTTTGCGCAGTCGATGGACCGTTCCGGGTTCGCACGCGCCACACTGGCTGCTCGGCCTGGCATGGAGGCCGAGGTGCCGCCGCTCGATCCGAAGACCTGGCTGACGATGAACGACTTGGGGATGGGTCACATGGGGATGGCCGGACACATCGCGATGCAGAGCATGCAAGGCATGTCGATGACCAATGCGAAGAGAAAGGATCCCTCCATCGATATGCGCGTGACGCACCCTTCGCCCGCGCTCGATGATCCGGGTCCGCGCCTGCACGATAACGGCCGACGCGAGTTGACCTATGCCGATCTGCATACCATCGGTGGCTCCAGGGACGCTCGTGGCGCGACGCGTGAGGTGCAACTGCGCCTCACCGGCAACATGCAGCGTTTCATTTGGGGCTTCGACGGAAAGAAGTTCTCTCAAAGTCGGCCGCTGCATGTCGATCATGGGGAACGCCTGCGCATAGTCTTGAGCAATGACACCATGATGGCCCACCCGATTCACCTGCACGGCATGTTCGGTGAATTGGAAGCCGCCAATGGCGATGTCATGGTGCGAAAACACACCTTCATCGTGCAACCCGGCAAGCAACTGAGTTATCTGGTCACAGCGGATAACCCCGGCCAATGGGCGTATCACTGTCATCTGCTCTATCACATGGAAGCCGGGATGTTCCGCGAAGTGGTGGTCGCATGAGGCGATGCGCACTGGGCGCCCTGTGGGGTGTCGCTGCAATGCTTTGCGGCTCCGCGGCGATCGCACAGCCAAGCGCCATGGCGGTGGATATGCCGTCCATGAACCGCACTACTCATGCACCGGATCCCGCACTGGAACGCCCCGCCATGAGTGAACACGTCATGCCGCCCATGATGCCGGGTATGGACACGGACATGGACGACGCCGGTCTCCACCATCGTCTCTGGCTTGAAAACCTGGAAGGCGTGTATGGCGCCCAAAATGGGGTTGCGTGGGATGGTCAAGGCTGGATGGGCGGCGATTTCGACAAGCTATGGATCAAAAGCGAAGGCGCGACGCTCGGGGGTAGGACGCGGGACTCGAAGCTCGAAGCATTGTGGGCGCACGCGATTCTTCCGTTTTGGGATACGCAAATCGGGATCCGGCATGACTTCGGCGGCGGTCCGAGTCGCGAGTGGGCGGCGTTCGGGGTTCAGGGAATATCTCCCTATTGGTTCGACGTCGAACTCACCGGCTACGTCGGGGAAAAAGGGCGAACCGCTGTGCGGCTGAAAACCGAATATGATCTCTATCTGAGCCAGCGCCTCATTCTCAAACCCGAAATTGAATTCAACGCGTACGGCAAGCCCGACCGTGCACGGGCATTAGGGGCAGGGTTCGCCGACGGACAGTTTGCGCTGCGCCTAAGATACGAGTTTACGCGCCGCTTCGCGCCCTACGTGGGTTACATCTACGGCCGCAGATTTGCCGAATCCGCTGATCTTGCGCGCCGGGCAGGGGACCCCGCGATCGATCACCGCGCCGTAGCGGGGGTTGAGTTCTTTTTTTAAGTGACATGTAGGAGTATTCGATGAAAAAATTGACCTTCGTGGCGGGTGCCTTCCTTGCAGTGGCGGCGCTCGGCGCGCAGGCGCATGCGCGCTTGAAAGCCTCCAATCCAAAAGAGGGGGCCGTGGTGACGGAGATGCAAATGCCGGCCGTTGTTTCGCTGACCTTTTCCGAATCCGCACGCATGACGGCGGTGTCGATCCAGAAGGATCAGGAGCCCAAGAAGAAATTGACGCCACCGACGGCGACCGGTCAGCAGATAGACGTCGCAGTCCCCACGCTCTCGCCGGGCGCTTACACCTTGAGCTGGCGCGTCGCCAGCACCGATGACAATCACATCATGCCGGGTGAGCTGCATTTCAAAGTGACGGCCGGACGATTGAACAGGCCGATGAAGGATTGAGGAGCCGAGGGGTGCAGCCCGATACGCTCTCGGTGATTTTCCGCAGCGCGAGCTTCATCGCGTTGTTCCAGGCGGCCGGCATGGCGATATTTCTCGCTCTTTTCGGCCGGCCGCTCGAGGTATCACGCTCGCCGATTGAACTCGCAGCCAAGCTCTCCGCCGTCGCGGCGGCCGTGTTGGTCGTTGGGCAGTACACGCTGGAAGCGGCGCGGATGGCGGGCGATATGTCGGGCATCACCGATCCGTCGCTGCAAATGATGGTGATGCACTCCGCCAGCAGTCTGGTGCTCGGCGTGCGCCTGATGGGATTATTGGCCATAGTGATCGGTCTGGGCCGCGGAAAGGGCCGGGGGGCCTTGGGTGTCATCGGTGCCGGCATGATTGCAGTCTCCTTCATGCTGATCGGGCACAGCGCGGCAAATCCCCAGCGTTGGGTTTTGGCGCCGCTACTCGCCATCCACGTGATGATCGTGGCTTTTTGGTTCGGTGCGCTGCTGCCGCTCTGCTTGGCGTGCACGCGTGAAACTCCGCTCATCGCAGGGCGCGTGACGGAGGCTTTCTCCAACATGGCGCTGTGGCTTGTGCCCGGGATTTTCGCGGCCGGGGCATTGATAGGGTGCATATTGGTCCGACATCTCGCCGAGTTTCGCTCAGGCTACGGCCTGTCGCTGCTGGCCAAATTCGCCGGATTCGTACTCTTGATGGGAATTGCCGCCGTGAACAAATGGCGCCTCGGGCCCGCGATCGCCCGCGGCAATGCGCAAGTACTGACCGCGTTTCGCCTTTCTCTCGGCATCGAATACCTATTGATTTGCGTTGTGCTCGGCATCACGGCTGCCATGACGACTTTGTATTCGCCGGAGAGCTGACGAGTATCCGAAGCAACCCTATCGACGCCGATGCGCACTTACTAGTGAGTGAAACGGCTCGAGAACACGCAGGAAGGCTATGGAGCAGCAGCGATTGCTGTTCACTGGGTCATGGCCGCTTTGCTGATCGCATTGATCGTGCTGGGACTCTATATGGGCGGTTTGCCCGACGTCGGCTTTGATACCAAGAAAATCATTCTCATCCTGTGTCACAAGCAGTTTGGCATCTTTGCCTTGACGCTGGCCGCAGTGAGACTCGTGTGGCGCCTTGGAAATGCGCTTCCCAGCCTGGTCGCGACACTTCCCGACTGGCAGAAGGTCGCGGCGCGATTCGTTCATTTGTGTCTTTACGCTTTGATGTTCGCCCTGCCGATCACGGGCTGGTTGATGTCCTCCGCCACCGGTATTCCCGTGTCGTTTCTCGGCCTATTCCCGCTGCCGGACCTAATCTCGTATGACGAGCATTTGTTCCGGACCCTCATCGAAATACACAAGTGGCTGGGCTACGCCCTCGTGGCGTTCATCGTGGCTCATATCGCGGCGGCCTTGGAACACCATTTTGCGTTGAAGGATGCAACGTTGAAAAAGATGTTGCCGGGCTCAGACCGGTAGTCGAGTCCTTGTCGGTTTGTTCGAGGAGAAACGCGGCGACATCCCGCAAAGCCCTCGCGGTTGCGAGATTAGCCGCAGCGACTCCCGCGTAGGATGTCCTTCCCTGCATAGGCTCTTGCAGCGAAATTTCCTTGGTGGCGATAACGCGCTGCGCTGCATAGTCGGACAGCTCGATCCTGATGGTGAGCCCGAATAGCGGAGTCGCCGAAGTGAAATCCTGGGTCAACTCCAGAATTTGCGTTCGCAACGCGTACGTGTAATGTCCCGCGTAGGGTGGAACCAACACCGCGCTGAAGGAGTGGCTCTCTTCCAGGGCCTTGAGCAGCAACGGATGGAGCATTTGGGAGGGTGTTTCAGCCCATTCGCGCCGGGTGAAAAAGGCAATTTGATGAGGGTCGGTCCGATAGGCCATCTGCGGCGTGTCGAATCGGGGCGCCGTTTCTGGAGGGTACACCAGCAATGAAGCAGGACCCTTTTCGCCCTGCGGCAGTTCCATCGGCATTTGATCCAATACGGCTCTCTCAACATTGACTCTTGCCGGCAAAAACACTGAGCAACTCGCAACGCTCATGCCGAGCGCGGCGGCGGCGAGCGGGAGGCTCAGGTCGCGGCGTGCGATCATCATTGTTTCTCGCCGGGACCCGGCGGCGCGGCAGGCTTGCCGCGCACCAAAACCGATGGATCGCGCTCGAACTCAACCGCCATCCGCTCCAAGATAGTGGACAGTCTGTCTAACTTGGCGATCGTGCCATATGTTTGGGGCAGGATGTCGAGCCGCATGGTCGTTACGGCATCATGGCTCGAGTCCAGCAAGGGCTTTAATAGGCTGCTTGCCTGCTCAGCCGTCGCAACGAGCCGCACCGCATCCGCGCTGGCCCGCACCACGTCGGCGCTGGCGTGTTCGCCGTTGGTCATGATCGCGGCAATTTTTTCGTTGTTGGCCGCAAGGGTCTGCGTGACTTTCTTCAGATTCTCGATCGATCGCTTGAGCGATGCGACGCTATTTTGGTCGAGCACTGATTTCGCCAAATCGGTCATCAATTGCACGTTCTGCTTCACGGCGTCGATACTCGTGTCCAAAGTTACCGACTGGGAAGGCGCGGTGGGAATCAACGGAAACAAGTGGCCCGGCGGAGCGGTGAGCGGCCGCGGGTCGACACCCGCATCCTCGAGCGCAACGTACACATACCCCGTGAATCCCCGCGTCGCGAGCCCCCGCGCAATGATGGTGGCGACGGTAGCCCTGGTGACGGGTGCATCCCTCTTGACGCTCAATTCGATTTTGACCGTATGCGGATCCACGAGCGCAACTTTTTTCACCCGGCCCACCTCCACACCATGGAATTCGACGGGAGAGTCGGCAATCAGTCCCGATGTCGAGTCCGCGGTCAAAATCTCAAACGTCTCGTACCGGCGGGCGGTGATCAAATGCCACCCGAATGCCAGCGCCGTGCCGGCCAGCACGACAATGCCAAAGATGAGTCTGGCGCGTGTCTCGATGTTCATCAGTCTGTGCGCGAAAGTTAGAGGCACCGGTGCAGCATGTCCGCCCTCGTGGAACCAAGCGTGCGCCGTATCAACTCACCGTTAACGTTGCCGCCCTGATCTTTCTTGAGTGCCTCTCCTTGAAGAATAGCTGCCTATGAGTAAGTACCAGCATCGGAGCGAAAGGTTATAGTCGGCGCCGATCGGTCGGCGGATACAGTCCATTTCCCCTTCGTAGTAGAATTGACGGAATGTGCTACTCCGCTCAAGTGATACAAACCGCCCGCAAGCTGCAACGCCAGTTCGCTCTTCGTCTCGACTATGCGGAAGCCGAGAAATTGTTCTTTCGCAGACTGGATGATCCGGGTCTGAACATCTCTCGTGGGTTTGAAGCAAACTTTGAGAATCCCCACGACGACCAAACGCGGCGCATCAAACAGGCCATTGATGAACATCGCGCGCGCTCGGCCACCAAGCTCGAGAAGGACTTATTTTCTCAGAAGACGCGCCTGGTCAACGCCGAGCGGTCACTCAAAGAAAAGGAAACGAAGAAAGCCCGTGAAGACGTCCGGATCGCGTCGGCCAAGATCGACGCGCTGACGACAAAATTAGGGCAATTACGACGCAACGAGACGCCTCCGGACGATGACCGCATCTTTCCGATGGTATACGCCGGGGTGATCATGCGGCAGCACGGCGAGAATGTCCTGACCCCCATGCGCTACGCCTGTCGGCCTGCGGGGAAGCCTGCGTCCTACGACAAGAAATTTCCCGGCCTGTACAATGCGCGGCGCGATAATCTCGAGAAGTTTTGGAGTGAGCAATTCGGCCGCCACCACGCGCTGATGGTTGTGGAAAGTTTTTACGAGAACGTCCAGCTGCATACGATGGAGCGTCGCGCTCTCGTAGCCGGTGAAAAAGCCCAGAACGTCGTGCTGCAATTCACGCCCGAGCCGCGGCAGGCCATGCTGATCGCCTGTTTGTGGTCGCACTGGACCGACCCGACGGAACCGGATTTGCGCGGTTTTGCGGCCATCACAGATGAGCCGCCTCCCGATGTCGCCGCCGCGGGTCATGATCGCTGCATCGTCAATCTTCGACCCGAGCATCTCGATGCGTGGGTGGACCCCGCCGGCAGCAGCGCAGGGGAACTGCAGGCCATTCTTTCGGATCGGGCGGTCTCGGTGTATCAGCACGCGGTATCAGAGGCCGCGTAGTCTAATTGCCGATATCCTGTGCATGACACCTGTTTGCAGGCCAGGCACTCGGATACCTTTCCACTCCCATAAACTTTTAGAACTTTTCGTCCCATGTAACCTTGCCCCCACGACTGACCAGGGCCACTCGGACAGAGTCTTGTGGCTGGAAATCAAAGTCGGGCAGGAGATTGGCCGTGGCATCGGACATGACCTCAAAAGCGACCCCGGACTCTTTGCGCTTCCAAAGTTCTCGGGTATTGATGGTCTCTTCGACAAAAGACTTCAGCGGACAAATGGCGAACACATTGATCAGTTCGTTTCGCCGCCGAAGCGCAGAGGTGAGGGGCGCGTAGGCGTGCTCCCCTTGATCGTGCACGGGCGCCGCGGCGGCGTCGATCCGATGACGTAGAGCGGCAAGCTCATTGTACAGATAAAGCATTTTGAATCCTGCACGCTCCAATACTCCTTGACGAACCTCCATTACGCGCAGCAGCCGTGCAAGGACCGATTTCTGATTCGGCTGTTGCTCGAAATCCGAATTGAGCGGGAGTATGAAGATGAGGTCGCACCCTTCCACGGCGGGAAACGTGATCGGCAGGTTATCGATGACGCCTCCGTCTTCAAACAGTCTGTCGCCGCGTTGGGCGTACGGAAACAGCGGCGGCAGGTCCATGGAGGCGAACACGCCCGCCTTGACGCCCTCGAGAAAGGCAACCGGATCGCGCTTCGCGTCCAAACATTCGTACGATACCCGCGGGATTTGCGGCGGAGTGGGATTGTTCGTCGCACAGTTCAGCTGGCCGGAACGTACATCGGAGCGCGTGAAATAGAAATGAATCGTGGAATCCATCAATTGCCGTTTAACGTCTTGACGCGCAAAAAGACGATCAAAACTCTGCTGCCATGGGAGCGTTGAGAGGAATGCATTGCGAAAAAATGGGAAATACCAAGAAGGGGCCGTAAGCGACTTGGCGCTGATCGAGCGCCACCAGCGTTCATGAATGCTGCGCCCGTCCCAATCGGACTCAGGCTTGATCAGATTGCTGAGCCAAAACAAGGCATTCCACGAGCCTATGGACGTGCTCGAAATCACACGAACTTTCTCCAGGGCAGCGTGCTGCGCCAGGAAACGGTAGATTGCCTTCATCGCGCCGGCCTGGTACGCGCCCTTCGCTCCGCCGCCCGCGAGCACGATGCCGATTCGTCTTATGTTTTTAAACGGGTTGTCCTCGACTCGACCCGCGTCCGGCACCTGCGGTGGCCCGGCGGAATAGGGAACCGGCTTCAGCTTCAATGTCACGAGCGTCCAGTTAAGAAATGCGGCGATGTTGTAGGCCGCGGCGAAACCGAGCGCGAATAAGGCGATCACCCCTGCGGCATGTAGGAACGACTCGAGACCGGCAATCAGCGCCGAATCGATGAACCTTGGCAATCGTGATTCAAGGAAAGAGCCCACCGCGGTTGCGAGCGGCGTTGCCAAGTCATCGTTTGCGAGACGGAAGCCGCCGAAGACCCACCACAGCGACATGGCCGTGAACGGCAGCGAAAAGCCGAGCGGAAGCCGAATGAAAAGCCATGCAAAGACGTTCAGGCCGGTGGATAGGGGGTTCAAACAAGCCTCCTGAGCGCATACCAACTTAGATCATGCATCAACGTGCGCCCGGATATTGTTTGATTCGTTCTCGGCGTGCTTGCCGGCCTTCATGTGCACCAAGGTTCTTCATTGCCGAGTGCTGCCGGAATCGCTACAGTAGAGGTGACCTGCTCGCCAAGCGCGAACCGCGGACTCACTTTCGCCGCTCGCTCGAGCGGAGCGGCTGTGGTTAAAAAAAGCAAGGGGATGCCATGCAAAAATCAGAATCACGGCTGCCCCGCGGCCCGTTAGCGCGGGCGGTTGCGATGGCGCTCGGAATCGGTGGCGTCGGCGCTGCTTGGGCACAGACCGACTCGGGGAATGCACTCGAGGAAATCGTGGTAACGGCTACACGGCGCAGCGAAAATTTGCAGAACGTGCCGATCGCCATCACGGCCCTGACCGGCACCACGCTGAACGAGTTGAACGTGCAAACCCTCGAGGATTTCGCCAAGTACTTGCCGAACGTGAGTACCGCGGGCGAAGGTCCCGGGCAAAACGAGCTCTATATGCGAGGCCTTTCCACCACTCATCAAGGCACCCAGGTCGTTGGCGGCACCGGCGTGTTCCCCAACGTTGCGGTCTACCTCGACGACCAATCCGCGCAGCTTCCCGGCCGCAATCTCGATATATACGCGGCGGATCTGGCGCGAATCGAGGTGCTCGAAGGCCCGCAGGGCACGCTTTACGGGGCCGGCGCGCAGGCCGGGGCAGTGCGCTACATCACCAACAAGCCAAAGCTCGATGTGACCGAAGCCGCGGTCAACGCCAGCTATTCGACGACCGCCCACGGCGATCCGAATACGTCGGCAGTCGCCGTACTCAACGTGCCGCTCATCGCCAATACGCTGGCAGTGCGCGCGGTCATCTACGACGACAAACGCGGCGGATACATCCACAACATTCCGGGTACCTTTACCCGCTCTTCGACCGACGTGGGGATCTCGTACTACTTCGGCACGGTACCGCCGGGAAGCGAAAGCCTCTCCAATAACGCAGTGGTGAGCAGGGCCTTCAACCCGGTGAGTTATCAGGGAGCACGGCTCTCGGGCTTGTACCAGTTCAATGACGACTGGAATTTATTGCTGCAGCAAAGCTACCAGCAGATGGAGGCGGACGGCGTCTTTGCCTACAATCCGCTGCTCGGAGATCTGAACGTACAGCAATACAATCCGTCGCACGATACGGACAAGTATGAGGACACGGCCTGGACCTTGAGCGGGAAGGCCGGGGCGGTCTCGTTGGTCTATACCGGCGGCTACCTCGTTCGTAACGTCGATCAAGTTGCGGATTACACGGCCTATTCGCGCGGTCCTTTTGCCGCATACTATCAGTGCAACGGACCGCAGTTCACACCGAGCCTGGCGGCTCCCATCTGCTATTCGCCGAGCGCAACGTGGCATAACGTCGAACGAAACACCCACCAGAGCCACGAGTTTCGCGTGAGTACGCCTGACGATGCGCGCCTGCGGGCGATCGGCGGCATCTTTTGGGAAGACTTTAAAATTCAGACTTCGCAGAATTTTCTGTACGCCAATTCCGAGGCGGGCTTTCCCCCGCTGACGCCGGTCCCGGGCGTGACGATCTTCGATCCTGGCTCGCGCGTGGCCGGCACCGCGTTCTTGAGCGATATCACGCGCGGCTATCAACAGAAGGCTGTATTTGGGGAACTGGCATTCGATATCGTGCCCCACTCGCTGACCTTGACGGCGGGCACCCGCTTCTACCACTTCGATAACATCGATCGCGGGCAGTCGGACTCGGTCTATGGCTGCCGCAATGTCAATCCCTGTGCGCCGCCGGCCGGCACCTTCAGCCCGTTCAACTTCACGCGGGTCAATTCGGGTCACAAGAGCAGGGTGAACTTGAGCTGGAAGCCCATCGACAACGCGATGGTGTACGCCACCTATTCGGAAGGGTTCAGGCCCGGCGGATTCAACCAGGGCGCGGGCTTGATTCCGAAGAGCTCTCCGCTCTATGGCATATTCACCGTGCCGCGCTTCTATGACAGCGATACGCTCAAGAATTACGAGATCGGATGGAAGACGCAGTGGTTCGATCGCCGCCTGCAATTCAACGGCGCCCTGTACGACGAAGAGTGGTCGAATGTGCAGCTGCAAATCTATGACCCGCTCCTGTACGGGAATTCTGGATTTACCGTGAACGGGCCGAACTATCGGGTGCGCGGCATCGAGGGTGACGTGGTATTCCGTATCACGGACGAGCTCACCCTCAACTCGTCGTTCGCGTGGAATCGCAGCCAACAGGTCAACGCGCCTTCTCTGGTGGCTAACGGCACCGACATTTCGCTCTTCCCCACCCGCGGCGTCGGCAGTCCTTTGGCCAACGCGCCGCCTTTCCAGGGCAATATACGTCTGCGCTACGAAGTCCCGATCAACGACTATCGGTGGCATGTTCAAGCAGGAGCGCAGCATACCGCTCACTCCTTCGCAGACGTCATCACTCAAGGAACGCTGGCTCCTCCGAACTACGAACTCGCGCCATTTACCGCCTACGATGCGTCGGCGGGAATCGCAAAGGGCGCTTGGGAGGTCGAGTTTTTCGGCGAGAACCTTACCGATACGCGGGCACAACTATTCATCAGTTCGGCAAGTTTCGTGACGCTCACCACGACCAATCGGCCGCGCATCATGGGGCTTCGCTTCGCTTACAAATTCGGCGATAAGGAAAAACAGTAGCGATGAGCCTCGGTGGTCGAGGGTCGCTTCGATGACTCGTGTCACACGACGCGATTTTCTCACCGCGACCGGTGCACTCGTTGCCGGCACGGCCTTAGCGCGCGCGTCCGATGCGGTTGCCGCGCGGTCGCGAGCGGCCTGGGCTCCGCCCTCGAAGCGACCGTTTCGGGTCATCGAGAATGACTGGATTCCCCTCGAGGACGGTACGCGGTTGGCCGTCAGGCTCTGGATACCCGAGGGAGCGGAACAACGGCCCGTACCGGTCGTGTGGGAATACCTTCCGTATCGCAAGCGCGACGGTGTCCGCAAGCGCGACGATGCGACGGCCCGGAACCTAGCTCCCTACGGGATCGCCTTTGCGCGCATCGACATTCGCGGCACCGGCGACTCGGGAGGCATCATGACCGACGAATACGCGCCGCCGGAACTCAACGACGGGGTCGAATGCGTGGCGTGGCTCGCGCGGCAGCCTTGGTCGAATGGCTCGATCGGCATGCGAGGGATTTCCTGGGGAGGCATCAACTCGCTGCAAATTGCGGCCATGGCGCCGCCCGCGCTCAAGGCGATCATGCCGATGGGATGCGTCGACAATCGGTTTTTGGGCGATGCCCACTACATTGGCGGCGCACTCGCCGCCGAAAACTTCAAATGGGGCAGCTACTTCAAGGTCTACATGGGGACGCCCCCGGACCCGCAAGTGAGCGGCGACGATTGGGAGACCGCGTGGCGTGAACGGCTGGAGGCGACGCCCGCGATTTTGAAGGAATGGACGTCCCACCAGCGCTACGATCAATATTGGCAACGCGGTTCGATCGCCGCCGATTACAGCCGGATTAAATGCCCGGTTTACGTCGTCGGCGGCTGGCTTGATCCCTACTCGCATGCGGTGGGGAGTTTGCTCGCAGGCCTCAACGTGCCGCGCAAGGGATTGATCGGTCCGTGGGGACATATCATGCCCAACCTGCCTGAGCCCCTGAGTCTGGATTGGGCCTATGAGGAAGTGCGCTGGTGGCAACACTGGCTGCAAGGCGTCGACACGGGAATCATGGACGAGCCCATGCTCCGGGCCTACATGCCTTATCGAATGGTGTCGGAAGTATATCCTGCGGAGATCCCAGGCCGCTGGGTGGCGGAGGCGGCATGGCCCGCGCCGAATGCTCGGTTGGTGCTGCATCTGGGGGCGGGCACTCTGTCGCGCGCGCCGGCCCGCGGCTCCCTCACTTACGTCGGCGACAAAATTGTCGGCATGTCCAAACCTCAGTGGATGCCGAGCCGGCCCGCCGATCAGACGTCCGATGATTTGAAATCCCTGGTATTTGATTCAAACCCGCTCGATGCCGCAACGGAAATTCTTGGGGTTCCCCTCGCAAGGATTCGCGTCAGCGCCGACGTGCCGGTGGCGAAACTCGCAGTCCGGTTGACCGAGGTTTTGCCCGACGGCAGATCGTGGCTCGTCAGCTATGGTCTCTTGAACCTAACGCACCGCGATTCTCATGAACACCCGACGGCGCTCCAGCCCGGAGAGTTCTACGATGCCGAAGTGACGCTCTATATGGTCGCGCATCGTTTCAAGAAAGGCAGCCGCATTCGAGTGGCCCTGTCCGAGAGCCTGTGGCCGTTGGTTTGGCCGTCGCCGCAGATCGCAACCTTGACCATCGATCTGAAGGGGTCAAGCTTGGTTCTGCCGGTTCGTCCGGTGCTTGGCACAGAAGCTCCGTTCCCCATCCCCGTGATTCATTCTGCGGGTTCGACGCCCTACATGGCCACTGAAACGGGGGGCGGGACGCAAGCGTCCCTCGAATCCCCGTTGCAGAGCAACTTGGTTCCGGATGTAGGAACTGTCGTCGAGACGCGGTCGAGCGAGAAGCTGAATATCTTGGAGGGTCAACCGAACAGCGCCGTATGGACGCAAGAGAATATGACCGCCTGGAAACGAGACGATTGGACTTGCACCGTGAGCGCCGCCTTTGAACTCACTTCCACAGCGGAAGAATTCCGGTTGACAGAGGTGCTGCGGGCCAAAAAAGGCGATCAAGAAATATTCAAGCGCGAGCAATTCAGTTCGATAAGACGCGATCTGCTTTGAGGCACCGCCGCACCGTCATGACGCTGTCAAGACGTCATTTTCTCGTGGGCTCGAGCGCCATTATCGCAAGTACCTCCCTCGCCGCCGGCACGGCGCTGCCGGCGCCGAAGGCCGGCCGCGCTTGGCAATTACCGGAAAAGAAGCCGTTCCGCACGGTTGAAAACGAGTGGATCGTGCTCACGGACGGTACGCGATTGGCTGCGCGAATGTGGCTCCCGGTGAGTGCGGAAGCCGCACCGGTTCCGGTGGTCTGGGAGTATCTGCCGTACCGCAAGCGCGACTTCGAGCGTGAGCGCGACACGGGGTGGGCGGAGGCGTTCGTTCCCTATGGATTTGCTTTCGTGCGGGTGGACATCCGCGGATCCGGAGATTCCGATGGTGTTTTGCTCGGCGAGTATCTGCAGCAGGAACAGGACGACGCCGTCGAGGTGATCGCATGGCTGGCGCGCCAGCCGTGGTCCAATGGCGCCGTCGGCATGCGAGGAATTTCATGGGGAGGCTTCAGTTCCTTACAGGCCGCCGCCATCGCGCCGCCGGCGCTGAAAGCCATCCTCCCGCAATGCGCCTCGGACAATCGCTATACGGACGACGCGCACTATGTGGGGGGCGCACTGACGCTCGACAATTACGATTGGGGGGCGGAATTCAAAACAGTGCTGGTGGGTCCCCCGGACCCTGCGATCGTCGGCGCTCGCTGGCGGGAAATGTGGCTCGAGCGTTTGAAAGCGACGCCGCCGATCTTGGCCGAGTGGCTGTCGCACCAACGTTACGATGGATTTTGGCAACACGGCTCGGTGGCGGTGGACTATTCGCGCATCAAGTGTCCGGTTTACGTCGTCGATGGCCAAATAGATTCCTATCGAGATTTCCTGCCGCGCCTCCTTGAGCATTTGCAGGTACCGCGTAAAGGGCTCATGGGTCCCTGGGGCCACAAGTATCCGCAACTCGCCGACGCCGGCCCTGGGTTGGAATGGGTCACCGAAGAGGTTCGCTGGTGGAGTCAATGGCTGCTCGGAGCAGACACGGGGATCATGGATGAGCCGGTGTTGCGGGCCTTTATCGAAGATCGGACCGCTTCAGAGGTGTGGCCGGCCGACATCCCCGGCCGATGGGTGACGGAGTCCGCATGGCCCTCGCCGCACATTGCTCCGCGCGTGCTGTTCCTGAACCCGGATGGCTTGGCGGATGCGCCGGGTGCCGAGACTGCTCGTGCCTGTCGGTCGCAGGAAACGATTGGCCTGACCAAGCGAGAATGGTTTCCGTGGAATTTGAACATCGATTTGCCGCCCGATCAGTCCGCGGACGACAAGAGGTCCCTCGCCTTCGATTCGGCCCCTTTGACGGAGGACGTTGAGATTTTAGGACGCCCTCTCGCCGTCATTCGCGTGTCGTCCAGCGAGCGGGTTGCGAAACTCGTGGTTCGGATCAACGAGGTGACGCCGGAGGGCAAGTCTTGGTCGGTGAGTTACGGAGTGCTCAACCTGTGCCATCGCGACGGGCACGAGGCGCCAACGGCGCTCGAGCCCGGGCGCCGCTACGACGTCGAGGTGCCGTGTTATTTCACGGGCCACCGATTCAAAAAGGGCAGCCGCATTCGAGTGGCTATTACCGAATCGATCTGGCCGATGCTGTGGCCATCGCCTCGGCCGGTGACGCTGCAAATCACCACCGGCGCCTCCCGCCTGTCGCTGCCGGTGCGCCCGAAAAACACCGAGTCGCAGCGGATGCCGATCACTCTTTTGAAAGACCGCATCCGCACGAAGATCGAGGCAAACCCCGGAGAACTCAAAAACAATACCATCACGACGGCCGGTCCCGATGCCGATGGCCGCGTCATGCTGCACAAACGGCTAAGAGACCCTGCAGAAACCCTCGCAGATATAGGCACGACCATGTCCGGAGGGAGCGATTGGTACCTTTCGATCAAGGAAGGCGATCCCAACAGCTCGAAGTGGAAGCTGGAGTGGTTCAGCCGCTTGACGCGCGGTGAATGGGATACCACTTTGCGGTCTACTATGGAACTTACGTCGACGGCGGAAGAATTCCGAATTAAAGAATCCATTCATGCGCTGGAAGCCGACAAGACTGTCTTCGAGCGGCAGTGGGACCATCGGATCAAACGCGACTTGATGTGAGGGGATCTTCGCCAATCGGTATCGCGATGCAGCGAAGAGGGCTTCTTGGGCGCTTCAATTGCCTGGCGCTCCGCTTAACTCGGGATCCTCGAGGATAGGCTTTATCCGACGAACATTAGCTCTCTTTGCCGCACTGTCAAACCGGTCGGCGACCGCTAAATTGCATCCCGTCGCATCTTCATCAACGGTCAACCGGTGGGCCGTCCTTCAGGACGCCGTAAGAGGAGTTCTCATGAAAGCAGTCGTGTATCACGGCCCAAGAAAAGTCTCGGTCGATACCGTGCCCGACGCGAAGCTCGAAAAGCTCACCGATGTGGTGATCAAACTGACGACAACCAATATCTGCGGCTCGGATTTGCATATGTATGAGGGCCGCACCGACGTCGAGAAAGGCAAAATACTCGGACACGAGAACTTGGGCGAAGTGGTCGAGGTCGGCAAGGCCGTGGACACCGTCAAGAAAGGCGACAAAGTGGTGTTGCCGTTCAACGTGGGTTGCGGATTTTGCGCCAATTGCGAACGGGGCCTGAGCGGCTATTGCCTCACCTGTGCGGATCCGAAGGTCATGCCCGGCATGGCCGGCGCGGCGTACGGCTTCGCGGGCATGGGGCCTTACTCGGGAGGCCAGGCCGAATATCTGCGCGTACCCTATGCGGATTACAACTGCCTCAAGCTTCCGGATGATGCAGATGAAAAAGAACAAGACTATGTGATGCTCGCCGATATTTTCCCGACGGGCTGGCACGCTACGAGACTCGCCGAGCTTAGACCCGGAGAAACGATCATCATCATGGGTGCAGGGCCCGTCGGCCTGATGGCCGCGATGTCCGCCCGAATTCAGGGAGCGAGTCAAATTTTTGTGGTGGACGGGCAGCCGGATCGACTGGCACTCGCCAACAAAATTGGCGCCACCACGATCGATACCAAAGACGGCGACGTCGGCGAGCAAATCCGGGAGTTGACCGATGGATTGGGGGCCGACTGCGGCGCCGAGTGTGTGGGCTATCAATGCCACAACTCGCACGGGAAAGAGGTTCCGAATCTCACCATGAATGCGCTGGTCGACGCCGTCAAATTTACCGGCACGATCGGTGTCATCGGCGTGTTCATCCCGAAAGATCCGCACGCCGAGGACAAGCTCGAGAAGAAGGGCCAATTAGCCTTCGACTTCGGCAAATTCTGGTTCAAGGGCCAAAAGATCGGCACGGGACAGTGCAATGTCAAAGCCTACAACCGGCGGCTATGCAATTTGATTCATCAGGGGAAAGCGAATCCTTCGCTCATCGTGTCGCACGAGTTACCTCTGGCGGAGGCGCCTGACGCCTACAAGCATTTCGACGATCGGGATGAAGGGTGGACCAAAGTCATTCTTCACCCGCACGCTGCCTGACGTTATCGGGCGCCGCCGACAGGCGCATTCGACTAAACGCCATCAGGAGAAGTAACAGTGCCGAAGGCCGCGCTCTCGAAATATCGACAAAAACGCGATTTCACCAAAACGGGTGAGCCCAGCGGCAAGGCGAAAGTACTGCCGTCGGACCATCTGCGGTTCGTGATCCAGAAACACGCAGCTAGTCACCTGCACTACGACCTACGCTTGGAAGTGAATGGTGCGTTCAAGTCCTGGGCCGTCACCAAAGGCCCTTCGGTTGACCCAGCCGATAAGCGCCTCGCCGTCGAAGTAGAGGACCACCCGCTCGACTATGGGGATTTCGAAGGCACGATCCCCAAGGGCGAATACGGTGGCGGCACGGTCCAACTCTGGGATCGGGGTTTTTGGGCGCCCGAAGCGACAAACTCCCCGGAAGCGGCGCTGAAGTCCGGAGAACTCAAATTCATTCTTGCAGGGCAACGGTTGATTGGCGCGTGGGTACTGGTGCGCATCAACAATCATCGTGGGCGCGATAAGCGCTCCAACTGGTTGTTGATCAAGCAGCGTGACCGATATGCGAAGCCCGGAGAGGCTGCGGAACTCCTCGAGAAGGACGAGTCCGTCGCTTCCGGACGGACAATGCAGGAAATTGCCGACGGCGTCGGAAAATCGCCAAAACCCTTTATGCTCGCGGCGCCCAAGGCGCACAAGGCCGATGCAGTATGGCATTCCAATCGGACGGAACTTCCCGCCCCCAACCGGTCATCCCACCGGGAATAGAAGCTCGAAGGTCGTGACGCCGCCAACTTCACTTCGCGCAAGTGCAGTGCCGCCGTGGATCTCGACGATGGTCTTGACGATTGCAAGTCCGAGACCCGTCGACGTTCCGGAATTGCTTCGAGCCTTGTCGCCTCGATAGAATCGATCGAAGACCTTGGCAAGGTCGGGGGGGGCTATGCCTTCACCCGGATTGCGCACTTGGATCGAGACGCCTTGGTCGGTTTGCGCGGCCGTCAGCGTGATCGTTTGTCCGCTCGGCGTGTAGCGCAGCGCGTTGGCGAGCAGGTTGCTCACGGCGCGCCGGAAAAGCTCGCGTTCGGCGGACAGTCTCGCCTGCCCGGATACCTGCACTTGGACGGCTTTTTCGGCTGAAACGCCTTCGAAGTACTCCGCAATGCGCTGCAGTTCTTCACCCGCGTCGAATTCGCTACGGTGCAACGCGAATTGCGGGCTCTCGGCGCGCGCCAGAAACAAGACGTTTTCGATCATTCGGCTGACGCGATCGCATTCCTCGATGTTCGAGGCCAGCAGCGCTTGGTACTCCGAGGCCGATCGGGTACGCGTCAAGGCCACCTCGGAGGCGCCGCGCATATTGGCGATCGGCGTGCGCAGATCGTGCGCCAGATCCGCCGTGAAATGCCATAGACGATCGAAGCCGAGCTGCAGCCGCTGCAGCATTGCATTGAGCGCTTGGGTGAGATCATCCAGCTCGAGCGGCGTGCCCTTGACGTCGATGCGCGAATCCAAACGCTCGGCCGTAATCACCTGCGCACTTGCCGATATCGCCCGCAGCGGGGCCAGTGCGCGCCTGACCAGCAGGTAACACAGAACCACCGCAACCACCGCCGTTGAGGTCACGGTCGCCCAAATGACGTTGCGGTAGTTCTCAAGCAGCGAGGCGCGATCGCTCATCGAGCGGGCGACGCTGATCTTCACGCTCGATCCATCGCGCAGGGCCGCCATACTCGCGACGCCCCGAACCGGGGTGGCGCCGCCGTCGGTCCAGCGGTGGATCTGTGCGGTGACGACACGCTGCGTCGCTTCAGTTGCCGGCAAGGCGATCATGTGAATATGCGGCGGATTGTAATCGATCAAGGCTGTACCGTCGGCTGCCTCGATGCGCATCGCCAGTGCGGGGTCACCGAGCACGAGGCTGACGAGGCGCTCCTGATGCTCGCGAACGCCCTCGGTCGTGTCGAGTTCCGCAGCGAGACGGCGCAGATGCCGGGTAGCCAACACGATGCCCAGGTCGTCTTGGACGTATACCTGATCCGAGAGGGCATCAAACAGGATCACTCCCACCAGCGACAGACTCATGATCGATATCAGCGAAAAGATCAGCGCGAGTCGCGCGCTCAGTGATAGGCGCATTACCCGGGCTCGTTAACGTCCATCACATAGCCCATGCCGCGCACGGTGTGAATCAGCTTGAGCTCATACGGATCGTCGATCTTCGAGCGCAGCCGGCGGATGGCAACTTCGACTACATTGGTGTCGCTGTCGAAGTTCATGTCCCACACATACGATGCGATCTGGGTGCGGCTCAGAACTTCCCCGCGCCGTTCGGCTAACAAATGGAGCAGGGCGAATTCGCGCGGCGTGAGGTCGATGCGGTGACTCCCGCGTCTCACGCGGCGGCGAATCACGTCGATCTCAAGATCCCCGATCCCCAGCTGCTCGACTTGGCGGGCGGGGCCGCGCCGCAGCAAGGTGCGGATTCTCGCGAGAAGTTCGACGAACGCGAATGGCTTGACCAAGTAGTCATCGCCGCCGAGCTCGAGTCCTTTGACCCTATCTTCGATGGCATCGCGCGCAGTCAGAAAAAGCACCGGCGTCTGCTTTTTGCTGCGCAGCTGCTTGACGACTCCCCAGCCATCCAAGCGCGGCAGCATGACGTCCAGGACGACGAGGTCGTAGTCATCTTCCAGTGCAAGGTGCAGGCCGTCGATGCCATTGCTCGCCAGATCGACCGTGAAGCCGGACTCCTCGAGTCCCTTCTTGAGGTATTCGCCGGTCTTGCGCTCGTCTTCGATCACCAGTAGCCGCATACGCCCCCTGTATGGCCAGAAGCATACGCGCCCGGCCCCCGCCACGCGATTACAGAATTGTCAGTTCGCCGTCAGGCCGAGGTAAGCACGGGAGATTCATAGTAGCGCCACCTTCATAACATCGATCGTCCGAGAGAGGTTAGCCATATGTGGATCGTCCAGCTTGCACTGCGCCGGCCGTACACCTTCATCGTGGTGGCCCTGCTGATCATGATCACCGGCCCGCTGATGATCACCCGCACGCCGACCGATATTTTCCCGAACATCGATATTCCGATCCTGAGCATCGTTTGGTCATACAACGGCTTCTCCGCCGACGACATGGCCCATCGCATCACCTCGCCCTATGAGCGTGCGCTGACCTCGGACGTCGATAACATCGAGCACGTCGAATCGCAGACGATGAACGGTGTCGCAGTCGTCAAGGTCTTCTTCCATCCCGGCGCGGACATCAACCGCGCCATGGCCGAGGCCTCCTCGAGTTCGCAGTCGATCCTGCGATTGCTGCCGCCGGGCACGCTGCCGCCGACCATCCTCGCGTACAACGCATCCACGGTCCCGATCCTGCAGCTCGCGTTGTCGAGCAAGACTCTGACCGAGCAGGATCTCTACGACCTCGGCAACAATTTCATCCGCACCCAACTGGCGACGGTCCAGGGTTCTGCAGTGCCTCTGCCGTTCGGCGGCAAGGTCCCGCAGGTGATGGTGGACCTCGACAGCAAGGCCCTGCAGGCGAAGGGCCTGTCGCCGCTGGATGTGGTCAATGCGGTCAATGCGCAAAATCTGATCCTGCCCGGCGGCACCGCGAAGATCGGAAAATTCGAATACAACGTCAATCTCAACGGCAGCACGCAAACCGTCGACGAACTCAATAACCTGCCCATCAAGGCCACGCCGGGCGGCGTGATCTATATGAGGGACGTCGCGCACGTACGCATGGGTTATGCGCCGCAGACCAATATCGTGCACACGGACGGCAATCGCTCGGCGCTGCTGCAGGTCGAAAAGAGCGGCAATGCCTCGACTCTTGCCATCATCGGTCAGGTCAAGGCGATGCTGCCGCAGATCGCCGCGGGTTTGCCCAAGGCCTTGACCATCAAGCCGGTGTCGGACCAATCGGTTTTCGTCAGTTCCGCCATCAGCGGTGTGGTGCGGGAGGGGCTGATTGCCGCCGGACTGACCGCCGCCATGATCCTGCTGTTCCTCGGGAGTTGGCGTCCGACCTTGATCGTCGCCGTATCCATTCCGCTGTCCATCACTGCATCGCTGATCGTCCTCTCCGCTCTCGGCCAGACGATCAACATCATGACCTTGGGCGGCCTCGCGCTCGCCGTCGGCATTTTGGTCGACGACGCCACAGTCGCAATCGAGAACATCAGCCATCATCTCGAGCGCGGAACGCCGAAGCACGATGCCATCCTCGAGGGCTCCGCCGAGATTGCGATGCCGACGCTGGTGTCGACGCTGTCGATCTGCATCGTCTTCGTGCCCATGTTCCTGCTGTCCGGTGTCGCACGCTACCTGTTCGTGCCGCTCGCCGAATCGGTTGTGTTCGCGATGCTCGCATCCTACTTCTTCTCGCGCACCCTGATACCCACCTTGGCCATGTACTTGATGCGTGAGGTCACGCCGAAGACAAGCCAGGCCGCTGTGAGCCGGAGCACTTTCTTCGAGCGCTTCCAGCGTCAGTTCGAGGCACTGCGCGGCCGCTATCAGCGGTTGCTCGAGGTCTGCCTCGGACGAGCGGGGATGTTCGCCGCGGGGTTCCTGATTTTTTGCGTCGCGTCTTTGAGCCTCAGCGCGTTCCTGGGCCGGAACTTCTTTCCCACCGTCGATACGGGCGAGATCCGCCTGCACCTGCGGGCGCAAACCGGCACCCGCATCGAGGAGACGGCACGGCTGACCGAGCAAGTGGAACGGCGCATCCGTTCGGTCATCCCCGAGAATCAACTGTCGACGATCCTCGACAATATCGGTTTGCCCGTGAGCGGCATCAATCTCACGTACGATTCGTCCGGCCCAATCGGAACGTCGGATGCGGATATTCTGGTTACCCTGACTGCGAAACACGCTCCGACGAATCGATACGTGCAAGCCCTGCGATCCCGGCTCGGTGCCGAATTCCCCGGCGTGACCTTCGCATTTCTGCCCGCGGACATCATCAGCCAGATCGTGAATTTCGGCCTGCCCTCGCCGATTGATATCCAAATCGTAGGAAACGATCTGGCCGCGAATCGGACGCTCGCGCAATCGCTCTTGCAGCGTTTGCACGGCGTGGAGGGTCTGGTCGACACCCGCATCCAGCAACCCGACGATGCGCCGTCGCTCAATATCAACGTCGATCGAACCAGGGCGATTCAGGCGGGATATCAGCAGAAGGATATCTCACAGGATTTGCTGATCGCCCTGTCGGGAAGCTCGCAGACGTCGCCGAATTTCTGGCTCAATCCCAAGAGCGGCGTCAGCTATCTCCTGGCAACCGAGACGCCGCAGTATCAGATCGATTCGCTGCAAGCACTACAGAATATTCCACTCGCGAATGGCGGCGAGGCCTCCAGCACGCATACGCAGATACTTGGCTCGCTCGGCTCCGTGTCGCGCGCCGCACAGAATGGCGTGGTCTCGCACTACAACGTGCAGCCGGTGATTGACATCTTCGGCGCCGCTCAGGGCCGCGACCTCGGCGGTGTCGCGAGCGACATCAATCGCATCGTTGACGGTGCGAAGAAGGAGCTGGCGCCCGGTTCGAGCATCGTGATCCGCGGTCAGGTGGCCACCATGCAATCCTCGTTCACTGGACTCTTTACCGGCATTGTCTTCGCGGTCGTGCTCGTGTACCTGCTGATGGTGATCAACTTCCAGTCGTGGATCGATCCACTCATTATCATCACTGGCTTGCCGGGTGCGATGGCGGGTGTCGTCTGGATGCTCTTCGTCACCGGCACGACGGTGAGCGTACCTGCCCTGACCGGCACGATCATGTGCATCGGTATCGCCACCGCCAACAGCATTTTGGTCGTGAGCTTCGCTCGCGAAAGGCTCGCCGCCGGCGATTCGCCGATGCAGGCGGCCTTGGAAGCGGGTGTCAGCCGCTTCCGGCCGGTGCTGATGACCGCGCTGGCGATGCTGATCGGCATGCTGCCGATGGCAATCGGTATGGGCGATGGCGGAGAACAAAACGCGCCGCTCGGCCGCGCGGTGATCGGCGGCCTGCTGATCGGTACCCTCGCCACGCTGATTTTCGTGCCGGTGGTGTTCGGCAGCGTCCACGCATGGCTGAAGAAGCGCCTCGTGGCTCCCAATCCGTTCTCCATCCCCGTTACCCAAGCGACTCACTAGGAGCGATCCATGACGACATCACATATCCCTGCCGCCGACCCACCGAGCCGTCTCAAGACCTGGTCGCTGCGTCTGGTGCCTGCGGCCATTCTTCTGGCTGCCTTAGCTCTTGGTATTCTCCCGCGCGTACGAGCGCGCACGGCGACGCATGAGCAGACCCAATCCTTGGCCATACCGACCGTGTCTGTGGTGAATCCCGAAGTGCTGCCCTTAGCGCGGCCGATAGACCTACCTGCGGACGTGCAGCCCTATCAGAATGTCGCGATCAATGCGCGCATCAGCGGCTACGTGGGCAAGTGGTTCGCCGATATCGGCACGCAAGTCAGCGCCGGCCAGCTGCTCGCGGTGATCGATGCCCCCGAGGTCGACGCCCAGCTGCAGCAGGCGAAGGCTGATGCGGCAACGGCGCTTGCGAATTATCAGATTGCGCGGATCACGGCGGAGCGCTGGCAGGAGCTGCTGAAGAGCAATTCGGTCTCGCGCCAGGAGGCCGAGCAGAACACGTCGGCCATGAAAGCGCGCGATGCGGCGTTGAATGCCGCTCGCGCCAACGTCGATCGTTTGAGCAGGATGCAGGCGTTCGAGAAGGTATTTGCGCCGTTTTCCGGCGTGGTAACCGATCGCGGCGTCGATGTAGGCACCCTGATCGATTCGGGAGCCGCCACCGGCACGACGCGGCAGCTGTTTCATCTGGTCGAAACGGACAAGTTGCGCGTCTTTGTCAACGTACCGCAGGACGCGGTGGGCGATGCCGGCGTCGGCACCACGGCCACGCTGACCCTTCCGCAATGGCCGAGTCGGACCTTCACCGGCGTCATTGCGCGAACCACGGGTGCGATCGACGCCGTCAGCCGCACGCTGCGCGTGGAAGTCGACGTCGATAACCCGGACGGAGCCATTCTGCCGGGCGCCTACGCCAGCGTCCGCCTCAATGCGAAAGATGCCGAAGCGAGGCTGTCGATTCCGGTCAGCGCGCTGCTGTTTCGTCCGGATGGCGTGCAGGTCGCCACGATCAACGCCGCCAATCGAGTGGCCATGCAAAGCGTGACCTTGGGACGCGACTTCGGCAGCCGCATCGAGGTTTCCACCGGACTGGATGAGCACGCGCGGGTCGTCGCCAATCCCAGCGACGCGATTGCCGCCGGCGAATTCGTCGCCGTGGCCCCAAGCACGCAACCGAAAGCGGCGCCCTGACCCGCGCCGCAGATCCCACAAGCCGGAGACCGACCATGCGTATTCAATTGAGCCTGTTGATCCTCGCCATCTCACTATCAGGATGCGGTGCTGGAGGCGCGTACGTAAAGCCGACTGTCGACGTCCCCACGGCCTACAAGGAGGGGCGCGACTCCAGTGCCCCGACCCAGCCGCAACCGGGTTGGGCCGCGGCCATGCCCAGCGACGCGCAGGATCGAGGTGCGTGGTGGGAGGTTTTCGGAAATCAGCAATTGAATGACCTCGAGTCGCGCGTATCCATATCGAATCAGACCATCCAAAAGGCGGTGGCCACATTGCAGCAGGCACGGGCCGCGGTCGGCGTGGCGCGCTCGAACTATTTTCCGACCGTCACGGCCGGCGTGTCGCAAGACCGTCTTCACACGTCGCAGAATGTCATTGGACGCCAGCAGCTTGCCGGGAGGACCGTGTCCGACTACAGCGTCGGAATGGCCGCGTCCTGGGAACCCGACTTGTTCGACAGGATCGGACATGCGGTCGATGCCGCAACCGCGCGCGCGCAGGCGAGCGCGGCGGACTTGGCATCGGTGCAATTGAGCATGCATGCAGAGCTCGCTGTCGATTACTTCGATCTGCATGACAGCGACGCCCAAATAATGCTGCTGCAAAAAACCGTCAAGGCCTACCAGGATGCACTGGACCTGGTGCGGCATCGCTTCGACGCGGGCTCAGCATCGGATTTCGACGTCGCGCAGGCGCAGACGCAATTGGAAACGACTCAGTCGCAGCTGCTCGATCTTAACGTCGCGAACGCTCAGCTCCAGCACGCCATTGCGACGCTGATCGGCGAACCGGCATCGAACTTCTCTCTGTCGACCGACGGCAGTCAACTCGCGCCGCCGGCCGTCCCGACTGGCATACCCTCTGAGCTGCTCGAACGACGCCCGGACGTGGCGGCGGCGGAACGCCGCGTTGCCGCCTCGACCGCCGATATCGGGCAGGCCACTGCTGCATTCTTTCCCGACCTCATTCTGTCGGCCTCGGGCGGATTGGAATCTTCCAATCTGGCCGGTTGGTTGGCCATGCCGAGCCGTTTCTGGGCCATCGGGCCCGCGTTGATCGGTACCCTGTTCGACGGCGGACGACGCAAGCATCAGCTCGAGAGCGCCAAAGCCGCCTCCGCGGCATCCTTGGCCGACTATCGCCAAATCGCGCTGAGCGCGTTTCAGGAAGTCGAGGACAATCTTGCGGCGGGTCAAACCCTCGCCGCGGAAGCCCAGAGGCAGGATCAGGCCGTGCGTTCATCGCGGCACGCGCTCGAAGTCGCGCTCAATCGCTACCAAGCCGGCGCGGTCAGCTATCTCGAAGTCACCGTTGCACAGAGCACCGCGCTCGCCAACGAACGCGCGGCCACCGAGATCGCACGCCGCCGCTCCGACGCCAGTGTCTCGTTGATCAAGGCGCTCGGAGGACTGTGGACGGCGCCGAGCCTTTTGGGAAAAAACGTGGATCAGCAAACGAGGTAAGCAATCATGCTCGATGTACAATTACGCAAAAAAATACCCTTCCGTCTGCGCAAAGCATTGGCATTCGGTGCCCTGCCGCTCTTGCTGTCGGCATTGCCGGCGTTCGGCGACGATGGAGTTTCTCTCATCATCGCCAATGACGGAATCGAGGATATTTTCGTCACGGTGTACGATATGAGCGCCAAACCTTACATCCCGGTGATGGATCACGCGCGTATCAACGGCTTCACGAAAGTGCCCCTTTTTGTGACGGCCGATGACACGGGTCGGGCGAATTTGTATTGGTCAGCGATCAGCGTTGACGACCGCGACCGGCAATGTGGTCATGAAACCAAGGTCGGTCTGGACGGTGACGCATTGGTCAGCGTGCACGCGGACTCCGCGTGCGGTGGCGGTTAAAAGGAAAGTGGCCGATCGGCGGCGCGGATCCGGCGCACGATAGGCGAGTCTCGCTAAGGCGAGTCTTACCAAGCGAGTCCTAGTAGAGCAGCGCGCTCTCGCGGGCGGCCATCCACGCCGCTTCGTCGGTGCTCGCAAGCGCGTCCAGATCCCCCGGCAGCGCCTGGCTGTCGTCCACCCAACGGCGCAGCAGGTCGCTTCCATTGATCACGTCGATGGCGAGGCGATTCCGTTCGTATTCGTACGGAAAATCGCGCCAGATCGGGTAATCCGGCCGCAGCCGCCGCAGTGCCTTGAACGCGAGCGCGAACAATCGCCAAGCCTTGAACGCTTCATGGTCGTAGTGCGCGGGGTCTTCGACGTGAACTTGGATGCCCGCACACAGCTGGCCCGCGTGCTTGTGAAACGTGGGCTCGAACGAGCACGGGCGCAATCGGCAGCCGCCGTCCGTCCATGCCGGCGCGAGCGTACGCATTTCCGCCAGCAGTTGCCGCGAGTCGATGTCCGGTGCGCCGAACAATTCCAGCGGCCGCGTGGTTCCGCGGCCTTCCGATAGAGTCGTCCCTTCCAGCATGACCGATCCCGGATAACAGCGCGCCATCCAGAGATTGGGCGCGTTGGGACTCGGATTGACCCAGGTCCGCCCACCCAGAGGCCACCCGTAACCGGGTGCGGCGTCGGGCTTCCAGCCCTTCATGGGTATGACCTGGCAATCGACGTCGAGGCGCAGGGTAGCCACGAACCATCGGGCTAGCTCCCCGAGCGTAAGGCCGTGACGCATCGGCATTTCGCCGGCACCGACGAAGCTTTCGCAACCGGGACGCAGCGTCAATCCTTCCACCGGCCTGCCGATGGGATTTGGCCGATCCAGTACCCAGACTTCCTTGTGCTTCTTCGCCGCTTCCTCGAGCACGTACCGCAGGGTGGTGACAAAGGTATAGATTCGGCAACCGAGGTCCTGCAGATCCACGAGCAACACGTCAAATGCATCCATCATGGCGGGCGTTGGGCGGCGGACTTCACCATAGAGGCTGAAGACGGGGATGCCGTGCACCGGATCGTTATAGTCCGGCGACTCGACCATGTTGTCCTGTTTGTCGCCGCGCAGCCCATGCTGCGGGCCGAAAGCCGCGCTCAAGCGAACGTCGCCGACCATGGCCAGAGCATCGAGTGAATGGCAGAGATCGCGTGTCAGGGAGGCGGGATGCGCCAAGAGCGCTACGCGCCGCCCCGCCAGGGGTTTGCGCAACTCGGGTTCATCGAGGAGCCGGTCGATTCCAAATTTCATAGAATTCTTGCTTAGAGAGACAGATCGAGCACAAAACCGTCCGGCCAATGGAAATCGGCTTTACCCGGCGCATGCTTCACCGCCCAATACGAAAGCGTACCATTCTCTTCCTCGACGACGGCGTTCAACCCGACCCTCAGGCGAGGCGCGCCTTGCGGGACGATAAAATCACGCAATGGCACCGCAGCGTCAAGCTCGAGCCTATCGGCAAAGCGGCGAACGGAGATTTGCGGTGGCGTAGGGAGGTCGGGGGACGACCTTCCCTCCCGGTACGCGATGAAACGATAGGCCGCCCACAGCCGTGATGGCGCGAAATTGAACTCGTAATAACCGGTCGCATCGGGTGCCCCAATGAACGCTTCGAAGCACGTGTGATTCCACAAGTCATCGGCGCGCTTCGGAGACTGCTCCGGCGGGATACGCGCTCGAGAGATATCAGCCTGGAGCACATATCGGAAAACGCCGATGCCAGACTCTCGGACTTCGGCATGAGCCTCGATACCATGGATGAACGCGCCTTGCGTCGGAGAGTGGCCGACGAGCGCAACCCATTCGGTTCCGGAGAATTGCATGAGGTAAATGTAGGATGAACGCCTAGATGTGACGGAACACGAAACCAGTGGTTTTCTTATTCTCGGCTGACGCCTGAGAGAACCATGATGACCCGTTTGTCGCCCGGTCCAACGTACGTATGCTCTCGATAGACCGTATTATCGCCCATCCGTACTTCTACGGTATGCGTCCCCGCGGTGACCACTAGATCATGCGTGCGCTTGGTGCTTTCCGTCGGCGGGCCCGCTTGCACGCCGTCGATGAACAGAACGGAACCTGTCGGCGCGCCGGTTACGATGAGCTCGGGTGGGTTCGGTGCGGCGGGTTTCCTGGCATGAAACCAGCCGCAACCCGAGATGCATAAGAATGCGATCAATATGAGTAGCTTCACTCGGACGCCCGCTTTCCTGAGAGAACGCGAGCGTAGCACGTCACGTTCCGAGCCGGCGCAGTCGCCGGTCGCAGACGGGCATGCCAATCTGGTGAAAGCCTATCTGATATGATCCGCCGGTGCATTTGGCAAAATGCGCGGGGCCGCTATAAAGGCCAAGGTACGGGCCGTGAAAGGGATCTCACCTTCGTGAGTTCGGATTTTGCGAACGAGCGGCATCCCGGCGATCTGGTCGGTCCGTATCGTCTGATCCGGCTGCTGGGCGAAGGCGGCATGGCCGAGGTATGGCTGGCGCAGCGCGCCGACGGGTCCATCAAGCGCGAGGTGGCGCTGAAGCTCCCGATGCTCTGGCGCGACCGCGAGGACCTCGCCAGCCGCTTCGCGCGCGAGTGCGACATTCTGGCCGCACTTGAACACCCAAACATTGCACGGCTGTACGACGCGGGCATCAGCCCCGATGGGCTGCCCTACC
This sequence comes from Steroidobacteraceae bacterium, assembly GCA_035996065.1. GTDB lineage: Bacteria > Pseudomonadota > Gammaproteobacteria > Steroidobacterales > Steroidobacteraceae > Bog-1198. The sequence continues at coordinate 92,863 of DASYJX010000031.1, read as the reverse complement.
TGGCGATGGAATATGTTCGGGGCGAGAAGCTGATCGCTTGGTGCGATGTGCACCGGCCGGGGGTGCGTGAGCGCCTCAGGCTCGTTCTGCAGGTGCTGGATGCCTTGCAATATGCCCACGCGCACCACGTGGTCCACCGCGACATCAAACCCTCGAACATCCTCGTGAACGAGGCCGGACAGGTGCGGCTGCTCGACTTCGGTGTGTCCAAGTTGCTCGCGCACGATGAGGCGCAGTCCCCGCTCACGGCGGTCTACGGGCGTGCCATGACTCCGGAGTACGCGAGTCCGGAGCTGGCGCGGGGCGATTCGGTCGAACCGGCCAGCGACGTGTATTCGCTCGGGGTGCTGCTGTACGAACTGCTGACCGGCTGCCTTCCCTACGGACTCAAGGCCACCGGTTCGGCGGCGCAGCTAGAGCAAGCGATTGTTGCCGCCGAGGTGGCCAGGCCCAGTGCGCACCTTGCGCCCGAGGCTGCGGAAACACGGGCCACGACGCAGGATAAGCTGATGCGGCAGCTGCGCGGGGACCTCGATGCGATCGTGCTGAAGGCGCTGGCGAAGGCGCCGCACCATCGATATGCCAGCGCGGCCGGGCTCGCTGACGATTTACAGCGCTACTTGAGCGGACAACCGGTCAAGGCGCGGCCCGATCACTTTGCCTATCGATTCCGTAAGCGGGTGCTGAGACGTCCTGCCGGGTGGGCGGCCGCCGGTGCGGCCGTGGTCCTGGGGGCTGCGGCGCTCGCCTATGCGCTGACTCGGCCACGGGACTCCGTGCCGGTTGCGGCGACATCCATCGTCTCCCCGGCCCGCACCGGAGCCGTCCTGGCCAAGCAGGAGAAGTCGATCGCGGTGCTGCCATTCGTCGACATGAGCGAGAAGAAGGACCAGGAATACTTCTCCGACGGCCTGTCGGAGGAGCTGATCAATCACCTCTCGCGCAGCCCCGGTCTGAAAGTGATTGCGCGCACCTCCTCGTTCCAGTTCAAGGGCCGGAACGAAGACGTTCGCTCGATCGCCGGCAGTCTCGGAGTCGCGCACCTCTTGGAAGGCAGCGTGCGCAAGGTCGGCCAGGAGCTGCGTGTCACCACGCAGCTCATCCGGGCTTCCGACGGAGTGCAGCTGTGGTCACAGACCTACGATAGGAACCTGGCCGACATTTTTAAGGTACAGGACGAAATTTCAGACAGGGTCGCAAAGGCGCTCAACGCAACTTTCGCGATCGTCGAGGGGCCGATCGGAGAGGAATCCGATGTCGAGGCCTACAACTTGGTATTGGAAGGCAATTACTACAAGGCGCGACAGAGCAGAGGCAGTGTCGAGAAAGCCGTTCAACTCTATAAGAAGGCAATCGATTTGAGGCCCAGCTACGCCTTGGCCTGGGCACGCCTCGCAAGCGCCTATTTGGATCTGGAGGCGGCTAATGGCACTTCATCGGCCGGGGACAACGCGAAAATTCTCGGTGCACTCGACCGCGCGCTGCGCTTGGACCCAAATCTCGTCTGGGCTTATTACACGCGTGCCGCTTTCGAGATGGTAATCAAGTGGGATTGGGCAGCGGCGCACGCGGATCACGAGCGCATGCGTGCGCTCGATCCCGGCAATACCTACCTGCTGCCGAGCGCGCTGGGTGACATGGCGATGGTGTCCGGACACGTCGCCGATGCGCTCGAACAGTATCAGCGGGAAATCGAACTAAATCCTCTCGACCCGTTCTCCTTGCAATCGATCGGCGTCGCCTCGTGCGCCTCGGACCGGCTGCAGGAGTGCCTGCGGTACCGCCTGAAACTGCAGCAACTGCATCCGGATTATGGCGGAGTCAACGCCTTTGTCGGCGCGGCGCGCCTGTACCTTGGGCAATTCTCCGAAGCTCTGGACGCCATGGAAAAGGAACCCGAAAAGGACCTCAGGCTTGCCGGACTTGCGCTGGTTTATACGGCGATGGGAAAGCGCAGCGAGTCCGACGCAGCACTGAAATCGCTGGAAGAGAGTTTCGCAACGGACGACGCCTACGAAATCGCACAGATCCACGCTTATCGCGGCGAAGCCGATGCCGCATTCGAATGGCTGCAGCACACCTATCGCGTGCACAATCCCAAGATACTATTCATCAAAACCGACCCGTTGCTCCGCAATTTGCATGGTGACCGCAGGTTTAAATCCTTGCTGGCCAAGCTGAGCTTGCCGGAGTAGAAATACAGCTGAGAGAGACAGGTACCGTGTTTCCATTCTATCGACAGGGAGGCGATGATGAAATATTCGAAGCCGATCGAAACCACGCTCAAGAAAGCTCAGGAAGAGATTCGCGAACTTCGGGCAGAACTCAAGGCCGGCACGCTCAACAGGAAAAAATTGAAGTCCGGGCTCAAGGAAGTTCAGCAGCACTTGAAAGTGATGAATATACATAATCACAAGGCCGACCCTGACGACGGTAAGTGAATGGCGACGGGCGATCCGCGGCGCCTAGGCCGATGCAGGGCGGCGCCATCAAGTTGAGAAGCGCCCGGTGCCAGTCGGCACATTGGGTCGACGGAGATCTGCGGATCGTCAATTACCTCACGCGCGGAAGTTTTTCCGCGAATCCGGTCGTGCTGGAGGTCATCCGATTCTTCTTCTCGCCAAGGACAATCCGGGACGCGATGCTCGAATTCGGCTCCTACACCCGGGAGAGCGTCGGCGAGGCGATATTGAAGTTGATCGGGGCGCAACTGCTGCTGGAATGCGGCTCTCCCGAATCGGCGCGTGATGATCTGCTCGATTCCTTGTGGAAGCCGTGGCTGCCCGAGGGCGGGTTTCACTTCCTCACGAAAGACGCTCCCTACGTCGGAGGCGACTGGACCGTCGAGCAAATGATGCAGACGGTTCCCAGCACGCCGCCGCCGCCCCAGTTCAAGAAGACCGAAGGCGCCGAGTCGATTTCATTGCCGTATCATGAAACGGAGCAGGACAGCTTTTTCCAGACGCTGCACGCGCGCAGGACGCTGCGAAAATTCTCGAAAGCCGATATTTCGCTCGATACCGTTTCGAAGCTGCTGCAAACGACCTGGGGCGTCCAAGGGTATCTCGAGTCGAAGTCATTCGGGCCCCTGCCGTTCAAGACAAGTCCGTCCGGCGGCGCACGGCACCCTATAGAAGTGTATTTGATGGCGCTGGGGGTGAAAGGGCTCGATCCCGGCGTTTATCACTATGACGCCCGAGGCCACGCGCTTGAACGAATCTCCTCGCAGGCGACTCCGCAAATGGCGCGCGATTATTGCGCGGATCAGCCCTTTGCCGCCGGTTCGGCGGCGCTGTTCATCATGACGGGAGTCTTTGCCCGGACCATGTGGAAATACCACCACCCACGAGCCTATCGGGTGGTTCTGCTGGACGCCGGCCACCTCGGCCAGACATTTTGTCTGACGGCAACCCGGCTGGGTCTTGCGCCCTTCAGTACCGCGGCTTTGAAAGACTCCCTGATTGAGAAGGACTTAGGGATTGACGGCATATCGGAATCGGTACTGTATGTCACCGGCGTCGGCGTGCCGGCAGGTCGGTGAACCGGGGGCGCTTCCTTATGATTCTGCGCGCCGCAGTTCCTGGCGCGCACGGATGACGCGCCAATGCTGAGTTCCGTACACCGCTTGTAGGATTTCTAGCGAGTTACCGAACCATTTTCGCGCCTGCTCCACGTTCCCTTCATGTTGAGCCAGGAGGCCATTCACTCTATCTAATTGGGCGGCAATGGGATGCACGGCGGGGAGCGCTGCCAAGTCCATGACGGGATTCGTGAGGAGGGCCCGAGCTTCCTCGTCGCGTCCTTCCGCTGCCAGACATTCGGCGAGAGAAAGACGTGTTGAGCGGCTGCCGGGATGTTGCGCACCGTCCGCGCGCTCGCTGACAGCGACCGCTTGCCGCAGCGCGATAATCGCCGAGTCGAATTTGCCCTCGCGGGCATAAGCTTCGCCAAGCGCCCGCCGCACTGGGCCCGTGTGATCCACCTCCGGCGCCGAATCCTTGTGCGCCTGGAGGTGCTCGGCCGAGTGCGCGTCTTGGGACTCGACGATCTGAAGGAGTATGGGCTCGGCCTTTGCCGGCGCATCCATCTGTAGAAATAGAAGCGCGCGGAGGTATCGCGGGCGCATGGCAATCCCTGTATCCGAAGGCGCAGAGTCCGCCGCCGGCTCTTGCGACTTGTCCAATTGCGCCGCGGCATCCTCATACTGACCCGTATCCGCAAGCGATCGACCGAGGGCCGCCCGTGCTTCGGCCACTTTCGGGTGCGGGGGGCCGACTGCGCGCGCTAGGATATCGACCGCCCGGCGTAAATGAACCTCGGCATCGGCGGCCTTGGCCAGCTCGGTGAGCGCCTGCCCAAAATAGAGTTCGGTCTCGCCGATGAACTCAGAGGAGGGCGGGGATTTGCCCTCGGTCTTGAGGAGACTTTCTAGATCATGAGCGGATCGCTCCCAGTCACCCAACCAGTATCGGCCCCGCGCCACTCTTTGCCTAAGCTCCAGCAACGCGACATCGTCGGGTGCGATGCGTCTTTCGCCTGCCGCAAGCACGGCTTCGTACCGCGGCATGGTGTCTCGCAGGTGTCCGAGCGTGTGGTCGACCTCAATCAATTCGGCGGCGCTTCGTAGCTCGGAGTCCGCTCCTGCTCCGTTGAGTGGCTGACCCAATTCCATGGCGCGATTGAGATGGCGAACAGCCGATGGATATTCGTGAAATCGATTGAGCGAGCGTCCCGTCAGATAATGCAGTTCAGATGCAACCTCAGGTTGCCCCGCGAAACGCATATCAATTTCACTGCCCGCCCGCGTCCAGAGTTCGAGGGCCGTAAGTTCCTTTGCAGAACCAATATCCTTGCTTGACGGTGCGAAAACGTTGCTACTCAGAAATTCCGTCACCGCTTGGGATTGTGCGGTCGCGATCGCGCTCCCTTCTCGAGCAACGCGTCCCTTCAAATACATGAAGGTGCTGATGGCGGATGCGATGAGCAATGCTGCGAACGCCACGGCAACCCCAACGCGTCGCGCCCTCGACCGTTCGAGGCGCAGACGTGTGCGCTCGGCTTTGGCTTGCGCCTCGCGCTGCGCGATCCGTTGGCTGCGGCGCTCCTCGAGGCTTCGAAGCCGCTGTGCCAAGAGTTCGCCGTCTGCCAGCCGCGTCGCGGGATTCTCCTCCGATACCAACGCGAGGTCCTCGCTCAGCAATTCGTCGTCGATATCGCGCCCCCATCCGGGCGACAGGACCCTGTGGAAGTCGCCTGTGAGGAATTGATAGAAGATCACGCCCAGCGCGTAGAGATCCGATTTCACGGTGTAAGGCTTGCCATTGAGGATTTCGGGCGCCAAATACAAGGACGCCGCCGAGCTCACGTCGGGCGCAGCAAGGGTCTTGGTGAAACCCAGGCGTGTGATTCCGAGCCGGTCGATGTGGGCGGCATCGAGCATGCCGCCGCTGCCAAAGTTCCCCAGCGCAATATCCGCTGGCTGGCCGGCCACGGGTTTCACGAAAATATTGGAGGGCTTGAAGCCCTTATGCAGCACGCCCACCGAATGCACGGAGGCAAGAGCGGCTGCGATTTTCGCGATCAGTTCCAAGCGTTCCGCGAGTGGAATGGCCGTGATGCCCCCGCGTCCCTGGACCCAATCGACCAGAGTGCCGCCGCCAAGATATTCCGCCTCCGTGAAGTAAGGCAGCTGTTCCAGATTCCAATCGAGCAGTCTGACGATCGGGGCCCGGTCCCCGAGCGAGTCGTTGATGATGCGGAATAAGGTGATTTCGCGTTTCAGCGCCCCGAGCGATGCCTCGTCGAGAGCGAACTTGAACACACGTTGTTCGTGGGTCTTTTCATGGCGGGCGCGCCAAGTCTCGCCGCGTCCGCCAATGCCGAGCCGCTCGACCAGGCTCCAAAGCGGCCGGGCGGGCGGGTGGTCGCCTGGCTTGAGGTCCAAACGCGCGGGCCCGGCCGTTTCCGCCAATTCCACCTGTACCGGCGCGATAAACCGATAACCGAAGCCATAGGCGGTTTTGATGAGGTCCTGATCCCGGTCACCGAGAACCTCTCGCAGGCGGCCGATGCACTTGGTCAGTACGGTTTCGCTGAGGATCCGCCCGGGCCATACGCCGGTGAGGAGTTCATCCTTCGTGCATACCTCGCCGGCATGCTCCAGCAAATAGACCAGGACTTCAAGGGGTTTGCGTTCGAGTTCGGCATCGATGCCGTTGACGAGCAGTTCCAGAGTCCGTTCATCGAAAATTGTGCCGGCAAAGTGCCAACGGCGGCGGCCTCTATCGGCATTCGGTCGCGGCGCCGCGCTCGGCCTTTCTCCCATCACGCCGTTATGTCCTTCTCGCATAAGGAGCGAACCTTGCGATTTCGATGATGACAGAAGCCCGTTGCCGGAACTACCGCTTTCATCCCGCGAATCGCTCGCTCGTGCTAATCGCATCGCCGCAATATGCCGAATTTCTAGCGGAATTTTCGCATTCAGCTTTTATTCATGAGTTATTCAGCGGACGGTCAAGATTGATCGAGCGCCGTTTCCTACCGTGTCACCAACCCAGCGCGAGTTGGGGAGATGCAAACGATAAACTCGAGGAGAATTTGACCATGAACACATCCATTCGTACAAAACTCAATACCGCCGTCTATTGCGCCCTTGGAATCGCAGCGCTCGGCGCGTTTTCAATTTCGGTAAACGCCACGGAAGTCCCGCCGTCCCAAACTGTTCGGTTCAGCGATCTCAATATCAAGAACCTCGAGGGAGCAAAGGTCCTCTACAGCCGAATACATGCTGCGGCGCGAAAGGTCTGTAAGCTTTCCGCGAGTACGGACCCTATCCTAAGAGTCGGCGCGCAGGCGTGCATCGACACGGCAATCAATGACGCCGTTCACAAGGTCAATGCGCCCCTCCTGACCGCCTTGCGTTTCGGCAGCGACCCCGTTCGGCTCGCCAGCAAGTGATGGATCACGGCGTCTTCGCTGGACAAAGGCCCATCGACGACGCCGGATTTTGAATGCATCGGCGGCAGGCCGGCTCAGCGCGGCAGGCCAATCGTCGCAGCTAGTGCCCTGCCACGTTGCAGCTAGTGCTCTGCGACCGAATAACTGACGGTGAGGCCGATCGTCCGAGGTCTCGATACCAACGCTTGGTAGAACTTTCCCCATTGGATGGGATCGGTGTAGGAGTTGACTCCGAGCTGATTGGTGAGATTGTCTACGTAGAGCGTCGCGAGCCAGTGGGGTCGTGAGTAACCGACGCGAGCGCCGACCATGGTGTAACCCGCGACGGTGGGAATGGTCGCCGATATCGCGGGTATCTGGGGCCCTTGATAATGCGCATTGGCGGCGAAACGCAGCTCGCCATCCGCCACCTTGACATGCCCGTATTCGAGCGCGGCCGCCGCGGTATTTTTCGGCGTCCCCGGGAGCGGAGTTCCGGCGGCGGGCGGGGGAACGGACAGTCCGATCAATGCCAGGGGCGCCAGCGACGTCAATTTCGTCTGGTCGTACGTGTAGTCGAGCTGCGCGGAGAAGTGATCGGTCAAGCGGGCAAAAAGCTCAGTTTCGAGGCCTCGGCTGTACGCCTCGCCGGCATTGATCGCACCCGGCAGCGCGAGCGGAGTCAGGAAGGCGGCTTCTTGGACATTGTGCCATTGGATGTCGTAGATTGCCGCCGAATAGCGAAACCGATTCTGCACGGTCCCCTTCACTCCCATTTCATAGTTGTCGGCGGTGTCCGGCGCTACCTTGAATAGGCCAGGGTTGGTCACGTAGTTGACGGCGGCTTCCGTCGGGGGCAACCCATTCACGGCGCCGCGGCGGAATCCTTGCGACCAGGTCGCGTACGCGAGATTGGACTCGTCGATCCGGTAGGCCACATTGACTTTCCAGAGCGCTTTGCGCCAGGTCTCGCTCTGCGTGATGTTGGCGATGTACGCGGATCCGTCGAACAGAAGCCCCGTCTGCTGCGACTGCGAGACGGTCTGCCTGAAGATGCGCGCGCCGGCGGTCGCGCTCCAGGAGGGAGCGAAATGCCATGTGAACTCGCCGAAGCCCGCCAAGTCGGTGTAGCGTGTTTCGAAATCGCCGACGTAGGCTTGATCCTTGACGATCGGGATGCCGGCAATAGTGCTGGCCGGCCCCGGAGTGTAGGCTGTCTCGCCGATTCCGCACTGCGAGGGATTGATGCCGTCACCGGCGCCATACACCGGCACGCAGGCATTGAAGTAGTCGAGATAGCCCGGATAAAAATCGTGTTCGCGAATGGTGGTGCGCTCGGTCTTGTAGAAGACGCCCGCCACCCAATCATAAGATCCGTTGGCTTTCGACGCGAGACGGAGCTCCTCCGCCCAGGGCTTATCATCGTATCCCTGGCGACCCGTGACCAGCACGCGTGGATTTGCACCGTACAACGATGCATAGAATGGGAAGTTGTCGTACAGCGACGTCACGTCGCCTTGCGACGCGTTTTGATGGTCGGCCCAGGAACTGTTCGACGTCAACGTCGCGAACCCGAGTTCGAACTCGAGCGTCAGGGCGGCGAGGTCGACCTTGTCATTCGTGGTCGCGGCGGTGTAATCGGACGATGACAGGGATGCAAGTCCATAGTAGGGAGCGGCATAGGGGTAGCCATCTGCGGTCGACAGCTGGTGGTGGTAGGAGAGCTGCGCACGAAAATCATCGTTCGGCTTCCACGACACTGCCGCGCGCGCCGTGCGATATAAATAGGAATTGACCCCCCTCTTTGAGTACGTCACGGGCGGACTCAAGAGATTGCCGGGCTGCGCCGCAATCGGTGCGCCCGAAGCGTCCAGCGCGTATAGATTCGGCTGATCGATAAAACCCGCCTCCGCCGTGTAGCCCGCATTCAAGCGCAACGCGATCGTCTCCGAGACCGGCAAATTGAGCATGCCGGTCACCTCGTAATTCAAGTGATGCGTGTGCGCGGTATCGCTCGTGCCGGTCTCGATCTTCGCATCGAAGGCGCGAGGATCCGGCGCCTTCTGCACGAAGCGGATCGTGCCCCCCAGCGAGCCGGATCCGTACAAGGTCCCCTGCGGGCCGCGCAGTAGCTCGACCCGGTCCAGATCCTGCAGCCGCAAATTGAAGAATAGCGGGGTGTCGTCGACATAGGTCGCCACCGGCTGCACGATGGGCGAGGACTGTACGAATTCTCCCGAAGTCGAATCGCTGTTCAATCCGCGGATGATGAGGGTCGATCCATTGACGCCGCCGAAAGGACCCTTGTCGGTCACATTGATGCCGGCGAGCGAACGTGCGAGATCGACTTTGTCGACGATTCCCGCCTGTTCGAGCGCAGGGCCGGTGATCGCGGTGATGCTCGCCGGAATGTTTTGCGCCGATTCCGACCGGCGCGTTGCCGTCACGATGACTTCCTGCAACGTGTCGTTGTCCGCAACCGACGGAGCGCCGTACAAGGCGGCAAGCACGCCGACCGCCACCGTGGTCATCCGTTGCATCGGCCACAGTGCCGGCGTTCGCCCGCGGCGCGTCGTCAGAGGAGTATCAGCCATTTATTGCTCCCTATGAACCCGGCATCGCACCAGCTCTGTTCATGCGGCTTCGACGATCCGGTCCCGCGGGTTAATTGAGTTAACCTCCGCCGGAATCTAACAACGCTTCATAGTGAAGTCAAACACGCGCGGACACGATTGAAGCGTTGCCCTCGTGTGCAAGATGACGTGCCGCAATGTCCCAGAGCCATCGCTTGCCGGCGCGCAGCTCCGCACGGGTCGGCCCACGCAACAGCAAGGCGTCGTCCGGAAACACCAATCGGATGAGAAGAGAAGCCTTGAGGAGGCGGTAGATATCCACCGCGTCGACCCTGCGAAATTCGCCGGACCTAAGGCCCGCACGCAGCAGCTTGCGAAGCCGCGAGTGCATCTGAGCGAGCGGCCCCCGAACCAAATTTTCCTTGAAGGACCCTCCCGCCGCGAGCTTGACGTAGTCCATGCCTCCCTCCGGCGTCGCAAAATCGACGAGCGACAGCCGCACGTACGCCGGGTGTCCCATCATCAGATCGACGAAATCCTCCAGCGCCGCACGGAATGCCGCCACCGCGTTCAAGCCCGGCCGAAGCTCGAACTGGCCCGCGAGCATTGCGATGAATCGCCGAGCCACCTCGATGAGAACGTCGTCGCGGCTCTTGTAGTGCTTGTAGATCGCAGGCACCTGCACACCGAGGGGCGCAGCGATGTCCCGCAGCGTGAATCCGTATACGCCTTTGACCGCGATCAAGCGCTCGGCCTCGTCGAGAATACGTCGGCGCATCGGGGTTGCGGTCCGAGAGGCCGTCGGCATCGGAAGCTCCTGCCAAACGAACAATGCGCGACTCTCGCAGAGTCGTGCGCCGAGCACAACTGCCGCGCGGCTTGCAAGAGGAGTGTCGCTGGTTTAGTTTGAGGAAAAGTTAATTGCATTAACCGGCCGCTTCGGCCCATTCAGCTGGAACCCATGTATGCCGTCCGTCATCGAGACTCCGCTCGGCGTTAGGATCGAGTGATCATCGAACACAAATCGATCGACTACATTCCCGAGGACGAGCGGCACGGCCGGGTCATCGATCAGGCGCCCTTCTGGTTCCTCGGCAATTTTCATTTTTTCACGATCGCCATAGGGTTCGTCGGCCCGAGCATGGGCTTGGGCTTCGGCTTCACATCGCTCGCCGGCGCGCTCGGAATCTTGTTCGGGACAGTATTCGTCGCCTTCCACGCATCGCAGGGGGCGCAGCTCGGTCTGCCGCAGATGATTCAATCGCGCGCGCAATTCGGATTCCGCGGCGTCGTCATCGTCCTCGTCGGCACGCTCTTCACGTTCATCGGTTTCAACGTCGCCGATTCCGTGCTCATGGCGCGAGGTCTGAATGGAATTCTGGGCTGGAGCGAAGCGGCGGTTACACTCCTCGCCGGCGCGATCGCGGTCGGCATCGCGATCTACGGGCACGACTGGCTGCACCGGATTTTTCGCGCGTGCTTCTGGGTTTGCCTGCCCCTCTACACCTTGCTGACGATTGCGATCGCTGCGGGCAAGGTGCCCGCAACCCATCTCGCGGCGGGTGAATTCACCTGGGTGGCGTTCATTGCGCAGTTCGCCGCGAGCGCGGCCTACAACATCACCTATGCTCCCTCGGTGTCCGACTATTCGCGCTACTTGCCCCGTCATACGCGGCCCAAGCACATAATTCTCGCAGTGTTCTTGGGCGCGAGCTCCGCCGCGATTTGGTTGATTTCATTGGGCGCTTGGCTCGCCACACGCCTCGGGTCTTCGGACGGGCTCGTCGCGCTGTACCAGGCGGGCAATGCCGTCTTTTCCGGCTTCGGTGTTTGGATGGCGCTGGCTTCCGTGACTGCACTCGTCGCCACGATGGGCCTCAATGCCTATAGCGGCATGCTCACCGTCGTCACGGCGTTGAATTCTCTCTTCGAATTAAATCCCAGCCCCCGGCTACGGATCATGGCGATCCTGGGGGTAGCGGCGGCCTGGATCGCGCTTACGTTCGCGATCACCGAGAACGCCATCAGCCTGCTGTTCCTTACCTTGACGATCATGCTGTATTTGCTCGTTCCGTGGACATCCATCAATCTCATCGATTACTTCTTCGTGCGCCGGGGTCGCTATGCGATCACGCATCTTTTCATGCCCCATGGCATCTACGGCGCCTGGGGAACGCGCGGACTCATCGCTTACGTGCTTGGCTTCTTGTCGACGTTGCCGTTTTTCGTGCTGCCCGACGTCTACACAGGTCCCGCAGCTCGGGCGCTTGGTGGCGTCGACGTCGGTTGGTTGGTCGGCCTCATCGTGTCCGGCGGCGTCTATTGGGTACTGTGCCGCTCGCTCGATCTCCCGAGGGAGCAAGCTTCCATCGACGAGAGCGGAAACGTATTGCGGGGAATCCCTCACAGTCTCGTGTAGGACGGTGCTCCCGCCGCACACTGATATGAGGGCACCAGATGCTGAAACTGTGACCATCTCGTGCTAAAAATGCGGGATATGTCGCCGATTTACTGGAGACTATGGGATCTTCCTAGGTCTTTGGTCCGAGGATCGGACTACATGTGCGCCACCTTAAATCGAGCTTCCCGGACGGTCGTGCGATTCTGCTCGCGTAGCCTGCTGTTGTTGCTGTGTGCGCTGCCTAACATCAGGGCGGCCGTTGCTGAGACCACGGATTTCGCGCTGCGCGTGGGATATCAGCCCTACTTCGCCGAAGCGTGGTCCGGCGCCATGATCCGGGCCACCCGCCTGGAAAAAGGACGGCTTCCGGAGGGCGTTCCGGTCCAATACAACATTGGGCTCAAGGGCGCCGGGGTCCTCGTGAATGCACTGCGTCATGGCGAGGTGGATCTCGCCTATCTGGGACTGGCCCCGGCCCTGACGGTTACTCAAGGTAGCGATGGGGATGACTTCCGAATCATCGCCGTATCCTCGGTGAGCTCGGATCTATGTAATGTCATCGTGGCCGGTAGCCGCGCGCCCCAGGGCGTTGCCGCGGAGGTTGCCATTCGTTGGCTCGAAGGCAAGCGGCTCGGGACATCGAGAGGCACCTGCTCCGACTTGTTTCTCTCAACCCTGATCGAGGCGTACAAACTACATCCCGCGCAGGTGCTCGATCTGTCGCCTGATCTACTGGTAGCTGCGTTGCGTGAGGGCAAGATCGATGCGGCAGCGATTTGGGAGCCATACGCCACCGCCTTCGTCCGCAGCACGCCCGGCGTGCGGCTGGTGTCGGGCCGCGAGACAAACGAGAGCAGCGCCGCCTTTCTCGTCGTTCGGACCTCGGTCCTCGTGCAGCGCCCCGACGTGATTCGCGGATGGCTCCGGGCCGAGCGCGCGGCGCAACAACTCCTGATGTCGAACACTGAGCGAAGGCAAACGCTGGCCACGTTGCAGTCGCAGACGCGGACTTTCGACATCGACACGCTGGATGCAGTGCTGAACACCTCCGGGGCCCGCGGGGACCCCGAGTATCCGTTCGTGGTCACCCCGGCTGTCGGCGACATGCTGCAGCTGGCGAACGCGCGCATGGCGCAGCACCTCGCGGGCAAGCGCAGCCCGCTGCGCGCGGGTACGGTCGCAGACGGTTTGGCGCGTGAGGTCTTGAATTCGACGCAGGCGGCGCGCGCGGCGCGGTCGGTGAGCCGATGAATACCGCGGACGCGCTATTGCGCCTGGACAGTGCCAAAGGCGACGCTAAGTGGTCTGGGACGGAGAATGTCGTCTCGGCAGCGTTTGTCGGCGCGATGCTCGTCGTCGTGCTGATCGGCGTGCTCGGCGCGGGCGCGCTCCGGCGCTCCGAGAAATCCGAGAAATGGGTCGAACACACCTATCTCGTCCTGCGCACCATCGATGAAGTCAAAAGCGGACTCTTCGAAGCGATTGCGGATACAGGGGCCTTCATCCTTACAGGCATTCCCGACTCGCTCGAGCAGCGTGAGAAAGCACTGTCGGAAGTGGAGTCTCGGTTGCAGAACTCCAGAGAGCTGGTCGCCGACAACCCGGATCAGGGGCGCGCCATCGGCGAACTCGCCCGGTTGATCGACGCGCGGGTGGATCTCGATCGGGCGGCAATCGTTGCCGCCCAGACCAACGGCATCGGTGCCGCGAAAGACCTGATGGCGGCGGCCGGCAGCGAGGGGGATTTGACGGGGCGCATTCGCGGCCAGTTCGAGACGATCAGGGCTACCGAGCTCAAGCTCCTGGACACAAGGCAGCGCGCCGACCAAAAGCCGAGACGGCAGGTGATGTGGCTGGCAGGTACATTATTCGCCGCGGTCGTTGCAACCGTGCTCATCGGCTTGATGAAGCTGCGTCGCGAACTCGCGCTGCGGCACGATCTCGCCAACTCTCTGCGTGCCAATCGCGGGTTCCTTGCCATTGTTCTCGACAACCTGCCTGCCATGATTTTCGTCAAGGACGTTCGGACGCTGCGCTATCTTACGGTCAACCTGGCCGCAGAAGCCTGGCTCGGGCTTCCACGCGAAGCGATCGTCGGCCGCACCGCCTCTGAATTCATGACGGCGGAAAATGCGGAATTTGCCGATAGGAGCGATCGCGAGACATTGGCCCACTCGGACGCGCTGCACATCCCTCAGGATCAGCGCATCGACCGCGACGGCGCCGTGTATACCTTCGCCACCCGCAAACTGCTGGTACGCGATGCGGCCGGCAAGCCGCTCTATCTCGTCAGCATCTCCCACGACATCTCCGAGCGGGTAGCGCAGGAATCGCGTATCAAGATATTGAACCATAATCTTGGTCGTCAGCAGAGCGAACTCGAAGCAGCCAATCGAGAGCTTGAGAGTTTCTCCTACAGCGTATCGCATGACCTGCGCTCGCCGTTGCGGGCCGTCGACGGCTTCTCTCTAATGCTGCTCGAGGATTATGGCGATAAGCTGGAGCCCGAGGCTCGGCGGTATCTCGACACGATCCGCCACGCAAGCCAGCGCATGAGTCAGCTCATCGACGACCTCCTGGCGTTCTCGCGGCTCGGACGGCAGTCGTTGGCGCACGCGCTGGTGGACATGGAAGCGCTCGCGACCTCTGCCGTGCAGGAGGCGTTGCAGGGAGCGGACTCTGCGCAACGGCAAGTGACGATTGATCGGTTGCCGGCCGCGCGTGGTGATCCGTCGTTGTTGGCGCAAGTCTGGAGCAATCTCGTATCGAATGCGGTGAAGTACACGGGTAAGACGAATGCGCCTAAGATCGAGATCGGCGCGCGCACCGAGGGGAATGAGATCTCGTACTATGTCCGCGACAATGGCGCGGGTTTCGACATGCAGTATGCCCATAAGCTGTTTGGCGTGTTCCAACGCCTGCACGGCCAGGAAGAATTTTCGGGCACCGGAGTGGGGCTGGCGATCGTTCACCGGGTCGTGACCCGGCATGGCGGCCGTGTATGGGCGGAGGGCACGCCGGGACGAGGAGCCACTTTTCATTTTGCACTGCCAACGGAGGCCGCCGCATGAGCACGGGTGTTGCCGAGGAATTCTTCGAGATAGTCTACGCCGAGGACAGTCCGACTGACGCCGAGGTCACGCTGCGGGCATTTCGCAAAGCCAATCTTGGCAACCGAGTGGTATGGCTCAAGGATGGCCAGCAGGTGCTCGATTACCTGTTTGGGAATTCACCCGACGTGCTCAAGAGGCCGTTGCCCCGCCTATTGCTGCTCGACCTCAAGATGCCCAAAGTCGATGGGCTGCAGGTGCTCAAGGCCGTGCGCGGCACACCCGCAGGCCGCGCGCTTCCGGTCGTGATTTTGACCTCGAGCGCCGAAGAATCCGATCTCGTCCGCTCGTATGAGCTTGGCGTCAACAGCTACATCGTCAAACCCGTGGACTTTCAGAAGTTGATGGAGGAAGTCGCCCGTCTCGGATACTACTGGATTGCAATGAATCGCCGGCCGGCAGAAGGATAGCGCATGCAGGCACAAGGAACGTCCCGCACTCTTTCAATCCTGATGGTCGAGGACGAGCCGACGGAAGCGGCGTTGATTGCGCGCGAACTCAAGCGCGTGGGACTCGGCTTTAACTATCATCGAGTCGACACCGAAGACGCATTCCGTCAGGGACTCCAGTCTGTTCCGGATCTCGTCATGTCCGATTTTTCCATGCCGAAATTCGACGGTATGACGGCATTGCGCATTGCTCAAGCGGAACTTCCCGATGTGCCGTTCATCATCGTGTCGGGCACGCTGGGCGAGGAACGCGCCATCGATGCGCTCAAAAGCGGCGCCACCGACTATGTGCTCAAGAGCAATCTGGCTCGGCTCGCCCCCGCCGTGATCCGCGCGCTCCAGGATGTCGAAGCTCGGCGCGTGATTCGCCAGGCGGAGCAGCGGTTCCGAGATTTGGTGCAGACCTCCCAGGACTGGGTGTGGGAGCTCGATGTCGACGGCCACTACGGATTCTGCAGTCCCGGCATACAGAGTATTCTCGAGGTATCCGGCGAGTCCATGCTGGGTACTCACTATTTATTCCGCGTACATGAAGACGACCAGATACTGCTCGCCGGAGCCATGCGATCGCTCGGCAACAATGAGCGCCGGCTGTCCGCGCTGACGGCGCGCTGGCAACATCGGGATGGTTCATACCGTTGGCTCGAGCGGCAAGCACTCGCCGTGATCGACGCGAAGGGCCTCGTTACCGGGTTTCGGGGCACCGATCGGGACATCACGCAGCGAAAACGCCACGATGAAAAAAACCAACGGCTGAACCGTATTTACCGGGTTCTCAACAGCGTCAATGCGGCCGTTTTACGCATTCGCGACCGTTCTGAGCTTCTAGAGGAAGTGTCCCGGATCGTCAACGTTCAGGGCGACTATGCTCTCGTTACGGTCCTGTTGACCGACGCAGGCACGGCCGTTTTGCGTGCCGTGGCGGTAGCCGGCGAGCGCACCGAGGAATTTCACGACTTCAGTCTTCGGATCCGATTGGCGGCGACCGATTTTCAAAGTCTCACGGAGCAAGCGCTGTGTACCGGGCTTTCCGCCGTCTGTAACGACCTGATGAACCCCGGAGCGCGGGTACATTGGCGCGAGGATCTGGCCGCCTGGGGATTTCGTGCGGCCGTCGCCCTGCCGCTGACCGTCGCCGGAACGGCGGTGGGTACGCTCAACCTCGTCTCTCGGGAATGCGGCGTGTTCGAGACGGAAGAAAGAGCCTTGCTCGGGCAATTGGCAGGCAGCTTGTCATTCGCGCTTCAGTACTTGGAGAAGGAGGGACAAGCAAACTTCCTGACGTACTTCGACCCGATGACGGGTCTCGCTCGCCGGACGCTCTTCTGTGAGCGTCTGGCGCGAGAAATGACGGACCGAACGCCGGACGCCGCCTCCCTCGAGGTATTCATTCTCGATATTCAGCATCTGTCCGCCATCAACGATCGCTTCGGCCGCCAAGGCGGTGATCAGCTGTTGCAGCTGGTGGCTGAGCGGCTCAAAGGCGCGGTGCAAGGACCAACGCGTTTGGCCTATTTTGGCAATGGGTTTTTTGGCGTCGCTTCGAATATCGCGGGCGAATCCGAGATGAGCGCCGAGGATATGCGGGCGGAGTTGTCGCAGCTGCTGGTCCGTCCGTTCCTGATCGAAGGACAGGAAGTTCCGGTCTCGGCCTGGATTGGCGCGGCATGCTTTCCGAAGGACGGCGAAAACGCCGAGGTGTTGCTGCAGAACGCCGAACATGCAGTCAAAAAGGCAAAAGAATCGGGCGAAAAATACCTGACTTACGTCCATGGCATGAAGAGCGAGCTTTACAGTCGCATGACCCTCGAGCATGAGCTGCAGTGCGCACTCGAAGAGCGGCAGTTCGAACTGCACTACCAGCCCAAGATCGATTTGGCCACCGGCAAGATTGCGGGTGCCGAGGCACTGCTGCGTTGGCAGCGGCCCGGTGCCGGCTTGGTGTCGCCGGCAGAGTTCATTCCCGTGCTCGAGGAGACGGGATTGATCGTTCAAGTCGGCCAATGGGTCATCGAAGAGGCCGTCAGAGCGAGCCACCGCTGGCTGGATGACGGGCTGCCCCTCACTCCGATCGCGGTCAACGTGTCTCCCGTTCAGCTCAAACGCCGGGAGTTCGTCGATTTCGTTCTGGCGGCGATCGAGACTCTGATCGGCCGTGGCGGCCGGTTGGATTTTGAGATCACCGAGAGCGCTTTGATGGAAGATCTAAAAGGCAGCACGAGAAAACTGCAACGGCTGTTTGCGGCCGGGCTGTACATTGCCATCGACGATTTCGGAACCGGCTATTCGTCGCTCGGGCGCTTGTCCAAGCTACCGGTGCACGCCCTCAAGATCGACCGTTCGTTCATCTCCGACCTGGCGACATCGCCGGCGCAGGCAACGCTCGTGTCGACCATCATCTCCCTCGCGCATGCCTTTCATCTTTGCGCCGTCGCCGAAGGGGTCGAAACCGAAGAGCAGCGCCGGCACTTGCAGGACCTCAAATGCGATCAGTATCAAGGTTACCTGTTTGCGAGACCGATGCCGGAAGCAGAGTTTCACAAGCAGCTGCTGCTCGGCAAGGGCACGTCGGCGGTCACGCCAGCCTCACCTCGACTCCGCGACGCTCGAGCTCGGCCACTACGGTAGGATTTGCGCCGCTGTCCGTGATCAGCATGTGCAGCTGTTCCACCCGGGCGATGAGCGAAATATTCCTGCGCATCAATTTGGATGAATCGGCGACCGCGATGACCTGACGCGAGATCGCGATCATTTGCGCGTTGAGCTGCGCTTCGAGAAGGTGAGGGGTCATGACGCCGCGCTCGGGATCGAGGCCGTCGGCGCCCAGAAACAGACGATCCGCCTGCAGCCCTGCAAGGGCTGCCTCGGCCAGGTGGCCCGACAAGGAATTCGACTCCGGCCGCAGGATGCCGCCGGGCATGATCAGGCGCACGGAAGGCACGTCGGCGAGCAGCGTGGCGATGTTCAAGGCATTGGTGATCACATTGATCGAGCGAACCTCGAGCTTGCGGATCTGTTTGGCGATCTCCGCGGTCGTCGTGCCGGAATCCAGGATCACCGTCTCGCCATCCTGTATTAGCGTGACCGCCGTCTTGGCGATTCGTACTTTCTCGGCGTGATGCAGTGTCTGCTTCACCGTGATCGGCTGATCATCGTCGTCCCGGCCGAGAAGGGCGCCGCCGTGAGTTCGCTCCAGCGAGCCGGCAGCCTCGAGCGCTGCAAGATCGGTGCGGATCGTGACTGACGAGGTGGCAAAACGGGTCGCCAGAGCTTCCACCGTGACCCGGCCGTGCTCGCGAAGCAAGTCTAGAATCCGGTGGCGGCGCTCTCCAACCAGCAGACCGGGCTCGGCCTCGCGCGGGATCTTCACGCCGGGATCGCCTCGAGCAACAGAAAGCGCTCGAACGTCACCGGCAGCCGATGCTGCGCGGCCACGGTGCCGAGATCGCGATCGTTGAAATAATCACGGACGCGGTACGCCCCAGGCTGCAAACCGCGCAACGCCACTTCGCCGTTCCAGCGCTCGGCGAAGAACGCATAGTACATGCGGCCGGATTTCTCGATGGCGTGAGCCTCCGGCTTGTCGAAGCCGATGTCGTAGAGTTCGCCGCGATACGTCCCGAGGGGCAGCATTTTCTCCCTGTAAAGCGCAATCCAGTGCCGCCACGTGGGTTCCTTCTCGGGCGCCAGCAGAAACGAATCCTTGGGCTTCGGATCTATGGGCCAGGTGAATTTGGTCGATATGATGCCGCCGACGCCGACCGTGGACGCGAAATCATCGTGGTTATCGCTGAGTTCGACGTGATCGCCCGCGTACGCCGCGCTCGGGCCCATCAATGCCTTGAGCGTCTTGCCTTTGTGGCGCACTTGCCAGGACGACTCGGGGTCGGAGGCGGGCGCTTGATTCATATAGGCGAAGTTAAACGCCGAGTACGCGGTGCCGCATGGGCATAGTTCCAGCACGGCATCGGGATTGATCTCGATGGCGGTCCGGTAGATCGCGCGGAAAAAGTTCTGCAATCCTTCCACGGAGTCTTCGGGACGGGCGTGGCGATGCGCGGGATTGAAGCAAGGCGGAACGCCATTCAAATGCTGACCGTCGATCTTGAGGCCCGCAAATCCCCATTCGCCGATAAATTTTCTCACCAGTGCCTCCGTGTGCCGGACGGTTTTCTCGTAGGCGGGGCACAGATAAAAGCTGTTCCACCACGAAATATTCTGCACGGCTCCATTCTTGTCGAGAAGCAGCATGTCGGCATGGTCGTGCAGCAGGTCCGTGCCCGGAGCGACCGACAGAGGGGAATACCAAAGCCTTGGCTTGAGGCCGGCGGCGCGGATGTTCGACACGAGGCCGCGCAAGTCGTCCTCGCCGTTCGGATATTTCTTGGGGTGGGGTCGCCAATCGCCGATACTCGATTGCCATCCGTCGTCGATGACGGCCCAGGCCAAGCCAAGATCCTTTACCTTCGGCAGCGTGCCCTCGATCAATGCGGTGGTGCAGTCGCGTTCATAGCCCCAGGCGCACCAGATCGGCTCGTAGCAGGCAGCCCGCGGCTCCGCGGGCGCCAATCCGCGTTCGGAAATGATCCGGCGATAGGTGCTCAAGGCTGCGAAATGGTCGCCGCCGTGCACGGCGACGAAAGTCTCCGGTGTCTGAAAACTGTCGCCGGCACGCAATTCGAGTTTCTCCCGGGAGCACACCGCCACCCGAACGTTTCCATGCTGCCCCTCCACGGGCAACGAGACGAGCTTGGGAGTTGTTTCCACATGGCCCACCGCAAGGCCACCGTCTCGGCGCCACACATCGATAATGGGGGTGCCGCCGCCGTAGTCGGAGGCCTCCATGCCGAGGAAGTTGTCCTGTGCGAATCCATGCTTGACCGGCTGCACCCAGTCTCGCCGATCCTCGTACGATGCGCCCGAATAGCACCAGAATTCGGGCGCCACGGTGGAGGATCCGGCGCGCGCGCCGCGCACCAGAAAGTCGCCGTTGGTCCAGCCACGGAGGGTGACCGCCGCCGCGGACGCGTTGCGGTAGGACACGCGATAGACGGCGAAGCCCGGATAGCGTTGATACAGCGTCGCCGCTACGGTTTTCTCGATCCCTTCCGCAGAGACTCCGCACAGCGTGAGCCGCGCGCCGGGACCGTTGACGCCTTCGACCGAGTCGCGCGCCTGATGCTGAAGAGTGAACGCTGCGATGTGACGGCCATCCGCCCGCAGCAGATAATCGGTTGGCCGCCACGCAGTCATCGGAGTGAGGGAGCCTGCGGTCAATCGCGACACTCGCGCCTGGAGGTTCGCATCCCACTCGATCCGTATCGATGAGTCATCGAGCGCCGCCGCCGCGCGGGCGGCAGAACTGCTGGGTTGCGCCGGCAGCAAACCGTGACGGAGGCAAAGCGCGAGTCCGCCGGTGAGTTGCACGAATTCGCGCCGGGAGGTCTTTTTGAAGTTCATGGCCTATGAGTCCACCGGCAGCTTCGGAGCGGGCCTCTTGACATGTTCGAAAATAATAATAATATAAAACGTAAGAATACGGAAGTTAAAACCGGTAATCAACTATCGTTTTCTTTCGTTTTCTGTTCAAAGGATCATTTCGGCGTTGAAGTCGAAGGCCCTCTGTGACCTCTAAATAAGCCATCTCACAAATGGTACCGGGAGACGAAGCGTGACTGGGAGACGAGACGTGCCCGACCTTAAGCCTACGTTGATTGCGATTTGCCTGCCATTCGCTTGCTTGCCATTCGTCTCGGGGGCAGCTGCGATAGCCGCCGGCGTCGATGCGGTTGCGGCGAGCGGCCCGAAAGGCGCCGACACGGCATTGGAAGAAATCGTCGTCACCGGGCTTCGGGCAAGTCTCGAGAAGTCGCTCGACGTCAAAAAGAATGCGCCGGTGGTTCTCGATTCCATTAACGCCGAAGAACTGGGCAGATTTCCGGACGCCGACGTTGCCGACTCGCTGGAGCATCTGCCGGGAATCACCATCAGCCGCACCACGGGCGGCGAGGGCCAGAAGGTCACTGTTCGCGGCTTCGGGCCGCAATACAACATCGTCACGCTCAACAACCGTATTCTCGCTACCGACGACGATGCGCGCGACCTGGCCTTCGACGTGCTGCCTTCGGAGGTGATCTCGGGTGCCGACGTGCTTAAGTCATCGGAAGCCTCCGCGCTCGAGGGCAGCATCGGCGGGACGGTGAACCTGCGCACCGCGAGTCCTTTCGACAATCCGGGGTTCCATGCGGGCGCGCATGCCGAGGGCAACTACAACGAGATGTCGACTTTGCACGGCACCAAGTACTCGGCCTTTCTCGAGGACACGGTCGCCGAGCAGACGTTGGGATTCCTCATCGCGGGTGTTCATTCCGACAACCATCTCCGCACCGATTCCTTGAACGCGTACAGCCAGAACATCTATGGCCCGACCACGTATCCCTTCGATGGCACAGGCAACGCCGTGCCGCTCGCGGCGACGCCTTGCTGCATCACCTTCGGGTCGATCTTCGACAACAAGAAGCGCGATGCGCTCTCCGGAAGCTTGGAATGGCGTCCGAACGATGCCTTCAAATTGGTCGCCGATGGGCTCTGGACGCATCTGGAAGATCCGCAGCTGGGCTACAACCAGTCCTACTACTTCCCCACGGACCCGACTGGCGCCGGCTGGACCAATCCGGTCGTGAACAACGGCGTGATCACCTCCGTTACGTCGGGTAATTTCACTCCGGAAATCGTCAACAACACCACCAACCGCAATGTCGTCACGTCGCTGTTCGGATTGAAGGCCACCTGGCAGCCCACCTCGAAGTTGACCTTGGGGCTGGATGGCTACCGCTCGACGGCCAACCGCCCCGAAGGCGGCCAGGACACCTTCGTGACGGCGGGTCTTGTCTCCACCACTCCCCTGTCGCCCGACACGCTCACCATCACGGATGTTCCGCACGGCCTGCCCATCCTCAACGTCATGATTCCTCCGAGCCAGCTGGGACTCACCGCCTGCCCGAGCGGTACTGCCAGCACGACGAGTCCGGGATCCTGTTCGTACACGGCGCTGATAAACTCGGGCTTCCTCAACAACAACAAGTATTGGTCCACTCACTACGATGGGCTGAACGGCTTTTCGGTCCACGATCAGATCACGGCCCTCACGTTCGACGGCGCTTACGATTTGGGACTGGGATTTTTCAGTAAATTGCTCTTCGGTCTCGGCGAAAGTCATCGCGACAAGACGCGCACCGACAGCAGCAACGACTGGACCAACGGCTCCGGCCAGTACGGCTCCCTGTACCAGACCGCGGGCTGTCCGGTGCAGTGCAGTCCCTATACATTTGGGCCGGGCTTCAACGTCATCTCCTTCACCAGTCCGCCCAATTTCATGCAGGGGGCGGGCGGGTCGTTCCCGATGGTCCTGCCGCGATTGAATACCGCCCAACTCCTGGCGTTTCTCAAGAGCTTGAACGGCAAGCCGAATCCCTTCTTTTGCTCGACTCTTCCGTGCTCGACGCCGTTCAATCTGCCCGACACGCTGCCGCAGCCCAATCCATTCAATTCCTACGACGTGACCGAGAAGACGACTTCGTTCTACATCGAGGCCGAATTCGCCGGCAGCGACTGGTCCGGCAACTTGGGAGTGCGGGTGGTGCGCACCAGCACCCTCGCCTCGACGGCGGAATCCGTGCCCGTCTCGCTGTGGACCCCCGACACCACGAATTCGACGCAGACCTGGAACGTGCAGTACAGCACCTCCCGGGCATTCAGGGAGCGCGCCCAATACACGCTGGCGTTGCCGTCCCTCAACATGAGTTACTGGATCGCGCCGCAGACGCTGCAGCTGCGCGGCGCGCTGGCCGAGAGCCTGTCGCGCCCGGACCTCAATCAACTCGCGCCGAACTCGACCAACCAGGCGATCAACGGCACGCCGTCGCTGGACTACACCGGCACGGCGGGCCTCAAACCCATCAAGGCCTATTCGGCGGATCTCTCGCTCGAATGGTACTACCGGCCGCATGCGGCGCTCACGGCCGCGCTGTTCGGCAAGCGCGTCATCGATGACATTTATACCGGCACGCAGACCAACGTCGACCTTGGCACACTGCAATATTTCGGCGGAGCGCCGGGAACGCCGGGAGTGAAGTCGATAAAGGCGTTTCCGTGGACCATCACGGCCCCGGCCAATGGCGCCAAGTCGGTCTACACCGGAGTCGAGCTGAGCTGGCAGCACTTCCTGGAGATGGGTCTCGGCACCCACGTGCAATTCACGCACACCTGGAGCAAGGGCTATGATCAATTCGGCAACTCCACAGGCGCGGTCAATGACGCACCGCCGACCACCTTTTCGATCAGCCTGATCTACGACAAGGGGCCTTTCAACGCCGACATCAATTGGGACTATACGTCGCGCTACATCTACTACTGCGCGCAGTGCACCGAGGTCCCCGGTTGGCCGGCCATTGCCGACCCGTTCTCGTGGGTGACGGCGAGCGCGCACTACCGGATCGGCAAAGGCTTCGAGGTCTACGCCGAGGGCAAGAACCTCACGAATGCGATCGCACGAACGTACCTCAATGGCAATCCGCTGTTGCCATGGGCGCCCGGTCAGTTGGTCGGCCAGAGCGCGAGCGGCGTGGGCGCGGGCTACAGCGCGTATGGCCGCAGCTACGTCGTGGGCGTCTCTTACCGGTACTGACCGTGACCACGAAACCCTGGCTGATTTACGCGCTCGTCACCACGGTGTTTTGGGGCGTGTGGGGAGCCTTTGCCGAATTCCCCACGAGGCACGGATTTCCGGATACCTTGGTCTATGGGGTCTGGGCACTCACGATGATCCCGCCGGCGATGTACGCCATGCAACGGGTGCGCTGGACCGTGCTCCGCGATCCCAAGTCCGTTTATTTGGGATCATTGATCGGGCTGACCGGCGCCGGCGGACAGATGCTGCTGTTTCATGCCGTGCATACCGGACCCACGTACCTGATTTTCCCGATCATTGCGTTATCGCCGGTCATCACCATTGCGCTCTCGTTGATTTTTCTCAAGGAACGCGTGAGCAAGGTCGGCGCCGCCGGGGTGGTGCTGGCGCTGATCGCATTGCCGCTCTTCAATTACGCGCCGGGTGCGCAGGCCGCCGAGCCCGGCGCGCAGGGCCTCGCCTGGTTCTTCTATGCGCTGATCATTCTCTGCGCCTGGGGCGTGCAAGCCTTTTTCATGAAGCTCGCCAACAGCACCATGGATGCCGAGAACATCTTTCTCTATATGACGATCACGGGACTGCTGTTGATTCCGGTTGCGCTGTGGATGACCGACTTCTCGAAACCCATCGAGTACGGGTGGCAGGGGCCGGGACTTGCCGCGATCACGCAAATTCTCAACGCAGTGGGTGCGTTGACATTGGTGTACGCCTTTCGCTACGGCAGGGCCATCGTGGTCGCGCCGCTCGCCAATGCGGGAGCTCCGCTGATCACGGCGATCGTCTCCATGGTCGTGTTGCGCGCCGCGCCCAACGTCGCTACGGCCGCCGGCATCGTGCTCGCCTTCGCTGCCGCGGCACTGCTTGCCCTCGAACCGGAAGAAAAGGTTCTCGCAAGGACCTCATGAACACTCTCCTGGAACTCATCCACCGTCACAAGGCCGCAGATCCCGTCGGAATTTATTCCGTGTGCTCGGCGCACCCATGGGTATTGGAATCCGCGCTGCGCCTCGCGCAGCGCACGGGAGGCATCGCGCTCATCGAGGCGACCTCGAATCAGGTGAATCAGGACGGCGGCTATACCGGAATGCGCCCCGCCGGATTTCGCGAGCTCGTGCATGGACTCGCGAACTCCATGGGACTGCCGCGCGAGCGCGTCGTTTTGGGCGGTGACCATTTGGGCCCGAATTGCTGGCAAAGCATGGCCTCGGCGGCGGCCATGAACAAAGCCCAGGCGATGGTGGGAGAATACGTCACCGCGGGTTTTCGCAAGATCCATCTGGATTGCTCCATGTCCTGCGCCGATGATCCGCGCGTCCTTGACGATGAGTTGATCGCCGAACGCACGGCCGCTCTGTGCGACATCACGGAGGCCGCGTGGCGCAGCGCGGGCGGTGAACCGCCCGTCTACATCGTCGGCTCCGAAGTTCCGGTGCCGGGTGGGGCCCACGAGGCGCTCACCGAACTCGCCGTCACGACCCCCGAGGCGGCTCATGCCACCCTTGAAGCGCATCGCGCGGCTTTCATGCGCCGAGGTCTCGCGGACGCTTGGTCCCGGGTGGTCGGCCTGGTGGTTCAGCCCGGGGTCGAGTTCGATAATGACCGCGTGATCGGCTATCAGCCGGCCAAGGCGGCCGCATTGAGCCAGAGCATCGTTGCCGTTCCCGGGATGGTCTTCGAAGCGCACTCCACCGATTATCAAACTCCCGCCGCACTTAAGGCCCTGGTGCAAGACCACTTCGCCATCCTCAAGGTAGGCCCTGGGGCAACCTTTGCGCTGCGTGAAACGCTGTGGGCGCTGTCGGATATTGCAGCGGAATTGCACCTGATGCCGGCGCGATGGCTCAAGGATACGATGCTCGAAACGATGCGGCGCGATCCGAAGCACTGGAAGGCCTATTACGGGGACCCGGAACTTCAGCAGTTCGATTTGCAATTCAGCTTGAGCGACCGCATCCGCTACTACTGGAATGTTCCCGAAGTTTCGCGGGCCTGCACGATGTTGCTCGAGGGTCTTGCGGCCGCGAGCGTGCCCCTGACGTTGATCAGTCAATATTTGCCCGTGCAGTATGCCGCGATCCGCGAAGGCCGATTGAGTAACGAGCCGCGCGAGCTCGTTCTCGACGGCGTCGCGCAAGTGCTCCGCCATTATGCGCGCGCCTGTGCCGGCATCCTCCGAGGAGCATGATGAATTATCTTGGAATGTCGCAGGAGGAGCTGGAAAAGTCTGGCGGATACTGGACGGCGCGCGAAATCTCGCAGCAGCCCGGCGTCTGGACGGACGTACAACACGTCATGGCGCGCTGTTCCGCTGCGTTGCATGCGTATCTCGATCCGCTGCTTGCCCGGAAGGAGTTGCGAATCGTCTTGACCGGAGCCGGCTCTTCGTCATTCGTCGGCGAGTGTCTGGCACTGGCCTTGGCCCGCCGATTGGGTCGGCGGGTAGATGCGGTGGCGACCACGGACCTGGTCGGCTGTCCGGAAAGCTGGCTCGCCCCGGCAGCGCCCGTACTGTTGGTCTCCTTCGCGCGTTCCGGCAATAGTCCGGAGAGCACGGCCGCGCTCACACTGGCCGAGCAGGCATTGCCGGAGTGTCATCACCTTATCGTCACGTGCAACCGAGAGGGTGCGCTTTACCGCAGCGGGCAGAACCGCCGAAACGCGCACGTCGTGCTCCTGCCGGAGGAAACCAACGACCGCGGCTTTGCCATGACCTCGAGTTTCACCGGCATGTTGCTCGCCGCCGCGCTGGCGTTCGATGTCCTGGGTCCCGATGCGCCGGCGCAGTTCGCTCGTGGGGCGGCCCATCTACTCGCGGGCTTTCCCTTGGTCGCGAGCTTGGCGCGCTCGGGGTTCGAGCGGGTGGTCTACCTCGGGAGCAAGGAGTTCAAGGGTTTGGCGCGGGAGGCGGCCCTCAAGATGCTCGAACTTTCCGACGGCCGGGTCGTCGCCGTCGCTGAAACGCCCTTGGGCTTTCGCCACGGCCCGAAGACGATAATCAACGGCAAGACCCTGGTCGTGATGTTTCTCTGCAATGACCCTTACACTCGCCGCTACGAGATGGATGTGCTCGGCGAACTGCGCGCCGACGGCGTCGCCGCGCGCGTTATGGCGTTGACGGCCGACAATCCCCAGCGTTCTCAGCATGCCGACGACATTCTCGTGCCGGGGGCGACGGCGGCCCCCGACTTGGGCCTGTGTCTTCCGTATGCAGTATTCGCTCAGACCTTTGCGCTGCTGCAATCGCTGGCGCTGGAGCTGCGTCCCGACACGCCGAATGCGAAGGGCGTCGTCAACCGCGTCGTGCAGGGGGTCTCGATCTATCCTTGGACGCCGAACCGGTGAGGACCTTCCTCGGTGTCGACGGTGGAGGCACCAAAACCGACTTTCTGTTGATCGACGAGTCGGGGCGAGTCCTCGCGACGCGGCGCGCGGGCCCAGCCTATTATCTCGAGATAGGGGTCGACGCGCTGCAGCGGATGCTCGTCGCGGGCATCCGAGATACGCTGGGAGAGGCTTCCGTTTCGCCCGGCGAACTCACGTACGCCTTCATGGGCCTGCCGGCCTATGGCGAGGACGGCGCGCTGCTGGCGCGCTTCGATCGGATCGTCTCGGAGGTCTTGCCGGCTGAGCGCTGCCGCTGCGCCAACGACGTGGTTTGCGGTTGGGCGGGAGCCCTCGCTGGCCACGACGGAATCAACATCGTTGCCGGAACAGGCTCCATTGCATATGGGGAATTCGCGTCGCGCAGCGCGCGGGCGGGCGGGTGGGGCGAACTGTTCAGCGATGAAGGCTCCGCCTATTGGATCGCGCGCGAGGCCTTGAATCTCTTTTCGCGGATGAGCGACGGGCGGGTGCCAAAGGCGCCCTTGTACGATCTGGTCCGCGGGCGCTTTGGAGTGCGCGACGATCTCGACGTGTGTGCCGCCGTCTACGGTCCGCCACCGCTCACGCGAAGCGAAATCGCCGCCTTGGCACCCCTCGTGGCACGGGCTGCGCGCGCCGGGGATGTCGCAGCGCGTCGCATATTCGAGGCGGCGGCGCATGAACTCGCGGCGATCGTGCACGCCGTGCGCGATAAGCTCGCCGTCCCGCCGCAGGTGCCATTCGCGGTGTCTTACTCCGGCGGCATGTTTCAATTGGACAACTTGGTTCTGCCGCTGTTTCAAGCCGCGCTGCGGACCGGCGATCGGCAATACGAATTCGCAGCGCCGCGCTTGTCCCCCGGCGCAGGAGCGGCTCTGTACGCCGCCAAGCTCGCGGGCGCGCCGCTGAGCCACGAGGCCGTGGACCAACTCATGCGCACGCACGCCGCCGTCCGATGAGGCGGGCGGCCATGGTGTGCGCCGCGTGGATGCTCGCCGGCGGTGCGTCCGCAGACGAGTCCTACGGCGCCTCCGACTTCACGCGCGTGCCCAAGTTCGACGCGCACGTGCACGCGAATACCGCGGATCACAGGTTTCTCGACATCGCGGTCAAGGATGGGTTCGAGCTTCTCTCGATCAATGTCGACTATCCCGATTTTCCGACCTTGGACCGGCAGGCGCAGGTCGCCCATCAATTGATGGCCGCGGACCCCCGGCATTTTCACTTCGCCACCACCTTTGCCATGAAAGGGTTTGGCCGGGAGAATTGGACTTCGGATACCGATCGGCGGATCGATGGCGAAATTCGGCGTGGCGCGCTCGCCGTCAAGGTGTGGAAGAACATCGGCATGGTCGAAAAGGACGCGCAGGGCCGTCTCATCATGCTGGACAACCCGGGTTTCGACGGCGTCATGAGCCATCTCGAAGCGCGTGCGATTCCGCTGATCGCGCACCAGGCGGAGCCGAAGAATTGCTGGCTGCCGCTCGAGGCGATGACCACGGACAACGACCGAAGCTATTTTCGCGACCACCCTGAATACCATATGTACCTGCATCCCGAGCAGCCCAGCTACGAAAGCCTCATCGCCGCGCGCGATCGCTTCGTGGCGCGGCATCCAAAGCTCAATTTCATCGGCGCGCACCTGGGAAGTCTCGAATGGAGCGTCGATGAGCTCGCAAAGTTCTTGGAGGCCTATCCGAATACGACGGTCGATCTGGCGGCACGCATGTCGCAAGTTCAATATCAATCGAACTCCGACTACGCGAAGGTGCGCCGCTTCTTCGTCAAATATCAAGACCGCCTCTTGTACGGCTCCGATCTCACCGAAAATCCACCCGACGCCAAGGAGCGCGCCCAGAGTCCGCCGATGAAGGCGCAATTTGCAGCGGAGGCCGATGCATTCTGGCGCTCCGACTGGATTTACCTGGCGACCTCGGACACCCAGCATATCGAGGCCATCGATTCCGACGTCAAAGGACTCGCGTTGCCCAGACGAGTCATCGACAAGATTTATTATTCCAACGCCAGGCGGGTCTTCGGTCTACGGCGTGAGGTGAGTCATCGAGAAATCCACCCGTATCACATTGTGAGATAAGCCGTCGGCTTTTGCCTACGACAACATTTGCCTCGGGCTTACAGTCTCCATGCGACATTCGAGATCTACTCCGACAGCAGTATTCCGCCGATCGGAACTCGGCATCCCTTACGGTGCGAGCGGACGGCACCGTCGATCAGGACTTGAAGGTTGCCAAGGCGGCCGTTGCGGCCTTTGGCTCGAACCCGAGATAAATGTTTTGGTTGGTCTGGCGGGGTGATGCGACCGTGATTCAGCCGGTTCCCTATTGTGGGCTGCCCCCGCTGCCGGGCGATATCCTCACGAGGTTCAATTTAGACCCGCGGCTGGTCTTAGTCCTCGCGCTTTGCTGTGCGGTACACGTGCTGTGGCTGCGACACCGCGCCCCGGAGCTGCACGTTCAAGGATATAAATTCGCGTTTTGGGGATGGGCGGTTACGGCACTGGCGCTGCTGTCCCCGATCTGCGCCTTGTCTGTTTCTCTTTTCGCGGCGCGGGTCGGCCAGCACATGCTGCTCGTCTTGGTGGCGGCCCCCTTGATCGCCCTCGGCTGGCCGCGCAGCGTTCCTGCAAAGCGCAGCTGGCCAATATGGGCGAGTAGTGCGCTGTTTTTCCTGGCGCTCTGGTACTGGCACATGCCGGTGCCGTACCAATCCACGTTCGGCTCGGTGTTCCTCTATTGGACGATGCATGTGACCTTGTTCGGCAGCAGCATTATCCTGTGGCGAGAATTTTTGGCTCATTCGCCGAGCCACACGGCCCAAGTGTTGGCCGCCGGTAGCATCACCTTCGTGCAGATGGGGCTGCTGGGGGCGGTCTTGGCCCTCGCATCGCGGCCGATGTTCCCGTGGCATTTTGTGACCACGCAAGCGTGGGGTCTCACCCCATTGCAGGACCAGCAATTGGGCGGCGCCGTGATGTGGGTACCCGGCATCCTCCTTTTCCTCTGGACCGCGATACGTTCGATGAGCCGGCTATGGGAATCCGTCGACAGAGTGCGGGTGGCATGAGCGCAGCTCCGCTTTCCTATCTCGAGAGCGCAGGAAAGGCAGCGGACACGATATTGCCGCTGACTTGGTTCACTTTGATCGTCTCGATCGTGGTGTGCTTGGTGATCGGCGCATTGCTCTACGGCGGCGTGCGGCGGGCGCGACCCGACGACAATCCACTGGATATGCAGTCGATTCCAATCGCACAGGGGGCCAAAGGACATAATTGGATCGTCATCGGACTCATGGTCTCAGCGATTCCGCTCGCCGCGACGCTCGTATGGACCATGGTCGCTCTGGCCGCGGTCGCCGGACCGCCCGCAAATCCGGCGCTCACGATCGATGTGACAGGGCGGCAGTGGTGGTGGGACGTGAAATACGCCTCGGCGCAGCCAAGCGGGGAGTTTGCCACCGCCAACGAGATCCACATTCCGGTGGGAGCCCCCGTCCTGGTTCGACTGCACGGCGGCGATGTGATCCACAGCTTTTGGGTGCCGCGGTTATCAGGGAAAATCGATGCGATTCCCGGCCAGACCAATCTGAGCTGGTTGCAAGCGAACCAACCCGGCATCTACCGCGGCCAGTGCACGGAATACTGCGGGTTCCAGCATGCGCGCATGTCGTTTCTCGTCGTCGCGCAGACGCCGGCGGACTTTCAGCGCTGGCGGCAGGAACAGCTGGCGCCCGCCATCTCTCCCGTGACGCCCGGACAAGAACGAGGCCTGGCCCTTGTGGAATATCGATGCGGACTTTGCCACCGCGTCCGGGGCACCCGCGCAGGCGCTTTCGCGGCGCCCGATCTTACGCACTTGATGAGCCGCGCTACATTGGCCGCCGGTGTGCTCGAGAATAATCCCGGCAATCTCGAGGGCTGGATTCAAAACCCGCAAAATATCAAGCCGGGAAACCTCATGCCTGACCAGCATCTATCGGCGCAAGAATTGTCCGATGCGCTCGCGTATTTGGAGTCGCTGAAATGAGGTCCCTTAGAAAAATGGGGTCGCTCCGATGAGGCAGCCGGATTTTCGTACGCCCGCGGTTGGCATCGACACGGTGGAACACGAAGCTCGCCTGCACGAATTATGGGACAGCACACCCGGCTTGAAGGGGTTTTTCACGACGGTCGATCACAAAGAGATCGGCCTGCGCTACATCGTGACGGCGTTCGTGTTCTTGGCGCTCGGCGGCGTCGAAGCATTGGTCATCCGCTTGCAGCTCGCGGGGCCGAACCTCACGTTGCTGACGCCGGGCGAATACAACCAGTTCTTCTCGACGCACGGCATGACGATGATCTTCTTGTATGCATCGCCTATCTTGTCGGGCTTTTCCAATTACTTGTGGCCGCTGCTGCTCGGCAGCCGCGATATGGCGTTCCCGCGGCTCAACGCCCTGAGTTACTGGATCTACGTCGCCGCCGGCATTTTCTTGTACGTCGGATTCTTGACCGGCAACGGGCCGAATGACGGGTGGTTCAATTACGTCCCCTACGCCTCGCGGCAGTACAACCCGGGTCTGAACGAGGACTTTTACTCCTTGGGGATGGTATTTCTCGGTATCTCGACCACCATCGGTGCGGCGAATTTCATCGTCACGGCCTTTCGCACCCGCGCTCCCGGTATGTCCCTCAATCTCGTGCCGATCATGGTATGGGGAACCCTCACTGCGAGCGTCGCCAACTTGCTGGTCGTGCCGGCGGTGAGCCTCGCGTTCTTCCTGCTGTGGATGGACCGGCAATTCGGCACGCACTTCTTCGATCCGGCGGTTGGGGGCCAGCCGCTCCTGTGGCAGCATCTCTTTTGGATTTTCGGTCATCCGTGGGTCTACGCGATCGTGCTGCCCGCGATGGGCATGGTCTCCGATGGCTTGCCGGTGTTTTGCCGCCGGCCGCTGGTCGGCTATTCGCTCGTCGCTCTCTCCACCGTCGCCACCATGATCCTGGGCTTCGGCGTCTGGGTGCACCACATGTTCGCTACCGGACTGCCCGGGCTGGGATTGTCGCTTTTTTCGGGGGCCTCGATCATCATCGTACTGCCTTCGGCGGTCGCCGTATTCGCTTGGCTCGCGACGATTTACCTTGGCCGTCCGGTCATCAGCACTGCGTTTCTGTTTTTCTCATCGATGATCCTGCTGTTCGTGATCGGCGGGGTCTCGGGATTCATGACCGCCAGCGTGCCCGTGGATTGGCAGTTGACGGACACCTACTTCGTGGTTGCGCATCTGCACTACGTTTTGATCGGCATCAATCTGTTTCCCGTGGTCGGCGCGACCTATTTTTGGTTCCCGAAAATGACCGGCCGAATGCTCGATGAGAAATTGGGGCGCTGGAACTTTTGGACGATGTTCCTGGGTTTCAATTTGGCCTTCTTGCCCATGCATCTGACGGGATTGCTCGGCATGCCTCGCCGTGTGTACACCTATGCGGATTACGGTGGCTGGGGCACGCTTAATCTAATCACAACGATCGGCAGTTTTATTCTCGCGGTCGGCGTTTTGTTGTTCTTCGTCAACGTCGCGCGAAGTCTGCGCGTCGGGGCTTTTGCGAGCAAAAATCCGTGGGACGCTCCCAGCCTCGAATGGTCGGTATCCTCGCCGCCGCCGGCCTATAACTTTGCAGTGATCCCGACGGTCAATTCGCGCCATCCGCTGTGGGAGGGCCGGATCGGGAGCGAGGGGCCGCGCTCTGCGCTTGATCGCGGCATGTTGCTCGACGAGGGCAAGGAAACCATCGGCACCTCCGGGGTCGATGCGATTCCGGACATCCTCCTCGAAATGCCCGAGGACACGGGCGCGCCCGTGTTTCTCACCGTGGGAATGTCGGTGGTATTCGTCGGTTTGCTGTTAAAAGCCTGGGTCACGCTAGGCATTGGCGGTGTGATCGTGGCCGCGGCGCTTTTGATGTGGATGTGGCCGCGCCGCGAGCTTCGCGAACGGGAGCCCCCGCGTGACTGAGGTGATAAGCGCCAAACGCGAACTGATGATCGCCACACCCGAACATCTTCCCGTGGGGCCGGTCGGCCGCCACGGCAATGGGATGTGGGGCGTCGGGGCGATGATTGCCAGCGAGGCAGCCCTATTTGCCTACCTGCTGTTTGCCTATTTCTACACGGGCGCAACCGCACCCCAGGGATGGTTGCTCGAGCCCGCGCCGACGCTGAAGCTCGCATTGCCCAATACGATTCTGCTCTTGCTGTCGAGCGTCGCCGCGTGGTGGGGCGAGCGCGGCGTGCTGCGCCGGCGCTCGATCCAAGCGCTGATCGGGTTCTTTGCGGCCTTCGTGATGGGGTCGGCGTTCGTGGCCGTGCAATGGTTTGAGTGGCAGGCCAAGCATTATGGCCTTGGCACGTCGAGTTACTCGTCGCTGTACTTCGTCACGACGGGCTTTCACATCGCCCATGTAGTCATCGGCTTGGCGGTGCTCTTTGCACTCTTTGTCTGGACTGCGCTCGATTACTTCAGTCCGCGACGTCGGCTGGCCATATCCGCCGGGGTGATGTATTGGCATTTCGTCGACATCGTCTGGGTGTTCGTCTTTGGCACGTATTATTTGACTCCTTACTTGGGGTTCGCTCGATGAGCGCGACGCCCGCGGCACCCTATCCCAGGCTGCATGAAGGCTTTTTCGCGTTGTTTGGCGGTCCCATTGCCTGGTTTCTGCACCTTTGCGCCGGGTATGCGCTCGCCAACGAGCCATGCTGGCGAGCCGGCCAACGAATAGCGCATTCGCCCCTGGCTCTGGAAGGGTCGAGGGCGGGTATCGCGGGAGCCACCATCGCGGCGGTGTTGGTTGCACTCGGCGCGACGTCGCTCTCTTGGCGCGCATACAAAAAAGCCCGAGAGGCCGCGAGCGCCCATGGCGGCGTCGACCCCGCCGTCGGAAGGGCCGCCTTTTTGTCGCTTTGGGGCGTGATCCTGGGCGGCGGGTCTGCTGTCGCAGCCAGCCTCACCGCTATCGCCCTCAACATTTTGCCGAGATGCGGGGGCTGAGTCGCGTGCGCTGTCCCATGTTAATCATTGTCCCGGTGCTTCCAGGTAACGCCATGCCTGAAATGGACTTGACGCACTTCGAGGCGGCGGAAATCGCCGACTACCTCTACACGCTGGGACAACATCCATGAGAACTCTTGCCCACCTCTGTGTTTTAAGCTTGATGCCGCTCAGCGGTGCAGGCCAAAGCGTACCGGCTCCCGTTCCGGAGAACGAGGTGTTCACTCGCGAACAAATAGGCCATGCTCTTTCGGCGCCGACGCCGGAAGCTGGGCACACCGCGGCAAGCCTGGCCAATGCTCCGCAAGACGATGGGCAATGGACCATGCCTTCGAAGAATTACGCCTCGACGCGCTACTCTGAGCAGGCGGAAATCAATCAAGGCAATGTCCGGACTCTGCAACCCGTCTTCAGCTTTTCTCTCGGAGTCAATAAGGGGCAGGAGGCGGCCCCGATCGTCGTGGACAACACGATGTATGTCGTCACCGCCTATCCGAACTACGTATATGCGCTCGATCTTACCCAGCCCGGCGCGCCCATGAAATGGAAATTCTCGCCCAACCCGGCGCCGGCGAGTCAAGGGCTCGCATGTTGCGATGTCGTGAATCGAGGCGGCACGGTCAGCAACGGAAAGTATATTTTCAATACTCTCGATGGGCAAACGATTGCGCTGGACGTCAAGACAGGCCGCGCGCTCTGGCGTACGCAACTCGGAAACATCAACATCGGGGAGACGATCACCATGGCTCCTCTGGTGGCGGACGGGCGAGTGTATGTGGGCAACTCGGGCGGGGAGATGGGCGTGCGCGGCTGGCTCGCCGCGCTCAGCGAAAGCGACGGCAAGCTGCTGTGGCGTGGATGGAGCACGGGGCCGGACAAGGACGTGTTGATCGGAGCCGAGTTCAAACCGCATTACGCAGGGGATCAGGGCACGGATCTGGGCGTGAAATCCTGGCCCCCCGAGGCATGGAAGATCGGCGGCGGCAATATGTGGGGATGGGCGAATTACGATCCTGAGCTCAAGACGATTTATCACGGCACGGGAAATCCCGGACCCTGGAATCATGAGCAGCGGCCGGGCGATAACAAATGGACGGCCGGCATTTTTGCCCGTGATCCGGCGACGGGCACAGCCCGCTGGTACTACCAATATTCACCGCACGATGAACACGACTACGACGGCATCAACGAGCAAATTTTGCTGGACATGCCATTTGCGGGAAAAATGCAAAAGGTCCTGGTACACATCGATCGCAACGGTTATCTCTATGTGATCGAGCGCACCACCGGCACGGTCCTCTCTGCGGACCCTTATGGCCCCGTGAATTCGAGCAAGGGAGTGGATCTTCAAACCGGCCGCTTGATCGTGAACCCGCACAAGGAGACGAAGTTGGGTCAAACGGTCCGAAATATCTGCCCGACGGCATCGGGCGCGAAAGACTGGAACCCTTCGAGCTTCAGTCCTCGCACCGGACTCATTTATGTCCCGCACGAAAACATGTGCATGGACTGGATGAGCATGGCCGTGAATTACATTGAAGGAACTCCCTACGTGGGCGCGCAGGTCCATATGAAGCCGGGACCCGGCGGCAATCGCGGTGCGCTCACCGCGTGGGATCCCGTTCAGCGCCGCCCGGTGTGGGTGGTGAAGGAGAATTTTCCTGTCTGGTCGGGAACGGTGGCGACCGCCGCAGATCTCGTCTTTTATGGAACCATGGACGGCTGGTTCAAGGCGCTCAACGCAACGACCGGCGAGCTCTTGTGGCGCTACAAGGTCGACAGCGGAATCATCAGTCAACCGGTCAGCTATCGGGGTCCCGACGGACATCAATACATTGCGGTGCTTTCAGGGGTGGGAGGCTGGTCCGGGGCCATTGTTTCCGGACCGGTGGATCCTCGAGACGGATCGGCAGCACTCGGGATGATCAGTGCGATGTCGGATCTGCCGAAATATACAACCGCCGGAGGAACACTCTATGTCTTCTCGCTGCCGCGATGAAATAACTGGCGTTCTCCTAATCTTATGGACGGCATGCCTGTTGACGGCGTGCAACCAGCGTCCTCGACAGGCAGGCCAAGCTGAACAGCCGGGCCGTGAGGGCGTGGTTGATTCCGCACTTGCGCCCGGTCTCGGCCGCCCCAAGATCACGTCCGATCCACGCGCAGCGGCTTATTACGATAATGCCGACGCCGTCAATACCGGCCGGCGGCTGTTCGGGCAGTACAATTGTTCCGGTTGCCACTCGAACGGCGGCGGCGGGATGGGCCCGGACCTCATGGACGGCCAGTGGATTTACGGCGACCGCCTCGAGCAAATCCATCAAACCTTGGCCGAAGGCCGGCCCAACGGGATGCCATCCTGGGGCGGTAAAATTCCCGACGAGCAACTCTGGGAGTTGGCCGCTTACGTGCGTTCAATGTCCTTGCCGCAGACCTTATCCGCGGATACCGGTAATACACCGTCGCAGACGCCCTCCCCGGTCCCGCATTCTGCCGATGACGATGCAGGTTGGTCTCCCCCTCCCGGGACCACCAATGACTACGGAACCACGGTGGCAGGATCCGCCTATGACGCGACGCCCAAAGCCTCCAAGTGAGCGGCCGGCGAGAGGATAAGCAGGCGTCTCGCTCGCTCATCGCCTGCGTCGCATTTGCAGTGGGAACGACTGTTCTCGCGCGACCGGCGGCTTTCGCCGCGCCGCCTGGAAAATCTTTGGCCATCTGCGCGGACCCCGGCAATTTGCCCTTTTCCAACCGCGCCGGGGAGGGGTTCGAAAACAAGATCGCGATTCTATTGGCCAAGGATTTGAACGTTACGCTCACCTATATCTGGTGGCCGCAACAGCGCGGTTATGTGCGCAATACGCTGAATGACGGCAAGTGCGACGTGTGGCTCGGAATAGCGGCCGGCGTCGATCGGGTCGCCGCTTCGCAGCCCTACTACCGATCAACCTACGTCTTCGTAACGCGAGCCGATGCGCCTTTGCAAGGGTTGACCTTGGATGATGAGCGATTGCGCTCCGGCCTGATCGGCGTCCAGTTGATCGGAAACGATGCAATGAACACTCCGCCGGCACACGCGATCGCGGCGCGCGGGTTGACGGACAATGTCCGCGGCTACATGGTGTACGGCAACCACGCCCAGTCCAACCGAAGAGTCCCCATCATCGATGCAGTCGTCGATAAGCGGATAGACGTGGCAATCGTTTGGGGACCTGTCGCAGGGTATTTCGCCGGTCTATCTGCCGTGGCATTACGCCTCGAGCCTGTGACTCCGGCAGCGGATCCCCGTTGGCCCATGCAATACGATATTTCTATGGGGGTGCGACGGGGCAATGAAGCTTTGCTTCAAGAAGTCAATCGCGTGATCGCTGCGGAGGCCTCGACGATCAATGCGATTTTGACCTCCTACCGCGTGCCACGAGCGGTCAGACCCTAGCCGCGCCGGACCGCGGGGTTTGATCCCGTGACCATCCAATCCATCGGTATGTCATGCGGCTGCGGGAAAATTGTCCTAATCGCAGCGTCCCGGTAGCCGAGGCCGATTGCGAGGGGCTTCTCAGCCATCCCGGCGAGTGTACGATCGAAAAAACCACCTCCGTAACCGAGGCGGTAGCAGGCCGCGTCGAAACCGATGACGGGCGCGAGGATGACAGTGGGGACGACTTCAGCGCCGTCCGCGGGATAGGGAATCTTCCACAATCCGCGTGCCAACGGGCCACCGGGACGCCACTCGCGGAATACCAGCGGCTGACCCAGCGCCACGGCGACCGGTAGCGCGATGCGAATTCCTTGGCTCCATTTCGATTGCATCCAAGGCCGTAGGTCCGGTTCGGCCCGAATCGGCCAGTACACGCTGACGATTGTCCCTGATATCGAGGGTACCAGCCGATCAAGTTCGTTGCCGATCGCCAACGTTTGTTCAGCGCGATACTCCGCCGATAGCTTGAGACGAGCCGCAAGCAAGCGCTCACGCTCTGCCTTGCGCCAACGAGCCACGTCGCGACTTTGCTGCTGATCGACGGCTGTCCCGTCGGAACGCAGTTCATGCATGAAGCAGGGCGAAGATCCTCCCTCATCGCCGCCATGATCTTGCTCCGCCGTCATTGCGGCGATCCGGTCGGCAGGGTACTTCGGCGTGCCGCGAGCCTGCGCACGACCCAGCTCCGGCCGCGGTTGAGGAATGCGAGCCGCGAGGGGATGTCGCACTGCGCCTCATCGCGCTGTATGGCGGTGACCGGCGATTTGAGCTCTGGTTCGAGCACCTCCTTGGCAGTACGGAACGCCACGCGTGCGCCTGCGCGTTCGGCCTCCAGCAGCTCGTTCAAGGCGGAGAGGAGTTCATCGGGATCAGCGGTAAAACCCATCGCCAAGTATATATCATAACGTGATATAGGAGTGCGGGCCGCACGGCCACGATGCAGTAGGACGGGACCCCGCATGATAAATCCACTCCAGGTGAATTGCAGGCAATCCGCTCGATAATCGAAGCGGGCATGTGCCTACGTGCCCCGAGGACGGCGGCTGACTTGACCTTGCGCCTGGGGTTGATGAGCACTCATGAACGCGTAAGCTACCGTGACGGGTGAAGTGGTGGCGGTGAAGCGGCAGGAGTAGTGCGATGGCGGGATCGATGTCGGACCCAGCGGCTGGCGATTGGGCCAAAGTCAACGAGCTGATTCGAGAGATTCGGGTGGCGCTGCTCACTACCGTGAATCGTGACGGACACTTTCACACGCGTCCGGTACAGACGTTGCAAGTCGACGCCGATGAGACACTGTGGTTTTTTACCGATTGGAGCAGCCCTAAGGTCGATGAGCTGCATCATGACGTGCGGGTGAGTCTCGGATACGCGGACCCGGCGAAGAATACTTATGTGGCCATCAGCGGGGTGGGTAGTTTGCTTCGGGATCCGCAAAAGGCGAAAGAGTTGTGGGGCATCGAGCAACGTGCGTATTACCCTAAGGGCCCCGAGGACGAGCGCCTCGCGCTTTTGCGCGTGCAGATCGAAAGGGCGGAATATTGGGTGGCGCCGGGGCGCGTGTCCTATCTGGTGGCCACGGCGAAAGCCGCCGTGACCGGGACGCCGGCGGGCGTGATTGGAGAGAATCGCAAGCTCGAGTGAGCTTGACGCTGCGGCAACCCTTCGCCGTGAGCCGTGTCGGTGCAGCGCAAATCTTCCCACGGCGCCGAATTCTTCAGTAGAGTCGGCCTGGACTTTCAACGAAGGACTCTTTTATGGCCAAAGCGTATTGGATCAGCTTCTATCGAGAAATCATCGACCCGAACAAGCTTGCCGCGTACGCGAAGCTCGCGGGACCCTCGATCGAAGCGGGCGGCGGGCGGTTTCTGGCGAGAGGGATCCCTGACAAGGCGTATGAGGCGGGGCTGTTGGAGCGAGTCGCGTTGATTGAGTTCGACTCGCTCGAGAAGGCGATTGCAACCCATGAAAGTTCGTCTTATCGGGCGGCGCTCGCGGTATTGGACGGCGGAGTCGTCCGCGACCTGCGAATCGTTGCTGCAACTTAGGACGGCCGCTATTGAGTAAGCACCCAAAAACACTCGCGGACCGACTGCTCGCATACGTCGCGAAGAATTAACGACACTACTGCATTCCAAAGGCGCCCGGTTGGCTCCTTTCCGTAAGTTCAAGGATTCGACCGCCGCCACGGGCGACGCAGGTTAGCGCGTCTTCCGCGATGACTACCGGCAGACCCGTTTCCTCGCCGATCAGTTTATCTATATCGCGGAGCAGCGCACCGCCGCCGGTCAGCACGATGCCGCGTTCCGCCACATCGCTGCCGAGATCGGGTGGAGTCTGCTCCAGCGCTTGCCTCACCGCGCTCACTATCGCCTGCAGCGGTTCCTGCAGGGCTTCCATTATTTCATTGGAATTTAACGTAAAGCTGCGCGGAACGCCTTCCGAGAGATTTCTTCCCGTGACGGTGATTTCATGCACCTGTTCTCCCGGATAAGCCGATCCGATTGCGATCTTGATGCGCTCGGCCGTCGCCTCCCCGATCAAAATGCCGTAGTTGCGGCGCACGTATTGTGTGATTGCTTCATCGAACTTATCGCCGCCCATTCGAATGCTCGCAGCGTAGACAATCCCATTCAAGGACAGCACCGCGACCTCGGAGGTGCCACCGCCGATGTCCAAGACCATCGAACCACGCGCCTCATGCACCGGTAAGCCCGCGCCCACTGCGGCGGCCATGGGTTCAGGTACGATGTCGACGCGACGCGCGCCGGCCCCTTCGGCCGATTCTCTGATGGCGCGGCGCTCGACCTGGGTAGAGCCGACCGGAACGCAAATCAGCACTCGAGGGCTCGGACGCAAGAGACGATTGCCATGGACCTTGTTGATGAAGTACTGCAGCATCTTTTCGGTGTAGGTGAAATCGGCAATCACCCCGTCCTTCATCGGGCGCACCACGGTGATATGGCCCGGCGCTCGGCCGAGCATGCTTTTTGCTTCTGTG
Source organism: Steroidobacteraceae bacterium (assembly GCA_035996065.1). Classification (GTDB taxonomy): domain Bacteria; phylum Pseudomonadota; class Gammaproteobacteria; order Steroidobacterales; family Steroidobacteraceae; genus Bog-1198. Next base: position 51,813 of record DASYJX010000031.1, on the reverse strand, counting down.
CCCACGGCAACCACGATCTTGCCGCCGCCAACGGGATCCCTTCGCAGAGAAACGACGGAGGGTTCGTTCAAGACTATGCCGCGTGACTTGACGTAAATCAGGGTGTTGGCGGTGCCAAGATCTATCGAGAGGTCATTGGAAAAATGACCTCGCAGGCGCTTTAACATGAATGGGGCGTCTATCGGAAGGTTGCAAGAAAAAGTCCGCAGCGCGAATTGCCGGCGACTGCGAGGAATTTGGACGCACAGGCTATCACATTGGCGCCTCGCTTGGTTTCAGCGAGCAGCGTAAATCGGGCGAAATCGAGAGATCAGAGCGCCGGTGGGGCATAATCACACTATTGTCCAGCGGGAGAGTGCCGATGTCTTCCGATCCCAACCTTCTCATACTTTTGTACTTTGTTCTTCCGATTTGGCTGATTGCGGGTTTTGCCGATTGGTTGTGTCACCGGCGTGCACACATCGAGTCCACCGCCGGGCCGAAGGAATCCCTGCTGCACCTGCTGATGTTTGCCGAAGTGGGGGTCCCGTTGCTTCTGGGGCTGTTCTTGGAAATCAACAGCCTCCTCATTGCCATAATAATCGCGGCGTTTTTTATTCACGAGGCCACGGCGTTCTGGGACGTCAGCTATGCCACGGCTGTCCGTCGAGTCACGCCGATAGAGCAGCACGTGCATAGCTTTCTAGAATTGATGCCGCTGATGGCGGCGATCAGCGTGATCTCGCTTCATTGGACGCAGTTCTTGGCGTTGTTCGGCTTGGGAACGGAGACGCCGCGATTTGATCTGTCACTGAAGCGCAATCCGCTGCCGACGACCTTCCTTGCGACCCTCCTATCGGTGATCGTGCTGTTCGAGCTGCTTCCCTACATGGAAGAGCTTCTTCGGGGTGTGCGGGCGGGGCGCGGCAAGCCGCGCAACACCACGGGATGAGCGCGGTAGCGGAGCTTCAGGACTTGTGGCCTAGAAGCGAGATTAAAAATCCCAAGGAGGCCACGCTCATGACGGCGGTCGCTATCCACCCCATGATGACCCATGCACCGGCAATCCTAAACGGTCCCATAATCTTTTTACTCGTTGCCATGCTCATGATGAGGGCCATGACCGGAGCCGCGACGAAAGCGTTGAGCGCCGCCGCCCAGATGAGTGCCTTGACGGGACTGATGCTTAAGATATTGGCGGCGGCGCCGATGAGAGTCGCCACGGCGATGGCGCCATAAAACGCTTTGGCTTGCGACGGCTGTTTCGACAGTCCGACGGGCCACTTCCGCGCCTCGCCCAGGGCATACGCGGCGGACCCGGCAAGGACGGGAACTGAAAGCAGGCCCGTTCCCACGATACCGATCGCAAAAAGTGCGAATGCGAAATTCCCCGCAATCGGCTTGAGCGTCTCGGCCGCTTGCGCGGCGCTCGAGAGCTCGTGTATGCCGTGAACGTGTAAAGTCGCGGCGGCAGTCGCCATGATGGCGAGAGCGACTAAGTTCGATACTCCCATGCCGACCAAGGTGTCCATACGGATGCGCGACAGCGCATCAGGACCCTGGTCGGGACGACGACGCAGGGGCTCGCGAAGAGGTTCGGCCTTGGTGTCCTCGACCTCCTGTGCAGCTTGCCAGAAAAATAGATAAGGGCTGATGGTCGTTCCCAAGATCGCTACCACGGTGAGCCACAAATCGCTGTCCATGGAGAGGCTCGGCAGGATCAGCCCCCTCACGAACTCGGGCCACGAAACGTGAACGACGCAGAGCGTTGCAAAATATGAAAACAGCGAAAGCGTGAGCCATTTTAAGACCGCAACGTAACGCGTGTGATGAATGAAAACCTGGCCCGCAGCGCAAACCGAACTGTATAGCACCAAGTAAACCCAGGTCGGCACGCCCGGTAACAGCAGCCGGCTCGACTCGGCCATCGCGCCCAAATCAGCGCCGATATTGCATACGTTGGCGGTGAACAACAGCGCAACGGTGCTCTGCAGGATCCAATTGGGGAAATTCAAGCGGATATTGGCGGCTATGCCTCGTCCGGTGGTGCGGCCGATGCGCGCACTCACTGCTTGAATGGCGACCATCAGGGGATACGTGACCAGGAGTGTCCATGAGAGCCGGAAGCCGAATTGGGCGCCGGCCTGGGCGTAGGTTGCAATGCCGCTCGGATCATCGTCTGCGGCGCCCGTGATAAGACCGGGCCCGAGAACTCTCCATAGCCTCGGTTTACTCGTGCCCACCACATCGCTGCGCGTGACGGGGGAAGCGTCTGCAGGCTTTATCGATACCGTTGGCGGTCCCTTCATGATCGAGTCTTGACGACGCCTCGATTCCTCAAGTGTTGATCGACGCGCTGATGAGCGGATTATCCGGCTATCGGACTTGCTTGCGTGCGTGCTTGACGCACCGGCGGCCGGCCGCCGGTCCCTTGAGCCCGATGATGCGGTATTCCTTGCCGCTCAAACGGTGGTAGTTCACGAAGAATTCCTCGATCTCCCGATCGAAGCGCTCGCCGAGGTCGTCTATCCGCTTCACGTGCGAATAGCTGTGATTGCCGTTCTCGACCGCGACGACGCGATCGTTACGTTCCGCCTTCTTCTTCTCTCCCTGCTCCCCCTCGATGACACCGACCACACGGCAAGTTATCTTGACTCCCGGGAACGCGGGCTCGTCCATGAGAACCAGCACGTCCAGTGGGTCGCCGTCGCCGCCCAGCGTTGAGGGTACGAATCCGAAGTCATAGGGGAAGGCCATCCCGGCGGGCAGAACTTTTTTTAATGCAAAAATGCGCTCGTCAGGATCGTATGCATATTTATTGCGGCTTCCCTTGGGCGTCTCGATGACGACGACGATCAGGTCTGCATCGTCTGGATCAAACGCTTGCAGCCGAGTGGGGTCGGCGAGGCCGGCGGCAGAGCGTTTGCGGCGTGTAGGCATTGAAAAATCGTGACATAGAATCGCATCTGCGCCTAGCGGCGTTGTCCTACAACTCGCCCGGCCGTCGTCCCGCATCCGTTCGGGTAAGATTTGCCCCTATGCTATGGATCTATCGGTTTTTCCTCGGCGGCGCCATCGTGTCGCTTTTCGCGGTGACAGGAGATGTGCTTCGGCCCAAAGGCTTCGCCGGGCTATTCGCGGCCGCGCCGTCGGTCGCCCTGGCCACTCTGACACTGACACTGCTGAACGACGGCAAGGCCTATGCGGCAACGGAGGCCAGATCCATGATGGTCGGCGCGATAGCGTTCCTGGTGTACGCGCTTGCCTGCGTCTATCTCATGGCCAAAAAACATTTCAAGGCTGCTCCCACCACGCTAACCATGCTGGGGGTGTGGGGGATCTGCGCCTTCGGATTGTGGTCGTTGCTGTTGAAATAAACCCATGAGAATACAAATCAATCTCGGCTCCCTGCGGCGCATAAAGTGGCACGAATATCTGACGCGGTTTGTGCTCGGTGGCGCAGTCACCGTGGCGACCGGTCTGATCGCCCGATCCTATGGCCCGGTCGTCGGCGGATTATTCCTGGCATTTCCAGCCATTTTTCCGGCGAGCGCAACGCTGCTCGACAAGCACGAAAGAGAAAAAAAGCGCCGGGCCGGCATTCCGCACACCATCCGGGGGCGATTGGCCGCTGCTTTAGATGCCCGCGGCGCGGCGATGGGGGCGGTGGCGCTTACCGCGTTTGCGCTGCTGGTCTGGAAACTTCTGCCTCTTTACAACGCGGCACTGGTTCTGATCGCGGCGCTAGGATTGTGGCTCGCCCTCGCGACATTCATTTGGCGACTGCGCAAGCTGCACGTCTACTTATCGCGCCGGCGGACAGCCCCGCCGTCGCACAGTACCTGAGGGAATTGCCGATGCGCCGTCCGCCTGGCGACCATCCCGAGTTTGCTTCCCGCGCAAAATTGTTCCATGCAGGTTAAAACTATGGTAACTATGCATTTCTCTCGACCTATGACAGGGGTCCGAAACCGGTATCGCTAAAAACACAAGTACGCCGCGACGGGCACTCCCCCGGGAGTGCTTCCGATTTTAATAAAGGGATACATGATGCACTCACGTTCGAAGCTGTCTTGTGCGATCGCCGCAATTCTCGGCAGCGGCGCGATCGGTCAAGGGATAGCAGCCAATTCGGCGGATACCAATTCGACCGATCAGATTCAAGAAATTACGGTGACTGCGCAGCGGCGCACGGAGAACGTGCAAAACGTCCCGATCGCGATCCAGGCGTTCACCGGCGAGAGCTTGGCGCAACTGAATGTCACGAATTTCGACGATTTCATCAAATATCTGCCCAATGTGACGGCTTCATCCGCCGGGCCGGGTCAAGCCAACATCTACATGCGGGGCCTCAGTGTCGGGGACCAAGGGACCCAATCCGGAGGCTCGATCAACGGGTTTCCGAACGTCGCCATTTATCTCGACGACGTGTCGGGCCAGCTGCCGGGCAGAAATCTCGATATCTACGCCGCAGACTTGGAGCGCGTCGAAGTGCTGGAAGGGCCTCAGGGAACTTTGTTTGGTGCGGGCGCTCAGGCCGGCGTGATTCGCTACATCACGAACAAGCCGAAACTCAATGTAACCGAGGCGAACGTGTCCGCCGGCTACGGCATCACCGCCGGCGGCGACCCCAATACCGATCTCACCGCAGTCATCAATGTGCCGCTGATCGCGGACACATTCGCGGTGCGCGGCGTGATTTACAACGACCGGCGTGGCGGCTACATCAACAACGTGCCGGCGACCTTTACGCGCAAGCCGACCGATCTTGGCATCGGCTATGCCAACTACCCGGACGGCTGCAGGGCCACCGGGACTTGTCAGGTCCCGCCGTCGGCCGCCGCCATCAATAACTACGCCATTGCGGGACGGGCGATTAACCCGGCGACCTACCAGGGCCTGCGGGTTTCCGGTCTGTGGCAAATCAATGAGGACTGGAATGCCCTCGTTACTCAGAGCTACCAAAGCATCGACGCCGAAGGGGTGTTCTACCAGATGCCGATCAGCTCGGATGGAGCACCGCTGCCGAGGCAGTCGGTCACGCTGTTCAATAATTCCTACGACAAGGATAAGTTCGAGAACACGGCCCTCACCGTCAATGGGCGTGTCGGCCCGCTCAAAGCCGTTTACACCGGCGCGTATCTCATACGCAACGTGAGCCAGGTGCAGGACTACACGAATTATGCGCGCGGGGTCTATGCGGATTACTACCAGTGCCACGGCGCGGAGCCCGCGAACGGCCTGGCGTCGACCTGCTTCTCGCCGAGTACGACCTGGAACGAGACCGAGCGCAACTCTCATCAGAGTCATGAAATTCGGTTGAGTACGCCCGATGACTGGCGATTGCGCGGCATCCTCGGCGCTTTCTGGGAAGACTTGAAGATTCAGGACCAGCTGAACTGGCTCTACAAGACCTTGCCGGCGTGCACCACGACGGTGACGACGGGCTGTATGACCGCTGTGGCGACCCCTGCCGACTCGAGCGTCAACAGCCCGGGCACGCGCAATGACAATGTGGCGTTCTTCAATGACGTCAAGCGAGGATACAAGCAGACGGCGTTTTTCACGTCGCTGGATTTCGACATCATTCCCAAGGTGCTGACCGTGACCGCCGGCACGCGCTACTACCGTTTTGTCAATACCGAAAAAGGCGCGGTCGTGGGCAGCTTCGGCTGCTACGAGGCCGGCCCCGCACCTTGCTTGGCGTCTGCCACCAGTATCGACTCTGAAAACCTGCATACGACATACAAGGGATTCAAGAGCCGCGCGAACGTGACCTGGCACATCGCGCCGGATGTGCTCGCTTACTACACTTGGTCGCAAGGGTTCCGTCCAGGCGCTTTCAACCGAAACTTCAACTGCTACATCAAGGATGCGCAAAACATTCCTTTGTACTGCTCGCCGCTATCGTTTACCTCGGACAACCTGACCAACAACGAGATCGGCTGGAAGACGGAATTCTTCGATCATCGCCTGCAGTGGAACGGTGCGGTGTACCAGGAAGACTGGAACAACGTGCAGCTCGCCTTCTTCGATCCTGGCGTCCTCGGGAATGTAGGCTTCGGTACGAATGGGCCCAACTACCGGATTCGCGGCTTGGAGACTTCGATCATCGCGGTCCTCGCCCAAGGCTTGACGGCGCAGGGCGGGGCGTCCTGGAACAGCAGCAAGCAGACCAATTCGCCGTTCCTGATCGCGAATAATCCTGCCTTGCTATTGAATCCGGCGAGCAAGGGCGAATTCGGACAGCCCATTCTGGCCGTGCAGAATCCTTACGGCCCCGTCGGCGGTCCGAGCGCCAATTCCCCGCCGCTGCAATGGAATTTGCGTTTGCGGTATCAGTGGACGATGAACTCGTACAATGCCTTCGCGCAAGCGGGTGCCACGCATACGGGCCATTCCTACACCCAGTCCAGCAGCAACCCGTCCCTCTCCGCGGGCCAGAACGTGAGCACCACATTGCTCAGGTTCGAAAATCCGGCGTATTCGCAATATGACGCATCCGTCGGCATCGCGAAGGATGCTTGGACGGCGGAGCTATATGCCCAAAATCTGACGAACGTGAACGCGAGCGTGTTCACCTCGACGAATCAGTTCGTGCAGGCAGAGACGATCTTGCGACCGCGGGTTCTGGGGCTCAAAATCGGTTACAAGTTCTAGCGGTTGCTCCAGCGGAATCCAATCGGTGATGACAGCGAACGCCTGCGCAGGACGAGCCTGCAAGAGACCTTTGAGCGCGTGCTTCGGCGAGTCAAGTTTGTCAGAATGTTCCGACCATGTTCGACCGTCACCGCTTAGACAGCCTTTTACGTCAACGTCGGCCAGGCCACAGCCTGCCGCAAGCCTTTTATGTCGACCCGGACGTCTACGAGTTCGATCTGCAGGCGATTTTTTATCGGAACTGGCACATGGTGGGCTTCGAGGTTGAGCTGGGTCAGCCGGGTTCCTATTTGGCGACGACAATCGGCTGCTCTCCGATTGTCGCGGTGCGCGGCAGGCAAGGCGATATCGTGGGCTTCCACAACAGCTGCCGTCACCGCGGCGCGCAGATCTGTAAGAATGGAAGCGGCAGAGCACCAAGGCTCATGTGTCCCTATCATCAGTGGACGTATGACCTTGATGGCAGGTTGTTGGCGGCGCGGGGAGCGCCCGCCAATTTCGATCCGTCCGCCAACGGTCTTGTCCCGATTCGCGTGGAAGCCGTCGCCGGCTGCATTTACGTTGCTTTATCGGACGACGCGCCGGATTTTGCGCCTTTTCGCCGCGCGCTCGAGCCGGCATTGACGCCCCATAATCTTCTCGATGGGAAGGTGGCCCACGTGGCCGAGCTTGCGGAAAATGCGAACTGGAAACTGGTCATGGAAAATGGCCGCGAGTGCCATCACTGCAGTGCGTGTCATCCCGAACTGAAGCACGCCTTTCCAATGGAGATTGCTGAAGGCGCCGCGTTCTTCGAACGGGAAGCGGCTTCCCCTTTTATGCAACGAATGAGGGAGCTGGGCTTCTCGACAGTGAACCACGCGGCCGATTGGTGGCAAATAGACCGCTTCCCATTGAAGGACGGCTTCGTCTCTTTCTCGACGGACGGTAAGCCGCTGGTGAACAAAGCTCTGAACGCGGCCAATGGCGGAAACCTCGGTTCCCTGCGCTGGGCGATCGAGCCCAGCAACTTTTGTCACGTCAGCAGTGACTGCGCCTTCACGTTCAACGTGAATCCTACCGGCCCCACATCCGCCGTAGTCACCGCGCGATGGCTCGTCCATAAGGATGCAGTCGAGGGGATAGACTACGATTTGAAGCGCTTGATTCATTTGTGGAACGAGACCAATTTTCAGGACCGGGATCTCGCTGAAAATAATCAGCGCGGCGTCAACAGCGTCGGCTATTCCCCAGGCCCCTATTCTCCTGAAGCCGAGTCATACGTACTTAGGTTTGTAGATTGGTATTGCTCTCAATCCACTAAGTTTCTCGAAACGCTCGGCGGTACACCGCTGCGCTAGCTGCGGCCCGAGGAAGCACGCCTCGTCCCAACCGCCGCGCTCGTCTCAACCGCCACGCTCGTCTCAACCGCCACGCTCGTCCCAACCGCCGCGCTCATCTCAACACCCACGCCCAGTTCCAATGCGGCCGGCACCGGTCGCTCAGGTGCTTGCCGAAGCAAGGCGCGATAAGCATTGCCACAGGGCAGGGGTGGTTCAATGGAAACTGCACCAGTGAGGGGCTGATCAGATACTGGCGGACTCGAGGCGAACGATCAGCCAGGCGGGATCGTGCTGCCCCGACTTTGCAGGGGGCCGAACAGCTACATAAGGTATCTCCGCCACACTCACGGTCAAGCCCAATAAATGGCGGCTTCAAGCAGATTGCTTGGCACGCCTTGCGGACGGGCCACGGCACGGCAACATATCCGTAACAACCATTTGCGATCCTTCGCGGCTGAACTGTTCCAGCCGCCACGGGATCGTAATACATGCTTCGAAGTAGATCGTTATCGTTCAATTTGTTTGCCGCAATCAGCATCATCGGCGTTATCGCCGCTTCGACGGCGGGTGCGGCCGATGACGAGGATAGCGAGGCGGCGGACTCATCGAATTCGACATCGGTGCACCAGCGTCATGGCTCTCGGGAAGATGCGCTCGAGGAAATCACCGTACTTGCGCAGCGCACGACTCCGGAACTTGCCCGCGAAGCGCAAAAGGAAGCACCGAACCTCATTTACGTCACCACGGCCGAGGAAATGCAAAAGCTGCCCGACGTCAATACCGGCGAAGCGATACGCCGCGTGCCGGGCATAAGTTTGGAAACGGACACGGGCGAGGGGCGCTACATCAATATTCGTGGGCTGGATGCGGACCTCAACAGCACGACTTTCGGCGGATTGAGGCTTCCGCCGACCAATAATAGCTCGCCGTCGGGCGCGGGGCGCGCGGTAGCGTTCGACTCCATTCCCATCGGCTTCGTCGGTGCGATCAAGGTGACGACGTCCAATCTGCCCGAACAAGACGCCGAGGCCCTGGGCGGCACCATCGACATCACTCCGAAAACCGCCCCGGCGGACGGCAAGCCGTTTGCCGAGGTCAAGCTCGGCACGGGTGAGGAACTGCTTCGACATACCTCGATCATCGACCTTGCCGGAACGGCGGGCATGCGCTTCGGCGGCAGCGGGGATTACAAACCATTCAGTTTTCTCGTGACCGCATCCACGTACGACGATCGGCGTGGCGTCGACGATGCCGAGGCTGCTTTCATCGATAACCAACCGGCTGGAATTCCGGACAAGGCGTTTGCGGCTTTCGAGCAGCGTATTTATACCTACCATCGCGAGCGGCACGGCTATGGCGCAGATTTGGGGTTTGCGCCGAATGAAAGCAGCCAATACTTCTTGCGCTACTACGATGCGGGGTATTCCGAGACGGTCGATCGCAACCGCCTCATCTGGAATTTCACCGGCGCACCTGCGTTGGATCCCAATGACCGCAATGGGTTCGTCGATACGGCTACCTTCACGAAGGCCTTGCGCGATGAGAAGGAATATCTCGATTCGAAGGTAGCCGAATTCGGCGGCAAGAACCTGTTCGCCGACAACACGCTCGACTATCACGTGGGGTATACCAAGGGCACGTACTACAAGCCCTACGATTACAACTCGGGGTTCAACAACAACTCGCTGGCGAATGTGGCGTATGACAACACGACTCTGCCCAACTGGCCTGTGGTGAAAGTGCTACCGGGGAGTGCATCGAACGGCACCGCCACAGTCACTCCGGCCGACCCCACAGGGTATGGGCTGCACTCTCTCAACACGCAGACGACCCATTCGGACGACCACGAATGGGGAATCGGCGCGAATCTCGCGCTTCCCACGCACTTCACCAGCCGTTCCGATGAAGAATTCAAGTTCGGCGTCAACGCGAGAATCCGGACCAAGACCGGAGATTCAACGTCATATGCACTGACCGCAGTTCCCAATCTGGCATTGGCTTCGGCGGTCTACGGCGGGAACCTCGGCTACTACCGGAATCATTACGCGAACGGGCCGCAAATTGATGCGAATGCGTTGCGGGCCGTCTACGCCGCTGCGCTGGCGGCGGGGAACGTGTTCAGCGATCCCGTCGCGAATGCGTTGAATGACGTGCACGACAAGGAAGATGTCTACGCGGCGTATGGGCAGTATCAGTTTGCCTTCGGCGCCCTCGGGGTGATAGGCGGATTGCGCGTCGAGAAAACCAAAGCCACGTACGGCGGCTTCGATGATTCGGGTGCGACCCCGGGCAGCGTGTCGTGTCCTGTGTTGGATCCCATCAACAGCCCGAAGACTCATGTCTGTGCGGTCGAAGGTCATCGGGATTACACGAATTTCTTTCCCACAATACAGGCTCGCTATGAAATCGGATCGAACCTGATTGCACGCGCCGCCGTCTCCTCGACCATTGCGCGTCCCGGCTTCCAGCAAGTGACATCGGCGACGACGACCGACGGCAGCGGCAACATCATCACGGGCAACCCGAACTTGAAACCCACGACGTCGACGGGGCTGGACCTTGCGCTCGAGCAGTACCTGCCGCATGCAGGGATCGCGTCGTTGGGGGTCTTCGCGAAGAACATCAAGGACTACATCGTCACCAACGCGGTCCAGGCCGCGGGCGGACAACAGAACCTGGGCGGACAGCTCGGCATCGTCAAGCTCATCAGCTACGGGAACGCGCCGACTTCGCATTTGTATGGATTCGAAACAAACTACGTGCAGCACTTCACCGATATCTTGCCGGGACCGCTCGGCGGCTTAGGTGTGTCGGTGAACTGGACATGGGTCGATTCACGCTACAAGATCCCGGTGAAGGATCCGGTTACGGGTCTGACCACGCTGTCGCGCGATTCGATGCTGCCGTCGACCTCGCGCAATACGGCGAATGCCGAGCTCCTGTACGACATGTACCGTTTGAACCTGACCCTTGGTGCCTACTACACCAGCAAAAACATCTTCGCTCTCGGCGGCAGCGCCGCTCTGGATGCATGGACGCAGGAGCGTTTTTCGGTGGACTTCGGCAGCCAATACAAAGTCACGGATCCGTTCAGTGTCTATTTGAATCTCAAGAACCTCACTAATACGCCGCTCAAGTTCACGGAAGGGCCTGGCGAGAATCGAATCATTCAGCGCGAGTATTACGGTATCACCGCCCAGGTGGGCGGAACCTACAAGTTTTGAACGGGGGCTTGAACACCCAGGCAATCAACAGGCGGGAAGTATTGACTGCCGCAGCGCCGGCGGTTCGGGCTGCGTGAGAACACTACGCTTGTCTCTGGAGCGGACGGTCTCGGTGTAAGATTCCGCCATCGACGGGAGGCGGGCATGACCGAGGCAGACAACTCGAACAAAGCGTTCATGAATCGCCGCACGGTGCTTGGCTTGACAGCCGGTGCAACCGCAGGCGCAGCCCTGCGTGCGGCCCCCCGCCCAGCGTCTGCGCGCCCGGTAAACGATCTCGTCTTGATGGACGCCATGGCCCTAAGCATGGCAATTCATTCACGCAGGGCGTCCTGCGTCGAAGTCATGACCGCTTACCTGAACCACATCGAAGACTTTAATCCTCAGGTCAATGCCATCGTCGCCCTTCAGGACCGCGAGGCCCTGATGGCGCTCGCGCGCGAGCGCGATAGCCAGCTGGCGCGCGGCGAGTCCACCGGGCCGATGCATGGTTTTCCGCATGCCGTGAAGGATTTACAAGCGGTCAAAGGCATCCGAACCACGATGGGGTCGCCGATACTCAAGGATTTTGTTCCTTCGGCGGACAGCCTGATGGTGGAGAGATTGCGCCATGCGGGCGCTATCTTCATCGGAAAAACCAACGCGCCCGAATTTGGGCTGGGCTCGCATACCTACAATTCCGTCTACGGGGTTACTCGCAATGCCTACGACCCGGGGCGATCGGCCGGCGGCAGCAGCGGCGGCGCTGCAGTATCGCTCGCACTTCGCATGTTGCCGGTCGCAGACGGATCGGATTACGGCGGCAGCCTGCGAAATCCGGCTGGTTGGAATAACGTTTTTGGCTTTCGCACGAGCATCGGGCGCATTCCCTACGACTCGCACGACACCTGGCTGCCAACGATGAGCGTCACCGGCCCGATGGCAAGAAACGTTGCGGACCTTGCCCTGCTGCTTTCGGTGCAGGCGGGATTCTCCGCTCGCGTGCCGCTGTCTCTGGATGGGGACGGAACACTGTTTCAGCGCCGGCTGGAGAGGAATTTCAAGGGCACGCGCATCGCCTGGGGTGCAGACTTCAAAGGTCATACTCCCTGCGAGCCCGGTGTTCTCGACGTTTGCCGGGCGGCGCTAAAAACCTTCGAGTCCCTCGGCTGCACTGTCGAGGAGGCGGTACCGGATTTCGATTTGGACGCGGTATGGCAATCGGTGATGCGTCTTCGCAGCTGGCAGAATGGCGCTTCACTCCTTGAGTATTACAAGGATGCCGCCAAGCGGAAACTGCTCAAGTCCGAGGCGATATTCGAGGTAGAACTGGGTCTTAAGCAATCGGCTTACGACATTACAGCGGCGTCGGTCGTACGCACCGAATGGTCGCAAGCGGTGAGTCGATTCTTCGAACGCTATGATTTCTTCGTCGTGCCGACCGCACAGGTATTTCCCTTCGACGTGCGCGAGCATTGGCCAAAGGAAATAGCGGGCCGGAAAATGCAGACCTACCATGAATGGATGAAGGCCACGCTTCTCGTCACGATGTCCGGGTGCCCGGCGCTCGCCGCGCCGGCGGGCTTCAGCGATCGGGGCCTGCCGATCGGGATTCAGATCGTCGGCCCCAATCGGCACGAATTCAGTTGCCTGCAATTGGCGTACGCCTACGAGAGTGCCGCAAATTCCTTCATTCATCGTCTTCCGCCGCTACTCGACCGCTCGTAAGCGTGATTCACCGTGGGGCGTGACAATCCCCGGCGCTATCATCCCTGGCGCCGGCAGCCGAAGCAGCAGAACTCTTAGGAGTGGAGCGTGACTGATTTGGTGGTCTTGAACGGTCTAAAGCACCGCGCACTGCGCGTGGCGGCCGCGAACGCCCGCCCGGAGTACGCCACCGGCAACATCGTCAGCGTGGTGCCGCGCGAATTCCCGAGGCTCCTGGCGCAGTACCCGATCTTCTTCGTCAAAACCTCGGAGAACGGGCGGTTCGAACCCGCGGCGCTGCTCGGTTTTCAGAACGGAGAGAGTCTCTTCTTGTCGGAGGGTGTCTGGGATGCCGCCTATGTACCGCTGCAAGTTCAGCGTCAGCCCTTCGCGCTGGTCCCTCGGCGCGGCGATGCCGCGGCCGCTGCGCAGCCTTCGCTCGATTTGGCGCTCGACTTCAGCAGCCCGTATGTACAAACGCGGGAGGGAGAACGCTTGTTCCAAGACGACGGCCAACCCTCCCAATTTCTGCAAAACATCAGTTCGATGATGAGGGCGCTGGTCGCCGGCTCAAGCGAAGCGTATGCCTTTACCGGGAGATTGGCGGAGCTGAATCTGCTGGAGCCGGTGCGCATCGACATCGAGTTCGTCGACGCCAGTGACACCAAGCTGCAGGGACTGTACTGGATCGGCGCGGCCGCGCTTAAGGCACTGCCGGCGGCGCAATTGGCGGAGCTGCGCGATCGCGAATATCTCGAATGGATGTATTTCCAAATGGCCTCGCTCGCGCACGTCCCAGGGCTCGTCGCCCGGAAGAATCGCCGGCTTTCGGCAGCGCCGTTCGCCGGACGGCCGTGATACTTTCGGATTGTGCGCAATCCGCCGACAGCCATTGCCGTTATCGCCGTTGGGGTCCTTGCCACTGGCGCATTCGCTGCGATTTTCGCACCCTATGTATACGCCGAGCTATCGCACTGGCTCGCCCACTATGCGATTGTCGATTCCGCGCCGGCGAGGCTCGCCAAAGGTCGAATGGTCGATGATTATTTCGCGGTGGAGGAGCTTGGCTCGGGGACCTTCGCCATCGGCGAGCCGCGATACTATCAGCAGAATTACTCATATTTGATCGTGGGCGAGAAGCGGGCGCTGCTGTTCGACACCGGTTCAGGCACGCGGGACATCAGTGGAGTCGTGGCCTCCCTGACTCGTCTGCCGGTGACGGTGATGGTCTCTCACCTGCATTTCGATCACTTGGGCGGCATTATCCCGTTCGATCGCGTCGCCATGATCGATTTGCCGCATACGCGAGCAGATGTCGCCGCTGGGCGCTTTACACCGACTCGCTATGAATACCTCGGTCTGATCGACCGACGGCGGGCGCCTTCGGTGCGCGTAACCGAGTGGCTGCCGCCCGGCGCCGTGATTGATTTGGGTGGGCGCCGGCTGACCGTGCTCTCGACGCCCGGCCATACCGAAAGCTCCGCAGCATTGTTCGACCCGGCATCACGCCGCCTCTTCATCGGGGACTACGTCTATCCCACGATGCTGTACGCATTCTTGCCCGGCGCCAGCCTCTCGAGCTATCAGCAAACGGCGCAGCGATTGCTCGCAACCTTGCCCGCCGAGACCGTACTGTGGACCGCGCATTGTTGCCGCAAGGACGAGGGCATAGCCGCCCCCTGGCTTGACATGGCGGACTTACGTGACCTCGACAGTGTCCTGCATCGGGTGCAGGCCGGCGCCACGAACTCGACTGGGTTCTATCCTCGGGTCTTTCCCGTCAACCGCCAGATGACCCTCGCGACCGGATTTCCCTGGAACGACCGGTGAAGGGAGTGCCCGATCAACGCAGAGATCGTGATCGCGTCGGGCAGAATTCAGAAGATCTGGTGCGGGGGAGGGGCTCCCTCGGGGGGAGGCACGTCGTTGTTTCCGGTGTGTCCATAGCCTTTTTTGTCCTTCCCTTTTGGCTGCCCTTCCTCTTGGCCGGTGGGCGGGACGGGAAGGTCACTAGGCGGCTGATCAGGATCGCCGCCGGGGGTCGGGGGCTGATCGTTGCTGTTTCGCGGTTGTGGTTCCATCGACGTGCCTCCGACGGTTTGTCTTGGAATTAAAGCGTATCTTAGCCGCGGCGCGGGGTATGTCCTTCCCCGGGATGTTTACGGATAAGCGGTGTCCTACGCCCGCGCGCTCGTGCAGAACTCGTCGGGACGGTAGGGCGTGGGCGGAGAGGATCGAACTAAAAGGGTGCACGCCTGTCCGATACGCGGCATAACTAATCGACCGGAGTCCGCATGGGTGTTAATGGCTTAGGAGTGTCAGCGGCGCGAGTCTGCGGACTGTGGTTTGGAGCCTTGCTGGCAACGACTGCATTCGGGGACGCCGCCCCGGTTTTGGGTGTTCCGCACTTCGGACCCTTTGGCATCGATCTTTCCGCGCAGGACAAAGCGGTGAGGCCAGGGGATGACTTCTATCGTTACGTCGACGGTCACTGGCTCGCTACCGAGAAAATACCAGCCGATCGCAGCACCTGGGGTTCTTTTGCAGTGCTGCGCGAGCAAGCGGACTCGGACGTGAAGTCAATCATCGAGGCGGCTGCAGGAGCTCAAGCTCCGGCCGGAACGAACGAACAGAAGATCGGCGATTTCTACAATGCGTTCTTGGATACGCGCAAGATCGATCAGCTTGGACTTGCGCCGGCGAGGGGAGGACTCGACGCGATTGCGGGACTCAAGACCCATGATCAGGTCGCTGCCCTGATTGCGGAGCCCGGAATGCCGCTGGATGGGCCAATCGGCTACGGCATCTCGCTCGATGAAAAAAATCCCGACCGCTATATCGTCAATATCGGACAGTCCGGCCTTAGCCTGCCCGATCGCGAGTACTATCTGAAGCCAGATCCACAGTTCGTCGAGATCCGCGCCAAGTTCGCGGCGCACGTGGAAAAGATGTTGAGCCTGGCCGGCCACAAAAATGCCAAGGCGGAAGCGGCAGAAATTCTCGACCTCGAGACGGAGATCGCCAAGCTGCATTGGGATATCGCTCAGCGCCGTGAGCGCGACCGAACCTACAATCTGATGACGGTTGCCTCGCTCGAGAAGGATGCGCCGGCTTATCCCTGGGCCGCCGCCTTGAAATCTTCGGGCCTTTCCGCCATCAACGAGGTGGTCGTTGCCGAGTGGAGCGCCGTCCCGGCGCTCGCCAGACTGTTCAAAGACACCCGGGTCTCAACCTGGAAATGGTATCTCACCTATCAATACTTGACGGGCGAAGCCGCGGTACTGCCGAAGGCGTTCGATGATGAGAATTTTGACTTCTACGGCCATGTCTTGAATGGCCAACCCCAACAGCGGGAACGCTGGAAACGCGC
This sequence comes from Steroidobacteraceae bacterium, assembly GCA_035996065.1. Taxonomy (GTDB): domain Bacteria; phylum Pseudomonadota; class Gammaproteobacteria; order Steroidobacterales; family Steroidobacteraceae; genus Bog-1198. Next base: position 35,572 of record DASYJX010000031.1, on the reverse strand, counting down.
CGTGCAAGCGACCAACACCGCATTGGGGGAGGCGGTCGGCAGGCTCTATGTCGATAAGAAATTCCCGCCCGCCTCGAAAGCCGCAATGGAAGCCCTGGTGGAGAACTTACGCAAAGGCTACGCGCAGCACGTTGCCGGTGTGCCGTGGATGACCGCTGAAACCAAGAAGGTCGCGCTCGAAAAGCTGGCTGCGTTCCGCCCGAAGATCGGCTACCCGACTAAATGGCGCGATTATTCGAAGCTCGAGGTTAAACCCGGCGATGCCTTCGGCAACCACCGGCGCGCGCAGTTGTTCGAATGGAATCGCCAGCTCAATCGCTTGGGCAAACCCACCGATCGCGACGAGTGGGGCATGACGCCGCAGACGATCAACGCTTACTACAATCCGGTATTCAACGAAGTCGTCTTCCCGGCTGCGATCCTGCAACCGCCATTCTTTGACCCCAAGGCCGATCCGGCGGTGAACTACGGTGCGATTGGTGCGGTTATCGGACATGAGATGGGCCACGGCTTCGACGATCAAGGCGCGAAATCCGACGCCAAAGGCGTGCTCAGAACCTGGTGGAAGCCCGAAGACGTCGATGCATTCAAACAGCGCACCGACGCGCTGGCCGATCAATACTCGGCGTTCGAGCCCCTCAAAGGACTTCACCTGAACGGCCATCTCACGCTCGGCGAGAACATCGGAGACTTGGGCGGCGTCACGATCGCCCACGATGCCTATCTTATTTCCCTCGACGGCGCACCGGCGCCCGTCATCGACGGCTACACCGCTGATCAACGCTTCTTCTTCGGTTGGGCGCAAGTGTGGCGCACGCTCGATCGCGACCAGGCGTTGCGGAATCAGGTGATGACCGATCCGCATAGTCCGGGCGAATACCGCGTGAACGGCGTAGTGCGCAATGTCGACGCCTGGTACCTGGCCTTCGGCGTCAAACCCGGCGATAAGCTCTACCTTCCCCCCAATCAACGTGTTCATATCTGGTAGCTCATCCACGATGCTCTCATGATCCTTGGACTTTCCACCTGGCCTGAAATCGAGAGTTGGCTGCAGCGCTCGACGACGGTAGTGATACCGATCGGCTCCAATGAGCAGCACGGTCCGACCGGGCTTCTAGGCACCGACTGGTTGTGTCCGGAAATCATTGCGCACGCGGCGCACCGGCAGGGCGGCGAGATCCTCGTGGCGCCGACGTTCAACATCGGAATGGCGCAGCATCATTTGGGATTTCCCGGCACGATTTCTCTTCGTCCGTCGACGTTCCAGGCCGCGATCGGCGATTGGATAGAGTCTCTAAGCCGGCATGGTTTCGAACGGATTTTTTTCCTCAACGGGCACGGCGGCAATATCGCATCGATCGAAGCGGCCTTTTCGGAAAGCTACGCCGGGTTTTCGTTCGCGGCTAAAGAGTGTCCCTACATGTTGAAGCTGCGCAGCTGGTGGCAGCTGCCCGGCATCGCCGCAATCACGGATGAGATGTTTCCCTCGGGGCACGGCACGCATGCGACCCCCTCCGAAATTGCCATCACCCAAAGCGCGTACCCGGACGCCATCAAGAGCGCGGTCTACTCGCCGCCTATCGCCCCCACGGGCCCCATCCGTGATGCCTTGGACTACCGCTCGCGATTCCCCGACGGCCGCATCGGTTCCAATCCTCGGCTGGCGTCTCCCGACAAAGGTGCGCGCTTGATCGCGGCCTGCGCCGCCGCACTCATTCGGGACGTCGCCGAGTTCTCGAAAGAGCCGTTCGCCGCACCTCGGGTTACTGGAGCTCCAAAGAATCCGCTATCCTGAGGGCCTGACCTTGCACACTGTTGTTCATGTCGACTCCAGACGCTAGCGTTATATGTCCAGCGCCTAGAGGGAACGTCGGCGAGCATTGTTCCGGCTGGTCGTGGGCCACATTCGCTGGAGCACGCCGTCATGCAGGTAAAGCTGATGCCATAGCGCCGCCAAAGCGTGCAGCCCCGCGAGAGCGAACAGGGCATACGCCAAATAGCCGTGAATGTCCTCGGTAGGGCCGAATATCGCGTGGTCCTTTTGGACTCCGAGGTCAACTTGGAATAGACCGAAATCGAAGATACGGCCATGGTAGATGAAGGTCACGAAACCCAGGATCGGCGTGATGAACAGAAGCGCATAGAGCGCCATGTGGACGGGGCTGGAAAAGCGTCGCGAAAACGCGCCGACAGTCGTGGGCAGCGCGGGAGGCGGGTGGCGGCGCCGCCAAGAAAGGCGCGCCAGCAGCATAAACCACAGCAGGAGCCCGAACATTACATGGATGTTGATCCAGAATCCTTGGGTCGCCTTCGGCCAATCGTCGTGCAGCAGGCCGAGAACTCCGACGATGACGACCAGCACGAACATCGTCCAATGGAACGCGATGGCTCCGGGCGTATAGCACTCGGTGCCTGGCAACGGCTGCGAAGTTTCCAAGGGATCGATGGCCATCGTGTTGTGTTCCTGTTGGTTGGTCCAGGTCACATCTTGAGGCCGCCGGAAGGGTTTGTAAAAACTGCCGTCTTGCGCTAGATACGGATGTCCGAGGTCGGTGCATCATCAGTAAGCACCTGAATCCGACAAGAGGAGCGCAACCGTGCGCAGCAGGATCACGAAGTCGAGGCGCAGCGACCAGTGCTTGAGATATTCCAGGTCGAGTTCACTCCGGCGCTTCATGTCCTCGAGGTCGTTGCCGCCACGGGAGCCGTTTACCTGCGCCCAACCGGTAATTCCCGGCCGAACTTTGTGACGCAGCATGTATCCGGAGATCAGCTTGCGGTAGGTTTCGTTCATGGCGATGACATGCGGGCGAGGCCCGACAAGGCTCATCGTGCCGGCGAGAACGTTGAACAGCTGCGGCAGTTCATCGAGTGAGGTCTTGCGGATTAAAGCGCCGAACGGCGTCACCCTCTGATCGCCGGGCTCGACCGCGCAAAAGTCCGCCGCTCCATCCTCGATGACTTCCATCGATCGAAACTTGTAAACCATGAATTCGCGGCCGTCGAGACCATAACGCCGCTGCCGGAACAGGATCGGTCCCGGCGAGCTTAAGCGAACGCCGGCAGCCACCGCCGCAAGGAGCGGCGCCGCGACCACGAGCAGGACGCTGCTCAGGGTGATGTCGAACATTCTTTTCTGCCATGCTCGAATGCCGTACAGAGGCGATTCGCATACGCCGACAACCGGGATCCCGCTCACGACGGCGAGACGCCCCTGAATGAGGTTGACGATCGAAACGTCCGGCACGAAATAAACGGAGGCGGTTGAGTTCTGCAGAATTTCCAGGATCTCGAGAATCCGCTGCTCGCGGGTCATCGGCCAGGTAATGTAGACGATGCGCACCTCACTGCTGCCGATGAAGCTGCGCAAGTCGCCGATTTCGCGGCAGCGTATGCCGGGCGTGTTTGCATGTTCCGGATCGTCAAAATAAGCCACTATCCGGATTCTCGATGAACGGTCTTGGCGCAGCTTGCGCTCGAGCAACCGTCCCAAGTCATTCTGGCCGACGATGATCGCATCGTGGGGACGAAAATGATCCGAGGCGAGCACAAGCTCGAGCGCGAGCCGCGCAACGACTTGGCTCACCCAAAGGACCAGAGGCGTCAGGAGCGCCCAAGTCAGCCACACGTGTCGCGGAAAACTTGCCTGTAGGCCGGAGACGCTGATCAGAGCCCACAGAAACGCGATCACGGCGAACCAGCGCCGTGTAATAAAAAGAAAACCGCGGGCCGAGGCGGTCAGGTCCTGCAGCGGTGCGACGCTCAGAATCTCGGAGGTCGCAATGAAGGCTAGCACGGCGGTAAGAAAGTAGGCCTTGCGGAACGGCTCTTGGCAAATCGCCAGCGCAAGGCAGAGGCTGCCGGCCGCCGCAAGCGGGTACAACAGCGACTTGATGACGACCACGGACGGCGGATCCCACGGCCTTACCTCGCCCGCGGGTTCCGTGCTGCGCGCAATTCGTGCGATCGTTCCGCGATACAAGGGGTGACCCTCCTGCACGCCGTGGGCCTCGCAGTGCCGTAGGCACTAGCGGCGAGCCCTGCGTGCGCCGGGCTATGAATTCAAGGAAACGAGCGGCTGAAGCGAGCCGAGGGCGTGTCGTTGGCGGCGAATAGCGAAGCCGATCGCCGCAAAACTAACCGGGAACATCATCCATGTATCCGCATCGTAATGTGGTTGCGCGGGTTGGGATGCGGCGAGAGGGGCGATCGGGATGTTGTGAGATGCCTTTGGGTGACCGTGTTTCGCCCGAGAGGCAGCGTGAGGCGCAGTCGGCGCAAGCACGACAATCGCGGCAAGCAGGTATAGCGATGGAATTGACGAGATCGTGCGCATCTGATTCTTCCCTTTGGCGTTTCCAGAAATGTTTTTGTCCAAAGCGGAGCTTGCCGCCGAACGTCGGGCGCAGTTAATCTCAGGGATGTTCGCGGATCAATTGTCGGCGATCAACTACACGGACTCTCTGAGAAGCTTGCGGTGACGGCTAACTGATTGATCGGCTTGAGAAGCCTTCCCGAGAATCCATTATTGTAAAATCCTACGGCGGGATCATGTTCCACTCGAAGTGCAGCACGGCCGCCACTACTGCGACTGCTTCATGAGCTGCCAGTTGCCGCTTTCTTTCTGGTTCGGGTCGTAGCTTCCCTCATTCGAATTGCGATAACTCCCATACCCGTCGGTCCAGTGATAGGTCTCGTTGGAGGAATGCTGCGAGGTCCCATAAATGCTGCGAGGTCCCATAATAGGGGTCGTCGGTGGTGTCCACGCCGCGAATGAAGTCGTCGAATTTGTCGGTCGAGCTGCGGTGGCCGGTCGCGCTTCCGCCGCCCGCAGCGTGCGAAGCCTGCAGACGCGCATCGATAGAGGCGAGCATCGCGTCGTTGTTGGCGCTGATTTGCTGGCTGAGCCGCGCGGCCGCCGCAATCTGGTCGTAGCCCGCCTGTAGCTGGCGATTGAACTGATCGGCGAGATACGAGTTCACCGCGGCCAGACGCTGTTGCCACGCCGGGTTGGGTCGAAACGACTTGGAGATCGCGGCAAAAACCGGGCGGCGTTTGTCCAAAGTGCCCGAGGGCGCGCGAAAACTATGCAGGAGGATCAGGCCCCAGTTGGTCTGCCAGGTACGCCCTTGAGGGCCGTCGTAAGGGATGTCCAGTGAGCTGTAGACGGCATAAAACTCTTCGTCGACGGGCTTGCCATTCCTTTCGTACGTCACTTTGATTCCGATGCCGCGTTGAGTCCCGCCACACGACCTGGCTGGCGTCCCGCCATTTCTCCGGAGCGACGAATATCTCGACAGGGAGGCCGCCCTGCTGTCGATCGACAACGGTGCGGACCGTGAAGCGTTCTCCATCGATCACCGGGCCCTGCGCGGAGTGAGAACCGACAGCGCGGGCGCTTTCCGGAGCGTCCGCGAACGCCTCGCAACTCCCGAGAAGAGGTCCGGCAGCGGCGATGACGCAGGCGATGACCGAATACAGAGCAATGGCCTTCATGAGTCTGCGCGGACTTTGCGCACGGCGTGCCGGTTTTCACTCAGCCGAGCGTAGATGCGAGTCTCCGATGGCAACTCTCCGAACAGCAGGCGATAGGAGTGGGAAAATCGGCTCCAATGCCAGATGCCGTGCCGCGCGGCGATGACTCCGATGGATACTTCAGCATTCGAGCCGCACATCAAGTCGCGGCGGATATGATTGAGCTGCAGCGCGCGGATGTAATTTCCGGGTCCCCTGCCGATCACCGAGCGAAAGACCGATTCCAGCGACCGTCGGCTCACCCCCGTTTCCTTGCATAACGTCACGATGGAAATGCCGTCGGCCAAACTATGGTGAATGTTGTCCCGCGCACGCCGAAAAACGCGCAGCGCGCGCGCCGTCGTGTAATGTCTCGTTTCGCTGGAGGCTGAGTCCTCGACGCCCGCGTTGAGTTGCCACAAGCTGTCGGCCACGGCTGACTTGAAACTTCGCGCCGCCGCGGGGTAGCTTGCCGGTGATTCCAAGGACGTGAACGTCGCCAGGCCGGACTGCAGCAATTCGCGCAGGTGCCGCGATCGCGCCGCGTCTTTCATCACGCCGGCCCTGCGCATTTGCCATCCGTCGTCCGGCAGCAGGTCGCGCGACACATCCATGCAAAAAATGCTCATACCCTCCGAAGTCATGCCTTCGAGACTCTTGTTCTCCGGACACACCACCACTTGATCTTGGCCGAACGTCACGCCGTTCAGCGTGCAGGGCGGGGAGGCCTCGGCGAGCAGGCACGCTGCGTATCGCCTCGGGGGCGTCGAGGCAGACTGGGCGAGCGCGCGATTGGCGCCCTCCAGATGAATGCTCAAGTCAGCGCCGAAATCAAAGGAGCAGAAACGTCCTTCGAAAGGACCCGGCCCCAATTGCTGGTATTGCTGTCCATAGCCTTTAAATTGCGCGGCCTGGGCATCGATGTCGTTGAATTGGGTGCGAAATACCCAACTTGGCCGCCCCGAATTGGCATCTGTCGCCATGCGCTCACCGTCCGAAATCCCCGAATGGCCTCGATCATAACAAGAACGCCGGCGGCCGCCTCGAAAGGCGCATATTTGCGCAAAGCGGATAACGGTATTCATTGCGTCCCGTTATGTTAGTCCATCCGGCGCCCGCTCGAGATTGCGCCGCAGGGAAAAACTATGACTGGGATATGCCCACGCAGCTTGGCCGCGCTCGTCTTGACCGGCTTCTTCGCCTTCACGGATTTCGCTCTGGCCCAACAAGACAGCGTGGGTCAACTCGAGGAGATCCTGGTCACCGCGACGAAGCGAACGTCCACCGTACAAGAGACACCGATGAGCATCACCGCGATTAGCGGCGAGGAGATTCAGGAACGAGGGCTCGCGGACTTCACCGCTGTCATCCAATCCGTGCCCGGTGTGTCCATGCGCACCAGTGGACCGGGTCAGACCGAAATCGACATGCGGGGCATGACTTCGGCGGGCGGGAACTCCTCGACCGTCGGTTTCTATCTCGACGACACGCCCCTGACGGCGCCGGCGAACGCGCAGAACGGCAAGGTGGTCATCGACCCGAGCCTGTATGACCTGAATCGAGTGGAAGTGCTGCGCGGCCCTCAGGGTACTTTGTACGGGTCGGGATCCATGGGCGGGACCGTCAAGCTCGTGCCGAACCCTCCGGACCCCCGCGCGTTCGGCGCGTCCCTGGAGTTGTTGCCTTCGTATACCGACGGCGGCGGCTTCAACCGCGGCGAAAACGCGATGGTTAACCTGCCGTTCGGTGGCGGCAGCGCGGCGCTCCGAGTCGTCGCTTCCGAATCCCACGACAGCGGTTGGATCGACCGCGTCGTCGTTGCCGACGGGCAGTTCCCTCTCGAAACGAACAATCTCACCAAACGCGGCGATGTCTCCGCAGCTCCGGTCGCCCGCGATTACAAGCACGTGAACGACAGCGAGCTCAGAGCCGTGCGGGCCAGTGTGCTGTGGAAGCCCACGGAAAAGCTCTCCATCACGCCGTTTTTCCTCTATCAGGAGATCCGGCAGGGCGGCCTGAACCAGATCGATAGCGATCCGGGCGCCAATGCCCACTATCAGCCTTTCGACGTGCCCGAACCGTTCAGCGATCGGATTTCGATCGGCAGTTTGAATCTTCAGTACGACTTCGATGCCTTCGACTTGACGTCGACGACTTCGCGCTGGAACCGCAATACGGCGCTGCGCCAGGACGGAACCGAGGAATTCCAATGGGCATTGTCCGTGCCCAGCGCGATCTTCCCGTTCTACGTCTCCAAGGGAGGCATTGGAGCCACGTCGCCCACACCGCTCGAGGCGGACACCTCACGCCAGACCAGCGAAGAAATCCGCCTCACGTCTTCCGGCCATTCGGCGTTCAAGTGGTTGGTCGGGTTCTTTTACCAAAATTTCGAGTCCTGCTACTGCGAGACCGTGCTCATTCCCGACGCGGCGCCCGTGTTTGGAACGGCAAACGCGTTTACGCAGTATCAGACCACGAAAATCAGTCAGAATTCATTCTTCACCGAGGTTTCCTACCAGCTCACACCGCAGATCAAGGCAACCGCCGGGCTGCGCCGGTATTCTTATCGGTCGGAAGTCGATGCCGCGACATCGGGGTTCGTCAGCATCAGCGGAAGCGATGCCTTCTCCTATGCGTATGCGCCCGAAAACAACAAGGGGGTGAATCCGAAATTCGATCTCTCTTACGAACTCGACAAGAATCTTCTCGTGTATGGAACGATTTCCAAGGGCTTTCGCCCGGGCGGCGGCAACCAGCCGGTGCCGATCACCGGCCCGCTGGGTGTCACGTGCGAGGCCAATTTGCAGGCGAATCACGGCACCACGTCGTTCGTGCCTTCGCCGCTGGCGTTCGGTCCCGACACCGTATGGAGTTACGAACTCGGTGAGAAGATGAGGGCCCTGCAGGGCCGCCTGACCGTCAACAGCGCAGTCTATTTCGAGAAATGGAATGGGACTCAGCAGAACGTTCCCTTGCCGTGCGGCTATCCGTATACAGCGAACGCCGGGGTGGCGCATATCTACGGCGCCGAGGTTGAGATCAACGCGCTCCTGGTGCAGGGTCTCGTGCTGTCCGTGAACGGCGGCTACACTCATGCGACGTTTGCCATCGGCAGCCTCGAGGCGGGGATCACTCCGGGAACGCGCGTGCAGGACACACCGGAACATACGTTGAGCGCCTCGCTTGCCTATCGGACGCACATGTCGAACGGACTTTCTTTCGCAACGCGGCTCGAGAACGACTATGTCGGCGCCCGAACGGATGCCACCTACGCCATCAACCATCTGCCTTCGTACGACCTCACGAGCCTGCGTGCGGGCGTCGAAGGAGACCGCTGGAACATGGCGTTGTTCGCGAGGAACTTGTTCAACGAGAGGGCGATCTTGTCGAACGGCTTTCAGATCAACCTCAACATACCGACCTTCAACCGGGCAGTGGTGACCCAGCCGCTGACATTTGGCGTTGATCTGCGCTATCACTTTTGAATTGTGGAAATGACTAGTGGCCGCATGTGACGTTCTGGGCAAAATCCCGCCGCTGTGCATGCTCGGCGCGCTGATGGCCGCAGGGTGCGGCCAAGGTCACTCACCGGCCAAGGTGACAGCAGGCCAGGCCGCGCCGCGGCCGCCGGTCGCACACGTTGATGCGCAACGTCTCGCGGATGCCGATGCCGGCCGCGAGGCAGATCAGTGGTTGACGCCGGGGCGGGACGGCGCGGGTACTTATTATTCGCCGCTCGACGCGATCAATGACAAGAATATCGACCGTCTTGGCTTCGCGTGGGACTACAAACTCAACACTCGCCGCGGCCTCGAAGCGACCCCCGTCGTCGTCGACGGCGTCATGTACGCGGTCGGAAACTTCGGCCGGGTGTATGCGCTCGATGCGGACACCGGGCGCGAGCGCTGGAGGTACGACCCCCAGGTCGATGGACAGTGGGGCCGGTATGCGTGCTGCGATGCCGTGAGCCGGGGTCTCGCCGTATGGAAGGGACGCGTCTACGTAGTCAGCCTGGACGGATTTCTGCACGCGATCGATGCGGGGACGGGCCGGCTCGTCTGGCGGGTAGACACGCTGCCGGTCCGCGCGGCCGGGGAATTTCACTACTTCGTGACCGGCGCGCCGGTGCTCGCCGGCGACGCCATCGTCATCGGCAACGGCGGTTCGGATTTCAAAGGCGCGCGCGGATCGGTGTCCGCCTATTCGCTCGACAGCGGCAAGTTTCTATGGCGCTTTTACACGGTGCCCCGCGATCCGCGCATGGGGGCGCAAGACCAGCCGCATTTGGATGCGGCGGTCAAGACATGGCCCGCCAAATACGATTGGAGCATGGGCGGCGGCGGCACCGCATGGGACGGTCTCGCCTACGATCCCGGCCGGCAACTGGTTTATTTCGGCACGGGGAATGCGTCGCCGTATCACGGCGTGCACGATCCCCAGGGATCGGGTGATGCGTTGTTTGTCGCGTCCATCATCGCCGTGCACTCCGATAGCGGCAAGCTGGCTTGGTACTTCCAAGAGATCCCGGGCGAGGGTTGGGACTACGATACCGTGAACAAATTAGTGCTCGCCGACGTCGAGATGGATGGCAACGTGCGCCCGGCAGTCATGCAGGCGAGCAAGAATGGCTATTTATATGTGCTCGACCGGGCCACCGGCGAGTTCCTCTCGGGCAAGCAATACTCCTACGTCAACTGGACCAAGGGTCTGGATCCCGTCACCCATCGACCCATCGTGGCGGCGGCGGCCGATTGGGGACGCAAACCCGCGTTGATATTTCCCGCGGCCGTGGGCGCGCACGACTGGCAGCCCATGTCGTTCAATCCCAAGACCCGCCTCCTGTATATCCCGGTCATCGACGCCGCCATGGTGTACGTCGACACCTCGAAGCGCCGCGCCGGGCTCATCGAAGGCAATTTCGACCTCGCGTTTTTCTTTCCCGAGGACTACGTGCCCAAGGATCTCGAAAGCTTGTACGGCAAGCTGCCCTCGCTCGAATCATTGTCGGGGAAGCGGCCGCCGCCGAAGTCGCGAGGGCTCATCCGCGCGATCGAGCCCATGAGCGGCACGCTCGTGTGGGAACAGCAAACCGCCAGCCGTTGGGACGGCGGGGTGCTGTCGACGGCCGGCAATCTGGTCGTGCAGGGCGATGCAGCCGGTTTTTTGAATGTCTATGGCGCCGATTCCGGCAAGCTCCTGAAGCGGCTCGAGGTCGGCACGTCGATCATGGCCGCGCCGATGACCTATCGCAGCGGCGGCGCACAGTATGTATCGGTGATGGCCGGCTTCGGGGGCGGCGTGCTGTTCTTGCCGTTCCCCGAAGAGAGCGCGGCTTACAAATACGGCAACGACGGGCGCATCGTCGCGTTCAAGCTCGATGGGGGATCGACTCCAAAGCCGCCGGCCATCATCGATGAACCCTCACCCGCTCCGCCACCCCGCGAGGGAAGCGCCGCAGCGATCGCGCAGGGGGAGCTGAAGTACAACCGCTATTGTTCACGGTGCCACGCGTTCGGTCGAGCGCTGCTGCCGGATCTGCGCCGCATGTCGGCGCCGACCCACGGCATTTTCTACGAGATCGTTCTGCGCGGCGCTTATCAAGTCAAAGGAATGGGCCGCTGGGATGACGTGCTCTCGCAGGACGATGCCGCGGCGATTCACGCATATCTCGTCGACCAAGCCTGGGAGCTGGAAAAGAGCTCCAAGATCCCCCCATCAGCGGGCAAGCGATGACGCCTGCCATGCTCCGCGTTCGCGCAGTCCTGCTCGCCGCCGGGCTTGCCGCGGCGTCCATTTTCGCGGGGTGCAGCCGCAGCGCCACGAGCCCCGGCGTGTCGCCCGACCTTAAACACTCATGGGAGATCGCCTTCAATCGCGGCGATGCGGGCGCGGTGGCGGCACTGTACGCGCCGAACGCGGAGCTCGTGATGTCCGGTGCGGTGCCCGTCCGCGGCCCGTCGGCCATTCGCGCTGCCATCGATGTCATGATCAAAGCCGGGGTGAAAGTGCGCATCGGCAGCGAGCAAAACGTCGGGAACGAAGACGTGGCCTACGTATACGGTCCGTACTCGGTTCTCGACAAGGCCGGCGGCCGCGTGGTCGAAACTGGCGCGTACCTCGAGGTATGGCGCCGCCGTCGGGGAATCTGGCAGATCGATCTCGACGTGAATGCAGTTGGGCCGCCGATCGCGCCCGCCGCGACGACGTCGACCAGCGGGGCCGCTGCGCATTGACTCGAGCCGGAACAATCCTCAGGGCGATTGAGTCGTGAACTCGACGAACGACGCGTGTGCGGGACCATGCACCACGCGGTTGCGCGCCACTTTGGGAGTGGACTCATCGAAGTTGCGTCCCCCCGTGCCGGTAAGGGTTACGGGGTAGACCTTACCCGGCTGCAGGAGCGCAGGCGCCTGGTACCCGTTTCGGTAGCGCGTTCGAACCGCGGTATCGGCGAGATTATAAGCGCGGCCGTCGGTTGCAACGTCGAGGAGCTTGACCATGAAGTCGGTATCGGCAGCGGATGAGGCAATGAACAATGTGACGTTCACGTCGCCCACGATCCGCGTCGTCGTCGCAAAGGGATCGCTCGTGTAGACGAGAACGTCTTGTCGGGTTTCGATTCCTGACTGCTCCCGGGCTACCTGGTCGGAACAGCAGCTACCGCCCAGCGAGGGAACCGGATGCAATGGATCGAGACCACGGGCGCACCGGGCCGGGTGATCTGTGCGAGCGTGATACCGGCAAGGGCCTCCGCATGCGCGAGAGCCACGGCTCCCACGATCGTCACCGGCGCCATCGCGCCGGCGAGCGTGAAAGGCGTCACGATCAGCATTTGGCCGGCAGCCGCAAAGTCGATGAGCCCCTGCGCCATGGGTATATCGAGTTGCCGCGGCGAGTTCGTATTGATGTTCGTATAAGTGTACGCGCGGCTGCGGAATGCATCTTCCGATAGGCCATGCGCCGTTCGAATCATGTTGAAACAGTCCTGCACCTGGGGTCGGCCGCGGCTGTACACGAATGGAATTTTGTCGCTGAGCGTCAATTGGGCGAGCGTCACGTCCAAGTGACGAAAGGGCGGCGGCACGTCCTGTGGCTCGATCAACGGGCCCAGCAGATGAATGACATCGAAAGATTGCGACAGCATCAGGAGTTCGCGAAAATCGCGCATCGAGCCGGGGCGGCGTCCGCGGTCGAGATCGCCTGCATTGGGCGGCCCGGATACGGGCGCTATGCCGAGATGCCGTCCGCCCAAGGTCACGTCGCGGCCGGGATTGAGCGCCGTCAACTCGATGAGCGGCGGAGCGCTCGAGAGGGCCTGCGCGACGAGCTCGCGGCCGATGCGCACCATCTCCGTCGATTCATCGATACTCGCTCCGGCCGCGGCAAATCGCCGGCGCGCCTCCGGTAGCAGTACGCGCATCCCTGAATTCTCGAGTATCGAGAGCGCAGACTCATGAATGTGCGCAATTTCATCCTCGGAGATGACGAGCAACGGCGCAAACGGATTCTGCAGGCGCCGATATCGGCCGGCCGCCGCGGCGAGCGGGGGGTCTGGGGCGTTACCCGGACGTGCTCGGCGACCGGGACGCTGCGATCGACTCTGGTTCGGATCCATAATCCATCCTGCAGGACGTTTAGCGCGTTCACGAAGCGTGCGCGCTGTTCGACCCCGATGCTTAGGCGGTCAGGCCGAAAACAGAGGCATTCGTTTCTATTCCAAGAAAATACGCCGTATTCTGACTCATCTTGCTAAGGAGCCTTCTCGTGACGTCTTCAAAGACAGCCCGCTTCCCGCTTGGCGGAGAAATCACTCTGCACGAACTCGATCAAGACCCTTATCCGGTCTTCGCCCGATTGCGGGACCATGAGCCGATCTCGTGGGTGCCGGCGCTCAATATGTGGTTCGTGATGAGTTATGATGATGTGCGTACGGCGCTCTTCGATACCGCCAGGTTGACGACGGCGTCCCCGCAGTCGACGATTTTCGATACCTTTGGGGCGCACATGCTGACCACGGAAGGGGCGACGCACGACCGATACCGCGAGGCTGCCAAAGGCCCTTTTACGCCGCGCTTCATTCGGTCTCATTGGGAAGCGGCCATCCGGGCGGCCGCGATCACGCTGGTCGAAGGTTTCCAGATGCGCAGGCAGGCGGACCTGCGCACTGTATTTGCCGCTCGGCTGCCCATTCAAGTGATGCTGCGGGTGTGCGGACTTCCGCTCGATGCAGAACCACACATGCGCCGGTGGTATGACAGTTTCGAGACGGCCCTCGCAAATTTCAGCGGCGATCCTGCGGTACGCGAGGCCGCCAGGAGCAGCGTCGGAGAATTTCACGCGTTGCTGGATGAAGCGATTGACTCGATCGATCCGCGCGATGAGCATTCCTTGCTGGCATTTCTTCTCAACGCTTGCCCGGGCGAGCGGCTGAACAATGAAGAGATCAAGCGCAACCTGTCGATCATTTTCTTCGGCGGCATCTCAACCGTCGAGGCCTTGACGTTGAATTCTCTGTGGGCGTTGTTTGAGCACCCCGATGCCCTGGAGCGGGTTCGGAGCAATCCAGCGACGATACCTCAGGCCATCGAGGAAACGATGCGATGGTTGAGCCCAGTGCAGTCCGCCACGCGCCACGTCGCACACGCTTTTGAATGGCAGGGCATCGAGTTTTCAGCGCACGAGACGGTCAACTGCATGCTCGGCGCCGCAAACCGCGACCCCGTGATATTCACGGATCCCGAACGATTCGATCTAGGACGCGCCAACAGCCGGCGGCACCTCGGTTTTGCGACGGGTGCGCACGCCTGTCTCGGCTCGCAGCTAGCCAAAGCCGAGGTGCGGGTCGCCCTGGAGACGCTCCTCGCCACGCTGCGCAACATGCGCCTTGAAAGATCGCTGACGCCGCCGCCGACCGGTTATGAATTTCGGCAACCACGCAACCTGGTCGTAAGCTGGGACTGCTGAATGTGTCGCGACTAGTCCGCGGAAACCGTCCGGCCGCCGGCCCAGGCGCGCAGGGCCGCAACTTTCTCGGCCATGATGACCGCCAAGGGCCGCGTCGCCTGCATCTCGTGCGCGATCATGGCAGCCGTGACCGGTTGGCGAGCCGCGTGTGCGCCGTAGAGGGCGGCGACGATCGCTTGTTCGATCTCGGCGCCCGAGAAGCTTTCGCTGCGGCTCGCGAGCGCGACCAGTTCTTGCGGATTCAGCAAGAGGCCACGCTTGCGAGCGTGGATCGCGAGTATTTCCGCGCGCGCTGCGCCGTCGGGGAGATCGACGAAGAAGATCTCGTCGAAACAGCCCTTACGGATCAGCTCCGGCGGCAGCGTGGTGATGTCATTTGCCGTGGCGACGACGAATATGCTCGACCGCTGCTCGGCGAGCCATGTGAGGAAGGTCCCGAGCACCCGCCGCGACACGCCGTTGTCGCCATCGCCGGCGGCAAGCGCCTTCTCGATCTCATCGACCCACAGCACGCACGGCGCGAGTCCTTCGGCCGATTGCAGCGACTCGCGCAGGTTTTTCTCGGCCTCGCCTTGCCATTTTGTATAGAGCGCCCCGAAATCCAAACGGACGAGCGGCACGCCTAGAATCCCTGCCGCGGCGCGCGCAGCCAAGCTTTTCCCGCACCCTTGTACGCCCAGCAGCAGCACGCCTTTCGGCGAATCGAGTTCGGGGGCCGTGCCATCGAATGCCGGTTTGCGATTGGTCAGCCAATGCCGCAGATTCTGCATCCCGCCGACATCGGTGAACTTCGCGCTAGCGGGCTCGTACGACAGCGTCCCGCCGCGATTGAGAAGCTCATATTTCGCGTTCAGCACCTCTGGAATGTCCGACATCGTGAGTGCGCCATGATCGAAGATGGCGTGACGGACAAGGCGCTCGGCGTCGGATGCCGTGAGCCCGCTGAGGTTGTCGACCAGCCTCGTCAGCACCGCGGGCTCCAGACGCACGGGTTTGTTCGGATTTGCGGCCGTCCACTCCCGGGCCACGCGCGTGACGATCATCAACCGCTCGTTGGTGGAAGGAAGCGCGAGATGCAGACGGGCTGCGAACTGCTCGAGCTCCTCGGGAAGTGTCACTTCGTAGCTCATCAATACGACTGTGCGCGCCACGCGGCCGTAGCCTTGTGCGATGTCTTTCAGAAGCCGGACGTTCACCGGATCCTTGAGGTAGGGGTGAAAGTCGAGAAGCACGTAGATCCCCGGCATGGAGGTGGCCTTGAGGTGCTTCAGGAGCTGGTCCGGATCGGCAAGCGTGCGTTGCGGACCGCCGAGATCCATATCGATGCGTTGCAGACCTTCGGTGACGGTCCATTGAAACACGCCCCAGCCGCGGCCCTGCTGCACCTTGAGACTCATTTCCCGCACGAGCGCCAGCACACGTGACTCCTCACGGGACTCGACCACGATGAGGGGCAGGCGCGAAGCCAACAGAGTTTGCAGCTCGCGGCGCGGGTCTTGCGGGGTCGACGGGACGTTCATGCGTGCCAGAATGTAGCAGAAGCCCACGCCGGTCCGATCATGCCGTCACGTTTTTCCGTCGAGCATCGCTCCCATGCGTCGAGGATGCGCGCGGAGCCCCGCTGCAGCAGGCGTTTGCTTAGGGCCTAGCGGATGCCTGTGTCGATATCCATATCTACCTGGACGGTTCGATTTGGGACTACCGGAAGATCCGTAAAGGTCGCCCCGCATCGGTTGCAATCGACGTGATGAACCGGCCGGAACCCGGAACTTCGTTAGCGCAAGCAATGTTGATACTCTCCGCGATGGTGGTTTTACATAAACTGGTTTGGCTGGAAATTATCCTTTGTAATTGCGTTCTGTTTATTCGTGTGTGCCGTGCCTTTGCGAATGGCTGCTGCAGCGGACATCGTCGCCCTCGGTCCACGCACTTGATCTCGAGGTCCGGTTCTAAGAATATCGAGACGACGTCGACGCGGAGGGCGGCATGGGTGAAGGTTTGCTCGGCGGATTCATAGGCGAGGAGCACGAGACGCCCGAGGCCGAGCCTGCTGAGGCTCCGGGCGGCGTTGAGGCATTCGCGGCAGCGATCGCCGCCATTGCCTCGCGTCAGGATCCGGAGGTCGCGCGCGAAACATCGGCCTTCCTGCGCGATCAATCACGATTGCTCCAGGTGCAAAAGAAACATCTGGAGGAAGAGCACGCGCTCCGTCTGACTCACCTGCGCAATCAGCTCCGCGAGGAACGAATTCGACGAGTCGCACTGCGCCTGCGAGTCGCGTTCCAGCTGTTCATCGCTTTGATCGCAACCGCGATCGTCGCCGCCATCCTTCTCATGCTGCGCGATGCTCTGACGTCCCGGAGTGTGGTCGTCGAGTCCTTCGATGTGCCCCCGTCGCTTGTTGCCCGTGGCGTGACGGGAAAAATTGTTGCGGGCGGCTTGCTCGATGAACTGCGTCGATTTCAGAGCGCGACGCGGGGTGATGCTGCCAAGCGCGACCTCTCGAACGCGTGGACCGGCGAGATCAAGCTCGCGGTACCTGAGGCCGGCGTATCCCTCGGCGAATTCTCGCGGATGCTGAAGGCGCGGTTTGGACACGACCTTCATATCGACGGCGAACTCATGGAGACCGAGGCCGGCGGACTCGCGCTCACGGTTCGCGGCGACGGCGTCGCTGCCAAGACATTCAGCGGCTCATCGCGCGACCTCGATCAGCTGACGGTGAATGCGGCCGGGTACGTCTATGCGCAATCGGAACCCGTGTTGTGGGCGTACTACCTGACGAACAGGGGACGCAATCAGGAGGCAATCACCTTCAGCCAATCCGCCTTTGCCGGCGCGGACATGTCCGACCGGCCCTTTCTTCTCAATACCTGGGCCAACGCCTTGGCCGCGACCGGGAAAGTCCACGAATCGCTCGCTCTGTATCGCGCAGCGCTGAAACTGAAGCCTGACTACTGGGTCGCTTACAACAACGTCATCAACGCCCTCTGGGTACTGGGAGACGAGGAAGGTGCCTGGCGCGCCGGCGAGGAGATGCGCCGCACTGCCGGCGGCCGGCCTGGCCGAGCATCTGAGACCTACTACCAGAACGTCGATGTGCTCGTCTGGAATCTGCAAGCTTGGCGGGACGCGCTCATCGCCGACGCCAATGCCAACGGCGGCGTCGGATCAAATGTCGGCAGCGATGTTGGGATCGCCATCAGCGATGTCGACATCCGGCTGCATGATCTGGTCGCCGCCGATATCGCGCTTCAGACCGTCAAACCCGACCCCGCGGACGAAAGCATTCCCGTGATGAGCCACTTCCTGCGCGGACGCCTCGCGACGGAGGCCGGCGATACCGCTCGAGCGGCGGCAGAAATGGAAGCTTTTGGTGCGTTGTTCGTAAATCCCTCCGTTACGTTCAATTTTCCGGGGTTCCCTTGCTGGATTGCGCCCGCCGAAGAAGCCGCAGGACACGTTGACAAGGCAGATGCCGTGCTCAAGTCCGCCGGCACGTTTGTTGACTGTTATCGTTTTCGGGCCGACATCCTCAATGGCCGCGGCGATTGGGCGGGCGCACAGAAAGCGTACGCTGAGGCTGTCGCACTGGCGCCCGATCTGCCCGCTTCTTATTATTCCTGGGGACTGGCGCTTGCCGCGCGTGGCGACCTGCCGGCTGCCGAAGCCAAATTCAAGGACGCCAACAAGCGAGGTCCGCATTGGGCTGATCCTCTGAAAGCATGGGGCGACATGCTTGCAAGTCAGGGTCACGGTAGGGAGGCGGTAATGAAGTACGACGAGGCCCTTAAATTCGCCCCCAATTGGACGGCCCTCAAAGAAGCTCGGGACGTGGCGGCGAAGAGCGCCGATTGAATCGCGCGTTTCACCGAACGCAGAAGCCAACGTCTGATGAATAGCATCGATCAAAAATCGCCCAGGCTGGCGGCTTACCTCGAACGCATCGGCTTCAACGGAACTGCGCGCCCCGATTTGGAAACTCTCCGGGAACTGCAGCGGGCTCATGTTCGCGCCGTGCCATTTGAAAATCTCGACGTCCAACTTCACCGCCCCGTGAGACTTGATCTCGATACCTGCTATGACAAAATCGTCCGACAGCGACGCGGCGGCTGGTGTTTCGAATTGAATGGCCTGCTGGGCTGGGCGCTGCGGGAGATCGGCTTCGATGTCGTGCGGACAAGCGCCGGCGTCATGCGCGAACATGTTGGCGACGTGCAAATGGGCAATCATTTGTGTTTGCTGGTGCGGCTCGGCCGGCCTTATCTCGTCGACGTGGGTTTTGGCGGAAGCTTGTCCTATCCCTTGCCGCTGGAAGCGTCCGGGCACGATCATTCGCCTTACCAACTTACGCTGACCGATATGGGCGATGGCTATTGGCGATTTTCCGAACGGGCACATGGCGGCCCTTTCAGTTTCGACTTCTTCATTGGAGCGGCCGACGAAGCGCGCTTTGCGGAAAAATGCGCCATGCTACAAACAAATCCAGAATCTCCTTTCGTGCAGAACCTGGTCGTGCAGCGGCGAATGCGCGATACGCACATATCGCTGCGGGGCCGCGTGCTGACGACTCTGCACGCGGCGGGCGAAGACAAGATCCATCTTGCATCAGCCGAGGGCTTGGTATCGGCGCTTCAAGAGAAGTTCGACCTCAATGTGCCCGAAGCGGCGACACTTTGGCCCGCCATATGTGCGCGGCACGAGGCCGTGTTCAAGGATTCGTGAATCTGACGTGTCCTTCGGTAGCCGGCGGTGACTTTTGAAAATTTTTCAACACGCCATAGTTTGATGAGGCTCTTTGTAGGCCCGCGGGTCGGGGCGTATTTGTCGAACAAGTGTTAAACTGGATCCGAGATGGCCTACCTTAAAACACTCTCGATTGCCCTGGCCTTCGCCGCTCTCGGACTCACGGGGTGCGGCGGCGGGGACGGTGGCAGCCCACCCCCGGCCCCCCGAGTGACGACTCAGATACTGAGCGATCCGGCATTTGACGGCGATATTGAACAAACATCGTCGGCTTCATTTACGGTAACTCAGGGGATGTCTCCTACGGTTCAAAGCGTCTTTGCGGGTATCGATCCCGCGACGCTCAATGAATTCCGGACGTTCCTGGACTTTCCACTGACGGGCACGGGGGGTGTCCCGTCTGCCGCGACGATCGATACGGCATTCCTTGACATATATATCAACAGCCTCCAACCGAGCACCGGCTCGCTTCCGCTTCTCATCGAGCTGGTCGCTTTTCAGCCGCCGACGCTGATCGCCTCTGATTTCGATCGAACCATCCAGCCGCCGCTTGCATCCATCAGCGTTTCGCCGCCCTTTACTCGGGGAGATGTCGGTACCAACGTGTCAATTGATGTCACTTCATTGATGGTGGAAGCGCAGCTCAAGGGCCTTAATGACTTCCAGGTGCGCATCATGGAGGACTTAGGGCCGGCGATTCCCGTCCTGATCGAAATCAATGACACCACGGGAGCGGATCGGGCAATGCGCGCCCCGGTGCTGACGGTTACTTATTTCTGAGTTCACGTTGGCTGTACGCGTAACGCGTGGCAATTGTTCGACTGCATCGTGATGGGGACCGGACTTCGCGCGCCAATGCACATGCTGCTGTTGGGGAAATTGCTCAATCTGGTTCGTGCACAAGCGCCGCACGCGAAGATATGCTTCAACCCGACAGCGGTGGACACCGCATCGGAGTTTGACCAGAGGTCTTCATGCGGGCACGTAACCTAACTCTTGTTCCATTTTTCATCCTATGCCTGCGTATGGGCCTTGCCGAAGCCCGGGTCGAGCTCATCGAGGCGCACGCGCGGTATCCCGAGGGACCGTTGTGGGATCAGGGACGGCTCCTCTATGCCGAGTATGCGGGCGACGGCATCAAGATCTGGGACGGTAGGGAATCGAAAGAATATTGGCGCAAGGATCATTGCGGCGCCTCCGGATTGATTTTCTTCGGCGACCGCCACATGTTGGTTGCTTGTTACGACGGAAATTATCTCGTGGAGCTCGATGCTCATGGAAAAGAGGTACGTACCATTGCCAACGACAGTTCCGGCAAGCCCTTCGCCGGTCCTAACGATATGACTGCAGACGGCCATGGCGGCATCTATTTTTCCGCATCCGGGGTCTATGAAATCAACGCACCCATTACCGGATCCGTACTGCACGTTTCGGCCGACGGCAGAGACGTACGCGAAGTGGCAAACACCATTCATTATTCGAACGGGTTGACGCTGTCGAAAGACGGCCGGCATCTGCTCGTCGCCGAGATGCTGGCCGGGAGGATCCTGTCCTTCCCGATACAGCCAGGCGGGACTTTAGGGGCGCGGGTCGTGTGGGCGCGCCTGCAAGACCTCGCGCCGCCCACTGCCCATGCGGACGCCTACAACGGACCGGACGGAATGAAATTGGGTCCCGACGGAAACTATTACATCGCCCAAAACGGATCCGGTCGCGTGCTGGTCGTGACCGAAGACAAAAAGCTCGTGCGCACGATCGATGTTCCCACGCCCTACGTTACCAACCTTGCCTTTGGCAGTACGGGCGCGGACACGCTGTACATCACGGGGGCGTTCGAACAGTGGAAAGCGCCGTTTCCAGGGGCGGTGTACCGCTGGACGCCATGAACGCGCTCAAATGCCGCTCGAGGGTGAATGTCGACATGGCCCATCAGTCTGAAAGGCGGAGGGGGCCATGACTGTCCGGCGCAGGACCAAGCTCATGATTGCGGTCATCGCCGGATTGCTCTTCACGTCCATTCTGGTTGTACCGGCCCTGCTCAACGCCGATCGCTACCGGCTGAGAGCCATCTCCTATCTGGAAGAGAGTACCGGGAAGAAAATCGAGATCGGCCGGCTGGCGCTGACGTTCTTTCCGCAGGTTGCGATTCACGTGGAGGACTTCGGCGCCAAGAGCCCGCCACTGTTTCCCCCCAGTTACGTCCTGAAAGTGGCGCGGATCGACGCTCAGATTGACCTCTGGGCGCTGCTGCACCGCGAACTCGTGATCAGGTCGCTGGTGCTGGAACAGCCGATCATCAATCTGGTGTCGGACCCGGACGGGCCGTGGAACTTCGAAAATCCCGGGGCAAAGGACAAGCCGAACTCATTTGTGATCGGCACGATTGCGCGAGTGAAAATCAACCGGGGCCACGTGCTTCTGTCGAACCTTTTGCCCTCCGATGCTCCGGGCCCCGTTTTTTTCGAAGCGCATGAAGTCTTCAGCGAACTTGAGGACGTGGATGCGCAGGGTATCGCCAATCCGGTTTCGACGACGCTCGATGGCCAAGGGACGCTGAAAGCGGCATCGCTGAAGTTCGGATCGATCGAGGCGAGAAATCTGAACTCCGCTATCCGCTTGCAATCGCGACAAGTTTCGTTCACGAACGTGAAAGCGGAGACGTATGGGGGAAATACGAGCGGTGAGTTCTCGTTCAAATTCTCGGGAAGGAAATCCAGCTTCAAGACTGACGCAACGATGAAACGAATCGATGTGGCGCAACTTCTGACGGCGTTTAAAAACGCCCGCGGAAAAATGACGGGAAAGATGGAGGGCGAGCTGAAGATCGCCGGAGACATCGAGCATTCGGAGCGCCCGTTGGAGGGACTGCACGGCAGCGGGCATTTGACGGTGCGGGACGGCCAGGTGCCTAGCCTCAAGCTCAATGCGAACCTCATGAAGCTGGCGCACTATAACGATCTCGGCCCCGCCAAGAACGATCCTTCTTCGTTCAATTTCGTTTCGACGGATTTGGAGCTCGATCACGAGCGAATATCCAGCAAGGTCATCGACATTGACGGTTACGGAGTGGACGTAGACGGCTCGGGAAGTGTCAGCCTGTCCGGCTCCGACGAACTGAATTACCAGGGCGTGGCGCAGATTACCTCCAAGCAGGGATTCCTGACGAACCTGTTCGCGCGGCTGGCCGCCGGAGCGACGCTGAAAGATGGCAAGCTATCGTTCCCATTCCATATCGGCGGGACGATCGATAACCCGGTATTCGCCAGGGGAAAATAATCATGCACGTGTTTTCGCCCCGGAACGACATCTGCAATAATCGGCTTCGATCGCCGGTCAATTGCATGTCGCCTTACTCGGAGGACCGAACATGAAGCCACTCATCGCCATCACTTTTTCCCTGATGTGGGTTTGTTTTGCGGCTTTGACGCCTGCGGCGGAGGTTCCGTTTGATCAAGCGCAATACGATTCGATGCGGGCGGCCGGCAAGCCCCTCGCCGTGGTGTTCCATGCCGATTGGTGTCCCACGTGCCGGGCACAGGCCCCGGCACTGAAGGACCTGGCGCAAACGCCGGAGCTTAGGCCGGTAACCTTGTACGTCGCCAATTTCGACACTGAAAAGGCATTGAAAAAATCCCTTCGGGTCACGCAGCAAAGCACCATCGTGGTCTTCAAGAACGGCAAAGAGAGCGCCCGCTCCACGGGCGATACCCGGCGGGACAGCCTGGCCGCACTGCTGCGTCAGGCCATTCCCTAGACGGGGTGCGGCGGAGACTGTGAGCCTGCCGCTTCGGGATACCCTAAGGGGGTATGATATCCCAGCCTTTAAAAGCCGAGTAAAAAGTGATCTCCGACTATTTACAAAATCCCCCTGAAAGCGTAAGGTCGCGCGATCGTAGGTAATGCGAGGCGCTCCGTGGGCAGTAGTAGTAAATGTGGTTTTGGATGCTGCGATGATGCAGCGACTATTACTCGGCTCGCTTAGCCCTTAAAGACTTTTTCGGGCTTTCCGCCGAGTGCGGAAGGCCTCAGATTCGAACCTCTGCGCTCGGATCTATCTTCCCTGATCCATACCCACGCCTTGTACCGCAGGACGGCTTAGTCCCGGGAACAGGCTTGCTACGACTCCCACGCATTCCCGCATGCGGTTTTGAGACCGGCGCCAAAAGGCGCTGCGCTTTGAGGAGTGAACGATGAAGATCAAACACGTGCGGGATCCGGTGTTCGGCGCCCAGGATCGCGTTCGATATGTGTGCCACGTCATGTCCGCTGTCTGCGGTCAGTCGGCGCATGTGAAGGCGTCATGACCAAAGCACTTCGCCTAAGCGCCCCAGCGCAGGGATCTGCAAGCGCGGCACTGGATGAAGCGCACATCGGAGATATTCGGGGTGCGCTGGGCACGCTGCTGCAGGACGATGTCGCGCCCAGACTGACCTGGCGGCACCGCCTGACCACGCTCCTGGCGATCATAGGACCCGGGCTCATTGTCATGGTTGGCGATAACGATGCGGGCGCATTCGGCACTTACACCCAAGCCGGTCAAAACTACGGCACGACTCTCCTATGGACGCTCGCAATACTCATACCGGTGCTGTACGTGAACCAGGAAATGGTGCTGCGGCTGGGCGCTGTGAGCCGGGTGGGACATGCACGGCTGATTCTCGAGCGATTCGGCAAGTTTTGGGGTGCATTCAGCGTCGTCGATCTGTTCATTTTGAACGCGTTGACCATTGTCACCGAGTTTATCGGGGTGAGTCTCGGGCTCGACTATCTGGGAATGCCAAAGGGCTGGGGCGTGGGCGCTGCTGCGCTCCTCATCATGACCGCCGTCAGCAGCGGCAATTTTCGACGCTTCGAGATCTTCGCACTGGCCCTCGTCGTCGGCAGCTTGATCCTGATGCCGATCTTCTTCATGGCACACCCCTCCTGGACCAGTATGACGCATGACTTCCTGGTGCCGGGATTGCCGAAGAACTCGGTGCTCGCCGACGTGATGCTGTTGATCATCGCGATTGTGGGAACGACCGTGGCGCCGTGGCAGCTGTTCTTCCAGCAAAGCTATGTCATCGACAAGCGCATCACGACGCGCTTTATTCCTTATGAACGCGCCGATTTGGTCATTGGCATCGCCATAGTCGTCGCCGGCGCGGCCGCGATGATGGCGTTCTGCGCAGCGGCATTCTCAGGCCAACCCGAATTCGGGCAGTTCAGGGATGCCGGAGCGGTCGCCGCCGGTCTCGGCAAGTACGTAAGCCCGGTGGCGGGCGTGTTCTTCGCGATTGCGCTCATCGATGCAAGTCTCATCGGGGCAGCGGCGGTATCGCTGTCCACGGCTTACGCGGTGGGCGACGTCCTCTCGGCGAAGCATTCCCTGCATCGCAAACCCGGTCAGGCCAAACTCTTCTATGTAGTGTACTTCGGTCTCATCGGCGGGGCTGCCGCCTTGGTCATGGTGCCTGGCGCCCCTCTGGGATTGCTCACGAACGCCGTGCAGACACTCGCCGGCGTGTTGTTGCCGAGCGCGACGGTTTTTCTGCTGCTGCTTTGCAACGACTCGGCCGTGCTCGGACCGTGGATCAATTCGCGCCGGGTCAATTTGTTCACCATGCTGGTCATCGGCATTCTGGTCACGATGTCGCTCATCCTCACCGCCGCAGTGCTGTTTCCCGGCATGACGGGTGCGCAGATCTCCGTGCTCCTGTCCGTGGGCGGCGGCCTCGCTTTCCTAGGTGCAGTTGCCGCACTCGTGGCCGGGCGTCGCAGTCCGTCGCGCATCACCGCTACACCGCAGGTCT
Organism: Steroidobacteraceae bacterium; assembly: GCA_035996065.1. Lineage (GTDB taxonomy): Bacteria > Pseudomonadota > Gammaproteobacteria > Steroidobacterales > Steroidobacteraceae > Bog-1198. The sequence continues at coordinate 10,556 of DASYJX010000031.1, read as the reverse complement.
TAAATAGCTATCGCATGGCGCCGCTCGAGACGTTGGCGCCGCTACGGCTGTCGCGGTTGAACCGTTGCTGGATGATCGTGCTGCGCGGCTACCTGATCGTGGCCGTCATCTTGGTGGTGGTGAGGGTGGTGCAAGTGGCGACACCGTCGCATAACTACTAACCTATGCTAATCCGAATGGCGCGGGGGATTTGGTCGGCACGCGCAATAAGTAATATGCCGATTGCATGTGAACCTCTCGCGTTCTGAGTAAGATGCACACCCGGGAACGAGGGGCGCCCAGGCGTTCGGCATTACAAGCGCAAAAGTGGGTGGGGAAGGTTTTCGACCTTCATGCGTGCATCCGTCGCGCCAACAGGGAGATCAAATCATGAGCAGCACTTGTGAAGTTGGCCGCGGCATGCACGCGTTTTGGGGTCGCTTGGCCCTCGGGTTCTTCCTGCTCGGAGCGTCGAGCGCGCAAGCGGGACAGTCGCTCGGCTTTTTCAAAAACTATTTCTTGACCGGCGATTACGTCGCTGGGGGCGTGGGACTGCGCGGCAAAGGCGTCAACGGGTTTGCGACCGGCACGATCACCATCGACCCGAGTCAGATTCCGGCCGGCGCCGAAATCGTCGCGGCGTACCTTTACTGGGAGACGCTCGGTCCGAGCAGCGGACCGGTGGCGGCCACACTAGCCGGCGCGCGGTTTCAGAGGAACGACATTGCCCACATTGCCGTGCTCGTGAATCCGGGGGGTTCCCCGGCCTGCGTAGCAGGCGAGGGCGACGATCGCGATGACGCCGACAATGCCCCCAGCGGCGCTTCGAGGGTGTACGTCTACCGTTCGGACGTGCTGCCATACTTCGAACGCATCACGCCCGCCGACCCGACTCAGCCGGTCCGTGTCGTGGCAGCGGGTCCGCACGAGGTCACACTGCCGGATGCGGGCTCTGGGCGCCGCCTGCCATCGACGCTGGGCGCCGGCTTGGTCGTCGTCTACCGCGTTGCGGGCTATGATCCGGGTAGCTTGCCGCTCGCTTACTCGGCGCCCAAGCTGCCCCTCAAGTCGATCGTGATTTACGACGGCGGTTTCACGCTGAACCAAGGAACTCCGCAGCTGACCGTTCCCATGGAGGGATTTTACGAGGCATCGCGGAGCGCGCCGAGCGCGAAGCTGACACAGATTGTCGGCAACGGACGCCCTGGCCTTCAAGAAACGGTGCAAGTCACAAGTACGCTCGCCGCAGCCGACAATCAGCGAGTCGCGGCCAACCCGTTCGTCGGCAGCGGCGGCGGCGGCAACCCGGCCGGTTCGACCGCAACAGGCATCGATGTCATCACATTCCCCCTGCCTCTCGAGGCCGGCGCGATGAAAGCGAGGGTGTCGGTCAGCGGCGGCACGCAAAGGAACTGCGGCTGCCTCACCTTCGGAGCGAGCATGCTCAGCACCGTAGTCCAGGATCGCGACGGTGACGGGCTGCTCGATGTCTGGGAATCGCAATCGGAATGGTCATCGAAGCCCTCGCGGCTCGCATCGGTGTACGGCACTTGGCCGTTGACCGAGCCCACGGGCGGCGCGCTGCCGAACTTGCAGCTGATGGGCGCAAACCCAGACGTCCAGGACGTGTTCGTCCAGATCGACTACATGGTCGGGAGCGACGGTCACACGCACTTGCCGACGAAGCCGACACTCGATGCCATCGCTACGGCCTTCCATAACGCGGCGCCGCGCCCGTCGTTGGTCGCAGGCGGCACCTGCTCCGCGAGTGCATCGTCAGGCCAATGCCCGATCGCGATCCATTTCGATGTGGGCGGCAATTATCAGCCTCCCGCGACGTTGACCCCCGCAGGTTGCGCAGTGGCTGCGACGTGGACGCCCGACTGCGCGATCGTTTCTGCCGCGGCTGCACCAAAGGCCGGTAGGATTGCCGAAGTGCTATGCACCGCGGCAGGCACGCTGGCCGGCTCGAATCCGCCCGTACCCTGCGCCTTTCCGGGCTACGCCGGCGTGGTCGGGTGGAAGAACGGCGAGCGCGCTTTTCGCGACGCGCCGGTCGATGTCGAGACGCATACGGTCCCGTGCACGCTGGGCCAGACCGGCTGCGAACCGCGTATGCCCCGGAACAGGAAAGACGTGTTCCACTACGCGCTCCTGGCGCACGCACTCGGTTACCCATCGATTGAGAATCCGCGGGTACCGGTCGCCAACTCAGGGATCGCAGATTCCAACGGCGGCGATCTCATGATCACGTTGGGGTTCTGGGATAACGAAGTCGGCACGAGCTTCGTTCAAGCGTCCACTCTCATGCATGAGCTCGGCCATAACTTTGGGTTGCGCCATGGCGGTGTGTCTCCCTCTGGCGTGCTCGAGGCCAACTGCAAGCCCAACTACCAAAGCGTGATGAACTACATGTTCCAGGTGCGCGGACTGTGGAACAGCCAAGGCGTACCCGTCATCGATTATTCGCGCCAACTGCTGCCGACGCTCAACGAGAGCGCATTGGTAGAGGCCACGGGCCTCGGCGCGACGCCGGCGTATCAAGCGCGCTGGTACGCGCCGCTCGCGAGCAACTTCATTGACTCTGCAATCGGCACGACCCCCGCGCCGCGCCACTGCGACGGCACCCCGGTCAGCGCAACCGAGCCCGCGTATGTCATCGCCGATGCGGCTCCGCGCGTCGGCGGGGCGCTCGACTGGAACGCCAACGGCATCATCGCAGGAACGCAGTCGCAAAACGCCAACTTCGATGCCGTCGTGGGCGAGATGTTTACCGGCGCCGACGACTATTCGACCCTGGATCTGCGCCAGATCGGCGGCCGCCGGAGCGTGGGCAGCCGGGCGCTGAGCTATAGCGTCGTCGATCCCGCCACGGGGATTGCGCCCACACCGCCGGCGCCGCCGCTCGGCGGCGGACTGTCGCTGGACACGTTGAAAACCGATCTGGGTTACGGCGACCTAGGCTACGGTGACTTGGGCTACGGGGATTTAGGCTACGGCGACTTAGGATATGGGGATTTGGGCTATGGGGACTTAGGCTACGGTGATCTCGGTGCTTCGTTTGACGGCCCGGCGAGCAAAGGCGAGCCGACTCCGCAGGTAGCGGCATCGGTCGGTGGTGGGACGCCGAACTCACTGAGGTCGGCCGCGGGCCCGCAAGGCGCCGAGCTTAACTGGGCGGCGCCCCCGGTGGGTACGGTGATCAGCTACCAACTCTACCGCGTCGCGGGCAGCACGGTCACACCGGCCACGCTCGCGACCCTGGTTTTGGTGGCGACTCTTCCGGGCACGGTTACGCACTTTCTCGACAGCGTCGGACAGCACGGCGGCGGCGGCGATTCGGACAAGTGCGAAGGCAGCGCCCATTCGGGGAACTCGTCGGCGACCTTTACCTATTTCGTGGTCGCGTCGGTGACAAATCCGGGTGCGCCCGGGACGACGCTGCGAAGCGGCCCGTCGAATTTCAGTGCGGTCACGGTCGCGGGATGCGACGATGAGCAGCACAAACGAGACCGATGACGCAATCTTTCGGCTGTGGTCAGTGCGGTAGATTCATCTGACGCAGCAGCGCTGCGTAACGTGCGTCGTTGCGCAGCGATGTCAGGAGCCGGTCGTATTTGATTTGGATCAAGCCGCCGTCGTGCTGCGTGTACGCACGCTGCAGCCAATCGAAGGCTTGGTCGCGCTCGCCGCGCCAGGCGTACACCTCGGCGATCTGGTAAGCCCAGCCTTGGGCGAGCTTCGCCACGAGAACATCGAGCGCTTCCTGCGATTGCGCCGCATGACCGAGCGAGTGGTGCGCCATCGCAAGGCCTGCTTGATGAAAGGCCGCCGCATTGGACCCGGGAAATGCGGCCAGCGCCTGTTCGGCACGGCCATCGAGCAACTCGGTCAGCCCGAGATTCCAGCTCGCGTAGACCGAATCGGGATTGATCTCAAGAGCGCGGTCGAGTGCCTTGCGTGCGTCGGCGTACTGACCGGCTCCGTTGTAATAGACGCCCAGATTCCCCCAGGCGGCATTCGACAACGGATCGATGTCGATGGCCTTGCGTGCGGCGGACACTCCTTCCGGCAGCCGGCCGAGCGAGGCCAACAGACCGCCATAGCGGCGCTCGCTGGTGCTGTCGCCGGCATCGAGCTGGATCGCCTTCTCGAGATCCGCCTGCGCCCCCTGCCAGTCCCACTTGCGGCTGAAACGCAGCCATCCGCGCGCTACATAGCCATCGGCCAGATGGGGTGCGAGCGCGATCGCCTTATCGGCATCCGCGAGCGCGCGCTCCACGTCGGCCGGCTCGCCGCCGTTATCGGCCCAGTACGCTTCGGCCATGGCGAGTCCGGCGTATGCAGCCGCATAGCCGGGATCGAGCGTGATCGCACGATGGTAGTCTGCGATCGCGCTCTTGAAGCCGGCCGGATTGCCGCGGTTGAAGAACTGCCTGCCGAGCAGCAACTCGCTGTAGGCATCGGGGTTGGTTGGCCGGCTGCCCGCAGCGGGCGCCGCAAGCTTGCTCTTGAGCACCTCGACGACTGCTGCGGCGATGTCGTCCTGAACCTTGAAGATGTCCTTCAACTCGCGGTCATAGGTCGAGGACCAGAGATGATAGCCGTCGGCGGCGCGGATCAGCTGCACCGTCACCCGAATCGTGTTGCCGGATTTGCGGATGCTGCCTTCAAGCACGTGAGTGACCGCAAGCGCCTTTGCGACCTCCGCGATCGTGACCTGTTTGCCTTTGAAGTAGAACGATGAGGTGCGGGCCGGCACGCGCAGGTCGGTGCCTCGGGTGACGAGGTCTATCAGCTCCTCGGAAATCCCGTCCGAGAAATACTCCTGGTCCTTCTTCTCGCTCATATCGACGAACGGCAGGATCGCGATCGACTGCTCGCTCATCGGCCCCGCGGTCGTCCGAGATCCCGGTGCGGGAGGCGGTGCCGCGCGGAATCGGTCGACCAAGACGTAGCCGACGGCGAGAAGTGACGCGGCACCCACCACGAGCACGCCGGCACGCACCCGTGGCAATGCCCGCCACGATGCGGGCGGCGATGCGTGCGGCGATGCGTGCGATGTTGCGTGCGGTGTTCCCCGCGATTTGAGTGCGTCGTGTTCGGCCGCGCGCCGCGCAGCCTGCGCCGGCCCCGCGCGAAGCGCCGCAGCGGCCGCTGTTGCTTCGAGCGGCGTGTGCGGCGCGGACGACTGCGGCACAGGCGGGTGCGGTACGGCAGGCGAGAGCAGACGATTCACTCGTTCGATGAAAGCCGGCGAGGCGTGCCCCTCCGGCAGTCGCGTCCATTGAACTTCCCAGAACTTCTCCGGCACTCGCGCATCCCCCTCGCGCGTGCCATCGATTACGACAGGCAATAGAAATGCCTTGTCCGCCGCCATCAGATACGAGCGGTCCACGGCGAGCTTCCATTCGAGCCGGAAATATCCTTCGGCTCGGGCACGCGAACTCGCGGAGATCAAGGGGACGAATAGAGCGCAGGTCCTTATCTGTCTTCGGATTGCCGTGTCCCAGGCATCGCCGCCGCGGAGCTCGCTCCGGTCCAGCCATACCTCGATGTCTGCGGCGCGCAGAGCTTCGCAGATCCGCAGGGCGGCCTCGCCATCTTCCGATGCATAGCTCAGGAATACTGCCTGCGGCGGCTCGGTCACGGCCGCGGACTCTCGTCTTTGCGCCCGGCGCTCGGTAGCAGTTGCAACGTGTCGGTCGTAGCCCGGTCGACGGCGCTCCTGGAGTAGGCCAATGGAAAATACCGACCTTCGCTCCATAGGGCTACGAGATCGTCATAGTGTTTGCTGCTGGGCTGTCCGCTTTGTCCCGGCACATTGATTGCCCGGGATTCGTCCCAGTCCGCGAGATCGAAGATCTCCCGGTAGCTGGCCCCGGTGAGCTGGGCGAAAGAATCGTCTCCGAATCCGGTCGCCTGCAGGACGTCTCCATCGCCGCCACGTGGCACGGGCCCTCGATCGAGCAGGTCCGCTCCGCCCGTCGCCTGATCGAGCGGGTGCAGGAAGCGGACCTGGTGCAATTGTCCCCAGGACCACCGGTGCATGTCGGCACCCTGCTGCAAAATCAGGCGGGTTCGCGCTGTCTCCAGGGTATCGAGCAAGGCGCGGTCGCGCCTTTGCGCGGGCGAGGAACCGAATACCTCCGCGCGAGCCTTCGTCAATTCGGCGATCACGTGCTGGGCAGACAGCTCGCCCAACGCAGTCCGAGCAATGTCCGGCGCAGCCAGTGCCGAGACGGCTTTACGCAGCTCGGCGACCCAGAATTCGTACAGAGCCGCCGGCGCGGAATCCGCGCGCAGCGAGCAGTCCCAGTCAAGCAATAGTTTCGCCGCGGAGCGGTCTTGGTTGGGCGCGTCCGGCACATCGGCCAGCGCGGTCCGCAAGAGGTTTTGCAGCGCCCGCGCGTGCAGCGATACGACGTCGGTCTGAAAGGCCTCCATGTCGGCCACGGTCAGTTTGTTGCCTGCGTGCTTCGCGCCTTCGAGTAGTTCCCGGGCTCTCATGTAGCGTACCGGCGGAGCCCACTCATAGCCGACGGCGTACCCGTAGTTTTCCGGGATCATCTTTTGGTTGGCGGTCGCAATGAAGCCCTCAGCGGGGTTAAAGCTATGCGGTAGTTCGGCATTGGGGACGAAACCGCTCCATTCGTACTGTCCGTTTCCCGGTACCGGCAACAAGCCGGTCCAATTTTTCCGCCACGGCGCCAGGCCCGTCGAATGCTCACCGATGTTGCCGCGGCGATCCGCGTAGACGATGTTTTCCGAAGGCACCTTCCAGCGCTCCATGGCGGACTCGAATTGGCGCCAATCCTCGGCGCGATCAAGAGCGAGCGATCCCAGATAGCCGGCAGTGCCGGGTTCCGATCCGACCCAGTGCAAGGCAAGCGCACGGTCGCCGCTGTCCCAGAGAATCGGACCATGGCTGGTAAATTTCAGCCGGACCTCGACGGGCTTCGCATCGCGCACCCGAATAGTCTCGATGCGCGTCTCCATGCGCTGCCAGCCGCTCGGCGTCGCGTAGAGTTCCCGATCCGCGGGATTGAGATCTTCGAGGTACAGGTCCTGTTGGTCGAGGCCAAAAATTGTGAATCCCCAGGCGATTTGTGCGTTGTGGCCCGCGGCGACGCCCGGCAACGCCGGTTCACCGGCGCCGATGACGTTCCATCCCGGCGCCACGAGATGCACGACGTATCGCAGCGAAGGCTCGGCGATGACCCGATGAGGATCGTTCGCGAGCAAGGGTTTCCCGGTCGCGCTCAAGCTCCCGGCAACGGTCCAGTTGTTGCTCTCCTGAAGGGATTGCCGCGCAAGCGGGGTGCGATGGTCGCTGCTGACGATGTCTTTCAGAAATTTTGCGGACAAACCCGCGTAGTTTGCGTTCGGCGGCGGATCCAACATGATGGCGGGGTCGAAGTCGAAGAGTTCAGTGGCGTCGCGCGTACCCACCAAAGAGAGGAGTTCGGCGTGCCGTAACTCTTGGGTTGCGTTTCCCATCATGGAATACGCGGCTAGCCGGTTCAGGCAGTCCTTCGGCTGCCAATGCTCCGGAGCGAAGCCCGCGATTTGAAATTCGACCGGCATTCCCGGGCCGCCCGGCCGATGCAATGCATCGATGTAGGCATTGATGCCGGACGTAAACGCTTCGAGAATCGATTTGGCATCCGGCGCATAGCTTTGAAACTCGCTAGCCATATCGCCTCGGTAGCGCAGGCGCCGTGCGTTGATATCGCGCTCGATCGCATCCGGTCCGAGTATCTCCGCAAGCCGGCCCTGACCCGAGCGCTTCCAGAGCTCCATCTGGAACAGCCGGTCCTGGGCGACGACGAAACCTTGCGCGAAGAACAGATCATGCTGGTTTCCCGCATAGATATGGGGCACGCCCCAATGGTCGCGTTGCACGCGCACGGGCGCTCGCAGCCCTGGCGCCGTCATTGTTCCTTGGATCACCGCGACGGCGGCATTGGCTCTCGTCTGCACCGTGGACGGCGCGAAGTTCGCCGCCGCTACGGCGCGTCCCTGGAACACAGCCGCCAACAGCACCGCGGCAATGGCGAGAGGGCAGATGTAGCGCAGCAGGATGCGGCACACGTTCGTCACGAGCGCCGACGCGCCGTCAAGTTCAGCGGCGAATGTCGCCCGGTCGAGGCGCCAGCCTATGAATAGGCAGGTCAGCAGTGCGCACAGCGGCAAGAGCAGATTGCCGGATACGAAGTCGACCACTTCGAACATCGTTTTGCCGGCCAGTATCGGTATCCATTCGAGCGGGCGCCAGTTCGCGAGCACGTTGAAGGAGAGCACCGAACAGATGCCGGCGAGCCACGCGGCAAACACGCTGGTTAGCGCGGCACGCCCGCGCCCCATCCCGCGCGCTTGCAGCCAAGCGACCACAGGCTCGAATCCAGCGAGGGACGGCGTCAGCGAAGCGAAGATCAGCAACACGAAAAAGATCGTACCGATGAAGCGGCCGCCCGGCATGAGCGCGAACGCGGTCGGCAAGACATCGAAAACCAGGGCCGGCCCGCCTGCCGGATCCATGTGGAAGCGGAACACCAGCGGAAACACCAGTATCGTCGCCATCACCGAGACGAGCAGGATCGAACCGCTGACCAGGAGCGCCGGCCGCACGAGCGGCGCGCGGCGCGACATATAGGATCCGTACGCAATCATCATTCCCATTCCGACGCCGGTGGCGTAGAAGGCCTGGCCGATCGCCGCGAGGATGACTCCGGCGGACAGCATGCTCCAGTGCGGAGCGAAAACGAAGCGGAAGGTCTGCGCCACATCGCCGGTGGCGAGCGAATACGCGTCCAGCACGAGCAGCAGCACAAAGAGCACGGGTGCCCGGATTCGGCTCGCGAGTTCGATTCCGGGACCGAGGCCGCGCGCAGAGATGAAGGCGACCGCGCCCAGGAACAATGCCTGCCAGCCCATGATCTGCCACGGGTCGGCCAAAAAGTGCCGCCACATCGATTGCAATTCCGGTCGCGGCCTGCCGGCAAAGGCACCCGTCGCGCATTTCCAAGCGTAGGCAACGACCCACCCCGCGACGATCGTGTAGTACGACACGATCATGAAGGCAGCGATCGTGGCGATCTTGCCGATGATATTCCAGCGTCGCGAGCGGCCCAGGCTGACGGCCATGGCGCCGGCGGCGTCGATGGGCGCACGGCGCGAGTAGCGGCCGATCATGAACTCGGCGACGAGCAGCGGCGTCGCAATGAACAGGCACGCGAGCACGAACGCACCGACGAAGACGCCACCGCCCAGCGTTCCGGCCAAGTACGGAAAGCGCCAAATGCTGCCGAGCCCCACCGCAGCGCCAATGGTTCCCAGATAGACCGCGAGTTGGGACGACCAGTGGGATGTTACATGCGCGTCGGAACCCATGGATTTGCCGAATCCGGTCAATGCGCTACGGGCGACGGCGGCATGTTTTCGTCGAACCACGACACGATGCGTTGCGTTCTGTCGAGCACGTGTGCGGGATCGGAGAACTCATGTCCTTCATGCGGATAGATGACCAATTCGGTTTTCACGCCAAGCGTTTTCAACGCGTGCCAGTACTCGTATGACTGCGCCGGAGGACTCTCCACATCGCTCTCGCCCACGATCAGGAGCGTCGGCGCACGGACGCGCTTGATGAAGTTGATCGGCGAGCTCTTGGCATAGACGGCGGGGTCATCGTAGACTGACGCGCCAAAGTAGGGAATCAACCATTCGTCGATGCCGTTCTCCCCATAGTACGACAGCAAGTCAGCGCATCCCGCGCCTCCAACGGCCGCCCTGAACCGCTCCGTTTGAGTGATCGCCCACATGGCCATGTAGCCTCCATAGCTCCACCCGGTGATGCCGATGCGTTGATCATCGACTGGGTGAGTCGCTACGACATGGCGGACGCCGGCGAGAATGTCGCGAAGGTCGCCGCCGCCCATGTCCTTGATGTTGGCTCTCTTGAACTTTTCGCCGAAACCCGCGCTGCCGCGGGGATTCGGCAAAAACACATAGTAGCCTTGATTCGCCAGCAGCGTGGCGTAGTCGACTTGTTGGGGCCGTGCCGGCGCGTTGAGCCATGCAGGGCCGCCGTGAGCCCAGACCACCATCGGATACAGCCCGCCCGCCGCGATCTTAGCGGGAGGGACGAGCCAGCCCTGGACGGAAAACTCATCGCTCGTCCAGTGCAGGTTCTCCGCCTTGCCCCAGAGCGGCGCTGCTTCCGCCGTTGCGGCCTGCGCCGGCCGCCAAGCGCCGATTTTGCCGAGCCACAGAGCCGGCGGCTCGTTGAAGGATTCTCGAATGATGGCAGTGGTCTTGCCATCCGCGGCGATCGACACCCCGCGCGCGAAGTCGCCCGGCCCCGTGATGGTTTCCGCACCCTGCCACAGCGTGCGCGCTGTCCGCGAGCTCACGCTCACCTCGGTGAGGCCGCTGGCGCCGTTGACCGCGTCCGCGGTCAAGATAGATTGCGATTTCCCCAGCCAGGTAAACCAGAAGGTGGAGCCCGAGCCTTGGGGGGTAAGGTTACGGGGTTGACCTCCCGATGCCGGAATCACATAGAGGTCCCCGCTTGCAAT
>DASYJX010000030.1:0-42463 GCA_035996065.1 Steroidobacteraceae bacterium | reverse complement strand
AATCGCTGCAGGCGTTTCTTCTCCACGGCGGTACCGGAACACACCGCGCAACGTGATGTTAGGGAGAACGTTAACCATGTCGAGATACCGTATCGCTGCCGAGAAGCTGCAATGCGTGCAGATGGACACTCGCGAACGCTTGATCGTCCGTCCCGATGGAGGCCTCCAACAGGCCTTTCCAAAAGCTGCGACTCTCTGGCCATCGCATCTTCAAATGTCGTGCAGCTTGGACCGCGATGCGATCGATCTCGGGCGCCCCCAGCTGCGCGATGGTGGCGGAAACGGAGGATGCCATGCCGAAGACCAGATTGAGCGCACGCGGCATCGTGCGACTGATCGTCCAAGCATCCATCAATATCTCGCGAACGAGCGAAACCGCGCGCTCGGAATCGGGCATGCGTGCCCCTTCTGTCGCCAATGGATCCGTACCTCGTTGGCTCGCCCGTTGCCACCAATCGGGGCGCTGAAAGTTCAAGTCGATCAGGATTACCGGGCAGCGCCCCGCTCGCTCGCACGCCCGCGCATCCACTTGGACCCAGAGCGCCGAGAGGGCCTCGTCGTCGTGGGTCTTTTCGGCCGCCAAGAGCGTAACGCAGCGCGCGTTCAACTGGCGCACCGTCGCCAAGGCGCTCTCGCCCGGCCAACGCTGCGGCACGATCGTTGGTCGCAAGATTTTCTTCTTCTTTCGCATGGTCGATTCGTCTCCCTGAAATCTGGGAGCGAATCTTCCATCCTACCGGCGGGCTTGCGTTGTGGGGTTTCGCGGTATTTGCAGTGAAATAGTGACGCAAGGTTTTAAGGCGGTTCCTACTTAGCGCATATAGCGAGGTGGTGTCATGGATCCCTACGCCATAGACGATTCGGCTCTGCAGCGGGAGAATCGGCGCGTGGCGCTCGGCCGCCGATTGATCTCGCATGGCGTACGAACGAAGATCATCAGTCGCCTTACCGGGCTTACACGCAATCAATTGGAGACCCTGCGCCATCGTCTGGGCGTGCCCAGCCGCACGCGCCGGCGTGGACCGATGCCAAGCTCATTGGACATGTTCCTCAAGGAGCCGGTCGTGCGCTGCGAAGGTGCGGCGCTGGCAGCCCTGTGCGCGGCGTTCGAGCTGCCGGCGCTCGAGCAGGAATTGGCTTCGCGTCCCGCCTCTTACATCTCGCTCGAGTACGGAGAGCGTCTGTGCGAGACCTATGAGGCGTATCGCGCCGTCTATCCTAAGACGCACGTCGAGCTGGACGAAATGATGATGCTTCGAGAAGCACTGGCACAAGCCGATCGGGTCGAACTTGGCCGCTGTCGCAGCTGCAGGTGCCTCATGCTGATTGATCGATTCAACGGCGGGCGCAATTGCTGGCATTGCGATCCGGTCGCTTACCGGGAGAAGACCCGCAGCAAGGTTTCGTAGAACATCAGGGCGAGGCCAAAGCCAATAGAGATCATGAGCATCGTCCAAGCCGGAAAATGCGGCGCGTGAATCGACACGAAGAAAATCGTGGTAAGGACGCCGCCGAGCGCGAGGCCGCCGAATACGAGCGCGACGACAGGGTGCAAGATCATGAGGAGCGTGAACACCGGCAGCCGCACGAGAAACCACAGCCCTCGCAAGAGCACCGCCGATGCGAATTCGCGTTGCTCGATATTATTGCTGCTCATTGCCGTCTCGCCGCTCGTTTTCGATGCGTTCAAAGACCTCTTCCCTGTGCACGGCCACACTTTTCGGCGCATTCACGCCGAGGCGGACTTGGTTGCCCTTCACACCTAACACGGTGACCGTGATCTCGTTACCGATCATGAGGGTTTCATTCAAACGGCGAGTCAAGATCAGCATTTTTCCTCCAAATCCTAAAAAACGCCGCGGCCGGCCCCGGGTTGACAGTACGGTTTAGTCAAAAATCGCATAAGTCAATTTTCGCATTATATGTACGTGCTCTCAATTGGGAGCATGCAGTTTGAAGACACTTCGATCTCGCCGTCATCGCGCATTGTGCGCGGCCTTGGTATCCGCGCGAAAAGCTGCACGCCTATCGCAACACGAACTCGCTTCTCGCTTGAAAACTTCGCAAACCGTCATCGCCCGCATCGAAATCGGTGAACGCCGGATTGATGTCGTCGAGTTCATCGATCTCGCCAAGGCGCTGCGCCTCGATCCGCGCACGATACTTGCCGAACTCATGGACTAGCGCGGCGCGGATCAGTTTCGCTGAATTATCCGCGAAACTGCGCTCGATTTCGCCTTGTATTACTGGCACCATATACGCATACGTGACAGCTTGACCCTAAACGACCGGAACCACACATGAAGGTCGTTTATGAATTCCGACGAATCCTCGCGCGTAGTAGAGCCGGCATCACCGGTTGCATCTCATCGCGTTAGTCTCTCGCCTTACGTCAACGAGCCATTGCCCAACTGGGAGGAACTGCTCTCCGCCCACGATGTGGCGCGCCTCACCCGCCGACCGCGCTGGGTGGTCTTAAGCCTCGCCCTGCTCGGCCGTCTCCCGCGCAAACAGCGCTACCACGGCCGGAATATCGGTTGGCTGCGATCCGATGTTTTGACCTGGCTTTCAAGGGATTTGCGTGTTCTGGGCTGTCACACATCGCCTGCCGTCAACGCTCGCTCATACAGTTCGCGCCAACGCTTGTTGCCTCTTGGCATTGCGGGTCCTGCTTATACAGCTCGACGAGATTTAAGGAACTGTATGGGCTTAGGGAATCGCTCGCGGCGGCACAGGGCGCGGCACTCGCACGCGCCTGATTCTCGAGAGTCCTGAAATGGCCTCAGAGCCCGCTAGAGCGAGTGAAGGCATTCCGGGTCAACGCTCGTCACCAGACCTCTCCCAGGAGCTCCACGGTCGCGTGGCACCTCGATTCATCCGTTTTCGAGATGCACCGCGATACTTAGGGATGGACAAGAATCGATTTAATCGGGAGGTGCGCCCCGCGCTCACCCATCTTTCCATCGGCGTGCAAGGAGTGGCTTTTGATCGCCTTGACCTCGATCGTTGGGCAGACGAGTATAAGAGTCGCAACGGGCATCTCGCGGCTCAATCTGAAAGGAAAAAGCCATGGGAAACCAGAGGACGTCGGGTCTCACAAAACGCGGTGGGATTTGGCATATCGACAAGCAGTTCAGAGGCGTCCGCATTCGGGAGAGCGCTGCAACGGGCAACCTCGCGGAAGCGGTAGCGCTACTCGCGAAGCGTATTGAGGCGATTCGAAAGGCATTGATTTACGGGATTAGGCCAGAGAGGACTTTTCGCGCGGCGGCAACCAAGTTTCTTGAGGAGAACCAGCACAAGAGAAGCATCAGTGATGATGCGTGCCATTTGGCGATTCTCGATCCCTTCATCGGGGATCTGTGCCTTTCTCAAGTGTACATGGAGAAATTGCAGCCATTTATCGACAAACGTCGCAAGGACGGGGTGAAGTCAAAGACGATCAATCTGTCACTCGAGCAGGTGCGTCGAATCTTGAGACTGGCGGCACATGAATGGCGGGACGAGCGAGGAATGACGTGGTTGGAGGCAGCGCCAAAGATCAAGCTGTTTCCGGTCACCGATGCTCGCAGGCCGCATTCTCTCTCGGTAGAGGAGCAGGAAATGTTGTTTTGCGAACTTCCGAAGCACCTGCTGCGGATGGCGCTATACAAGGTGAATGCCGGCAACCGCGAAGAGGAAGTGTGCAGTTTGAAATGGGCCTGGGAACGAAAAGTGCCTGAGTTAGAGACATCCGTTTTTGTGATACCGGGTGACAAAGTTAAAAACGCGGAGGATCGATTGGTGGTGTTGAACCGGATCGCCAGATCGGCAGTCGAGGAAGCGCGAGGGATGCATCCGGAGTACGTTTTCGTGCGCCAAGAGAAAAATGGTCGCGTCATACCGATCAAGAAAATGTACGGCACTGCTTGGAAGAATGCCCGAGAGCGAGCCGCCGATGCGTGGGAGAAATCTCGTGGAAATGCAGCGCCAGAAGGATTCAGGCGCGTGAGAGTTCATGATCTAAAACATACATTCGGCCGGCGGCTGCGCGCGGCGGGTGTGTCGTTTGAGGATCGACAGGATCTCTTGGGGCATAAGAGCCAACGGATCACGACGCATTACTCGGAAGCGGAGGTTGCGAACCTGATTGCGGCGGCGGAAAAAGCCTGTAACCAAAAGTCCCGCAAAACTCCCGCAGTCTCCTGGGCAGCAGGAAAGACCGGAATGCAAAGCGAAGCTAACTTATTGATCTAGAAGGGAAAAATTGGTAGCGGGGGTAGGATTTGAACCTACGACCTTCGGGTTATGAGCCCGACGAGCTGCCAGACTGCTCCACCCCGCACCGGAGAGCCGCCCATTATACCTGGCAGTAAACCCTTTGCAAGCTAGGAGAGCGCTCCCCTGCGAAAGCGCCGGCTTCCTTCAGTGTTTGTCGCGTTCGACCATCTTTCGAAAAGCGGGACGATCCGTGACGCGCGCGGCGTAGGCCGTCAACACCGGCGTTTCCTGGATCATTTTCGCACTCATCAGGAACTTTATGCTGCCGCCTATCAGAACGTCGACAGCCGAAAACTTGTCTCCCAGAAAGTAGTTACGGGACTTCAGGTGCTGATTCAACACCGCTTCCACCTCGTCGGCCGGAGCCCATCCCATGGCGCCGTAGACATGTTTAACGTCGAAGCGCCGGCAAAGAATTGCAGGTTCCATCACCCCGGGCCGATACGCCAGCCAGGAGAGATATTCGCCCCGCTTCGACTCGCCGGGGAGCGGCCCCATTTTCTTGTTGGGATATTTGTCGGTCAGATACAGCGTGATGGCGCTGTTTTCAAAAATCGTCTCGTTGTCATCGGTCAGCGCGGGCACCTTGCCGTGCGGATGGGGATTGCTGGGGTCTCGGGCACCACTGCCGTCGGGCCGGCGAAAATCGACAATTTTGACTTGATAGGGAACTTCGAGTTCTTCGAGAAGCCACAAGATGCTGCCGGACCGCGTCATCGGCGAGTGATAAAGCGTAATCATCGTCAAGCCCTCCTCTGCTCTCCTCTACCTATTGCAAGGCTCGCTGACAAAGCTGTAGCAGGGTGCCCGGGATCACGCCAAGCCCGAACACCAGTAATGCATTCGCGCTGAGTACCGTCCGCATCAACGCCGAGCCGCCGATGGTCGTTGTCTCGGTAGGTTCGTCGAAGTACATCAGCTTCACGATGCGCAGGTAGAAGAACGCCCCGACCACGGAAAACAGGACCGCAACGACAGCGAGCCAGGTATACCCCACGCCGAGCACCGCCTGGATCACCCCGAGTTTTGCCCAGAATCCAATGAACGGCGGCAACCCTGCCAAGCTGAACATGAGTATCGCCATCATGCCCGCGAACCAGGGACTGCGCGCGTTGAGTCCGCGGAAATCGACGATCTTGTCCGCCTCGAATCCCTGCCGCGCCAGCAGCAGGATCATGCCGAAGGCCCCGGCAGCGACGATCACGTAGCTGATCATATAAAACATCGCGGCTTGATAGCCTTGCGCGGTCCCGGAAAGGATTCCGAGAAGCACGAAACCGATATGAGAAATCGTCGAATAGGCGAGCATGCGTTTGAGGTTGCTTTGCGCGATGGCGACGATGTTGCCGATGGCCATGGAAAGTACGGCGAGCACCACCAGCATTTGGCTCCAATCCGGCTGCGAGCCCGCCAGAGCCTCAGGCAGCAAGCGCATGGCGAGCGCGAACGCCGCAAGCTTCGAGGCGGTGCCGATGAACAAGGTCACGCAGGTCGGCGATCCTTCATATACGTCCGGTATCCACATGTGGAAGGGGACTGCGCCGAATTTGAAACCCACTCCGACGATGAGGAAGGCAATGCCGAAAATCAAGCCGATGTTGTCTCCCAACCCGTTATGCACGGCGTCGGCGATCGCGGCGAGTTCGAGGTTCCCAGTCACTCCGTAGATAATCGACATGCCGTACAACAGCGTTCCCGATGACATGGACCCCAACACGAAGTACTTGATCGCCGATTCAGCCGCTATGCCGGACTCGCGGTCGAAGGCCACCATGGCGTAGAGGCACAGCGACAGCAATTCCAGGCCGAGATACAACGTGATCAAGCTGGCACCGGAAATCAGCACCATCGTACCCAGGGTGGCGAACAACCCCAGCACGTAGTACTCACCTTTGAGGATCGAGCGGCGCTGCAAGTAGTCGGTGGAATACACGAACACCACCGCCACCGTCAGCAGCGTAACGACTTTCAGCACCTGAGCCATCCGGTCCAATTCGAATAGCCCGCCCAGCCCGACGATCTTCGCCGTCACGGGCTGCACCGACACCAAAAATGCAGCGATGCAGAGGCTCGCAACTGCCAGCACGCCGGTCCAGCGCCGCTGCGAGTCTTTCAGGAGCAGGTCCAGCATCAATATCGCGCAAGCGGCCGATCCAAGAAAGATCTCCGGACAGGCGTAGACGAGTCCGGCGTTGAATTGGCTGACGCTGAATTGAGCAACGGAGTTCATGGTGCGAACCTTACGGAGCGATCTTCGAGACCAGCAGTTGCTGGGCTAAATGGGCCGTGGACGCCCGCATGACGTCCAGCAACGGAGCGGGCCAGAGCCCGACCAATAGAACCGCCGCCGCCAACACGCCAAGCACCAAGAATTCGCGGCCATTGAGATCAGTGAGCGCCGCCACCTTCTCATTGGCAACCTCGCCGAAAATGACGCGTTTGAGCAGCCACAGAGTATAGGCGGCGCCCAGCACCAGGATGGTTGCGGCCAGGAATGCATACCAGAGATTCGCCTTAAACGATGCCAATATCACCATGAATTCCCCGATGAAGCCGGAGGTCCCGGGCACCCCGGAATTCGCGAGCGCAAACAGCACCATCAGCGCCGCGAACTTCGGCATGGTATTGATGACCCCGCCATAGGCATTGATCTCGCGGCTATGCACCCGGTCGTATAGGACGCCGACGCACAAGAACATCGCGCCCGACACCAGGCCATGCGACAGCATTTGCACGATGGCGCCGTCCAAGCCAAGTTCGATGCCGCTGGTTCTGCCCGTAGCGGCCACGATCTGAAAGCCGATGAACATGCCGAGCGTGACGAAGCCCATGTGCGCGATCGACGAGTACGCAATCAGCTTCTTCATGTCGCGCTGTGCGAGCGCCACGAAACCGATGTACACCACGGCGATCAACGACAGTGCAATGATCAGCCAATCGAGTTCGCGGCTGGCGTCGGGTGCGATCGGCAAGGAGAATCTCAAAAAGCCGTATCCGCCCATCTTCAACATGATCGCCGCCAGCACCACGGAACCGCCCGTGGGCGCTTCCACGTGCGCATCAGGCAACCAAGTGTGCACCGGCCACATCGGCACCTTTACCGCGAATGCCGCCAAGAACGCCAAAAAGATGAATGTCTGCTCGGTGAGTGTCAGCGGCATATGCTGGAACACCGCGAGTTCGTAGCTGCCTGACTTCAGATACAGGTAAATCAGCGCGACCAGCATCAGGAGGGACCCGATGAACGTGTACAGGAAGAATTTGATGGTGGCGTACACCCGCCGCGGGCCGCCCCACACGCCGATGATGATGAACATGGGGATCAGCATCGCTTCCCACAGCACGTAGAACAGCACCCCGTCCAATGCCGCGAACACGCCGATCATCAGACCTTCCAATATCAGAAAGGCGGCGAAATATTGCGCAACCCGCTTCTCGACATTCGTCCAACTCGCGATCACGATGAGGACCGTCGTGAAGGTGGTCAGCAAGATCAACGGCATCGAAATACCGTCCACTCCGAGGTAGTACTGTGAATGGATGGTCGAAATCCACGGCGAACGCTCGACGAACTGCATCTCCGACGTGCCGGTCTTGAACAAGGTCCACAGTGGCACGCTGAGCACGAGGGCCAAGCCGCTTACAATCAAGGACAGCCACTTTGCGATGGCAATGCGCTCCCCAAAGGCCAGCGCAGCGAAGCCGCCGACGATGGGCAGCCAAATCAGGAGCGAAAGGAGGTGTCCGCCGAACATCATGTCCGCCATAGAATCCACATCAGGAAGGACGCCAATCCCAGGATCATCGCAAACGCATAGTGATACAGATATCCCGACTGGGCGTAGCGCATGACCGAACCCAGCCAGCCGACAGTGCGGGCGCTGCCGTTGACAAGGCCGTCATCGATCACGATCTGATCGCCGAATCTCCACAGGCTCCCGCCCAAATGTCGCGCTGCGGCCATGACCGCATGTTCGTTGAACCAGTCGAATCCATATTTATTGACCAGTATGGTGTAGAGCCAGTTGAACCGGCGTGCCGCCGCTTCCGCGAGATCCGGCCGCTTGAGAAAGAACCACCACGCCGTGCCCACGCCCAATGCGGCGAACCAGATCGGCAGCCCGGTGAAGGCCGCCCATAGGAAAGCACCGGAGCCGCGGAACTCTTCGCCCAACTGCGCGAGCACATCGTGGGCCGGCAGGACATGAATCGCTCCATCGAAATAGCCGCCGAAGAGCACGGGCTCGACCGTGAACCAACCGATCAGGGCGGAAGGAATCGCAAGCAGAATCAGCGGCACCGTCACCACCCACGGACTCTCGTGCAGATGTTCCTGCGTGTGCTGATCCATGCGCGGCCGGCCGTGGAAGGTCATGAAGAACATGCGGAACGTATATAGCGCCGTAACGAATACCCCGGTCAGCACGCAGAAATAGGCGTACCCGGAACCCGTCCGATGGGACAGGGAAACCGCGTCGATCAAGGAGTCTTTGGAAAAGAAACCGGAGGTGCCCGGGAAGCCGATCAAGGCCAGCGCACCCACCAAGCAAGTCCAATAGGTAATCGGCAGGTATTTCTTGAGTCCGCCCATTTTTCGCATGTCCTGCTCATGATGCATGGCCATGATCACCGAGCCGGCCGCCAAAAACAGCAGCGCCTTGAAGAAGGCATGCGTCATGAGATGGAAAATCCCGGCCCCATAGGCGGATACGCCGAGGGCCACCGTCATGTAACCCAGCTGCGACAGCGTCGAATACGCTATCACCCGCTTGATATCGTTGTTCACGATGCCGAGCAGTCCCATGAAGAACGCCGTGGTCGCACCGATGATCAGCACCACAGACAGCGCGGTCTCCGACAGTTCGAACAACGGCGACATGCGCGCGACCATGAATATGCCGGCCGTCACCATGGTCGCCGCATGAATCAACGCCGATATCGGCGTCGGTCCTTCCATGGAATCGGGCAACCACACGTGCAGCGGCACTTGCGCAGACTTCCCCATGGCGCCGATGAATAGACAAATGCAGGTAAAGGTGATGGCGGACCAGACGATGGTGGTGCCGACGTGAATCTGCGCCGCTGCGATTTGGTCGGCGTGTCCAAACACCGTCGCATAGTCCAGCGACCCGGTGTAGCGCAGCACGGCGGCTATGCCGAGCACGAAGCCGAAATCGCCGACCCGATTGACCAAGAACGCCTTCAGGCTGGCGAAGATCGCCGTCGGACGTGTATACCAAAAACCGATGAGCAGATAGGAGACCACGCCCACGGCTTCCCACCCGAAGAACAGCTGCACGAAATTGTTCGACATCACGAGCATCAACATCGAGAACGTGAACAACGAAATGTAGCTGAAAAACCGCTGGTACCCGGGGTCATCCTGCATGTAGCCGATGGTGTAGATATGCACCATCAGCGACACGAACGTGACCACGGTCATCATCAGGGCGGACAGCCGGTCTATCAAGAACCCCACGTCCATGGTCACGCCGTCGCTGAGCAGCCAGGTATAGACCGTGCCGTTGTAAGGCACCTGGGCATTGAACACGATCTGGTAGAGCACGTAGAACGAGAGGACGCATGAGATCCCCACGCCGAATATGGTGATGCCGTGCGCGCCCGCTTTGCCGACGGATTTACCGAACAGACCGGCGATCACGGCAGACACCAACGGTGCAAACGCGATCGTGAGATAAATCGGCTGCATGATTCTCGTCCTTTAGCCTTGCAGCGTGTCGAGATCTTCGACTTCGATGCTGCGGCGCTCGCGAAACACGACGACCAGAATCGCAAGACCGATGGCAGCCTCAGCCGCAGCCACGGTGAGTATGAAGAACACGAAAATCTGGCCGCCGATATCGCCCAGGTAACGCGAGAACGCGACGAAATTGAAATTGACGGCGAGCAGCATCAGTTCGATGCACATCAGCAGCACGATGACGTTCTTGCGGTTCAGGAAAACGCCGGCGACTGCGATCGCAAACAGGATTCCGGACAGGGTGAGCACATGAGTGAGCGTGATCATGGTCTTTTCTCGGAGGCCATTTTGACGATTCGAACGCGGTCCTTGGCGCGCACCGCCACCTGCATCGCGATATTCTGCGGCTTGCCGCCCGTGCGCCGGCGCAACGTCAACACGATCGCCGCGACGCTCGCCACGAGCAGGATGACTGCGGCGATTTGCGCCGGATAGGCATAT
Source organism: Steroidobacteraceae bacterium (assembly GCA_035996065.1). Classification (GTDB taxonomy): domain Bacteria; phylum Pseudomonadota; class Gammaproteobacteria; order Steroidobacterales; family Steroidobacteraceae; genus Bog-1198. The sequence continues at coordinate 32,001 of DASYJX010000030.1, read as the reverse complement.
TGCGTGAACAAGGCGGTGCCCAGGTCTCGCGTATTGGAATAGTCGGCAGCCAAGGGGGGCGCGGTCCTCATGCTCATCCCGCCCAAGTGCTTCACCACGATGACATTGACGATGGCGAAGACCACGAAGCCCGCTACCGCAACCGCAAGAGGCCAGGAAGCCGCCAACCCCTTGCGCAGTTCCTCGAGGTTGACATCGAGCATCATGACCACGAACAGGAACAACACCATGACTGCGCCCACGTACACCAGCACCAGAACTATCCCCAGGAACTCGGCGTCCAGCAGCAGCCAGATGACCGCGCTGTTGAAAAAGCAGAACACCAGAAGCAACGCCGAGAACACGGGGTTTCGGGCGAGGATCACGCCGAGGGCGGCCGCGACCAAAATGGTGCCGAATACAAAAAAAAGAACGGTCGGGAACATCAGCGATACCGCGCATCGGCGGCGCGATCCGCCGCAATCATCGCTTCGTAACGCTCGCCGATGCCGAGCAATTTGTCCTTGCTCATGATGTTCTCGCCGCGATTTTCCATGTGATATTCATGAAGCCGCGTCTCCACGATGGCATCGACCGGACACGCTTCCTCGCAAAAGCCGCAGTAAATGCATTTGAACAGATCGATGTCGTAGCGCGTGGTGCGGCGCGTACCGTCGGCGCTCACATCGGATTCGATGGTGATGGCGAGCGCCGGGCAGACTGCCTCGCAAAGCTTGCAGGCGATGCAGCGCTCCTCGCCGTTGGGATAGCGCCGCAGCGCATGCAGTCCGCGAAATCGATTGCTCTGCGGAGTTTTCTCTTCGGGATAGTTCACCGTGATTTTCGGCTTGAACATTTCCTTCAAGGTTACCCACAGACCTTGCAGTAGTTCCCAGAGCAAAAACGTCTTCAAGACATTGCGGATGCCCATTACAGCTGCCCCTTCCACGGTCCGACATGCAAATAGACCATGAACCCCTCGACCAGCAACCAGACCAGCGTCACCGGGATCAATGCTTTCCAGCCCAAGCGCATGATTTGATCGTAGCGATAGCGCGGAAACGTGGCGCGCAGCCATAAAAACGTGAACATGGGGAACAGAGTCTTCAAACCGAACCAGAAAAAGCTGGGTTGCGCCAGCCACGAGTCATCCGCGAGCCAACCGTCGAACGGCGACAACCACCCGCCGAAAAAGAAGATCACCGTCAGCGCCGATATCAAAATCATATTGACGTATTCGGCGATGAAAAAGAGCGCGAACGCCATGCCCGAGTAGTCGACATGGAATCCTGCGACGATCTCCGATTCACCCTCGGCGACGTCGAACGGGGCGCGGTTGGTTTCGGCGACGCCCGAGATGAAGTACACCAGCAGCAGAGGGAACAACCAAGTCCAGTACCAGCCGAACAAGCCGTGCTGCGCGCGGATGATGTCGCCGATATTGAGGCTGCCCGAGGCCATCAATACGCCGACCATCGCAAAGCCCATGGCAATTTCATAGGCGACGATTTGCGCCGCCGAGCGCATTGCGCCCAGAAAGGCGTACTTGGAATTGGCGGCCCAGCCCGCGAGAATGACGCCGTACACGCCCATGGAAGTGAGCGCCAGAATATAGAGCAGACCGGCGTCGATATTGGCGAAGGCGTGTTCCGGAGAAAAAGGAATGACTGCCCATATCGCAAGCGCCGGTACCAGCGACAGGAACGGCGCCAATCGGAACACGAACCCGTTCGCGTCGGCCGGAATGACGATTTCCTTGAAGACGAGTTTGATGACATCCGCAAACGGCTGGGCCAAGCCCGGAATCAACAGGCCGCCGATTCGGTTCGGACCCTTCCGCGACTGAATCCAACCGATGACCTTGCGTTCTGCCAGGGTGTAGAACGCCATGGTGAGGATGATGCAAATCATGACCATCAGCGTCTGTACGGCGAGGAGCAGCGGCAAGGTCCAATACGGCGTAATGACGCTCGACAGCCACTCGCGAATGGGGCTCCACTCCCACATTCAAATCACGGTGCGGGCCATGCGCCCGTCCTTGGTTTTCGCCAACGCCTCCGACCCGCGCACCAGCACATCGCCCTGATAGGGCGGAATGTCCACCCAGGCGCCCGCCGATTTTTCGCCGGCGGGCATCCCGTAGGCTTGCGCCACAGCCGTCGCGCCGGGGACCGCGCCGGCGCCGCAGAGTGTTTTCAGCGCGTCACGAATTTCATCGGAACTCACGTAATCGACACCGTGCAAATTCAGTAAATTCGCGAGCACCCGCAATACCTTCCAGCCCGGCCGGCTCTCGCCCGGCAATTTTGCCGCTCCCGCCCAGCTTTGCCAGCGTCCCTCGGCATTGACGAAAGTACCCGAGGTCTCGGCAAAAGAACCGATCGGCAATACCACATGAACCAGCTGCCGCAAGCTCTCGGGAAGGTGCGTGGTGACGGCGACGACCAATTCGGCCTCCGCCAAGGCGCGGGGCTCGACGCCGAAATCGGACGCAGGATCGAGGCCGCCGAACAATACATAGGCGGGAAGAACGGATTCGAGCATCGCCCGCGCCGATAAGCCGACCGTGGCTGCCGGTGCGCCGCCCGATTCGCGGTGCGGCACCGCGCCTGCCAGGTACGCTCCTGCCGCATTGGCACCCTCGGTGATGCACCCCACGCTGGCGGCGCACAACTCCGCCAGCATCGCCGCCAAGGCCTTGAGCTCCGCGTAGGCGGGATGCCTCTGCGCCAATGAGCCGAGGATGACGGCATGGCGTGCGCCGTTCATCAGCGCACCGACGACGGCCCGGTGACCATCGTTGACCTCCGCAGATCCGACGCCTGCCGGCACGGGCTTATTGGCGGCCGCCGCGGCGGCACGCACCACCGCCGCCAATTCACCGACCAAGTCGGTTTCGGCCACGGTGTAGGCCGCAACGGGAAACATATAGTCAAAGAGGCGCGGATTGAGGAAAGCGATTTTCGCGCCCGGGTTTCTCACCGCCGCCTTGCGGATACGGTGCGCCAACAAGGGCATTTCATGACGCAGATTCGAGCCGATCACGAGCACGCCGTCGAGACGTTCGATGTCGGCGATAAGGAGCCCGAGGCCGGGGAAAAGAGCGTCGTGTTCTTGCGCGCGAAAATCCAGCTGGCGCAATCGATGATCGATGTTGGGGCTGCCAATTCCGCGCGCGATCCGAGCGAGCAGGTATAGCTCCTCGACGGTCGCCATCGGCGAGGCCAAAAATCCGGCGGCGGCCGCGCCGCGGGAAGCAACCGCTCTCTGCAAGCCTTCCGCCGCCGCCGCGAGAGCCACTTCCCAATCGACTACCTCGAGCGCACCGTCGACACGCATCATGGGCTGCGACACGCGATCCGGCGAATACATGCCCTCGAAGCCGAAGCGGTCGCGATCCGCGATCCAGGTTTCGTTGATCTGTTCGTTTTCGCGGGGCACCACGCGCATCAGCCTGCCGCGCAGCACATGCGCATGGATGTTCGTGCCGAAAGCATCGTGGGGCGACACGAGGGCGTGTTGTCCCATCTCCCAGGCACGGGCGTGATAGCGGAAGGGCTTGTTGTTGAGCGCTCCGACCGGACACAGGTCGATGATGTTCGCCGAGAGTTCGTGGTCGACGCTATGTTCGATGTAGGTGCCGACCTCCATGTTTTCGCCGCGGCCGACGGTACCCATTTGCGGGTAACCCTGAATTTCCAGGCCGAAGCGGATGCACCGGGTGCAATGAATGCAGCGCGTCATGTCGGTGGACACCAGCGGCCCCAGATTTTTATCCTTGACGACCCGTTTACGTTCGCTGAAACGGGCAATGTCGCGTCCGTAGCCCAACGCCAAATCCTGCAGCTCACACTCGCCGCCTTGATCGCAGATCGGGCAATCGAGGGGATGATTGATCAGCAGAAATTCCATCGTCGCTCTCTGCGCGGCAACGGCTTTCGGCGATCTGGTGAACACCTTCATTCCTTCCGCCACGGGCGTTGCGCATGCCGGCATGGGCTTCGGCGCCTTTTCCACCTCCACCAGGCACATGCGGCAATTGGCTGCGACGGTCAGCTTGTCGTGGTAGCAAAAGCGCGGGATATAGATGTCGGCCGGGTCCGTGACCTGCATGATCATCTGACCCTTGCGGGCTTTCAGGGGCACCCCGTTGACTTCGATGTTGACCGAATCATCGCTCATAAACTTACGCCGCCGCCATGGCCGAGACCGGCGCGTGACCCTCGACGATCGAGCGTCCCTTGTGCTCGATCATGTATTGGAATTCATGCCGAAAGTGCTTCAGGAAACTCTGCACCGGCCATGCGGCCGCATCGCCAAGCGCGCAGATGGTATGGCCTTCGATGCGGTTGGCGACATCCAGCAACAGTCCGAGATCCTCGCTTCTCCCTTGGCCTGCGAGGATTCGCTTCAGCATCCTGTCGAGCCAACCCGTACCCTCGCGGCAGGGCGTGCATTGACCGCAGGACTCGGACATATAAAAGCGCGCGAGGCGCTCGAGCGCGCGCACCATGCAGGTGCTTTCATCCATGACGATGACCGCGCCGGTGCCGATCGAGGAGCCGGCTTTTTTCACGGAGTCGTAATCCATATTGGTCGCCCACATCACATCCCCCGGCACCACCGGAACCGACGAGCCGCCGGGAATCACCGCCTTCAGTTTTCGCCCTTTCCAAACGCCGCCGGCCAGCGCCATCAGTTCCTTGAACGGAATACCCATGGGCAATTCGAAATTTCCGGGCTTCTCGACATGTCCCGAGACGGAGAAAATCACGGTGCCGCCCGAATTGACCGGCCCTAAGCCGGCGAACCAGGCAGCGCCCTTGCGCATGATGGTCGGCACGGATGCAAAACTTTGAGTATTGTTGATGGTGGTCGGCTTGCCGAACAATCCAAAATTCGCCGGGAACGGTGGCTTGAAGCGCGGCTTGCCCGGCTTGCCTTCGAGAGATTCGAGCAGCGCCGTTTCTTCACCGCAAATATAGGCGCCCGCGCCGATAAACATGTGCAGATCGAAATCCACCCCGCTGCCGAGAATATTCTTGCCGAGCAGACCCGCCGCATAGGCTTCCGCCAACGCCGCTTCGAAACGCGGAATGGGCTCGCCCAGGAATTCGCCGCGGATATAGTTGTAGCCGACCGTGGCCGTCATCGCATAGCCGCCGATGGCCATGCCCTCGATGACCGAATGCGGGTTATATCGCAGAATATCTCGGTCATGGCAGGTGCCTGGCTCGGATTCGTCCGAATTGCACACCGCGTACTTCTGGACCGGCGAGGTGCGCGGCATGAAGCTCCACTTCACTCCCATGGGGAATGCCGCGCCGCCTCTGCCGCGCAGCCCCGAAGCCTTGACTTCCTCGATGACTTTCTCGCGCGGCGTTTGCTCGCGCAGGATCTTCTCCCATGCCTGATAGCCGCCAAATTGGCGGTAGCCTTCGAGTGTCCACGGACGCTCGTACCGAAGCGCTTCAAACAACACCAAGTTCTGCTCGTACGCCATCCGCTTAAACTCCGCTCAAGTCAATTCATCCAGAATTTTATCGATGCTGTCAGGCGTCAAGTGCTCATGAAAAACGTGGTCGACCATCATCATGGGAGCGCCGGTGCAGGCCGCCAGGCATTCCTCTTCCCGTTTCAAATAGATTCGTCCGTCCGGCGTGCTTTCACCCGTCTTGATACCGAGCTTCCTCTCGACATGATCGACGACTTCCTGAGAGCCGCGCAGCATGCAGGAAATATTCGTGCACACCGAGACGTGATGACGGCCCACGGGCTTGGTCTCGAACATGGAATAAAACGTAGCCACCTCATACACCTGGATGGGCGGCAGCCCCAAATAATCGGCCACTGCATCCATGAGATCGACGGTCAGGAACCCGTGGTTCTCATGTTGCGCGGCATGCAGCGCGGAAATTACCGCGGAGCGCTTGCGGTCGGGCGGAAACTTCGCCACCCAGCGATCGATTTCTTCGCGCACATGCAAAGACAACGGCGCACTCATCGATCGATCTCGCCGAAAACGATGTCTTGAGTTCCGATGACCGCCACCACATCCGCCAGCATGTGGCCTCGAACCATTTCATCCAGCGACGCAAGATGCGCAAAGCCGGGTGCGCGCACCTTCAATCGATAGGGTTTGTTGGCCCCGTCGGACACGAGGTACACCCCTAGCTCGCCCTTCGGCGCCTCGACCGCGGCGTAAGTCTCTCCTTCAGGCACGCAGTAACCCTCCGTCATGAGCTTGAAGTGATGAATCAGCGATTCCATGTCGCCTTTCATCTCCTCGCGCCGCGGGGGCCGCACTTTGCGGTCATCGATCATGACCGAGCCCGGATTGGCCTTGAGCCATGCGATGCACTGATCGATGATGCGGGTGGACTGTCGCAGTTCTTCGATGCGCACTAGGTATCGGTCATAGCAATCGCCGTTGACTCCCACGGGAATGTCGAAATCCATGCGATCGTAAACATCATAGGGCTGCTTCTTGCGCAAGTCCCACTCGATCCCGGAGCCGCGCAGCATCGGACCCGAAAATCCCAACTGCATCGCCCGTTCGGGGCTCACCACTCCAATGTTCACCGTGCGCTGCTTCCAGATGCGGTTGTCGGTGAGCAGGGTTTCGTATTCGTCGATGCAGGCGGGGAAACGCCTGGTAAAGTCTGCGATGAAATCGAGCAAGCCCCCGGAGCGGCGCGCGTTGAGGCGGTCCACGTCCTTCTTGCTGCGCCACTCGGAATACTGGTACTTCGGCATCGAGTCGGGTAAATCCCGGTACACGCCGCCCGGCCGATAGTAGGTGGCATGCATGCGGGTGCCGGATACCGCCTCGTAGCAATCCATCAGATCTTCTCGCTCGCGAAAGCAGTACAGGAATACCGTCATGGCGCCGATGTCCAGGCCATGCGCGCCCAGCCACATCAGATGATTCAGTATTCGCGTCACCTCATCGAACATCACGCGGATGTATTGCGCGCGCAGCGGCGGTGCTATTCCCAGCAGCTTTTCAATCGCCATGACATAGGCATGCTCGTTGCACATCATCGATACGTAATCCAGCCGATCCATGTAGCCGATCGACTGATTGAAGGGCTTGCTCTCCGCAAGCTTCTCGGTTCCCCGATGCAGCAGGCCGATATGCGGGTCTGCTTTCTGAATCACTTCGCCGTCCATCTCCAACACCAGACGCAGCACTCCATGCGCGGCCGGGTGCTGAGGCCCGAAGTTCATGGTGTAGTTGCGAATCTCAGGCACTGGGTTTCCCGTTCGCAGCCACCGGCGCATTGGTCAAGGCAGGGTCGTAGCGATTATCGTGACGAATCACTTTCGGCACGAGCACGCGCGGATCGATGGTCACCGGCTGGTATACCACCCGGCCCTTCTCGGGGTCGTAACGCACTTCGACATTGCCCGACAGGGGGAAATCCTTGCGAAACGGATGACCGATGAAGCCGTAATCGGTAAGCAAGCGGCGCAGATCCGGATGGCCCCTGAAAAATATGCCGAAGAGGTCGAAGGTCTCGCGTTCGAACCAGTCGACGCCCGCCCAGACTTGGGTTACCGAATCGACCATGGGCTCGCCGTCGTCGGGGCAAAATACACGCAAGCGCATCCGATGATTGAGCGAGATCGAGAGCAGGTGATACACGACGGCGAAGCGGCGCCCGGGACTCGAGTCAGTCAATCGCGCGCCCTCGGTCACGAGCTTTCGTGTCACTCCCCGGCTGAAACCGGACGTGGTCGCCTTTTCTGTCTTCCATTCGGCAAGGCCGTGCTCGAGGTAATCGACTCCGCAGACGTCCATGCACATCTCGAACTTGAGATCCGCAGAGTCGCGCAGCACCGTAGCCACCTCCAGCAGCCGAGCGGCGGGGACTTCGTACGTCAATTCGCCCGTGTGGTTGGCCACGACGTGCAATCGCTCCGGAAATGCCGCCACTACGGCGCCCGCAAGCCTCTGGAGGCGGGTCGGCGCTACCACCACCGCCGCGTCGCTTGGATCGCTGCTCATCGGATAATCGCCTTGTTGCGCTTGATCTTGTTTTGCAGCTGAATGATGCCGAAGAGCAGCGCTTCGGCGGTGGGCGGACATCCGGGGACGTAGACATCGACGGGCACGATTCGATCGCATCCGCGCACGACGGCGTACGAATAATGATAGTAGCCGCCGCCATTGGCGCACGAGCCCATCGATATCACCCAGCGCGGTTCGGCCATCTGGTCGTACACTTTGCGCAAGGCCGGCGCCATCTTGTTCACCAATGTTCCGGCCACGATCATCACGTCGGACTGACGAGGACTCGGCCGAAATACCACCCCGAAGCGATCGAGGTCGTAGCGCGCCGCGCCGGCGTGCATCATTTCCACGGCACAACAAGCGAGCCCGAAAGTCATCGGCCAGAGCGACCCGGTACGGGCCCAATTGATGAGCTTGTCCACGGTCGTCACTTCGAAGCCGCGCACCGTGCTCGCGTCGGCGGACACGGCTTCTAGTCCCATTCAAGCGCTCCCTTCTTGTAGTCGTATATCAGGGCGATGACCAGGACAAAAGCGAAGATCAGCATGGCGAGCAGGCCGAAGCCCCCCGTCAGCCGAAGCGAGACGGCCCACGGAAAAAAGAAGGCGATCTCGAGATCGAATACGATGAAGATGATGGCGACTAGGTAGTAGCGCACGTCGAAACGCCGCCGCGAATCCTCGAACGCCTCGAAACCGCATTCGTAGGGCGACAGTTTCTCAGGGTCGGGGCGGCGCGGCCCCAGGATCCAGCCGATGGTGAATAACGCGAGCCCCAGGACGCTGGCTAAGGCCATAAAAATCAATATCGGTAAATACTGTCGCAGCATCATCAGCGTCCGACCACGTCAATTAACCATAATTGTATCAGGCGCGCCCGTGTTGCGTTGCGTAAGGATTGCAACACGAGCGATTAACGTGATGGTGCCGACGGCCGGAGTCGAACCGGCACAGGTTGCCCCACTAGCCCCTCAAACTAGCGCGTCTACCAATTTCGCCACGTCGGCTTCTATCACTTTTTTTCCGGAGTCGCAGGCGCCGGCGCAGTCGCAGGTGCCGGCGCAGTCGCAGGTGCGCTCGGTGCCGTGGCGGCCGCCGCCTGAGCTGCTCGCTCCAACACACTCGTCGGCTCGGCGGTCGGACGCGCGCCTAGATACGCCAGCGTCAAACTGGTGGCGAAGAACATCGCCGCAAAAACCGCCGTCAATTTTGAAAACAAGGTGCTGGTGCCGCGGGCACCGAACACCGTCCCCGATGCGCCAGAACCGAATCCGGCGCCCGCCTCCGCGCCCTTGCCCCGTTGCAGGAGCACGAGTCCGATAATCATCAGCGCAAGCAATACATGCACACCCAGAATCAATCCACGCAACATAAGAAATCTCTCAGTGGCGAACGGCCGCAGCCGCGCAAATCTGCTGAAACTCATCGGCGCTCAGAGAAGCGCCACCTACCAATCCGCCATCCACGTCGGGCATTGCGAACAGCTCCGCGGCATTGCCGGCTTTCACGCTGCCGCCGTAGAGGATCCGCAAATGGCGCGCCATCTTAGCATCTTGCGCGTTAATGCGATCGCGCAGGAAAGCGTGGACCTCCTGGGCCTGTTCAGGAGAGGCCGTGCGGCCCGTCCCAATCGCCCACACCGGCTCATAGGCCAGAACGGCGCGCGCAAAGCCGCCGGCCCCGTGCATCGAGACCACGGCGTCCAGTTGCCGAGCCACCACCGCTTCGGTCGATTTCGCTTCCCGTTCCTCGAGAGTCTCACCGACGCACAGCACCGGCGTGAGGCCGGCCGCCAAGGCCGCCGCAAACTTGCGTGCCACCAGGGCGTCATCCTCGTGATACCAGCGGCGGCGCTCCGAATGCCCGACGAGCACATAGCTGCAGCCCACATCCTTGAGCATGGCGGCGCTCACCTGGCCGGTGAACGCACCGCCGGATTCGGCACACACATCCTGAGCGCCCACGGCAATCCGACTGCCCTCCAACATGCGCACGGCGTCGCTCAGATAAACATAAGGCGGAAAAACCACGATGTCGATCGGCCATTCGACCTTGAGATTCATCTCCAACTCGGCGAGCAATGCTTGGTTTGCGGCCCGGGAGCCGTGCATTTTCCAATTACCCGCGACCATCTGACGACGCATAGGCTACCTTGGGGCTTTTACCCTGCGGGAAAGGCGGCGAAGATTAGCCGCGCGGCCGGCTAACTGCAAGCCCTCAAGCGACAGGTTGTTTCGGCAGCGCCGCCGCCGCTTCGACGACCGCTGCGATCTCGCGCGCTCCTTCCTTGACCAGAACCGCGTCATACCCCTCCACCATCACCCGGATTACGGGCTCGGTGCCTGAGGCGCGCAGCACGATGCGGCCGCGCCCATCGAACCGGCGTTCCACCTCTTGCGCCACCTTGACAACGGTAGGTTCCTGCATCGGATCGAAGCGTTTGGCGACGCGCACGTTGAGAAGCACCTGCGGATACCGGCGCATGCCGGCACTCAGTTCGGCCAGCCCGGCACCGGTTTGCTTCATGACGCTGAGCACCTGCAGGGCGCTGATGAGGCCATCGCCGGTCGTCGTCTTGTCCAAGCACAAGATGTGGCCGGAGGTTTCACCCCCAAGGTTTCCGCCCACTTCATTGAGCATGGCGAGCACGTGGCGGTCGCCGACCTGGGCGCGGCGAAACTCGATGCCCATCTCGGCAAGGGCGTGCTCCAAGCCTAAGTTGCTCATCACGGTGCCCACCACAGGACCCTTGAGCTCGCCCCGGTTGCGTGCCGCCTTGGCGAGGATATGCAGCAACTGATCGCCATCCACGCAGCGTCCCAGCTCGTCTACCATCACGACCCGGTCGCCGTCGCCGTCCAGCGCCATTCCGACCTGCGCGCGCACCCCCGGTACGGTCAGCTGGAGCAGCTCCGGCGCCGTTGATCCGCAACCGTCATTGATATTGCGGCCGTTCGGCGAGCAGCCGATGGGTACTATTTCGGCGCCCAGATCGGCGAGGACGCGCGGTGCGACCTTGTAGCCGGCCCCATTGGCGCAATCGATGACGATCTTAAAGCCCTGCAAATTCATGCCCGATGGGATCGTCGATGCGCAAAACTGTTGGTATTGCGTTCGGCTGCGGTCGATGCGAATCGCCTTGCCCAGATGCTGCGACTCCTGGGTCACCACAGGGCGGTCGAGCAGACATTCGATCTCGTTTTCCAAATCATCCGACAATTTGCTGCCGGTGGCACCGAAGAATTTGATGCCATTGTCCTGATAGCTGTTGTGCGACGCGCTGATCACTACGCCGAAACTGCACTCGAGGCGCTGCGTCATGTACGCGATGCCCGGTGTCGGCAAGGGGCCGATCAACATGACATCGACGCCCGCGGCTACGAATCCCGCCTCGAGGGCAGACTCGAACATATATCCGGACACGCGCGTGTCCTTGCCGATGAGCACGCGGCCGCCGCCCGGAGCCAACACGCGCGCAGCCGCGCTAGCCAAGCGCAGCGCAAAATCCACGGTCATTGGCGCCTCGCCGACACGGCCCCGCACGCCATCGGTGCCGAAATATCTGTTCAAACCTCGGCTCCCTGCAGCACCGCGCTTACCATGCGGATCGCGTCGCGCGTCGCGGCGACATCATGGGTGCGAATAATGCGTGCTCCTTTGATCACGGCCAGTGCGGCCAATCCCAAACCGCCGTAGAGCCTCTCCTCGACGGGGCGTCCGAGGATGCGTCCGATGAAGCTCTTCCGCGACACGCCGACCAGCAGAGGCGCGCTCAACGAGCTGAAGCGCGAGAGTTCCTTGAGCAACGTCATGTTATGCGCCAACCCTTTGCCAAAACCGATTCCCGGATCGAGCACGATCGCCTCGCGAGCGACACCGGCCTCGATGCACGCATCCCGTTCGCGTGCCAGGAACTCGCACACCTCGATCACGACGTCATCGTAATGCGGATGGTCCTGCATCGTACGCGGCTCTCCTTGCATGTGCATCAGGCACACGCCGACTTCGGATGCCGCGGCCCAGGAGCGTGCGCCTTGCGCACGCAGCGCATACACATCGTTGACGATGCAGGCACCCGCGGCCACGGCTGCCGCCATCACCTCGGGCTTGCCGGTGTCGACCGAGATCGCGATATCGGATGCGGCGGCGATGCCCTCGATGACGGGAACGACTCGCGCAATTTCAACGGCCGCGTCGACACCCGCCGCGCCGGGTCGCGTCGATTCGCCGCCCACATCGATAATGGTTGCGCCCTCGGAGGCGATGCGTGCGGCCCGCTCAAGCGCGGCGTCGACGTTGGAATAGCGGGCGCCGTCGGAAAAGGAATCCGGCGTCACGTTCAAGATTCCCATGACCACCGGCCGCGTCAGGTCTATTGTTCTATCTCGACAACGCCACTGCATACAACTCAAGCGGCATCATGGCCGGCAACGGCGGCCCCGGAAACACTCCCGATCCGGCCTCAGTGTTGTCCAGCCGGGTTCACCAGCGGCGCCGCAGGCTTCTCGGTCGTCGGCCCTCGCGGCGTCGGCGTGGGCGTATCGTCCCAGTCTCGCGGCGGGCGCGGCACTCGGCCTTCCATGATGTCCTTGATCTGGTCCTCATCGATGGTCTCGTACTTGATCAAGGCCTCCGACATGGCCTGCAGTTTGTCCATGTTGGACTGCAGGATCTTGTAGGCTCGCTGATAGTTGCTGTCGATCACGCGCCGCACTTCTTCGTCGATGACGTGCGCGGTCACGTCCGAGACCTGTTTGTGCTGAGTGACGCTGCGCCCCAGAAACACCTCTCCCGATTCCTCGCTGTAGGTTTGGGGACCCAGGCGATCCGACAAGCCCCAACGGGTCACCATGTTGCGCGCGAGTTCCGTGGCCCGTTCGATGTCATTGGAGGCGCCAGTAGTGACCGCATCGGCGCCGAACACCAGCTCTTCCGCCACTCGGCCGCCGAACAGCGTCGCTATACGGCTCTCGAGTTGCCGCTTGCTGGTGCTGTAGCGATCGCTTTCCGGAAGAAACATGGTGACTCCCAAGGCTCTGCCTCGCGGAATGATGGTCACCTTGTACACCGGGTCGTGCTCGGGAACGCTCAACCCTACGATGGCATGTCCGGATTCGTGATACGCGGTGTTGCGCTTCTCTTCCTCGGTCATGACCATGGAACGGCGCTCCGCGCCCATCATGATCTTATCCTTGGCGCGGTCGAACTCCTCCATCGTCACCGAGCGTTTGTTGCCGCGTGCCGCAAACAAAGCGGCCTCGTTCACCAAGTTGGCCAGATCCGCACCTGAGAATCCCGGCGTGCCCCGCGCGATCACCGCCGGCTTGACGTTGTCGCCAAGCGGCACCTTGCGCATATGCACCTTGAGGATCTGTTCGCGGCCGCGCACGTCGGGCAACGGCACGACCACTTGGCGATCGAATCGGCCCGGGCGCAGCAGCGCCGGATCCAATACATCGGGCCGGTTGGTGGCCGCGATGACGATGATGCCTTCATTGCCCTCGAACCCGTCCATCTCCACGAGGAGTTGGTTCAAGGTCTGCTCGCGCTCATCGTGTCCGCCGCCGAGGCCGGCACCGCGATGGCGGCCCACCGCGTCGATTTCATCGATGAATATGATGCACGGGGCGTGCTTTTTAGCCTGCTCGAACATGTCGCGCACGCGGGAAGCACCCACGCCCACGAACATTTCGACGAAATCCGACCCGGAAATGGTGAAAAAAGGCACTTTCGCTTCACCGGCAATGGCGCGGGCCAAGAGTGTCTTACCGGTTCCCGGCGAGCCGACCATGAGCACGCCTTTGGGAATCTTGCCGCCAAGTTTCTGGAACTTGCCGGGATCTTTCAAAAAATCGACGATTTCGACCACTTCCTGCTTGGCTTCCTCGACGCCGGCGACATCCGCAAAGGTGATGTTCACCTGATCTTCGCCTAAGAGCCGAGCGCGGCTCTTGCCGAATGACATCGCCCCCCGTCCGCCCGAGGCGCCCTGCATCTGGCGCATGAAGTAGGCCCAGAAACCGATCAGAATCAAGATGGGAAAAGCCGAAATGAGCAATTGCAGGAACACGGATTGCTGTTTCGGCGGCTCGCCGCGGAATTTGACGCCCTGCGACTGCATGAGGCCGATCAACGCCGTGTTGTTGGTCTCGGGGTTATAAGTGACGAAGGAATCGCCGGAGGACCGCCTCTTGCCCTCGATGATCTCGCCCTTGAGCGTGACCGAGTCGACATTGTTGCTCTTGACCTCGGATAGAAACTGCGAGTAATCGATGGTCGCCGGCTGGCCTGTACGCATACCGAACTGGCTGAAGATAGCAAGCAGAATGACCGCCAATGCGACCCAGAGCAGAATTTGTTTCGTCAAATCGTTCAAGTTTCACCTACAGCCGCAAACACATTGGACCCAAAAGCTAGGCGGGCGTTCCCAGGGCGGCCCCCCGAACTTACACCATCCGAAACTGCCGCGCCAACAGATAGATCTCAGGGCTGCGGCTTCGTGACGCCTTCGGCTTTTTAGTCATCACCCGGCCATAGCGGCGGCGGGTATCCCTCATCATCTGGTCGAAGCCGGCGCCTTGGAATAATTTCACCAGTAAATCGCCTCCCGGGGCTAATACGCGATCCGCAAACTCCAACGCCAACTCCGCCAGATGCATCGATCGGGGCTGATCGATCGCGTCTATGCCTGCCATGTTGGGGGCCATATCCGACAATACAAGGTCCACCTTGTCGGCACCGACGCACTGCAGAACCTGCTCCAAAACAGCAGCCTCGCGGAAGTCGCCCTGCACGAAATCGACGCCCGGAATGGCATCCATCGCGAGGATATCGGTCGCCACGATGCGGCTCGTGCCGCCGACGATGCGCGCGGCGTACTGGCTCCAGCCGCCGGGTGCGGCCCCCAAGTCGACGCAGCGGATGCCCGGCCGCAGCAGCCGTTCGCTCTCCTGAATCTGCGCCAGCTTGAATACGGCGCGCGAGCGCCAGCCCTCTTTCTGCGCACGCTTGACGAACTCGTCGTTGGCATGTTCAGCGAGCCAGCGAGCACTGCTTTTGGACCGCTTGGGCATAGGGGTTACGACTATAATCTCGCGATGGCACTCACCGAGAAACAAAAAAAGCATTTGCGGCGGCTCGCGCATCCCTTGAGCCCCATTGTCATGCTCGGGAACGCAGGCCTGACGGACGGTGTCGTGAACGAACTCGATCGCGCCTTGACCGACCATGAGCTGGTCAAGGTGAGCGCGCGAATCGGGGAACGGTCCGCGCGCAATGCCGTATTGGACGAGCTTGCTGCGCGCACCTCCAGTACCTTGGTGCAGCGGATCGGCAATGTGGGAGTTCTCTACCGCGCGCGTAAACACCTCTCGAAAATTCTTCTGCCGGATTGATCGGGAGGTCCGCCGCCGCCCGCAGCCTCGCCGCCAGCGGTCCTGCAAATCAGCGGTCCTGGCAAAATCAGCGGTCCTGGCAAATCAGTACTATCACGGCAAGACAGGCCAACACGTAAATCACCGCGGAGACGCCGTGCCACGCGCCGAAGCTCAGCCCCGCCAACGCCCCGCGGGTGTGCGCACTCGCCATGACCGGTTTGAGCGCCCATTGATTCACCGCCAAAAGTACCGCGGCTGCATATCCCCATGTGAACTTGCCGCGCTCGGGCAGCAACGCCGCCAGCAAGGCTACGCCCGCGCCCACGTAGGTTTCGATGCTGAACAGCCGGGCCGCCAACAGGCCCGCGAGCTGCCGGTCGCTCTGCGCGTAGAACAAGGTTGGCGCCACCCACGCGGCAAGCGACCAGAGGCTGCCGGCCCAGAGCACCAGCAGCACTCGAAAGACGCTGCGCACCGCACTCACACGTAGCGGACGGACACGATCTCGTAACTGCGCGTGCCGCCCGGAGTGGCCACAGCCACTACATCCCCTTCGGATTTGCCGATCAAGGCGCGCGCGATCGGCGAGGACACCGACAAGAGACCCTGTTTGATATTCGCCTCGTCATCGCCCACCAGCTGATACACCACCTTGTTGCCGCCGTCCTGGTCTTCCAGCTCTATCGTCGAGCCGAACACGACCCGACCGCTCGCGCTCAATTTAGTGACGTCGATGACTTCGGAATTCGACATGCGGTTCTCGATGTCATTGATGCGTCCTTCGATGAAGCTCTGCTGCTCGCGCGCCGCGTGATACTCGGCGTTCTCGCTCAAATCGCCATGCGCACGAGCTTCCGCGATCGCCTTGATGACGTTGGGGCGAGCTTCGCTCTTGAGCTGTTTCAGTTCCGCTCGAAGCCGCTCGGCGCCGCGCAGAGTCATGGGAGTTCGCTTCACGCCAACAGTTCCTTGTGCAAATCTTGCAGCCGGTTCACTTCAATGTCGCCCAGGTGATCGAGCGCATCGCAGGTCGCGCGCGCGCCGGCGACCGTCGTGTAGTAGGTTACCTTCCTCGCGACCGCCTCGCGCCGAATCGAGCGTGATTCGCGCACCGCTTGCTTGCCCTCGGTGGTATTGACGATCAACGCCACCTCGTCGTTTTTTATCATATCGACGACGTGCGGGCGACCTTCCCGCACCTTATTGACCCGGCGGCAGGTGACACCGGCCTCTTCGAGCACCAGAGCCGTGCCGCCGGTGGCCGCGATCTCAAAGCCGCGTTCGATCAGCATCTTGGCGAGCACCACCGCAGCGGGCTTGTCGCGGTCGCGCACGCTGACGAAGCACAGGCCATGGGTCGGCAGGAGCACCCCGGAGGCCGCTTGAGCCTTGGCATAGGCCTCGCCAAACGTATGGCCGGTGCCCATCACTTCGCCGGTCGATTTCATTTCCGGACCGAGAATGGGGTCGGCTTCGGGAAATTTAACGAAAGGGAACACGGCTTCCTTGACCGAGAAGTACGGCGGAATGCGTTCCTGGGTGCACCGCTGCATGACGAGGGAGTTTCCCGTCATGACGCGCGCCGCGACCTTCGCCAGGGGAATGCCGGTGGCCTTGGACACGAACGGGACCGTACGCGAGGCCCGCGGATTGACCTCGAGGATGTAGATGACGCCGCTCTGAATGGCGAACTGAATGTTCATCAAGCCGACCACGTTGAGCGCTTTTGCGAGTTTGCGCGTCTGTGCGCGCAGTTCGTCTTGGGTCTCCTGGGAGAGGCCGTACGGGGGCAGTGAGCAGCTGGAGTCGCCCGAATGAACGCCGGCCTGCTCGATGTGCTCCATGATGCCGCCGATCAGCACGTCCTGGCCATCGCTCACGGCATCGACATCCACCTCGATGGCGAGATCCAGGAAGCGGTCCAACAGCACCGGGCTGTCGTTCGACACCTTCACGGCGTCGATCATGTACTGGCGCAGGTCATCTTCATTGAACACCACTTCCATCGCGCGGCCGCCCAATACATAGCTCGGCCGCACCACCAGCGGAAAGCCGACTTCCCGCGCCAGCAGCACGGCCGATTCATCGGTGCGCGCCGAGGCGTTTGCCGGTTGTTTGAGTTTCAACGCCGTCACGAGCTTTTGGAACCGCTCGCGGTCCTCCGCGACATCGATGCTGTCGGGAGTGGTGCCGATGATGGGCGCGCCTGCGGCGGCAAGTGCACGCGAAAGTTTCAGGGGCGTCTGCCCGCCGAACTGCACGATCACTCCTTCGGGTTTTTCCTTCTCGATGATCTCCATGACGTCCTCGAACGTCAAAGGTTCGAAGTACAAGCGGTCCGAAGTGTCGTAATCCGTGGAGACCGTCTCCGGATTGCAGTTGACCATCAGCGTTTCGAAGCCGTCCTCCCGCAGAGCCATGGCGGCATGCACGCAGCAGTAGTCGAACTCGATGCCTTGCCCGATGCGATTCGGCCCGCCGCCCAAGATCATGATCTTGCGCCGGCTGGTCGGGTTCGCTTCGCATTCTTCTTCGTAGGTCGAATACAAGTAGGCGGTGGAGGTCGCGAACTCCGCGCCGCAGGTATCGACTCTCTTGTACACCGGGTGCAGCCCGAACTTGCGCCGCCGGCTGCGGATCGCCGGTTCATCGCGCGCCACCAGTTTCGCAATTCGCGAATCGGAGAAGCCCTTGCGCTTCAGTGCGCGCAATCGCGGCAGATCGAGACTTTCAAAGCCCTCCTTGAGCAGCTGCGCTTCCTCGCGCAGCAAGTCCTCGATCTGGCCCAAGAACCAGGGATCGATCTTGGTGGCGTCGAATACCTCGGCCTGCGTCCATCCGGCGCGAAAGGCGTCGGCGACATACAGGATTCGGTTCGGACCCGGCCACCGCAATTCGTAGCCGAGCTTCTCGGCTGCTTCATCGGTGAGCGGCAGGGTCAGCTGCTCGTTGAAGCCGTCAAGCCCCGTTTCCAGGCTGCGCAGGGCCTTTTGCATCGATTCTTGGAAGGTGCGGCCGATTGCCATCGCTTCGCCCACCGATTTCATTTGCGTGGTGAGGCGCGTGTTGGCGCCGGGAAATTTCTCGAAGGTGAAGCGTGGCAGCTTGGTAACCACGTAATCGATGGTCGGCTCGAACGAGGCCGGGGTCGCACCGCCCGTGATTTCGTTTTTGAGCTCATCGAGCGTGTAGCCCACCGCCAGCTTGGCGGCGATCTTGGCTATCGGGAATCCCGTAGCCTTGGATGCCAGCGCCGAGGAGCGAGACACGCGCGGATTCATTTCGATGACCAATACCCGGCCATCGTCCGGATTGATGGCGAACTGCACGTTCGAACCGCCGGTGTCCACGCCGATCTTGCGCAACACCGCGATCGATGCGTCGCGCAGCCGTTGGTATTCTCGATCCGTGAGGGTCTGTGCCGGCGCCACCGTGATGGAATCCCCGGTGTGCACCCCCATGGGATCCAGGTTTTCGATCGAACAAACAATGATGCAGTTGTCGATCCGGTCCCGGACGACTTCCATTTCATATTCCTTCCAGCCAAGCACCGATTCCTCGAGCAGGACCTCGTTGGTGGGCGAGGCATCGAGTCCGCGGGCGACGATCGCTTCGAACTCCTCGCGGTTATAGGCAATGCCCCCGCCGCTCCCGCCCAGAGTGAATGAGGGCCGGATGACCGTTGGGAAGCCGATTTCCGCCTGCACCGCTAGCGCTTCCTCCATGCTGTGTGCGATTCGGGCGCGCGCGGTCTCCAGGCCGATGTCGGTCATGGCGCGGCGAAAGAGTTCACGATCCTCAGCCATGTCGATGGCGCGCTGGGATGCGCCGATCATTTCGACATTGAACCTCTCGAGCACCCCTTCCCGCACCAGGTCCAGGGCGGTATTGAGCGCCGTTTGTCCGCCCATGGTGGGCAGCAAGGCACTCGGACGCTCCTTCTCGATGATGCGGGCAATGGTCCGCCAATTGATCGGCTCGATATAGATGGCATCCGCCGTCTCCGGGTCGGTCATGATCGTGGCCGGATTGGAGTTCACCAGGATCACCCGGTAACCCTCTTCTTTCAGGGCCTTACAGGCTTGAGCTCCGGAATAGTCGAACTCGCAGGCTTGACCGATGATGATGGGTCCCGCGCCGATGATGAGAATGCTTTCAAGGTCTGATCGCTTGGGCATTAACTTTCGGCCGACTTCTGTTTGACTGGATTGCGGCCGCGCGAATTGGCCTGCATGCGCTTGACCATCAAGTACATGAAATGCTCGAACAGCAGCCGCAAGTCATGCGGGCCCGGACTCGCCTCCGGGTGCCCCTGAAAGCTGAATGCCGGACGGTCGGTGCGCGCCAGCCCTTGCAACGAACCGTCGAACAGCGAGCGATGAGTCGCGCGCAGCGTGGGGGGCAAGGTTGCCTCGTCGACTGCGAAACCATGGTTTTGGCTCGAGATCAACACCCGACCGGAGTCGATTTCCGATACCGGATGGTTGGCGCCGTGATGACCGAATTTCATCTTGACGGTCTTGGCGCCGCTCGCCAATCCCAGCAACTGATGGCCGAGACAGATGCCGAAGATCGGCAGGTCGGTCTCCAAGAAACGGCGCACCGCCTCGATGGCATAATCGCAGGGTTCGGGATCGCCCGGTCCGTTACTTAAGAAAATACCGTCGGGATTCATCGCAAGCACTTGATCTGCCGGGGTTTGTGCAGGCACAACCGTCATTCGGCAACCGTGCTCGGCGAGGATACGCAGGATGTTGCGCTTCATGCCGAAATCGTAGGCAACCACGTGCAGGCGGCTCTGCGGCCGGGGCGGCTTACTGGACGATTTCCATATCAGGCCGTCGTTCCACTGATACATCTTCTTGGTCGAAACAGCCTTGGCGAGGTCCATGCCCTTGAGGCCCGGAAATTTCTTGGCGGCGCGCACCGCAGCCGTCTCGTCGAGGGTATCGCCGGTCATGATGCACCCGGACTGCGCACCCTTTTCGCGGAGCAGCCGCGTAAGCTTTCGAGTATCGATATCCGCAATCGCCACCACCTTGCATCGAAGCAGGAACGCGGACAGCGACTCGGTGGCCCGCCAATTCGAATGCAGCAGGGGGAGATCGCGGATCACGAGGCCTGCGGCATAGACCGCGCCCGATTCCAGATCCTCCGGGGTCGTTCCGGTGTTGCCGACGTGCGGATACGTGAGGGTGACGATCTGCCGGCAATAGGAGGGATCCGTCAGGATCTCTTGGTACCCGGTCATCGCCGTATTGAAAACCACTTCACCCGTCGTGTTGCCTTTTGCGCCTACTGAGACGCCACGGAACACGGTGCCATCTTCGAGAGCTAGCACTGCAGGTGTCGACACTCCGGCTCCTCGCTTTGCGCTGCCGCGCTTTCCGCAGATGCGCAAAGCGGGAGGCGCTCCTCAAGAACGTCCTCCCGCTTCATAGGTTAATTCGCGATCAGTTTCCGGGCGCGAATATTAACGATGCCGGCGATGGCTGTCCATGCTTCTTCTAAAGTCCGAGGACATCCCGCATGCCGTAGAGGCCCGCAGGCTGTCCCACGAGCCATTCGGCCGCCCGCAGGGCGCCCCGCGCGAAGGTGCTGCGATCGGTGGCGCGATGCGTGATCTCCACGCGCTCGCCATCGGCAGCGAAAATCACCGTGTGCTCACCCACGATATCCCCTGCGCGCAAGCTGGAAAACCCGATGCTGCCGGGTACGCGCGGCGCGCTCAGACCCGACCGGCCGTGCGCCGCGACTTTGGTCAGCGACTGACCGCGCGCTTGAGCAACGGCTTCGCCCAGAGCGAGCGCGGTACCCGATGGTGCATCGCGCTTCGTGCGATGGTGCGCATCGACAATCTCCACATCATAGGAAGATCCCAAGCCCAGCGCCGCCACCGCCACCAATCTGGCCACTACGCTCACACCGACGCTGGTGTTGGCCGCGATGAGCACCGGAATTAGCCGCGCCGCCTGCTCCAGATCGCTGCGGCAGGCTGCGTCGAAACCGGTGGCCCCGACGAGGAGCGGAACGCCCGCCTCGGCGCAGGCACGCGCGTGCGCCGCCACCGAGGTGCTCAAGCTGAAATCGAGGGCGACCGCCGCATCTCGAATCCCCAGCCTCGGATCCGCCGTGACCACGACCCCGGTGGGCGCGCCCTCGCCGGCCGCATCGCGCCCCAGCCGGCCGCTGGCAGCTGAGGCTACCGCGCCGCACAGACGAAATGTGGGATCGGCCTGCATTGCTCGCAGCAGCGCTTGCCCCATGCGCCCCGTGATGCCGAATATTGCCAGGGCGTGCATTCGCCAAGCCTAGTCGACGGCGCCGGTGAAGAACTTCTTGACGCCCTCGAAAAAAGATTGCTCGCGCGGCTGATGGCTGCCCTGCTGCAGCGAAGCCTGGAACTTCCTCAGCAGCTCCTTCTGCTCAGCCCCCAGGCTCACGGGAGTTTCCACCACCACCCGGCAGAACAAATCGCCTGCCGCTCCGCCGCGCACGGGGCGAACGCCTTTTTCGCGCACACGGAACACGCGTCCGGATTGAGTTTCGCTCGGTATCTTGAGGATTACCTCGCCGTTCAGCGTCGGCACTTCCACCGAGCCGCCGAGTGCCGCGGTCGTGAAGCTAATCGGGACTTCACAGGACAAATGAGCGCCTTCGCGTTCGAATATCGCGTGTTCGCGGACTCGCACCTCGACATACAGGTCCCCGGCGGGTCCGCCGTTGCGGCCGGCCTCGCCCTCGCCGTTCACGCGGATGCGGTCGCCCGTGTCCACGCCGGCAGGGACGGAGACCGGCAGCGTCTTCTCCTGCCGTACGCGGCCCTGACCGAAGCAGGAATCGCAGGGATTGCTGATGATCTTGCCGCGTCCCTTGCAGCGCGGACACGGTTGTTGGATGGTGAAAATCGACTGCTGCATACGCACCTGGCCCTGGCCGTGGCAGGTATCGCAGGTCTTGGGGCTAGACCCCTTGGCGGCGCCCGTGCCGCTGCAGGTCTTGCACTCCGCCAAGGAGGGAATCCGGATCTCCGTTTCGGTACCGAACACCGCCTGCTCGAGATCGAGCTCCAGCTCGTAGCGCAAATCGGCGCCGCGAAACACCTGGGATCGGCCGCGCTGTCCGCCGGAGAAAATATCGCCGAACATCTCGCCGAAAATATCGCCGAACGCCTCGCCGGCGCTGAAGCCGCCGCCCCGGCCGCCTTCGAGACCCGCATGCCCGAACTGGTCGTATACGGCGCGCTTTTGGGCGTCGCACAGGACTTCGTATGCCTCCTTGGCCTCTTTGAATTTGTGTTCCGCTTCCGGATCCTCCGTATTGCGATCCGGGTGATACTTCATGGCCAAGCGTCGATAGGCCTTCTTGATGTCCGCTTCCGTGGCATTTCGGGCCACCTCGAGGAGCTTGTAGTAATCCTGCTTCGCCATTGCTCACCTGGTGGGGACGTCCCACAAAAACGAACCGCCGGTACCATGATACCGGCGGTTCAAACAAACTACCCCGTCGTTCCCAAGGCAATCAGGCCTTCTTGCGATCGCTTTCCTTCACTTCTTCGAATTCGGCATCCAGCACATCGTCTTTAGGTCGTTCGGTGTGGCCGGCCGCGCTGTTGCCGTCGCTTCCGGTCCCGCCGCCGCCGCCGCTCCCGGCCGATTGTTCGTACATTTTCTGCAGCAGCGCCGTGGACGCCTGCTCAAGCGCCTGGGTCTTGCCGTCGATCGCCTCGCGGTCATCGCCGGCCATCGCCGCCTTGAGCGCGGCCACCGCCTCGGTCGCCGCTTTCTTCTCGTCGTCGGAAACCTTGTCCCCGGCATCCTTGAGCGCCTTCTCCACCGTATGGATCGTCGCATCCGCCTTGTTGCGCGCAGTGACGAGTTCGCGGAACTTCTTGTCCTCCTGGGCATGCGCCTCGGCGTCGCTCACCATGCGTTTAATTTCAGCCTCGGACAGGCCGCTCGAGGCCTTGATCACGATGCGCTGTTCCTTGCCGGTTTTCACATCTTTGGCCGAAACGTTCAAAATTCCGTTGGCATCAATGTCAAAAGCCACTTCGATCTGCGGCATGCCGCGCGGAGCCGGCGGAATATCCGTGAGATCGAATCGCCCCAAGGATTTGTTGTCGGTCGAGCGGTCGCGCTCGCCCTGCAGCACATGGATGGTCACGCCCGTCTGATTGTCGTCCGCGGTCGAAAACGTCTGCGAGGCTTTCGTCGGGATGGTCGTGTTCTTCTCGATCACCTTGGTCATGATGCCGCCGAGAGTCTCGATCCCCAGCGACAGGGGGGTCACGTCGAGCAACAGCACATCCTTGACGTCGCCCGAGAGCACGCCGCCTTGAATCGCGGCACCGACCGCCACGGCTTCATCGGGGTTCACATCCTTGCGCGGCTCTTTGCCGAACAAATCCTTGACCGCCTGCTGCACCATCGGCATGCGTGTTTGACCGCCGACGAGAATGACCTCGCTTACATCCTTCACGGATAAGCCGGCATCCTTCAGTGCGATGCGGCACGGCTCCATGGTCTTCTTGACGAGATCTTCCACCAAGGACTCGAGCTTGGCGCGAGTCAGCTTCATGTTGAGATGCTTCGGTCCCGCCGCATCCGCCGTGATGTACGGCAAATTGACTTCGGTCTGCTGGCTCGAGGAGAGCTCGATCTTGGCCTTCTCTGCCGCCTCTTTCAGACGCTGCATCGCCAGAGGATCCTTGCGCACATCGATGCCGCTTTCCTTCTTGAATTCATCGGCGAGGTAGTTGATGACGCGAAGGTCGAAATCCTCACCGCCCAAGAAGGTATCGCCGTTGGTCGACAGGACCTCGAACTGGCGCTCGCCATCCACTTCGGCGATTTCGATGACCGAGACGTCGAATGTGCCGCCGCCCAAGTCGTAGACCGCGATTTTGCGGTCGCCGCCGTCCTTATCGAGGCCATAAGCCAGCGCCGCCGCCGTCGGCTCATTGATGATGCGCTTGACGTTCAAGCCCGCGATGCGTCCGGCATCCTTGGTCGCCTGACGCTGCGAATCGTTGAAATAGGCCGGAACCGTGATGACGGCTTCCGTGACGGTTTCGCCGAGATAATCCTCGGCCGTCTTCTTCATCTTCATCAGGACGCGCGCGGAGATCTCTTGCGCGGCCATCTTCTTGCCCTGCACCTCCACCCAAGCATCGCCGTTGTCGGCCTTGATGATCTTATAGGACACCATCTTCATGTCCTTTTGAACCACTTCGTCGTTGAATTTACGGCCGATGAGCCGTTTCACAGCCGCCACTGTGTTTGCGGGGTTGGTGACGGCCTGGCGCTTGGCGGATTGGCCCACCAACACCTCGCCATCCTTGGTGAAGGCAACAATCGACGGCGTTGTCCGATCGCCCTCACTGTTCTCGATGACCTTGGGCTTGCCGCCCTCCATGATCGCGACGCAAGAATTCGTCGTGCCGAGGTCGATGCCTATGATTTTAGCCATGTTGAAAACCCTCTAAAAAAATTCCTAACTGTTGACCGCTACGTGGGGGACTGCGGCGTGTTTTTCAATTGCCTTCGCCGCTCGGCGCTTTACTGACGATGACCCGCGCCGGACGCAACAAGCGCCCGTTCAGGGAATAGCCTTTCTGAATGACTGACAACACCGTGTTGGCAGGCTGGTCCCGGCTCTCTTGGGCCACCATGGCCTCATGCCACTCGGGGTCGAACGGCTGCCCGGCTGGGTCGATGATCTTGATGCCCGCCTTATCGAACGCGCGGTGCAGCTCCTTGAGAGTGGCCTGCGCGCCTTCCAGAAGCGCAGGACCCGGAGTGGCAGCGCCGGCATTGATGCCGGCTTCCAGGGCGTCGCCGACCGTGACCAGCTCCTGGGCAAAGCGTTCGATGGCGAACTTGCGCGCATTCTCGATCTCGCGATCGCAGCGCTTGCGGAAATTCTCGAGCTCCGCGACAGCCCTCAGATGGTTGTTCCGGTTCTCGGTCGCCCTGGCTTCGGCCGCAGCCAACACGGCGGACGCGTCCGCCGAAGCGGCGCCATCCGGGGAATCAACCCCCTCGGCTTGATTGGTTTCGTTCACTCGTGCAAAGCCCTCAACGATTTGGGCGGCTTGGACCGCTCGAAGGGGAACTATTGGGGGCTATTTACGGGCGTTCAAGGCCGAACCAAGGAGTTTTGCCGTCAGATCCACGATCGGAATGACCCGCTCGTAAGCCATCCGGGTCGGGCCGATAATGCCCAGTACCCCCACGACCCGGTTGTCGAGGGTATAGGGCGCCGTCACCACGCTGATATCGTCCAAAATTCGGTAGCCCGATTCCTGTCCGATGAAGATTTGTATGCCGTCCGCGCGCAGGCAGCTGTCCAGCAGCCGCAAAATGTCGTGCTTTTCATTGAATGCCTCGAATAGGCGCTTCAGCCGCTCGACGTTCGACAGTTCCGCGAAGCCCATCAAATTGGTTTCGCCCGCGATGACGTATTCGACCCCCTCATGGGAGCCGCCGTCGAACACCTTCTGCGCCATCTGGATGGCGTCCCGCATGAGCTGATCCATGTGCTGCCGCGTTTCCTGCATTTGCTTGAGCAGCTGGGCGCGGACATCGGGCAGCGAGCGTCCCGAGAAGGCCTCATTGAGATAGTTTGCGGCGCGGCGCAACTCTTCCGTCGAGTAGAACCGATCGAGCTGCACCACCCGGTTCTGAATCTCCCGGTTGCTCATCACCATGATCGCGAGCGCCCGATTCTCCGACAAGGCGATGAATTCGATTTGCGAGAGCGCAACGTAGTTCGGGTTCGGCAGCGTAACGAGACCCGCCATGTGCGTGACGCTCGAGAGCATTTGCGACACGGTCTGAACCAGCGAGCGGCCATTGGCCGCATCGGATCCCAGACGGCGCTCAATTTCCTCGATCTCCTCCTGGTGCAAGGGCTTGAGCTTGAGCAGGGTGTCGACGAAGAAACGGTAGCCTTTGTCGGTGGGTACCCGCCCCGCGGAGGTGTGCGGCGAGGCGACAAAGCCAAGATCTTCCAGATCGGCCATGACGTTGCGGATGGTCGCCGACGAGAGGCTCAGACCCGAATCGCGCGACAAGGTCCGAGAACCGACGGGCTGCCCGTCGCGGATGTAATTCTCGATCAGGGCTTTGAGCAGCAGCTGTGCTCGTTCGCTGAGCCCTTCATCGGCGCCTTCTGTCATAGTAGGTCCATATAACATGTTTGAAGCTACCTAGCGCATCTGCCCGAAGTCAAGTCGAGCAATTCGGCCCAAAGTCCTCAGCTTCACGGCGTGACCGGCGCTGCGGCCTCATGCTACAAGGACCTTCGCTTATGGCCCAATCCTTTCAATCCATCGCCCTGGTCGGCAACACCAAGGATTTACGCGTCGCCGAGTGCATGCTGAGCCTGGTCGGCCACTTCCATGCGAAGGGTGTGCGCGCCCTGGTCGATCCCGGCGTCGACCTCGCCTTTCCGCCGGACAGCGTGCTGCCCTGCCCTGAGCAATCGTTTGCGACCCGGGCTGATCTCATCATCGCAATCGGCGGCGACGGCACGCTCCTGTACGCCGCGAGGTTGGTTGCCGGGCACTCGGTTCCCCTGCTCGGAATCAATCGCGGGCGGCTCGGGTTCATGACCGACGTCGGCCCGCAGTCGATGTTGGAGGACGTGGACACGGTACTCGCGGGGCGCTACAGCGAGGATAGGCGCTCGCTGCTTTCCGCCCGCCTGGAGAAGCACGGCGCCGGCCTTGTGAGCGCCCTCGCCCTCAACGATGTCGTGGTCAACAAATGGGAAACCGGCCGCTCCATGGACTTTGAAACCTCGATCAACGGGCGTTTCGTCAACTCGCATGGCGGCGACGGCATGGTCATCGCCACCGCGACCGGATCAACCGCCTATGCGCTGTCCTGCGGAGGCCCGATCGTCGAGCCCGATCTTGACGTGTGGGTGTTGGCTCCCATCTGCCCGCACACGTTGAGCGACCGTCCTATCGTGGTGCGCGCGGGCAGCAAAATCCAGCTACGCATCTCGGATCGCTTCGAATCCCGGGGCCAGGTTACCTGCGACGGCAACGCCATCGGCACACTCGAGCAGGGCGACAATCTGTATGTCGAGGGCGCCGACTCGCAGATCACCTTGCTGCACCCGCCGGGCTACGACTACTACCGCTTGCTGCGGTCGAAACTGCACTGGGGCCGGGGCGCGTACGACGGCAAACATCAGGACATCGATTAGACCCATGCTTACCCATCTTCAGCTGCGCGATTTCGTCCTCGTCGATAGCGCGGAGTTCGAGCTCAAATCGGGCTTGACGGCGCTCACCGGCGAGACGGGCGCCGGTAAATCCATTGTCGTCGACGCCCTCCTGCTCATTGCCGGCGGCCGCGCCGGGGGCGATGTCGTGCGCCAGGGCGCGGAACGAGCGGAAGTGGCGGCGAGTTTCGACGCGCTTCCCAGCACGGCCAAATCATGGCTCCAAGCGCAATCCATTGAACACGAGGGGGATCTGGTCGTACGGCGCGTCATCGGGGCGGATGGCCGTTCGCGGGCCTATGTGAACGGCCAAATGGTGCCAATCCAAGCACTACGCGAACTGGCGGAGTTCCTCATCGAAATTCACGGCCAACAAGAATTCCAGCGTCTGGTGAATCGCGGCGCCCAGCGCGAGACGCTGGATGAACACCTGCCGGACCGAAGAGCGCTCGGCGAGGTGTCCGAGCTCTACGAGCGCTACAGCGCCTGCCGCCGCGAGCTCGAGACGCTCAAGGCCGCCGCCGAGAATCGCGACTCGCGCCTCGATCTGTTGCGCTTCCAGCTCGCCGAACTCAAGGCCGAGGTCACGACGGCGGCCGCGATCGAAGAGCTTTTCACGGACCGCAAACGCGTTGCCGGCCGCGGCCGTCTGGCAGAGGCGGCTCGTACCGCGTTGGCAGCCGTATTTGAATCGGAAGGCGACAGCGCCGGAGATCTACTGGGACGGGCTCACACGGCCTTGCGCAATGCCGCGGATGCCGACCCGCAACTGCTCGCGGCGGCCAAGCTGGTGGCGGAAGCCATGATCAACACCCAGGAAGCCGCCGACGCGCTGCGGCGCTATCTGGACGTGCTCGACATCGATCCGAAGCGCCAGGAGGAGATCGAGCGCCAAGCGGCCGCCCTCGAGGCTATGGCCCGAAAGCACCGAATCGGCGTCTTGGAGCTGCCGGCGCAAATGTCCCGCACCGAAGCCGAATTGGCCGCACTCGACAACGCGCAGCAGAGTCTGGTCGCGCTCGAACGCGACCTGGCCGCGTTGGCGCACGATTACCGCCGCGCCGCGAAGCGCCTGACGGAGGCGCGCAATTCGGCTGCCGATCACTTGTCCCGCCGCATCACCGAACTCATGCAGGCGCTCGGCATGGCGGGCGGACGATTTGCGGTCGGCGTCGCGCCGAGCGAATCGGAATTCGGCAGGACGGGCAGCGACGACATCGAGTTCTTGGTCGGCGCGAATCCCGGTCAGGCCCCCAAAAGCCTCGCGAAGGTCGCGTCGGGCGGCGAGCTATCGCGCATCAGTCTCGCGGTGCAAGTGGCGTGCAGCCAACGGAGTTCCGCCCGGTGCATGGTGTTCGATGAGGTCGATGCCGGCATCGGCGGCGCGGTGGCCGAAATCGTCGGCCGACTGTTGCGCGACTTGGGCGAGCGCACCCAGGTGTTGTGCGTGACCCATCTCGCGCAAGTGGCGTCCCAGGCGCACAGCCAGTTTCGGGTCACCAAGCTGAGCGACGGCAAAATCACCCGTACGACCGTGAAGTCGTTGGCTGAACCCGAGCGCATCGACGAAATTGCCCGCATGTTGGGCGGCATCGACATCGGCGAGCAGGCGCGCGCTCACGCGCGCGAAATGCTGGCGCATTCCGCTTCCCCGGCGGTGCTGAAGAAAAAACGCACCCCTGCACAGCGGCGCTGAACGCCGCTCGGTGGGTTGACGTCGCTTGGTGCGCTGCGCTGTTTGGCGGCGGCTATTTGGGGCTGCGTTTTTGATTCGGGCAATCAGGCTTGCGGCAATGCCCGTACAGAATCAACGCGTGATCGCTGATTTCGAAGCCCAGCCGCTTCGCCACTGCGTGTTGACGCTCTTCGATCCCGCCGTCCATGAACTCTTCGACGCGGCCGCAGTCAACACACACGATGTGGTCGTGGTGGCCGCCTTGGTTGAGCTCGAAAACCGCCATGCCGCCTTCGAAATGATGGCGCGTGACGAGACCCGCCGCCTCGAACTGGGTCAGCACGCGATACACGGTGGCTAGCCCGATGTCTTCGTTGGATACCAGCAGTTTCTTGTAGATGTCCTCGGCGCTCATGTGGCGCGCGGACCCGTCGGCGAGAATGTCGAGGATTTTCAGCCGCGGCAACGTGACTTTGAGACCTGCATTACGCAGGTCGTTGCTTTCGCTGGTCGAGTCAGGTCTGAGGCGCTGCGGCATGCTGTGCCATCCGGTATAATGCGGGTCTGATTATCAATCATTTAACGGCTGCGCACCACTTTGACGAAAATCTCTCGACGGCTTCTGATGGGACTGGGCATGGGCGCGCTGGCGTGCGGATGCGTCTACCGCATCAACATTCAGCAGGGTAATTTCTTGGACCAAGCGGCGGTCGAACAGGTCAAACCTGGGATGACGCGCAGTCAAGTTCGATACTTGCTGGGCACGCCGATGGTTTCGGACCCGTTCAACAAGGAACGCTGGGATTATATCTACTACCTGAAGAAGGGCCGCAGCAGACACGTCGATTCGCGGCGCGTCACGGTGTATTTCGAGGCCGACAAGGTCGCGAAGCTTGATAAGCCGACTGCCGCCGAGGCGGCGGCGCAAGACGCCTCCGCGGCGCAAATCAAGAACGGCAGAACTTACTAGGTAGACTTTTTGCGCGCCTCCTGGGCGCGCGCGCGACGCGCTTCCTTGGGGTCGGCGGCAAGCGGCCGATAGATTTCGATCCGGTCGCCTTGCCTCAACGGGTGGTCGCGGCGCGCCGGCCGGCCGAAGATACCGAACGCCGAGTGCTCCAGATCCACGCCGACGAAATCGGGATCGAGAGCCGCCACGCGCAAGGCATCCGCGACACAGGCGCCGGCGGGGAGGCGCAATTCTTTGACGATGGCGCGCTGCGGCTCGGCATAGGCGATTTCGATCTCAAGCGGTAGCTCGCTCACGTGCCTATCCTGGATATATTTCCCGCGCGCGCAACACGAACGCATCGACGATGCTGCCGCACAAGGCCTCGAACACGGCATTGAAAGCCGCCGCGGTGAGGCGGTTCTTGAACTCGAATTCGACGCGAAAGTTGACCCGCGACCCGCGCGTACCGATCGCTTCGAAGCGCCATTCGCCGATCAATTCGCGGAATGGTCCATGCATCAGCTGCATGTGGATTTGCTCGTCTTGCCGCAAGGTATTGCGCGTGGTGAATTCGGTGCGCAGCACGCCGCGCGCGATTTTCATCGCGGCAACGCGTTCGACGGCCGAGATATCCTCGACGTGCGCACTCACACACCACGGAAGGAATTCAGGATAGCGGGCGACATCATTCACCAAAGCGAACATTTGCGCGGCCGTATGGGTCACGAGTGAGCTGCGCTCGACTACCTGCATCGCGGCATTGTCCGGCAAAAGCGCGGGCGCCGCCACCGGCGAATCGGTAGACTTCGACACACAGTGAAAACGCCCGATAAGCTGCCGCCGATCGCCGTCAATCGCAAAGCGCGTTTCGATTACTTCATCGAGGAGCGCTTCGAAGCCGGCATATCCCTCATGGGTTGGGAAGTCAAAAGCATGCGTGCCGGCAAGGCGCAAATCGCCGAAGCCTACGTCTACCTGAAGGGCGGCGAAGCCTTTCTGTTCGGCGCCCATATCAATGCGCTGAATTCGGCGTCGACGCATGTCGATACCGATCCCACCCGCACCCGCAAGCTTTTGCTCAACAGGCGCCAGCTCGACCATATGGTGGGCGCGGTCGAACGGCGCGGCTACACCATCGTGCCGCTGGAGCTGTACTGGAAGGAAGGCCGCGCCAAGCTCGAGATCGGCCTCGCCAAAGGCAAGAAGCAGCACGACAAGCGGGCCAATGAAAAGGACCGCGACTGGCAGCGCGACAAGGGCCGGATAATGAAGGCCGCTCGACGCTGACGCCCAAAAGCGCGTAAACTGACCGTTCGATTGGGGCCGACCGGTTTCGACATGGGTTGCGAAACTACAGGGGCGTACCGAGGTGCAGGTTCCTCGTTAAACCATTTGCAAACTTATAGTTGCCAATCAAGACAACTACGCTCTAGCCGCCTAATCGCGGCTGAACCCTAAGCGGCTCGTGCTGGTGAGACCGTTTAGGGGTAGCGCTCATCAGCTAGTGGAGCACGCGTGCCTGGGGTGTGTTCAACGAAAAATTACCGGGCTGGCTGTTTGCTTTCCCTGCCCGTCGGGTAGTGAGCGGCGAGACCAATCGACGCGGCTACGTACGTAGATCTTGTAGCGTAGGACTTATGGACGGGGGTTCGATTCCCCCCGGCTCCACCAATTGGATCGTTCCGGTTGGATCCGAAGAGGGTCCGCGGGCTTCCACTAAACCCGCGCAAACGCTGGTTTTTTTTGCTTTTGAGATCCTGGGTGCG
>DASYJX010000029.1:0-98360 GCA_035996065.1 Steroidobacteraceae bacterium | reverse complement strand
ACGCAAGCGCCCGGCGGTGGTACCGCAGGCGTTGCCTATCCTGCGGCGAATCCCACGGCCACAGCCGTCTCATACAACGCGGATGTTCCGCTGCTGCTAAGCGAAATCGACCCCGTTCAAAACAACGCGGTGAACACGGCGGTCAATACGGCGGGCTTCAACGAGACTACTGTATGGTCCGGCCAGCCTGGCGGCTGCGGCAACCCGAGCTCGCCGGTCGTTGTGCTGAACACATGCTATCCGCCGGCAGTCAACTACACCCCTCTTTATTACCTGTTCAACGGCGTCGCATTCGACAAGACCAATGCGTCAAAGTCGTTGTTCGCCGCTTCCCCCAGCACCGCAACGGCACTCGTCACCGGCAACGTGCTGGTGCGTCTGGTAAACGCCGGTCTGCGCATGCACGTACCGTCCATCGTAGGATCGCAAACGGGCGTGGCGCCTGCAGGCGGGGTAGTGCCGAACGGCTTCTCTCTGATCGCGGAAGACGGCAACCTGCTGCCCGGTGTGCCTCGCGTGCAGAGCGAAGTATTCATGGCCGCGGGCAAGACCTATGACGTGATGATCAATGTGCCCTCTGCCGGCAGTTCGCCGGCGCTGCCGATCTACGACCGCGAGCTCAGTCTCTCGGGCAACGCCATCGGACGTGATGCCGGCATGTTGGCTTACATCAGCATCAACGGCTCTGCATTGCAGGCGTCGGCTGCGCTCGCCGGCGCGGTGGCCAACAAGGACTCCTATACGGCGGTCGTTCCCGGAAACACCTTGACGGTGTCGGATCCGTCGAAGGGTGTGATCGCCAATGACGTGAATATCTATGGTGTCCAAGTCGCCACGGGTCCCTCCCATGGAACGTTGACGCTCAACGGAAATGGCACATTTACTTATGTTGCGGATTCGAGCTGGACGGCATCGACACCGACGACCACGGATAGCTTCATCTATTGCGGCAATGGCACCCCCTACGGTGCAGCGAACCCCGCCTGCAACACGGTGACGCTCGGTGCAGCTCCCATCGAGTCCGCCAGCGGTATCACCGCCAACAACATGACATTTATGGCGAACGTTGCTGGGTACATCAGCATCGATACTCCGGGCGTCCTTGCCGTCGACAGCGACGCGGCCGGTTACCCGCTGGCGGTGGCCGTGTCCAGCGTCAAACCGCAAAGCGGTTTGAACGTCGTCATGACCTCGAATGGTGGATTCATCGCCATGCTCAGCACGAAGAATACGGCCGTCGGCTCGGCCACGTTCACCTATCAGGCGCAGAACTCACAAGGGACGCTGAGCTCGCCGGCAACAGTGACCGTGAACTTCCCGGCGCCCTCGGGGCTTCAGGTCACGATCGTGGATGGATCGACCTCGCCGCCGGTCGCGCTTGCGAGTCCTCAGGACTATCGATGGATCATCGAGGAAGACACCACCTATTACGTCAATCCCAACTGCACCGCGAACCCGCCGCCGGCCGGCTGCCCGGGAAACAGCGGTAATTTGATCAATGGCGAAAATCCCAACGTCGTACCCACTTTCGGCACGAATTTTCATACCAGTCACATGCCGTTCGTGGCGCAGGGCTGCACCGGTCCATTGTCTTGCGAAGGCGGTCAGACCGTGCTTGGGGTGACCTCCGCTTGCGACGTGGGTAATGGTACCTGCCGCCCCGATCCGACCGGCAATGGACGCACGCCGTCCTTCCCCGGCGACGTCGCCCTTGATCCCAGCAAGCGATACTACTTGTCGGTGCTCCCGGGCGATGCGGGTACTCCCTTCCAATTCGGATACACGGGTGCTCCGTGTCCCAGCAGCGCGCCCTCCTCGACCTGCGCCGAAGGTCATGGCATGAGCGGTGCGCCCATCGCAGCCGCGTGCAGACCGGTGCCGCCGGCAACGACCTGTGCCGGGACATTTGCGCCCATCACTGTCGTGACTCAGCCCAGTCCTTACCAGCCGGCGAAGTTGTCGGTGATCGTGTTCGAAGATGATTTTCCCCTGAATGGTGAGCAGGACGCCGGCGGCGGCGTCGATGTCTTGGCGCCCAACGAGCCCGGTCTCGGCGGCTTCCAGATTCATCTGTGGGATGCGATGGGCGGCAACGGCGACTTCACCGGCCAAATGAGCTACGACATGTTCAACCAGCCGTTGACCAACAGTCTGGACGGCACGATCGATCCCGTCACCGGGTTGAACGCCTGCGCGATTTCGAAGCAGGGTTTCAACAAGAACGGCACGCCATCGGGGAACGGCGGAATTACCGGCATGATCGTTACCTGTCCGAAGTATGAAGGAGACGGGAAGAAGCAAATCCTGTCGCCGCTTGCCGGCCAAGCCGTGATTGCCAATTTGATGCCGGGACGATTCGGCGTCATCGCTACGCCCGGTGCGGATCGCATCGCGCGGGGTGAAGAGTGGCTGCAGACGAACACTCTGGACGGCCAGAAAGCGCACGATTCGTTCGTGCGAATCGGCGAGCCCAGCTACTTCCAGGAATACGGCCCCGCCGGGTATCACGATACCATCGGGTTTGCGAACCCGGCCATCATCAACGCCCGTCTGCCGAGCGTTTGCGCCGGCAACGACGCATTTCTTCCGCTCCCCGGCACGACGTGCAACAACACGGTCAAAGGGCACGTGACGACAGAGCGCATGAGCCGCACGCCCGATGAGCGGCTGTACGGCAGCGGAACGCACGACAGCTTCTATTGGACGCAGTGTTATGTGAGCTTCGGCGATCCGGACGGAGAAGACTTCGCCTTCACCAAGTGCGATGCCAACGGGAACTTCACCTTGACCGGTCTTCCGCCCGGTTCGTGGCGCGTCACGGTATTCGACCAGTGGAACGATGCACTGGTCGACGGCCTTTCCTCGCCCGTGCTCGTGCCCAACCAACCCGGCGGAATGACGGTCGACATGGGTGAGATCGCGACCAATCAGTGGCAGGCGAACGTCTA
Organism: Steroidobacteraceae bacterium; assembly: GCA_035996065.1. Taxonomy (GTDB): domain Bacteria; phylum Pseudomonadota; class Gammaproteobacteria; order Steroidobacterales; family Steroidobacteraceae; genus Bog-1198. The sequence continues at coordinate 95,412 of DASYJX010000029.1, read as the reverse complement.
TACGCGAACGTTCATCGACGACAATCAGGACGGCGTATCGCAGTCCACGGAGGCGGGAGTGCCCTTGATTCCGGTGACAGTCCGCTACCGCGACGGCAGCATGTCGAACAACCTGGCCACCGATTTCAACGGCGTGGCGAATTTCAACGAGGAATTCCCGCTATTCAATTGGTACGTCGTCGAGTCCGACGTGACCCGCTACAAGAACACCGGAACGCACACTGTGTACGATGCGGGCGGACCGGCCGATGCCACGTCGGCGTGCGGCAAGCCCGGCTACCCGCCGTGCGGGACAGCCAATCCCACGAGTCCGTTCAATTTCTTGGCCAACACGGCGGAGACCGTCTCGGTGCCCCCAGCCCTTCGAGTGCCGGGCGCGGTGTATTGCAAGACAGCGGACTGCGCGGGAAGATCGATTCAGAACGGCGCAGCCGGTCTGAACTTGTCGAATGCCAGCGATCCACCGAGCGGCAGTTGCGGCACATCGACCACCGCTGCGAACACATGCTCGCCGCAGCTGTCCACCGGCCGTATCGATCCGCCATGGCTCGGCGGTACGGAGGGCTGGCAGGGCTTCTCGGGTCAGAACAACTTCATCGAATTCGGCAAGGAGCCGTACGCGCCCGGCGAGAACGGCGGCATCAAGGGCCACATCGTGTATGCCTCCACGCGCCCCTTCGACGACCCGCAGATGCTGGTCCAGACTCAATGGGAGCCGTTGGTCCCGCACGTGACCATCAATCTGTACCAAGAAGGTATCGCTCCGGATGGCAGCAAGTCTTTGAGCTTGATCGACACCACACAAACCAGCAGTTGGGATGACTGGGCGCAGGGTTTCCGTTCCGACGGAATTCCCAACATGAACTGCCCGGGCCAGTCCACCAGCGACTTGTTCTATTTCACGCTGTACAACCAGCAAAACCTCAATAACCTGTACAACGCGCAGCACGGCGGGCCCGCGGCTCCGGCACTGCCTAACAACTCGCAGTTCAAGTGCTACGACGGCATGCACAATTGGAATCAGCTCCAGCCCGCGCCCTATGACGGCATGTATGCGTTCCCCAGCGTGACCGCCTTGGATCCGATCAGCGGCAAGCCGGCCGGAACGAACTGCAAGGTCTGCGCACCAAATCATGCGGTGCCAAAGACCGACCTGTATTACGGCCTGCCCATGTTGCCGGCCGGCAAGTATGTGGTCGAAGTGGTCGTGCCCCCGGGCATGGAACTGGTGAAGGAAGAAGACAAGAACATCCTGATCGGCGATAACTTCATTGCGCCCAAGGTCCAGCAGTTCGGCGGTTTGGGCGACGTGTTCATCATGCCCGACCAGGCGTCGGTGGCGAGTGCGTATAATGCCAACAACGCCGGGAATTCGACCAACAGCTTGGGTGCCGTGCCGAGTAACGGCATCGTTCCGGGGTTCGTCCCGGAGCCGACGTGGCCGTGCGTGGGCCAATCTCGCATCGTGCCCGACTACATCAGCTTGTTCCCCCAGACCAAGCAAGTATCGCCGTTCGCGGGAGCCACGCGGAATCTTTGCGACCGCAAGGAAGTCACGCTCGGCGACCAGATGGGCGCGAGCGCGAAGTTCTATCTGTTCACCTCGACGCACATCGCTTCGAAGTTTACCGGCATAATCACGGACGACTTCACGTCCGAGTTCGATCCGTTCGCTCCGCAATTCGGCGAGAAGTTCTCGCCACCCAACATGCCGATAGCCATCAAGGATTGGACCGGAACAGAGATCTCGCGCGTGTACTCCGACCAGTGGGGCACCTACAACGGCATGGTGTACTCGACTTGGGAAGTGAATCCCCCGAATCCCACGGGCTATGCGCCTGGGATGATGGTGTATTGCATGAACGATCCGGGTCCCGTGAATGGCGTCACCGACCCCTTGTTCAATCCGGCCTACAGCCAATTCTGCTACGAACTACCCTTCATGCCTGGCCAGACCAATTACCTGGACACGCCGGTGGTGCCCACCTCCGCCTTTGCGGGCGGTGGGTACAACAATCCGGATTGCGCGTACCCGGCCGCAACGCCGGCCATCAAGGAAGTCGACGGCGACGGGATCGGCCCGTGGGTGCAGAAGGGCGGTAATACGCTGACGATCTCTGCGCTCGGTGACGCGGTGGTCAACAACTACGGATATTCCGGCCCGGCGGCTATCACAGCCCCATTCAACGCCAAGACAGTCACACGACACTATGGCTTCGGAGCTACGCAGGGCACCGGAACTGTCACCATCGGCGGAATCACTGCGCCTGTGAGCTCATGGAGCGACGCGCTCATCAAGGTCACCGTGCCCACCGTTCTCGGCGGTAAGAATGGCGTGCCTCTATGTGCCGTGCAGCAACAGGCGACCTACGGCGGCTCCACTGCCTATTGCGGCGAGCTGCAAATTACGGCGGGCAATGGGCAGTCTTCGATCGACGCCGTGACGGTCACGATCGGCGGGAAAGCGCCGAAAGTGCTGCCGGCCAACGCGTCCGCCACGACGATGACGCCGAATGGACCGGGAGCGATCCAGCAGGCGATCGATGCGGCGCAGCCGGGCGATCTGATCATCGTGCCGCCGGGCACTTATAATGAAATGATACTCATGTGGAAGCCCGTGCGGCTTCAAGGGGTGGGCGCCGCCTCCTCCGTCATCAATGCCAACACTCAACCGGGCGGCAAACTCGACCCTTGGCGCCACCAGGTCAATTGTTTGTTCGGTTTGGCTCTCGATGGGACGCCCCTCAGTGCCAGTCATCCGTACGACGCCAGCGGCAAGGTCAAGTGCGGTACGGACGCAGGCTGGACGGCCTTCTCCGGCAACTTCAGACAGCCGCAAGTCGATCGGCTGCCGCTCGAGGGCATCGTAGGCTGGGATACCACCACCAACGGCAACCTCGCGCAGCTGCTGCAGGAACCGACGCTCATGGGTGCCTATGAGGGAGCGGCGATCACGGTTTTGTCGAAGGGCGTGAACAGCCACAACCAGGCCGGCTACTACGGCAGCGGCAACGAGGCGTCGTTCCCCACCGGCACCACGCTGCTCACGGCTGCGGATTGCGGAGGCACCTTCACGAGCAACTTCCAGTGCAATCCTTCGAGCATCGATGGGCTGTCGATCACCGACAGCTCGCAAGGCGGCGGCGGCATTTTCGTGCACGCGTGGGGTCATAATCTGCAGATCGCCAACGATCGCGTCTACAACAACATCGGCACGTTGTCGGGCGGCATCAACATCGGACAGGGCGAGTCTCCGGATGGGTACTTGGCTGGCACGACCAACAACACGGATCCCGGCTCTTGCGAGAACTCGGGCATCGCCAATCTCCAATTGCCCTACTGCTTCAATTTGAACGTGAACGTGCACAACAACTACGTGGCGCAGAACACCTCCATCGGAGACGAGTTGTTCTCCGGGACGCCGGCAGGTGCAGGCGGGGTGAGCTTCTGCACGGGCGCTGACTACTATAAGTTCCAATACAACTGGGTTTGCGGGAACATGAGCACGGGCGACGGCGGTGGCTTCGCTCACATCGGGTTCATCAAGAACGGCGACATCGAGCACAATCAGTTCCTGTTCAATCAGAGCACCAACCCGACGATCGCCACCAACGGCGGCGGGATCATCGTCATGGGAGCGGCACCGGACGGCTTCAACGCCCAGGGTATTGAATGCGGTGGCACGATCGCCGACGCGGATTGCGCGCCCGGGTTGCCCGACGGCACCGGTCCGGGTCTGGTGATCAACGCCAACCTCCTCATGGGCAATGCGGCCGAGAGCGGCAGCGGCGGCGGCCTGCGGCTCCAATCGGTGAATGGTACGGAAGTCTCGAACTTCCCGGGCAAACCCAACCTCTGGAACACGGTGACGATCACCAACAACATCATCACCAACAATTTGGCGGGGTGGGATGGAGCCGGTGTGTCGTTGCAGGACGCGCTCGAGGTGAGTTTCGTCAACAACACGGTCATGTCGAACGACACGACCGCCTCGTCCGGCGTGCTGTTCAACACCTTGGGCGCTCCGCTGGCGAGCGCGCCGGGTGCCAACAACCAAACGACGACGACGACGACTTCGGCGCCGCAGCCCGCGGGGTTGGTGACGATGCCGAACAGCTCCAATCTGACCGCGACGTTCGCCGGGCTGAAGATCACGTGCCCGGCCAACAATCCTAATTGCACCGCCATTTCAACGCCGTATATGGCGAACGATGTGTTCTGGCAGAACCGATCGTACTACATCGGAGTCGGCTCACTCAGCGCGCAGTACCAACAGAACGTGGTGACGTTGTACAACTCTTTCACGAACAAACCGGCTGGGACACAGCCCGCGGCGGCCGCGACAACGGCGAATGGCAAGGGAGCGGTCATTACCGGGGGAACCGGCGCCTGCATCCCCGGCGTGAGCTACTGGGACATCGGCGTGAGGGGCGACAACGGACCCGGCGATCACCACTCGGGCTACTCCATCGCACCGACCTATTCGGTGCTGACCAACGCGACCACGAATGGGGCGGCGCCGCAGGAGGCCGCCGGCGCGAGTAACCTGTACGGTTCCAATCCGGCAGTGGCCAGTCAGTATTGCAACGGCTCGCGAACGCCGCCGGAAGAGGGCGGTTTTTCGGGCTGGCAGGTGCCCCCCGGTATCTCCGATGCGACCGTGCCCAACCCGGTTTTCAACTTGACGCCGAACGCGACGGTGGACGAAGGCAACAACTGGGTCAACATCAGTTGGGGACCGTTGGCCCAAGCCAACCCGGTCACCGGCGTTACGCTCGGAAACTACGTGCTGACCGCGGGCTCGCCCGCCATCGACGTCATTCCCGGCAACTCGACTGCGGGTAAGGCGGCGCCGCCGACGGATTATTTCGGCAATCCGCGACCGGCCGTGAAGGGGCAGGCCATCGATGTGGGCGCGGTCGAATTCCAGGGCGGCGGAGCCCCGGCCATCGGCAGCGTGACGGGAGGACCTTTGTCGTTTGGCAATCTGACCGACGGTACGACGAGCGCAGCGCAGACGCTGACCCTGCAGAACTCGGGAGGCTCCGACCTGACCGGCATTGCGTTGGTATTCTCGGCAGGATTCTCGCAAGCAGGCGGCACGTGCGGCACGGCGCTGACGGCGGCCGCCGGGACGTGCACCATCAACGTCGTGTTCAGCCCCACCACGCCGGGTGGAGTGACCGGGTCGCTGACAATCACGGCCAACGTGCCCGTGACCGGCTCGCCGGTGACGCTGACAGGAACGGGTGTGGCTGCGGCGCCGAATGCGGCATTGACTCCCGCGACATTCACCGTGAGTCAGCGGCGTAACTGTCCAGGAACGGGGTTCCTCGGTCCGCTACTTTGCGCACTTGACCGAGTCGAAACGTTCACCCTGACCAACACCGGTAATGTGCCGCTGACGGGCATCGCATTCACGCTGACGGGAACCGCGGCGAACCTCGCGAATTATGCCTTGGTATCCCTGCCGCCGGTTTATGTGAACTGCGGAGCGACGCTGGCGGTAGGCGCGAACTGCAAGATCAATTATCAGTTCAAGCCTCTCACGAGTCAGGCGGCGGGCGCCAAGTTTGTCACGCTGTCCGTGACGGATCCAGCCGGGACGCAGACGGCGGCGCTCAACGGAACGGCCCAGTAGGAATGGGTCATTGCCTGCGATGAAATCGAGGCGGCCCGAGTAAGGTTACTCGGGCCGCCTCGCACTCCGGGATTCAACGAGAGTGTGAAATGCGTCGACGTATTGCAACGGTGCAACTACTAAACTCACGTGAAGCGTGGTGTGCCCGCAAAGCGAGGAGGTTCGTTCAATGTCAATTACCAAGAGCGCCGTCGACAAGCAATCGGGGTTGGCAGCCGGTGCGCTGATTCTGGGAATGATATTTTTGCCGCGTGTGAGCACGGCCGGAGAGCCGGCTCCCGATGCGCGCACTCTGGGTGTTGCCGAGAGCATTGTGAGCTATTGCACTAGGGTCGATCCTCCCTCTGCGGTGAAACTCCAAGAGAAGGTCCAAGAGTTATTGAAAGGGGTCGCTGGCGCGGCCGTTGCGGAGCTGCGAAAGAGCAAAGAATATAAAGCCGGCTACGCGGAACTGACGGCCTATGTCGGCACGGTGGATCAGCAGAACGCCGCTGCGCCCTGCACGATGGCCGTGTCCGAGCCGAAAGCGGAGGCTCCTTGAGGCGATCGATGGCTAAAGCGACGTATACCCGTCGTGCGCTGTGCGCGATCGCGGCCTCTCTCGTCACGAGCCTGATGGTTTCGATTGCCGTTGCGCAGACGGCGGCCGACAAAACAAAAGCAGCCGCCGCCACGACCACAAAGGCAGCCGCCGCCACGGCGACAAAGGCCGCCGCCGCCACGGCGACGCCAACCCGCTTTTTGCCGGATCGATTCGCGGGCGCGGCGGGGCGGTATTATCGCGTTGTGTGGGGCATCGACGCGCTCAGCGTCAAGACCGTCGAATCCGGCGAGATCATTCGATTCACCTGGCGCGTGTTGGACGCGGATAAAGCGCAGGTTCTCAACGACAAGCGGGCCGTGCCCTCGCTCAACGACCCTCAGGCACGGGTCAGCTTGGTGGTTCCCACGATGGAGCAAATCGGCCAGTTGCGGCAAAGCTCCACCCCCGAAGCGGGGAAGTCCTATTGGATGGCATTTTCCAACAAAGGCAGAGTGGTGAAGCGCGGCGACCGCGTCAACGTAGTCATTGGGCAATTTCACGCCGACGGGCTCGTGGTGGACTAGCGGCATCGTGCGGCGTCAAACCGATTTCAAGATACTCAGATAGAGGTTAAAGACCATGTCAAAAAAAATCTCACTTGCAAATATACTCGGGGAGGCGAGTCTCGTGATGCAGGGAGCCACGCCGATTTTGCTCGCAGCGATCGTGTGCCTCGGCATCTCGCACGGTGCATGGGCAGCCGACGGCAAAGCGGCAGCCGGTAGCAATGCGGCAGCTACCAGCAAAGCTTCGGTGCCCCATCTGACTGCTGCGCAAATCGTTGGCCGAAACATTGGGGCCCGGGGCGGGCTGCCCGCCTGGCATGCGGTCCAAGCCCTCTCGTGGAGCGGAAAAATGGACGCGGGGAGCGCCGATTCGGCGGCTCGCAGCAAGCGATTCGTACAGGACAATGCCGCCAAGAACAGCAAGCAAGCGGCCGCTTCGCTCGCGGCGCCCAAAGATGAGTCCGGCAACGAAGTGCAGCTCCCTTTCACGTTCGCGATGGAACGTCCGCGCAAATCGCGGCTGGAACTGGTGTTCGCCGGCAAAACAGCCATTCAGGTGTACGACGGCACGAGCGGATGGAAGGTGCGGCCGTTCTTGAATCGCAACGACGTCGAGCCTTTTTCTGCGCAGGAGACGAAATCCGAGGCGGCTAAATCGGACTTGGATGGCCCGTTGATCGACTACGCGGCCAAGGGCACGCGAGTGGAACTTGCGGGCATCGAATCGGTGGAAGGCCACGACGCTTACAAGCTCAAGCTGACAAGCAAGAGCGGCGATGTCCGGCACATCTGGATCGATGCGCAAAGCTTTTTGGACGTGAAGGTGGAAGGATCACAGCGACGCATGGATGGGCGCATGCGCAGCGTCTGGGTGTACCAACGCGACTTCAGGACCGTGCAGGGAATAAAGATTCCATTCGTCCTCGAGACATCCGTCGACGGCTACCGCGACACTCAAAAAATCGTCATCGAAAAGGTCACGGTGAATCCGAAGTTGGATGAGTCTCTGTTCGGCAGGCCGAAGGCATAGGCCACGGTAGGTAACACCATGCGCTGCATCGCCGTTGCGACGCTCGTCGCCTTGGCTTGGGCGGGGGCGATTGGCAAAGGGGTCCCACCGCCGCCTCAGTTGGGCGCTGCGCAGATCGTTGCTAAAAATGTCGAAGCTCGCGGCGGACTCGAGGCGTGGCGCAAAATTCAGACCATGGTATGGGTCGGTCACATGGAAAGCATGAACGCGCCGCAACCGAGCATGCCGTTCGTCCTTCAGCAGAAGAGACCCAATAAAACGCGTTTCGAACTCATGACGATGAATCAGCGCAGTGTGCGCGTCTTCGACGGCACGCATGGCTGGAAAATGCGCCCCGAACGCGGAGGCAGTTCGGACGTGCAGGTTTTCACGCCGCAAGAGTTGAAGTTCGCACGCGATGCGCAGGTCATCGATGGTCCGCTGATCGATTACGCAGCCAAGGGCAACACCGTGACGCTACTGGGCGCGGAAAAGATCGAGGGCCGCAACGCTTACCGCGTGGACGTGCATCTCGCCTCGGGCGAGCACCAGACCCTCTGGATCGATGCCGCAACGTTCTTGGAAGTCAGACTCGACCGTATGTCATTCAGTTCGTCGGGGATGCCCGGCATGGCGACGGTTTTCTACCGCAATTATCAAACCGTCGAAGGATTGCAAATCCCTTCAATGCTGGAAATCGGCGTGGGATCGGGAAAGAAGCCCGACAGAATGTTCATAGAAAAGATCTCTCTCAACGAGATGTTGGAAGACCGCACCTTCGACCGTCCGGGAATGCCGCGCCGGCGCACAGCCAGGCAGCCTGGCTCGGCAGCGGCACTGTCGGCGACCGGCAGGCCGCCGGCACCACGCTCTTCGGTGCCGGCAAAGACTCAAGCAGAATCGGAGGAATAAGAGTGCGAGGGCCCATAGCCGGCGGCCTCATGCTCATGGGCCTCGCCTGTTCGGGATGGTCCGCGGCCAACTCGTCCGCGAACGTGGGTGAATCCATTTATCTGCGCGGCACGGTCGGATCGGGCGCTCCGGTTCGAGCGACTCGGGTGTCAGGGCTGCGCATGGAAGGTCCGGCCGCCGCGTGCGTAAACTGTCATCGTCACAGCGGCCTGGGTACCACCGAGGGGCGCCTCACGATTCCTCCCATCACCGGCCGGTATCTATTCCAGCCGCGCACGATGAGTCGTGACGAAGTCGAACTATCCTACGTCGAGGGGGTGCACGGCAATCGCGATCCCTACACCGACGAGTCGCTCGCTCGCGCCATCCGCGACGGACTCGATTCCGCGGGCAAGCCGTTGGCCTATTTGATGCCGCGGTTCGCGCTCGGCGATTCCGATATGGCTGCACTCGTCGACTATCTGAAGAAGCTCGATGCGCGCAGTGTGCCGGGTGTCACCGATACGTTGCTTCACTTCGCCACGATCATCACATCGGATGCCGACCCCGTGAAGCAGCGCGGCATGCTCGATGTCATCGGACACTACTTCGCCGACAAGAACACGTTTCCGTTTCCGCCGACGCCGCGGATGCGCTCGTCAGGCAAGACTCTCTACACCAAAAGCATGTATATGGCCAATCGCCGTTGGCAACTGCATGTTTGGGAGCTTTCCGGGCCGGCGGCCACTTGGAATGCGCAGCTAGAGCAGCACATGAAAGAGGAGCCCGTGCTGGCAGCCGTTTCGGGTTTGGGAGGAGCCAATTGGTCGCCGGTGCATCAATTCTGCGAGCGCGCGCGCCTGCCTTGCCTATTCCCCAACGTCGAGGTGCCCGTTGCCGCGGAGGGCGACTTTTACTCGCTGTACTTCTCCAAAGGAGTGTTGCTGGAGGCCGAGCTCATCGCCAAGAGGATGCGCGAAACCGGCAGCGGACCGCCGATCCGAGCCGTACAGCAACTCTACCGCATGGGTGACAGCGGCGAGCAAGCAGCGTCGGCGCTGGCGGCGGCGCTCAAGGGGCAGGGCTTCGACGTGCGCAGCAATGTCTTGCCGCGCGGTGCCGCGGGACAAGCAGTCGCTGAGGCGTTACATCAAGCGCCGGCGGCCGACGTCTTGGTTCTCTGGCTGCGTCCGGCAGATTTGTCGGCACTGGGCGAACCGCCCACGGCTGTGTCCGAGATGTTCATGTCCGGACTGATGGGAGGACTCGAGAACTCACCGCTGCCCGATAGTTGGCGAAGCCGTACGCGGGTGGCCTATCCGTTTGATTTACCGGATTTGAGCCGGGTCCGCGTCAATCTGCCGCTCGAATGGTTCAAAATTCGACGCATTCCCGTGGTTGCCGAGCAAGTGCAAGTGGATACCTATCTTGCCTGCGGATTGCTCGCCGAAACCGTCAGCCACATGGCGGATACTTTCGGGCAAGACTATCTCGTGGAACGCATGGATGAGATGTTGGAGCATCGACTCATGACAGGCTACTACCCCCGCCTGACCCTGGCCGCCGGGCAGCGTTTCGCGTCCAAGGGCGGATACTTGCTCCGATTCGATGGGGCCGATGGCAACCGCATCCATCCCGATGGCGGCTGGCTCGTCCCGTAGTTCCGGACAATCCGCAGTGATCCTCAATCCATTCCGACCTGGCATGCGCCCATTTTTCGGCGCGATGATTTTCATTTTTTTCGGGGCCCGCGCTCTATCGCAAAGCGCGCCCGCTCCCGGTGAAAAGTTGTACCGCGAGGGCATTCTCCCGTCGGGCCAATCGGTGACCGCCCGACGCGAAGGCGACTTGCAGATTACGGGAGCCGCTGCCGCGTGCAGCAATTGCCACAGGCGAAGCGGTCTCGGTGAGATCGAAGGCTCGATCAAGATTCCGCCCATCAGCGGTTCCTACCTGTTCCGTCGGCGCACCGCGGACAAAGAGAGCCTCGAGGTGCCTTACGTCGAGGGAATGCGCGTAGAACGGGAGCCGTATACCGATGAGACATCGGGGCGGGCGATCCGAGAAGGCGTCGGCATAGACGGCAATCCGCTCAACTATCTCATGCCGCGCTATTCCTTGAACGACACCGACCTTAAGGTGCTGCTCGACTATTTGAGGGGGTTGTCGCCGAACAAGGTGTCAGGCGTGACAGGCTCCCGCGTGGATTTTGCGACCATTGTGACACCCGATGCCGATCCCGTGCAGCGCCAGGCAATGATCGACGTACTGAATCAGTATTTCACCGACCAAAACGCGTTCGCGATCGCCGAGAGCCCGAGCAGGCGCTCGCCGCAATTGAAGTCGCTCGCCAAGCGACCCTGGCGGTTGCACGTCTGGGAGCTGAGCGGGGCGTCATCGACATGGGAGGAACAGCTGCGGGGGCACTTAGCTGACGATCCTGTCTATGCCGCGATTTCGGGTCTCGGCGGGAAGAACTGGCAGGCCGTCCATGAATTCTGCGAAAAAATGTCCCTGCCGTGTATTTTTCCCAACCTCGAATTGCCCGTGGTTGCGGAGCACGATTTCTATTCATTGTATTTTTCGAAGGGCGTGCTGCTCGAAGCCGAATTGTTGGCGCAACGGATCATTGCCGATAAAAATACCGAGGCGCCCCGCGTGGTGCAGATCTTTCGCGCAGATGATGTAGGTGAGGCGGCCGCGGCGGCCTTGCGTGCAGCGCTGGCCCGCTCGGGAATTCAAACCATCGAGCGGCCGATGGCCAAAACCGGCGACGGAAAGCGGCTGGCGGCACTGCTTCGGCGCGTGCGGCGACAGGACGTCTTGGTCCTGTGGCTGCGCGCCCCGGACATTGCAACGCTCGCGAATGTCGCAGCCCCGAAGTCAAGCGTGCTTATGTCTGGGCTGATGGCGGGACTGGACGGCGCGCCGCTGCCCGCCGCCTGGCGCCAAGCGACGCATATGGCCTATCCGGTGGACTTGCCGGAGCAGCGCTCGACTCGAGTCGATTACGCGCTGGGTTGGCTCGCGCTACACCACATGCCGGTGGTCGCCCGACAGGTTCAGGCGGACACCTATGTGACGTGCAGCTTGGTGATGGAGACTCTTACTCACATGACGGGCTCGTTCGGTCCCGATTACTTGATCGAGCGCATGGAAGGGATGCTCGAGCACCAACTCATCACAGGCTATTTCCCGCGCCTTGCGCTGGCACAGAACGAGCGCTTTGCCTCGAAGGGCGGATACATCGTGCATTTTGCGAACCCCAGCGGTAGCCGCGTATTGCCGGACGCCGATTGGCGGGTTCCTTGAAAAACTGTGCGCCAAGCAAGGTTTATTTTTCGCCGGTTATGATATCCAAGCCGTTGGCCGGCACTGCCTCTTGTTGGCGTTGCCGCCGTCAAGTAATCTCTGAGTTCGGCTCCGAGGCTGGGATGCACAAAGTAGTAGTAGGAGAATCGGCATGGGATCTGTGAATTTTGCCGATACATCAGACGCGATCTGGCCGCAGTTCGTCGGCCGCAAATCAAACGTTTTGCGCCTCGTCCTCATCGATGATCATCCCATCGTTCGAGAAGGATTGGGCGCACTGCTTGCGCTGGAAAGCGATTTGACCATCGTCGGGGACGCCGGCGATCTCGAGACGGGCATCGAATTGGTGCGCCGACTGACGCCGGATCTGGCGATCTGCGATTTGACCATGCCCGGCTGCGTCGGCGGGATTGCGGTGCGAGAATTGTGCCGCGTATGCCCAACCACCCGGGTCTTGGTGTTGACCGCCCAGGATTCGCTGGAATGCGTCCGCGAGGCGTTCGCGGCCGGCGCAATCGGCTACGTTCGCAAGGACGCGGTGCGAGCCGATCTGCTGGCCGCTGTACGGCGCGCCGCAACGGGGATGCAGTCCGTCTGCCGCGGCGTCGCGGACATCGTCACCCGCAATTGGCTGCACCCCGAGGGCTCGCAGCAACCGCGGCTCGTCGATACGAGCCTGGGTCAAGAGGATCGCGAAATCATTCGGCTCATTGCGCTCGGCGTGCCCACCTGGCGCATTGCAGCAGATATGGGCAAGGGCGTGAAGACCGTCGAGAAATATCGCGCAAATCTCATGCGGCGCCTCAATCTGGACAGCGCCGCTGCCGTGACGCGATACGCCATCCGCCATAATATCCTCCCAAGCCAGGAAATCGACCAGCTGGTTTCAGCGGACTGACGCCGGTGAGGATTCTCGTCATCGATGATGAGGCCTTCGTGCGCGAGGCGCTCGAGCGGGTGCTGAAGTCGCCGGCTACGACCGTCGTCGGCGCCCCGGACGCCGCGGCGGGTCTTGCACTCATGCGCCAATCGCCGGTCGATCTCGTCATAGTCGATGTCGTCTTGCCGGGAATGGATGGTGCGGCCGTGGTCAAGGAGATTCGGCGCGATTATCCTCGCGTGCGCATCATTGCCATATCGGGAGGCGGGAATATCGGCCTCAGCGCCTATCGCCCGGAAGCGATTTCGACCAATGCATACCTTGCCGCATGCAGCAAGGCGGGGGCGGACAGGGTTCTGCCGAAGCCCTTCGAGACCGCAGAGCTTCGCGCAATGATAGAAGAAGTGTTCAGCGCCGAGGGCGCCTGACGGACCGATTTAGTCTCGCCGGTTGCAGGCGCCGGTCAATTCACCACGTATTTTAGCATGTGCTCGCCCACCGCTATTTCATCGGCATGCTGCAAGACATGGCTCTTCGCGACCTGCCCATTGACGAGCAAACCGTTGACGCTACCCAAGTCTTCGATGGTCGAGACGTTTCCGACGGTCACGAGCCGGCAGTGGTGGCGGCTGATGTAGCGTGCATCAATGCGCAACTCGTTGTCGACCGCTCTGCCGATTGAAATGCATCCGGCTTCCAGCGGCAAGGCGGCAAGCTGCTCATTGCCGTGCATGACCAAGAGTTGTGCATACGGAGCCGGCCGATCCTGCGACGGCTCAGTCATCGACTTGTGCGCAACTTCCACGCTATCCGGGGCGGGGGCAGGCTCCGGGTTGTCGCGGGCCAGCGCATCCGGCCAGCGTGAGTCCTGCGTCGCCACCAGAATTTCCGCGGGGCTCACATGGCCCGAGGCGCGCATGCAGGCGGCGTGCAGCGCTGCATCACACAAAATGTTGATCAAACGCGCGGCGCCCGCTGTGTGCTGAAAGATCATCGCGTGGGCATCGGCCGTGAACAGCTCTTTGCCGCCGCCGCCCGCGAGCTCAAGTCGATGTTCGATATAGGCTTTCGACTCCTGGGCGGAGAACGGCGCCAAACGGACTTGACGAGATCCCTCGATTCCGGTTACTCGCGTCGCGAGACCATGGCGGGTGTCGTTCCGTCCGATGAGCAGGATCTTGAGGCGTCGCGTACGGGCGAGAATGTCGTTGAATGCATTCAAGGTGCCGCCGCCGAGCAGTTGGGCATCGTCGATGACGATCAGCGCAACCGCGTGGCGCGCTGCGGCAGCATCGATGGCGGAGGAGAGCTGGGTGAACAGCGGGGGCCCTTGCGGCAAGACTGTCGGCGCGCCTTTCGTGTCTGCGTCCCCGCCGGTCGTCCCCAGCTGCAGCAAGACGGCCTGCAGCAGCTCGGTGGGCGATACCTGAGGCTGGTTGATCCGGCATAGGGCGAATTGTCCCGAGATTTCACGCAGCAAGTCCTCGAGCAGCAGGGTTTTGCCGGTTCCGGGGGGTCCCATGAACAAGACCACACGCGAGCCGCCGCGAAGGGCGGCGAGCAGGCTACCGCGCGCCCGAACGTACTCCTGACCCGGGTACAGAAAATCCGGGTCCGGACGCAGGCGGAACGGCAGCTTGTTCAATCCGAAGAATTGCGGGTACATATGCCGGCGCCGGAAGCCATCCTCCCGATGGAACTGGACCTTGTGCCGACAATATACCGGGTCGCTTTTGCCGAGGCTTGGACATAATTGATTTGAATCCGCCGACCCGTTTGCAGCTCCGCAATCGCCTGCCGTCGCGTCCTACAAATGATACAGAATCATACGGTGTTTCCCTACCTTCGCCGTCCGAAGCGACTGCGTAGAGTGGAAACTTGAACGTGGGAGCAGCGTTGAATAACTTTCCGGTACACCAGGGTTCAGAGCACTCGAGACCCCAAGCCCGGGGGCTTCGGGGCAGTGCGCATGCAAGAAAACCGGCCTGGGCGGCCGGATTCACTCTTCTGGAACTGCTCGTCGTCATGGTCATTATCGGTCTTTTGGCAGGATTCGTCGCGCCCCGGTATTTCTCGCAAGTCGGCAAATCGCAGGTCAAGGCCGCCAAAGCCCAGGTCGACGCCCTCGACAAAGCCATCGAGCAGTTTCGGCTCGATATGAATCGCTTGCCGACCACCGAAGAGGGTTTGGCCGTGCTCAATCTAGCGCCTCCCAATGAGCCGAACTGGGCGGGGCCCTACTTGAAGAAAGACGTGCCGCATGACCCGTGGGGACACCCGTACGTGTACGTTGCGCCCGGCACGCATAACAACGACTTTGACTTGATGTCCTACGGCAAGGATGGCCAGCCCGGCGGCAGCGGCGAAAACGCGGACATCGGGAACTGGTAGCTTATGGAATACCGCGTCAAAGCATTGGATCGCGAGCACGCAGTGCTCGCGCAGCTCGTCGATGCGATCGACGAAACCGATGCGCGGCGCCAGTTGGGGATGTCGGGGCTGCGCGTCATCTCGCTCACGCCTGTGCATCAATTTCGATTGTTTACGCGTGCCGCGAAAATCCCCTTGGTCATTTTCAGCCAGGAACTGGTGGCGCTGCTCGACGCGGGTTTGTCCCTGGTCGAATCGATCGAGGCGTTGACCGAGAAAGAGGTGAACGCCGCCGTTCGCCGGCCGCTCGAACAGATACTCAGTCGTCTTTACGAAGGACAAACTCTGGGTGCGGCCCTCGCCGAGCATCCGGCGACTTTTTCCTATCTGTACGTTGCGACGGTTCGCGCCAGCGAGCGCACGGGGTCTCTGCGCGAAGCGCTTACGCGTTTCATCACCTATCAGCAGCAAATCGACGCGCTGCGCAAGACCCTCATCAATGCATCGATCTATCCGGCAGTGCTGCTGGCGGCCGGCATCCTGGTGACGCTGTTCCTGATGGGCTATGTGGTCCCGCGGTTCAGTTCGATATACGAACAATTGGGCTCGGACCTTCCGCTCGCGTCGAAACTGTTGCTGCAGTGGGGCCAGATGTTGGAAGCGCACACCTTTGCCGTGCTTGCCATCGGCGCGGCCGCGGCCGGGAGTGCTGCCTACGGCTTATCGCGGCGGACTACCCGTGCGGCGCTTGGTGCGTGGATCGCGAAACTGCCGGCGATCGGTCGGCAACTGCGTTTGTACCAGCTCGCGCGGTTGTATCGGACGGTGGGCATGCTCTTGCGCAGCGGCATGCCCGCGGTGACCGCCATGAGCATGTCGGCCGGCCTGCTCAGCGAAACATTGCGTCCGGCGTTCGGCAAGGCAACTCAATCGGTGCGGGAAGGACAATCGATCGCCAATGCCATGGAGCATGAGGGGCTGACCACGCCGGTGGCGGCGCGCATGCTGCGGGTGGGAGAGCGCAGCGGCAACATGGGGGAAATGACCGAACGCATCGCCGCGTTTTACGACGACGAAATCGGCCGCTGGGTGGCGATCGTGACGCGCTTGATCGAGCCCTTGTTCATGACGGTGATCGGCCTCTTGATCGGCGTCATCGTGGTGCTGATGTATTTTCCCATTTTCCAATTGGCCGGGAGCGTTCAATGAATGCAGTCGTTCAGCTGCCGGTTGCCCAGCCGCCGCCGGTTGACCAACTACCCGTTGCAGAACTGCTGCCGCTGGACGCCAGCTCCGCAGCCAGTGTAGAGGTCATCGATTCCCCGGCGTACGCCGCAGCGCCGGCGCCGCAAGTGCTGGATGAAGCAATCATCGCGCGTGCCATGGCCGAATCCCGGCGCACCGGCCGCTCCCCGATCGAATTCCTCACCGTCGAGACTGGACGAACGCCCGTGGACTTGGCTCGAGCCCTGGCGGTCGCACTCGATTATCGATTCGTGGGCTGCGAAGAGTTGTCGGTGCTCGAACCCGCCTTCGACATTCTCCCGCCATCCGAAGCGACCCGGCGCAATTGCGCAGTCGTGCGCGCAACGACCGGTTTGTTGGCGGTGGTCAGCGATCCCTTCGATACGGCACTGCGCAGCTGGCTCGAGGCGCGCACCGCTGAAGTACTCGAATGGGCGGTCGCCGCCGGACACGAACTCTCCAATTTCATCGCGAGACGCGCCGAAGCGCTGCGAGCCATCGATGCGGTGTTGTCGCAGGCGGAGGGCCAAGGATCTGCCAGCACGGGCCCCGACAATCTTTCGTATGTGTCGATCAGCGAAGATGCCAGCCCCATCGTGCGCTTGGTCCATTCGACCGTCTACGATGCGCTGCGCGCCGGCGCAAGCGACATCCATTTGGAATCCACCGCCAACGGCCTGACCGTTCGCTATCGCATCGACGGCGTGCTGGTGAATATCGCGTCGGTCACGGGCATGGCGGTGGCGGAGCAGGTCATATCGCGCATCAAGGTGATGTCGGAACTCGACATTGCCGAACGCCGCGTGCCGCAAGACGGGCGCTTCAGCATTGCCCTCGACCGCCGGCCGATTGACTTTCGCGTATCGGTGATCCCGAGCATCTTTGGCGAAGACGCGGTGTTGCGAGCACTCGACAAGCAAGCGCTCACCGAGCGTCTTCATGGCCTCCGGCTCGATGCGCTGGGATTCGACATGCGCGTGGTGACGCAGCTGCGCCGCTTGAGCTCCTTGCCGTACGGCATGTTGCTCGTCACAGGGCCCACCGGCAGCGGCAAGACGACGACGCTGTATGCCGCGATCTCCGAGACCCAAACGGGGTCGGACAAGATCGTCACCATCGAGGATCCGGTCGAGTACCAGTTGCAAGGCGTCCTGCAAATACCGGTCAACGAAAAGAAGGGGCTCACCTTCGCGCGCGGCCTGCGTTCGATTTTGCGTCATGACCCGGACAAGATCATGGTTGGCGAAATCCGCGACTCCGAGACGGCGCAGATCGCCATTCAATCGGCGCTCACCGGACACTTGGTGTTCACCACGGTGCACGCGAACAATGTTTTCGACGTAGTGAGCCGGTTCACGCACATGGGCGTCGACACCTACAGCTTCGTATCCGCGCTTTCCGGCGTGCTGGCGCAGCGCCTCATTCGCGTGGTGTGCGAGCAGTGCGCCGAACCCCATGTCCCGACGCGCCAACTGCTCGAGGAATCGCAGCTATCGGCTGCGGCGAGCGCCGCCTACAAATTCACCATCGGACGCGGCTGCCAACACTGCCGCGGCAGCGGATATCGCGGCCGCAAGGCCATCGGCGAATTGTTGGTGCTCAATGATGAACTGCGCGAGGCCATCATCAATAGGGCACCGGTGCGCCAGCTCAAGGAGCTCTCCCAAAAGGGCGGCGTGCGGTTGATCCGCAGTGTCGCGCTCGATCTGGTGAGGCGCGGCGAGACCACGCTCGAGGAGGTCAATCGTGTCACCGTTATGGCGTGATGTATCGCCCTTGTGGCGTGATGAAGTAGGGATTTATCTTGCCCAACGGCGGGTGTGCCTGGTGCGGATGCGGCGGGGCGTGCGACCCACTCTGGCAGCCGAGGTGGACCGGACCGACAGCCAAGCGCCGGCCGGATGGGAAGGCGCGCTCGCCTCGCTCGAGCAGCAGTTGGGGGAGAACACCTGGTCCGATGCGCGCGCGCGCGTGGTGATCGCCGACCAATGGGTGCGCTATTCGGTGGTTCCCTGGTCCGACTCGTTGAATTCGACGGCCGAGAGATTGGGTCATGCGCGCGAATTGATGGCGGGCGTGTTCGGCGACACCATGAGCGATTGGACGCTGTCATTGTCCGATGCGCCGCCCGGGTCCTCGCGCCTGGCGAGCGCCATGCCGACCGCCTTGCTCGAATCGCTGCGGGAAACGACGGCGCGCCATGGCCAGAAGCTGGTGTCGGTGCTGCCGCAGCTCGTCGCCGCACACAATACCTGGCGCCACGTATTGCCGACCGCGGCGGCGGCTTGGTTCGTCACCGTCGACTCGGGTTCGCTTGCCGCGCTTCGCATGTGCGGCGACGACATCGATCGGGTCCACGCGGTGCGAATCGGCATGGACTGGGCGCGCGAGCTCAAACGCCTGCAGACCTTCGGCCGGCTATCCAGCGCGAGTCCTGCCGACGGACGCGTCTACGTCGACCTGCCCGCGACGCTGCAGGCGCTGCGACCCGAGAATTCCGCGGATCTGGAATGGCTCGAAGAGTCCAATCCGCCGTTCACCACGTTGCATCAGCTCGAACACTTGCGCAGAAAGGCGGCGGCATGAGAACCGCCATTCAATTGGATTTCGCGGATCGCCGCCGCGGCGTGTCGCTGCTGGGTGGCTTGCTGTTGGGGTTGGGCGTGGTCGCTGCCAGCGCCGTGTGGCTCGAATATCGGGTCATGAGCCAGCATCGCGCCGGGCTCGAGCTCAAGCTTTCCGCCTTGACTCGCGCCGATGCAAAGGCGCTCGCGGCCGCCGAGGGTGCGGTCGATCCCAAGACCCTGGCGAGCGCCCAGGAAGCGGTCGCGGATCTCGCAACTCCCTGGACCTTGCTGCTTGCAGAACTCGAGCAAGCGAGCAAAGACAGCAAGGGGCAAGTGGCCGTGCTCGGCGTCGAACCGGATCATGGCAAGCACAACGTCCGTGTCAGCGCGGAGGCTCGCACGCTCGCGCTGGCGCTCAGTTACGTGCAGCGTTTGCAGTCCAGCCGATCGATCGTGTATCCGATGCTCGATCGGCATGAGCTTCGCGCGGACGACGCGCAACACCCCGTACGTTTCGAATTGTCCGGCGCCTGGCGGGATGCACCATGAATCTTGCCGAAGACAATCGCACCGTAGTTGCCAAAAGGTTGCCTGCATCGGCGCCGCTCGCGCCTTCGAGCGCATTGCAACTGCGCGCAGAGAAAATGTTGGTGCGCGCCTTGCCGCAGCTGCGATACCGGCTCGCGCGCGTGGGACCTGCCGCACTGTCGGGAGTCGGGGTCTTATTGGCGGCGGGCGTTGCCGCGATCGTGCTGCTGCTGCCGGCACACCAGTCGGTGCTGACGCTGCGCGACGAATTGGCAAAAGCGGGCCATACCCACGCGCTGCCGGCGGCGGCGAAGCCGGAACTGAGTCCCCAACAATTCGCGGCGGCGCTGCCCACCCGCGCGGAGGTTCCGGCGCTCTTAGGCGTGCTGCTCGCTCAGGCGGCCGAGGCGGGGATCGTGCTGGAACAGGGCCGCTATACGTTCAGTCCGGCGACCGCCAATCGCCTGGCGCGGTACACCTTCGAATTTCCCGTCAAGGCCGATTACGGCAACGTTCGTAACTTCATCGACAGGTCGCTGGCCGCGATTCCCGCTCTCGGACTGGACAAGCTGCATGTCGAGCGCAAGACCGTCGGCGACACCGCAGTGAGCGCCGACGTGGCGTTCGTCATTTACCTGCGGGGTGCCTGATGTTGGCTAAGCTCACATTGCGCGCGAAAATACTCATCGGTCTGGCGCTCGGCTGCGCCGGCTACGTCGTGCTCATGCCGGACACCCAGACCATCGAGCCCACGCATAGTACGAGCGCAGCGCCCGCTCCGCATGTCATCCGGCCCGCACCGGGCGCCCGCAAATCGCCCGTGATGAACGCCACTTACCGCATGTCCGAGCGCATCGTCCAGGATGCCGCGGCCGCGTCGCTGTTTTCCCCGCACTCTTGGTTCGTGGCGCCGCCACCGCCGCCGCCGCCGCCCGTAGCGGCTGCGCCGCCGCCGGCACCGACCGCGCCGCCGCTGCCGTTCGTGTTCATGGGAAGCTATAAGACCCAGGGCGCGGCAACGTATTTTCTGACCGCCGGCGATCGAGTCTACGACGTCAAGATCGGCGATACCTTGGACAACACGTATAGCGTGGATGGCGTCAAATCCGGACAGCTAATGCTCACCTACATGCCACTCAAAATTCAGCAGTCACTTGCTGTGGGCGACGAATAATGCACGCAACTTCTCGTACTATCTTGGCATCGCTCGGTTGCTTATCGATGCTCTTTGGCTGTGCGGCTTCGCAACTGCACCGCAAGGGTCTCGCGGATATCGATCGCGGTAACTACGAGGCCGGCGTATCCGAGCTTGCTGCCGCGGTCGACAATGATCCCAACAACCTGAGCTACAAGCTCGATCTCGCGGCACGGCGCGAGGCAGCGGTCCAGAAACTGATCACGGCAGGGGATACCCTGCGCGGCACCGGGCAGCTGGATGCGGCGGTGGCGAGCTACCGGCGCGTACTGCTCATCAACCCCGCCGAACAACGCGCCTTGCGCGGGATCGACGGAGTCGAAGCCGACCGTAGACACCTGGCGATCGTCGCCGAGGCCGCCAAGGATTTCGCTCGCAAGGAATACGATGCGGCGGACGCGCTTCTGCGGTCGGTGTTGAACGAAGACGCAGGCTTCGGACCTGCAAATGCGCTCGCGGCCAAGATCAATATCGCCCGCGGTCCCCAGACGGTGGCGCCGCGCCTGAAGACCCGCAACAACGCCAAGGTGACGCTGCAGTTCCGCGACGCGCCTACCAAGATGGTGTTCGAGGTGTTGGCGCGCCAAACCGGCATCAATTTCGTTCTCGACAAGGACGTGAAGAGCGACAGCAAGACCACGATATTCGTGCAAGAGGTGCCGATCGAAGAGGCAATCGATCTGGTGCTGGACCAGAACACGTTGGCGCGCCAGATCTTGTCCTCGAATATGGTTCTCATCTACCCAAATACACCGGCGAAGCAAAAAGATTACGAAGAACAGATCGTCCACACGTTTTACCTGACGAATGCGGTTCCGAAGGACGTAGAGGGCTTGTTGAAATCGATGCTTGGCGCCAAGACGCTGTTCGTCGACGAACGTACCAGTGTCATCGTGATGCGCGATACCCCGGATGCGGTGCGCATGGCCGAGAAGCTGGTGGCGTCGATCGACGTGCCGGAGCCCGAAGTGCTGATCGAAGTCGAGGTGCTCGAAATCGCTCGAAGCAAACTGCTCAATCTCGGGATCACACCCCCCACCTCGATAACCGCCTCCGCCACGGCGACGGGAGCAGCGGCGGCGACCGGCGGGGCATCCGGCCTGGTGGTGGCGGATTTGAGCCGCCAGAACGCCAACACCATCACCGTCTCGCCGATCAGTGTGACGGCGAATGCGCTACAGACCGTCGGCAATACCAACACCCTGGCAAGCCCCCGCATTCGTGCGCGCAACAAGGAAAAGGCCAAGATCTTGATCGGCAGCCGGGTGCCGGTGATCACCACCAGCACGGCGCTGCTGGGCGGCACCAGTCAGGCGAGCAGCAGCAACGTGCAGTATCTGGACGTTGGTTTGACTTTGGAAGTTCAGCCGACGGTGTATCAAGACGGCGATGTCGCCATCAAGGTCGCGCTCGAGGTGAGCTCCATCACCAACACGATCACGACGCAGCAAGGAACAACGGCGTATACCATCGGCACACGCAACGCCAACACTTTACTGCGCCTGAAGGATGGCGAGACGCAAATATTGGCAGGCCTCATCCAGGACTCGGACACCCGCAATTCCGCCGGCATTCCAGGCCTGAGCCAGATTCCGATCGTTGGCCGGCTATTCGGGTCGCACAACAGCGACCGCGAGAAGAACGAAATCGTTCTGTCGATCACGCCGCACATCATCCGCACGCAGGCGCGGCCGGATAACGACAACACCGAATTCTGGTACGGCACCGAGACCCGATCGCGTAGCTCGCCGTTCGGGTCGGGCGGCAGGGATTCAGGCGCGAGCGGCGCATCGGACGGCGGGACCACGGGCAATGCAGGCCCGGGAATCCCGACGGTGGGACCGCGCCTATCGGTATCGCAGCCCGTGGCGGTGCCGCCCGTGGCCTCCCCCTCGCCGGTCGTCCCCGCAACGGTACCCGGCGTGCCCGCGCCGCCGGCGGGCCCTCCGCCGCATCCGACGGTGAGCATCGAAGGACCGGGAGAAACCGCCGTCGGCCAGGAGTTCGAGGTCACCGTGCACATGGCGACCGACATCGGCATTGCGCGGTTGCGCGGCCAGGTTCGATTCGACGCCAGCGCCGTGCAATTGCTCAGCGGCGCGCCCGGGGATTTGGTGCCGGCGAGCGCCGGTAGCCCGACGGTCGACGTCAAGCCCGGGGGCGCGCAGCTCGACGTGGTTGCCACCGACGAGCCGATTCAAGGGGATGGCAATCTCATGGTGCTCAGGTTCAAAGCGCTGGCCGCGCGTAACGCGAATATCGCTGCGCAAGTCTCGGCCATGGGTCCATCGGGAGGAGCGATGGCAAATGGGGCGTCGCAGCCGCTGAGCATCGCCATCAAGCCGTGAACCGACTCATGCGCTCGCGGGGCTTTACGCTCATCGAATTGGTGGTGACGCTGGCCATCATCGGCGTGTTGACGAGCGCCGCCATGCCCTTGGTACGCCTGGTGACGGAGCGCGAGCGTGAGACCGAGTTGCACCAGTCCTTACGCGTGCTGCGCAAGGCCATCGATGCCTACAAGCAGGCGGCTGATACGGGTCATATTAGATTGGAGATCGGTCAGTCCGGGTATCCGCCGAACTTGCAAGTGCTCGTCGACGGCGTCGAGGACATTCAGAGCGAAAAGAAAGTCATGATCTACTTCTTGCGGCGCGTACCGCGCGATCCATTATTCCCGGATCCCACCACCGCGGCAGCCGACACGTGGGGTCTACGCAGCTACAACAGCCCGCCGGGCGATCCGCAGGCGGGCGACGATGTGTTCGACGTGTATTCAATGGCCCAAGGTAAAGGCCTCAATGGGATCCCCATCCGTGAGTGGTAAACGGCAGCGCAGAGGATTCACTCTGATCGAGTTGCTCGTGGTGATGAGCATCATCGGCGTGCTCTTGACCATCGCGGTGCCGCGCTATTTCCGCACCGTTCAGCGCTCCAAGGAAACCGTGCTGCGCAAGGATCTCTCGGTCGTGCGCGAGTCCATAGACCAGTATTACGGGGATTTGGGTCAATATCCGGAGGCCCTGGCCTCGCTGGTGGAAAAACACTACATACGCAATGTGCCCATGGACCCGTTCACGAAATCCGCCGAGACGTGGCTCTTGGTCGCTTCGGAGGACCCCGATCATCCCGGGCTGCGCGATATACATAGCGGGTCGCCGGATACGGGCTCGGACGGTTCGCCCTTCGTCAGTTGGTAGCCACATGCGGCTGAGCCTAAGCACCGTCAAGCGTCGACCGCTCGAAGCGGGGTTCACCTATATCGGGTTGCTGGTCGGCGTGGTGATACTCGGCATCACGTTGGCGGGAATCGGTTCGGTGTGGCGTACTCAGGCGCAGCGCGAGCGTGAGCAGGAACTCCTGTTCATCGGACACGAATTTCAAGCGGCCATTGCGGCATACTACGGCAGCGGAAGCCATCAATTTCCGCAAAGTATCGATGATCTGCTCGAGGACAAGCGATGGCCCGAAGCGCGCCATCATTTGCGGCGGCTCTACGCCGATCCCATGACGGGGGCGCCGGATTGGACTTTGATCCAAACTGCCGGGATCGGCATCCAAGGTATTGCCAGCAGTTCCAAAGACGAACCCATCAAAAAATCAGGGTTCGCGGAGGGCGAATCGGCCTTTGCCGATGCGCAGTCTTATGGCGACTGGCAATTTGTCTTCGTTCCGCGCTATGGTTTGCGCCGCCGAGCTACGTCTGTTCCACCCACCGCGGACTGATCATGCCGATGAAATTGCAGACTGATCCCGATGTCTCCGACCTGAGCCCCGACGAATTCGTCGAGCCGACGTCGAGCGTCCTCAAGCGCGATCACGAGCGTCATGAGGCAATCGGGAAGGCTAAGCGCGAGTGGGAAAGCACCGTGGACGCGCTTACCGCCATGGTATGTCTCATCAATCCCGACGGCACGATTCTTCGCGCCAATCGGGTGGTGGAGCATTGGGGCCTGGGTTCGGTGAGCGGCGTCATCGGCAAGCACGCGCATGCCGTGCTGCATTCTGCGTGCACCGACACGAATTGCGAGATCGAAGCCGGCTTGCGCGATGCATTGTGGAAAGTGAATCAGGACGAGCCTCAGGAGTTCGAGTTCTATTCGTCGGAGCGCGATCAGACACTGCAGTTCACGCTCCGCCCGATGCGCACCGGCGACGACAGGGGCGCGTCGCCGCAAGACACTCAGTCGGTCTTGGTGGTCACCGATGTCTCGGCGCTGCGCCGTGCGCAGAAGGCTCTCGAAAGCGTCAATCTCGATTTGGAGTCGCGCGTGCGCTTGCGCACGCATGAGCTGAACGAATCGAACCTTGAGCTGCGCAGCGAGGTCGAACGGCGCGAGCTTGCGGAATTCGAACTGCGTGCGTCGCGCAACAATCTTGCGCTGCTCTCCGAGCAATTGATCCAAGCCCAGGAAGGCGAGCGGCGCCGCATTGCCGTGGAGCTGCACGATTCGGTCGGTCAATCATTGAGCGCGATCAAGTACACGCTCGAGCGCGCCATCATCATGGTGCAGCGGGGCAATCTCGGAAGCCCGGAGCACGTATTGAGTCTGGCGGTGCAGAGGATCCACGAGACGGCGGAGGGGATTCGGGCGATCTCGATGAATCTGCGTCCGCAGATGCTGGATGACCTGGGCGCCGCGTCTGCGGCGAGCTGGTTCTGCCGCGGCTTCGGAGAGATCTACCCCACGCTCGACGTGCGCACCGAAATCACGGCCAAGAACAGCGAAATACCCAAGCGAATTTCTACCCATCTGTATCGCTGCGTGCAGGAACTCCTCAACAATGTGGCGAAACACGCGGATGCCAAGACGGTATGGGTGGTGCTGAAGCGCGAGGGGCCGGTGGTCACGCTCGAGGTACGCGATGACGGCGTCGGGATGCCGGACAGCGTCAATGACACGACTCGCCTGCATGGTTCCGGGATCCGCAACCTGCGCGAGCGGGCGGAAATCACCGGCGGCAAATTCGCGATTTCATCCCCGCCGGGGGCCGGCAGTTCGGTGCGAATCGTCTGGACCTTGGGCCGCAGGGATTTGAAGGAAAGCGCACAACCGTAGGGGCGACAGAGGGGTCCCGAGGGCGATGCGCGCTCTGCTTCATACGGCAAGGTGCCCGAGCGGCAGGCGCGCGCTGCGCTTCACGGTTGCGAGCACGACGCTCGACTGCATGTCGCGGACGTTGGGTACGCGTATGAGCTTCTTGAGGACCACATTGCTCAACGCATCCAAATCCTTGCCGTAGACTTCCAGAATGAAGTCATAGCTGCCCGTCATGGCGAAGCACTTGGTGACCTCGTCCATGCGCATGATTTCCTTTTCGAACCGCGCGACAGTTTCATCGGTGTGCTCGGTCAATTTGACCTGGACGATGGCGAGCACCTCGAGGCCAACGCGGGCGGGGTTCAGGACGGCTGCGTACCCTTCGATGGCGCCCACCGATTCCAACGCCTTGATACGCCTGGCACACGGGGTGGGCGATAGCCCTATGGATTCAGCGAGGTCCACCACGGACAACCGGCCGTCGCGCTGTAACGCAGCAAGGATCCGAATATCGAAACGATCAAAGTCCATATTTACCTCAACGCAGATCAGTTATTAGGGATTATCGCTAATATCGGACCAGATGCTTATGATCTTTAGCGATTTGTATCCTCGCCGCTGCACTAGTCTGGGGGCGTGAATGCAAATTCTAAGCCGATGCCGGGGGCGGAGCCGGGCGAGGAGCTTCGCCGCTCCGCGGCCTCCGATTGGCGGGCGGTGCTGCGCCAGATGGCCGCTTCGCGTGCGCTCGATGATCTCGAGGAGTCGACGCTGCTGCCCGAGCGCAAGGTTCTGTATCAGTTCTCGGCTCGCGGCCATGAGCTCACGCAGGTGTTGCTGGCCCGGCAGCTGACCGGATTACATGACGGAGTGGGCGCCTATTATCGTTCACGGCCGCTGCTGTTGGGCTTGGGGTTGCGCCTCGAGGAGGCGCTGGCTTCGACAATGATGCGGGTCGGTGGGATGAGCGAAGGCCGCGATATCGGCGTGGTGTTCAATCTGCCGCGTAAATCCGGTGCCTGCGTGCTGCCCGTTTGCGGCGGCGTCGGTACTCAATACACGCCTGCCGTGGGCTGGGCTCAGGCGCTGCGCTATCGGGCTCAAGTACTCGGCGACAAGGATTGGGACAACAGCATCGCGGTGGCACACGGCGGCGACGCCTCGACCGCCACGAGCGGCTTTTGGGCTGCCCTGAATATTGCGACCACTGAACGGCTGCCGCTCCTGTTCTTCATCGAGGACAATGGCTATGGCATATCGGTGCCTTCGCGGCAGCAGACGCCGGGCGGCAACATTGCCAGAAATCTCCAAGGCTTTGGTGGACTTCGAGTGCTGGACGGCAATGCTTCGGAGCCGATGGCCGCTGCGTCCCTCATTGAAGAGGCCGTGAGGGGGGTCCGCTCCGGCGCGGGTCCCACGTTCCTGAGATTGCTCGTGCCGCGGCTTTCCGGACATTCGGGGCAAGATACGCAAACCTACAAAAGCGCTGCTGAGATCGCCGCCGAAAGAGCGCGCGATCCGCTCGAGAAGCTGCGCGCGGCGGCGGTGCCGGATCTGCTCTCCGCTGCGGATTGGGATTTCGAGATCTCGCAGGGCCGCAACGCGGTCGCGGAGGCGCTTGCCCTCGTCGAGCGGCGCAGTGACCCGGACCCTAGGCGCGTGCGGCGGTACATTTTTTCAGAAATGACTTCTGACGGCGGCATCGATCTGCAGCAGCAGGGCGGAATCCATTGCGAGGGCGCGGTGCCGGCGCCCGGCACGCAGCAGCCGAATCCGCAGGGCCCCCGCATCAACTTGGTCACCGCGGTGCGCCGGACGCTCGAGCATGAACTTGCGGTCAACCCACGCATGCTCGTTTTCGGCGAGGACGTCGGCCGCAAGGGAGGCGTGCACGCGGCGACCCTCGGACTTCAGGAGAAGTTCGGGACCGGACGCGTTTTCGATACCAGCCTCTCGGAGGAGGGCATCATCGGCCGAGCGGTAGGCATGGCGGCGGCCGGCCTCATGCCGGTGCCCGAGATTCAATTTCGAAAGTATGCGGATCCTGCAGCAGAGCAGCTCAACGATTGCGGTACGATGCGCTGGCGCACGGTGAATCGCTTTGCCGCCCCGATGGTGGTGCGCATCCCCGGCGGCTTTTTCAAATGCGGCGACCCGTGGCACAGTCAATCGAACGAGGTTCAGTGGGTGCATGGGTTGGGTTGGCGCGTGGCCATGCCCTCGAATGCGCAGGATGCGGTGGGGCTGCTGCGCAGCGCGCTGCGCGGCAATGATCCGACGATTTTCTTCGAGCACCGATCACTCCTCGACGGCAGTTGGGCACGGCGCGCCTACCCGGGCGATGAGTTCGTAGTGCCGTTCGGCAAGGCTAGCGTTTTGCGCGAAGGTACGATGCTTACCGTGATCAGTTGGGGCGCCATGGTCGAACGGTGCGAGCAGGCCATCATCAACAGCCGTATTTCCGCCGACCATTTGGACTTGCGCACGCTGTCGCCGTGGGATCGCGACGCGACGCTCGCATCGGTGCGCAAGACCCGCCGCTGTCTCATCGTTCATGAGGACACCATGACCGCCGGTTTCGGTGCCGAAATTGCGGCGGTGATTGCCAAGGAAGCGTTCTTCGATCTCGATGCCCCGATTGAGCGTCTCGCCATGCCGGACGTCCCGAGTCCGCACAACCCCGTCCTGCTCGAAGAAGTGCTGCCGAGCGTCGCCACGATTTCCCAGGCGATCAAAAACCTGGCTGAAATATAGGCTTCCCATGACCCAACTGGCAGACGTATTGGTGCCGCCCAATGCGGAAGGTACGCGCGCCACGGTGTTGCGCTGGTGCAAGCAAGTCGGCGACACCGTCGCCAAGGATGAGCCGCTCGTTGAACTCGAGACCGACAAGGTCACCGTGGAAATTCCGGCACCGGCCGATGGCACCCTGTTCGAGATTCTTAAACAGGCCAATGCCGAGGTGATTCCCGACGACGTGCTGGCCCGCCTGAGTCTCGGCGGCGCAACGGCACAGCGCCAACAAGCCGCGTCGACTCCACCCGATGAGACAGAGCCCTCGACCGTTGCCGAAACGTCGCAGCCGGAGCCCGCAGTGGCCCGTCAGGCGTTGAGCCCCTCGGTTCGGCGGCTCCTCAAGGAACATTCGATGACTGCGGCCGACATCGAGGGCAGTGGCCGCGATGGGCGCGTAACCGCGCAAGACGTGATTCGTCATGCGGCGAGCGCGACTCGAATCCCTCACAGCGCCATTCGCAGGCGCGTCGCCGAGCACATGGCGCGCAGCATGCTGGAAGCACCTCACGTGACGACGCTGTTCGAGGCGGATCTCACGCGGGTGCTCACGCACCGATCTCGCCACGCGGCCGATTTCGAATCCCAAGGGACGCGATTGACGCTGACCGCCTATTTCGTGAGCGCCTGCGCGCGCGCCTTGCGTGACAACCCTGAAGTCAATGCCACATTCCACACCGATGCACTGGAATTGCACGCAGATGTGAACATCGGCGTGGGCACGGCTCTCGGCAACAAGGGATTGATCGTTCCGGTGATCCACCGTGCGCAACACTTGAGTTTATTCGGCGTGGCGCAGCGGCTGGGCTACCTGGTCGACGCTGCGCGCGGGGGCAAGCTTGCGCCCGAGGACGTGCGTGGCGGCACGTTCACGATCTCCAACCACGGCGTCGGCGGGAGTCTTTTGGCGGCGCCTATCGTCATCAATCAACCTCAAGTCGCCATTCTCGGCGTCGGCAAAGTCGAGCGCCGCGTTTGCGCGATTCAAGTCGACGGCACCGAGGCGATCGGCGTGCGCTCGAGGTGCTACCTTACGCTCACGATCGACCACCGCGCACTCGACGCCTTCCAAGCCAACGCTTTCTTGAGCGGGGTGATCGCGACGCTCGAGAACTGGCCGGCGGCGGAAGAAGCTTGACCCGCCGTCGGCCGGGCTTTACTTTACATAACCCCATTCCGACTTCTTAGGGTGTCACAGAATACGATTCCGAGGCACCGCTCACCTTCCGGGGCGCCTATATTGAGAACCAGTTAGCCGAATACGCGGACGATGCCGCGAACTCATACAGGGAGCGATGTTTATGACGGTCAAAATTCTGGGACTCTTAGCGTTCGGATTGGCGGTATCGATGGCCGCAAACGCTGATACGGAGACGCTTTACTATACGGGCAGTGACGTCACTCCGGTGACATCGAATGGTCCCTTGTCGGTCAGCGGCAACATTTACGGGTATCTCACGCTCGACGCGCCGCTCGCCGCCAATCTTTCGGCCGCTGCGGTAAATCCCTCTGTTTTTTCGTTCAACGGCGGGGACCCTTTGAGCAACCTCAATTCATCCGCCCAGAATCTCTTTCTGTTCTCGACCGACGCATCCAGCAACATAACCGCTTGGATATTCGCTTTGACCGGCACCACCTCGAGCGGCAATACGTTCTCCGAAGGGAGCGCCTTTTACCCGACAGACGGCACTTCACCCGCAAGTTCCCAAGACGTGATGGAGCTCGACTATTCCACTCAGGATAATCCGAACTGCTGCACTTCGATTGGAGTCGCGACAACGCCTGGGACGTGGACTGTGGCCAGCGTTGCGGCGCCGGAGATTGACCCGACTTCCGCGGTCGGCGGTCTCATGCTGCTCCTCGGCAGTCTTGCGGTCATTCGCGGCCGTACCAAGGCCGTTCAGGCTTTAAGGGCCCGATAAGCCGCATTCTCTAGAGGCTGATCCCTCCGAAACGGCGCAGAACGGATTCATCAGGCGCCGGCAAGAGTCCGTCGAGCCGCATAGCGACCCGCGAGAGATGGACTTCGGACGGCGCCAGAACGCGCGTATAAATCTCGCGGCACTGGGCGGCGGCCTGCACGCCCGGCCAATCGGCCTGCAGCAGCCGCGCCGGCAGCAGCGGATCGCGGAGGTGCAGGCGCCGATATTCGTGGATCAAGAGCGTGCGCACGATGAAGCATGCCTGGGGAGCGGGATTGCGCAGATCGAGAAGCGCAAGCACGCGCTCGAAGCGCGTCACGAAGCGCCGATAGCGCAACCCTAAGTCTTCGAGATCCCAGCCCAAGCTGACCAGCCGCTGCGGAGCATCATCGCCGGCGAGACTCGCATCAAATACGATCGCCTTGGCAAGCGGCCTCGACGGATCGGCGGGCAGCCTCAAGGAACGTGAATCGAGTTCCGGATGAGCGAATACGTTGCTCGAGAGCTCGCCGAACCCTCGCCAGATGAGCTCTTCTTTGAGTGCCTTCCTCTCCGCGGCGCGCATCGCCGCCAACACAATCACGGTCCAGCGGCCGGACCACTCGGTACCCGCTTCGTGGTAGATGCGCTTGGTCGCCTCCGCGAAGCGTTCCCGGCCGTCCTGCGAGAGATGATATTCACTGAGCTTGCCGGGACGGCGTCCTTGGAGCCATCCCTCCTTGGCAAGGCGCGCCGTGGCGGTCCGAACGAGCCGTTCATTGAGCCCAAAGGGAGCCGCCAGGGCAATCAGGCTGCCGAGAGAGATTGCCCCGCCGCGCGGCATGATCGAATCACCGAACAGCGTCATGATGAGCGAGCCGCCTCGCAGCGGCCGTTGCCGGCGAAAGCGTGCGACCAGCTCGGCAGCGGCTTTGGACGGATCAGCGGTCACGGTGAACGGACAGACGTTTTAGGCCCATCAGGGGTCATTTGCTCGTATTGTAAGGCCTGGGCAGCTTAGTGACACAGAAATTATTGAATCTGTCTGTTTTTTGTATCACAATACCCTATTGGCCAAATCCAAGGGGCGGTTATGTATACACAAGCGCTGGATGTGCAGGGGCCGGGCGATGCTGTGCCGCCGGATCAGGATGCGCTGGAACGCCGGTTTCTCGCCCGCGTCGACGCTGAGGAGAAGATCGAGCCCAAGGACTGGATGCCGCTGCGCTACCGCAATACCTTGATCAGGCAGATTTCCCAGCACGCGCATTCGGAGATAGTCGGCATGCTGCCCGAAGGAAACTGGATCACCCGCGCGCCCACGCTCAAGCGCAAGGCGATCCTGATCGCGAAGGTGCAGGACGAAGGAGGCCACGGCGCGTATCTCTACAGCGCCGCCGAGACACTCGGCATCACCCGCGATCAGCTCATCGATCAGTTGCTGTCGGGCAAGGCCAAGTACTCGAGCATCTTCAACTATCCGACCCCGACGTGGGCCGACGTGGGCGCAATCGGCTGGCTGGTGGACGGCGCCGCGATCATGAATCAGATTCCGCTGTGCCGCTGCTCGTACGGTCCCTATGCGCGGGCCATGGTACGCATTTGCCGAGAAGAGTCCTTTCATCAGCGGCAGGGCTTCGACCTTCTGTTGCATCTCGCACAGGGCACACCGGAGCAGAAGCGCATGGCGCAGGAAGCCCTCAATCGCTGGTGGTGGCCCGCGCTCATGATGTTTGGACCCTCCGATGCCAATTCGACGCACAGCGGCGAATCCCAGCGGTGGAAAATCAAACGCTTTTCCAACGACGAATTGCGGCAAAAATTCGTGGATTTCACGGTGCCGCAGGCCAAATTCTTGGGTCTCACCATCCCCGATCCCAAGCTGCGTTGGGACGAGGCCAAGCAGCAGCATGAGTTCGGACCGATCGATTGGACCGAGTTCGATCAAGTGCTGAAAGGCAATGGGCCATGCAATGCGGAGCGGCTTGCCGCGCGCCGCGATGCCCATGGCGCCGGCGCCTGGGTCAGAGACGCCGCCAGCGCCTATGCCGAGAAGCAGCGCCGGCGCGCTGCAGTCCTAGCTGCCTAATTATCCCATGAGCACCCCGATGCAAGACAACCGCCCAAGCAGCCCGATGCAAGACAACCGCCAATGGCCTCTGTACGAAGTATTCATCCGCGCCCGCGGCGGACTCGATCATAAACACGTCGGCAGCTTGCACGCCGCCGACGCGCGCATGGCAATCGATCACGCACGCGATCTTTACACGCGGAGGCAAGAAGGCGTCAGCATTTGGGTCGTGCCTTCCAAGGACATCACGGCCTCCGATCCCGCCGAGACCGATTCGCTGTTCGAGCCCGCGCGGGACAAGATCTACCGCCATCCGACCTTCTACGAAATTCCGGACGAGGTGAAGACCTTATGAGCGGACCGTCGCCTGTCGACGCGTCGCTCCCGCTCGATGCGCCGACATTGTTTCGCTATGTGCTGCGGCTCGGCGATTTGAGCCTGGTTCTCGGTCAGCGGCTCGGTGAATGGGTGGGTCATTCTCCCGCACTTGAAGAGGATCTGGGTTTGGCCAATATCGCGCTCGACTTGATCGGACAGGCCCGGCTGTTGTTGAGCTATGCCGGCGAAATCGAAGGCCGCGGCCGCGGTGAGGACGAGATAGCGTTTCTGCGCGAGCAAGGCGAGTATTTGAACGCCGTCTTGGTGGAACAGCCGAACGGCGACTTCGGCCGGACCATTGTGCGACAGGTCCTGATCGATGCTTTCCAGCTGGAACTGTACGAACGCATGACAACGTCCACCGATGAGCGCTTGGCGGCCATCGCGGCGAAAGCCGTCAAAGAAATTCTCTATCACTTACGCTACAGCCGCGGCTGGCTGGTTCGTCTCGGCGATGGGACCGAAGAGAGTCACGCGCGAGTTCAATCGGCGCTCGAAGCCCTGTGGCCGTATACGGTCGAGCTGTTCGCCGAGGATGAGTTGGACCGCACGATGGCGGATAGCGGCGTCGCGCCCCGCTTAGCGGACGTTCACGCAGCTTGGCGCCTGCGGATCGACGAGATACTTAGCGAAGCGACGCTCAAGCGTCCCACGGACCGTCCGCACACCTGGCATGGCAAGCGCGGCGAGCACAGCGAGCACCTCGGCTACATCCTTACCGAAATGCAGCACTTGCAACGCGCCTATCCAGGAGCGCGCTGGTGAGCCCGATGCCGGCGCATGCACCCACGGATGAGGATCGGCGAGTATCTCGGGCCTGGACCGCGCTCGCATCCGTCGACGATCCGGAGATTCCGGCGTTGACCATCGTCGATCTCGGCTTGATTCGCTCCGTGAAGCTTGAGCCGGGCGGCACGCTGGGAGTAGCTCTCTCGCCAACGTATATCGGCTGCCCGGCCACCGAAGTGATTCGCCGCTCCGTGGAAACCGCATTGAGAGAGGCGGACGTCGGCGCCTTTCGAGTCACCAGCGTGCTGTCGCCGGCTTGGAGCAGCGATTGGATCAGCGCCGACGGTCGACGCAAGCTCGAGACTTACGGCATCGTGCCGCCGGAGCAAGCCTCGTCCCTGCGCGATGTGTTGCGTAAACCCGTTGGCTGCCCCCGCTGCCGCTCGATCGACACCGAATGCGTCAGCGAATTCGGTTCGACGCCGTGCAAGGCGTTGCATCGTTGCCGCACCTGTCTCGAACCCTTCGAATACTTCAAATGCATCTGACGGTCACGCGTGTTTAGCTTTCATCCCTTGAAAGTCACCGCGGTCGAACGGGTCGCCGACGATGCTGTCTGCGTAACGGTGGAAATTCCCGCGACGCTGCGCGATGAGTTCGCCCACCACGCCGGACAGTACGTGACCGTGCGGCGCACCATCGAGGGGCGGGAGGAGCGGAGAACTTATTCGATCGTGACGGCTCCCGGGGGCGGGGCACTCAAATTGGGTGTCCGGCTGCAAGCGCGCGGGCGGATGTCGGGCGAGCTTGGCTCTCAATTGCGTCCCGGAGACTTGCTGGACGTCGCCACGCCCATGGGGCGATTTCGGACCGCCGTCAGCGCCGAGCGGGAGCATTCGTACGTGGCTTTCGCAGCGGGCAGCGGCATCACGCCAATTCTGTCGCTCGCCACCGATATTCTTAGCAGAGAGCCGCGCAGCCGATTCACGCTGATCTACGGCAACCGCAGCATTTCGCGAACGATGTTCGTAGAGGAGACGCTGGCGCTCAAAAACCGCTATATGGGGCGCTTTTCCGTGCATTTTGTGATGAGCGGCGAACCGCAACAAACCGAATGGCTCAATGGCCGAATCAACGGCCGCAAAGTCCGGGAGCTTGCGGGTCATCTGGCCGAGATCTTGACGGCAGACGAGTATTTCGTCTGCGGTCCCGGCGACATGGTGGACGAAGTGCGCAGCGCCGTGAAGGCATTGAACGGCAGTGCTGCGGTTCGGTTCGAGCGCTTTGCGGCCGCCGCGCCGTCCGGCGGCACACCGCCCGAAGGTACGTCGGCGGACCGGACGCGGCCCATCGACGGTGTCACCCAGGAATCCGGCGCCGCGCCGCTGCCCCAAGAGGTATTGGCCACGATTTCAGTCGTCATGGACGGCCGGCGTCGCAGCTTCACGATGGCGCCAAGCGACCCGTCCGTGCTCGTTGCCGCGGAAAGGGCGGGTCTCGATCTGCCGTTTTCCTGCCGGTCCGGCATCTGTGCTACATGCCGCGCGCGAATCACGGAGGGCGCAGCGGTGATGAGCCACAATATTGCTCTGGAACCATGGGAAACCGATGCCGGGTTCGTGCTCTGTTGTCAGGCCCGACCGACCACCGATACGCTGGAATTGAGCTACGATCACAAATAAGCGGCGCAAGACGTCCGGGGGACGCACATGTCTTACGACACCATTTTATTCAGTGTCGACGGCGGAATCGCTCGTCTGACCTTGAATCGACCGGATAAGCTCAACAGCTTCAATACGCAAATGCATGGCGAAGTGCGCGAGGTGCTGGAGCGGTTGCCGAGCAGCGGCGCCCGCGTCCTCGTCTTGACCGGCGCCGGCCGCGGCTTCTGCGCCGGGCAGGATCTCGGCGATCGCGCGGTGGCTCCGGGAGCGCCGCAGAGCGTCGATCTTGGCGAGTCGATCGACAAGTACTACAAGCCCTTGGTGCTGGCGTTGCATAACCTAGCCATGCCCGTGATCGCCGCGGTCAACGGGGTGGCGGCGGGCGCGGGCGCCAACATCGCGCTCGCGTGCGATCTCGTGATTGCGGCGAGTTCCGCCAGCTTCGTGCAAGCGTTTTCGAAGCTCGGACTGGTTCCCGATTCCGGCGGCACCTGGACGTTGCCGCGCCTGGTCGGTCATGCACGGGCCCTGGGTTTGACCTTACTCGGCGGCAAACTTGCCGCGGAACAGGCCGCGGCTTGGGGAATGATTTGGCAATGCGTTCCGGATGCAGAGTTCGCAGCGGCCGTGGAAGCGCTTGTGCAGGCCTTGGCGGCGGCGCCGACGCGCGGACTTGCTCGGACCAAGTCCGCAATCCGCGGCAGTTGGCAACATTCGCTGGCCGAGCAGCTCGACATCGAGCGCGATGCCCAACGCGAACTCGGGCGATCGGCCGACTATGCGGAGGGCGTTGCCGCATTCGTCGAGAAGCGTACGCCCAGGTTCACGGGCCGCTGAGAATGTCAGGCGAGCCGAGTTCGGACGCCGGCGGCGCGGTGCTTCGCGCCAGGACGACGGTTCAGTCGCTGTACAGCACCGATCGTGCGTCGCAGTCGCTCGGCATCGAAATCCTCGACGTCGCTCCGGGGCGGGTTCGAATCGCCATGACGGTGCGCAGCCACATGGTCAACGGCTATGGCATGTGTCACGGCGGCATCGTTTTCGCCTTCGCGGACAGCGCCTTTGCCTTCGCGTGCAATTCCTACGGCGAGCCGATGGTGGCGGCGGGTGCCAGCATCGAATTTCTCGCGCCGACGCCGAGCGGCGAGCGCGTCACGGCGACGGCCACCGAGGTGTGCCGCGGCGCGCGTCATGGAATTTATGATGTGGCCGTGAGCAACTCCGCCGGCGAAGTGCTTGCGCAGTTTCGCGGCCGCTGCTCGCGTCTGCGCGCACCGACCCAAACCACGTAATTCGAGGATTTAAAGCGATGAACTTGCAGAGCTATGTATGCGGCGCTTGGAAGAGCGGTCGGGAGAACGGCGTCGCCATGCGCGATGCCACGACCGGGGAATTCATTGCCCAGGCGTCCTCCGCCGGCGTCGACTTCTCCGCCGTCCTCAAGCACGCCCGCGAAGTTGGTGGACCGCAGCTTCGTGCCTTGACCTTTCACGAGCGGGCCGGCATTTTGAAAGCGCTCGCCAAGCATCTCTCGGATCGCAAGGAAGAATTCTACGCGCTCTCCTACCGCACCGGCGCCACCAAAAGCGATTCCCTGATCGACATCGACGGAGGCATCGGCACGGTTTTCGCCTTCGCCGGTAAAGGGTCCCGTGAACTGCCCAATGCGCGTGTCTTTGTCGACGGCGACGTGGAAGGGCTGTCGAAGGGGGGAACCTTTGTAGGTCAACATATCTACGTCTCGCGCGAGGGGGCGGCGGTTCACATCAATGCGTTCAATTTTCCCGTCTGGGGAATGCTCGAGAAACTGGCTCCCACGCTTTTGGCCGGTATGCCGGCCATCGTCAAGCCGGCGACGGCGACCGCTTACCTCACGGAACTGGTCGTCCGCCGCATCGTCGAATCCAAAATCTTGCCCGAAGGCGCACTGCAACTCGTGTGCGGCGGTCTCGGGGATCTCTTCGAGCACCTCGATTGCCAGGACACCGTCTCGTTCACCGGATCCGCGCACACCGCAGCGCGACTGCGCGTGCATCCCGCCATCATTCGTTACGCGGTGCCCTTCGTCGCCGAAACCGATTCGTTGAACTCCAGCATTCTGGCGCCGGATGCCGCGCCCGGCACCCCGGAGTTTGATCTGTTCGTCAAAGAAGTCGTACGGGAAATGACCGTCAAGGCGGGACAGAA
Organism: Steroidobacteraceae bacterium; assembly: GCA_035996065.1. Lineage (GTDB taxonomy): Bacteria > Pseudomonadota > Gammaproteobacteria > Steroidobacterales > Steroidobacteraceae > Bog-1198. The sequence continues at coordinate 57,920 of DASYJX010000029.1, read as the reverse complement.
ATGCACTGCCATCCGCAAGGCGCTGGTGCCTGCCGCGGTTGCGGGCGATGTGGTCGGCGCGTTGCAAACGGCGCTGCAGAAGATCGTCGTGGGTGATCCGCGCCTGGAAGGCGTGCGCATGGGTCCTTTGGTGAGCCAGGAGCAGCGGACTCAAGTGCTGGCTCACGTTGCCGAGTTGCGAGGCGAGGCGGATCTTGTGGCGGGAAACGTCGATCGGTTCGAGGTGCAGGGCGCGGACCGCGCGCGCGGCGCTTTCGTGCCGCCGCTGCTGCTGCTCTCTCGCGATCCGCCGTCCGCGCGGGCCATCCACGAAGTGGAAGCGTTCGGTCCCGTCGCCACGATATTGCCATACCGCGACACCGCCGACGCGATTGCCCTCGCCCGCCGCGGCCAGGGCAGCTTGGCGGCTTCGGTATTTTGTGCGGATGATTCTCTCGCAAGCCAAATCGTCCTTGGGCTAGCGCCGTACCACGGCCGCATCCTGGTCGTGAATCGCACCTGCGCAAAAGAGTCCACAGGTCACGGTTCGCCGCTCGCACCGCTGATCCACGGAGGGCCGGGCCGGGCCGGCGGCGGTGAAGAAATGGGCGGTATCCGCGGCGTCCTTCATTATATGCAACGCACCGCCGTCCAGGGCTCGCCCGACACGCTTACCCACGTCAGCGGCCGCTGGGTGCGGGGCAGCCGACTGCGCGATCCCGGGAGGCACCCATTCCGGATACCTTTCAACGATCTGGAATTGGGCGATACCCTGAAGTCGGCCGAGCGTGAAGTCACCATTTCAGATATCGAACAATTCGCTGCGCTGTCAGGGGATACGTTTTACGCCCATATGGACGAGACCGAGGCGGCCCGCAATCCCTTGTTCGGCGGCCGCGTCGCTCACGGCTATTTCCTGATATCGGCGGCGGCCGGACTCTTCGTCGATCCGGATTATGGTCCCGTGCTCGGCAACTACGGCATCGATGAGCTTCGATTCGTGAAACCGGTGAAGCCCGGCGATCGAATCAAGGTGCGTCTGACCTGCGCCCGAAAGAGCCTGCGCGCCGACAAGGGGTGGGGCGAGGTAGCCTGGGACACGGAAATCACCAACCAGAATCAAGAGACGGTGGCTTCGTACAATGTGCTTACCATGGTGAGCATTCACGCCATTCCCGATTCAAAGGTAAACACCCAGTGAACACGTCGATCGATGTCGAGCGCTACGCACGGGAATTTCCCAGCTTGCAATTTCTCGCGCCGGAGGCGGGAATACTCGAACTCGTCATGGCGAACAAGGGGCGCTTGAATGCAGCGACCGAAGCCATGCACCGCGATCTCGCCCAGGTGTGGCGCACGATCGACATCGATGATGCGGTGCGCGTGGTCATCGTCCGCGGCGAAGGTTCTAATTTTTCGTCGGGTGGCGATTTCGCCATGATCGACCGGATGATCGAGGATGAAGCGACCTTGCTGCGGGTCTGGAAAGAAGCCAGCGACCTCGTCTACAACCTGATCAATTGCTCCAAGCCGGTGGTCTCGGCGATCCGCGGCAGCGCGGTGGGAGCGGGCCTCGCCATCGCACTGCTGGCGGACGTGTCGATCGCCGCGGACAACGCGCGGATACTCGACGGTCACACCAAGCTCGGCGTGGCGGCAGGCGATCACGCCGTCATCATCTGGCCCCTGCTCTGCGGCCTCGCGAAGGCGCGATATCATCTCCTGACCAACAAGTCTTTGTCGGGCGCCGAGGCGGAACGGATAGGGCTGATCGCCATAGCGGTGCCCGATGCCGAGGTCCTGGCCAGTGCGTTCGATGTCGCGCGCACACTCGCGGCCGGCAGCACCACCGCGATGCGCTGGACCAAGCACGCGCTCAACAACTGGCTGCGATTGGCGGGTCCGAGTTTCGACACCTCGCTGGCACTGGAGTTTCTAGGTTTCAAGCTGGCGGACGTGCGCGAGGGGTTGGCGGCCGCGCGCGAAAAGCGCCGTCCTGCCTTCGATCGCGGCGAAGCCAAATAGCCGTGGTGGGAAGGACTACGCCATGAGTGCGCATATCCGGGAGTTGGCGGCCATCGACCCCATATTGAGCGCCAGCCGCGACGAACTCGAGGCACTGCAACTGGAGCGTCTCAAGACGACGCTGCGACATGCGTATGCAAACAATGTCAATTACACGAGAAAATTCGATGCCGCCGGTGTTCATCCCAACGATCTGAGCTCGCTGGCCGACTTGGCTCGCTTCCCGTTCACGACCAAAGCGGACCTGCGGGACGCCTATCCTTTCGGCTTCTTCGCGGTTCCGAGAGAACAAATCGCGAGAGTTCATGCTTCTTCCGGCACCACCGGCAAGCCCACTGTGGTCGGCTATACGCGCAATGACCTCGCCATTTGGAGCGATCTCGTCGCGCGATCGATCCGGGCGGCGGGCGGCCGCGCCGGCATGAGGGTGCATGTCGCTTACGGCTATGGCCTATTCACGGGCGGATTGGGTGCTCACTACGGCGCCGAGGCGGCGGGGTGTACTGTGATTCCCATGTCGGGCGGTCAAACGGAAAGGCAGGTACAGCTAATCCGCGACTTCGCGCCCGAGATCATCATGGTGACGCCGAGCTATATGCTCGCCATCCTCGATGAATTCAGGCGCTTGGGGGTCGACCCGCGGTCGACAAAGCTCCGCGTCGGTATATTCGGCGCAGAGCCATGGGGCGAGGGCATGCGCGCAGAGATAGAATCAGCGTTCAACATCGACGCTTGCGATATCTACGGACTGTCAGAGGTCATGGGACCCGGCGTGGCGCAGGAATTTGCCCGCACCCAGGAGGGACCGACGATCTGGGAAGATCACTTCGTTGCCGAGATCGTCGACCCGGCGAGCGGCCATGCGGTCGCAGACGGCGAGCCCGGCGAGTTGGTATTCACGTCATTGACCAAAGAGGCCATGCCCGTCATCCGGTATCGGACGCGGGATTTGACCCGGCTGCTTCCGGGATCGCTGACGAGCATGCGGCGAATGGCGAAAATCAGCGGCCGCAGCGACGACATGTTGATCGTCCGCGGCGTCAATGTGTTCCCGACGCAAATCGAGGAGCTGATCCTGCGCTGTCCGGGCTTGGCACCGCATTACGAAATCGAACTTACGCGGACGAATCGCCTGGACGAAATTCTGATAGTCGTCGAGGGCCGGCCGGAGCTAAACGATGCCTCACGGCAAGCGGAAGCCATGCTGCTGGCCACCAAATTGAAGGATAACATCGGAATTTCTGCAGACGTTCGCGTGGCCGCGAGCGGCTCGCTGGCGCGCTCGGCCGGCAAGGCAAGCCGGGTCAAAGATCGCCGATAGCGGGCGATGGCGAGAGTGCACAAGATTGCAGGTACGCGATTTCCTGCCGCGATTCTCCTCGCGGCAGGTCTGGTAGTGGTGGGCTCATCGCCGATAGCCTGCCGCGCGGATCAACCGCCCTTGATGGACGAACTGGTGGTGACCGGCGAACGCGCGGGGCCCGGTATGTGGCACGTGCATCACGGCGCCGCGCAGGTATGGATCTTGGGAAGCATGTCGCCCATGCCCAAGGGCATCACCTGGCGTTCGGCGCAGGTCGAGCAGGTGCTCGGCACCGCGAGTCAGGTGCTGGTGCAAAAGCCGTTCGAGATCGGGATCGCCCGCATATTGTGGCTCCTCATAACGGAACGCAACGTCTTGATGGTCCGCGGAGGCAAACGGCTGAAGGATGTCTTGCCCGAGGATCTACACGCCCGCTTTGCGCTTCAACGAGCCAAATATACCGACGACTCAAACAAGTGGGAGCGGTTCCGTCCCCTCATTGCGGCTGCATTTCTGCAGCAAGCGGCGTTCCATCAAGCAGGCCTTTCCACGCGTTTGGATATGGGCGCCGCAGTACGCGCGCTCGCGAAAAAGCGCGACATCCGCGTGGAGGAAATCAAGATCGCGGGCGTGGGCGACGTGATGGACGCTCTCAAGAGGTTGCCGCCGGCGACGGAGAACATCTGTGTCGCCGCATCGCTCGTGACCATCGAGCGAGATCTGCCGCGGCTGATCGACCGCGCCCAGGCGTGGGCGAGCGGCAATGTCGAGCGCATTGAGAAATTGCGCGAACCCGCCGAAGTCGACGCCTGCCGCGCAGCGCTCGATACGGGCGTTGGAGCAGCCGACCTGATCGCCCGCATGCGCCGAACCTGGTTCGGCAGCATCGAGAAGTATTTGCAAAACGAAGGGGTGACCCTGGCTGTCGTGAACATGGACCTGTTGCTCGAACCCGGCGGTCTGCTCGATGAGCTGCGCGCGAAGGGATATGAAGTCGATGCGCCGTGAGCTGTTCGGGCTATGGATCGGAGCCATGGTGCACTCAGCGTCGAGCGCGGGCGGCAATGGACTTCCTTGGAAGCTTACCGTGGGTGAGTATGCGTATGCCGACTACTATGGCAGTGACATCAATCTGCGCTGGCGCGAAGATGATACGAGCGCATGGGCCGGGCTCTACAACGACCGAATAGCCGGCACCCAGTCGCGCGCGGGCGCGGACACGTCCATCGGCATCGGCAAATTCCTTCAGCTGCAGCCCTCGCTGCAAGTGGCCTCGAGGGGATTCGTCGGCGGCAGCGTAAACATGGTGGCGGGCGGCGCTTGGTACGGCGTCGCGGGTTTCGGGCGAACCGATGCGAGGCCGTATTTCAACCTGAATTTCGATCCGAACGATGCCCTGACCCTGGGAGCGGGCCATCGTGTCGAGTACGGCGTGAGCTACATGGTGTTCCTGGTCGAAGATGACCGCTTTCACAGCGGACAGCGTGATTGGCATGCGAATGTTCAGATTCCCGCCGGCGATTCGCATGCGACGCTGGATTTGATGCGCAAGAGCGGCTTGAGCGATGCCGGCCGCATTACCGGTTGGGGTTTCAGCGCGAACTGGGATTGGCCCACCCGGTTTGCGCGCGTGGCCTACGATCCTTATCAGAATTTCTCGGCACAAAAGGCTTGGAGATTTGCCGCCGGCATCAGATTTTAACGTCGTTCACGTCATACCTTGGTAGCATGAGGCGAGCGACGAAACCATGCCGGCCACAGTCAGATTGAGTTACAACGAGTGGATTCTCCTGCTCACCGCCTTTGCGGCGGGCACGGTAGATATCATCAGCTTTGCCACATTGGGCGGCGTTTTCGCATCGGCGATGACCGGAAATTTCGCTTTGCTCGCCTACTACGTTGCGCAGAGCGATTCACAGGCGGCCATGGGCTCGGTCGTCGCGCTGATCGGATTCGCGATCGGCTGCGCGGTCGGGGTGCTTCTGCGCCGCGGGCGCGTGCAGGAGCAAGCGCTCAACATACTCATCGTCAGCGAAGCGAGCTTGCTGTTGGTTTTTGCGCTGTACGCGATGTGGACCCCGCACGTTGCACACGCGCCCTCGGACCATCTGCAGATCCTACTTCTGGCCATTGCGATGGGCTTGCAGGCGGTCATCGGTCAAACGATCAGCCTTACGACGATTGTGTTCACGATGACGCTGACGAAGTTGGTCGGAACGATTGCCGATTCAATCGCCAACGAGGACACTTCGGGCCTCAAGGATGTGAAGATCCAAAGTGCGGTGGTGGTTTCCTACCTGTTCGGCGCCTTGCTGTCGGGTGCCCTGATCGTGCGCAAGGCGGAGGAAGTCGTGCTGCTGCCGTTCATCGGCGTAGCGCTTGCCTTCGTGATGCATCGGCTGTCGTGCCGAAGGGCCGCGTGAGGATGCAACGGGCGCGACAGGGCACCGGCGATGGCTGAAAAGGCGGACGTACTGATCGAGGCGTTTCGACCCCGGCGGCCGAGGCGCGTCGATTGTAGCCAATGAGCCGTCGACGCCGTACACTAGCGCGCCGCCGGCGCCCGAGTTCGATAGCCGGGGTGTAGCTCAGACTGGTAGAGCGCTACGTTTGGGACGTAGATGTCGCAGGTTCGAATCCTGTCACCCCGACCATTTAAATCAAGGGCTTAACGCAAAAGCGTTGCAGGGTTAACGGATCTAAACCAATTCAAGTCCACCACAAGTCCACTCGATAGCAGTTGGCCCTCTTGTAGAAACAAACATGCCGGCACTTTTAGAAGCAAACTGCCCACGGTGCGGTACCAAAAAGATCACATTCGACGCTACTGCTGAAGTGCTTACCGGCGTCGCCTATGACTGGCAGCGTCGGTATGAAGTGTTCGCTGTTTGTCGGCGATGCCACAATCCAACGATCTTTATTCTCCACCAAAGCGAAGCAGACCCATGGGTTCGCGAACATTTGCTTCAACACGGACTACTCAGCAAGCCGGGTTCGCTTAACGATTGGTTCACGGTTGAAGGCTACATCAGTCAGAAGGACGAAGAGCCTGTGCAGCCTCCTGAACACCTTCCGGAGGACGTCAAGGCGGCGTTTGTTGAAGGTACGAAGTGTTTGGCGATCCGCTGCTATAACGCCGCCGGCACAATGTTTCGGCTCGCGATAGATCTCGCCACGCGTTCAATGCTGCCGCCAGACACGGACACTAGCATCAGCTACAAGCAAAGACGTGACCTAGGCTTGCGGTTGCCGTGGTTGTTCACACACCAACGCCTCCCGATGTCGCTTCAAGAGCTCTCTTCGGCTGTTCGCGAGGATGGGAATGATGGCGCACATCATGGGACGCTGATCGAGGCGGACGCCCAAGATCTTTTGGATTTCGCGGTCGCCTTGCTTGAAAGAATCTATACGGAACCTGAGCGCATCAAGGCAGCAAAGATACGCCGCGAGCAACGACGAAATCCGCCGACAATTTCATGAAAAGCTCAATGGATGAAGATCAAGCCGATTTCCTCGCGGGCAAGGTGGATGCACTCACCAAAATACTTGCCACGGTGTTCATCACTAGTCCCGCTAGGCCGGTGGTCGAAGCTTTTTTGGACACGCTGGCGAGTGATTTGCTCGATCCGTCGAAATCTCCCGACCACATTCGGGGCATTCAATCCGTAATTGACTTCCTACGCTCCGCGGCGGCAATAGCCGACCTAGCCGCAAAAAAAAGGCCCTCCATTCCGCCGAAAGGGCACTAGCTCTTTTTCTCATTCTCTCGACTCCCGCGGGGGGGGGGGGCCCCTTGATGGACAAAATAACACCTCCCTGACGCCGCGCGATCCGTACAGCGACACACCACAGTCGTTCAATCCGTTCAAAGAAAAGGCCGCCCCGTGAGCAGGCGGCCTGTAGGTTGCGAGCGGGGCCTTTAACTGAAGGGCGCGGTCTCCATCCGCTGCATAACCATGGACGACAGAACATTCGCAGCAATCGACAATCGATGGACACCATCCCTATCCAGAGACTCGGTGCCAACCTGGTCATCAAGAGCTTGGCAAACGCCATGTAGGCCCACCACGAGATCCATGGTGCTGAAGTCATCCATATCGCCCGATGGACTCAGGACTACGGCGCCGCGCGGCGCGATGACACGCTTACGCGACATGGGACACCTCTGCGGATGCGGCTTCCGATAACGTATCCCGCAGCGTATCAAGGCTCTCAATCGCCAGCCTTATGCAGCCGAAGGCATGACCTAGCGTCTGGTTTGTTCCAGCCTCACGATTCACCGCCTCATAGGCGAGGGTGAGCGCGCCTATCGCCTCATCGAGAGTACATGTGGCGGCAATCGTATCGACAAGATACGGACCCACGCGGGTGGCATGCGGCCGGGTATCAATCCGCGTGGCGACCCTAGCCATGGGCCACCTCCGCGCTGACCTCGCTAGCGATCGCCGTATGCAGTGCGCGCACGTCCGCGGCAACAGCCTCCAGCTCGGTTGCACAATGCCCAATGACGGCATTGGCAAGCTCAATGAGCTTCGGGTCAGCGCCCGCCTCATAGAACGCAAAGTCTGAGAGCGAACTCAGTGCAATGCTTACGTGAGAGCCGCGGTACCCCAGCGCCTGCACTCTTTTTGCCGCGTGGCTAGACGCTCTTTTTTGGTAATCAAGATCGCTGAGTGCCAGGGTGTGCGCCTCTTGTTCGGCGCGGCCGATGAGAACCGCCCGCCCTGCCAACTTTTGCCGATAGATCTCATGTTCAGCCGGGCTTAGTTGGCGCCCATCAACCTCAATGAACTTCGGTTTTCGCGCCCTGCGGCGGGTAGAATTTCTCTTAGCCATTTCAATCTCCTTGGGGTTGGGATGGTCAGGCGTCCTTCGGTGCTGAACACACCGTTGGGCGCCGCTTGTTCATATTGCGCAATAACTGTATCCTACCGTAACTACCTTGTCTACCGTAGGACGACTAATGATAAGTAAAGCAAAGGGGAACCAAACGGCCATCACCGGCTACTACGAACCTGGTGCAGCACAGCAGCTTAAGAAATTGACTGAAAGCACGCGCGTACCGCAAGCCGCATATCTACGCGAGGCGCTTGACGATTTGCTGAAGAAATATGCTTCGACGCTGCGCAAGACAGGAAAGTGAGGAAGGTCAATCGTGAACGAAAAACCAACATCGTTAGATGAATTGCTCAAATCTGAAACTGCGCGCCTCACCGAGCGCGCTGTCGACGTTGAACGCTTGCGCATCGCAAACCGCCGCGTCGACAACGATGCAGCATTCGACGCGGCCCTTGAGGCCGAGGCGGAGCGGCATGTCCAGAAAGCTGCGGAGTTGGAACATCTACGCCAGATTGAAGCTCGTCTTAAGAAATAGAACCGAACACGGGCGTCAAGCAATACCACGACCTTATACCCTCCTTGTCCGCCGCGATCGCCAGTGCTTGATCGGCAGTTACGAGCAACGTGCGCGAGTCATTTGCCAACCGCGAGAAGTACCCCGCCGTTACGCTGAGTATCTGAAACGCATCCGAGACGTCGATGTTATGCCGATCAACGAGTGCGCGCATGCGGTCGAATATGGACGGATTCGTCATGTCCAGGTCACTAATTTTTCGGCTGCTCGCTTCGAACCAAACGGTGAGCGCGAATGCTGCGTCAAAATACTCCTTCCTTGAGATGATGCCTTTCAGCCACTTCATTTTCAGCGCGCTCAATGTTTCGAAATAGCAGAATGGTGTTGTGTATTTGGTCGGTGACTGAGTATTGAAGTACATCCGCACCGGGCCGCAATCCGCCTCATCAACAAAGACCTTGACTAGCGCGGAGGCGTCGAAGCAATTGGCATATAGGGCGGATGACATCTAGCGCAACCCAAGCCGGCGCGCCGCCTTCAAAAGTGACGGCGCATGCCATCGTCCGCCACCCGGGGAAGCGATACCACGCAGGTTGAGTGACTCGGCGGCCTTGCGCAGCGATTGAGCGCCCTTCAATGCAAACTCGATCTGCGGGCGCAATGTCTCGATGCGCTCAACTGCGGCCGTCTGGTTGGCTTTGGCACCGCTCGCCGCGATCCTGCGAATATCCTTCTTGGTGCGAGCCGACATGCCGAGCTTGGTCCCGCGGGCCTTGGCGGCTGACAGTCCCGCTTTGGTGCGAGCCGAGATCATGGCGCGCTCTTTCTCGGCCAGCGCCGCGTAGAGGTGCAACACAAACGGATCTGATTGACGGCCCAAGTCGCACACTACGAATTCAACGCGGTGTGACATCAAACCGGAAATGAAATGCACGTCGCGAGATAGCCTGTCGAGCTTTGCTACCAGCACAGGGGCTTTGGCTTTGCGCGCTACTTTGAGCGCCTCTGCAAGCTGCGGCCGGCGCTCGAGGGCATCGGCACCCGATCCGGTCTCGATCTCCTCATAGGTCTGGGTGACGTCCAGGCCCTCGGCCTCGGCAAACCGGGCGATGGCTGCGCGTTGCGCTGCGAGCCCCAATCCGGACTTGCCCTGCGTTGAAGTACTCACCCGTATGTAACCGATGGCCGTTGTCATGTTGCGCTTCCCTGTAACCCAGGGAGAGAACTTTACCCCGACAATGAGCCGCTGTAAACATCTCTCAATGTTCATCGAGAGACATTAACAAGTCGGTTACCGGCCAATCCCCTGTGCGCGTAGCTGAGCGAGCAGCTTTTTTTGCTCCTCGATAAGGTCATCCGCCATCCAGTGCGGACTGTGTTCGATCTCTTGGGCAATCTCTGCGAGCCGCGCTAGCAAGTGATCGGGCTGTGGGGAGCGCTCGACGTAAGCCATTAGGTTTGCGACGGCTCCCAGAATTGCACCCGCGGATCGGCGCGATAGTCTGCCAGCCTGTCGAATTTCGGCCGACGGGGCGGCTCGCGGTGGTCAGGCTGCACGGTGGGTACTCCGATCGTAGCGACCACGGTGTTCCGCTCGATGATGGCTGGCTCGGGCTGTGGCCGGCCACGAAAACGAAACGCCTCATTGGCTGCGGTCCGTGCCGACTCGACGGTGTCGGCGGATGCGCCCTCCAATTCCTCGATGTCGAGCTCGAGTTGTCGACGCCGCAAAGTGTGGACAAGCTCGGTATTGACGCCAAAGGCGCTCGGGTCGCGTGCTGCCCAGTCGGCAATCGTCTCGGCCAGTTCGAGCCTCTTCTCGGCGATCTTCTCCGGCACACTTAAGCCGGCGTAGGCTTCGGCCCTAAGTTCGCATCCCGCGAAACGTGCCCGGATGCATGCCTCCATGTCGGCCTCAGCGCGTGGATTGCGAGGACGCTTGCGGGCTGCTCGCGCCTGCTCGATCCGCTCTAAGCGATTATCGATGCTCATGGCGGTCCTCTTCCTGCTCGAGCGCCTTTAAGCGCCGTTCGATGTCGGAGCTATCGATGATCTTGACGATACTCGTGAGCATGTAGGTCAGTTTGCAGGCCGTCTCTAAGGGCATTAGGCCGAATTTGGATTGGCGGTAGATCTTCCCCAGTTCGCGCTTGACGTCCGTTGCGCTCGCAAGGACTGGGTGGCGTGGCGGAGCCTTTGGGGGAGGCAGGACGGTAAGCTTTGGGCCTGCCGTAGATTTCACCCCCTTTGATCGTGGTAAAAGAGGCATATCTACCGGGTCTGTCGTGCCTGTTTCTGGCGATTCCGGCTCGCTTTCAATCTCGCTCATCGGCGCCTCACGATACGAGAGCCCTGTCGCGCGAACTAGGTTTCATCGTTCCCCAGTGCGACGATAGTCCTCTTTGAGCGGCCCGGAATAGGCCTTCGCCGTGGTGGTTCGCAACTCCTCGCGCTCTTTCTTCATTTGCGCCACGATTGACGATCGATCCTTATCGATTGCGCGCTCTATTCGATCCTCGGGGCTCCCCTCGCCGCGGGAGGGTTTAGCCTCCACCTCGCCTCCCTGGCGATGGGCGCGCATCGAGCGAATGGCGTGTCCGTAATCTCTCTCCAGCGCCTCGCCGAGTTCCTCCCGGGTAATCTCGGCCGCAAAGTTAAGGCGCTGCTCCTCGGTCATGTGCGGATAGGCCTTGGCCAAATTCGTATCGACTTGAACCGCGTGCACATAGGCCTCATCGTCGTAAGCCACGTCGGGATTGTTCCTTGCCCACTCGAGCACTTTCTTGAGATAGGCTTTCTGTCCCTGCAGCGCCTGCAACTCCCGTTGCGTGGCTGATTGCCCCGCTTGATCCTGGATGCGCTGTTCGAGAGCGTCAATGCGCGCCTCGTTGTGTCGGTCGTATTGCGCCATGCGCACGATCTGTTCTTGATCGCCTAGCGCAACTGCGTTGTATACATCCACTAATTCGTCATGTTCATCGGCCATGTGCGCCCCCCTTTAATTCCGGTCGAGAAGGTTATTTTTTTCGAGGTAGCCGACTTTCCCGTCGACACTGGCCTCGTCGTAAAACCTCGAGCGGCGCTCCCCAGATTGATATTCATCGGTGGCGCTCATGTGCTTGCGGCTGAAACCGTCGCGGACCGACTGCGGCGACAAATCCACCGTAAATTGTGAGCCGTTGCCCATCGGGCCGGCGATCTCCTGCTTGCGGATATCAGCCATCTCTTGATCGGTATTGTCGGAACCGGGCGGGAGCGAGTTGTAGCAGACCGCATTGTTCATGGTCTTCGATTCCCAATCACCCCCATGCCGGCCCTCACGCCCGGGAGCGCCTTTCTGCGTGCGCGCTGAGCGGGCGGACGCCCAGGTGTGAACCTCCTCGTTATCGTTGAAGCGCAATCGCACTTCGTTCTTTTCCTGTTCGATCGACATTTCAAATCCTCCTCAAGAAAGCGGCAGAGGGATCGCCGCGGTCAGGTCAGGCGCATCAATCCCTCGCCGCGGGGAAAACTACACAACGTCTGGGTCCCAATTTGGATGCTTGGTTTCCTTCACGTCCGAATCTCGGAAGCCTTCCAGCCGGTCGATAGGCTTTGCCTTCACAGAAGGCTCTCCAACTCCCGAGCCGGGACCAGGCGCCTGCGACCGTGAAGCACCGTCTTCAATTTGCCGGCCGCGATCAACCGATACAACGAGCTTCGACTGAGGCCGATCAGCGTTTCCACTTCGGAGATCGAATAAGCGAGCCGCGCCATTCCAGTTAGGACGAAGGTACCTTCTGCTAGGGGCTGAGTTTCCATGTAAGTCAGGATGCGTCTGTTTGACTTCGGAATGAAGTGCGCCGAACGCGGGATTAGGCTTCGTTTCGCGCGGCCTATCTTGGTCCTGGTAAATGATCGCCTTGTAGCTTTGGATCTGACGCAGTGAGAGTGGTCGGCTCAAGAGCGGCCGAATTCGTTTGGCCGTCAGCGGCCACTGGCCGGCGGGATGCGCGAGCAGAAGGGCGCGAATCTCGGCCAACATAGCTTGCCCGACTTCATACGCCTGGCTATTGCGAGGTTTAGAACTCATTGCTGCCCAATCCTGTCATGAGTTGCTCGAGCCACGGTGAGACGATGCAGATCAGGTCCATGACCGCGATCGCCTCATTCTCATTGAGAGTCTTGCAGATCCCTTCGAGCGGAGTGCGCTCACAAAAGCGCGCGAAGGCGGCCAACGTCTCGCAGGCGGCCCGTATATCCGCGTCCTCGATGGCTGCCCAAGGCGATATTGATCCGCTCGACTCACGCGTGCCTTGCATCGCGAGTTGTGTCACGGTCGGCGGGTTTTCGCTGTCAACTTGAGAATCAAAGTCAGCAGCGGGTACCGATGCAACCCGTAGCGCCGTTACTTGCTGTCGTTTACTCAGTCCGGCGTCGGTCGCTGCCTGCTTGCGTGAAAGAGTATCGGTGCCGGTACTCTTTAGGTGGGCCCCCGTTGCGCTCGGAATCTGCTTCAGCAGCTCACCTAGGCGCCGCTCAGCGCGCAATTGAATCCGAAGCGCGGTGTTATGCAAGGTCCTGTCGTCCCGCATGACGGCGTATGCCTTCATTGCGGCGGCCTGATCTGCCCAGGTTTTGCACTCATCGAGCCGCTCACATTCGGCGATGGCGGTGCGGGCGGCCTCGTACGTCGCCGGTAAGCGTGCGTCAGAGGGATTGATGGTTGTCACTGCGTTCATTTGGTTGTCCTTGCGGTTAGTACATCGTTCCAGTCTTTCGCGGGCGGCGGCGGGATGCGAACCTCAACAAGCACGCGCCCCTGCAGGCGCTGCATGAGTTTCACGGCGGCCGTGAGACCCGCCTCGTCGCGATCGGCGTACAGACGCAGCCGTATGACGCCGGGCGGCGGCTCAAAGCGCGCGAGCAAGGAGGTGTTGAGCGCGGCCCACACGGGCAGCCCGTCGAGCGCCGCGGCAGAAAGGGCAGTCTCGAGCCCCTCGGCAATTCCGAGGACTTCGGTCGCGGGCATTAGCCGCACGGCGCAGCCTTCCCGGCCAGTCATCGGGCTCAAAATCTTGCGAGGTTCGTAGCCTGTGAGTTTCTTGCCGCCCTGCAGGTAGGTCGCGTGTACGGTGACGAGCTCGCCGGACACATCCGTCACATCGGCGATGAGCGAGGGATACTTGCCGATGCGCTGGTCATCGTTCCAGTATTCCACCGAGGCATGCGCCGACAGTGAGCAGCTTTCCGGCAACGGCCACAGATGACGGCTTGCCAGGTAGTCGATCGCATCATCACAATTTTGGATCGCGCAACGTTCCCGGCGTAGCCGGCGGACACGCTCGCTCGGCGCCGCGATGGTCTCTGTAGCCCGCGCGCGCAGAGTAGAAACGGCGATCGGCTTTGGGGTAGTCCCTTCTAGGCCCGCGGCCTCGATCACCCGTCTACGGGCTTCGGTAAAGCTCCAACCGTAGGCATGCTCTAACAATCTGAATCCATCGCCGGAGCCAAACTTGTTGCAATAGAAACTACCGTTACCGCGCTTGGCATGGTCGAATCGAAAGCAGTCTTTGCCGCCGCATCCGGGACACGGGCCGTGCCGGTTGCTGAGCGCCTTCTCCGGAATCCCCACTTGCATGAGAACTGCCGGCCAATCGACTCGGGCATGAATATCCGCCGCGCTGATCATGCGGCCGCCTTTGCCCGGGCAAATTTGATGCGCCGATGATGCAACCAGCCTGAAACTGCAGCGGACGGTGCAAAGGGTTCAAGATCCCAAAACTTCCCCGGCATTTTCATCGTCTCGTCAAAGCGAAATTTGGCCCGCGTCTCGCACCACGCAGCCCAGCGCAAGGACTTGCGCCGCTGCAACCATTGATCGGGTTTGCGCTTGGCAAAATCCCCGCACGCCTCGCGGTAGAAGGTGATCACCCGCGGGTCATGCGGTGTCGGCGACACGGGCTCGTCGCCCATTTCCGCAAGCTCCGCGTTCTGAGTGCCGATCGCCTTGGACTTCGGCTGCGCCTTCCAGCCGCATTCGGGGCAGGCATGCCCTTGTTCACTTGTCAGCCAGATCGCGGCACATTCGCTACATGTTCGGAGCAATTCGGCGACGGATCGCGCCCGTTCGCCCGCTTCCCGGGTGGCGTTGCGTGCGTCGTCTAAGGACCAATCAAAGTCCGATTGCGGCAACCCCAGCTGCTCGACAACGTGCCCGTGATCGATCAGGAGGCAATCCCGCTTTCCTGGGCTCGGGCGCAGACCACGGCCGAGCATCTGCAAGTACATCGTAAGACTTCGAGTCGGCCGGGCGAGCACGATGACTTCGACTGCCGGGATGTCGGTGCCGTACGAAAGCAGGAAGCAATTGATGAGGACACGCGTTTCGCCCCGCTCGAGCCGGCCTATCACCGCCTCGCGCTCATCCTCCCCATCCTGGTCCGTCAACATTTCAGCCGCGATTCCGTGACGGAGAAAATCAGCCAACAACGCCGCGCCATGCGCTTTGTTGACCGCAAAGATCAACGTCCTCTTGCCCTTCGCGATCCTCAGCCAGTTCTCGAGTACATCGCCAACGAGTTTCGGTCGCGATAAAAGCTCGCCCAAGGCCGAAGGCTGATAGTCACCCTCGTTGTCCTTGGGAAGCGAGCGCAGTTCCTTCACCGTGATTACGGGGCTATTGAAGATCCGTAGCGGCACCAACACACCCGCGGCGGTCAATTCTCGAATGGAGCGGCCCAGAATCAGGACATCGAAGGCCGCACCCAATGATCGGCCTGACTTGCGAGCCGGCGTTGCGGAAAACCCGATCCGCACCGCCTCGGGATAGCTATCCAAAATACCGATGCGCGTGTCGGCCGTGCTGAGATGCGCTTCGTCGAAAATCACTACATCGGCGCCCGGCAGCGGTATGTGTTCGTTGACGATTGCACGACGGTGCAGCGTGTCGACCGATGCGATTTGGACACGGGCGCTGTAGTTGCGCAGTTCCGGCAGTGGATTTGCAATCACGCCATGTGGCGTATCGAACGCGTTGAGCCGCTCATGGAGCTGGCGCACAAGTCGCGTTCGCGTCGCGAGAATCAACACCCGGAGGCCCGCCACGAATGCGGCCAGGACGATGGTCGCAATAACGTGCGTCTTGCCGCTGCCGGTCGCTCCCTGCACGAGAATGCGCCTATGGCCTTCTCTCATGGCCTCGGCGACGTGCCCAACCTGTTCCGCCTGGTAATCGCGAAGGCACTGCGCTTGCGGCGGCAGGGTATCGAGCCAACCATTTTCGTTCACGACTCGCCCCCGTTTTTTAAAGCAGGGAGCGAAGAGAAAACCCAAGACAAGCCTGTCTTACTCTTAGAGGTATCAGCACCCCTTGGTAAGCATTCTGAGAATACAAATACAAAGAGCATACCCTTCGCATTGCGTTCGCTATGCGTTCGCATGGCTACCGTTCCCCTTATGCCATCGTTGATGAGCGCTTGCCGCAGCCTTCTTGGACCGCTCGATGGAGTTCGATCGATGCTCCTCTAGCCGTGTGTTTCGCCGTAGTCCGTCGCTGCACCTCGGGAACTTTGGTTCAACGATAGCCCAGGCCTTCCATTCGAAATTGCTTGCACCGATCAGTCGTTGCAGGTCAGTGGCATCGACGGGCAGGCCACCGATTTCCCATTGGGTATCTAGCAATTCCCGGTAAATGCCGCGCGCAGTCACACTCCAACCGCGGGTTGCGGACATAAAACTCGACGGGTACCAAGGCATCAGCGCAAACGTGATTGTTTTTGGCGCCGGACTAATGCGCGCGACGACTGGCGCCCTCATGACGCCCCCACGATGCGCTTGATTTCCTCGACCGATAATCGCGTAGCTGCAGCAATTACGTACGGGCTCACGGAGTTGGCGAGCTGCTTGATTGCGGCTACTTGATCGGCATGGGGAAGGGCTACGAAATGCCGCATCCGGGGATCAGCGCACATAGCGCCTCGCAGCTCGCTCGCGGCGAAGCATCTCGGTATAGGCTTCCACCCCTTGAGAGAGTGAGAGACCCGCGAGGCACTTCTCGCAGAATTGGATGTCGATTTCCGCGAGTGGGATCTGGCATCCGCGGCAATTGATCGACCCGCTATATCGCCATGGACGGCGCCACGGGTGCCTTTTCATGCGGCACCTGAATAAAAAACGGTAAATACGTCCCTGCGTTGCGGCGGCCCAAAATAATGACGCTCCAGGGATGAGCGAACGCGATCTAGAAGCTGCTCGATCCTCTCGTGAATCTCGAGATCGCGAAGAGTGAACTTGTTAGCTTGGCTTTGGCGGTCGCATGCAATAGGATTGGCCACGTTTGATGTCCTTGATGTTGGGAACTGGTGTAGAAAATTCCGCCTCGCGTCTGCTTGTCACAGATCGTCGAGGCGGTGCCATTTTTGGGGTTTGAAAGGATCACGCGGCGACGGTGTCGCGGCGGGAATCCAGCCACGCATCAAGGGCATCTAGTTCATAGACGCAAAGCGTTGGACCCAGTTTGATGTACGGGGGACCGTGAGAGCCGGGATCACCCGCGCCACGAGTGCGCCACTTGCGCATGAGCGATACGGAAACGCCAATGTAGGACGCCGCTGGTCGTGTCGGCAGCACTCGCGGCTTAGAGATATTGGGAGTGGAAACCATGCTCGAAGTTCTCCATGCGTATTAGGGCTGGAGCAAGCATGGCAAGTCCCTTCTAGGACTTCACCGCAACTAATTATTTCTTGTTTTTGTACTCGGTTCGACGAGATTCGATTGTCCGCAGACTGACTCCAAAGTCCTTCGCGAGTTGCTTGCACAATTCAAGCAGGGTTCCGCGCTTGTGCTTCTTAAGATCAAAAACCCTGAATTGACCTTCAATCTCTTCTATCGCATCGGGAGATAACCTGCCGATCTTGCCAGTCGGTGCGCCTCCAGGATTCCCGGCACGTCTGCGCTGGATTCCCAATTCTTTCGCGTAGCTAGTTCCGTTTAGATTGGCTTGATATCTGGCAAAGGCTTTTGCAACGTACTCACTTACGCGCTCGTCGATTTCCTCGCCTCTTTGCAGGTGGTCGACAAAGTACTCCATCAATTGCTTGGCCATGCTCGCGTTACTGAGCACGCTACCGCTGGCGGCATGCGGCTCGATATCGAAAAGGACACGTGAGGAAAGTTTGGCGACCATGACTAAATGGAGTCCACCGCTTTCTTGAGGCCGGACGGCGCCAGGTGAGCGTATCGCAGAGTCATTACGATATCTTGGTGCCCCATGAGCTCGCGCACGGTGTTCAGGTCAATGCCGGCCTGCACCAGATTCGACGCGAAGGTATGGCGCAAATCGTGGAATTTGAAATCCTTTAGCTTCGCGGCTTTGGCTACACCGTGCCAACTGCGGTTGATATTGGTCATGCGCTTGCCCTCGGCGCCGGGAAACACGAGCCCCGATCCGTTGGAGCGCTCGCGCCATCCCTCAAGCACCGATACCGCTTCCGCATTGAGCGGAATGTGGCGGGTGTGTCCCGACTTCGCGGCGGCTGCAACTACCGTCAACATCTTCCCGGGCAAATTCACATCGGCCCATTTGAGAGACAGCAGCTCGCCGCGGCGCAGCCCGGTATTCAGGGCGACCAATACCATCGGCTTCAAATGATCCAACAGCTCGCCCTGCCGTTCGGGAAGCGGCTTGAAATGGCGCGCAATGCGCCAGGTGTTGAAGCGGATTCTCGCCTCAATCAACCGGCCCTCTCGAGACTCAAGGGCTTTGCGTAGGGCTTTCTGTTCATCCGGGGATAGGAACCGCACCCGGCCTGTCTTGTCCACCTTGAGCGGCTTAACGCCCGCCATCGGGTGCTTGTCCAACACTTCCAAGTCCACCGCTCGGGATAGAACGGATCGCAATCGCTGAATGTCGCGGTTGATTGATCCGGGCTTCATGCCGGATTTCTTCCACTTTTGGCGAAAACCCTCGATCTTGAATCGGTTGAAGGATTGAAGGGGTGCATTCAGATCGTCGGCGAAGTCAGACCGGATGCGCTCCAATTGTGCCTTGGCCGATTTCAGATGCGCTGTCGCCCAGGGTTCGTATTGCTTGTCTAGGAAGGCTTTCAAGGTCGAGACGCTGTCTCGAGTGGCCTGTATGCGATCGGCCTTCTTCCGCGCTTGTGGATCGATACCGCGAGCGATGTCGCCAGAGATCGCAGTGGCAATTTCGCGCGCTCCGTCCGCAGATAAGTTCGGAAACACTCCCAAGCGGAAGCGGTTGCGCCTACCTTTCAACCGATAGTCGAGGAAAAATGACTTCGTGCCGCCGGCCTCAACTCGCACTAGGAACCCTTTTAGCTCCGTGTCGCGCACGTCGTAGGGGTGGGCCTCGGCCTGGAGAGCTGCCACCGCACGCTTGTTGAGTCTTTGCAGCATTTCCCATCCAAGTCCACCGCAAGTCCATATGGAATATACGCGGATCGCAGGGAATCTCAAGCAATATTAGGTAGCTAATCGCCTGTTTTGTCGGTAATAGCAACCTTTCAAGGGTTATTGCTTGTGATGACTTGAGATAGTTTAATACGAATGTAATCTCATTTGGGACGTAGATGTCGCAGGTTCGAATCCTGTCACCCCGACCATTTAATGCAACTGTATGGTTGCATTTAGCGCATCGGTCGTTTAATATGCATCCAAGAGGTTGTATATGGACACCGCGACAGATCGCATTGAAAGAAAGATCTTCCTGAAAGCGCCGCGCGCCCGAGTTTGGCGTGCGCTGTCGGACGCCGCGGAGTTCGGCTCCTGGTTCGGCGTCGACTTCACCGGCAAGACTTTTGCCGCCGGCAAGCCTATTCAGGGAAAGATCACCTATCCAGGCTACGAACACCTTGTGATGGAGGTGGTGATCGAACGGATAGAGCCGGAGCGATCGTTATCATGGCGCTGGCATCCTGCCGCTGTCGATTCTTCGATCGACTATTCCCAGGAGCCCACCACGCTGGTCGTCTTCGAACTCCACGAAGTCGAGGGCGGCACCATGCTCACCGTCGTGGAATCCGGACTGGACAAAATTCCGTTGCCCCGTCGCGCGACCGCATTTCGCATGAACAGCTCGGGCTGGGACGAACAGATGCGGAACATCGAAAAGCATGTCGCCGCGGGCTAGAGCGGTTCCAAAGAAGAGGCCGCTGGGCGATTTCGCTCCCATTTTCGCGGCGCTGGGCGACGAGATGCGCCTGCGTCTCATCGCCGTCCTGTGCGTGGGGGGGGCAATGTCCATCACGCAGCTGACCTCCGGCACAGATATTTCCCGACAGGCAATCACGAAACATCTGAGCATACTCGCAGCTGCGGGCCTGGTTCGCGATGTGAAAGCAGGACGCGAACGACTGTGGGAATTCGAACCCAATCAACTTGATGAGGCGCGCCGTTCCCTGGTAGCGATCGCTCAGCAATGGGACCATGCGCTCGCGAAGCTCAAGCGTGCCGTGGAGAGTTGAGGCGAATTCAAGCGGGAGAGGGCGCGCGCAAGTCCGGAGGCGCCGTTGATGAGCGGAGACTCCATCCGGCCCTTCAAATATCGGCAAAGTGCTATATAATCCGCGCGCACTCGCGATTCGGTTTGCGTGGGACCCGAGCGTCGGCCTGAAAAATTACGATTGGCGCTGTAACTTATTGATTTACAAAGCGCCCGTAGCTCAACCGGATAGAGCACCGGCCTTCTAAGCCGGCGGTTGCAGGTTCGATTCCTGCCGGGCGCGCCACCCAAGTCGGGAGTACGACGATGGTGGACGTAGCTCAGCTGGTAGAGCCCCGGATTGTGATTCCGGCCGTCGCGGGTTCGAGTCCCGTCGTCCACCCCAATTTCGAAAGCTGGGTGCGAGTCGGATAGTTTGTTTTTGCGTTGTTCGTTTGGGCCGTTAGCTCAGCTGGTAGAGCAGTTGACTCTTAATCAATTGGTCGTAGGTTCGATCCCTACACGGCCCACCAAATTCCTGAATAGCGTCAATAACTTACAAGAAAAATTCTTTCAAGAAATCTCAGGTCTTCCCCCATAGATCAGAATTTCCCCCATTCAATCCACCGTTTCTCGTCGATTTCGTGTTTTGAAGCAGAAATTCTGCGGCAAACGAAAAAGAGAAATCCCCCATTCACGCGAGAGCGAGCAGTTAGGAGATGTGCCATCGCGCGCGGCGTGCGCGGACGGTCAAGTTTGAATTTCTCGCGGCTAACGGCGAGTTAGCGGACGGGCTTGACCACTTCGGGCTTGCGACGATAGTGCCGCTTAGTGATCTCTTTGCTCGTGTGACCGAGCAATTCTGCGGCTCGCTCAATACTGGCTAGATCGCTGCCGACTTTGCCGCGAAGATCATGTTCGGTGAAACGCTCTTCGATATCGGTTTCTTCGAGAAGCCGTGTCATGAAACGCTGCCACATCGAATCCCATCCCGTTGCTTGGCCGCTCTCTTCGTCGAAATAGCCTTCGCCTTTGCGTGTACAAAAAAGCCAGGGAGAGAAATCGATTGGTCTAGCAGCCTTGGCTTGTGCAACGGCCTGTTTGAGCGCCGGCGTCCACTCAAAAATGCGAGCAACTCTTCTGGTGCGGATGGTCTTGTGGGCACGCACGACAATCCCAGTGTCCGTGAGATCCCTCATTCGCAGCCGGAGCATGTCCCCACGCCGGATGCCAATCAGGAGCTTGAGCCGTATGTAGGCCTGGATCATCAGCACGGACCCGGCTTCTCGCTTCGGCTTTAGCGCAAGCGCCTGCACGACTTCCCAGTCCTCGATGTATCGATCTCGAGCCGCAATGCCACCGAGACGCACCTCTGCCTTGAACGGGTGTCGATCGAGAATCCCCCATTCAACCGCCTTGGTAAAAGCGTGCTTGAAGACACGAATCTCATATAGCGCTGTGGCTCTAATCTTCTCACCGCTTTTGTCGACCCGTGTATCCACGTACTTGTAGATGTGATGCGGAAGGACATCACGAGGGCGCATGGCGCCAAAAACCCTTCGCAAATTGATCAAGGCCTGCAAGTCGCCACGCCTGGTGGTGGCGGCCTTGGTCGGGATGACGTCCAATTTGTAGCGCGTCAGGAGCGCATCGACCGTGGCGTCGTGCTCGATGCGGTGGATGCGCCTCGCCCATTCGGCGGCAGCCTCTGAGAGCGAGCGTCCTAGGTTAAATTCCTTCTTACCATCCCACAGGTGCTCCTGGCCCCTGGGCACGCGGTAATAGTAGGCCTCATAGCGAAAAGCGCCAGCTCTTTGGATAACCGCGATTTTCACTGTTCCTTGCGCGGGGCATTCGTATCTCTTGATTGCGATTTGATCGCATCACGAACTATCGCAGAGTTTTCGAGGATTCTGGTGCCGTGTTTCGATGAATTTGCAGCGATTCGCACACTGGTGCCCCGAGGTGAGCGCGTCTACAGCACGCCCGATACTAGGCGAATTCAAAACCGCCTACCGGCTGTGTTGCAAGGATCGTCATTGCCGACGACTTAGTACGCAGCAGCATCAAGCATCATGCCTTTGAGGGCGTCGGTCTTGCGGATTCCGACGGTGGGGCAGAGCCGCTCAAGCTCTGTAAAGAGATCTGCGACTCGGCGAATACCTGGCTGTAGGAAGCGGCATAGAGCTTTTCGTTCAGCATCGATGCCTGCGCAGGGGAGAGGCCGTCCGCCCGCACCAAGGGTTCCTCGTCCACGTCGGCCAACAGCAGTGCGTGTCGAGGCGATAGCGGGTAGTAGATGGATAGACTTTCCGGTGGATGAGGACGGTTGCTCTTTAAGTTGATCGCAGGCTGATCCCCCGTGATAAACGGTACATTCGTTCGATTATTGAGGAGAATGAGCTTGCGGCGTCGGCGCTCGAGGTACAAGCCCGCTCCAATGTTCGGCGCAAACATGTGAATCAAAACGTTCCACACCCGTGTGAGGTCTGCGCTCTTGTCGGCTTCGCACAGAGCGATGGTGCGCTCTTTAATTCCCTTGGTCCGCATGTACTGCGTGGTGAGATAGTTTAGAAACGGCATGATCCGCTCGTCATGGTAAAAGCTGAGATCTCCATTCAGTGCGCTTTGTAACAGCGGGATGAAAGAAGCCTCGATGGTCGCGTGATAGTCTTCCAGAACGTTCGATGCATAGTTGTTGAGTGACTGTTCAATCTCCGCCCAGTGGGCCGAATTCTTCAATTGATCCGCCAAACGAAATGGCGTCATCAATTGACCGACGAGCCGGGCGTGATTTCTTTTGGCACCGGGATGGCCTTGGGCAAACAGTGTCTCGATAACCTTAAGGTCTTCGCGGGTGAAGCTCTCAAGCTTGTAGAAATCCTTCTCCACCGCAATGCTTGGGGTTCCGGTTGAGAAAATTCTGTCATCCTGTCGGCACCAAATCGAGTCGTTCTCGGTCCACGCCTTTAAGTAATGCTGCCAGACGTGGTGATGACGTCGTTTCGGTTTTTGTCTCTTGGCTGCCACTCAAAGCCTTGGCTTGTAGGTCGGATCGACGAAGCGCGTCAGTCGCGTGTGCTCGGCCCGATTGGTGCCGAATGTCTCACATAGGTTCAGAGTCGAGAACCCCCGGCACCCGCGCGAAAACACATCTTCAAGGTCATAGCGGAAAGCCGTCATCGCGGCGCCCGGACGAACGCTCGAGCGGAATTTTTTGGCGACTTTGGAGCCTTCAGGGCACACGACGAAGAACTCTAAGCCGTGCTCGTAGACGGCGTGAGCGATCATGCGGTTGATATGATGATCGGCAAATCCGTAGCCGATAATCAGCAAGCGGGAGTCAGGTTGCGTAAGCTGAGTTTCGAACGCTTGTACATAGGCACTCAATATCCGGTGCGTTTGAATTTGTTGTGCCTTGTCGCCGCCCATGATGATGAGCGCTTGGTTGTCAGCGTCGCGCCAGTTCGTTGAGCCATGCAGTTTGTACAGCGGCTGAAGCCGCGCGTCGGTTGTCACTGATCCACCCGGTGTGTAAGTGCCCGTGGCCTGCGCCTGTAAGGGCTCAAGGCTGGAGACATTCAGCTGCATCCCTGGTATCTGCCAGCCGCCCCATTTGCCGTCAGATCCCAACATGACGTTGTCATTCAAGTATTTCTGTTCGAGCAGCAGATCCTGATTGAGCGAGAAGATGGCGCGAAACCGCACCAGAAACGCGCGCACCATGAACGCGCGGTCTTGTTGGAACTCCCAGTCGGGATGCGCCGCGTAGCCCTCATTCATGTCAGCGAACATTTGCAGGACCGCGTTTTGAAGGGCTTTGAGTTCGGCGCCGTAGCGGGCCGGATCCGATCGATAGTCAAGTTGCACCTCGGCGATGGCATCTTCAAATCCGCCGGCCGGGTTGTGCTGCCATAGCAGCGTGATCAGCCGTTCAAATTGGCGCACGTCGGGCACGCCGATGAGGTAGTCAAACACCTGCTTGGCCAACCAGCCGCCCCAATTGTGACTAAACCCGGCACCCAACAGGAGCACTGCGTTCATTAAAGCCAACTTTCGCGAAGGAGCGGAATGATGATGACGGTTGCCGGCGATGCGTTACTGTCAAATGGACCGCATGCGGCCGGCCTGTCGATTATAGGCGCGCGATGCGGTCACAGAAGGTGTCTTTCAGGATGCCGAAAGCCCGCGCACCGACTCGACCGACGACGGCCACGCTCAAGCGACTGTTCGCGCTCTCGGGTAACCGCTGCGCCTTTCGAAGATGCAAGACCTCCCTGGTCGAAAGCGACGTTCTCGTGGGAGAGGTTTACCATATCAAGGGGAGGAAGCGAGGCGTCGCGCGCTACGATGCGAAGCAATCCAGCTCTGCTCGTCGCGGGTTTGGAAATCTGCTTCTGCTGTGCCCCACTCACCATACGATCATCGAAGCGAAGAATCGCTCCAGCTTCTGTTGCTCGACCACTGCTGCGTCAAATTTCCGCAGAGCGTCCGCCTCGAAGTGCCAATCAGACGGAACTCAAACACCACCTCAGGATCTGTTCACGAGATGATTTGGGCGCTCGGAATATTGAAAAACTGATTATTTCTTCGGCCGCATGGTCGGCGGTGAACGTACTTAATTCGGGTTTGAGGGGCTTGAGGTCCAAGCTCTTTCCTCCATTTGATATTGTATGCCCATGTATATCTTGTCTGGCCGCCGGCGGGACGAGTTCCTGGCCTGTCCCCAACTCGCGCGTATGGGCGAAGGTACCGATCCGCCCGTATTGCTTCTTAAGACGACGACGCTCTCGGCGAAGTATTTGCTGCGATCCGCGAAGCTGCGGGTGGCCGTAATGCGGGTCCGTGGATACTTACTTTACGGTCTACTGTTCGATGACGGAGAGGCTGAGGAGGCCGTGCGCTGGTCTCTGGTCGAGGAGCTGCTCGAGTTCGAAAGCCTCAGCGCGTTGGTCTCGCAGCCCAGTCTGCGTTTGGCAGTATTTAACGAAGCCGCTGTCTGCGTCGCTTTCGGCGAGTGCTCAATTAACAACGTGCCGGTGTCGCTCGTCGCGCTGTGTGAGGGCGGGGAACCCTATCCGTTCCGCCCAGACGGTGTCGACGCTGTGACGACCGCGGATGCGGATTTACGCCTAGGACGGCTTCTGGAAGGGACGCTTTCGGAGGAGGAGGGCATTTTCATCGACTTGCAACCGCCATCGACGTGGGTGCCGGTAGAAAATCACTTCATTACCGATAGTGCGGCTACAGGCCTTGTCTCGTTGTTCGATGCAGACGAGGGTGGTCAACAAGAAGCGCTCGCGCACTGGCTGGTGGATGCATTGTCGCCCGAGGGCGCCACCCGAAGTCCCCAGGTTGACGAGCGAGGCAATGTGCGCGAGCTGACGGATATCCTGCTGACCCATCGCTATGGCAACGTGCTCTTCGAATCTAAAGCATTGAGTCTGCTCTCGCGGCCAACATTGCCGTCGCGAGACCGTTTGGCGCAGCAAACGGTGAGTCATATCAACAAAGCCGCGCGACAACTCGCTGGGGCCGCTAGGAACATTGCTGCAGGCTTTAGTATCACGGACAAGGAGGGAAACCTGATTAAGGTGGACCGCACGGAACCTCCCCACCTAGTGATATTGGTTCCTGAGCTATCGTTACTCGCGGGGCGAAAGGAGATTGGAATTCCATTCCTCAGAGACGTTATGCAACACACGAGCGGCTTCCTGCACATTCTCGACCCTAGTGAGCTACTTCGGATTGTGCAAGCAGGCTCAATGATCTCCGCGCGCGGCCGCACAACGACCCCGATGATGGCATTCGATTATTGGTTGATGAAGCGCGCGGAGCACTTCGTCAAGACAGGTCATCCGTACTTTCACGTCCTACTGCGGTTCGACGGTGACCTCGAAAATCCTATGCAGAAAGGCGAAGAATAAAGCGATTATCCCTCACAAATGCAATATAGCGTTCCTTCCGAGTGCGACGTGTAGTCGAGGGCCAGAATTTGGTTTTAGTCCTATTTGCTGCGCGGGTAAATTAGAGTTAATGTCGCGGTGGAGGGGCCCCGTATCGGCCCCTGCAAAGTTGACGGCCAGAAATGTGTAGACGCGTCAGTCATTCAGCCCGCCGCTGCACGCCCTCGACGCTGACAGTTCCATTCGCAAGCATCGTCCACGCCGAGACCCGCATCGGCAAACCCACCGTTACGATAATTCAGGGTGCACATATCGCGACGAGATGGGGCGGACTCTAAAAATACGGTGCCTCGAAGCAGTGCTGCCGCGAGCATTAAGCCGGCCCCAAGAGATACGAAGCCTGTGGAGAACTCCGGTGGAAGTCGCGTTGCGAAATCCTTGAGCTCGGATTCGCCAAGTCCCCCACATCGCGCGCCGGCGAGATATTCGTTCACGGCCTGCGCGTCCAGTCCGTGCTGCGTTAGAAAGCGGCCGCGTTCATCCGTCGGCATCATGCGCAACTGACTTTCCAGAGACCGAACCATTTCACCGTTGCGTTCGGCCGGATTGAAACAGGCCAGACAGGCGGATCCGAGACGCCCCGTATACCAATTAGCCTTGGCCTGAAGGTCAAGGGTACTTCCGCCGAACAGAAGGTGAGGCTCAAGACCCTGAATATCCTGTCGTGAAATGCTCTTGTCTACGCAGGATGCTACAACGTCGAAGTTCAGATCGTCGACTCGCCGCGCAACGTCGGATCGAAGACCAATACGCGCCTTCGCCACATAGGATCGGATCGTGCCATTGAAGGGGAACGCCTCGAGGCCGGCGCCGCGAAGCGCTCTTGCAATCGCATCCACTTTGGGTTGATCGACGTCCTGCCAACCGGCAAGCAGGCAGCGATTCAGATTCGTCTTATCGTATTTATCATCGTCGATGGGGATGAGATAAGCACTGCTCAGCTCGAGATTGGCTAGGACAAGCCCAAGGGCGTTCGCAACGGCGCCGGCGCCGACGATATGGGTTGGAGGCAAGAAGATTCCGGAGACTGCAGGACCGTCCACGAGAGCATTCCATTCTGATGATGTTCCACCGGACCAGAGCGAATATCCGTCCGCCGATAAAAATTTCCCGCGCCGAAGGCCGCGGCTGCGCTTGAATATTTCCCCCGCCGCGAGCGTAGCGGCCAAAAACGGGCCGAGCGGACCGCCAGATGTCGGCGAAATGGTGCCGGGCGAGCGGGGCACATCGCCAACCCATGCCCGCCAGCCATCGCCGATCACTACAAGGGATTGCCCGCAATCTGGAATAAGTTCCGACCCTGGGTCGCCGACGTAAATCGTATGATCCGCCGCGACGCCGGTCCGCGCAATCGACACCGCGATGGCGCCATTGACCGCCCACTCGGCGAGTTCTTGAAGGCACGCCGGGAAACTCTCGGCAGTATCGCCACTCGGCAATCGAATCAACCTGCGTGTAGGGAGCGCTACGATCTCGATATGGCGCACTATCTTGACTTGTCGACAGAGCAAATTCACCAGGCATGCCGTCAGAAGCTGGCCGGCGCGCGATGATGACCAGCGCTCGGAGATTACGATCCGGACATACTGCTCTTCGGATTGGAGGGTACTCTCCAGGCCATCGGCCGCCAGGAGGTGGCGGTTGGCCATGTCGTCATTCGCGCTCATCGGAAGTCCTCGACCTTCACGCCGCCGCCGATCACGACGACGCGTCGCCTTGCGCATTCTAGATCGAGCAGATGCCAGTAGTCGCTTTGCCACTCGTGCACGCCCACCCCGTTGGGAAACGGCGCAGTGGGGCGCCCATAGCAGGGAAGCACCAAGGATAGCGCACGGCGCGAGCTTGCCATGCGGTCGTCGTAGTTTGAGTGTTCGACGCCGAGTCCCGGATGGCTGTGCACCTGAGCCAGAGGCTTCCAGTCGTCCGGTAGACGATGAACGACTTCGGCTAAGGCTACTGCGGAAACGTGATAGTTACCCCATGCCATGCGCTGGCGCGGCGCAACGACCCACATGACGGTGCCGTTGCCAGCGCCGTCCTTAGGGCCGTACCAAAATAATCCGCTCTCGCACTGACCGGCGCGTTGAAGCAGCATGAGCGTCGCGGTCAGCGCATCGGCCGGCATGCGCAGTTGCAACGTAACGGGCTGATAGGGCCGCGCCGGAGGCGGACGGAGGAGAGCGTCCTCACGGTCCATGGATCGGAAACCGTCCCTGGTAGAACGAGGACAGCGCCTTTTGAATCGCAGTAATCGTTAGGTAAAACGTGTCGGTTTCGCGCCAGACAACGCTCGAATCGACGCCGTGTAGCACCTCGTAGAATTCAAGGGTCGCGGAGCAGCAGATCAACTGGATCTTACCCGGCGGGCGATCATAGGCGACATGCGTGTGACACTCCGGGCTGGTCAGCATCGGAACATAGTGCTGGTCTTGAGGATAGGTGTACGCCAAGGTGGTCGGATTGACGAATTGGGCGCTCGGTGGCCACTCGCGGTACGCCTGAAAGCCGAGGCGCAGCAAATAGTCGTCCCTGACGCCCTGATGGACGCCGAACACCGGAATCAGCAGCGACAGTCGGTTCGGGCGCGACCAGCCGAGCACTTCCAGCGATGTTGCGCCCAACACTCGCAGGACTCGCGGGATGTCATCATCTAGCGCGGCGGCGCCCCGCTGAGCGTCCATCGTCGGCTGCGCGTTTGGGCGCGCCATGACTAGGCGCCGCCGGTTTCCGAAGCAATGCCGAAGTGGAAATCTTCGATGACCTTCTGTTGACGCGTCTGTTCGAGCGTCAATCCCAGATGGGTCATCAACGACTTAGGATGCTCGCCACCGGTCTGGAACACATCCTTCGGCTTGCGCGGGATCTCAAGTTTCAAATAAGACGTGTCCCAGACTTGCTGCAGCGTTGCAGTCAGTTTCTCCTTGAAGTGCGCCGTTTCTACTTCATTGACATGCACGACGTGCACGGTGACATGCGTGCGCTCAGCCTCAACTTCTTCAATCTTCTCGATGGCATCCGCCACTTCCCGTTCAGCCAAAGCCTCATCCGCGCGAGCGCCTTTAAGATGCGCTTCGGCCTTCTGCAGATCCTCGATCGCCGTCTGCAAGGGTGGGCTTTCGGCAATGTCCTGGGTTTGCTCGTTCATTGCAATCTCCGCTTGACGATAAAATGAGCTTCTGATTCAATTAGTTCCGTTAATAAGACGTACGGTATAAAAGACGTATCGTCTTATATGTAAGACACCGTATCAAGCGTGACGCTCGCCGTCAAGGTTTTGCGTCGCATCGACTTTTGGGGGTTAAATGGGTCTATCCATTGGCGACTTCGGGCGGCTGCTTGCAGCCAAACGAGGGAGCCGCGGTGTGCGCGCCACCGCACTTGAAGCGGGCGTGAGTACGGCAACCTTTTCACGTGTCGAAAACGGTCATATGCCGGATTTAGAAACTTTCGCAAAACTCTGCACATGGCTGCAACGGGATCCTCGGGATTTTCTCGGGATGGAATCGGATGGTGCAGAGGAGATTGAACGTCCCGATGCTGTAGTTCATTTCAAGAAGAAGAAAACGGTGAATATGGAAACAGCGAAAGCTTTAGGAGAGCTCATCCTCGCGGCGCAACGAGCCATTCGCGCGCGTGATGAACTGATCGGCCGTTAACATCTTTGCGCCGCGGATTCAAAGCACTGGCTGAGCGCAATTCGCTCGCGGCGCGTCAAGCCCTCAACGTGACCCCGGTCGCCGCGCTGGATCCGTGGGCGTTTGCCGCGCACCTGCAAGTCATTGTTTTGGATTTCGATTCGCTCGATTTGGCGCCCGAGGCGGTCAGCCAACTGACCGTTGTCGACGATGAGAGCTGGTCCGCGATGACCCTTCGGGAAAAGACTACATACGCCATCGTCGTAAATCCCGCCCATGCGCGCACCCGTCAACGATCCAACTTGATGCACGAGCTCGCTCATATTCAACTGAAGCACAACCCGTCGCGGGTTGAAGTTTCGAAATTAGGCTTGTTGTTGCTCAGTGATTACGCCGACGAGCAGGAGCAAGAGGCGGATTGGCACGCCGCCGCGCAGCTTCTGCCGCGCGATGGACTCTTGCAGATGCGAGCGCACCAACACTCAGCGGAACAGATAGCCGACTACTACGGTGTCAGCGAAGCGTTGTGCGAGTGGCGGCTGCGCATGACTGGCGTCGACGTGCAGGTGCGCCGGGCGCGGGGTCGATAGTTATTAGGAATTAGCGATGCCGGATAGCATTCAAGTCAATGATCTCGATCAGAAGCGCTTCAGCGCGCTGGCGGAACGCTCGCGCAGCGCCACGGCTGCCGACAAATCCGAGGGACTCGCATAGTCTACTAACACTGAGGAAACAGTGATCGGCGTTGGCTTGAGGTGCACCGTCGATAACGACCTTGCCGCCGTCGTGCTGAAGCGCGATGAAGTCGGCGCGTTCCGGGCTTACGATCACGAAGTGTCCATGTCGAAGAGAAAGGAGGCAACCGCATGGGCTGGCACGGCCAATCCGGTGGCATACCGGACGCGGCCGCAAAATATTGCCTCAGGCAGATACCAAGAAGGTCATGTTAGGTGTTTCGTCAGTCATTGCTGTGGCAGGCTAATCCGATCGCGCGTCGCCGCCGAGGCTAGGGGGTCGCCATATACGTTCATTGCCAGGCACAACTCAGGTGCGTCGCCCATCGCGCGTTCCACCGCCTTATTGGCCCGGAAATTTGCATCAATGAGCTGGGTGCCAACGTCCCACTTTTCCAGGAACGCAGGCAACCAATGGGAGGGGACGCGGGAGTCGAGAGGCCAGGGGGAAGCTACGACCGCGGAGCAGCCCCGATCAAGGACCTCCTTGGGCAACCCGACAGTCGTGCTGGCGTAGGGATGCTTGTCCGTGCGGCCGCCGCTGCAGACGAAAAGGACTACGATGTGTGTGTGGGCGAGGGCTCGCGCCAGGTAAATGGGTGAAACACGCCGCCCGTCGTCGTCGGCCATCGACTGAAAGTAGCTCCCGTCAGGGCCGATCTGCCCGTGGGCGACAACGACGACTAGGCTCGAGTGTGTGAGGTCCTTGGGCATGTGAATGCCCGTATCGAGCGTTATTTCATGGTCGGAAAGGCACGACTTGAGGCGCTCGGCAACCATTTCCAATGTGCCCCGATTGGCCTCGTCCTCAGTCAAGGGAATCCAGGCATAACGCCGCCCCGATTGGCCCCTATGCACGCGGCGCCTCGCAGTGATCCAAGCTAAGGATGGCGCCGATGCCATCGCCGCCTTGCGTCCGGCAAGTTCACCGTTTATGAGCACGATATTCGGTGGCAATATCTGCAGAGGCGCTGCGGTGACGAGCAGCGCGCGCGTCTGCAGCTGAAGCGTAGTGCCCATACCTTGTTGGCTCGTATGAAACGTATTCCCGACCGCCGTATCGACCCCGTATGCGTACGGGTAGCGTTCAGCCCATTCCTGGAAACGAGAACGGGAAAATGTGGAGGGATCTTCGCACACCACCGGACCGGATTCGCCCTCACGGAAAGTGACATGAACGAGGTGACTATTAATGTCCAGCCCAAGCAGGGCGACGGTTATTCCGTTTCGGGACAATTGCTCGGCCGCCTTTGCGGGTGCGCCAAGGTTCGAGGCCAGCCAATCTTGCGGGGCGCCAGCCGTCGGTTCATGGTCCAACGGTAGCGCGACACCGTGGTCCGTCATCATCTCGATGGCGAACGTCGCGATCTCGGAATGAGATTGGGCTTCCGGAGACGCGAGCAAGCGGGAGGACGCCAGCACGAGCGCTCGCACGTCGTAGCCGATGTCATCGGAATAGCGAGCTGATTGGAGCCCATGAGCCAACCGCAACACGTCGCCCGACGGGGGCGTGCGGCGCGATGTCGCCCGAATCCACGCCGTGACATCCGGAGATAGCAAGCCTAGCGCCTCCTCAAGGCTGGCTCGATGTGCTTGGCCGATAGGGACTCCGGTGCCTTCGCAAAGTTCAATGGCCTGGGCCAGGAGCATCGTCACAGGTGCGAGTTCATCCCGGGCTTGGCAGACATGCGAGTAATTCCTCGCGATTGATTCGAGCAAATCTCGACAATCCTCCGCCCGCACATCCTTGCCTTTGGATGCGAGCATGCGAATGGTCAACTCGAGCGTGTCAAGTCGATGTGCCTGCCGCTCGGTTCGGCCCATTTCTTCGAGGAGAATTCTGGCGCGGGGAATGAGGCCGAGCGCATGGTCGATCATGCCAAGATCGCGCAGCATGCGAATGAGCCCATTCGCTTCGTACCACGCCTGTTCACTCGAGATGGGAACATCGCAGGCCAGCGCGCACGCCATTGCGAGGAGTGCTTCCGGTAGATTGTTGACGCGGTGGTAGATGTCAGCGAACGCGTACCAGGCAAGCCGTGACCGCATGGGGTCGCCTCGCGCGAGCAGCAACGCTTGTTCCGCAAGATCGCGGGCCTTTTGATGCCGTCCGGCGAGGGCGAAGCGGCCTGCGGCGAAGCGTAGGATCTCGAGGTCGTCATTTCGCCGCGTCGATCCATGCGGGGCCGTTAGCCCCGCCAAAACGATAATCTGTTCAAGCCACTTGAGGTCAGCCTCAGTCTCGTGGCACTCGCCGGCCGCCTCAGCCATGTATTGAAGGTGAGGCAAGAATTCGTCAGCGGTGACTTCCAGCAACTCAGCTGGCAAAGCAGCTGAGCCAAGCTCGATGGGGCCGTTATCTTGGGCCCACTGAAGGGCTGAGCGGTATGTTCGAAGCAAGGCGTCCCGATCTGGTTCGCCTGTATGTACGCCATGCCCTACAGCCTCGGAGCGCCGTTGTTCACGGCTGGAGAGTAAGACCGTGGAGAGAGTAGTCAAGGGAAGTCCAATTTCTCCAGCACTTGGCACCGATAGCAGCCCTGCGAGTGCGACGCGGCGTGCAGCTTCCTGCGGGCGCATCGCCAGATAATGGATGAGTTCGGCGATCGCTGGAATCAGTGTCTCGGGATCGAAACCAACCGTCCGGCCGAGAAGGGCCAATCGGAGTGCTTCGAGCAAGACGTCTGCGGCGTATTCTTGTAACGCCGGATACTCACCGAGCTTTGTTGGTGCCGTGGTTGCGAGAGCTACCTCAGCGCGGTCCCGGGCAAGCGCGTGAACACTGCACGCCAAGCGGACAACGGGAAGTAGGCTGGGCCAATGGCGTTCGGCCTCCGCGAGAAATTCGGCGTAGTTGGGAATGGCTCGTTCAGCTGCAACCGCCATGAATGCATCGTGGAGTTCGATGATGTCGGCGGGCTTTCGGGCGGCCCATACGGGTGGCGGCTCGCCTCGCGCTACTGCGAGAGACCTCTGGATGAACTGCCAGGCGCGGCGCTGGCGAAGCGCAGCCGAAGTGGGGTAGCCCGCCTCGAGGCGGCGAAGGGCCTCTCCCTCGACATCAATAGAGCGAAGGGACAGGGCAACCGAGAGCGCTAACTCCAGGGACTCCTGCTGCGCGAGTCTTGGAAGCGACGCCGCCAGGAGCTCACGGGCAACTGAGGAGTCACCACCCGCCGCAGCAAACCGAGCGAACCGGACCTGAAGATTCGCCTCAAGCAAAGGCGTCGCTGCGTGTATTGTACGAATGAGCTGGACGGCCTCCTCATGGCGGTTCGCCTGTTGAAGAATCTGCACCTTGAGCCGCGGTTTGTACGGAGCCATCGACGGGGGCAGTGCTTCGATCGATGCAATAGCGGCGTCGCTGTGCCCCATTCGTACCTGGCGCGTCCACTCATCGGCGAGCGTAGCGATGTCGATCGCTGGATCAATGCCATCGTCTACCCCTGCCAGGCCACATGCGTCGATGGACATGAGCAGTTGTTTGTTGGTACTCCGCCGGGGCAGCGCTTCACCGACGTCGAAGATGACATAGGCCTCGCGGAGCTTGGCGACCGCCGCTCCCCTTAAAGCGAGCGCGTGCACGTGCGGCACCCAGACGTCTTCCTCGAGGGAGGCGCCTGCCGGTTGCGATTCGCTCCGTGGCATGGCGGCTGCTCGATCGCGGTAGAGCTCACAATTGCAGATGACCGCGACAGAGCATGGCGGCAGCGTGTTCAGGACCCCGTAAGCCGTCTGAACGTCGAAGTCCGCGGAGCGGGCTATTTTGATCCGCCGGGTGAGGATTTCAGATTCTTCCGCGGAGAGGGCGTACCCTCGCCGCTCTTCGGTCACAGCGGCCAGCCGTTTCCGGATTTCCGACTCTTCGTCGACACTCGAAGGGAAGGCCGGGGGCAGAACAATAATGTACCCACTGATGGGATTCGCGCCATTGTCATCTTGGACGCCGAACAAAAGCGGAAGGATTAACTCTGCTAGGCGGTCGGGCAGGCGTATCGCACCAATGCAGACAATGTCAGCTGCAGCAAACTGGAACATGTTGTGCCGGTAGAATTGCTCGCTGAATCGCCTAGCAGCTTCGGGCGAGAAGCCGGAGGCTGGCAGAGGAAAAGTTGTTCCCGCGTTTGGGTCTTCTTTGGTCACCCACGAATCTTATATCCGACCAGGCTTGTTGATGGACGCGTCCGCTCCCTTGGCAAATGACGCCGGACATTTCCTAAATGAATTCCATGGGTCGGGGTTGAACCTGCGACACCT
This sequence comes from Steroidobacteraceae bacterium, assembly GCA_035996065.1. GTDB lineage: Bacteria > Pseudomonadota > Gammaproteobacteria > Steroidobacterales > Steroidobacteraceae > Bog-1198. The sequence continues at coordinate 23,246 of DASYJX010000029.1, read as the reverse complement.
AAGTCCCGCGCTCCTAGTTCAGAATATGGGTTTGAAGCCGACCAATTCCCTGAGCGTTCGGGGCGGAAAAAATCAGTTCTGATAACTGAGTCGGCTGGGCCGGATCACACCGCAAACGTACAACTTCATCTGTGCCATCGTACCAACTTGTATCCAGCCGATTCAGGTGCCTACGCGGTCCCATCTTGAATTTTCGTGGCACAATCATCGATGTATAAGAAGCTGTTTTTAATGGATAAGTTGAAGATCAGAAACGTCAACTCTTAATCAATTGGTCGTAGGTTCGATCCCTACACGGCCCACCATCTCTCACCTTCGAAGACTTCCGGTCGCATCCAACACGACTCGGTATTGGTGGGAAAAGCCGGCTTCGTCATTTCCGAAGAACGCCGTAAGATTTTGTCTAGATATTGCGGACGGAAAGGCGAGATCTGGAGGCCTAGCCTTCAAGGTTCAGCCCTTCTGGTCCGTACGGCCAACTTAGGTTGCCGGAATGAGTGACCGCGCCCTGGTTGGCCGGTCCGACGAGCCTCTGATATTTTTCCAGCACCCCTGAAAGAACGCCGCTACTGGTCGGACGCCATTTCTGATGCCGAGATTCCAGCAGTTCCTCCGACACACGAATGGACAAGCTGCCAGCGGCAGCGTCAATCTCGATGACGTCGCCATCTTGCACCAGCGCAAGCGGTCCTCCAATCGCCGCCTCAGGACTCGCATAGCCAATGCACAGGCCGCGCGTGGCCCCAGAAAAACGTCCATCCGTAATGAGCGCCACGCGTTCCCCCATCCCTTGGCCATAGATCGCAGCGGTAACACTTAGCATTTCGCGCATACCTGGGCCACCCTTCGGCCCCTCGTTGCGAATAACGATGACATCTCCTGGTCGATAATCACGCGCGGAAACCGCTCGCATACAAGACTCTTCGCCTTCAAAGACGCGCGCATGACCGATGAATTGCAGTGACTTGAGTCCCGCGGATTTCAGTAGCGCGCCCGCCGGAGCCAAGTTGCCTTTTAGTACAACAAGGCCTCCTGTATCACTGAGTGCTTCGCCAGGTCGCCTTACTATCGCTCCATCGGGGTCTGGTGCGCTCTCCAGTGCGTTCTGCAGTGTCTCCCCGTCTATCGTCAGGGTATCGCCATGCAATGCACCCATGCGGAGGAGCACCTTCAGAACTGCTGGCACGCCGCCGACGTAATACAGGTCCCTAGCGAGATATTTTCCGCCGGGTTGCAGGTCCGCGATGAGAGGTGTGCGTTTAAACACCCCCGCGATGTCGTCCAGGTCGAAACGGATTCCGGCTTCGTGCGCGATCGCCGGAATATGAAGGGCGGCATTGGTAGAACCTCCGGTCGCTGCAACGGCGGCACATGCGTTCTCGAGACTAGCGCGGGTAACCAGATCCCGGGGCAGGGGGCCTCCATCTCGAAGAATTTTCATTACAGTCTCGCCGGCCCGCCGCCCGAGCGCGAGCCGCTCGCTATAAACTGCCGGGATCATCGCAGATCCTAGAGGGGCTAGTCCCAACGCCTCACCCACCATCGCCATGGTGTTCGCCGTGAACTGGCCGGGGCACGCCCCGACCGTCGGTGAACACGCCCGCTCCAAAGCGGTTAGATCGTCGAGGGACATTGTGCCGGACTGGACGCTGCCGACTGCTTCAATGGTGTCCAGAATTGTGACATCGCCTCTTGATGCAAGCCGCCCGGGCAGCATGGCTCCGCCAAAGACGAAAACAGACGGTACATTGAGTCTGACCATCGCCATCATTAATGCAGGTAGTGTCTTGTCGCAACCCGCAAAGGCAACCAGTCCGTCGTATCCATGAGCGCGCACGACGACCTCGACGCTGTCTGCGATGACCTCACGCGATACCAGGCTCATGCGCATCCCGGGATGATTCATCGACGTACCGTCTGAAACCGAAATCGTCGAAAAGGTAATGGGAATTCCACCCGCGGCCGCAACGCCGAGCCGGGCCTGATCTGCCTGAGGCATCAAAGACATGGAGCACGGCGTGTTTTCGCCTGCCGTAGTGACGATGCCAATGAATGAACGGTCGAAGTCTCTCTCGTCTAGTCCGGTAGCCCTAAGAAACGCCCGATGCGGGGCGCGGGCAATGCCATCGGTGATAACGCGCGAGCGATGCTTGTGGAGTGACATGGCGTGCCTCGTACCCCGTCCGAATTGACTGAAAACGCTTCCTATGATACATCATAAATGATATATGATTTGAACGAGATCGGGTAAAACCGGCCGCACGCAAGAATTAGGGGAGCTACGATGTACTCGAAAATGGTGGTATCGCTGGCATTGGGCTTTGCGCTTGTATCTGGAGAACTCGCGTGGGCGGATACCGCCGCACCGCCATCCTCCGGTAATGCCGGCGATTCCCTGGCAGAGATCATTGTGACTGCTGAGAAACGCGCGGAAAATTTGCAAACCGTTCCCATTGCCATCACGGCAATTTCTGGAGAGGCGCTGCGAGCCTCGGGAATTCGATCCACCGCGGAACTCGGATTGGTGACGCCGGGATTGACTGTCATAACAGCCGCTGGATTCATATTGCCCCACATCCGAGGAGTCGGCACAACAGCCTACGGTCCAGGCCTGGAGAACTCCGTAGCGACCTACCTCGATGGTGTTTATTTCACCTCCGGGTTGGCATCTCTCATCTCGCTCAACAATGTATCCCAGATCGAAGTGCTCAAGGGGCCTCAGGGAACACTGTTCGGGCGCAATGCAACGGGTGGGCTCATTCAAATAACCACCAAGGATCCGCAGTTCACGTTTGGCGGCCAAGCTGACATCGGCTACGGGAACTACCAGACAAGCGTGGGCGACTTGTATTTGACCGGGCCTGTGTCAAGCACGCTTGCGGCAGATGTAGCCGTGCGCGCATCCACCCAGCAGCAAGGTTATGGCAGAAATATATTTAACGGTGAATCGGTATACAAGACCGATCGCGACATTGCGCTGCGCTCAAAGTGGAAGTGGGTCCCTAGCGACTCAACCACTGCGGTACTATCTGTGGATTACGAAGAGACCGCCGGAAGTAGCAATTCCACTTTCACGGCTTTTCCCGGTGCGACCAATCTGTTCGAGCTGCTGGGGGTCGTCCCTCCTCTTCCCGCACTCGGACACTATGATATCAACGCCGACTTTCAGCCCTACGATACCTTTAAGGGTGGGGGCGCCAGCGTCCGTTTGCTGCAGGATGTGGGATTCGCGCAGTTACAAAGCATCACCGCCTACCGACACTCGCAATATTCGGTCGGCTTCGATGCGGATGGGACTTCTGAACCGATAGAAACCATTCCGTTGGTCCATCAGCTGGATACGCAATATTCTGAAGAACTGAACCTATCGTCTAATACGGGCGGCCGCGTTCAGTGGGTGACGGGCTTATTTTTTCTGCATGCCAATGCTCAATACGATCCGAGTGTGGTCCTGTTGGGTGGGCCTACGCAGATCCCGATGCCGGGCGGGTTGCCGCCTATCGATCAGATCAATATTCAGGGCAAACAAACCACCGATGCTTATGCGGCGTATGCTCAAGCGACGATCGCATTGACCCCTAGAGACCATCTGACGCTTGGCGGTCGATATTCTCAAGAGCGCAGGGCGCTCACAGCGTCGGAGCCCGCATTCTTGGTGGGAGATATACCCATCGGATCCCTAATACCTCAAATCGATGAGAGTGTGACTTCCAAGCGCCCCACGTATCGCGTTTCGCTCGATCATCAATTCAATGATGACATCATGATGTACGCCTCCTTCAATACCGGCTTCAAGAGCGGTGGATTCAACGTGGGAGTTCCCACCGATCCTGCCTATAAACCCGAAGTCTTAACAGCTTATGAGTTGGGACTGAAGACGCGTTTTTTGGACAATCGAATCCGATTCAATACAGCCGCTTTCTACTACGACTATAAAGACATCCAAGTAAGCCATTTTGTGTTGGGGCAGATCGGCTATTACAACGGCGCGGCCGCCAAGCTCTATGGTCTGGACTCGGATATTGAGGCGCTCGTCGCCCCGGGTCTCAGCCTGACGGCGGGCGTTTCGCTGATTCACGATTATTTCAGCAACTTTCCCAACGCCGTATCGTACACACCGATACCGGTGTTCGACCCCACTCCGTCGCTTCTCACGTTGGCCTCGGCAACCGGTCATAATCTACCGCTTACTCCGAGCGAAACTTTTAATGTTGGCCTCGATTATCATCACAAGGTGGCCACAGGCGAAGGGGCTCTCGATATAACCTATGCGCATAGCGGAGGCTACGCCTTTGCTCCTGACAACATTTTGCGGCAGGGCGCGTTTAATACTCTCAATGCGTCGTTATCCTGGTCCACTGTCAGCGATGGGCTCACGATATCGCTGTGGGGTAAAAATCTTACCAATGCCTATGTCGCTAACGCGGTGTTATCGGCGTCACCGGGGACCCTCGCTGCGTATTTTCCGCCACGCACGTATGGCGTTTTGATTGGAACGAAGTTCTGATGGGGAATTTTTCATGGTTAACGTCGCCGGCGCTTCGAAAACTTCTATTCCATATGCGGTGAAGCATATTCACCATCATGCGTTTGCATGTCGGGACTCCGAGGAGACGCGGCACTTTTATGAAGATATTCTTGGGATGCCGTTGGTGGCCACGGTCGTGCTAGAGGATCCGTTTTTGCGCGATGGATCGCGATACTGCCATACCTTTTTTGAAATGGCGGACGGGAATGCGCTGGCGTTTTTTGAGCATACTTCGCTTTTCAAACCCGATGACTTTCTCGCGCGGAGCGGCTTTCACCATCACGTCGCACTCGAGGTCGAGGGCGACGATGCGGTCATGGGATTCAAGGCAAAGTTGGATGCTGCGGGTATTGCCAATGAGTACATGGATCACGGGGTCTTTCATTCGTTGTATTTCAATGACCCGAATGGGTTGAATCTCGAATTCGTCACAAGAGTGCCAGCGACTGCAGAATATGATCGCGCATCGCGATTGTCGGCCCGCCGCGATCTTGCCCAGTGGCTGCAAGACCGCCCATCGAGCGCTAGCGGCGGAGAGCCTTAATGGACGCAACCGGCGCGACTCGTACGGACAATCGGCAGCGTCTCGGTATCTCTGGGTGGGGACCTGATCGAAAGCGCGGCGCCGTGAGCTTTACGTTCGACAATCTCGGTGAAGCTGCGGATCTTGAATTCGGCACCTGGCCTAAGGATAAGCCTGTCGGTTCGCATTACACGGTTGTGAATGTGATCCCGGAATTATTGCGACGCATAAAGGGCATGTCGGCGACGTTTTTCACTGAAGCGTGGAATGCTGAAACCTACCCGGATACGCTACGAGCGATGGTGGCTCATGGACATGAAGTTGGGATCCACGGCTGGCGCCATGAGATTTGGAGCCGGCTCGACCAGTCTTCCCAGACGAGCGTACTGAGCCGCTGCGTGACCGCGATGCAACGCATCGGACTGACACCGCGTGGCTTTCGACCTCCGGGGGGCGCCGGTTCACCGAATGTGCCCACGCTGCTTCGTCAAAATGGTTTGACCTACGTTTCCGAGGTTGGCGAGGCTGATGCCCTCGATGAGGGCATTGTTCGGCTACCATTTGCATGGCGCGGAGTGGACGGGGTTTTTCTGCAACCCGAGCTTGGAAAAGCCCTTGGCCTTTCCACCGGTGAGGATGGAAGCGCTACGGGCGTCGATGCGGTACTGGAGAACTTTTCCACTGCAATTCTCAATGCCCGGCAGAACGGAGGTCATGCCATTCTGATCTTTCATCCTTGGTTGCTCGGCCAGGACCCCCAACGGATCGAGGCGCTGATGACTCTGGTGAAATTAGCGCTCAGTGATAACGAGTTATGGGTTGCCTCTTGCGGTCAGGTTGCTGAGTGGCTGCTTGCCGATGCGACCTGATGAGAGCATGACCAAGGCACAACTGGCTGAAGCCCGCGGTGAAATCCTTGCCCTACTGGCGGAATTCACCTATCGCGTTGATGCGGGCATCTCGGTTGAGGAGTTATTCGACCAATCGGCCGTCTTCGCCACGCCTCGCGGACCGACACAGGGTCCCGCGGCCATTGCCAAACTATTTGCATCCATTCACGCGGCGCGAAAAGCCGAAGGCCACATCTCGCGTCATGGAAACATGAACGTTCGAATCGTTGCGATCGATGAAAATCACTTTGAAGTTCGGCATTTGATGCTGGCCATGGCGCTACCCCAACCGCACGCATCGCTCGGTGCCTTGCTCGTCGGCGATCAAACGGACGTCGTTGTGCGGGATACAAGCGCGATATATCGGTTTTTGAAGCGTACCTTGACACCGATGTTGGAATTCTCCTTGACCCCTAAGATGGAATCTCGTCCATGAAGCTGCTCACCTTCCGACGCGGAACAAGCCTTGCTGTCGGGGCGCTCTTGTCCGATGACGAAGTTGTGGACGTGGGCAGCACGCTCGGAATGGATAATTTGACCGTGCGCGCAATATTGGCGGCGGGCTTAGAGGGTCGGGAGTGGGTCCGTCAAGCGATCGCAGCCGCAAAACAAAGGCTTCGACTCGATTGGTTAGCCTTGTCGGCGCCGATTCCGGATCCGCTGAAGTTCTTCGGCCTGGGATTTAGCTATCGAGCGCACGTCGAGGAGATTCGCGCCAAGATGCCGCAAATGGTCTTCCCAAATCATCAGGTCTGGTTTAATAAACAGGTCTCTTGTGTAAACGGACCCTTCGAGCCGATCGATAAGCCGGCAGTGTCGGACCAATTGGACTATGAGGGCGAGTTGGCTGTGGTCATCGGCAGACGCTGCAGGCACGTGCGTCGCGAAGATGCGGCGAGCGTGATTGGCGGCTATATGGTTTGCAATGATGTCAGCGTACGCGACTGGCAGATGCGCTCGCCGACCGCCACCCTGGGGAAATCGTTTGACACGCATGGACCGATGGGTCCGTGGCTGACGCTCGACATGTCTCTGGCGGACGCTCATCGTCGGCAACTGCGTACGCTCGTTAACGGCGAAGTACGTCAGAATGGCAATACCAACGATTTCATCTATTCTATCGGCGAAATGGTCGAGGAGCTGACGACGGTCTGCACGCTCGAGCCGGGAGACATCCTCGCCACCGGCACCCCCTCTGGCGTGGGAGCGGTCATGAGTCCCCCGCAATTTCTGAAGCCTGGCGATGTCGTTCGAGTGGAGATCGATGGTCTTGGCGCGATTGAAAACCGGGTTATGCAAGAAGCGAACACTGCCCGGCATGCATAAAATGAGTGTGGCGTTCATCGGCATTGGACTCATGGGCGAGCCGATGGCGACGAGACTGTTGCAGCACGGATATCTGAAGGCTGCCTGGAATCGCACCCCTGAGAAGTCTCAGCGACTTGCGGCTGCCGGCGCAGTAATTGCCGCCTCTGCTTCTCGAGCAACCGGCGGCGTCGACACCGTGTGCCTCTGCTTGACCGACTCGCATGCAGTGGAGGAGGTCATGTTCGGTCCCCACGGGGTGGCTAGTGGGCTTGCAGGTCACTCTCCACCGCTGGTCGTTGATTTCTCAACTTCCTCGCCCGAAACCTCTCGGACCGTGGCGCATCGCTATCGGCAAGCGGTCGGCGGCTCCTGGCTCGATGCACCGGTGTCCGGCGGGGTCGCGCGCGCCAGCGCCGGAACTTTGATTGCATACTGTGGAGGAGAGTCCACTGATTTCGACCAGGCATCGCCCATTCTCGGGGCGCTCGCGTCCCGCGCAACATTGCTGGGTCCCGTCGGTTCCGGTCAGGCGGCCAAGCTGATTGCACAACTCATCGCAGCCCCCACGTTGGTGGCGCTCGCAGAGGCCCTCGCGACTGCGGAAGCGCTGGGACTCAAGGCCGGTCAACTGATCGATGCCTACAAGGACAGCCTCGTGGACTCCCCCCTATTGCAATTGTTTGGCCGCCGCATGGCAGCACGACAGGCAGAACCTCGAATTTCGGCCGTTGGGACCATGCTCAAAGACATCGACAACGCTCTGAGCATGGCGCGCGCCGCAGGGGCTAGTGCCCCAATCGGTGCCGAGGCCGCGCGCGTATTTAGATTGCTTTGTGCCGAGGGCAAAGAATCGGAGGACATAACAGCTCTCATCGAGTATTTTGTGCAAAAAAGCTCACGGAATTCATGACGCCTCCGTGGCGCGACAAAGTCTTTGAGGTCGACAGATTTTCCCTTGAAGCAGGGGGCGAGATTTCGCCGCTGCACTTGTCGTATTCCATTTGCGGCGATCCGGCATCACATCCCAAGCACATCGTTCTTTTGCTGCCAAGTGCAAGCGGCCTCAAGCGCTGGGGCTCCGCCCATGTGGGGGTCGACGCCACCTTCGATCCGAGCAAGAGCGCCGTTGTTTCCGTAGATGCGATCGGGGGAGGGCTCTCGTCCCGCCCCAGCGAACGACACGCGCTTGAGTTCCCTCAGTACTGCGTTCGCGATAACGCGCGCGCAATCCACCTATTGCTTACTCGAGGATTGGGCCTCTCCTCGATCTGGGTCGCGGCAGGACCTTCCATGGGCGCAATGATTGCTTTGGAATTGGGGCTTTTATTTCCACATTTCGTCGCCAATTTGCTGCTGTATTCGCCTTCGGCACGATGTTCCGGCATTTTTCGAGTGCTGGCCAACGCGATCGCGAAGATCGCGATATTGCCGAACGGCGGTCTGCACGCAGCAGGCCTTGCGTACTTCCCTTTGTTAGTGACTCACGATTATTTGGAGCGCCTGTCGGCCGCTCAGGTGGCAGAAGTTGCGCAGATCGTCGCAAAAAGCTGGGTGTCTGAATGGCAACCGGTAGACTTAATCAGCCGCTATGCTTGCGTGGCATCGCATGATGTGGCGCCGCTCGCGCGAGATCTAGAAGCGACGCTCCGTGGCTTGACCAGTGCAACGTTATTGATGCCGAGTACTTCAGACATCGTGTTACCGCCGAGTGCGGTCCAACTGATGAACGACAACATTCCGAATTCTACGGTCGTACCAATTCAAAGCGAGCTGGGACATTGGGCTGCCAGCCAGCCGCCTGGTAGCCCCGAATTCGTACAGATCCGAGACGCCACGCGCCAATTTCTCTTGAGTCGACCGATTTGAGATCGCAGGGTTTCGCGCTAAGTCAACGTGTAGCGGGTGCTACGGATATGGCGCCGGAGCAAGTCACGCAACTTCGGGGCTTTGCGCGATTGCAGCGCGCGGATTATTTCGTCATGCTCCTCGACGAGCCGCGGGATGTCGAACTGTGCCTCCTCTTCGCGAGAAATCAATGCATCGAACGACAGCGCATCAAACCACTTGATCAAATAGGGGTTGGCTGACATCCGCACGTAAGCCTTGTGAAATTCGTCGTTGAGCGTAAAGAAGTCATACGAACGCGTTTTGATGTCGACTTCCACCAAGTGTCGCATCTGCTCATTGAGCTTGATCAAAACTGAGATTTGCTCATCGGTACGCGCGGTCGTGGCAACGCGGGCGGCAGCCAGTTCTATCAGTTCGCGAACCTCAAATAAGGATGCACGCTCATCCTGGGTCAATCGGGGCGCGACCCGATACCCCCTGTTGGGAATGAACTGTAACAAGCCGGTGGCGCTCAACCGGGCGAGCGCCTCGCGAATAGGAACGAGGCTAATGGACCACTGCTTTGCAAGCGAATTGATGTTCACTTGCGCGCCGGGCTGCAGTTCGCCGCGCCGAATGAGACCGGTAACGCGTTCGGCAACGCGATCGACCAAACTGGTCGAACTATTAATTTCTTGAGACGGCTCGGCTTTCAATCCCTTCTCCTAACGCGGCACAATACCTCAAAAATCTTGAGACTTACGTCTAACTTGAAGCACTTGGCAGCCCGGGCTTCGTGTTGACTACGATGCTAGATCATATATGATCTATGAAATGGAAGGCACCGGAATCGAGCAATATCGTCTGGCGGGCCCGTTTTCGCGTCCCCCAACAGGCGAGCTCTCCTTAGATCGGCAGACATTGAGGCAGCTCATGCGCCGCAGCGACGTAATACCACTGGCGCGGCTGGCGGCCTGTATCGTCATTCTTGGCAGCTTGGGAGTGCTGTACTACCACTCGATCGGCTCGTGGTGGGTGGTCCCGGCGCTCATGGTGTTTGCCACCACTCTTTCCTTGACCATTTATTCGCTTTCTCACGAATGCTCACACGGGACGCCGTTTCGATCTCGGCGCTTAAACGAGACAGTTTTTTGGGTCACCTCGCTGATCTTTGGACAAGAACTGCTCTACAGGCGATATTCGCACGCAGCTCATCATACCTACACCATGTTCGTGGGCGAAGATGCACAGTTGCCCTTCACCCAACCGGTCAGTCTCCGCAACTACTTGCTGTGGTATTCCGGCGCGTTGTATCACACGCAATTTCTTCAAGTGCTGGTCTTGCACAGCTTGCGCCGCTTCAACCCGAAGACTCTGAGCTTTACGCCCCCTGAAGAATTGCCACGAATGGCGCGCAATTCCCGCCTATTCTTGTGTGCTTACGGTGCCGCGGCGCTCGTGTCATGGTACCTCGGCTCTACTCTGCTGCTTTGGATCTGGTTGCTGCCAAAACTAGTCGGCGACCCGGTCATGCTTGCGTACGCCGCTTCTCAACATTTCGAGATGGAGGAGAACACCGAAGATTTGCGTCGATCGACTCGGTCTCTGCGGCCCAATTGGCTGATCGATTTGTTCTATTGGAACATGTCGTATCACGTGGAGCACCACTTGTATCCAACGGTTCCCTTCTTTGCGTTGCCCGCTCTCAGCGGATTGCTCGAGGAAAAGTTGCCGCGCCCGAAAGGAGTTTTCTCGACCACTCGCGACATCCTCATCGCCTGCGCCACCAGAAGCAGGCCCCCGAAACACTCCTAAAGGGGCCGACCATAGAGCAATCGTCCGAATGGATCCGCGTATGTGCTGCTTCGGATATCGACGCCGAAGATGTCGTTCGATTCGATTTCGCCGGGCGCGCCTACGCCATCTACCACACGCCCGACGGCTTCTACGCTACCTCGGATCTTTGCACCCACGGCGGTGCTCACCTGTCCGATGGTTTGGTGATTGGCGACATCATCGAGTGTCCCCTGCATCAGGGTCGGTTTCATATCCCGACCGGTAGCGCAAAGAGTGCCCCTGCGTGTCGGAACCTGCGTACGTATCCGGTGCGCGTCGAGCAGGGGAGTGTTTTTATCAGCCTATCGAGAACCGTTGTTTCTTAGCAAATTTCACAAAGTAGTTGGCACGGTCTCGTGAATCTCGACTCTGGAGACCCGGCTCAACCAATACCATATTTCCCCGGCGCTATGACGCCGTTCGGATCGAGCGCGCTCTTTATAGCGAGCACAGTCTGCTGAAAGGCAGGCATCTGCAAATCCATGTGCAAGCCATGATAGTCGATGGCAGCGCGACCGACCCCGATGCCACGTATCGCATACGCGCTCGTAAGAGCGCGATAGCACGCATCGGCGCGACGACACTCATCAGTGCTGCGGCGATCGAACAGTATGAGGTAGAGGCTGCGTGCGAAACGTGCTCCCGCGACGTGCATGATGATGTAGTCAAACCCATGCTGTGCGAATAGGTCGCGCGCTAAGACATCCAGCTCCGCAGCGGTACGACCCGACATAGGTGTGCCCGGGAGGAACCAGATTGCGCCCCCGCCGGGACGCCAGCTCAGCAAGGGCAACTCGGCTGTGCTCGGTCGGCCGGAGAATGCGTCGGAGGCAATCAACAGCGGATGAATGAGCTGGGCCTGGGCGTGATCTATGATGCGCAGCGCGCCCTTACTTCTAAAATGAGAATTGACGCGCGCAAGCATCGGCGCCATGTCTGCTTCGCTTCCAGCATAGAACGCGGCGGAAGCCTGCCATGCTCCGAGACCGTGCTTCTCGCGCAGTGTGCGGCGCTCTTCAGCGGAGATGTCGCGGGCGTCCGATCGTCGGCCGAGATTCTCCGCCCGCTCCTCGGGGCCGACCGCGTAGAGGTCGTTGGTGACGCGAAATAGAGTGGGAACGAAGTTCGTCAGCTTCAGCGGACGGATAGCATCAATGATCGAGCCGATATCCGTATCACGTTCGAAAATGGCATGAAATGTTCGGATGACCGGAGGTCGCGGCATCAGCCAGATGGCAGCTCGGACGACAATTCCGAAGTTTGATTGGGCGAACAGCCCGTCAAGGATCGGCCCGAAGGTGTATTTCGAGACCGGCCAGTTGGGAAGTTGGTCGTTGTGCAAACTGCCGTCGCCGGTGCGAATCGTGGAACCATTGCCCAGGACCACCTCGAACCCGCACAGCGTGCCAAAATGATCGAAATAGGAACTGTAACCGGCACCCTTGTCCAGTGCATTGCCCAGCACGCTACCGAGCGGCGGCCCCGATGTGGCCGAGATCATGAGCTTGTCGCCGCGTCGTACCAATTCGTCGTGCAGGGCCTGGAAGGTAACGCCGGGCTCGACGACCGCGTACCCGAGCTCTTCGTTGAGCTCGAGAATCCGATTCATGCGACGACCGAGATCGACCACGATCTGATCATCCCTCACTGGGGATCGGGTCCCGAGACCAAGGTTGTGCCCCGCACTCACCGGATACAGGCTGACGTGGTGCTCGTTGGCGAGACGAACCATCGCGACGACCTCGGCCGGGCTGCGCGGCAGGACCACGGCACGAACGCGGCGCACCCCGGACGGCATGGTGGTATCCCCATAGCGTGCAACCGCTTCGGCGGAGAGCTCGATCGCCTCGGCTCCAAGCTCGCGCTCAATCGCCGTTAGATATGCGTCCGCAGCCACTACCATATGGCCTCCTGGCTCGGGGGTTGTTCAATCCTGCGTACTATCAGTGGAGACGAATCGATGTGAGCGATGCAAGCGGGTCTTGGCCCACCCGTTGCCCAGTCAAGCAACTCGACGGTATGGAGCACGGGACGATCGCAATAACGCCCAAGCTGCGTGATGCAGCCTATGTTGCCCACGGCAACGACGTCTGCATCCGTGAGAGCAATATGTGCAGCCTTTCTCTCGCCCAGCAACCGTGCAGCAGCGGGCTGCAGCATGTTATATGTTCCGGCGGATCCACAGCACAAATGGGTTTCTGCAATGTTATGCACGGCAAACCCGGCAGCAGCTAGTAGCGCTCGCGGCTGAGCGGTAACGCGCTGGCGATTGCGCAGCGAACACGCGTCATGATACGCAACGCTCAGCGCGCGATTGGACACCGCTGCCGGCAATCCGATACGCACGAGGAGTTCGGTCACATCCAGCGCGAGTTGTGCGACGCGCCGCGCTCCTACGGCATCCGCTGGGCTATTCCCGAGAAGGTGCCCATAGTCCTTCACCGTAGACCCGCAGCCAGAAGCGTTGATTGCGATGGCGTCGATTGCCCCGGTCGCTTCTGTTGCTCGCAAGGTCGCGACGAGCGCTCGTGCATTTTGTTGTGCCTGTCGATCTCTTCCCATGTGAAGGGTGAGAGCTCCACAGCAGCGGAAGCGCTTCGGCACCACCACTTCACAACCGGCGCGTCTCAGTAGTCGTACTGTGGCCGCGTTTATCGACGGTGCGAGAACCTGCTGAGCACAACCTGGAAGGAGCATGACCCGAGCTTTGCGAGTGCCCTGCGCCGCATAGGTACCGGGTGTCAGTGGTTCGGAGGGAGGGGGATGCTGCGCCGGGACCAGATCCAGGAGCGGCTTCAGCCGGCTCGGCATCCAACGTGCGAACTGTTTCAGCGGGCGTGCAGTGCGCAGCGTGAACCCAAACAGCCGCGGGCGCGGTATAAGCGCGGCCACGAGCGCCCGTACCACGCGTTCGCCAATCGGGCGCCGATAATTTGCCTCGACGTGGGCACGAGCCCGATCGATGAGATGCATGTAGTCGACGGGGACACCGCAAGTAGTCGTGCAGGCCAGGCAGGATAAACACGAATCGATGTGAGCGACTGTCGCCGCGTCTGGGCGGCCGCCCTTCTCGAACATGCGCCGCACCAATTCAATTCGACCGCGCGGCGATTCATTCTCTTGCTGTGTGAGCACGTACGTGGGACACGTGGAGATACAAAGGCCGAAACGATTGCAGGATGCGGCAATCGCAAGGACTTGGTCTCGGACGGGCGAAGGGCCGTTCTCCGCGCTCGTCATGGGCAGCGACAATTCATGACGTCAAGTTGACTACAAGAGGAGAGGCCTTGTCTTGGGCCATAGCGCGATTTGAGTCGGACAAGCGCGCACGCGTGTGCCCGTCTTACACTGCGCCAGCACCCCGCAAAAGCCGCAGAGCAAGCTGGCACAGCCGTCCTTCCGGCTGCGCCAGTTGATCGAGGATCGTGAGGTGATCTATTCCCGGTAGAACTTCGACCTCACCCTGATTGCCGCAATTCCGCCAGGCGGCCAGGAAGTCGACGCTCTGACGCACGAACTCATCGGTCTCCCCATCGCCGACGGCGCAATGAAGCAGGGTCGCCGTTCGGCTGATGTTTGTTTGTGGTGCGAGAGTCAGGACCTCGTGGTCGCTCAGCTTCACAAAGTCTTGTACGTAAGATTGTTGGATGGGTCGCAGATCGAATACGCTGCTGATGGCGAGAACGCTTTTGACAACGTCTTGAGGGATACCATATGTATCGGACCACGGCGCCAATGCCGCCATTGTCGCAAGTTGCCCGCCGACGGAATGTCCGGAGAGATGAATTTGGCCGGGATCGCCACCGTAGGCGGCGATGTTGGAGTAGAGCCAAGCGACCGCCGCGCGGACCTGACGGGTTATCTCCGTCACCGTTACGGCTGGACACAACGAGTAATCGCACACAGCTACCAGAGTCCCCGCCTCGGTGAGGCCACGCGCGATCATGCTCCAATGCACCTTGGGGAATTGATACCAATACCCCCCGTGAACGAAAAGATGCACTGGTGCCCGCCGTATCGAGCACGACGGGATGAACAAGTCGAGTGCCTCGGTAACAGTTGGGCCGAAGCGCAAATCCAGCAATCCCGCGTGTTGCTGCCGGAACAGCTCGCTTTCCCACGTGATTGGGCCCATTACTGATCGGGAATCAGGGATTCTCGCGGTAACGCGGTATTCGCGGTCCAGCTCCTCGCGGCTCATGCCACGATACGATTCCATATTGGTGTGCTCCGCTTCAGTCCGTTGGCATGCCGGCGCGAGAAATGAGTCCGTTTCGGTAGGCCTATGCGAGGGCGGAGGTGGGATCCTGTCCGGCCATAGCAGGTAACCTAGTTGGTTCCATCGGCAAGCGCATGCCTCAGGAAATCAAGCATGATTCCCATGGTCTGCCGCGTCGACCACGGCAAGCCGGACTCAAAGTCCCCAAAGAAGGCCAGATCTCCGTGTCCGGCCCCTTCGAGCAGATAGCGAGTGCTGTGCGCGCCTGCGCGCCTGAGCGCATCGTGCAGCACTAAGGTCTGCGTCGGTGACACCATTCTGTCCTGACTGCCATGAAATATGAGAAAGGGGGGATTGGACGCCTTCACATAAGTGATCGGATCGGCAACAGTCGTCTCGACTCCATCCATATAGCGGAGAAACGGGTTGTTGCTCGCATATGCCGCCTGTAATTCCGGATTGAAGTCCGCCGCGATCTTCGCAAGTTCGGATGGCCCGTATTTGTCGATGACCGCCTGCACGTCGCTGTTCTGATCAAGATCGTTTCCGATGTCGTAGGACCTGACGCCATTGGTGACACCCACCATCGAAACGAGATAGCCGCCAGCAGACTCCCCCCACACGGCGACTCTCTTGCTATCGACACCATATTTTTGGGCGTTCGCACGCAGATATCTGATCGCGCTCTTCACGTCCGCGATCCCGTCGCGGAAGGTTGCGCCGTTCAGCATGGTGCGGTATTCGATGCTGGCCACAATGAAGCCCGCCCCGGCGACGTACGTCCGCAAATCAAGCGCGCCTTCCTTGCGCGCCGCCATGAACCCCCCGCCCGGGACGTATACAATCAGCGGGCGCCGCCGCTGTGGCGATGTCGGAATCTGGATGTCCATCAACAGCCTGAGTTGCTTCCCGTCGGCAAGCGCTCGCGTGCTGAAAGCCACATCGCTCAGCGTCCGCACCGCATCCCGCCGGCAGGTAATCTGATCGGCTCGATCCGGCCGGATAACGACGCTCGTGCTGGTGTCGCTTGCAGCGACCGATGTCGCAACCGGGATTGCCGGCATTGTGGGCTTGGGCATCCCAGGGGCCGACATTTGCGTCTTCGGGCAGGGTTCGCTACGCCCCGGTTGTGCCTGCACAGCCGTGACGAGACACACCAACATCATGCACCCCAACGCACTAACAGCGCGGATCGGCACCGCGATGCTGGCGATATGCGATGTCGGCAGTCCTGGCGTTACCGCAGTTCCCTCGGAATGGATACCGGGCGCTGTCACATCGTGGCTCATCTAGGCAACCTCTAAGTATCGGGCTCGTTCTACCGCCCACAGTATGTTCGCGGCACTCCTTGTAGCCATCTAGGCAGCGAGTGCATTTTGGTAGGCGCTTAGCGCAGTCGAGGTCGCGCCCGCCTAGGCTAAACCCGAAGATCGCTCGCCGCCGGCGAGTAGTTGCGGCCTTTGCCTACTGCTGGTAGTTTTCAGGGCGGGGAGTGAGGGCGCATACCGGGGAACGCCGCCGCCGGGCGCGGGCGCAACATCCGATCTACGAGGCCAAGATAGATATGCAAGCGCGACTGTCAGCCTCCACCGCCGTATCAGTCCCGCGGCTTGATCGCTGGTCCACCGCAGGGGTGGCCCGCAGTCAACGTCTCGAGTATTGGCGGGAAGTGATCAGCAAGGCGGTCATCGCTACGTCGGTCACCAAGCGCGATAGCGGCGATTTCCTCGGGCAGATCACTTGTCGCAAGTTCAATGACATTACGTTCAATTGCTTCGACTCCGGCGGCCACGAAATCATTCGGTCGGAGAGTCACATTCGTAATCAGGCCGAGCGTAGATTCCTGCTGAGTCTGCAGTTGAGCGGAAGGGCCCATATCACCCAGGGAGGCCGTTCCATTGACCTGTCGCCGGGAACCATGGGCTTGGTGGATGCAGGGCAGCCGTTTTCCGTGGTTCTCGTTGGCGAGGTGCGGCGGATGGTGGCCGTTCTTCCCCACGAGTTGGTCTTGAGGCACTTTCCGCGCGTCACTCATATGGCGGCACTGCAGATTGATCCACTTCAGCCTTGTGCCGAGATAATTCGTGACTACGTCATCCGGCTGTCCCAACCGCAGTGTGCGATCGGGCGGGTAGCCGGTGATGTGATGAGCGAGCATCTGTGCGCTCTGCTCGGGATTGTCGCAGCTAGCCAATTGGGCGTCGAATCGCCACCCGCATCTTCACGCCAGATTCGAAAAGACGTGTTGCTCACGTATCTGCGGCGGCACGCGCTGGACCCGGAACTTTCGCCGAGTCAGACCGCCGAGGCGGTCGGAATGTCCGTCCGGAGCGTCCACGATCTAATGCAGCATACGGGGCAGTCGTTCAGCGAATGGATTCTGGAAGCGCGCGTCACTCATGCGCGTCGACTACTCCAGAGCCCTGGAGCCGCGCAACGAAAGATTGCCGACATTGCCACGGACTGCGGCTTTTCCGATCTCTCGCACTTTAACCGAATGTTCAAGGCACGAGTCGGTTGTACACCTCGAGAGGCTCGCCTTGCGTGCCGTGCCGCAGATGGGCGTCAATAGCGAACGCATCTAATTCTTTGGGCGTAAGGAAAACCGCTGAATTTTTCCGGTGGAGGTTCTTGGCAGCATTTCGAGAAACTCGACGGCGCGCGGGTACTTGTAGGGCGCGATGCAGGCCTTCACAAAATCCTGCAGCGTCTTGGCCAGTTCGGGTCCGGCAACGTAGTTCGAGTTCAACACGACGAACGCCTTCACGATCTGGCCGCGCTCTTCGTCTGGAGCAGCGGTGACAGCGCACTCTCGAACAGCCGGATGTGCAGCGAGCACAGCTTCTACTTCTGGACCAGCGATGTTGTAGCCCGCCGATATAATCATGTCGTCCGCGCGGGCTTGAAACCAGAAATAGCCGTCCTCATCCTGCCGATAAATATCGCCGGTTAGATTCCAGCCGTTCTGTACGTACTCATGCTGGCGTGGATCGTCGAGGTAGCGGCAGCCTGTCGGCCCTTTCACCGCGAGCCTTCCCACGCTTCCAAGCGGCAATCGCTGACCCGATTCATCGAGGATGGCCGCTTCATAGCCAGGCAGCGCTTTGCCGGTCGACCCAGGGCGGATTGCGTCACCGGATGCTGAAATGAATATGTGCATCATCTCGGTAGCCCCGATGCCGTCGATAATCTTCAGACCGGTGGCTCGAAACCAAGCGTCCGAGGTTGCCGGAGGTAACGCTTCCCCCGCGGATACGCAACGCTTCAGGCTACTGATGTCGTACTGCGAAAGTTGAGATATCAGGCTCCGATATGCGACAGGCGCCGCAAACAGGCACGTCGCGCGGTGCTTCTGGATAGCCGTCAACAGGTTGTTAGGCTGGGGCGCTTCGACCATGATCGCGGCCGCGCGAAATCGCAAGGGGAACACGAGGAGAGCGCCTAAGCCGAATGTGAATCCCAGCGGTGGGCTGCCTACGTACCGATCACCGATGGAGGTGCACAGGAGATGACGTCCCACGATATCCGCGCTTGCGATCACGTCTCGGTGAAAGTGTATCGTCGCTTTGGGCTGTCCGGTCGTACCCGAGGTGAACGCCAGCAGCGCGACGTCCTCGAGCGCAGTGTTGCAAGCAGGAAATTCGGGTGTGTGCGCCGACATGCGCGTCTCGAGATCGCCGTTTCCGTACGCAACACGTATGGCCAAGTGACCGCTCAGAGCGGCGGCAGCCTCTAGGTCTTCCATTAGACGGTGATCACAGAGCGCGAATCGGATGGCGCCTTTGGTGGCTACCTTTGAAAGTTCTTCTGCGCGAAGCATGGGCATCGTAGTCGCAGCAATGCCCCCCGCCTTGATGACCGCCAACCAGGCAGCGCACAGCATCGGACTGTTTGGTCCACGCAGCAGTACCCGGTTACCGGGGGCTAGTCCCAGATCTGACTGCAGTACGTGGGCTATGCGATCCACGTTCTGCTTGAGCTCTGAATAAGTCCAGCGAATCTCATCTGACAAAATCGCGTCTCGTGCGCCGTGCCCTTCAACAAGGGCATTGTCCAGTAGCACCTGGGCGGCATTCAAATGTTGTGGGTAGTTCAACTCTGGAAGCGTGAAGCGGAACTCCGGCCAGGTGTGGCGCGGTGGAAGCCGTTCGAGTACGAAGGTATCAACATGAGCGGTGTGTGCGGACATATACGTAGAAGTAGCCCCGTCAGAATTGCGCGGCGGTCTGTAGCCCGAAATCACGTTCGCCGTCTCGGGAAACAAACTCTCCACGGTTTCAGCGCGGAGATCTCCCAAAGCGAATGGTAGTTTCCCGCCGGAGTTCCACCTTCTTGTGACAGTAGATCTGAGTCCCAGTCTTTTCTTGGCTGCGGACGCATATCGGTAGGCAGGTAATGCAGCCCTCAGCGGGCTATGGCGAATCGAACGCGCGATGACCGTCTAATAGAAGTCCAATTGCCCGCTTGGGCGGCAGCTGGCTTGTGAAGTAAATGTGGTGGCTACACGGCTCTCGACGGAGATAGCCGAATCAGCGCCAGTCGCGGCACCTTGGTCCCCTTGATCCGCGGCGTTTGCTCGAGTAAGGCCGCCGACTACTTGTCCCATTGGAAGCAGCCGGTATCAATATTTTCAGGGCCTTATCTTCGGGTAACGGCAAATTGCGGGACAATAGTCGTGGTATAAGCTATTGTTTTTGAAAGATAAATGCAGATATCAAAATAGCGTCTCTTAATCAATTGGTCGTAGGTTCGATCCCTACGCGGCCCACCAATTCCAACCCATGTGCCCGAAAGCACAAGCGCCAAAATTAGACCACGAGAGTGGATGATTTCTTTCGAGGCCGGCCACCTTTACGACCGTTGGCTCGCGAGCTTTTGCGCTTCGCGCGTGAGGTCGCCTGCCCGCCGCGGCTGGCGAAGAGGGCTGCAACGGATCGCGAGGGCAGCATCGCCGGCAGGATCGCTGTCAGGAGCCCATGCACACCAATCTGGATGTCTCGGTCCTCGAGTTCAATCGCCGATCCGTCCGGCCACACCTCGAGTTTGCTCAACTCGCCGGTAGGCACGTCCTGCAGTGCACCTATCCATTGTCGTGGAATCAAGAAGCCGGCATTGCGGCTCGTGACGATCTCGATGGCATCCCGCTCGGGGACGTAGCGAACAGCTTGCGCCCGAATCTCCGTCTCGGCCTCAATTCGGCCGGCGGCAAGCGCCGCGGCGTATTCGGCATCACTGATCCGTTGTACGTTCGTCGTCATAATTTCACCTGTACTCTTGTGTCAACCTGAAAGATCACGCGAACCTGCTCCTTGGAAGGATCGTATGCGGCCTCGGCGATCTGTTTCGCACTCGGAGTGGGCTTCGGGAGTAGCTCGATTTTTCCCGCTTTGCTCACCACCGCCCACTGGTTCGCCAAACAAGTCGTTCCTCGCGTCAACCACCAGCCACGTCGGCAATCCGTCAGTCGCAGTTGAACATCGCTCAAGAGACGGTTCACTACGCGTTGCAGAGGAATGTTCTTGACCGAGGCGATGCTGATCAGTTCTACCGTACTGTCGAGGTACGAAAATCTCACTCGCGCGATCCAACCTTCGCCGCGATGCCGGGCGTGGACATGTGCAGGGCAATGATCGTCGGAGAAGATGTAGATCCCGGCTGCCGTGCCCGCAGATATGAACACACGACTGATGGGATAGATTAACCTATCGGCTTAGGTTATTCAATAATTTCCCTGTGCCATTGAATGCGCCCGGAAGTAGTGGATTCAGAGCCTTATCGGCGCATAACCCAGGAAATCGTGGCACAGTTATCTAGTCATAACACATTGTTTTTATTATCAAAATGACTCGCAAATATCTGCGTCTCTTAATCAATTGGTCGTAGGTTCGATCCCTACACGGCCCACCATTCAATACAAGTAAATCCCTTATAAATCAATAATAAACGTACAGGGCATGGCGAGGGGGGGAATCGAACCTACACGCACACTTCTAAATGGTAATAACTAAGAAGATTGCACGCGTAAGTGCGCATTGACATTCCGCCCGTAAATTGGCGCTCATTGCTTCTCGCGGATCAATACTCTGGGACGCCAATCACGGCTATTGCGATCAATCCAGCGCAATATTTATTCGTTAGAGGATCATTCTACGACACGGAAAAGGAGTAATCGTCATGGCCAAAAAATTGTCGCCGCCGCCGGCATCGCCGCTTACCAGCGCTCGGGTTAAACATCTGGCTGGGATCGGATTGAGAACGCCGAGCAAGCTGACGAACAAGCAAACTCAAGAGTTGGCGGGTTCTGTAGAGCGCCATATCCAGCGCAAGAAATAGTCATAGTTCGAGCATACTTCTCACCGCGCCGCGCGAGATACGAACAATCCCGTACGCTTGCGCTTACGTCTGGATCATCTCTCCGGATTCAACGCGAACAAATGTCTGTTTGTGTCTGTGCGACTGAGAAGCTAACGAGAACGCACTGCGCGATCTAGGTCTTTACGACCGACCACGGAACGCGATCCAAGAATCGAGGAATGCGCAATGGCTAAAGCGAAGCCGAAGCCACCTGAGAAGTCGAATACCGAAATTCGGCACACCCTGCTGCGTTATTTTTACGACCGAAATCGGAATGCGACCAGTGTCCGCGGCAAGAAGGGCTCTGCGGTCAAAATTCGTGACGTGAAAAGCGAATTAAAGGCGCAGGCGGCTCTGACGCAGCAGGAAGTCATGAGCAATCTTACATACCTCTTAAGCCAAGGTTGGGTGGAGGAAGCCGCTGTGGAGAAATCGTTCACAGCGCCGGGTGGGACCGTGATCCCCTCAACCACGAGTTATTACAAGATCACAGCCGCAGGTATCGATAAGATCGAGGGTCCCGGGGAATTCACGATGCCGAAGTTTCATGGCATCAAAATCGAAGCGACTGGCCAGAGCATTGTCACGGTGGGTGACGGCAACCAAATTAACGCAAAATTCGGTGATCTCGGCTCAGCACTTGCAGATCTTCGGGAGACGATCACAAAGTCAACAGCGCCCGAGTCGGACAAAATGAATTTGGTCGCTGACATAGAGACGGTTCAGTCCCAGCTGGCCAAGCCAAGCCCGAACCGCAGCATCATTTCTGCGGCGTGGAGCTCAATCAAAGGCGCGGCAGTCATTGCAGAATGCATTCCGTTGATTGAACGGGTGCAGACCTTCATCGCGCCTCTCATGTCGTAACATAGGACATTCGAACATGAACACGGGCGTCCGGACATGAAGGCTTCCAACTATCGCGTGTATTAGTAAAGCCTAAGCAATCGTCGCCGTCGTCAACTTGCTAGATTTTGAAAGGTGGTAATCAGGCTTTACGCCACTGATCAGACTTCCCGCGATTTGTATGCCTAACGCGCGAGACATCCGGCGCTACACCAGGGCTGGGCGGGCTCGCTCGATGGCTTTCGCCTGCGTTGGCGCAATAGCGCTGGCTCGGCCCGAACCAGCCTTGTGAACGGCAAAATCGCCCTGGGGTCTTTGTTCCACGTACAGATTCTTCCTGTTCATAGATGGCGTCCTCTGAGTCAGGATGCAATATGCAGTTGACAAAATAGCAGTAAATGATAACATTTGTCAACCTAGGATTGGCAGGAGAAATATAATGATAGGTCATAGACTTAGGACGGCACGTGCTGCCGCAGGACTATCCTTAAGAGATCTTGAAAGTAAGATTGACAACCTCGTTACGGCGCAGGCCTTAAGCAAGTACGAGCTGGACGAAATGATGCCGGGGTCTCAGGTACTCATTGCCATCGCCAAGGCCTTGGGCGTATCTGAAGACTACTTACTGTCTAAGCAGGAGATGTCGCTCGACGGGGTGGAATTTCGTAGGAAGGCAAAGATGAGCTCCAAGGAGCAGGCTCAAGTCGAGGCCCAGGTGCTTCATCTTTTTGAGCGTTATCTCGCTGTTGAGGAATTGCTCGGCCTTACGATCGAGTGGGACAAGCCGAGAGAGGCTCCCTATCCCGTACTCAATGATGTGAATGAAGCGGACCGAGCGGCTCGCAGTCTGCGTCAAGACTGGGGTCTTGGACTTGATCCTCTGCCCAATCTGGTCGAGCTGCTGGAAGAGCGCGGCAT
>DASYJX010000028.1:0-10661 GCA_035996065.1 Steroidobacteraceae bacterium | reverse complement strand
ATTGTCCTCGTCGATCACCGCCCCGCCCCCGGTGGCCAATACGATCGATTCCAAGCGAGTCAGACGTTCGATGGACTCCCTTTCCCGTATCCTGAAGCCCGCCTCACCTTCCTTCTCGAAAATGAACGATATATCCACGCCGGTTCGAGCCTCGATATCGGCATCGCTGTCGTGAAAAGTGAAGCGCAACATGCGCGCCAGCAGCCGCCCGACGGCGGTCTTGCCCGATCCCATGGGGCCGATGAGGAAGATACTGGGCTTGGCGAGCATGGTCGGCGAATGATAGCCGACCGGGCTCGTCAAGCACTCATGGCGTCACGTACGTCAGTTCGGACTAGCGCAAGACTGGACTACGCCGTACGGACTGACCTCGCCGGGAGGGGCGGTGGTCGCCGTATTGTAGTCCGCGGCGGCGCCTTGCAAGACGAAGTCCGTGGACGTGCTCGACTCGGTACCCGCGACAGAGGCCGCCACCGTCACTCTTACCGCGACCCAGTAGGCATGATCCTTCGGATATACGAGTTCGAAGAGGGCCCCGCCGACGGGAACCGTCGCCGTGGCCGTCGTGGCCGTCACGACAGATCCGGGGGTGGTGGAGGCGACGGTACCGGGCTCCAATTTGCCGTCATTGTTGAAGTCTTCGCCCGGGTCAAGGATACCGTTATTGTTCAGATCCTCAGTACCGCATACGACCGCATTGCTGGGCACCGACCAGACCGTGTTGAACGTCTCCACGCCCTTGCGGTAGCTAATCGCGCTGGTTTTCAGATTTACAGTAACACCGGTCACCGGGTTGCCGGCGCCGTCGATTGCCTGCAAGGCGAATGGCATGCCGTACTGCGCCTCATTGAGAATATCAATCGTGTTTCCCGTACCGAACGACAAGAACAATGTCTTGCCGGCCACGGTCAAAGTTGCCGTGCCGGTCACGGCCGTCCCTTGCACCGTAGCGGCCACGGCAACGCCGTTGGTCGCGCTGGTCGTCGTGCTGGCGGTATAAATGGTTTGCGCGACGCCCTGGCTATTTGTCAGAGCCGACGCCAGGGACAGCGTTCCACCGGTGACGTCTGACAATGAAAAGGTCACAAGCTTGCCTTCAACCAAGTTATTGGCGGCGTCGCGGACGACGGCGGTGATCGTGCTCTGCGCGCTGACACTGACCGTCGAGGGACTGGCTTGCACGGCGATCGCAGCCGCAGTCGTCGCAATGAAGTCGACGCCTACC
Source organism: Steroidobacteraceae bacterium (assembly GCA_035996065.1). Classification (GTDB taxonomy): domain Bacteria; phylum Pseudomonadota; class Gammaproteobacteria; order Steroidobacterales; family Steroidobacteraceae; genus Bog-1198. The sequence continues at coordinate 9,436 of DASYJX010000028.1, read as the reverse complement.
TGCGTGCTCACGCCGGTCCCGGTCGCTGAAATGATCGCCGGCCCCGAAGTTGTCGACGAAATGGTTACGGATGCCTTACCCGTACCGTCGGTGACGCCGGTTGCACTGCTCAGCGTTCCCCGCGTGGCCGCGAAGTTCACGGTCTGACCCACAACGGGTGCACCACCGCTCGTCCAGCTCACCGTGACGGGTTGGACGACGCCGAGATTGAGGCGGGTGTTGCTCCCGGGAACGGTGATGGCAAAATTCTGAGTGCTCACGGCAATCGATTCAGTTGCAGTGACTCCCAGTGCGCTCGCGGTCAGCGTGTCGGCGCCTCCGTTCACGGCCGTGACGGTAAACGTGGCCTGACCATTCGCATCGGTGGTTACCGACGCCGCGCTCAGCGTATTCTTGTTGGCCGAGCTCAAGGTGACCGCTTGCCCGGCTATCCCGGTGCCGCCGGCGTTTTTCAGAATGACGGCATAGCTCGCCGTGCCGGGCTGCACCACGGCCTGCGGACCCGTCATCGAGAGTACCGTGCCGACGACATTGACCTGCACTGTGGACTTTGCCGTGCCCGACGTCGCGGTAACCGTGATCGTCCTGACGCTCGGATCGGCGCCCGCGCTCAACGTCGCAATGGCGGCGCCGTTCGAATCCGTGGTCGGTTGAGTGACCGCCAAGATGCCGGATGATGCCGAGAAGGTCACCGCCGCCTTTTGCAGGGCATTGTTGTTCGCGTCGCGGACCAGCGCCGTAATCGTCGCGGGACCCGTGTTGTCCGAGGCAATTTGCGGCGAGCTGGTAATAATGCTCACTCCCGCGACGGTCGGGCCCGTGGGGGTGGTGGATGAGCCCGCTGAAGTGAGTGAGCTGCCGCCGCAACCTGACAACAGTGCTGCCGCGAACAAAGCCGTGATCGATAATCTATGCATGTCGTTCCATCCTCGCGCGACGATGTCGGCGTCGCAATTAATAGAGATTTGAACCTTCACGCAGAATTTTCGGCGTGATGAATATCAACAGTTCCGTTTTATTGTTGATAGTCGTAGTGCTCTTGAACAGGTGACCCAGCACGGGGATGTCCCCAAGGAAGGGAACCTTGTTCGCCGATTTCGACTTGGTGGTATCGAGAATGCCGCCGAGGACGACGGTTTGACCGTCGTTCACCAGCACTTGAGTCGTGATTTGACGCGTGTCGATCGAAGGGACCGTGCCTCCCGTAGCGCTCGTCACTTGTTGGCCGACCGAGTCGTCGGACACGTCGAGGTCCAGAATCACGCGGTTATCCGGCGTGATCAGCGGGGTTACCTTGAGAGACAGCACGGCGTTCTTGAATTGAGTCGTCGTGGCGCCGCTCGAGGCCGATTCTTGGTACGGAATCTCGACACCCTGCATGATGGTGGCTTGCTTCTGGTTCGCAGTAATGACGCGCGGCGAGGATATCGTTTCGCTCTTGCCTTCGTTTTGCGCCGCAGAGAGTTCCAGATCGACGATATAGCTGCCGCCCAACAGCGAAAGGCCGATGCTGCCGTTGGTGTTCGCTGCCGGCAGGTTCACCTGGTAGCGATTGTCCAGAGACGGCGCCGTCACCGGCGTGACCTTGCCGCTCGAGGCCAAGTTGGCGATGCCTGACGTCGTCATGGTGTTCGCGCCGATACCGTTGCCCGTCACGGACAACAGGCCGTTGCTGCCGTTCTTTTGCGCGCTGGTCACACCGAAGCGCGCGCCTAGATCGCGTTCGAACGTATCGCTCACGATCACGATTCGCGCTTCGATCAACACCTGCTTGACCGGCACATCGAGGGTTTGCACCAATCGCCGGATGTCGGCCAAATTCTCCGCCGTATCCTGCACCAACAAGGTGTTGGTGCGCTCATCCACGGCCAGGCTGCCGCGCTGCGACAACATGGAATTCCGAGCTCCGCCGGCGGCGCCGCCGCCCGCGCCGCCGGTCGGCCTGATCAGCTTGGCGAGATCGCCGACCTTCGCGTAATTGACTTGCATGAATTCCGTTCGCAGCGGGGCGAGTTCCTGCACTTCCTTGTGCGCGGCGAGTTCCGCTTTCTCCCGCGACGCGAGTTCGGCGGCCGGGCCAATGATGATGACATTGTCCTGCCGGCGCTTATCGAGTCCCTTGGTGCGCAATACGATATCGAGTGCCTGATCCCAGGGCACATTCTGCAGCCGCAGTGTCAGGTTGCCGGTGACGGAATCGCTGACCACGATGTTCTGGCCGCTGGTGTCGGCCAAGAGCTGCAATACCGAACGTACATCGATGTCCTGGAAATTCAACGTCAAACGCTCGCCGGTGTATTCTTTCTTTTCGTCCGCGGAGGCGCGCTTGAGCGAGGGCTTGATCTCGATGGTGTACTGATTGTCCGACTGGTAGGCCAATTGTTCGAAGTCGCCCTGAGCGCTTATCACCAGGCGCGAACTGCCTTCCACCCGCACCGCATCGACGGTTTGCACCGGCGTCGCGAAATCCATGACATCGTAGCGGCGCATGAGATTCTTCGGCATGAGCGTGCCGGCAAAGTCGACGACGACCTGATTGCCTTCCTGGCGCACGTTCACCGGAGTGCGCGGATCCGTCAGCTGCACGATCACCCGGCCGGTGCCGTCCGCGCCGCGCCGGAAATCGATGGTGCGGATCGCACGTTCGACCGCAGCCGTCCCTTGACCGGCTCCTGCGCGGGCCTGCACCGCTTGCTTGGCGGCGTCTCCCGGCTGGCCGCCGAGCGTCACGGTGATCATATTGCCGTCGACCTTCGTGGTGTACGGCATCAGGGAATCCACGTTGACGACCAGGCGGGTGCGGCCGTTGGCTTCGGCGGCAAGCACGGTCTCGACGCCTCCGGAGTGCACGTCGACTCGCCGCGAGGTCACCGCGAGAGTGGTGTTCGGCAAGTCGAACGCGATGCGCGCCGGCTTGTCGATGGTGAATGGCAGAGGCTCCGGAGCCGGGCCGCTCATGTGCAGTTTGAGCTGCACCTGTTGACCCGATAAGGTCTGAACGTCGATCGACTCGAGCTTGTTCGGATCCTCGGCTCTTGCCGTGAATCCGATTGCGCCCAAAGCGACGAGCGCGATGGCGCCGAACGTCGACGTTCGTATCTTAAATCTACTCATGCTCTCTTCTCCCTGTGGCTCAATTGGCCAACGCCAACGAAGCCGGTCTCTCTATATAGCCGCCGAGGCCATCCGGTATGATTTCGACGAGATTGATTTTTCCGCCGGAAATATCCGTCACTTTGCCGTCGTTCTGCCCGAGGTAGTTGCCCGGCTGAACCTTGTGTACGAGGCCGTCTTTGGATTGGACGAGGCCATAAAAGCTGTTGCCCACCTTGAAGGTACCGACCATCTTCAGAGTGTCGAGCGAAAACCCTTCGAGAAATTCGCGGTTACGCCGCGAACTCGGGCGCACGCCCGCTTGGCCGATGCCTGAATTCGGACCCAGGGGCTGGAACGGCGAGCGCATCCTCGTGGCGCTGTATACGTACGTTTCGTAGGGCTTCACTTCCGGAAGCGCCTGAATGCGGCCGCCCGGCTTTTTCCTGGTCTCGGCGATCCATTTCTCGAGATCCGACTGGCCGCCGGAGCAGCCGGCTACACCGAAGCCGGCGAGCACGGCGCCGATGACGATCGCCTTGCCGAGGCGCGCTTTGCGAGCCGTCCTCACGTTGCACCCCCCGCTTTTTTCTTGGCCGGATGCGCGCCGCCTTCATCCTCGATGTAGCGGTAGGTCTTGGCGGTCACGTCCATGGTCAAATTGTCGTAGTTGCCCTTGGCGTCCACCGGCCTGATCTCGATATCGTGCAGCGTCACGATGCGCGGCAAGGCGGCGATGCCGCTGACAAAATTGCCGAAATCGTGATACGTGCCGACGAGTTTGATTTTGATCGGCAGTTCGGCGTAAAAGCCGTTGCCCTTCTCGCTGCCCGGCTGGAAAAGCTTTTCCTGCAAGCCTGCGGCGAGGCCGGTCTGGGAAATGTCGACGAGTAGATTCGGAACTTCGGTCTTGCCGGGCAATTGCCGCAGCATCGCGCCGAAACTGCGCTCCATTTCGGCAAGCTGCGCCCTGTAGGCGTCCAGGTTCGCCGCACGCTGCTGCTTGCTTTCGAATTGCGCACGCAAATCGAGCTCATCGGCCTGGGCCTTTTGCAAAATCGGCCGATCATCGTTCCAAACGAACATGTACCAGCCGAATGCCGCGACCACGAGGAAAATCAGAGCGATGAAGAAGCCGCGCACCGGCAGCGGCCATCGGCCGACGTCGCGTGGATCGAGAGTACGTAGCTGATCGAAAAATTTCATTTCGCCGCAACCTTCTTCACCGTTGTTTCGCCGCCATGTTCGAGATCCACACCGACCACATCGCTCGTGAGCGTGAAATTCGAGCCGCCCGTCGGCGAGTCCTTCGAGGACTCGACCACCTGCAGCACCGGGTTATCCATCCAAACCGACGAATCGATATTGCGCATGAACGTGGAAACCCGCGTGCTCGACTGCGCGACGCCGTGAATCTCCAGCTTGTTCCCCGTCTGCTTGATTGCCGTGAGATAAATCCCCTCCGGAACCGTTTTGACGATTTCGTCGAACAAATGCACGATTTCGGGCCGCTTGCGTTGCAGCTTCTCGATGATCTCCATGCGCGCAACCAATCGTTGCTTGCGGTTCTCGAGATCCTGAATATCGGCAATCTGCGCGTCGAGCTTGACGATCTCTTTCTTCAGCAGATTGTTCTTGGCGTTCTGAGCGTCGGTCCAGCTCGAATACAAGAGCTTGCCGCCGAGGACGAAGATCGCAGCGGCGAAGACTGCGGCACCCGCGGCGACCGCGAATTCGCGGCGTCGGACTTTGCGTTCTTGTTCGCGCCAGGGAAGTAGATTGATACGCGGCATGGCAGCTCTTTAGTCGAAGCTTCGCAGCGCGAGGCCGCAGGCTGTGAGTAACGCGGTGGCATCTCGGGCCACAGCTTGCGCTTTGGCCTTGGATGACACTTTCATGTTGCCGAGAGGATCACCCTTGTCTGCGGGCACGCCGACGCGGCTCGAAATGACGTCTGCCACGCCGGGTATATTGGCGCAGCCGCCGCAGATCAATATCTGATCGGGCTGCGAGCGGCCACTGCCCGATGCGAGATAGAACTGCAGCGAGCGGCTGACCTGCTGCGTCATGTCGTCGATGAAAGGATCCAGCACTTCCGGCTGATAGTTGCTCGGCAAGCCGCCTTCTTTCTTGGCACGGCCGGCCTCTTCCATCGAGAGCCCATAAGTGCGCATGATTTCTTCGGTGAGCTGCTGTCCCCCGAATGCGAAGTCGCGGGTGTAGATGACGCGCATGTCGCGGAGCACGCTGAAAGTCGTGCTGCTGGCACCGAAGTCCACGACCGCTACGGTGCGGTCGAGGCCGCCGTCGGGCATCTGATGACGCATCAGCGCGCAGGCATTCTCAAGCGCGAAGGCCTCCACGTCGACGAGATGAGCGGTCAAGCCCGACGCTTGCACGGCCGCCTGGCGCTGTTCGACGTTTTCGGTGCGCGTCGCGACCAGCAGCACATCCAGCATATCCGGGTCCTTCTCCGACGGGCCCACGACCTGGTAGTCGTAGCTCACTTCCTCCATTGGAAATGGAATGTACTGGTCGGCCTGCATCTCGACCTGACCCTCGAGTTCGTTCTCGCCGAGACTCTTCGGCATTTGAATCACCTTCGTGATTGCGGCGTCGCCCGAGATCGCGATGGCTGCAAGCCGGCTCTTCGCGCCGGAGCGCTTCACCGCGCGCCGAATCGCCTCGCCGACCGCTTCGGCGTCCACGATGGCCTTTTCGTTAATGGCGTTGTGCGGCGTGGGTTCCGCCGCATAGGACTCAACGCGATATTGGCCACCCGACATCGTGAGCTCGATGAGCTTCACCGACGAGGTGGTTATGTCAAGTCCCAAAAGCGGACGATATCTTTTGCCAAACGACCACATCCCGCTTTTTTCCTTTTGCGCTCAGTACCTTGGAGGTCGAAACCGCTGCACGAGACTACTTAGCCCGCGCAAACTTAGCAAGAAACTGTTAAATAGAACGTGAAGCTACTCACGGTAATCACCGTCGGGCGGCGGTCGCCGCCCAAAGTGGGACCTACGACAAATCCGTCGCGACCCAAGAACGCGCTTCGAGTCATCCGATCAGACCTCGTCGCCCCCGTGCTTGGGGCGAATGGTTAAGCTTGGCCTGGCAACCCCGCTGTCCTTAGGCTAAAACCCTATGGACCGGTGGCTTTGCGTCCTCATCTTTCGATGAGTATGCCCCTGTAACCGGCGGTAAGATGCTTGCGCAATATCGCCGGTGCAATAAGTTAGAACTGTTTTCTGTGCCCAGACGTTACCTAGTTCTCATATCGCGCATTTGCGCAGGTCTTGTTGGCGCAATAGCGGTAATTGCGTTCGCAAATGTCTGTGCTTATGTCTACTTGAAGCCCGCGCTGCCGGACGTGGACAGCCTGCGGGACGTGCAATTGCAGGTGCCGCTGCGGGTTTATACCCGCGACGGGAAGTTGATCGCCGCGATCGGGGAACAGCGCCGGATTCCGGTGCGCTACGAGCAAATCCCCAAAAAGCTCATTCAGGCCTTTCTCGCGACTGAGGACGATCGCTTCTTCAGGCACCATGGCGTTGATTGGCAAGGAATTTTGCGTGCCGCCGTGGCCAACGCACGGGCCGGCGGCATTCGCCAGGGGGCGAGCACCATCACCATGCAGGTGGCCCGGGATATGTTCCTTACGCCGCGGCGCGACATGAAACGTAAGATGAGCGAGATCTACATTTCCCTGCTGATGGAGGCCGAATTCACCAAGGAGGAGATTTTCTCGCTGTACGTGAACAAGATCTTTCTAGGCCAGCGCGCCTACGGGGTGGCGGCAGCGGCTGAGGTGTATTTCGGCAAGAGTTTGGACCAATTGAGCGTGGCTGAGATGGCCACGTTGGCGGGGATTCCAACCGCCCCCTCCGTGGTGAATCCCGTCGCCAACGCGGAAGCGGCCAAAGTGAGGCGCGCCCATGTGCTCGGCAGGATGCTCGAGCTCAACTACATCACCCAGGCCGAATACGATGAGGCCAAGTCGAGTGCGATGGAATCGAGGCTGCACGGCTCCTCGGTCGAAGCGGACGCGCCGTATGTGGCCGAGATGGTGCGCAACGAAATGCAGGCCAAGTACGGCGATGGCGTCTACACCGCCGGCTACAAAGTATTCACGACCATCGATTCGCGCTTGCAGGCGGCGGGAACCGTGGCACTGCGGACGGGACTCTTGGAATACGATCGCCGGCATGGCTATCGCGGGGCAATCGCCAAGATCGATCTCTCCCAGCTTTCGGCCCCGAAAGACCTCGACGGCCAGCTCGAGGAATTTCCCATGATCGGCGGCCTCAAGCCCGCAATCGTGGAGAAAGTCGATGCCAAAAGCGCCAGGATCTACGTCAAGGACATCGGGGAAGCTACCCTGCCGTGGGAGAAGCTTTCGTGGGCAAGACGCGAACTGCCCGATGAAAAAACAGATCGGTGGCCGACCCAGGCTGCGGAGATCTTGGCCCGCGGCGATGTGATCTACACCGTGGGGCGGACGGCGGAAACCTTGCTGTTCGTGCAGGTGCCCGAGGCGCAAAGCGCACTCGTATCGGTGGATCCGAAAGACGGTGCGGTAGCGGCATTGATCGGCGGCTTCGATTATTTCCAAAGCAAGTACAATCGGGCGACCCAGGCCCGGCGTCAGCCGGGATCGGGTTTCAAGCCCTTCGTTTACGCGGCCGCCTTCGACAAGGGTTACACCCCGGCCAGCATCGTATTGGACGCCCCGATCGTCATCGACGAAACGGGGACGGAGCAGGCGTGGAGACCGAAGGAGAACGAGAACCGGTTTTTCGGTCCCATCAGGCTGCGCGAGGCGCTGGTGCACTCCCGCAACTTGGTGTCCGTACGCCTGATGCGCGCCATCGGCGGCGAGTACACCTGGAACTACGTCACGCGCTTCGGCTTCGACAAGTCGCAATTGCCGAACGACCTGACTCTTGCGCTCGGCACCGCCGAAATAAGTCCCCTACAAGTGGCAATCGGCTATTCCACGTTCGCCAACGGAGGGTTCAAGGTGAGCGCCTACACCATCGACCGGATCGAAGATGCCGGCGGAAAAGTGCTGCAGCAAGCGGCGCCCGCCCTGGCCTGCTTCGAATGCGACCGCGTCACGGACCCGCCCGTGGCAAGGAGCGCCGCGGGCGCCCGCGGGGGGCAACTCGACGAAGCGCCGCATGACGGCAAGACCCTCATCCCGGCCAAGAATCTGGCGCCGCAAATCATCCGGCCGCAGGTTGCCTATCTCCTGGCCGATATGATGAGGGATGTCATTCGGCGCGGCACCGGCGTACGCGCCCGCTCGCTCAATCGCGACGACATTGCTGGTAAAACCGGTACGACCAGCGATTTTCACGATGCCTGGTTCAACGGCTTCAACGGGGATCTCGTCACCACCGTCTGGACCGGATTCGATCAGGATCGATCGCTGGGTGACGGAGAAGAGGGCGCTCACGTGGCAGTACCGACGTGGACCTACTTCATGCACGAGGCGCTGGCGGGCTCGCCCAAGCATGGCGTGCCCGTACCCGACGGCATCGTGACCGTGCGCATCTCGCCGGAGACCGGAATGCTCGCGAGCTCCGACAACCCCAGCGGCATCATGGAAAAATTCATCGAAGGCAATCTGCCCAAGCCGGAAGTGTACGAGGGACCCAATAATTCAAATCCAATGAACGACGGCGATAAACCGCTATTCTAGACTTGGACTGCCTGAGGATTCTCCATGCCCAAGAAGATTTCGCAGCGTGCAGAGGATTTGCGCCGCGCTCTCGCCCAAGAAGCCGCGCGCCTCATGGTCGAACATGGCATCGGAGATTTCTTGCAGGCCAAGCGCAAGGCGGCGGATCGGCTGGGGGTGAACGACGTCGCCGTGTTGCCGAAAAACATCGAAATCGAAGCTGCGCTGCGCGCGCATCAGCGGTTATTCGGGCGCGATTCGCACGACGATACGCTGAAGGAGCAGCGGCGCATCGCGCTGGAAACCATGCGCATGTTGGATGAGTTCCAGCCGCGGCTGGTGGGCTCCGTCCTCACGGGCACCGCCACCAATTACAGCGACATCAATCTGCATCTGTTTGCGGATCGTTCCGAGTCCGTCGCCATCCGACTCATCGACATCGGTGTGCCGCATGAATTCTATGAGCGGCGGGTCAAAATGGATGCCGAACGCAGCGTCAACTATCCCGCCCTCCGTTTCGAGGCCAACGGGCGCACCGTCGATGCAACGGTGTTCCCGATCGATGGCATCCGCCAATCGCCATACTCCCCCGTCGACGGCCGACCCATGAAGCGCGCGGACGCGCGGGAAGTGTCGGAACTGGTCGAGTCGAACTAG
>DASYJX010000027.1:0-34198 GCA_035996065.1 Steroidobacteraceae bacterium | reverse complement strand
AATGCAGGTGGCAGCATGAGCGCGCGCAACTGGGCGCAATCGCTCGAAGCACAGCGGGCGCTGTACACGCTCGCCGTGGCCATCGCCAAGCAGCTACCGCGCGGCCACACGGACACCGACATCAGCGAGAACATGCGGCTGATCGATACCGCGCCTGCGTTAGCGACAGCGCTGCGGCTGGCGTATGAGTTTCTAGACGCCAACTACAGCACGGCGGACATGCCTGACATTCTGCCGACGATACGCGACGCACTGGCAAGGCTGCGCGTATGAGCCGCCCGGTACGGTGTTGCTTTTGCCCACATCCTGCGCTGTACATCTTCTGGCTTGTGGCCGTTGGCTATCGCTGGCCGTGCTGTACCGCATGCTTCCCGAAGGCATCGATAGCGAACGGCGGACAGGCGGGTGCGCTTGCGCTGGATGGCTCACGCATCTACTGGCCAGTACAGCCATGAGCGGCGACACGTACACGCTTCCGTGCGGCTGTGTGGCACTCCGCGAGCTTGAGCGTTGGGTCTCGATGTGCGCGAAGCACGAAGCGGAATGGCAAGCAACGCACGCGGCCTGGAATGCCACCCGGCGCGAATCTCAACCGATCAATCCGACCACGGTTTAACCCTGCGTCATGCGTCTCTGGAGGGACGCATCGCGAAGAGTTTCAACCCACATGGAGAGCCTATGGACATCAACTTTAAAACAGCCACGCGCGACGAGTTCATCGTCGAAGTGGTGAGCCTTGAACGGCGGCTCAAGGAAGTCTGCACCGAGCGTGCGCGCCTCGCGGCGATGGTGAACGAACTAACACAGCAACTCGGACAAGCCGAGGCTGGCATCGCAATGGCCGATCTAATCAAGAGGATGATTTCATGAAATCCATCAATGCCTTTCGAATCGCTGTCGTGGTTGGTGTCGCGGTCTACGCGATCACCTCCTCAGGCTGTGCCATCGTACCTAACACGGTACGCGTGGAGTTTGACCACAGCAGCCACATGACGCAGCACGCGCCGTTCTCCAACGCGGGCACGAACTACGGCAGCAACGTCGCCAACGTCCTGGCGCATTGGGACACACCTGGCAAGACCTTCATCGAAATCGGTGAGGGCGTGAGCCTCGACCGCCGCTGGAAAGATACGAATAGCTGCGGCGATGTCATCGGGCCTCGCGAACAGTTTAGCCTTAGAATCGGCAAGACGTTTCAACTCAAGTAGGAGCACACATGTTCACGCTGATTATCACTCTGTACGTTTTCTTTAACGGTCCCGCTGTTGGGCTGGTGTCCGTACCTGGCTTCCAAACACAAGCGGCCTGCGAGGCGGCGGGCCAGGCGTGGACGCAACAGCAGAACAAGGTCGCGAAGCACCTTTGCGTTTCTCTCCAATAATGTGACGCGGTTCACCGTCGAGCACCTCCGACACCGGGGGTGTTCCTCAGTGCATCTCGATTATGTGACGCACTACCGAGGATATCGGTTGTCGATGCAACGGCTGTCGCAATTGCGCGACGGCTATACCTACAGGGGCGCGCAGGCCCTTAAAACAGATGGCGGGCACGATCCACATCACGTACGCAGCAATGCAAAAGGAACTAACTTGGACTACGCAATAGAGCGAAATACCGGCATCGACCGTCAGACCGGCGCACGGCTGTACCGGAGAGACCTCGGAAGTGTTATCTTCACAGAGATAGAAATTCACCTGTACTGGGTGACTGTACTAATTACATTGACCAACAAAACAGGGAGAACTGGCAATGGCGAAGCAGAGTCCGTCGGAGACGTTATTCCGACTCATGAAAGTGTTGACGGCTGAGGTGGACCGCGATCTACCGATCACGCTTATAAGCGTTTTCGCAGGGATTGCGGCGGCACCTGAAGGCGTCGACCAAAAAGAACTTATGGATGCGCTGGTGATTGGAAGCTCCAGCATGAGTCGGGCAGTCCAAACACTGTCGGACCTACACTACATGAAAGGTAAGCCGGGACTGGGCCTGATATCACGCGGTATGGATCTACAGGACAACAAACGGCGGATATTGAAGCTGACTGAAAAGGGTATGGCCCTTTCGAAGAAGCTGTCCAAGGTGCTGTCGTGATCGAAGCCGCCTCACCTTGGATATTCTTCGGCATTCCTGCCACGTTTGTCGTGTACGCATTCGTGTGGCACACGCAGACGGGGCAACGATTCTTGAAACGATTTCGCAAGTAGGAGGACACATGAAGCTGATACAACGCGGTGCCGTCTGGTACGCGGAGTTCACCGACTTCAACGGGCGACGACGCCGGTTGTCGACGGACGAAACCGACAAGACGGTGGCCAAGATCAAGGCACTCGATCTGCAGCGACAGGCGATGCTTGATGATGCGAACCCTGAGGTGCGGGCATCGGTGGCCGACCGTCAATACTCACTCACGCATGCGCTCGAAGAGTGTCTGCGCACGCGGTGGGCGGGGCAGAAGTCGGGCAAGGTGCGTAAGTACAGCGTGCGTGCGATCCAGCGCGCCATCGGGCACTGGCCGCTGCACACGATCACCTACAAAAAACTCATGGACCACTGCGAGGGCATGACGGGCAAGACGCCGGCCACCGTCAACCGGCACATGAGCTACATCGGCACAGCGTTGCGCGAAGCCGCAAAGCGCGGCGAGATCAGCGCCGTGCCTCACATGCCCCACTTCGCGGAGAACAACGTGAAGGAGCGGTACCTGTCGGCCACCGAAGAGACGGCGATCCTGGGGCGTTTATTCCGCAAGGGTGCAGCCGAGGCCGACTACGCTTACATGTTCGACCTGACCGTGGTGCTTTTAGACAGCGGCATGCGGTGCACCGAGGCGCTGACCATTGAGGCCGGTCAGTTTGTCGACGGTCGGGTGCGGTTACTCCACGGGGACACGAAGTCCGGCAAGGGTCGGGTGGTGCCGCTTACGGTGCGCGCCAGGGTGTCGCTGAGTCACATGCTGGCCTCGCCCCTGCATGGCACGGTGAACGCCGACTGGGCGGGCCGTCGTTGGCGCACAGCAATGACCAACGTGGGCTTGCCAGACCTGACGCTGCACACGCTCCGCCACACGTGCGCCTCCCGGCTGATCCAACGGGGCGTCGACATCTACCTGGTGAGCAAGTGGCTCGGCCACTCAAGCCTGGAGATCACGAAGCGTTACGCGCATCTGGCGACCACCTCGCTCGACGCTGCGATGGGCGTGCTGGAAGCCAAGTGTGTCGTCGCGAGTGGAGAGATTGCAGTGCCGGTTAGTATGCCAGCACCTGTTGGCACACTTTCGGAAGATAACTTGATGATTGATGTGGGAATTCTTGGTGCGAAAGGCGAGACTCGAACTCGCACGGGTTTCCCCACCAGATCCTAAGTCTGGCGCGTCTACCAATTCCGCCACATTCGCATCGGAACAGCCCTCTAGTATAGCCGAGACAGGCTAGCGAGGCTCGCTTTCGCGAACCAGCATCCGAGCCACTTCCCGCAACGCCGGCAGTCCGTTTTCGAGCATGAAGTAGAGCGGGCTGTCTCCTGCGAATGGCAGTTCCTCACGCGGCGCGTGCATCCAAGCCCAAGCTCGATCGGTGAGGCCGGTACCTGCCGTCAGCGAGTACTGAATATTGGCGATCAGGGCCGCTCGTTCCTGCTGCGTCGCCGAGAGCCGCGGTGCCTGCCCGAGACGGTAGCGCTGCAGGACCTGTGGGGAGGGAATTTTGAGAAGCCGGCACTGTTGCAAAGGCGAGAGCTCCCATGCATCGGCGATCGCAAAAAAACGCTTCAATGCGTTGGTGCTCGTGTGCCGCGCGGCGCGGCGGCTCGCCGGCTGTAGCACCAATCGCGGCCCTGTGCGGAGCTTGCTGGACAATGCGGTTCTCATGACAACCCCTAAGCATACTCCTTAACGCGGGTGCACTCGCCATCCGCGGCCCGGTTTGGCTATGATGCGGCTATGCACGAGACCTTTGCCGAACGGCTGGCCCGCGCCCAACAAGCGAGCGGCAGCCTGGTCTGCGTTGGCCTCGACCCGGATCCGGCCAAGCTGCCCAATGACTTAGTGGGGCCTCCCCTACTGGCCTTCAACCGCCGCATCGTCGATGCGACGGCAGGCGTCGCGGCGGCATATAAGCCGCAGATTGCATTTTACAGCGCGCTCGGAGCGGAGGACCAACTGGTCGCGAGCATTCGCTACATTCGAGAGCGCGCTCCGGCTGCTCTCGTCATTCTCGACGCCAAGCGCAACGATATCGGCAATACCGCCGAGGCCTACGCCCGCGAGGCGTTCGATCGATACGACGCTGATGCCGTTACCGTGAATCCCTACATGGGCGAGGACTCGGTGCGTCCCTTCCTGGCGCGGCCCGAGCGCGGAGCGGTCCTGCTCTGCCGCACCTCCAATCCAGGGGCCAAGGATTTTCAAGATCTGCAGATTGACGGGTTGCCGCTTTATCGCCGGGTTGCGGAGCGCGCTGCCGCCCACTGGAACGGGCACCGCAATCTCATGCTGCTGGTCGGCGCTACTTATCCTCGCGACATGACCGACCTGCGCCGGGCGCACCCCGACCTGCCGTTTCTTGTGCCGGGGATCGGCGCACAAGGCGGCGATCTCGAAGCAACCCTGGCAGCGGGGCTTGACGCCCGCGGAGCGGGACTTCTGATCAGTGCCTCACGCAGTCTCATTTACGCGGGCGGGGGCTCGTCCATGGCGATCGGCGCCGCCACGGCGGACTTGCACACGGCAATCAACCGGCAGCGCGAGAATCGGGCGACGATGGCGGCAAAACGCGTCTAGAACGCGCTTTTGATCGTCCCGCCGTCGACGCGCAGCGCCGTCTTGGGTACCGCATGCAGAGATGCCTCACGGGGCCGTCCTCGCCAATGACAGCATCGCATGCAGCAATACATTGGCCCCCGCCTCCAAATCGCCGGGCGAGGCGCTCTCCGCCTCGTTGTGGCTGAGTCCGCCCGCACAAGGGACGAACACCATTGCCGTCGGCACGACGGCAGACACGTTGCAAGAATCATGGCCGGCGCCGCTGACCATGTCCAAGGAGTCGAAGGCTAGCGCGGCCGCGGCGCTGCGCACGGCCGCGACGCAGGCTGGATCGAAGCTGACGCCCGGTGCCTCCCACACGCAGCGAATGCTGCCGGCAAGCGCGTGCTTCTGAAGAGCGGCATGCACCAACCGATCCATGTCTTCACGCAAGCTCGCATACGCTCGCGCGACCGGATGGCGAATATCCGCCGTGAAACGCAAGCGGCCCGGAACCGTATTGGGCGATCCGGGCAGCGTCTCGATGAAGCCGAAGGTGAGTCTTGCATCCGGGCCGTGCCGTTCGGCCGCCGCATACAGCGCAGGCAGCAATTCTGCGAGCACACGAATGGGATCGCGGCGCATGTCCATCGGCGTCGGCCCGGCGTGCGCCTCTTGACCTTCAACGATGACCTCGTGCCGGCTCATGTGCTGAACGCCCGTCACGACGCCGATAGTCTTGCCCTTCTGCTCGAGCACCGGCCCCTGCTCGATGTGCACTTCGAGGGAGGCTTTGACTGCCTGACGCGACAACAGCGCATCGGTGAGAAGACCCGCGCGTTGTAGCTCCTGGCGCACGGTGATTCCGGCGCGGTCGGTCAATCCGTACGCAATGTCGAGCGGTAGCCGTCCCGACCATACGGCCGAGCCCATCATTGCCATCGGGAAGCGGCTGCCCTCTTCGTTGCACCACACCGACAGCTCGATCGGATGCACGGTCGCGAGCGCATGGTCATTGAGACACTCGATGACCTCGAGGCCGGCCAACACGCCATAGACGCCGTCAAATTTGCCTCCCGTCGGCTGCGTGTCGAGATGACTCCCGGTCATGACGGCCGCCAAATTGTCTTCACTGCCGGGGCGCCGAATGAATATGTTTCCCACCGCATCGACTCGCACACTGCAGCCGGCAGCCTCGGCCCACCGCGATAGAAGTTTGCGGGCGGCCATATCCGCATCGGTCAAGGCTTGACGGTTGCAGCCGCCGTGGGAGGTCGCGCCGATCTCCGCCATCTGCATCAACCGCGACCACAATCGATCGCCGTTCACGCGCACCGTGTTCAGCATTGGAAACGCTCACCCATGTTAATGGCTGCCCTGAATCGCACGCTTTGCATTCTACGAATGATCTTACCGTTTTGCCGCTTCGGCAGCGGTCAAAACGTCAAAACGTCGCCGCGACAAAATAGACCGTATGAGGGCGTGTGGCCGCTACTCCATGTTCACGAAGACAGCCTTGGCCTGCGTCAGCCGTTCCAGCACGCGGCGCTTCTCTTCCCCGTTGTTCCAGTCCGGATAGGCGGCGGTAGCCTCGGTAGTGCGATCGATCCACGCGGCGAAATAGCGCGCATCGGCGGGTGAGCGTGGCTTTCGCCCCGCCAGGTTGACGTATATGGGACTGGTGGTCGCATACACATAGGTATCCAATACCGGATAACGTCCCGCCTCGGAGGATGCACGCACCACGCACCAGCCGCTGTCTTTCAGCGCAACGCTGCCGGTGAACTCGCCGCGATCCTTCGCCATGCGCGAGAGGAAGGAGCGCACGACCTGGCCGTTGCACACCAGTTCCAAATGGTCCACGGCGACGATGGAGCGCAAGCGCACTGAAAACCGGACGCTCTGCTGCGGGGCATCGAATGTGATCTCATCGCCTACGGTAGCGCCGCCGAGAGTGAAGCCGAGCAACGGGCCGTTGGTCGCGAAACTGCGCCCGGCCTTGAGCGCCGCCATCCATTCCTCGGGCGTGACCTCGCCTGGAGGCACGCGTGCGTAAACTCGATTCATGCCTACCGGCCCGCGCAGCGACGAATAGTTCGCCATGGCATCCGTGCCGCCGGCTGCCGGAATTCGGAACCCCAGGTTCAACAATTGATACCAGACTTGAGCGGTCGAACGATGATCGCTGAAGCCGAGGATCTCCATGTAGTCGACCTTGCCCAACGCCACGTCGACGGGCAGCTCGTTGGTCAGCGCCTCGTGCGGCTTCAAGATCGGTTCCGGGTGCTCATCGAATGGGTGCACGTACCCCACCAAAGCGCCGCGTGAGTGCCCAATATCCGCCACGTCCGCATTCATCGGATACAAACTCGATGCGGCGGTGTTCGGATAGCCGACGTACCCCGGCAGGATCACCCCGCCGGCGATGTCGAGCAATCCCAGATGCCCCCAGTAGCTCGTGTGATATTCCTGACCATGCACCACCAGCGCATCGGTTCCGGAAGCCGTGTCTCTTTGCATCCCGTTGTAGGCGATATCCGGAAAGCGCTGTTCCTTGTTGACGAGCAATGAGTTCACGATGCTGAGGTTTTCGGCTTGCGCCTGCATCACGAGGTGCGCCGGCGTATTGCGATACTCGCCGCCGTAGTTCATGTGTACATGTACGTCCGCGCTTACCCAATGAGCCGCATCCGGCACGGACCATCTGCCGTCATCGAGATTCACCGCGAGATCGGCGACCTGCCCCGTGGCTGTCGGCACTTGGCGTTGCTCGAATCGACGCTCGAAGCCGTGCATGACATCCACGTTCACGATCCCCGCCGGCACGTCGACCCACTCTTCGCCGCGCGCGTGGAAATAATGCGCCTCGACGCGCCGCTCCTTGCGATCGAACGAATCGTCCGCACTGATCCAGGCATTCGTCGGGGCATAAAAACGGCCGGCCGCATCGGTAATGCTCACCCGAGCAAAGCCCGGGCCGCCTTTCGAATCCTTGATGTCGAGATGCACTCGGGCCATCGGCGACAAATAGCGCCGCTCAGTGATTGCGAGGGGCTCCGCGACGCCCCCGGGAATGCGCTCGACTTCGATTTCCGTGTTGCCGCTCTTGTTCGAGATGAAAGCGATGCGGGTGCCGTCCGGCGACCATCGCGGATAAGTTTGATCCCAATCGCCGTAACCGACCGCAAAGGGGTCGCCCCCGCCGGCAGGCATCACCCAGAGGTTGTGCCACGACCGTCCCAGGTAGGAACTGAACACCAGGCGCGATCCGTCGGGTGACAGCTCCGGACGCGCCTTCCAATTCGTCTCTTCGTAGTGAAATTCGCGTGCGGCAGAACCTGCCGCAATATCCTCGCCGGCGGCCGCCCGCGACGGCGTGCGCCAGAACCCTCCGGTCCCGTAGATGTGATTGCGGTTGGAAACATAGATGATTTCGCGGCCGTCGCGGCTCCATACCGGATTGATCTCATGGTCGTAGGCGCTGTAGTAGTAGCGCGGCAGTTCGCTCTTGTGCTCGCCGGTCAGGCGCTCGATGCGATCGAGCTTGCCGTCGCTGATATCGGCCGTGAAAATATGAAAACGCTTGTTGTACAGCGTCGATACAAATACGATGCGCTTGCCGTCCGGCGAGAATCGCGGCTCGAGGTTGACCGCACCGTTCGACAACAGCGGTTTCGCCGAACCATCGGACAGGTCCAGTATCCATAATTCCATCGCATCGTTGCGATACGAACTGTAGATAACCCAACGGCCGTCCGGCGACCAGTCCGGCTGATAATCGTACGAGGCAGCGGTGAGCTGTTGCGCGACGCCGCTGCCGAACGCCTGCCGCCATAACGAGCCCGCCATGGAATAGACGAGCTCGCGGGAATCCGGCGACCACGCGAGGCTGCTCGCACCGCTGGTCAATTGCGGCAGATACATCTCGCGAAAGTAATAGGGATGCGGCAGGTCGATCTGCTTGAGGACCGGCAGGCGCTCGGCATGCGCCAGCGCGCTGAGCGCCCAACCCGCCGATAGCAGGATGCGCGGAAGAAGCTTCATTGATCGTCTCTGCGACGGAGCGAACGGCCGGCGGGCTTTCCCGCCGGCGCGTCGCGTGACCATCAGAACTTCTGTCCGAACTGGATTGCGTAGGTGCGCGGCTGTGCGGGAATGACGTAAGGCTGATTCTCGTGATCCGGATTCGTTTGTGCAAAGCGCGAGAGCTGTGCACGCCGATCGGCCACATTGGTCACGATCAGCGAGATCGTGGTTTGATTCAGCTGCGCCCCGCCAATCAAATCAAGCAGGCCGTAGGCAGGCTGGATACCGAGGGTTGCCGCTTGGTCCACCTTGAGTGTCGGCGTCGACCTCGATTGGTAGACCCACGAGGCCTGTCCGAACGGCTTCCAACCCGCCACCTCATTAAAGCTATATCGAGCGATGACGTTGCCCTTGAACTTGGGCGTGATGGGCAAGTTGGTCCCTGCGGGGGCCAGGGGCCCGATCAAAGGCGGCCCAAACACCTCAGGATTCACCTGGTTCGCGCATGACGTCACGCCCACGGAACCGCAATAATTCTGCGTCAACCGTGCATCCAGGAATGTGAAACTCGTGCTCAACGTGAGAGCGCTGGTCGCAGCCCACTCGATCTCGTTCTCGACGCCCTTGATCCGCGCGCTGCCGCCGTTCTCAATGATGGTCACGCTGTTGGGTCCGAGAAAGGAAAACTGGAAATTTTTCCAATCTTCCCAGAACACCGCACCGTTCCAACGCAGACGGTGATCAAACCACTGCGTCTTCCAGCCGATCTCGTAGTTCTTGAGGAAGTCCGCCTGGTAGGGCCCGATGCCTGCCTTCTCAGTCCGGTTGACGCCGCCCGGACGGAAGCCCTTGGAGAAGGTCGCATAAACCAGTTTATCGGGATCGAACTTGTACGTGATGTTCGCGCGCGGAACGTTGCCGCTCCCGGTCACCCGTTTATCAAGGTCCGTGCAAGGGGCGAAGGGGGTCGTGGGGGGGCGCCCTTTGCATAACTTCTCGCCCGAAGAGAACGGGTAATTCTTCGAATACCCGTAAAAGCCACCCAGGGTATTGTCGTACGTGAAATATCGCAGACCTCCATTCACGGAAAAATGCGAAGTGATATCCCAGGTCGCTTGCGCAAAAACCGCCTTGTCATGGTCGATGCGCGTCTCGTCCGTGAGCCAGATGGAGTTCGCGAGTGTCGGGATCGATAGGCTTTGGTCGAATCCGTCCGGGTTCGGTGTCGGCGAATTGAGCGTGCCGTAGGGATTCGTGAAACCGAATCCCGGCATGACGTATTGCTCCCAAATACGATGCTGCTGGCGCTCGGCGAACACGCCGATCGTTGCACGGACGGGCAGATCCTGCGGGGTCGATAGGCGCAGCTCATGGCTCCATTTTTGGAAGTAGCCTACGCTGACGACGAGTTCCTGCGGCATGATCGGCTTGCCGGCGTGATCGACCCAGTACGCTCCCGAGCCGAAAACACGGTCATAGAATTCCGAATAGTCGCTGTAGTCGGCAATCGAATGGGTGTCGCGCTTCATGAAGGCGCCCGCGTACGTGATATCGAAATTGCTGATCTTTCCTTCGACTGTCAAGGCCGCCTGACTGAAGGTGTCATCGGAGGTTTCGGGACCGAAATGCACTAGCTTGAGGTCGCCGACGGCGGGGTCGTAGCCGAAGAACCCGTTAGCCTTCAGTGACTGAGCCATGACGGTGGGGGTGACGCTCCAATTGTCGGTGATATCGACCTTGAGGGCCGCGCGGCCACCCTTGGTTTCCACCCCGTTGTAGTTTTTCGCACGGTAGGCTGCATTGCTGATGGATCCTGCACCGATCGTCGTCGGCGCCGGGCACGGGGTTACCGCCGGAAAGCTCGAGGGCACTCCCGCCCAGGTCGGGAAGGTGCGCACACCATTCTCTATACAGGCGCTCTTGTTGGTTCCCGCGATGTTGCTGATGTACCCGCCATCCTTTTGGTAATAACCGACCAGGCGGATCGCCGCCACCGAGGTGAGCGGAATGTTGGCGTACGCCTCCACTTCGTAACCCGTGCCGCCGTTATTCACCTTGTTGCCCTGGACGTCGTAGCTGGCGGAGAAATGGGTCGGATCCGGCTTGTTGGTGATGATGCGGACCGTGCCCGCCTGGGAACTTGCACCGTACAGGGTACCCTGCGGTCCTTCGAGAACCTCGATGCGCTGAATGTCGTACAAATGAACGTCGGGCGTGCCGTCGATGGTGGTCACCGGCTGCTCATCTAGATAGGTGCCGACGCTCGGTTGCGATCCCGAGTGGTTTTCGTTCGCGCCGCTCACCACGCCGCGCATATAGATGTGCGAGCTGCCCGGCTGACCATTACCGCCCTGACCCTGGCCGCGCGAGTAGGAAATGCTGGGCGAGTACTTCACATAGCCGTCGAGGCCTGTGACATCGAGTTGCTCGAGCTGCGCGCCGCTCAGCACCTCGATGCTGATCGGCACGTTCTGCAGATTCTCGGTGCGCTTTTGCGCCGTGACGACGACCTCTTCGAGAGTATTGGTTTCGGCCTCCGCGGCAGCATGTACCGCGGGTGCTCCCGCCAGAATCGCCGAGATAGCCGAGGCCAGCGGCAATTGGCGCAGCAGGTGATGACGATAGCCGCCCGGGCGGCCGGCGACGTGTAGGCGTTTATGCCCGGTTGATACGCTACGAGTCATGATGATTCCCTTGCTCCCTTGAGTTTTAATTGATCGACAAATCCCAAATCAAAGCTACATCGCAGAGTGTGGCACGGCTGGATACCGATCGAGGACCGAACCCAACGCATCTTTCAGCGACCCGAGCCAAGGCTCGTAATGGCGCCAGTGGTCCAAGCCCTCCTTGAAAATCGGTTGCCGCACCTGCTCCGAACTGGCGGTGCGCACCCCCCGATCATTCTCATAGAACCGCAAGCATTGCTCCTCGAACGGCAGTTCGCAGTAATCAAGAAGCCGGCGAACTTCAGCTTCGGTATCCTCGATCATGCGCTCGTAGAATACGCGATGAATCCGCCCCGGAAGCACCGCATCCACGTGCGCCATCAGCTCAACGTAGTCGCGGTAATAACTACCGAGATCGGCAAGGTCGTAGGAAAAGTTCTGCCCGCGGGCGAAATGCTGCTTGAATGCCGAAAAGCAGCAGCCGAGCGGATGCCGCCGGGCGTCGATGATCTTCGCATTCGGAAGAATCAAATGAATGAGTCCCGCGTACAGCCAATTGTTGGGCATTTTATCGATGAAAAACGGCGCCGCGGTTTTGCGGTAAATGCGCGTCGAGGCGAGATACCGGTCGCCGAGGCTGCGCAGCTCCTTTGGATCCAGCGCAGTCACTGCTTCAAAAAATGGGGCCTCCTTATCCTGCTCGTTCCGTACGGCAAGCTCACGCGCAATTTGCGGAAGGTCCGGCAGTTCCATGGTGCCTTCGACCAGCGAATGGCTGGAAAGGATCTGTTCGAGCAACGTGGAACCTGCGCGCGGCAGGCCGACAATAAAGATGGGCGACCGGTCCAGCGACCCGGCGCCCGTGCGTGCCGCAAAAAAATCCTGTGTGTATTGGTGTTTGGATCGGCCAACGTACCGGGTGTTTTCCTCTCTGCTGTACGGGTGCTGCTGTCTGCGTATCGCGTTGCCACTGGCGTAATGAACGAATGACTGTTCATAGGACGCCGCATCTTCGAGCGCCTTGGCGAGCGAGAACTCGAAATGCAGGCGGTCCTCATCGTTCAGGTCGTCTCGCTCCAATGCGCGGCGAATTGCGGCAACGTCAGTGTCGGAAAATCGGAAAGTTTTGAGGTTCGCGAGACTCCAATAGGCCTCGCCCAATGTCGGCTGCATGGCGATCGCGCGGCGGTAAGCAGCCACGCTGTCGTCCCGGCGCCCTGCGGTCTTCAGGGAATGACCGTAGCTCATCCAGATCTTCGGTTGCAGCGGATAGCTCTTGAGCACGGCCGAGTACACTTCGATCGACTCGCCATAGTCGCCGAGGCTCGAGAGCACCGCAGCCTTTAGGTTCAGATATCCCGGATTGCGCGGTTCCTTCGCCAGCAGTGCATCGACTTGCGGCAGCGCCGCTGCGGCCTTGCCTTGCCGATTGAGCACCACCGCATAGTTGTGGCGGGCCGCATCGAAGCTAGGGGCGAGTTCAAGACAGCGCTCGAGGAGCGCTTGCGCATCTGCGTACTTGCGCAGCCGCGCCGCCACTTCCGCGAGCATACGCAGCGCGGCAACGTCGGTGGGGTGCTGCGCGAGGTGCGAGCGCAATCGGGCTTCGGCGTGCGGCAACTCGTTCGCGATCAGGAACGCAGCCGCTTCCAGCAGACGTGGATCCTTGGTGGCCGACTTGAGGTAGCGCGCGCGGGCCTGATCCGCCCCGCTTGCGTCGCCCGCAGCGTCGAGATGATCGGCGAGGAACCGCCAGGCATCGGCGGAGTCGGGTTTCAACTGCGATGCGCGCCGGAGCGCGGCCAGGGCCTCGGCTCCGCGACCTGCTTCTCCCAGGGCAATGCCGAATTCCAAATGCGCGGGCGCCGATCGCGGCTGCTCCCGGCAGAGCGGTTCCAATATTTGCACCGAGAGATCCGCGCGGCCGGTGATGCGGTATGCGGCGCCCAGAATCAAGCGCGCATGCGGATGGCCCGGCACAGCCTTGAGGATCTCACTCGCCTGCTCGGCGGCAAGCGCAGCATCCCTCTCCAGCAAGCGGGCAGCATGACCGAGCGCAACGTCCAATGTTCCAATGGGCTCCGAAGCGCTGTTCAATTGAACATCCAGTCGATCCCCGATTAAGTTGTCGCCTTATAAGAATGCGCCGCGGCTGCTTTGTCAAACCCGCAACAGCGGTTCGGGGACCCTCAGCCAGTAGCGCGTGGCGCGAAACTCACCTGTTTCGGTCGCCAGTAACGCGTTCGATACTGATGCTAAGCAATTGATTTCATATGATTATACATGCCAAAGAGGCATGACCGCCCCGCTCGTTCCTGGAACACCCGGCGTTGCGATGCCGCAACTGTACGACCGTTCAGAGGTTTTTCTTGCCACAGTTGACGCAGTCACCGCTGCGCGGTGTATGGGCGGGCTCGTACCCTGGCCCGCGAAGGACATGTCCGGGCTTCGCCCCCGTCATCTTGCCGTCGGCGATCACGGGCTCTCCGTTGACCAGCACCCACTTCATGCCGACAGCCAACTCGTTCGGCGAACTGAAGGTCGAGCGGTCCGTGATCGTGGCAGGATCGAATATCACCACATCTGCCCACAGGCCGCGCTTCAATACGCCGCGATCGGTGAGCCGCATGCGCTGCGCCGGTAAAGCACTGAACTTGGCGATCGCCTGCTCCAGCGACAGTCGATGTTCTTCGCGCACATACTTGCGCAGAATCCTGGGGAAAGTCCCGTACGCGCGCGGATGCGGATGTTCCTCGCCCAATCGGCCTTCAGGCGACGTCCCCGAGCTGTCATTGTTTATCGAAGTCCAGGGCTGGACCAGCGCCAGCGCTACGTCGTCCTCTTGCATGCCGAACACCGCGCATTCGGAATACCCATCGTCCTCGACGAGGATATCTAGCAAGGTATCGAGCGGATCCTTGCCTCTGGATTTGGCGATGGCCGCGATGCTCTGACCCTGCAAGGAACGCAAGGCCGGGTTTTTTACGACGCCGACGACGATGGATTCGGGTCCCGGCACTTCGTCCCATTCGTTATCCCACTCGGCGCTCGGGGTTTCCATGTCCTTGCGCACTCGCGCGCGCATGGCAGGATCCTTGAGGCGCTCCACCATTTTCTCGTTGCCGCCGTCATGCGCCCACGGCGGCACGAACGCGGACATCTCGTTGAACCAGGCAGGATAGGCATAGGTGTCCGCGGTGACGTCGAGACCAGCCGCGCGCGCCGCCTCGATCCGCCTGATCACGTCGGGCATATGTCCCCAGTTCTTCTTGCCGGCGACTTTCAGATGCCAAATCTCCACGGGGATATGTGCTTCGCGGCCGATGCGAAATGTTTCCTCGAGAGCGGCCACCATGCCGTCCCCCTCGGAGCGCATGTGGCTGGCATAGATGCCGCCATAAGGGGTAGCTTCTGCAGCCAGGGCGATCAATTCCTCGGTGCTCGCGTACATCGCGGGGGCATACTCCAGTGACGTCGAGACTCCGACCGCGCCCTGCTCCATGGCCTCGCGCACCAACGCGCGCATGCGCATGAGTTCCGTCGGCGTGGGCGGCCTATTCTCGCCGCCGATCACCGCCTTGCGTACCATCGTCGCCCCGACATAGGACGCGAGATTGATCCCGATGCCTTGGCGCTCGAGCCGAGCAAAATACTCGGCGAAGTTTTGCCAGTCCGCCTGGAGCCCATAATGCTCCAAGGCCTGGCCTGCTTCGAACCGCGCGTGGCCTGTCATCGGCGCCGCCGATGTGCCCTCGCCGGTGATCTCCGTCGTGATTCCCTGATAGATCTTCGATGGCAATCGCGGATCGACCAGAATGGTGAATTCCGACTGGCCCAGCATGTCGATGAACCCCGGCGCCACGACCTGGCCTGCAGCGTCGATCCGCCGTTTCGCCACAGCGCCGTTCAATTTACCGATGGCCGCAATGTGTCCGCCGCGAATGCCGATGTCCGCCGAATACCACGGCGAGCCCGTTCCGTCGATGATGTGACCGTTGGCGATGATCAGATCGAAGGGTGCTTCCTCGCCGAACGCAGGCATGCAAAGCACGCATGCGCAGAGCGCGCCGAAACGAAGCAATGCTTTCCACACGTTCAACCCCATAACTTATCCGACGGTAATTGCATCAGGCCGCGATCATACCGAATGCCGTGCGCTCGGTCCGCCGTGTGCAGCAGCGGCCCATCCAAATCCACGAACTCCGCCAGTTGCCCGACGACCATCCCGGGCGCCATGGCCAACGACGTCCCCGCCATGCATCCCACCATAACCTGAAGGCCCAGCGAGCGGGCGTCCCGCGCCAGAGCAAGCGCCTCCGTGAGACCGCCGGTCTTGTCGAGTTTGACGTTCACGACTTGGTATCGATCCTTGACCTTCGCCAGTCCGGCACGATCGGCCACGGATTCGTCCGCGGCGAGTCTTGTCGGACCGACATAGCCACGCAGGGTCTCGTCTTCACCGCGCGGCACCGGTTGCTCGATCAATATGACGCCGAGGGAATGCAATTCCGGCGCCAATCGGTTGAGAAGATCGCACGTCCAGGCCTGGTTCGGATCGACAATGAGCCCCGCGGCTGGACATGCCGCGTGCACCAGCCGAACGGCATCGAGATGGCGCGTGGCATCGACCTTCACTTTGATCAGCGGCCACCCGGCATAGCGGCGTGCACCGTCCGTGACGGCTTCGTCCGTATCGATTCCGAGCGTGATCGACGTGGTCAGTGGCCGTGGGTTCGGCAATTGCGCCAATTCCCACACCGTCGTGCGATGCTGCTTGGCCTTCAGGTCCCAGAGCGCGCAGTCCACGGCATTACGCGCGCCGCCCGGCGGCAACAATGTCGACACGTCGAGCGCCCCACGCTCCGAAGCGCCTCGCCCCAGCGCGCGCTCGATCGCAGGGCGCACCGTTTCGAGCTCTGCGCACATGAGGGGAGCGGTTTCTCCATCGTAGTCGACCCCCGCCGCCTCGCCGCGGCCGACATGGCCCTCGAAATCGGTGAGCGTAACGACGATGACGTCGAGCGCGGCCTCAGCGCCGCGCGAGACGCGGAACGGCACTCGATAGGCCCAAGACTCGGCGTCGACGCGCATCGGCATGGGAATCGGCCTTCGTTTAAGGGCGCGCGCAGGCGCGCGCTGTTGCGAGGAACTCATCGACGTGCGCCTGCGGCGTCGCGTACGAGGTCACCAGGCGAATCGCCACGCCGGTCGGCGGGGTGCTCAGGGGCCACCGGTAAAACTCGAACCCTTGCTTCTCCAACGCGGCGACGGTTTCTTCGGGCAGCGCCACGAATACTTCGTTGGCGTCGACCGCCTGCAATAGCGAGGCACCCGCGACGCTGCGCAACCCTTCAGTGAGATTCGACGCCATCGCG
Organism: Steroidobacteraceae bacterium; assembly: GCA_035996065.1. Lineage (GTDB taxonomy): Bacteria > Pseudomonadota > Gammaproteobacteria > Steroidobacterales > Steroidobacteraceae > Bog-1198. Next base: position 17,393 of record DASYJX010000027.1, on the reverse strand, counting down.
TTCGCATGGCGGGCGTTGTCAAGCCACAGTCCATTCTCCAAATAGGCGAGAAGCTGAGCGCTCACGAATCGCAGTTTTGACCAGAGATGCCCCGCCCGTTTGCGGCGGCGCTCAAAGTCCCGCGCCCGCGCCGGATCGAAAAAAACCACGGCCTCGGCGCACAGGGCGCCGTTTTTGGTCGCGCCCAGCGACAGCACGTCGACACCGAGTTGCCACGTGGCTTCGGCGGGAGTGCAGCCCAGATGCACCAGCGCATTGGCGAATCGCGCGCCATCCATATGCACCGGCAGACCATGCTGCCTGGCGACGGCGGTGAGTGCGGACACCTCCGGACTTTCGTATACGGTTCCCCATTCGGTGGCCTGGCTCAAGCTCACGGCGCCGGGCTTGACATGGTGCACACCCATGTCATCGGCGAATGCGATTGCGCCCGCCAATTGGTCGGCAGTGATTTTTCCGTCGGCCGACGGAAATCCTATCATCTTGGCGCCGCCGGTGAAGAATTCGGGCGCGCCGCACTCATCGGTGACGATATGCGCTGCGTGGTGGCAGTATACGGCGCCATAGGGAGGCGTGATCTCCGACAGCGCCAACGCATTGGCGGCGGTCCCCGTCGTCACCGGATAAATCGCCACCTCCGTGCCGAACACCCGGCTCGCGACGGTTTGCAGCCTCTGAGTGAATTCGTCCCCGCCATAAGAGGGCACCGAGCCTGAGTTCGCGGCATGGATCGCAGCCATGATGGCATCGCAAGCCGGCGTGACGTTGTCGCTTTTGAAATTTCCAATCAATGGCGGTCCTCGTTCGTAGGTGGATTGTAAGCGATTTAAGGAGTCCGCCTCGCCGTCATTGACGACCATAGGCTCGCGTCAAATTCGAAGGTCTCGCCCTCGCGCTGCCAAGTCACCGCCTGGCGACGAACGGTCAGGAACCAGGTGTGCTGTTCCAAAGGCTTGCGTGGCTTGAAGCACGATGGCCGAAGCACGGCCTCCGCCGGCCCATGTTCGGGGTCGCGTACCGACTCATAGCGGATCGCATCGATGGCCGCTTCGTGCGCCACCCGAGCGAAGGACTGCGAGGGGCCATAGTCGTCCGGGTGCGTCCAATCGGCGCGCCATCGCTTGAACGGCGAGCGGGTCAGATCGATCAGGCGCCCGTCGATACCTGCGCGAAAAACGGTTTGCGGCGACGGTCCGATGGTCTCCAACGCGTCGCTGTCTATCAAGAATCGCCAGCGCCAAAAACCGAGCTCCGCACAGGCGGTGCGCTGCGCCTCCGCGCCATACCAAATTCCCGAATCGGCGGGCGCCCGAAACCGAGAGCCGATGGGTGAGGAGTAGCGAAATGGAGTCGAGAGCAGGTAATGCAGGTCACTCGCATCCGCGGGCAGTGGCGGCTTGCTCTGATCCAGCAGCCGCTCGAGCAACAGCTGCTCCTCGACATTCGCGACCAGCCGCAAAGTGGAGGCGATGTGCTGCGCTTCCACCGCCCGCCACAGGCGCCGCCGCGCCCGCAGCGCCTCAGATCCGACCGCGCGCCGAGTCCAGGTATTGGACGACACGAACCAAGCCTTCGGTGCTGCGAATCAAGTCGATTGGACGCCCGACCAGGCCATGATTTTGCCCGTAGAGCCACCCCCGGGCAGCCGTATCGTTGGAACCGATTAAAGCGTCCAACGAGCGAAACAGGCGGACGAATAACGCGCCGAGTTCCCATTCCTTCTTCTGAGTGTCAAGGGTATACGTTCCGTTTGCCATGCGCGAAACGGTCGATGGGCTGAGCCCTAGAATTTGCGCGAGGCTCGACTGTGTAATTTCCAGCAACGCCGAGGCGCGCACCACCGCGCCGGTCAGTACCCGGCGCGGTTCGGGTCGATTGTCGATGGAAGCGTGCGCCATGTGTACCTATGGAAATATTAAAGCCTATTACATTCTACTGAAATATTTGGGTCCCGGCAACCGCCTCCAAATGCCGAACACCGACTGCATCACATACGCGACCGGTCCAGGCTCGAGCCTGCCTCCCCTGGCAAACTTCATCGGTCCCCGCAAAACATGCGTGAACTGCGTCGAAGTCTTTGAAATACCTTGTATCCAAGGCTCGATCCAGTCGAATAGGATTTGCCCAGATTGATCCAATGGTGTGCGGTGGAGTAAACAATGGCGAACGGGAAGAACCCGTTAATGTTGATGATGGCCCTTGCAATGCCCGGCGCTTCCCATGCGCTCGGTTTGGGCGAGATGCATGTCGATTCTGCGCTAAACGAACGCCTCGCCGCCGAGATCGACCTCGTCGGGGCCACCGCCGCCGAGTTGAACGACTTGCGGGCTGCGGTAGCGAATCGCGAAACGTTCCTGCGCTACGGCGCCGACCGCCCCGCCTTTCTCGCCTCGGCAACCTTCAAGGTCGCTCACGACAGCCGCGGGCGACCCGTGCTCTCTGTACGCTCGACCGAACCCTTCACCGAGCCGCTGGTCAACTTTCTCGTCGACCTGCACTGGCGCAACGGCGAACTCGTCCGTGAATACACTCTGCTGCTCGATCCTCCGGGATTCGCTGCCGCGGCGGCCGCAACCGCGATGGCCGCAACCGCGCCCTCCGCGCCGGGCGCACCCAGCCTTCCCGCCGCTCCGGCGGCAGCGACGCCGATCCTGGAACGCAAGATACAAACGGTGGCGCGTCAAGTCGATCCGCCAAGCCATCGGCCCAATGCACGGGGCGAGCGATCTGCCCGAAAGATGACGCGGATCACGGTCGGCGCGCGGGCCACCCTCCGCGGCATCGCCTGGCGAGTCGGTGAGCGATCCCCGTCGGATTTGCAAAAGATGATGATCGCGATCTTTCGCGCCAACCCCAGCGCTTTCGACGGCAACATCAACCGGCTGCACCTCGGTGCCGTGCTTGCCATCCCGACGGACGCGCAGGTGGGCGCCATCTCGCCGGAAGAGGCGAAGCGCGAGTTTCACGTGCAGATGGCAGCATGGCATTCGCCCGAGCGAGCCTTGCACGCGAGCACTCCGGGAGCCGCCGACGCTGCGCCCGCATCCAAGACGCCGGAAACCGAAGAATTGAACAGGCGCGTTCAATCGCTTGAACATGAACTCGCCGAAGTGCAGGGGCTCCTCGTGAACCAGCATGACAAAATCGTCGACGTGCAGCAGCAAGTTGCTCTCGTCGAAAAGACGGCGCCGGTTGCCACAATCGCCGCCGCGCCGGTCGTCGACACGCCAGTCGTCGACGCGCCGGGCACCGATGTGCCGAGCGTCGTCGCTCCAAGCGCTGACGAAGCGCCCTCGCCGGCCGAGTCCCAACACGCCTCCCTGGTTCCCGTTATCGGTGGCTTTGGGTTACTTGCAGGAGCGTTGGCCTCTTTGTATTTGCGGTTCCGCCGCCGTACGCCCAAGCCGGGCGAAGCGCGCAGCGACACCGGTGCCGCCACCCCGGCCGCAACCTTGACCGACGAACCCCTCGCCGCGGCAGAACGAACAAGAGCTGTCGTGAAACCCCAGGCCCTGGACGATACCGCCCGCGCCCAGCCGCAAGCCCAAGGGCATAACGAGATCCACTCGGCTGCGCCTGTGAATATCGACGTGGACTTCGATTTCGAGACGCAGGAGAGTCCCGCGCTGATGTCCGAGGACGACACTCATCCCATGATACCGGTGCCTGCGGCTCTCATCATGCCGAAGCGCGTCAACAATGCCGCGGCGACCATCTCACGCCCGGATACGGACCACACCACGCTGAATATGGCTATGGAAACCATGAAGCTCCCAGTCAATGCCGAAAGCACCCGCGTCGATGCCACGCGCCTCGACTACAATTTGGTCGATCTCGACATGACCGCTCAACACGTGCACATGCCCAGCGTGCTCAACGAGCAGGTGGTTGTGAAAGAACGGCGCACGAACCTGGCCGACGTGCTCAGATTGGCGATCGAACGCGAGCCTGACCGCCACGATTTGCGCATGAAGCTTCTCGAGCTGTATTACTCGGCCGCCGCGACCAACAGGCAGGCGTTTCTGGAAGTCGTGCAGAAGTTCGCGCGCGACCGCGATTATCTGCAAGCCGAGGAATGGGACAAGATCGCCTTCATGGGCCGTCAGATCGCGTCCGACAATCCGCTGTTCGCGGAACCATCGGCGGACGACGACGATTTGGCCGATTGCGCCTGAGCGCAGCCGATTACGCCTGAAGGCACGCTAAGACGCGGTCATCGCCGACGCAACCGCCGCGGGACCGGGTCGGGTGCCGTTCAGCTTGATATTCAGACGCAGCTCGTTCGCGGAATCGGAGTTTCGGATCGCCTCGTCATACGAAATATCGCCGTCGTTATAAAGCTCGAATAAGGACCAGTCGAAGGTCCGCATACCCAGTTCCCTCGACTTCGACATGAGGGTTTTGATCTCGTGAAACTCTCCCTTGAGAATCTTCTCGGCAATGATGGGCGTGTTGATCAATATCTCCATGGCCGCCTTGCGTCCTTCGCCGTCGATGGTGCGGATCAAGCGCTGTGAGACGATGGCCTTGAGGTTGCACGAGAGATCCATCAGTAATTGTTTGCGCCGCTCCTCGGAAAAGAAGTTGATGATGCGGTCGATGGTCTGGTTGGCGCTGTTTGCATGCAAAGTGCCCAGGCACAAATGACCCGTTTCGGCGAACGCAATGGCATGCTCCATGGTTTCGGCGTCCCGGATCTCGCCGATCAGAATGACATCGGGTGCTTGGCGCAGGGTGTTCTTCAATGCGTGATGCCAGGAATGCGTGTCGATACCCACATCCCGATGCGTGATCAACGATTGGTGAGATTGGTGCACGAATTCGACCGGATCTTCCACGGTGATGATGTGGCCCGGGGATGAGCGGTTGCGGTGATCGATCATGGCCGCCAATGATGTGGATTTGCCTGAACCGGTGGCCCCTACGACGAGCACCAAACCGCGGTTGGTCATGACGATTTCCTTGAGGATCTCCGGCAACGCCAGCGCCGTGAAATTGGGTATTTCGGCTGGAATCGTCCTGATCACCATGCCCACATGCTGCTGCTGAACGAACACGTTGACACGAAAGCGGGCCACCCCGGGAATGGAGATGGCAAAATTGCACTCGAGCTCCTTGGCGAACTCGTCGCGTTGACGGGGGTCCATCAGCGAGTCCGCCAGCCGACGGGTGGTTTCACCGGAAAGCTTTTGCGACGTCATCGGCCGCATGGTGCCGTGAACCTTCATGCTGGGCGGGAATTGGTTGGAAATGAAGAGGTCCGACGCCTCCGCCCGGGTCATCGCCGTCAACAATTTGGTCATGTAGGACTTGGCTTGATCTTCGGTCATCGACATTCTCTTTCTTGACGGCTGCAGCGGTGAATATATCCAGGCAGCTTGCGATCGTCCGCGACGCAGTTAACAACCGCGCCCGCCACGATGCAATGGCGACGAGAGGGCTGTACGGAAGACCCTTAGGTCAATTGAAGGATTTGGTTGAAACGCAATCGCATCGCGTATATTGCCGGGCATGCGTCATCGGGAGATTTCCATGCTAAGCCGCGTCATCGGCATTCTGGCGCTGGCAGCCTCATCCGGAGCCTCCGCGGCTGTACCGCCATCGGCGCCCGCCCATGGCGTACGTCTCGAGAATACTTCGATCCCCATGAAGGATGGCGTGCGGCTCGCAGTCACTCTCTATATGCCGGCTCCTCTGAAGGCCGGAGAACGCTTCCCGGCACTGCTGGAGTACTTGCCTTATCGAAAGGATGACGACGAGGCCGCACGCGACTATGGCACCCACTCGTATTTCGCCAAGCGCGGTTATGTGGGCGCGCGGGTCGATATTCGCGGATTCGGCGCAAGCGAGGGCACCCCGCCCGGCCGCGAATACTCCGCTCAGGAACAGCAGGATGCGGAGCAAGTCATTGCGTGGCTGGCGCATCAACCGTGGTCGAATGGCAAAGTAGGCATGCTCGGAATTTCCTGGGGCGGATTCAATTCGATTCAGATGGCGTTGAGGAGACCCCCCGCACTCAAGGCCATTCTCGCGGTGGCTGCTACGGAAGAGCTTTTCAAGGAAGACGTGCACTACATGGACGGCGTATTTCACGTAGACGAGTTCGAGCTCACGATGGATTTGGATCAGGGACGCACTGGAGCCCCGGATTTCAGTCTGCAGGAATCCGTGATCGGCCCCCGCATGGATTCGCCGCCGTGGTCGCTGAACTACATGAAGCATCAACGCGACAGCGCATTCTGGCGCGCGCCGCTGCGGCCCATCGAATCCTTGCAAGTCCCGGCGTTTTTGATCGGCGGCTTGCAGGACGGATATCGGGACAGCATCCCGCGCATGCTGGAGCGAGTTAAAGCGCCGCTCAAGGCCTGGATCGGGCCCTGGAATCACGGCTTTCCGAACGGCAGCGATTACGGTCCTCTCTATGAATGGCGCGATCAGGCCGTGCGCTGGTTCGACTACTGGCTCAAGGGGCGTGACACCGGCGTGCTCAATGATCCCCAGGTCATCGTCTATCAGCAGCACTGGCATGCGCCGGAGTCGCGGGCACAGGACGTGCCCGGCGAATGGCGCGCCGAAAACTGGCCGCCCGCCGGCCTCAACCCCATGATCTGGTATCTGCAGCCGGAACACCGTCTTTCGTCGGAGGAGCGCAGCAGCGGGCGCGACCAGCTTCGCTACGTTGCCTCGGCAGGTGTCGAGGCCGGGTTCTGGTGGGGAGAACTTCTGACCGACCAACGGCCGGTGGATGCCTTTAGCCTGACCTACGACTCGCAGGCCCTCGACGAAGATGTCGCGATTCTGGGTCTGCCGCGCGTCAGCCTTCAGGTCGCGGCCGATGCGCCGCTGGCCGACTGGTTCGTGCGCCTATCCGACGTGGCACCGGACGGTCGCGTGACCATGGTCACCGGCGCCGGCATCAACGGCGCTCAGCGCGATTCGATGGCCAAGCCCGAAGACTTGGTGCCGGGCAAGGTGTATCCGGTATCGCTGGATCTACATTTGGCGTCCTGGGTATTCCCGAAGGGGCACCGCATCCGTATTGCCGTATCGAATGCGTTGTGGCCGATGAACTGGCCGACGCCCTACCCCATGACCACAGCGGTGATGTTAGGCGGCGACGCACCGTCGCGGGTCGTCCTGCCGCGCGTACCCGTGCAGGGGGCCGCCGCTCCCGCCTTCGCGTCGCCCGAGCCTGTCGAGTCCCCCCCTGGAATTACGGGAATCGGCGGCGGCGGCGGCGCGTGGCCCGGCGAGTGGACCGTTTTTCGCGATGCAGCGAAGCAACGCAGCACCGTGATCTGGAAAGGTGCCACGGCAGTCTCGTATCCGTGGGGACGATTCGATCATTCGGAGAAGCTCACGTATGACATCGACGATGCGCATCCGGACATTGCACGCGTCCAGGGAGACTCCGAGTACGTCCAAGCAGTGAAGGATCACGTGCTCACTTGGCGCGGCCGCCTCGACATCTCGAGCGATGCACGCACCTTCTTCTACAAGTACACACGCACCTTGCTGCGCGACGGCGTGACTATTCGGACCAAGACGTGGGAAGAACCGATTCCGCGGGACCACCAATGAACTCCCGCGGGCCGAGACCGCCGACCCGTTCACGCCGGGGGACGATAATCCCGCACGGCGCTCCGAAGCTTGTCCAGGTCATCGTGGCGCGAAATGATATCGCGCCGCTTGGCAGCAAGCCGCAAATCACGCAGCGTTTCCAACGAGCGCAACAGTACCGGCAGCGGCGGTCCGCTTGCCGTAATCCCCGCAAGGGCTTGTTCGCTCAAGGCTCCCGCAGGACCCTCGATGAACCGCCTGACCAGGCCGTCGTGGTGCTGCGCCGCCGCCTGCCCGAACAAATCGCACACCTCGAGGAAGGCTCGCGCGTTCTGCTGAAACCAACCCGCATGGCCGAACCGTTCGACAAGCGCCAAGAGCTCATCGAGGAGGCTCGTGCGCGTCATGCAGTCGCGCAGCCGGGTCTGATCGGCGGGCATCATGAACAGCATCTTATCGACCAGCAGCTGTGCGTAGTAGGGATCATTGGCCCGGCACAGGCCGAGCAGCAAGTCGATTTCGTTGATGCCCGAAAAATCTCCGGCGTTGGCGCCGCGATATTCCTGCCGCCCGACGCGATAAGGCTTGTAATACGGCCGCACGCAATAGAAAAATCTCTCGACGTTCAGCTGCCCCATGAGCCGGTCATTGAATCGTATGACGTCGCGAAGCGCCAGTTTTGCGGTATCGAATAGCACGTCTGCCACGGGACTGGAAACGCCAAGATGAACGACGCTCGTGAGTGCATCCGCCGTGCGCTGCAAGGAGAGAATCCCGCGCGTATTCTCGTCGATGAACAGGAACTCGTCGGGAAGCGAGGTAAAGCTCTTGCGAATGCCCGCGCGCGCCTTGTTATGCGTCGCCAAATGCCCGGTTGAGAATCTCGGCGCCATGCCGAGAGATGCGCCCACATGCAAGGCCAGCGATGACGCTTCGGGAAACGGCGAGCGCTCTTCGCGCGCCGGATTGGTCAGTTCGTGGCGCCGCAAAGCGCCGAGATAAAGGCCCACGCTGCCGAGCACCCCGAAAGCGCTGTCGAATCCCTCTCCCGTGTTTCCCTCCGCGAGCAGTGCCGCGACGTGCGTGTGTCCCTCATCGCGAAGCGACGCCTTTAGCGGATCTCCGCATCCGATCACTTGCGAGCGGTCGCTGCTCGCGAAGTAGAGATTCTCCAGTTCGGTGTTGATCTGAACGAACGAGGTTCGAATCCAATGCTCGAATGCTTCTGCCTTGCTGCTCATCAGTACCTCGACAGTATCCATACCCACGACCGGCCGTTCACGCGCGAATGCCCCAACAGACCCATTTGCGCGGGTCTCCATTATAGTAGGTATGATCTCGCGCTTCGTGCAGCACATTGGCCTGACGATCGCGCCGATCACCGCGGGGCATTTGACTTGGCGCGGTTCGGGCCATCCGTGCCATGATTCGGTTCATGCATCCACGCTCTTTTTGGGCCTTGGCCGCGATGTGCGCATCGGCGGCAGGGACCTCGGGCTTTGCGTCGCAGGCAAGCGGAGTCGATGCCCGCTTGCAGTCGATTTACACCGCCGAGTGGAAGTGGCGTGATGAGCAAATCCCCGACAACGAGGATGCGCAAAAGCCCATTCGAGATCATCTACCCAAGGTCGATCCTGCAAGCCAGGCGATGCGCCTGCGGATGTGGCAGGACGTTCGCCAGCAGTTGAATTCCTTCCCCCAAGGGGAACTGTCTCCCGTCGAGCAGCTGAATTACGATGTGTATCTGCCGCAGATCGAAGCGCTGATTGCCGCCCAGAAGTTTCGCGATTACGAGATGCCCGCAAATGCGGACAGCACTTTTTGGACGGATCTGGGTTATACGGCACGCCGCCCGTTTCGCGCGATCCAGGACTATCGCAATTGGATCGCGCAAATGCGGGACATTCCGCGGTATTTCGGCGAACAAACAGCGGAGATGCGCGAGGGGCTCAAGCGCGGGTTCACGCCGCCGCGAGTCACTCTGAAAGGGCGCGATGCCTCGATCACCGCGGTGACCGAGGCGACGGCGGAGGCGAGCCTCTTCTACACGCCTTTTAGGGACATGCCCGGCGTGCCTCAGGCCGATCAAGCGAGCCTCCGCGCTCAAGCGCTCAGCGTCATCCTTGATGCCGTTCAGCCGGCATACCGGGAACTACTGAAATTCATGCGCAATGAATATCTGCCCGGCACCCGCACCTCGCTTGCCGCCTACGACCTGCCCGACGGACGGGCCTTTTACCGGGCCAAGATCCGGGAATTCACGACGCTCGACGAGAACCCCGCCGCCATCCATGCCTTCGGCAAATCGGAAGTCGGCCGCTTGCATCAGCAGATGCTTGGCGTAATGAAGGAAACCGGCTACACCGGCGATTTTCCCGCATTCCTCTCGTTTCTGCGCACGGATCCCCGATTCTACGCAAAGACACCGGAAGAGCTTCTCATGCGCGCCGCCTGGATCGCCAAGCGCTTCGATGGCAAGGCCTCGCAATATTTTGGGCTTTTGCCTCGGGCCCGATTCACCATCCGGCCGGTACCGGACGATCTTGCGCCGTTCTACACGGCGGGGCGCGGTGGCCCGGGACTTTATTTGCTCAACACCTATGATTTGCCGAGCCGTCCTCTCTACAACCTGCCCGCGCTCACTCTGCACGAATCTGCGCCCGGACATGCTTTCCAGCTTCCGCTCGCGCTCGAGCATAAGGAACAACCGGAGTTTCGCCGGCACACTTATATATCTGCTTATGGCGAAGGCTGGGCACTGTACTGCGAGCAGCTGGGCGTGGAAATGGGCATGTATGAGACCCCCTACGAGCGCTTCGGCATGCTCAATTATCAGATCTGGCGCGCGGCGCGCCTTGTGGTCGATACCGGGATTCATTCGCAAAGGTGGGACCGCCAGCACGCCATCGCGTACCTGCGCGAGTTCACGGCGTTGCCGGAGCACGAAATCGAAACGGAAGTCGATCGCTATATCACATGGCCCGCACAAGCCTTGTCCTATTATCTCGGCGAAGATGCGATTCTCAAGGCTCGTGCCAAGGCCGAAAAGGCGCTCGGCAGCCGTTTTAACTTGCGCGCGTTCCACGACACGGTGCTGGAGCTCGGCTCAGTCCCTCTATCGGTACTGACGGCGCGCATCGATCGTTTCATCGCCGACGGCGGCATAGGACCCTATCCGGACCTGGAATAGGGCCGCGAGAGCTGGAACTAACCGGCCGAGCGGCCGTCCCTTCGTCCCGAGACGAGGCCGCGCTTTCGAACCGCCTCTTTGACGTCGCCGAATTTTGCTCGCGCCAGACCGATCGCTAGGTCCATCTTGCCGCGCGTTATGAGCGGTTGACTGCCGGGCGGCGCATCAATGCGCTCGCTTCGCGAGAACGCCATTCCCGCTGCCAATTTTTTGGGCGACGCGTGGGGGTCGCGTCTGCGCGATCGCTTGATTGCTTCCCTGCGCCACACATCATACGCCCAAACAATCACACGGAAAGATTTCAGTATATCGCCGGGTGTTTTCGGCGTCATGTATCGAATCCGATCGCCGCCGGCGCAAGCACGCGTTTGGTGCCTCCGATCAATTTCCAAAAGTGTGACCTAAACCACGCTTCGCCGCGCTTGGCAGCAGGCTCTTCGTTGTTGTGTGCGGAACACATGCAACGTCGACGCGGTCGCAGTCACGCGCGCGAGCTGCTACGCGCGAGGTTTAATCTGTGACATGTGCAGCAAGAACACTGTTGACATAAGCCGCAACTGAATACAGTGTAGTGTATAGAGACGCCGGTCGCTCTCGATACAATAATGTACATGGACCGAGGATGTAGAGGGAGGGTTGGTTGGATTTAGAGTGAATGGTGACGTTGCTGCGCGGAGGTACATTACATGCAGCCAGAGACCGGTAACACCGACTCCGATCGTCGTTCGACTTTTATCGAATCTTTGAGCGCGTTCAGCCGCCAGCATCGCGCTCAGCATTGGGAAGGCAGCTTTGGCAGTTTTCTTGCCGACATCCTGCCGGGCAACCCCGCAGCCTTCACGCGCGCAAGCCATCAATATATTTGGGACATGCTCCGCTGGTATGGGCGCGACCGCGCCGACAGCGATGAGACAGCGCGCGCCCAAGAACTCTTTCGGCCTGAACTTTTTGGCATTGACGAACCGCTGGCGCGGGTCGTCGATTATTTCAAGGCGGCGGCAGCCGGATCGGATGTCGGTCGGCGGCTTCTGTTGCTCCTGGGGCCCCCGTCGGGCGGCAAATCAACTCTGGCAATCCTGCTGAAGCGCGCACTGGAAGAATACAGCCGCACGGACGATGGCGCGATTTACGCGATCAAGGGGTCGCCGATGCATGAATCGCCGCTCAACCTCGTTCCGACGAGCCTGCGCGGTAAATTTCGCGAAACCTACGGGGTCGACATCAACGGGGAATTGAGTCCCTGGGCGCGAGATCGGCTTGAGCGCGAACACCAAGGCGACTACCTCAACGTGCCGGTCGAGCGGGTGTTCTTATCCGAGGCCATGCGCGTCGGCGTCGGCACCTATGCGCCGCACGACCCCACTACCGCCGACATTGCCGACCTCGTCGGTTCGGTCGACCTATCCAAGGTAGCCGAGGTCGGGGATGAGGGCGACCCACGGGTCTGGTCGTGGTCAGGCGCCGTATACGCCGCGAGCCGCGGCATCCTCGAGATGATCGAGATTCTCAAGGTCAAGCGTGAATTCCTATACCTGCTATTGACGCTGACGCAGGAAAAGAACGTCAAGGTTTCGCGCTTTCCGCTCATTCATCTCGACGAGACGATCTTGGCTCATACCAATCTTGCGGAGTTCAATAAGTTCCTGCAGGAGAAAGAGAACGAAGCGCTGCTCGACCGCATGGTGATCATCAAAGTGCCGTATGCGCTGTCATTTCACGATGAGGCGCGAATTTATCAGAAGCTGGTTTCCGGTGCGCCGGCATTCCGCCACGTTCACCTCGATCCGCACGTGCTTAAGCTCGCCGCCGTCTTTGCGATTCTCACCCGTCTGGCGAAGCCCGAGAGCGAAGGGTTGGACGTCGCGAAGAAGCTGCGCATTTATGCAGGCGAGTCGATCGAGGGTTTTGCGGATACCGAAGTGACGCACCTCAAGGCCGAATCGCCGGACGAGGGATTGTCGGGAGTGAGCCCGCGCTTCGTCGTCAATGCCATTTCGAACGCCATCACCCGAAGCGATGCCAAGAGCCTGACGAGCATGGAATTGTTGCTCGCGCTCAAGGATTCGATCGACAGCGATGCGCGGATGGACGCCAAGCAAAAGAAGCTCTGGATGGATCACCTGGTCGTCGCGCGAAAGGAATTTTACAATCGCTGGGTGAAGGAGGACGTCCACCGCTCGATGTTCGCCTCGTTCGAGCAGGAAGCGCAGCAGCTCTTGGAAAAGTACCTCGATGAGGTCGAAGCGTCGCTCGATCAACGCAAGGTCACCGACCCCATCACCGGCGAGACTCGCCCCCCCGACGAGCGTTTTCTGCGCTCGGTGGAAGAAAAAATCAAGGTGTCGGATTCAGGCAAGCAGTCATTCCGCCAGGAAGTCGTGCGCAAGGCCATGGTCACCTTCAAAGCCGGCGAAAAATTCTCGCTCGACAGGCATGCGCGCATGCATGAAGCAATCGAACAGTACTTGTTCGCGGAGCGGCGCGACGTTTTGCGCTTGGTTACCTCGAGCGCGCGCCCCGACGACGACGCGCAGAAGAAGATCTCTGCCGTACAACAGCGCCTGATCGCCGAATATGGGTATGACGAGCACAGCGCAAAAGAGGCCTTGAACTACGTGACGACCTTGTTGGCGCAAGAGTAGGCATCTATGGGAGGTTCCGACTCCACATCGAGCAGAACCACGATCGCAGGTTGGTATGATTTGTTTTCACGCGGCGCGCGCGATTGGCTGCGGCACAACGACAAGGTACGCGAGGCGGTGCGTTCGCACCTGCCCGAAGCCATCGCCGGAGGCGATGTTTTAAGCGGCGGCACCAAGACCATACGCGTGCCGGTCCGTATGCTGGAGCATTATCATTTTCGATTGCGCCCGCCCGAGCAGCAACAAGGCGTTGGGCAAGGCGCGGCCAAGCCCGGCGACACCCTCGGCCAGCCGGGCGGCGCGCCCGCCTCGGGCAAGGGCGGCGGCGGGCGAAATGATGGCGGATTCGAATTTCTCCTGGAGTTCAAAGTCGACGACATCGTCGATTGGCTTTGGGAAGAGATGAAATTGCCCAATCTGAAGGCCCGTGTCGGACGCTCCGAAGAGTCCGACTGGACTCGCGAGGGCTGGGACCGGCACGGCGCGCGTTCTCGTCTGGATCGGCGGCGCTCCATGCGCGAATCCATCAAACGCCGCGGCGTGCAACCGGCCGATGCGCCGCAGTTCACGGATGATGATCTGCGCTTTCGTCAACTGACGAAGCGCGAGCAACCCGCCACGCAGGCCGTGGTTTTCTTCCTCATGGACGTCTCCGCCAGCATGTCGGACCGCGATCGCCAGCTCGCCAAGTCGTTCTTCTTCTGGGCGGTCCAGGGATTGCGCCGCCAGTACCGCCACTTGGATACCGTGTTCGTCGCGCACACCACCGAAGCTTGGGAGTTCAATGAAGAAGATTTTTTCAAGGTGAGCGGCAGCGGAGGCACCGTAACCTCTTCCGGACTCAAGAAGATTCACGAAATCATCGCCGCCCGCTTCGACCCGGGCCGCTACAACATCTACCTCTTTTATGCGTCGGACGGCGACAATGCCTCGAGCGACCATGCCGACGCCGAGGCCGCCTTGGGCGAGCTCGCAGCGATTGCCAATTACACGGGATATCTCGAGGTTTCGGCCGCGTCGCAGAGCCGACTCAACAGCGAATGCGGAACCTTGTTCAAAGCGCTGGCGGACGGCGGGAAACCGGCTGCAAGTTTCGCAATCAGCCGCTTTGAGGACATATGGGATGCGGTTCGGCATTTCTTTCAGCACCAGGCCGCCGGCTAGCGTCCAGAGGAAATCAAACGATGCCAGCGACACAGATAAACAAGGAGTGGTGCGAACTTCTGCCGCGCGTCGAAGAGCTTGCCGCACGCGCCGGCCTTCGATACAACCCGGTCGATTTCGAAGCCGTGCCTGCGAGCTTCATGATGGAAATCGCCGTGTACGGGCTGCCGGTGCGCATGCCTCACTGGTCGTTCGGCGTGCGCTACATCAGTCAGCTCATTCAGCATCGTATGGGGAACTCGCGTCTGTTCGAGGTGGTATTTCCCGGCAATCCAGGGCATGCCTACCTGGCCGCGGGCAACAGCCTTGCGGAAAACATGCTGGTAGCCGCGCACGTATTGGGACATGCCGATTTCTCGCGCAACAATATGCTTTTTCGCAGCAGCCAGCAGCAGGTCGGAGATCACATCGTCGAACAGGCCGCGTCCCACGCCCGGCAAATCACGCTGGCGGTGGAGGAACACGGATTGAAGCGGGTCGAGCTGGTACTGGATGCGGCTCTCGCGCTCGAACAGCACATCGACGTCGATCAACGCGTGCAGCGCGAGCGGTATCCCGAATATCAGGCACCGAAAGCGGAGCGGCCGGACGACGCGTTCAGCAAACGGTTTGCCGCTCTGAATCCCGAAGGCGCCCTGCCGGATGAGGGACCGAAGCTCAAGCGCGCCGCGATTCCGCCGCACCCGGAGCGCGATTTACTGTGGTTCATAGCCAACTATGCTCCCGAGCTCGAGGGGTGGGAGCGCGATATTTTTCTTGCGGTACGCGAGGAATCGTTTTACTTCCATCCTGTTCACGCCACGCAAATCATGAACGAAGGCTGGGCCTCCTACTGGCATGCGCGATTGCTGCGCGAGGCCGACTTTTTGCCCCAAGGCGCTTACCTTGATGCCATCAAGTGCCATTCGGATGTCGTTCGGCCCATTGCGGGCGGCGAGAAGGTCGCGCTGGGGATCAATCCGTATCACCTTGGCTTTTCGATGTGGGAAGACATCATCGAGCGTGAGGGCATGGATGCCGCGCGGCGGATCATGCAAGAAGATGACGATGTCAGTTTCGTGCGCAATCAGCTGAATGCGGACTTGGCCGCGAAACTGCAATTGTTCCGCTTTAACGCCGATTCTTCCGGCTCCATCAAGGTCTTGGAGACCGACTTGGACGCTCTGCATGAGGCGATCGTCGGTCCGAAATACAATTTCGGAGCGCCATCAGTGGCGGCCTCGCACGTCCGAGTCGACGGAACGCTCGAGCTTACGCACGATTACAAGGTCGACGGCCGCGGTATCGATGTCGAACGCAGCAAAAAAGTTTTGGAATACGTAGAAAAAGTGTGGCGCCGTCCGGTGATCTTGCACACAATAGATTCGCACGGCACTGCGATGGACTTGGCGCCCGCCGCGCGATGAATAACGGGGGAAGGAGATTCGATGGCTCACGTTACCGTCACGAGTGAATACCACTTCGCCCAGCTGATCGCGTCCGGCCATCACCGACTGACGTCCGACGAGCCTATTGCACGCGGCGGCGGCGATTCGGGCGCCTCGCCCCATGAGTTGCTGCTCGCAAGCCTCGGCGCCTGCACCTCCATCACGTTGCGGATGTATGCGGGACGCAAGGAGTGGGAACTGGGAAAAATCACGGTTGGTCTTCGCTACACGACGCACGACGACCAGAAGGGCCATATCGATCGGCGGCTGTCGTTCTCCAAACCGCTCACGGCCGAGCAGACGCAGCGCCTTCTTGAAATCGCCGGCAAAACCCCAGTCACCCGCACGCTGATGTCCGGCGTCACCATCGATACCACCATCGTCGCCTGACCGCCGGCTTATTTGGCCCCCAAGCTCTCGGCCGCGGCCAGGATGGATTCCTCGTTTGAACGCGGTGTCCACCCCAATTTGTGCCTCGCCTTTGCGTTGCTTGCATTCTTGACCTTGCCGAGTTCGGGCACGATCTGCCGCACCGAAGGGTCGAACAGACCGGCGAGTCGTACCACCCAGTTCGGCAGTGGCAGGATGGGCACCCGCCCGGCCGACGCGCCCATGCGGCTCTTCAACACCTTGGCGATCTCGAATATTGACATGCAGTCCCCCGCGACGGCGAGGAACCGCTCGCCGCGGGCGGCCGGGCTCGTCATGGCGCGGATGTGTAAGTCCGCGACGTCGCGAACATCGACGACGCCGAAATAAAGTTGCGGGCATACGGGCAGGCCATCGATCAGGCGCTTCAACAGGAGGATCGAGGTCGAGTAATCAGGTCCGAGGACCGGGCCGAACACGGCGACCGGATTGACGACCGACAATTCGAGGTCGCCGCCTTCATGGGCGATGAATTCCCAGGCCGCGCGTTCGGCCAAGGTCTTGGACTTGACGTAGGGAGCCACGCCGGAATTGGGATCCGTCCAACTCGTCTCGTCGAACGGCGCGGTCCGAGGCTCGTGGCCATAACCGATCGCCGCGAATGAAGACGTCAGCACCACGCGCTTGACGCCGGCGTCGCGCGACGCACGCAGCACGCGAAGCGCACCGTCGCGCGCGGGCACGATGAGTTCGTCCTCATGTTTTGGGATCTTGGAGGGAAATGGCGACGCCACATGCAGAACATACTCGCAGCCCGCGGCAGCTTCCTGCCAGCCCCCGTCATTCTCAAGGTCGGCGGCGATCAAGAACAGGCGATGGCCCGGTTCCGCACCGCCTTCCTCGAGCATGGCGCGCACGTCGCCCTCGCGCTTGAGGCTACGCACCGTGGTGCGCACCTGATGGCCCGCATTGAGGAGCTGCAGGATGATATGGCCGGCGATGAAGCCCGAACCGCCGGTCACGAGAACAGTGCTCATCGCC